>NZ_JAFBEB010000001.1:2500-676071 GCF_016908525.1 Brevibacillus fulvus
TTGTGGCTCCGACATTCGTGGGTTCGATTCCCATCGATCGCCCCATATGGGAGTATAGCCAAGGGGTAAGGCACGAGTCTGCAAAACTCTCATCCCCGGTTCAAATCCGGGTACTCCCTCCATCTGTCTTAAGTCCCAGTAGCTCAGCTGGATAGAGCAACGGCCTTCTAAGCCGTCGGTCGGGAGTTCGAATCTCTCCTGGGACGCCATATTGTTTAAAATTGTCTAGCAACACTGCTGTGTAGCAAATGATTACGGCAGACGCCGAAGGATCTACGCTGCAACGGGCTTTGTTGGCGAGGAAGAAACATAGTTGTTAACCTCCTGCGGACTACAAAAGTCCAAGGGAGGTTTTTCACGTTTTGTGCTCAGTTAGGCGTAAATCGGCAGTTCATTGGTGGTAGAAATGGCTTAACCGTCAATGATCCGTTTATCCTGACCATTGTCCGGAAAAAAGAGGAAGATTAGTCGCTTGGACCGAGGTGATTCTTTGTCTGATGCAGCTAGTTGACATAAAATACCCGGTAAAAAATAGCGATCTATGAGACATGCCAAAAGAACGAGAGAAATGGATGATGAAATCGTTCTAAAGATCTCTTTTCGGAATATAAGTAAAACTAGCCTTATTATCTGGTTCTATGCGAAAAAATGCGTATTGACGCCAAGAGAAGCGCTGTGTATACTTCGTTATTGGCGAGGAGTGCAAAGAAAAAACTGGAGCAGCGGATTGGCACATATATGATACAGAAGCAGTCCGTTTGCAGCCCATTGGGGAACGTGAGCATGATTCCATAGACAGTGCAACGTTATATAAAAAAGCCCATTGACAAATTCGGGCATAGTTCTTCAATCAAACAGGCAAGTAAGCTTCGAAGGGGAGGCTTTTTTTTCTGACCGTTTTCCTAGAGGAATAGAAAGGTGGAAACGGGGGAAAGGTGATAAAAGCATAGTTTCTTGTTTTGCCACTTTTGTATGATTGCGGCAAGGCTCGAAATGATGTAAACTCGCAATGTGATGTTGTAAATAGAGAAAATTTGGAAGTAATCACTAACCTAAACGGAACAGAAACAAGATCGAGTTTAGGTCGAGGAGTAGACAAATGAGTATACTAAAAGAGATAATTGAGGGTTTAATCATCGGAATTACAACGGTTACAGGTGTCGTGAGTACTTACCAGACATTGGTTTCGTGTGGAGGGTTATTTCGTCGTAAAGAAGAAGTGGCAAATAAGCCGCAAAAAACATTTGCGGTGCTGATTGCTGCCCATAATGAGAGTGCAGTCATCGCACCCCTGATTGAAAATCTAAAAAAACTGGATTACCCAAAAGAAATGTACGATATTTTTGTCATCTGTGATAACTGTACCGATAACACAGCGGAGATTGCCCGACAGCATGGTGCGATTGCCTGCGAACGTTTCGACAACACAAAACGGGGAAAAGGATTCGGCATCGAGTGGATGCTGGAGAACCTCTGGTCCATGCCGAAACAGTACGATGCAGTGGTCATGTTTGATGCCGATAACTTGGTCGACAAAAACTTTTTGTTGGTGATGAACGACCGGCTCTGCAAAGGGGCTCGCGTGATTCAGGCATACCTGGATTCCAAAAACCCGTTTGACTCGTGGATTACGCTTTCTTATGCGGTTACTTACTGGTTTACAAACCGGATGTGGCAGCTGGCACGCCATAACCTTGGATTGCCAAATACACTCGGTGGAACCGGATTGTGTATCGAATCCAAACTGCTTAAGGAAATGGGCTGGGGAGCAACCAGCCTGACCGAAGACCTGGAGTTCGCCACACGTTGCATCGAACGGGGAATTTACCCGACGTGGGCGCATGACACCAAAGTTTACGACGAGAAGCCGATTGACTTGAAATCATCCATGCGTCAACGGTTGCGTTGGATGCAAGGTCATTACGATGTAGCGGGACGTTACATCGGCTCGGTCAGTAAAAATGGGTTGAAACAAATGAAACTGGGAATGCTGGATGCTGCTTTTTATCTGTTTCAACCGATGTATGTTCTAATTGTTACATTTATGTCCATTTTGTTTGCCGGACGTTTCTTCGATATCGAATGGCTGACCCCATCCGTTCAGCCGTTACCGGACTGGTTTGTTTTTACGACCACCGGGCTGTTTTACCTGTTGCCATTCCTCGCCTTGTATCTGGATAAGGTACCGCTGAAAGGATACATCGGCTTGATCTTTTTGCCTTTCTTCTTCTTGACCTGGCTGCCGATTTTCTTTTACGCGTTCTTTACAAAGAAGAACCAGGTCTGGAGCCATACGGTGCACAGCCGGGCGATTCGGATCGAAGAGATCCAACAATAGCGAACTGCAGAATGAACAAAAACCACAGGGAAGCTCCTTGTGGTTTTTGTCGTTTTTGGCTACACCATTTGGTAGCCCATCGCTTGTGAAGCTTCCTGCAAATTTTGCTTAACCATTTGCATCGGTTCCATCTTCGCTTGATAATAGCCTTGCTGGATCGCAAATTGGGCCAGACTTTGCTGGTAATGGACAGCATCCATCATCTGTTTCTCCAGGACATTGCGGAGCTGTTGGTTCTGCGCTTCATTGATCGCACGCGCGTACAACATCACTGCTTGTTTGGCCGAGTTCAACAGATCAAGGGCGATTGTTTTTTCAGAAACGCCGGAAGCGGCAGTTGTGCTCATGGGCATCTTTCCTCCTGGCAGCGATTATTGGCCGAAGATTTGCTGAAATTGTTGGAGATGCTGACGGCTCACCTGGAGATCTTGCTGGATCAGGGAGCGCAGTTCGGTGCTGTTCACTTGGGAAAGGTAAACCTGCGCTTTTTCGGCACAAATCGTTTTAAACCCGATAATTTCATGGACGTCGAGGCATTCGTGAGGGGCGAACGATTGACTGGGCATGGGATGCTCCTCCTTTTCCTTGTTCCTTGTCGAACGGGGCCGTTTTAGAACAGAGCGGCACATGCATAGGATGGATCACAGCTCGTTTCTCTATGCCAGCAGGATTTACTTATCGCGAACTTACATAAAAACCTGTTAGAATAAAAAAGTCAGGTTATGAAAGGAGTTATGGCAATGAACACGAGCACCGACTCGCTGATTGTCCCTGAAGGCCGGCGATGGGGAGACAAGCGCTTTCATACATGGAATTATCATTTACGCCAGCAATTTGAGGATAAAGTATTTAAAGTGCCCCTCGATGGAGGATTCACTTGCCCCAATCGCGACGGAAAAGTAGCGATCGGCGGCTGCACCTTTTGCAGTGCCAGAGGATCGGGCGACTTTGCCGGAGATCGGCGGCTGGATTTGGTGAGACAATTTGACGATGTAAAAAGCCGCATGCATGAAAAATGGCCGCATGCCAAATATATCGGCTTTTTCCAGGCCTTTAGCAACACCTATGCGCCGGTTGAAGAACTGCGCGAGATGTATGAAGTTATCCTCCAACAGGAAAATGTCGTAGGCCTGTCGATTGCCACCCGCCCCGACTGTTTGCCGGACGATGTGGTCGAATATTTGGCAGAGCTGAACGAACGCACCTACCTCTGGGTAGAACTGGGCTTGCAAACGATCCATGAACGGACATCCGCTTTGATTAACCGCGGACATGATTATCAATGTTATCTCGATGCGGTGGAAAAATTGCGCAAGCACAAGATCCGGGTTTGCTCGCACATTATTTTCGGCTTGCCGGGCGAAAGCAGGCAGGAGATGATGGAGACCGCGCGTGCAGTAGCCAAACTTGATGTGCAGGGAATCAAAATTCACCTGCTTCATTTGTTGCGCAAAACACCGATGGTCAAACAGTATGAGCAAGGATTGCTGCGGTTCCTGACACGCGAAGAGTACACCAAACTGGTGGTTGATACATTGGAAATCCTGCCGCCGGAAATGGTTGTGCAGCGGGTTACGGGAGACGGTCCCGCCGATCTGTTGATCGGTCCGATGTGGAGCCGCAACAAATGGGAAGTGCTCAACGGCATTGACGCAGAATTGGCGCAGCGCAACAGTTGGCAAGGGAAATATTGGCGCGAATAATAACAGCCCCTCCAGCGGCAGGTTGTACCGTTGGCGGGGCTGTTTCCGTTTCGTTCAGTGTGTTTCGCCGAGGATGGACACGTCACGGCATAGCTGTCCTGCTCCCGTTCGGCGCGATACACTTGTTCATGCCGAAAACAGTTCGGGATGGTTCATCGACGCCAGCGCCGTATGTATGCTGTCCAGCGGGAAAGCCGGGAAGAGGTGTCAAGCAGAGGGGGATGAATCATCGCAAATTGCTTTTGCTCATTTTCGAAAACTGTTTATAGGCCCGCAACGGATAGTTTGTAATAATGCCGTCAATTTGCAACTTCGCCAGATTTTTCATCCCTTTCACATCATTGATCGTCCACCCGTACAAGGTCAACCCATGCCGCCGCGTTTCCTCGACGAGCGAGGCCGTTATTTCCTCTTGCGGAGCGTGCAATTGATCCGCCTGAAACCGCAAAGCCATTTCCCAGGGGGTTCGCAAACGGCCGATGTATAACAAGCCGGTTCGCAAATCGCCCGCCAACTGTTTGACGTGAAGCAGGCTGTCGTAGTTAAACGAAGAAATGACCACGCGATGTTCCAATTGATATTTTTTGATCAGCTCAATCACTTTTTCCTCAAGTGAAGGCTGCGGCAGCAAAAAGTTTTTGAGTTCGACCAACATCAGCAACGGGGTATAAGCGACGAAGGCACACACTTCCTCAAAAGTTGGAATCGTGGTGGGATGGAGTCTTTCATCCAGCCAATTTCCGACACGCAATTGCCGCAGTTCAGCCAATGTATGGTGCGAAACGAGTCCGGTTCCGTCTGTGGCCCGATCCAGAAAGTGGTCGTGGATGACCACAACTTGCTGATCTTTGGTCAGCTGAACATCCAATTCGATTCCGTCTGCGTGATGGCGCAGGGCTGCCTGAAAGGCTGGCAACGTATTCTCGGGATAGCGGCCGGAAGCACCGCGATGGGCAAAGATGAGCGGTTGCATGGCAAGGAATCCTCCTTCCTCTGCCAAACTGGCGCTTTCACAAGCGGGTATGGCCAGAGTCGGCTTTTCTTCATACCAGATAAATATGCCGGGGGACGGGCTGACTTGCCGAGAAGAATAAAACTCCCTCTGCGAAAAAAGGGAGCCTGAGGCGAAGCTAACTGTCAAGGACGGTCAGGACAATGACCAAAAGAACAAAGAGAACGAGCACCAGCCGAAAATCGGTTTTGCCTGCGAGCGACATGGGAAGTCCCTCCTCACCATAAATCTGCTTCTGATTAGCATATGCACGAACGTGGTACACTGGCACGAACGCATTTACAGATTCGCAAAAGTTTATACAGTATGGCGAATGACGCAACGGTCTCTCCCGGCTAGAATGAATGCGTAGAGAGGAGGGACGCGGAGATGAATGTTTCGCGAATGATAGAGCGCGGCGAATTGATCATTGACCGGCAAAATCAGCGGATCAAGCTGTTTGGTCACCCTGGCGGTGAGACAGAAGCGATCCACCAGGAGCTGTGTACGTTAGCCAAGCGGGAGTCTGCCAGCAAACTGATTGTGTATGCCAGAAAAGCGGAAAAGGAAACGTTCGTTCAAACCGGCTATCGGGAAGAGGGCAGAATTGACGGCTTTTACGCCGGAGAGAATGCCTATTTGTTATCCTGGTTTCTGACTGAAGAACGGGCTGCCTCTGCCGCCGGGACGCTGGCCGATGAAATCATGCAAATCAGCCTGGCAAAGTCAGGCAGCGGAGAGCCAAAATCGTTGCCAAACGGTTACCGCATGCGGGCTGCACATGCGGCAGATGCGGAAGAAATGGCCAGATTGTACAAGCAAGTATTCTCTACTTATCCGACCCCGTTAGATGATCCTGCCTACATTCGTCAAACAATGAACGAATCGACCTACTATTTTGTCATTGAGTGGAACGATGCGATTGTCTGCGCTGCCTCGGCTGAAGTCAGCCGGAAATATCGTTCCGCGGAATTGACCGATTGTGTGACTCATCCCGATCATCTTGGCAACAGCTTGATGCAGCCATTGTTTACTACCTTGCAACGGAAAATGGAAGAGCTCGGCATTTACTACCTTTACACGTTAACGAGAGCTTTGTCGCTGGGGATGAATGTAACCGCCGCCAAGCATGGTTATCAGTATCGCGGAAGATTAATCAACAATTGCACGATTTTTTCCGGTTTTGAAGATATGAATATTTGGGTCAAGCCGCTTAAAGCGACTTGGGAATAGGCAAGTCCTCCGGATAAAGAAGATGGTGCAGCCGATAGGCCATCACTGCCAGCTGCAACTGCCAGCGTTGCGCGTGGTCGCTCAGGTCACAGCCTGTTTTTTCTTCAATCTGCTGCAAGCGGTACTTTAAAGTGTGGCGGTGTATATACAAGGCTTGCGCTGACTGCAGACCGTTCAGGTTTTGCCGGAAATAGACCTGTAACGTTTCAAACAGCTGCTGCCCGTGCTTCTGGTCGTGCTCCAGCAGTTTTGCCAAAAGGGGGCGCCAAAGCATCTCCAATTGTTGCGCCTGCTGGTGAAAGGGAAATAAAAATTGGTAGCCTTGCAACTCATCATAACGAAGCACGTGACGCCTCCCCCCCACCAACGGAGCCGTCTTCACGGAAAAAATCGCTTCTTTGGCCGCTTCCCCCAGTTCGGATAGCTGCGACCGCGCCAGACTGACGCCAACTTGCACCGGTTCCTGCGGATACAGCCGAGTCCATTCCTTGACGAAATCGCGCAAAAACCGTTCATTTTCCGGCCGTGCATGCAGGAGCAGCAGCAACAGATCGGAACGCTGCCGTGACAAACAGGAGATCTGCTTGCGGGCAACCAGCCGTTGGACAATGGTACTGACACGGGTAGATTGTTCCGCGGATGGCAAAGCGGCCGGGCCGCACTGTCCGACCTGGATTGCCGCGACCAAGTGGCGGCCCGTCAGGGAATATCCGAGCATCTGACTGCGAGCCTCCAACTCCCGGCCGGCGGTGGCACGGCCTTGCAACAACTCCTCGGCCAAATCTCCCTGCATGCGCCACTCCGTCGTAACGATAGCCCGCTCCTTCATGTATTCCAGCGCACAGAGCGTAGCGGCATGCTTGATGGCGATATAGTCCAACTCCTGCCACTGGTTTTGAGGTTTCGTCAACGTTAATTGGCCGTAGGTTTCCAGATGGGCGCGAATCGGGACGGTAAAGCCGGTTTGGCTGTCGATCGACGTTTCCGGTGAATCGCCGATCGTTAATACGCGATCGCCAAACACATCGCTGAGTTCTACCCGTCCTCCCGTCAATTCGGCAAGGATTTTCGCGATCGCCGGCAGTCCGCCATGCGACAGAGCGGCCTCAATCATCTGGTGATGGATGGCGGCGGAATAAGCCATTGTTTCAAACTGCCGGTTGATGATCGGCTGCAAAATGGCGCGTGTAACAGTGGAGAAATTCAGCTGGGCCGGAATCTCAATCAAAGGCAGGCTGTGCCGGTCGGCCATCTTCCGCAAAAAAGCGGGTATCTCCTGCAAATAAAAGCCGGTGTGCAAAGCAACGCCGCTTAACTTGCGCGCCACCAGCGAGGGAATAAAGTTGGCCATCTTCTCCGGAGTGTCTTGCAACCCATACCCCGTGGTAATCAAAAATTCCCCTTCCTGCAACCGGGTCACGTCTTCCAGAATTTCGACAATCGTCACCCAGCGGATCACATTGTCCAATCCAGCTTCGCCGGCAACCAGACGGGTCTGCACCATATCGGGAAGCTGAATCGCTTCGCGGATCGTTATCGTCATCGCAACGTCTCCCCCTCTCTGTCTGTTTCCATTATACAAAATGTACAAAATATTTCGCTTATTGCCGAAACATTTTCTGTCAGTTGGGAGAATGGCGACTGCGGCCGCCCGCGCTACGATAAAAGCAACAAGAACTGACAGGAGGCTAAATGGATGCGCAGTCATTTGATCAAACCGGAGTTGGGCAAAGCCTACCCGTTGATTGACTATGGAAAAGGCATTTACTTGTACGATGCAACCGGAAAGCGCTATGTGGATGGCTGTTCGGGAGCCGTGTCGGCGAACATTGGCCATGGAATAACGGAAATAATCGAAAAGATGGCCGAACAGGCCAACCGCGTTTCCTTTGCCTATCGCGCGCAGTTCACGAGTGAGCCGGCGGAAGCATTGGCGGCCAAACTGGCCGAGTGGGCACCGGATCGATTGAACTGGAGCTTTTTTGTCAACAGCGGTTCGGAAGCGACGGAAACGGCTCAGAAGATGGCGATTCAATATTGGCAGGAAAAAGGATTTGCGCGCAAGACGAGAATCATCTCCCGCTGGATGAGCTACCATGGCATTACCCAAGGCGCTTTGTCGATGTCGGGACACGTGTTGCGCCGCAAACGGTTCGTTCCGATCTTGAACGATTATCCGGCCGTATCGGCACCCTACCCGTACCGCCGGCCAGCCGGCATGAGTCTGGAAGAGTACGCTGTATCCTGTGCAAATGAACTGGAACAGGCCTTGCTGCGAATTGGTCCGGAACATGTAGCCGCTTTTATCGCAGAGCCCGTGATCGGCGCAGCGGGGGGAGCGGTTGTGCCGCCCGATGGCTACTTTCAGCGAATCAGGGAGATTTGCGATCAATACGACATTTTGCTGATCGCCGATGAGGTCATGACCGGACTGGGCCGAACGGGGAAAAAGTTTGCGGTCGAGCATTGGGGAATCCACCCTGACCTGATCGCTTTGGGCAAAGGGATGGGCGCGGGGTACACGCCAATCGCCGCAGTTTTGGCCAGCGATGACATCGTCGGGACAATTGCAGCCGGCAGCGGTGTGATCATGGGCGGGCATACCTACAGTGCCAATCCGCAGTCGACAGCGACCGCGCTCGCTGTTCTTCAATATATGGAGCAGCATGACCTCGTTTCGCAAGCGGCGGCAAACGGCCGTTATTTGCTGGAGAGATTGCAGCAGCTTGCCGCAAAGTACCCGCTCATCGGGGAAGCGCGGGGATTGGGGCTGTTGACAGGTCTGGAATTTGTCAAAAACAGGCCAACCAAGGAACCGTTTGCCTTGTCTCTGGGGATCGGACAGCGGGTGTTGGAAGCGGCTTTCCGCAGAGGACTGCTGATCTATCCGGCGTTTGGCGGTTTGGACGGAATGGCTGGGGATGCCGTCATCGTCGCGCCCCCATTGATCATCACGCCAGAACAGATTGATGAAATGATCGGATTGCTCGATGCCGCGATCGCCGAAGTGCAGGAACAAGTCAACGCCGGTGTCCTGGCGAGCGAATCAGGAGGTCGTGTATGAACAGGGAGAGCAAACGGTTGGACAAAGTGGTAGAGCTGGAAGAAGCGATGCAACATCTTCGTTCGGGAATGACGCTGATGGTCGGCGGATTTGGCGGCGTTGGCAATCCGCCCAGCCTGATTCAAGCGATTTTGGATCGGGGGATTGACGAGCTGACGCTGATCAGCAATGACACCGCCTTTCCGGACATTGGCGTTGGCCGCTTGATTACCGAGCGGCGCGTAAAAAAGGTCATTGCCTCCCACATCGGTTCCAATCCGAACGCAGGGGCACAGATGACCGCAGGCGAGCTGACGGTGGAGTTTTCCCCGCAAGGGATTTTGGCCGAACGAATTCGCGCTGGCGGCGTCGGATTGGCGGGAATCCTTTCCGATATCGGTCTGGGAACGATCGTTGAGCAGGGAAAGCAAAAAGTGTCGGTTGGGGGCAAGGAATATTTGCTGGAGCTGCCGCTGCGGGCGGAAGTGGCGTTGATCTATGCCAGCAAGGCCGATCGTTTTGGCAATCTGCTGTATGACACCACTGGCCGCAACTTCAACCCATTGATGGCGATGGCTGCGGACATTACGATCGTGGAAGCGGAGCAGATCGTCGAAACCGGGACGCTTGATCCGGAGACGATTGTCACACCGGGGGTATTTGTCGATTGGATCGTACCAAGCGGAGGGGTGAACTGGAAATGGGCATGGGAGTAGGGGAAGCGGGCTATCGTGAACGAATTGCGAGAAGAGCGGCCCAGGAACTGCGAACGGGCATGATTGTCAATTTGGGGATTGGCATTCCGACATTGGTGGCCGACTACATTCCTGCTGATGTGAAAGTGGTGTTTCATGCAGAAAACGGTATTCTCGGTTCCGGCCCCCGTCCGGAACGGGGAGCAGAGAATCCGATGCTTTGCAATGCAGGCGGATTTCCGGTCACGCTGCTTCCCGGCGCATCCTGTTTTGACAGCGTAACCGCCTTTGCGATTATTCGCCAAGGTTTGCTGGATGTGACGATATTGGGGGCGCTGGAAGTCAGTCAGACCGGCGACATCGCCAACTGGATTGTTCCCGGCAAGCGGGTGCCGGGGATGGGCGGAGCAATGGAATTGGCCCAAAAAGCGAAGCAGGTGATGGTGTTGACCACCCATCTGGACAAAAACGGGCGTTCGAAAATAGTCCGTGAATGCCGCTTGCCGCTGACGGCAAAAGGAGCAGCTTCGTTGATCATTACGGATATGGCCGTGCTGGAGGTTCGTCAAGACGGGCTTTATTTGCGCGAGGTGATGGAGCCGTATTCTTTGGCCGATGTGATTGCTGTCACAGAGGCGGAACTGAAAACGGACGGAGAGGTAGCCATTTTTCATTAATGGGAGGGCGGAAAAACGAGATGGCAGACTTGATTCAAGAATGGAGCGAAAAAATTCACAAGCAGTTGGCCCGCAAACAAGCAGCGGCCACGGAGTTGTTGCAAGGCTGGGTTCGGGAGCAGACGGTCCAAGGCAACGAGCGCGGACTGCAAGAACAGCTGGCGTGCTACTTGCAGAAGCTCGGCTTGGAAGTGGATCTCTGGTATATGGACGGCAAAGAGCTGAGCCAACATCCTTATTTCGTTTCGCCGCGGCTCGATTTTTCTGAAAGCCCCAATCTGGCCGCTGTCTGGAAAGGTACGGGCGGTGGGCGCTCGCTCATCTTAAACGGACATGTGGATGTGGTGCCGATTGGGGATCGCTTACAGTGGAAGCAGGACCCTTTTGGCGGAGAGATCGTCGACGGCAAGCTGTATGGCCGCGGGTCGACCGATATGAAAGGCGGAAATCTCGCTTCCTTGTTGGCGATTGAAGTGTTGCGCGACTTGGGGGTGAAATTGAAAGGCGACGTCATTTTTCAGAGTGTGGTCGAGGAAGAGAGCGGCGGCGCCGGCACGTTGTCGGCGATTTTACGCGGCTATCGCGCCGATGCCGCGTTGATTCCCGAACCGACCAATATGCAAATTTTTCCGAAACAGCAAGGATCGATGTGGTTCCGGCTCCGAATCAAGGGACGGTCGGCACATGGCGGTACACGCTATGAAGGGGTGAGCGCGATCGAGAAAAGCACGCAAGTCCTGGCCGCGCTTGCCCGCTTGGAGAAACGCCGAAACGAACGGCTCAGCGACCCGCTTTACGCCGAATTGCCGATTCCGATCCCGATCAACGTCGGTGTGATCGAAGGCGGCAAATGGCCATCCTCTGTGCCGGATTTGGTCAAAATGGAAGGGCGCATGGGGGTTGCACCCGATGAAACGATGGAGCAGGCAAAGCAGGAGATGAAGCAGGCGCTGGCCGGGCTGGCCGAACAAGACAGCTGGTTCGCCGAGCATCCTGTGGAAGTGGAATGGTTTGGGGCGCAATGGGTTCCCGGCAGCGTTCCATCCGATCATCCGTTGATGCGGCTGCTGGGGGAAACGTTTCAATCCGTAACGGGCAAGGCGCCAGTGATCGCGGCGTCCCCTTGGGGGACAGACGGCGGTTTGTTGACCGCGCTTGCCGATACGCCAGCCATTGTGATCGGGCCGGGTGTGACGGAAGTGGCCCACTATCCCAATGAATATATTCGGCTTGCTGACATTTTTCAATGTGCCGCAATTTTTGCGTTAACGATTTTGCGGTGGTGTGAACCGGCTGAATAGTCCGTCCGGTCGTCTGAAACGAACCGCGTTGAAAACAAAGAATACGAGGAGGCTGAACCACGAATGAGCACGGTCAAGCGAACATACATTGAATTGAAAACCCCTTTGCCTGGTCCGATCGCCCGGGAACTATGGGCACGCAAAGAAGCGAATGTTCCGCGCGGTCCGTTCACGACCTCGCCGACATTTGTGGCAAAGGCGGAAGGAGCGTTGTTGACGGATGTCGATGGAAATACGCTGATCGATTTTGCCGGCGCGATCGGTTCGATCAATGCCGGACACTGTCCGCCCACCGTTGTCAAAGCGCTTCAGGAACAGGTGCAAAATTATCTCCATACTTGTTTTCATGTCATGATGTATGAGCCTTATGTCAAACTGGCCGAAAAACTGAATGAGATTACGCCCGGCAATCACAGCAAAAAAACGTTTTTCCTGAACAGCGGTGCGGAAGCGGTCGAAAATGCCGTCAAACTCGCGCGAAAATATACGGGGCGCAAAGGGATTATTTCGTTTGAACGCGGCTACCACGGCCGGACGTTGATGGCGATGAGTTTGACCAGCAAGGTACGTCCCTACAAATATCAATTCGGTCCATTTGCTCCGGAAACATACAAAATGAATTACCCGTATTATTACCGCGCTCCTTACGAGCTATCCGCCGAGCAGCTGGATGAGCAGTTGCTTCGCCGCTTCGCAGACTTTTTCCTGGCGGAAGTGCCGGCTGATGAGGTCGCCGCCGTGATCATGGAACCGGTGCAAGGCGAAGGGGGCTTTATCATCCCGTCCAGGCGGTTTGTCCAAGGGGTTAAAGCGATCTGTGAACAGCATGGCATCCTGTTCATTGCCGACGAAGTGCAAACCGGCTTTGGCCGTACCGGCAAACTGTTTGGCATCGAACATTACGAAATCATTCCTGATATAATGGTAATGTCCAAATCGATTGCCGCCGGCTTGCCGATCAGCGCCGTGACAGGACGGGCGGAGATTATGGATGCCGCGAATCCCGGCGAAATCGGCGGAACCTATGGCGGAAGTCCGCTCGGATGCGTTGCAGCGCTGGAAGTGATCAAGCTGATGGAAGCGGAAGCGTTGCCTGACAAAGCACAGTTGATCGGAACCCAATTGATGAACCGTTTGGCGCAATTCCGCCAACGATACCGGGAAGTGGGCGATGTGCGCGGTATAGGCGCGATGTGTGCCCTGGAAATCGTCAGCGACAAACAAAGCAAAGAACCTGACAAAGAATTGACCGCAAAAATTATTCAAGCCTGCAATCAACGCGGACTCGTTATTCTCTCGGCAGGATTGTACAGCAATGTTGTCCGCATCCTTTGCCCGTTGGTCATCACCGAGGGACAGTTGAACGAAGGACTTGATGTGTTGGAGGGTGTACTGACGGAGTTGTGCACCCCGGAATGATCGGAGGAGTAGTTGAAATGAAAAAATCGTTTTATATTAACGGCAATTGGGTTGGCGGGGACAGCTACAGTCCGCTGTATGCCCCCTATAACGGTGAAATGATCGCCGAAATTCCAATGGCTGATGAACAGATCATCGAACGAGCGATTGTGGCGGCAGAGCAGGCGACTGGCGTGATGCGGCAAATGCCAGCGCATCAGCGTGCCCATTATTTATATACATTGGCGGCTTTGCTGGAAGAACGGTTGGAAAAGGCAGCGAAACTGATCGCGCTGGAAGCGGGAAAACCGATCAAAACGGCGCGCGGTGAAGTGATCCGCACGATTCAGACCTACAAATTCGCCGCAGAAGAGGCAAAACGCATCCATGGCGAAACGATTCCGCTTGATGCGGCGATCGGCGGCGAAGGCCGGTTGGCGTATACGGTACGCGAACCGTTGGGAGTGATTGGGGCGATCACGCCGTTTAACTTCCCGATGAACCTGGTGGCGCACAAGGTTGGTCCGGCGCTGGCGGCAGGCAATACGGTTGTACTCAAACCGGCGTCGCAAACTCCGCTGTCCGCTTTGTTCCTGGCAGAACTGGCGGAAGCAGCCGGCCTGCCCGCAGGCGTGCTGAACGTCGTCACCGGCAGCGGCGCAGTCGTCGGTGAGAAAATGGTCGCTGATCCTCGCATCAAGGCGATCACCTTTACCGGAAGTCCAAATGTAGGGATCGGGATTCGCAATCGGGCCGGCTTGAAGCGGGTTACCCTCGAGCTTGGGTCCAATTCCGCAGTCATCGTGGATAAAGATGTCGATTTGTCAGAAGCCGTTGCGCGCTGTGTGTTTGGAGCGTTTGCCTATTCCGGCCAGGTTTGTATCTCCGTACAGCGCATTTACGTAGTCAAGGAAATGTATGATGCCTTTCTGTCGGCGTTTGTCGCGGAAACGAAGAAACTTCAGGGCGGCGATCCGCTCTCCGAGGACAGCGATTATTCGGCGATGATTACCCCCAAAGAGACGGCGCGGGCGGTCGAATGGATTGACGAAGCGCAACAGCGGGGCGCACGTTTGGTTACAGGGGGAGAGGTCAAAGGCACGGTTTTGACGCCAACGATTTTGACTGATGTACCTGCTGATGTAAAAGTCTCCTGTCAGGAGGTATTTGGTCCGGTTGTCGTAATCAATCAGGTGGAGAATGTGGAAGAAGCGATCGCGCTGGTCAATGACTCGCGCTACGGTTTGCAAGCGGGGCTGTATACGCGGGACCTCTCGCTGGCGCTGCGTGCGGCAGATCTGCTTCATGTCGGCGGGGTGATCATCAATGATATTCCCACCTTCCGTGTCGATCATATGCCTTATGGCGGGGTGAAGGAAAGCGGCATGGGCCGGGAAGGAATCAAATATGCCATTGAAGAGCTCACAGAATTGAAACTGGTCGTGATCAAAAAGTAAGGAAATTGCCGCCCGGTCGCAACACGGCCGGGCAGTTTGAGCGATTGGGCACGCTCAGCGAAAAATTTATAAAAAAGCCTTGCATAACATAAAATGAATATGCTATATTAATACTTGTCAAAAACAAGTGAACAACGCGGAGGGATACCGAAGTGGTCATAACGGGGCGGTCTTGAAAACCGTTAGGCGGCAACGTCACGGGGGTTCGAATCCCTCTCCCTCCGCCATAAAAACGAGAGCAAAACCGATGATTCAACAGATCATCGGTTTTTTTAAACTTCCGTTTGCGCTAAGCCGTATTCTACTCTAAACAAAGTGAGGAAGCCCGAATGATTATTGATGTGTTTCAAGATACAGTCTGTCCGTGGTGTCGCATTGGCAAAAAGAATTTGATGGATGCTCTCGCCCAATGGCAAGGGGAGCCTGTCACGATTCGTTACAGAGCATTTTTTTTGGACCCGGGCGTACCGAAAGAAGGTTTGCCGTTTCATGAAACAATGCAGGCGATTACCGGTGGGAATCTCGATGAGGCGCTTGCCCGCATTACCGAAGCGGGAGAGGCAGTCGGTTTGAATTTCCGCTATGACCGCGTGCAAAAACGGCCCAATACGGTTGCTTCCCACATATTGATCAAGCTGACGCCGGAGGAGAAAGCGTCGGACATTGTTGAAGCAATCTATAAAGCGTATTTTGAGGATGGACTGGACATTGGCGATCTTGACGTTCTGGTGAAGATTGCGGAAGAAAACGGGTTGGATGGGGAACAAATCCGCGAGCAGATTCTCAGCGATGAAGCGCAGGATGACCTCGAGGAAGACTTGTCCATTGCGCAGGAATTGCAAATTACCGGAGTTCCGCTGTTTGTCTTTGATGAGAAGTTGGCGTTGTCCGGCGCTCATCCGGTAATCAATTTCCTCAAAGCGTTGGAAACGGTCGCAGAAGAAGAAGCGTAAGCAGGAAGACGTGTATAAATAGGCCGCCCTTTCCTTAAAAGAGGAAAAGGGCGGCTTTTTGCATTGCTTGCTATAAGGCGAGATCACCAGCCGTAGACAGCGGTATTGCCGTTTTGGTTTGGACCAATCAACGGCGCAACCGGTTGATAAGGCTCCTCCCCATAAATCAAGTACGATTTGCGCAACTCTTTGAAATTGGCCAAATCCTGAGCATACATTGTTTCGATTTGCTGCGGTGACAGATTTTTCTCCAAATATTGACCGATTTTGTTTGTTCCCATAATTTTGTCAAACATGACAATGGTCGATCCGCTTTTCGGTACGGTAAAATTGGTCAATTGTCGAGCATAGGCCAAGGCGTAAATGCCGGTCTTCGCCGGATTGAACAGATGATAGTCGTTGATTTGCAGTTTCACGCCGCCGTTTGCTCCTCGTGGCTCGGCGATGAATTGCACGCCTGGCAAATTGGCTTGATTGAGGAGAGCGGCAAACTTGTTGGAATCCAACCCTTTGCTGCCGATCCAGCGGAAGTTGGATTGAAATACACCGGTCCCTTCCCCGAGCCCGGTGGCCATATAGCCAAATACGGATTCAAGGTCAGGAATCATCGGAGAGCTGGGCACCCACTTGAGACCAGTATCCTGATAGATCATGCCGCGCGTGTATCCTTCCATTGGCACGACAACGAGATCCGCTCCGATTTTCCGATTGAAAAAGAAGGCCAGTTCGCCTGCCGTCATGCCATGAGCCATCGGCATATTATCCACGCCGACAAAGGAGATAAAAGGATCTTCGGCGACAGGGCCTTCCGCGATCGTTCCGCCTACCGGATTGGGACGATCCAGCACGATGATCTGCTTCTGGTATTTTTGCGCGGCAATCATACAATAATTCAGGGTTGACATGTATGTATACGATCTGGCGCCGATATCCTGAATGTCAAACAGCAGCACATCGATGTTGCTGAGCATTTCCTGCGTGGGCATGCGCGTCGAGCCATACAAGCTGTATACCGGGATGTTATACACGGGATGGATATAACTGGTCACGGTTGCGCCTGCTTTCGCTTTCCCGTCAATTCCGTGTTCCGGACCGTACAAAGCGGTCAAGGTCACTTCAGGATCTTGGCGCAGCGCTTCGATCGTACTGATTCCCTGGCTGTTGACGCCCGTTTGATTCGTCACCAGTCCAACCCGTTTTCCTTTGATCAAATCGTGAAACTTGCTGAATAACAACTCGTCTCCCAATTTGATCGCAGGTGCAGGCATGTCTTCGGCAAAGCTGGATGCCGGGAAGCTGGCAACCAGGATGGCCAATAGGAATACCATTAGGAATTTTCGCATTTCTTCCAACCTCTCCCTTGATGTGAAATTCATGTTCTGAGAAATCATACCATCTCTATTCTTTTAGACGCCAGAGTCTATCGACATGTTTCTGCATTCTTTGAAAAAATGGAACAGGGAAAACGGCGGCAGGGGGAAATTGTCTGTTGCAAATCCGGCCTCAATCGGTTATGATTAAGTTCTATGGAGGGATACCGAAGTGGTCATAACGGGGCGGTCTTGAAAACCGTTAGGCGGCAACGTCACGGGGGTTCGAATCCCTCTCCCTCCGCCTTAATAAACGTGTACAAGCTAATGGTGATCCCATTGGCTTTTTGTTGTTTCGTCATTCTTGACATACAAGAGAATCATTCCAGACTTATATCGTTGGCTGCTGCTGGACATCTTACTAACTACATAAGGAGGAGAGATCTGATCATGACAACATCGACAAGCCCGTTTGCTGCTTTTTCTGCAGTGGTGAGGGAGCGGCATGCGGTCAAGCACTATGATTCAACCGCAAAAATGTCGCATGAAGAGATTGAAGAATTGCTGGAATTGGCGATCCAGACCCCTTCGTCGTGGAATTTGCAGCATTGGAAGTTTCTCGTCATTGAAGAGCAGCAGGCAAAAGAAAAATTGCTGCCAATCGCCAATCAGCAAAAACAGGTGGTGGAAGCTTCTGTTACAGTCGCGGTACTAGGCGATCTGCAAGCCGATCAAAATGCGGAAGCGGTCTACCAGGAAGCGGCCGACAGAGGAGAACTGCCGCAGCAAATCAAGGATGCGCTGCTCGACCAAATTTATCGATTGTATGAAACGAATCCGCAAGCTGCTCGGGATGAAGCGATCAAAAATGCCGCTTTTGCCGCGATGACCCTGATGTTGGCGGCGAAGGCCAAGGGATATGACAGTTGTCCGATGGGCGGGTTTGATGCTGGAAAGTTGAAGGAAGTGTTCGGCATTCCGGATCGTTATCTGCCGATTTTGCTGATTTCGATCGGAAAAGCGGCCAAGCCCGCTCGGCCGTCCAGCCGATTCGCTGTCGAGCAAGTCACCAGGTGGAATCAATTTTCCTAAAGGCGATCGGGTGCTTGGCAAAGTGTCTGGCACCTTTTACCGCCTGAGGAATTTGAGCAAAATTCTTGCGGGATCAAAAATATTATAGTAGATTAAGAGCGGCTAGACTAATCTGGAATGGAGTGACGAATCGAAATGTTTAAAAAGAAACTGGCAGCTCTTTTTCTGGCGATTACGCTGATCCCGTCCACCGTGTTTGCAGCGGGAGCGACGACTTCGACCGCAACGCAAGCCAATATTAAGGTTCAATACAATGCGAGTGCGATTGCTTTTCCTGATCAAAAACCGTTGATTTTGAATCAACGCACCCTGGTGCCAATCCGTCCGATCGCCGAAGCGCTCGGCTTCCAAGTAGGCTGGGATGAGAAAACGCGCACGGTCAGTGTGGAAAAAGGCAACAACAAGGTCAGCCTCGTGGTCAGTCAAAAAATTGCGAAACGCAACAATGAAACGATCACCCTCGACGTTCCCGCGCAAATCATCAACAAGCGTACTGTCGTGCCGGTTCGCTTTATTGCTGAAGCGCTGAACTATGAAGTGAACTGGGAAGCAAAAACGCAAACAGTTGCGATCACGGACAAGGCGGCTGCACCGGCTGCGGCGGAAACGACACCTGCAGCGACAGACACCGCTTCCAGCCAACAAGATACGTCCAAGCTGACGGAAGCCGACTTGATTGACGAGGAGACCGTCTTTGGCCGCAGTGTTCAATTGGGGAAAACAGGCATTTACCGTGTTTCGGGACAAGTTGAACCGGGAGCAAAAGTAACGCTGGAGATTGACAAAGAGTATGACGTACAAACGGAAAGCGACGGTTCGTTTGAATTCACGGTCCCGGTCAGCGGCGCCTATGAAGAATATACGCTCATTGCTGTGAAGGACAATGAATTCGAGAAATTTGAGGGCGAGTTTGAAAGCAGATAAATCGTACCGGCGAGTAAGGCTGACTCTCGACCGGAGAGGAGAATCTTAACTCGGTTAAAAACCCTTCCTCCGCACAAGCTAATGGTGTGGAAGGAGGGGTTTTTTTATGGGATCTTGGAAACAGACAATCGGTTATCTCGGTTTGTTGGCAGGCCTGCTGACGATGCTTTCCGGCTGTACGCCCGACAAGCAAAGGGGAATGGAAGATCTCGGGCCAAACAAATACAAAACCAAATTTGACGCATATGGACACAATTTATCAGATGACAATGCCGGACGCGACAAGGGAATGCTGGCGATGTTTTATGTTACCGGAGAGGAACGGCGGGAACCGCAGCTGATTCAGCATCTCCAGAATCGGATCAGAACGATCGGCGGAGTGGAAGATGTCAAAGTGATCTCTTATCAAGATAACCTGATCGTCGGCGTCCGCACAAAAGGCAGTCCGCGGCCCGATCTCCGTTACGAAGTGGACAGCCCATACACGCAAAAGCGGACCGTTCAGCCCTATACCGGAAAGCCGGACCATACGCAACAGCTGGTCGTTGAAGAGATCCGCGCACGACTTCAGGCGGAAACCCGGTTTAATCAGCTTTATGTGACAACCAATCCGGCTTTCTATCGGCGAATCAGCGAATTGTCACAGCGGATTGGCAGGGACCATGTGCATGAAGACGAACTGCGCGTGTTGCTGAATGAAATCGGCTACACGACAAAACCGTTAAACCTGACCGACTGAAGCAAGAGCAAAACCTGCTGAAGGTGTTGTTGTGACACGGGCAGGTTTTTTTTTGTTCGGAGATGTTTGTAGAAATTTCAATAAGATTGTAGTTGATTGGAAAAAGAAAATTCTTGTGTATCCCGTCTTGTTTTTTTACAATGATAAAAAAGTGACAGATTCCTCCCAAGGAGGTCGTTATGGCTGGGAACCATTTAAAGCAATTATGTGAGGATACTTATCTGCGATTAAAAAAAGTTAGCATGGAACTGGAACGGTTTCTGAATCAGACTACTTTAAACGGTTTGGTTCAACAGTCAGGTGATCCGGAAGAGTACGAAGCGTATTATCGCGATTATCTCTCCGATTTTCGACACCTGTTGGTTTACTGCGAGAACGCTTATGAAAAATTGGGCGTTGCCTTGCGCCGAGCCAAATTTAACGAGGAGTTTGCCGAAGAAGTACTGTACCAAGTGTATCACACATGCATTAATAACTTTTATTATCCTCGCGGCGAAGTGTATGACGAGGATGGTCGCTACTCCTATACGGGACAGGACGCGATTATTTTTCGGAAACCTGTTACAGCCGATTTGCGCAATTTGACCTTATCCATGTCAAAAGTGTTTGAACAGCTTCGGGATGAACTGCAATATTATGAAACGGACTACATCACCAAAAAACGGATGCAAAAAGAGGGAGCACAGTTGTAAACAACTGTGCTCTTTTTCAGCTTGTGACGGGGACCGGGACGCTGCCAATCAGCGCTTGTACCTCTTTCAACATTTGTTGACGGCTGTTGTCATTGACATAAGGAACGGCAGCGAAATTTTTATGCTGGACATCGTATCCGATGAATCCGAGGATGCCATCCGCGATCTGCTTCTTGATGACGGAGGCCATGCCGCTTTGCTCCATTTCCTTGTCAGATTCCCGCGTGGTGGTGATGACGATTGCCTTTTTGCCGGATAGCAAACCGACTGGTCCCGCTTGTGTGTAACGGAAGGCAAAATTGTCCACAAACACCCGGTCGATGTAGCCTTTGAGGATCGCCGGCTGCGACCACCACCAGACGGGATAGATCATCACCAGCAAATCGGCTTCGGTAATCAACTCTTGTTCGGTTAATATTTCCGGCGCAGCCGTTCCTCGCTCCACAGCCTGCATATCATGCTCATCAAACACGGGTGAAAACTTGAGTTTGTACAGATCGCGAACGTTTGTCTCGATCTGCTTCTCCTGACAAGCGTCGATGACCGTCCGCAAAATTTCATGGTTAAAGCTGCTGTCGCCAGGGTGAGCGAACACGATGCATGCTTTCATGACAATTCCTCCTGTTTGGTTAATATCTGCCCAGTCCAAAGCCAAGACGTTGGAACAATCGGCTGATCAGACCGCCGAATCCGCCTTGATCGGCAGGGGCTCGATTGGCTGTCGGTTCCGGTCCGGCTTGTTCTAAGGCAGCGTTGACATTGATAAGTCCGTATCCGTACAGATCGTCTCTGCCTGGCTGGCCGAGATCCTGTGAAGTACGGCGGATAATGTCCATCACTTCGCTGTTTTTCAAATTCGGCTTGACGGAACGGATCAA
Source organism: Brevibacillus fulvus (assembly GCF_016908525.1). Taxonomy (GTDB): domain Bacteria; phylum Bacillota; class Bacilli; order Brevibacillales; family Brevibacillaceae; genus Brevibacillus_G; species Brevibacillus_G fulvus. Next base: position 23,925 of record NZ_JAFBEB010000001.1, read on the forward strand.
CGAAGCCAAAGCGGCGACGTGAGGACATGCCATGGATGTGCCGGAAAGCGCGGCGTAATCACTGTAAATGTAGGTGCTGGCAATATCTACGCCTGGCGCTACCACATCGACGTAACTGCCGAAGTTGGAGAAATCGGCTCGGCGGCGATTGTGATCGACGGCGGAAACCCCGAGCACTTCTTTGTAAGCTGCCGGATAACCGGGTTGATCGGTGGCGTCGTTCCCAGTTGCCGCAACAAGCACCACGTTTTTTTGAAAAGCGTACTGACAGGCTTCCTGCAACGCTGCCGATGGTGTATAGTTGCCCACGCTCAAATTGATCACATCAGCGCCGTGGTCGGCCGCCCAAATGATCCCTTGGGCAATGTCGTACGCGGTCCCTGAACCATCGGCACCAATCGCTTTGATCGGCATCAATCTGCTGTTCCATGACATCCCGGCGATTCCGCTCGCATTGTTGGTTCTGGCGGCAATAATTCCGGCGACATGGGTGCCATGGCCGTTGTCATCCATCGGGTTGTTGTTGTCTTCGATCACATTGTAGCCAGAGACAACCTTTCCTTGGAATTCGGGATGCTGCAAATCAAGTCCGGTATCGACGATAGCCACGATAACGTCCTTGCTGCCTTCGCTGATTTCCCAGCTTTGCTCCATCCCGATCATCGGCAAGTTCCATTGGTATCGTTCATAGAGCTGATCGTTGGGGCGGATGACATTGGGCAGCAATAAAAAGTTGGGCTCCGCATACATCGAATCGGGATGCTCGGCAAAGTATTTCATTAATTCGTGCGTTGTTTTCGAGTTTGATTTAATAATCATCGCATTGCCGTAATCCCGCTTAATATGGCCATCTACCGCTTTCAGTAATTTGTTGATTTCTTCCGCAGAGGGGCGGGGAGTAAACCGAACGACTACCTCATGTTCTACATAATGGCTGCGGTCTTTGGCATTGTGATGGATTTCCTTGATATGAGGCTGACCTTCCAGGTTGCGGCGTGTATCTTTCACTTGTTCAATATAGTTGATCCGCGGCACTGCCGAATCCAGCGACGTCACCGTGGGATGAGGCTCCTGCATCTCTTCCGCATTGTGACGGTAAACCGGAATGGCGATAACAGCAATCAAAACGATAGCAACCAAAATGGTGGAGAACGTTTTCAACAAACTCACTCCCTGCAGTCTTATTACCGTTTAGCGTGTTACAGAGCGGGGGTGTTTATGAAGGAAAAAGCTGTTTAACGATACCACTCCGTCAGCCAGCGAAAAAGATTGCACAAAGCCGATAAATCGGTATAATGAACAAGGACTTGAAAACAACAGGATAAGTCAGAGGAGGTTATACTTGCTTGCCGTGGGAATGGTTTAGTTTGATCGGGACCATTGCGTTTGCGATCAGCGGTGTGATTGTAGCGATGGAGGAAGAATATGACTTGTTGGGAGTCTTCGTGTTGGGGCTCGTTACCGCCTTCGGTGGAGGTTTGCTGAGGAATATTTTGCTGGGCATTCCGATGGGGCAATTTTGGGAACAGGGCGACTTGTTTACCATCGCCTTGGCTTCGATGCTGCTCGTCTTCGTATTGCCGGCCAAGTTCATTCATTATTGGAATCGCTGGGGATTGTTTCTTGATGCCGTTGGTCTTGCCGCTTTTGCCATCCAAGGAGCGCTGTTCGCCACCCATATGCATTATCCGTTAAGTGCGACGATTGTGGCGGCTGTTTTGACCGGAATCGGCGGGGGGATCATTCGTGATGTGCTCGCCAGCCGCAAACCGCTTGTCTTCCAAGAAGAAATTTACGCGGTCTGGGCCATGCTGGCGGGAGTTGCGATTGGCGTGGGGATGCCGCAGCATAACTTTTACTTGTCCGTTTTGTTTTGCGTCATTGTCGTATGCCGCATGCTGTCCATTTACTATGGCTGGAAATTGCCCAGACGATCGCTGCGCAACAGGCCTGTTGACGAGAATCGGCATTTTGTCTACCGGGCGTAATGAAACGGTTATGTTGGACCGCTGACATAAATAAAAAAAAGACGGAAGGCATGCTGTGCATGTTCCTTCCGTCTTTTACTTAGGGGCCAGACCGACGGCTGCTTCCTGAACAAACGAAGCGATCGGTGAAAAGTCTGCTTGCAAAGTGTGCAACGTAATTTCCGGACGGGAGCGAACTCTGATGTTCACGCCGGTCTGACCGAGACCTTCGCTGATATAGAAGGGACGGCCCTCATAGTAATGCAAGCCTTTGACCATATTCATTCGCGGCAGTTTGCCCATTTTGGCCAAGTGATAAGGTTTCGGCCAATGAATTTGTCCGCCGTGAAAATGACCGGACAACAAGTAATCAAAAGTAAAGTCTTTCATTTGCAAGACAAGGTTGGGGTCGTGTGTCAAAACGAGCTTCAACCCGTCCTGATCAACGCCGTTATACGCTTTTGCCAGATCGCTGTGCCGTGTGGAATAATCATCGACGCCGATGACATGAATTTTTTGACCATCCCGCTGAAACGTGATAGTCTCGTTGACGAGGACATGAGAGCCGATTCGCTCCAAGCCGGCTTTTAGCTGAGTCAGTTTTTCTGCAGACAATTTATAGTCATGGTTGCCGAACACGACGAAAGTACCGTACGCGGGCTGTAATTTCATAATCGTTTTCACGTATTCAATGGCGCGGCCAATGTTTTTTTCCCGATCCAGCAAATCTCCGGTAATGGCAATGATGTCAACCGGTTCGTTGCGGAAGCGGTCGACCACTTCTTCTGCTTTTACCGAAATGTTTTCCATATGCAAATCGGACAAATGCAGCACTTGCAGGGGAGCAAACGGTTCGGTGCGATTCTCGGCAGACGTGTGCACGACAACCGGGATATAATTGATCGTTGCCTGAAAAGTATTGCGGTAAGCGCGGAAAAATAAAAGGAAGAGCAGGACAACTACCAACATAAGAATGGTCACGCTTGTTCACCTCAAATCTAGTAATCTCGTGTTGCAGTACGGTCTATTATACTAAAAATAACGGGCAAATTCATAAGCAGTTACTGGGAGCGCCTTCGGCAGAAGCGAAAAATTCAGTTTCTTTGGAGAATTTGGGAATGTCAAATGCCCAGAAAAATGGTATGATGGAGGAGAAAGACAGAACTGGCTTGATCAAATTTTATAGGATGCGGTTTACTCTTCAACAACATAATGGGAACGCGAAAACAAGAGAACAGATGATAAAATTCGCAAGGAGAGTGAATGTATGAAGGTAGAAATCATCCCACCAACCGAAGGAAACTTTAATCTTGAGGACTATCAGAAAACGTACGACCATTTTGACTGGTCCGAAGTGGAAAAAGAGTTCTCCTGGTACAAAACCGGCAAGATCAATACGGCATATGAAGCAATTGACCGCCATTTGCAAACGGGAAAAGGCGACAAAGTTGCTCTCTATTATTTTGACCAAACGCGGGATGAATCTTATACATTTGCCGATTTGAGCAAATTGTCCAACAAATTTGGCAATGTCTTGCGGAAACTGGGGATTCAAAAAGGCGATCGCGTTTTTGTGTTTATGCCTCGAACTCCGGAACTTTATGTAAGCGTTTTAGGGACAATCAAAGTGGGGGCGATCATCGGACCGCTGTTTGAAGCATTTATGGAAGGGGCCGTGCGCGACCGCTTGCAGGACAGCGAAGCTGTGGCAATTGTGACGACACCAGCCTTGTTGCCGCGAATTCCGTTAGCGGACCTGCCGCACTTGAAGCACGTGATTGTTGTCGGTGAACAAGCGGATTTGCCGGCTGGCGTGATCAGCTACCATGAAGAAATGAAAGCGGTATCAGACGAGCTTGAAATCGAATGGGTCGATCGGGAAGATGGCCTGATCTTGCATTATACATCGGGTTCCACCGGAAAACCGAAGGGCGTGTTGCACGTTCACAACGCCATGATCCAACATTATCAAACGGGGAAATGGGTGCTCGACCTGCAAGATGATGACATCTTCTGGTGTACGGCCGACCCAGGCTGGGTGACCGGGACTTCTTACGGTATCTTTGCACCGTGGTTGAACGGGGCAACGAGCGTCATTCGCGGCGGCCGATTTACGCCGGATGATTGGTACCGTACGATCGAAAAATACAAAGTGACCGTTTGGTACAGTGCGCCTACCTCCTTCCGGATGCTGATGGGAGCGGGCGACGAGCTTGTTCAACGCTACGATCTCTCCTCGCTGCGGCATGTGTTGAGCGTAGGGGAACCGTTGAACCCTGAAGTGGTTTATTGGGGGCAAAAAGTGTTTAAGCAGCGCATCCATGATACATGGTGGATGACGGAAACCGGCGGACAGTTGATCTGTAACTACAAATGCATGCCGATCAAGCCGGGCTCAATGGGCAAACCGCTTCCAGGCATCTATGCCACGATTTTGGATGATCAGGGCAATGAACTGCCTCCCAACCGCATGGGAAATCTGGCCATCCGCGTCGGTTGGCCGTCGATGATGCGCCAAATCTGGAAAAACCCGGCCAAATATCAAGAGTATTTCTACGTTCCGGGCTGGTATATTTCCGGAGACTCGGCATACAAAGATGAAGATGGCTATTTCTGGTTCCAAGGGCGGATCGATGATGTGATCAATACTTCCGGTGAACGGGTCGGACCATTTGAAGTAGAAAGCAAGTTGGTGGAGCACCCTGCTGTTGCCGAAGCCGGGGTGATCGGCAAACCTGATCCTGTTCGCGGCGAAATCATCAAAGCGTTTATTGCCTTGCGGGACGGCTATGAACCAAGTGACGCCTTAATGGAAGAGATTCGCAAGTTTGTGAAGGAAGGACTCGCTGCGCATGCCGCACCGCGCGAAATCGAATTCCGCGACAAATTGCCGAAGACGCGTTCTGGTAAAATTATGCGCCGCGTCTTGAAAGCGTGGGAGCTTGGGTTGCCAACCGGCGACACATCTACCATGGAAGACTGATGCCTCTGGCAAACTTCCGATGAAAGGTTGTCGAGATTAACTCTCGGCAACTTTTTTTTGCTGGATTACTCCGCCGTCCCGGATTGCCACTGGGACTGTTCCAGAAGGGGAGAGTAAGGAAATAGGAACCGCTGAACAATTTGCAGAAAACGGGCTGTTTTCCAAAATGATGACACGTCGGCGAAGAACTTTGATATAATAGCTGTCGTCAGATTGCTTATGAGGGGTGCCTCATGTGAATGGGGCAGCCTTTTTCTTTCCCTGCACCAGTTGAAGAGAAGCAGGGCAGCGCGGCAATCTCGAGCGTGTGCGTTCCGGTTTGCCGGGCGAAATGATTAAGGAGGTTACTTTGTGCAAAAGTTTCAAACGCTATCGATTACTCTGTTTCTTGCGACAACCATGACAGCCTTGTCTGGATGTGAAGTCCCGTTTGCCGGTTTGGGCGGTGACCAGGCACAGCAAGCAGCGGCGGTTCCAGTCCAACAAGCGGAACAGCAGCCATCCGCTGCGAACGATTCTTCGACGGAACAGGCTGCCTCAACCGAGCAAAATGGACAAACGGAGGCGGGCAAGGAAAAAACCGAATCGACCTCACAAAACAAGCCGACGGAAGCGACGGCTGCTGACCAGCCTGACGACGACACAGCGAATGCTGCTCCGCAAATGGTCACAAATCCTGATAGTATAACGGTGCTAATCAACAAGCAGTTCTCCTTGGCACCCGACTATAAACCTGCGGATCTGGTTTATCCTGATGTCCCCTTTCTTTTTCAGGATAAAATTGAAAAAAGAATGATGCGCCAGGAGGCTGCAAAAGCTCTGGAAGAGATGTTTGCCGGAGCCAAGCGGGATGGTGTCTTGCTGGCCGGCGTTTCGGCGTATCGTTCCTACAATACGCAAAAAAGCTTGTTTGCACACTATGTAAAAAAGGACGGAGAGGAAAAGGCGAAAATGTACAGTGCCGTTCCGGGCGCGAGTGAACATGAAACCGGCCTGTCCATCGATGTATCCGGGATTGACGGTAGATGCGCTGCGGAAGACTGCTTTGCCGGAAGCAGCGAAGCGCTGTGGCTTGACCAGCATGCTGCCGAATATGGCTTTATTATCCGCTATCCCCAAGGAAAAGAAGCCATTACCGGGTATGAGTATGAACCGTGGCACATCCGCTACGTCGGCAAAGAGATTGCCCAAAAAATCAAGGAGCAAAATCTCACGTTGGAAGAATACCTGGGTCAAACTCCATCAAACGGTCCGCGGAACTAGGAAAAAATTGCTATAATAGACGTGGGAACTGAGACGAAAGCCCGAATTGAGGAGGTACATCATGACAGCATTTGAAACGAAGCTTGAACGTTATGCCGAACTGGCGGTTAAAATAGGCGTGAATATCCAACCGGGGCAAATTTTGTTTGTGACCGCTCCGTTAGGTTCAGCGGATTTTGTTCGACGCGTTGCGCGTAAAGCGTATCAAGCGGGGGCCAAGGATGTACAGATCGAATGGACCGATGATGAATTAACCCGGATCAAGTATGAACTGGCGCCAGCGGAAACTTTTCAAGAGTATCCGTGGTGGAAAGCAAAGGCGCGCGAGGAGCTGGCCGAACAAGGTGCAGCATTTTTATCGATTATCTCTTTCAATCCGAATCTGTTGAAAGGGATTGACCCGGAGCGAATTGCCACAGCCAGCAAGGCGGCGGGAACAGCGTTGTACAAGTTTCGCAGCTATACGATGGCGGATCGGGTGAGCTGGTCGATCGTGGCTGTACCTTCACCGCAATGGGCTGCTTTGGTCTTTCCGGAGCTTCCCGCCGAACAGCAAATCGATGCGATGTGGGACGCGATTTTTCGGGCGACCCGCATCGATCAGGACGATCCGATTCAAGCGTGGATGGAGCATCATGCCAAACTGAATCAGAAGGTCGATTACTTAAATCAAAAACAGTATCGGAAGCTGCACTATAAAGCGCCGGGGACAGACTTGTCGATCGAGCTTCCGGAACGCCATGTCTGGATCGGCGGCGGCGGCTATAATTCTCAGGGGACACTGTTCATGGCGAATATTCCTACCGAAGAGGTCTATACGGCAGCGTTAAAAGAGGGCGTTAACGGTGTGGTCCGCAGCACGAAACCGTTAAGTTACCACGGAAATTTGATCGACAATTTTTCACTTCGTTTTGAACAAGGGCGAATTGTCGAGTTTCAGGCTGAAACCGGCTATGAGGTGCTCAAACAATTGATTGAGACCGACGAAGGTTCGCATTATCTCGGAGAAGTGGCGCTGGTCCCGCATAATTCGCCGATTTCTCAATCCAACCTGATCTTTTACAATACGCTTTTTGACGAGAACGCCTCCAATCATTTGGCCATTGGCAACGCTTATCCGGTCAACATCGAGGGAGGCGCGGATCTGGAGCAGGAAGAGCTGAACAAGCGCGGATTGAACTACAGCCTCACCCACGTCGATTTTATGATTGGTTCTGGCGAGATGGACATTGATGGAGAAACCGCTGAAGGCAACAGGGAAGCGATTTTCCGCAAAGGACAATGGGCTTTTTAAAAGAAACCAAGAAAAGCATCCCTCCCGGTCACCTGGATGGCCTGGAGGGATGTTTCGTTATTGCGGGTCTTGCAAGCCGTTGCGCACCGCATATGCTGCCAACTGCACACGATTGGACAGCTGCAATTTTTCCAAGATATGTTTGATATGATTTTTTACCGTGTTTTCGGCGATGTGCAGTTGACTGCTGATCTCCTTGTTGGTGTGGCCGTTGGCGACCAATTGCAAGATTTCTTTCTCGCGCGGCGTAAGCAGCTCCAGATTAGGCTCATCTACCGGCGGAACCGACTGAAACCGGTTCAGCAAACGGCTGGCCATCTCTTTGGGAATTTCCGCATTTTCTTCCAGGAGGGCATGCAAATAGCTGATCCAGTCTTCCGGTTCCAAATTTTTCAGCAAATACCCTTGTGCACCGTAGCGGATGGCGGTGATCAAATCGGCGACATCATCGGATACGCTGAGGATGACCACTTTGATCTGGGGAAATGCTTTTTTCACTTCACGGGTTGTCTCCAAACCGTTCAAGCGCGGCATATGGATATCCGCCAGCAGCAGGTCTGGCTGCAGTTCCTCGCATAACTGCAACGCTTCCACACCGTCTACCGCCTCTCCGATGATTTGAAAAGAGGGGGACTGTTCCAACAAACTGCGAATGGCCATTCGTGCCATCGGATGGTCATCGGCAATTAGCACGCGATAAATCATCATGAACGCTTCTCTCCCTTTTTGCCAGTTAGGCGTATTTCCGTTCCGCCCTGTGGTGACTCGACAAGCTGAAAGGCGGCGTTTATCTGTTGAGCGCGCTCCTGCATGATCGTGATGCCATAATTTTGCGGTTTTTCCCGCCCTTGCCGAATGCCTTTGCCATTGTCGGCAATCCGCAATTCCCATGAGCCGTCCTGCTTTGTGAGCAAGGAGAGCCAAGCTTGGCTGGCATCCGCATGTTTGCGGATATTGGCAAACGCTTCCTGAACGATGCCAAATATTTGAATTTCCTCAGTCAGTGTAAAAAAACCGGGGGAAAAGTGAAGCTCTTGATTGACGTCGATTCCGGAAAGCGCGCTCCAGTCCGCCAGCCATTTGTCGATGCGCTGGCATAAAGACTGGCTCTCCTCCGGCAACGAGCGCAGATTGAAAATCGCTTGTCTCACCTGGGTGTCCATTACGGAGATCGCCCGCCCGGCTTCCTCCAATTTGCCTTGCTTCAGACTGACATTGAGGAAAAAGAGCGATTGTGCGATGCCATCATGGAGCTCGCGAGCCAGTCGTTCCCGTTCTTCATAGACGGCTCGTCTGGAACGTTCCGCTGCCAACCGTTCGCTCATTTGCCGGATCCAGCTGAACATCCAGGAGGCGAACAAATAAGAGAGGACGAGGGTCAGCAGTGTAATCAACAGGTTGCCGTATTCCATCGACATGTATGGCAGCAGCAAATGATGACGCAAATATTCAAACCCGCCGATAATGCAGGTGGGAATGAACACCGTCAAAATAAACATGGTGCGGTAGGTCATGGCCAACAGTCCTTTCTTTGCCTTCTCAAGATATTATACCGAATCTGACAAGCTGGTGATATACTGGTAGCCATAGACAGCTTACAACAGAACGGAGGCTGAAGCGGATGGGAAACTTGGCGAAAGCACTGACGGTAGCCGGTTCTGACAGCGGCGGCGGTGCTGGGATTCAGGCCGATTTGAAAACATTTCATCAATTTCATGTATATGGGATGAGTGCATTGACGGCGGTAACCGCACAAAACACGCTTGGCGTACACGGGGTCTATCCGTTGCCGGCCGAGGCGGTTGCCAACCAAATGCAACAGGTCATTGAAGATCTTGGTGTCGATGCCATGAAAACCGGGATGCTGTTTAACGTGGAGATTATCGAAGCGGTTGCGGAGCAAATTCGTCAACATCAAGTAAAGAACGTGGTGGTCGATCCGGTGATGATCGCCAAGGGAGGCGCAAAATTACTGTTGGACGAGGCAGTGAAAGCCATTGTGGAAAAGCTGTTGCCCTATACGCTGATTGTAACGCCCAACCTGCCGGAAGCGGAACATCTGACGGGACGTCCGATTCGCAATGTAGCGGAAATGAAAGAAGCGGCCAAAGCGATCGTCGCCATGGGGGCCAAACATGTCGTCATGAAGGGCGGGCACTTGCCGGCCGATGAAATCGTCGACTTGCTGTATGATGGGGAGCAGTTTTTCACCTTTGTCCACCAACGTGTAAACACACAGCATACGCACGGCACCGGTTGCACTTTCTCGGCAGCATTGACCGCAGAGCTGGCCAAGGGAAGCACGGTGTATGAGGCGATGGAGAGAGCCAACCGCTTTATTATCGAAGCGATTGCGACGGCGCCCGGAATTGGGCGTGGACACGGTCCAACGAATCACTGGGCTGCGATTAAGCTGTCGATATAACGAAACTTGTTCGGAAACGGGGAAAGGGCTGTGACCAGCATTCCCGTTTGCCGGGCGAGTTTTTTTATTTGATGAACCACCGCGGATGGTTGCGCTTATCGTATGGTAAAAGGGAAAAATGGGGCGGTAAAAATGTGGACAAAATGGATTTCGCTGCATCGGTCCTATGGCTTTCCGCGGGCTGCCGAGGAATGCCGCGTGTATCTGGAGAACAACGGAGTGCGCGTGAGACTGAAGCTGAAACGGAACAAACGGGCGACCGTCCTCTACATTTTGCAAGTGCCGAAAGAATCTCATCGCCGCGCGAAAGAATTGTTGGCCCAATTCAAAAAGACGCTGGCCTAACCAAACATCTCCGTACGCTTTCCGCAAGCAATGTGGAATACTAAGCGCAAGGGGGGATAAGAATGGCGACCATTGCACCGGAACGGCCGAAAACAGCTCCGACACGAACCGACAAACCCTTTACGCCCGATCTGGTTTTTTTTGAACCGCAAGCTCTCGACTATCCATTGGGGAAACAGTTGTTTGAGCGGTACCAAGCCGCGGAAATTCCCATTCGGATGACGACCAGCCACAATCAGGTGCGCGGCATCCCAGGGGAAACCGCGATTGAGCAATATCGCAACGCGAAGCGGACCTTGGTTGTCGGCGTGCGCAAAACATTGAAATTCGAGCCTTCCAAACCGTCGGCCGAATACGCGCTCCCCTTGGCGACCGGTTGTGCAGCCCATTGCCATTACTGTTATTTGAATACAAACATTGGAACGAAGCCGTATATTCGGGTTTATGTCAATACTGACGAAATTTTGGCACAGGCAGAAAAATATATTCAGGAGCGGGCGCCGGAGATTACCCGTTTCGAAGCGGCCTGTACCTCTGATCCGCTCAGCATTGAGCATATTACCGGAAATTTGCGCAAGACGATTGAATTCATGGGCAAACAACCGTATGGCCGCCTGCGATTTGTAAGCAAATTCCATTATGTCGATTCTTTGCTCGATGCCGAACATAATGGACATACCCGGTTTCGGTTCAGCATGAATGCCGACTATGTGATCAAAAATTTTGAGCCAGGGACATCCAGCTTTGCGCAGCGAATTGAGGCTGCGGGAAAAGTGGCCAAGGCCGGCTATCCACTCGGCTTCATTCTCGCGCCGTTGTACTGGTTTGACGGATGGGAAGCGGGATATACCGAGCTGTTGGAAAGGTTGAAACAACAATTGGTTCCCGAGGCCGAGCAGGATCTGACCTTTGAACTGATCCAGCATCGATTTACGAAGGTAGCCAAAAAATTGATTTTGGAGCGCTATCCCAAAACAAAACTGCGAATGGAAGAAGAAGAACGAAAGTACAAATGGGGAAAATACGGCAAAGGCAAGTATATTTATCCTGATTTGCAGGCCCACGCATTGCGCGGCCATTTGGAAAAGGAGATCGCCCGGCTGTTTCCCCAGGCGCGTATTGAGTACTTTACTTGAGGTCAAAATAGGGCTAAACCAATGGAGGGTGATGGGCACATGTTAGGAACCCAAACCTATCAGGGGATGCTGCATAAAATCGGGGAAGTCAAGGAAAACCCGATCCGTTTTGATACAATGCAGGCCAAACAAGTCAGCGATGCGCTGAACCCTTTGTTAGCCAGTATTTACACATTGTATCATCAAATCAAAAAGCATCACTGGGTCGTCGAAGGCCCTCAGTTCCGCGATTTGCACCAGATGCTGGACGAGTTTGCGGCAAGATTGCTCAAGCTGGCCGATGATTTGGCCGAACGAATTACGGTGCTGGCCGCTTACCCGATTTCCTCCCCGCGAAAACAGCAGGAACTTTGTGTCTTTCCGGTCGAGGAGGAAGGGGTATTTGATTTGCGGTTTATGCTGCAAAATGATCTGCAGGCTTATCAAGAAATTATCGTCCGCTACCGCGACGTCATTCGCCTGGTGGCCAACACCGGCGATTTCGGAAGCGAGCACTTGTTAAAGGCTCAGCTGGAGCAGCTGGAATTTGACGCGCATCATCTGGAACACGTGCTGGAAGCAGATACGCTTACTCGCCGGTAAACAGTTCTTCCATCGAAAGATAACGCTCGCCGCTGTCCGCACAGATGGCGAGCACTTTTTTATTTGGCCCCAATTTCTTCGCCAGTTGCAAGGCGGCATAGACGGCCGCGCCGGAAGAAGGTCCAACCAAGATCGCTTCCCGTTTCGCCAGCAGGCGTGTTGTTTCCAATGCTTCCTCGTCGGTAATTTGCACGATCTCATCATAAACGGATTGATTCAAGATCGGGGGAATGAAGCCGGGACTGGTTCCGACCAGCTTATGCGGACCGGGTTGCCCGCCGGACAGGACAGGCGAGCCAGCTGGTTCGACAACGCTGATATGCAACTGGGGCAAATGCTGGCGAAGCACTTCTCCGGTGCCGGTAATCGTTCCGCCTGTTCCGGCGGTGGCAACAAAACCGTCCAGTTCACCATTCATTTGTTGCAAAATTTCTTTGGCTGTGGTCAACCGGTGAATCTCCGGATTGGCGTTGTTTTCAAATTGCATCGGCATAAAACTGTTGGGAATTTCCCGCAGCAATTGCTCCGCTTTGCGAATCGCGCCGGGCATCTTTTCCGCGCCAGGCGTCAGGACGACCTTGGCCCCGTACGCTTGCAGAAGCTGAATGCGCTCCCGGGTCATCGTATCGGGCATGACAAGGATCGCTTTGTAGCCTTTGACGGCAGCGCCCATCGCCAGACCGATTCCCGTATTGCCGCTGGTCGGCTCAATAATCGTTGCGCCGGGCTGCAATTTGCCCGCTCTTTCCGCTTCGGTCAGCATATGATAAGCGGCTCTGTCCTTGACACTGCCGCTCGGATTAAATTTTTCCAGTTTCACATAAACAGCGGCCATCTCTTCCGTGGCCAGCCGCCGCAATCGTACGACCGGGGTTTGTCCGATCAATTCCCCCATATGATTGGCGATACGCACTAGCAAACACCCTTTCCACACAAACTTGATTACATCTTACCACATCGGAATACAAGAATATAAGCGAACAGACAAGTACGGTTCATTTCGACAAATGGAGACAAGCATGGTACAATGAAAATCGCTTTGATATTCCGGGGAGGATTACGATTTTATATGAAGCCAATTTTCGTTACCGTGGAGGGGCCAATCGGCGTTGGAAAAACCTCTTTGTCACAGGCAATCAGCCAGGAGCTGCAGCTGGAGCTATTGTTGGAGATTGTAGATGAAAATCCGTTCTTGAGTCAGTTCTACCAAAATATTTCGGAATGGAGTTTCCAACTCGAAATGTTTTTTTTATGCAATCGCTACAAACAACTGCAAGATATTGAGAACAATTATTTGCACAAGGGCATTTCGGTGGTAGCCGATTACAATATCTTTAAAAATACGATCTTCGCCAGACGGACCTTAAATTCCCGTAATTTGCCCAAATACTTGAAAATCTATGACATCCTGACGAGCGATCTGCCGCAGGCGAACTTGATCGTCTACTTGACTGCGTCAATCGATACATTGATGCAGCGGATTGCGAAGCGGGGACGTGAAATGGAAAAAAATATGGATGTGACCTACATGGAAAATCTGATTGCCGACTATGAGCGGTTTATGCAAGAATTCCAGCTGAGACATCCGGAGACGACTGTTCTGAAGTTTCAATGCGACGATCTCGATTTTGTACATAAACCGGAGGATCGGCGGTTTATCCTTGATCAGGTTCGGAATGCGGTACAGACGCAGGTTGAAAAGAACGAGTATTCATAAATGGGTAAGGAGCTAAAGATTACATGTCACAATATCGAAACACGGAGATGCGTGAAAAATACGGAATTCCCCACAATGCGATTATTACGGTCGGCGGAACGGTGGGGGTCGGCAAATCGACGTTTACCAAAGCGCTGGCCGATTTGCTCGGGTTTCGCATTTCGGTCGAAAAAGTGGACGGCAATCCATATTTGAGCCGATTTTATCAAGACTTTTCCCGTTGGGGCTTCCATTTGCAAATTTTCTTTTTGGCGGAGCGTTTTAAAGAGCAAAAGCGAATGTTTGATTACGGCGGCGGCTTTGTTCAGGATCGGTCCATTTATGAAGATACCGGAATCTTTGCCAGAATGTTATTCGAACAAGGGCGAATGACACCGGAGGATTACGAAACGTATACGCAATTGTTCGAAGCGATGGTGATGACACCGTATTTTCCGCACCCGGATGTTTTGATCTATCTGGAGGGCAGCTTCGAAGAAATTTTGCAACGGGTTCGGGAACGGGGCAGACCGATGGAACAGCAAACGCCAATCGAGTATTGGCAAGACTTGTACGAGCGTTACGAGCATTGGATTCGCAATTTTTCCACGTGTCCCGTCCTGCGGATCAATATCAACGAGTATGATCTCAGTGAAGATATCAGCTCACTCGAAGTGATAATGGACAGATTGGCGGAAAAAATCAGACTGGTTAGAAGTTCACGGTTATAACGTGAGAACGACAGATACAATCGGATTGCAACAGGTCTCGCTGAGGGGAAAACAGGCGAGACCTTTTTTTTATCCTCCATTCTGCAAGCGGGTGGGGGCTGTGATATAATGATTTCGCTATATGGAGAGTTCGCTGTCGAATACATCGATTGCCGAGACAAGGGCAAGATTACCGATAGAACGAGCAGAACCAAACCGTCGTAAAGACAATGGAGGAACAGACTATGGAGATTCATTCGCACCAGCAGCTGCTGCAGTTGCTGCGTGAGCAATTTGCCGCTCAAGCTGAAATCAGTTTTACGCAATGGGACACAGAAGGAGAGGACGAAGAAGAAACGCAGTTTCACGGCCGTCTGCTGGAGGTAACACTGACAGACAACCAGTTCGGGGAAAAAGACCTGTGGCTTCAGTTTGAAACCGATGGCGACAAGGTGGAAATATTGATGGAATTACCCGCAGAAGAAACGGATTTAGGTTCGGTCGAGGAGGAACAGCTCCGTATTTTTGGCACCGAGGCGGAGCTGGTTTTGACGAAATGAGCAAAAACAGCAAGTTTTCCTATTACGGGACACCTGATCGGATGACTCAAAAAGAGCAATATCACTGTGAAAAATATATAAAGCGTCACCGGGAGCGGCTTATCGCCGTCGGGCGCTATCTGATTGACCAGGAAGCGTTGCTCGCGCCATTCAATCTGGATTGCTTTCATTGTTTGCACGTTCATCGGGAGACGTGTTGCGAAAATGGTCAGCCGTATGCCGTAGCGGACTGGCAACGGGCGACGCTGGAACAGACAGCACCGGCTATCGCTGAACTTTATCTGAGTGAAGCTGTCAAAAAACAAGTCAACCAACAAGGAATTTGGGAAGCGGGCAGCCGCACCCCCGGAAATTTGGCCTTGCGTCACGGCAGTTGCTTGTTTTATACCGAGATTGACGGCAAAAAATGCTGCTCGATCCACGCATATGCCGAGGCGCATCAGCATGAACTGTATCCGTTGAAACCGTTCAGTTGCCAGCTGTATCCGCTTGATCTGATCCAGGCGGACGAACAAATTCTGATTACTGCGGTGACGCGGGATACAGCCGCTTTTTCTCGCTGGGGAAGCGATTATTTGGACAACTTTTATTGCGCTAGCAAGGATCGCAGGAAAGCGGCTGAGCATCTCGCGCCGGAACATTTCGCCATCGAGGATTACCGGCCGGCCTACTTATGGGGACTTGCTTTTATTGGCGGAGCTTTTGGTCCGGAGGTGGCAGAAACGCTCAAGGATATTATGGAGAATCATAATGTGCCGCAAGCCTCCTCATCTTGATCGCGTGTTTCGGGTATCTTAGTGTATAGGAAGAAAAACCCCATCGTTCAAAATGATGGAGATCTATGCTATTTTTAGAATAAAAGCGGAAAAAGGAGCAAGAAGGATGAAACCAAAAACCCCGAAAGAATCGAGAACGGTTCAGGCATCGCTGGTGTTGCCTACGGATACGAATAACATTGGCACCGCATTTGGCGGGGCGATGATGGCCTATATCGATGAAGTGGCAGCGATCGCGGCCAGCAGACATTCACGGAAAACGGTAGTAACCGCTTCGCTCGACTCGATCGACTTTCTCAATCCGGCGAAAATGGGCGATTCCGTCTGCGTCGAAGCATTTGTCACCTCAACCGGAACCAGTTCGATGGAAATTTTCGTCAAGATCATTTCTGAAGATTTGCGGACGGGCGAACGCCAGCTCACGGCCATTTCTTTTCTGACCTTTGTCGCACTGGACGAAAATGGCAAGCCGACTCCAGTCCCGCCGATTCAACCGGAAACGGAAGAGGAAATTTACCTGTTTAATACCGCCAAAGATCGCAAAGCGATGCGCAAAGAACGGCGCGATGCGACCGAACAGTTTATTCAGCAACTGAATATCACCAAAGAAATATAAATAAAACCTGCCCCTCAAAAATGAGGAGCAGGTTTTTGCTGTCATGAACTTTCGCAAAGGAAAGCCGCAGTTGGCATGCTTTACGCGAAAATGATTTGGTTGTGCCTTTTTCGCCCAGTTACATCGTCCAAAGCCATTCGTTTTGCAGCAGCTGTTCCGCTTTTGCCAGATCAGGATGCATTTCGCGATCTTCCAGCAAGCGCGGGATCTCCTGACGAATGCGCTGGTAAGCTTGTGCCGTGCCGCGCCCTAGTCGTCCTTCGCCAAAATCAATCGCCTGGGCGGCTGCCAAATATTCGATCGCCAGCACTTTCCTCACATTGTCCACGATCGTCCGCAATTTGCGAGCAGCCGTTGTTCCCATGCTGACATGGTCCTCCTGGTTGGCCGATGAAGGTATGGAATCGACCGAAGCGGGATGGCAAAGCACTTTATTTTCCGAAACGATCGAGGCAGCGACGTACTGGGTGATCATGAAGCCGGAATGCAGTCCTCCCTTCTCGGTGAGAAAACCGGGCAATCCGCTCAGCTGCGGATTCACCAGCCGTTCCGTTCTGCGTTCGGATATATTGGCCAATTCCGCCATGGCGATAGCCAAAAAGTCAGCGGCCAACGCCATCGGCTGGCCGTGGAAGTTGCCGCCGGAAATGACGTCTCCCGTATCGGAAAACAACACGGGGTTGTCCGTGACGCTGTTACACTCGCGGGTAACCGCCGTCCAGACGTATTCCAGGGCATCGCGTGTGGCACCGTGAACTTGCGGGATACAACGCAGGCTGTAAGGGTCCTGCACACGCAGTTGGCCCTGTGACGTAATTCGTTCGCTGCCTTCCAGCAGCAGCAGCATTTTACGGGCCGACTCCTGCTGGCCGGGATGCGGTCGAACCGCATGTAGCTGCGGATCAAAGGCGTCGCGGATGCCGCGCAGAGCTTCCATCGTCATCCCGGCGATAACTTCCGCGTTTTCCATCAGTCTGCGGGCATCGTACAGAGACAAACAAAGCAAGGCGGTCATCGCTTGGGTGCCGTTGATCAGGGCAAGTCCTTCCTTGGCCTGGAGTTGGATCGGCGCCAACCCGGCGGCGTGCAAGGCGGCAGCTCCGGCCATGCGTGTTCCCTTGTATTCCGCTTCTCCTTTGCCCAGCATCACCAGTACCATATGAGCGAGCGGAGCCAAATCGCCGCTTGCCCCCAAAGAACCTTGCTGGGGAATCATCGGATGAACGCCGAGATTGCACATATCGATCAGCAACTGAACGGTTTGCGGGCGTATGCCAGAATATCCTTTCGCCAAAGCATTGACGCGCAGAGCCATCATCGCTCGGACGACTTCAACCGGATAAGGTTGGCCAAGTCCGCAAGCATGGCTCATGATCAAATTTTCCTGCAGCTGGCTGACCTCCTCGGCTGGGATGACCACATCGGAAAATTTTCCGAAGCCGGTCGTAATGCCGTACACGACCCGCTGTTGTTCAACCATCGTTTCCACCATCTGGCGGGACCGAACGATGTTTTGTCGCGCTTCTTCGGTCAATTCCAACTGGGCAAAATCTCGGGCAATGGCGACGACTTGTTCAATCGTCAACTGATTGCCATCAACAAATATGCGGGGTGCCATATATTTTCCTCCTTTAGCAGAGCAGAGAAGCAAAAGAAAAGGGGTTAGGAATATAATTCCTAACCCCTTGACTGGTTACTCCAGATCTATGATGAATGGATTGTTGAAGTTGACATGGACTGCGCATGGCCATCCTCGCTTCCTGATTCTGCTGACAGTATTTCTTTCCATTGTAGTATAAGTTATTCGGGTGTCAATAGGTAACAAAAAAGGCGATTGACCAAAAAACGGGCGCGACTTTTTTGGGAAGGCTGGGCAGGTGTCGTGCCTTGCCGGGGATAAGTGTCATACCATGTACTGTGCGATTTCACCAGAAAGGACGTGTGAGTAGGTTGGAAAAAAGAGAAAGTTCGCAAGTGCCCTATACCCCGCCGAAAAAAGAAGTGCCGATGCCGCCGGTCATGCCGAAAAAAGAGGTGCCGATGCATCCGCCGGTCATGCCGAAGAAGGAAGTTCCGATGGTGCCGGTGCCGATCATTCCCAAAAAGGAGATTCCGCTGCCGCCAAAGCCAATGCCAATGCCGAAACCGATGCCAAAGCCGCTGCCGAAACTGACCTTGCCCAACATTAATATCAATATTGTAAACAAATACCATTTTCACTTGGAATGGATGAAATACTTCAAACAAAAAACGGAAGCTTACCCGCGCCACCATCGAAAGTACCGCAAATACCGCCGATACTACAAATATCATAAAGAAAGAATGCATCATTATTACAGCAAATGTTATCCTGAATCCAGCAGCTACGACAGCTATTCTCATTCCTATTCCCATAACCATTCCCATTGCACATGCAGCGTGGATGGATGTTCTTCTTCCTCCTCCAGCTAACATAGGAAGCCCCCGGAAAAGATATGCCGCTTCGTTGGGAAGCGGTGTATTTTTTTTGCTCTGGTTTAACCGACTGGGCAGCTGCCGGCCGTCAACCCAGCCCGCAGGTTGAGCAAGGCGGTATCTTTGTTTTTGCACTCCAGCATAACGTCGACATCATAGTCGCTTAACGAAGCGACAAAGGCCAAGAAATCTTCAAGGACGATTTCATCGGCGTGTGCGCGAAACTCCTTTTCCGATTTGGGGGAGGAAAAATGCATCTTTGGCGTACGGTCTCCCCATGTTGCAAGAATTCGCGGCAAATAATCCAGCCAGTTTTCCCCTTCGTTCGCGCAAGTATGGTGGTGGTAATCGAACACCATCGGCACAGAGAGGGCTTCGCACAATTCCAGAACATCGCGCATGGTAAAGGACGTATCGTCATTTTCCACGACCAGCCGCTTCTTGATCGATTCCGGCAAGCTGGCGAAGTTTTCCTGGAAGCGGGCAAGTGATGATGCTTTGTCTCCATAAACCCCGCCGACATGGGTGACCAGGACGGAATTGTCGTCAAGGCCCATCAGGTCAAACACCTGGGCGTGATAGGCGAAATCTTTGACGGTTGCTTCCAGCACTTTCGGGTTGGGGGAGTTGAGGATGCTGTAATGGCCCGGATGGGAAGTCAGGCGTATCCCGTGCTCGCGGATGTAGGCGCCGGCTTTTTCGAAATCCCACAGAAACTCGCTTGCCCAATCCCAGTCGGCAGCAATGGGATGGGTTGCCATCGGGACAAACTCCGAAGGCAGCCGGTACAAGAAGATGTTCTGTTCCAGATTATACGCCAACAGATCCATCAGGTTAAAAAAGTTGGTTTGCAGCACTTTTCGCAGCTTTTTCAGCCGTTCGGCCGGCGTCAGCTTTTCCAGCTGTTTGACCGTCGTTTTTTTGTTCGGGTTGTTTTTCGTAGCCATGCTGATACAGGCATAACCCAACCGAATCACCAACATCGCCCCTTTTTGTTTGCCGTTTGTGTCAGTAGTATTCCCGTTTCCGTTGCATGAAGCAGTCCGCTTCGTGGGAGGATAAAGGAGAGTTTGGAGAAAAGAGGAGGATGTTCCATGCAGGAGCACATTTTGGCCAATCAGTATCGGGAAGGGCTGCGCTCCTTCGGGGAAGTGATGCCCAATGTCATGCAAGCCTACAATCAGTTCACCAACGCTTGTTTCGAAGCGGGGGAACTGTCAGTGAAGCACAAACATCTGACAGCTTTGGGGATCTCGCTGTTCAGCGGCAATGAGCACTGTATCGTGTATCATATGGAAGGGGCGCTCAGCGAAGGTGCGTCCGAACAGGAAATTGCCGAAACGGTTGCCGTTGCCGGAGCATACGGTGGCGGAACGACTTTTTCCCACGGTGTGATTTTGATCAACGAAGTATTGCAGCAACGCCAACAGGCCAGACAATGAAACAAGCAGCGGCTGTCTCCGGAGGGGACAGCGCCGCTGCTGCATTCGATTTCATGACTTGGACGATTGGTCTTGGGTAAGGAAGTTTTCTGCGGAAAAGGCGGCAATCCCCAAAGCGGTGGAGTAATAGGACAAATCGGAAAATTTCAGTTGCACATGTTCCTGGTGAAAGGACAGGGTCTGACTGCGGATCACTTGTTCGATCGGTTTCCCCAACCATTGATGGGCAAGGGCCAGGCGATTGCCAATAATCACTGTTTGCGGATTTAAGCCGTTCAAAATATTATTGATGCCTATTCCGAGATAAAAGCCGATTTTATCGAAGAGCTGAATCGTTGCTTGATCCTGTGCATGTGCAAACTGGATCAGTTTTTCCAGCGACAGCTCTTTTCCGCTGGATGGAAGCAGGGCGGAGCTTCTCGCTTCTTTGAGCAAAGCTTGTTCTGAGGCGTACAGTTCCCAGCAGCCTTTGCTGCCGCAGCGGCATTCTTTTCCATTCGATTCGATCACCATATGCCCCAATTCGCCGGAAAAGCCATTGCTGCCACGATACAAACTGCCTTGCAAGATCATCCCTACCCCAATACCGATGCCCGCGCTGATATAGACCAAATTGTCGGTTTCTTTGCCGGCGCCAAACCGCATCTCGCCATAAGCGCCTGCATTGGCTTCGTTGTCAATGATCACCGGCAACTGAAACTCCCGCTCAATTTCCGTTTTTAACTGCACATTTTTCCAGCCGAGGTTGGGGGCGAGCAATACTTTTCCTTCCATATCGACAATGCCGGGAACACCGATGCCGATGCCAACGACGCCATACGGGCTGCTCGGCGCTTGGGCGAGCAAAGAGCGAATCATTTCCTTGACAAGTTGAATGATCTCTTGGCACGGCAAATCATCGTAATCGAGATGGGCCCGTTGGATAATATTGCCCTGCAAGTCGGTGAGAAGGCCAAGCAAATAATTCACCCCGATATCGATGCCGATGGAGTAGGCTGCTTCCCGATTAAACAGCAGCAACACCGGACGGCGGCCGCCGCTCGACTCGCCGGGACCGGATTCAAAAACCAGTTCTTCATGGATCAACTCGTTTACCAAAGAAGAAACTGTCCCTTTATTTAAGCCGAGGGACAAGGCGACATCCGCGCGCGAGACGGGAGCTTGTTCGATGATGGTTTGCAAGACGAGCGCTTTGTTGTTTTTTTTGACAATATGCTGATTCCAAGTCGTTTTCATGACGTTTTTCATCCTTTCAACACACTGCGGCCAAAGTGACAGGAAGTTCTTGAGTGTTATTGTAACATAAAAACTTAGTTTATCCACTAGACAAACTAAGTAATGGTCAGTATAATCTGAAATAAGGAAATCATTTGAAATAGAGTATTAGGGGGAAGGGTCATGAAGAGGTTGTGGAAAGTGTTTCTGCAAATCGGTTTGACGGTTGTGCTGGCAGTGGCTGCAGCGGGGTGTGGGCAGGATGTTGCGAAAAATGAAAACGCTTCCAGTGTCAATCAAAACAGTGCGCAAGCCGAAGCGCCAAAAACAGATGCGATCAAGATCGGCTTGTCCGTATCCGACTTGACGTTGGAGCGGTGGCAGCATGACCGTGATATTTTTGTGGAGAAAGCAAAAGAGTTGGGGGCGGAAGTGCTGGTGCAATCGGCCAACGGCAATGACGCCAATCAGCTTTCGCAAATTCAAAACATGCTTTCCCAAGGAATTGACGTTCTGGTGATTATCGCCAACAATTCCGACGCGTTGACCCCAGTTGTCGATCAGGCCAAAAAAGAAGGCATTCCTGTACTGGCATACGACCGGCTGATCAACAACAGCGAGGTCGACGCTTATGTCTCCTTCGACAATGTCAAGGTCGGCGAGATGCAAGCCGAATATCTGGTCTCGAAAATGCCAAAAGGAAACTATTTCCTGCTGGGCGGGTCGCCAACCGACAACAATGCCAAAATGTTCCGGGAAGGCCAGATGAACATTCTCAAGCCGCTGATCGACAAAGGCGACATCAAAGTGGTCGGGGACCAGTGGGCGAAAGACTGGCAGGCTTCCGAAGCGTTAAGCATTATTGAAAACGCTTTAACTGCAAACCAGAACAAAATCGATGCCATCGTTGCTTCCAATGACAATACGGCCGGCGGCGCGATTCAGGCGCTCGCTTCCCAAGGTTTGGCCGGCAAAGTGGTTATCTCCGGCCAGGATGCCGACTTGGCTGCCGTGCAGCGAATCGTTGAAGGGACCCAGTCGATGACGGTTTACAAGCCAATTCGCGAGATTGCCACCAAATGTGCCGAAGTAGCGGTGCAACTGGCGAAAAAGGAAAAAGTGCAAGCGGATGGTTCCGTCAACAACGGCAAGGTTGACGTACCGTTCATCAAACTGGCTCCGATTATGGTCGACAAAGAAAATGTGATGGATACGATCATCAAGGACAATTTCCACTCCTATGACGATGTTTTTAAAAATATTCCGGAAGATCAGCGTCCACCCCGTCCGTAATCCGGCGGGCTGATCACAGGGGGAAATGGTGTTTCCCCCTTTTTTCTCCTTATTCAACACACCAGGAGGTAAAGGCAGATGGAACCATATGCGCTGGAGATGATCGGTATTACCAAAGAGTTTCCGGGTGTACGTGCGCTGAACCAAGTTTCCTTTGCTGTGCGCAGAGGGGAAATTCACGCGCTGTGCGGTGAAAATGGAGCGGGAAAATCAACGCTGATGAAAATTCTCAGCGGCGTCTATCCCCATCCTACCTATGAGGGGGAAATCTTGCTCAATGGGGAACCGGTTCGTTTCAAGAACATCATCGAATCGCAAAGGGCGGGAATCGCCATCATTTACCAGGAACTGGCGCTAGTTCCGGAGATGACTGTTGCCGAAAATTTGTTTCTCAGCCATGACTATATGCGCAAGCCGGTCATTGATTGGGATTTGCTTTACGCCGAGGCGATGCGCTGGATGAACCGAATCGGCTTGCATGTGGACCCGCAAACCAAAGTGAAGCAGTTATCCGTTGGCCAACAGCAGCTGATCGAGATTGCCAAGGCATTAACGCGAAACCTGCAAATTTTGATTCTCGATGAACCTACCGCTGCTTTGACCGAGCATGAGGTGGCGATCTTAATGAGAATCTTGAAAGAGTTGAAAGCAACAGGCGTAACCTGCATCTACATCTCCCACAAGCTGGGGGAGGTGATGGAGTTGGCCGATACCGTAACGGTTCTGCGCGACGGCCAATCGATCGGGTCCACCCCGATCGCCGAACTGACCCAGGAAAGGATCATTACCCAAATGGTGGGCCGGCAGCTTAGCGAACTGTTTCCTTATGAGCCGCGGGACATCGGTGACAACATCCTCGAGGTGGAGAACTACTCATTTACGGCTGACTCGGGAAAGAAACTGATTGAGCAAGTTTCGTTCCAGGTGCGAAAGGGAGAAATACTGGGCATAGCCGGGCTGATGGGTTCCGGGCGGACCGAACTGTTTACCAGTTTGTTCGGCGCATTGCCGGGCAAAAAACAGGGCATCGTGCGAATCGAGGGGAAAGTGAGCCAAATTCGCAATCCGTCTGATGCGATCCGCGCGGGGTTGGCCTATGTGTCGGAAGATCGCAAACGCTATGGTCTCGTGCTGGGGATGGACATTATCCAAAATACCACGCTGGCCGCATTGAAGAAGCTGATGAAAGGCCCAATTCTTGATCAGGCAACCGAGGTCGCCAGAACAATGGAAATCATGGAAAGAATGAGGTTGAAATCGGCCAGCCTGCAGACAAAGGTCGGGCAACTGAGCGGCGGCAATCAGCAAAAAGTAGTGTTAGGCAAGTGGATCATCAATCAGCCGAAAATTCTCATCTTGGATGAGCCGACCCGCGGAATCGATGTCGGAGCCAAATATGAAATTTACAAAACAATGAATGAACTGGCCAAAGAAGGAGTCGCAATCATCATGATTTCATCCGAATTGCCAGAGGTGCTGGGGATGTCCGACCGGATTCTCGTCATGGCGGAGGGAACGATCAAGGGAGAATTCCGCCGGCAGGATGCCACCCAGGAAAATATCATGGCCTGTGCAACAGGAGGGAAAAACCGTGAACAATCCGCTGTCTGAAAAGGTGGAGGCGACCCCGGCCAAACGATTACAGGTTCGCTTCCGGTTTGATTTGCAATCTTATGCGCTTATTATTGCTTTGATTCTGCTGTTACTGATTTTTGGCATTTGCACCGATGGCGAATTTCTTTCGTCGCGAAATGTTTCCAACCTGTTCACGCAAATGTCGGTAGTGGCCGTCCTCGCGATTGGCATGACTCTGGTCATCGTCGGCGGTCACATTGATTTATCTGTCGGCTCGATCGTCGGCTTGACCGGCGGTGTTGCCGCCATTCTGCAAGTCTGGTTCGGCTGGAGCACGGTCGCGGTCGTCCTGGTGGCGATTGCTGCCGGCGCTTTGCTGGGAGCCTGGCAAGGCTGGTGGGTGGCGTATCGCGCTGTTCCCGCCTTTATCGTTACACTTGGCGGGATGCTCGTTTTCCGCGGGATTCTGATCGGGATCAGCAAAGGCCAAACGATCGCTCCTTTGGAAGACAGCTTCAAGCTGATCGCCAACAGTTATCTTCCGTATGCCTTGGGCTATGGATTGGCCGGCTTGGCGGTGGTGTTGCTCTTTATGGGGACGGCCCGCAAGCGGAGTCGCCGGCAAAAGGTTGGGCTGCTCCCGGTGCCAGGCTGGATCGATTATGGCAAGGCAACGCTCTATTCGCTGCTGATCTGCCTGATCGCCTACATGCTGAACCGCTATTACGGGATTCCGCTGCCGTTGCTGATCGTCGTCTGTCTGGCGGCCATCGTCTTGTTTATTTCCGTGAAAACGTCTTTCGGCCGGTATGTTTATGCGATCGGCGGGAACGTGGAAGCGGCTTTGTTGTCCGGGATCAACATCAAGCGAAACGTTCTGTATGTATTTGTGTTGATGGGGGCATTGGCGGGAGTTGCCGGCGTACTGCTGACCAGCCGCTTGAATGCAGCCTCCGTCAGCGCGGGCAGCAACTATGAGCTGGATGCGATCGCCGCCTGTGTCATCGGCGGAACCAGCCTGATGGGAGGCAAGGGCAACATTGTCGGCGCGATCATCGGGGCGTTGATCATGGCCAGCATCGACAACGGAATGAGCATGATGAATATCGAAACATTTTGGCAATATATCGTCAAAGGCTTGATTTTGGTCGTGGCCGTCTGGATCGATATCAGCAGCAAGCGTCAGGCATGATGCTTCTATACTTACTCTTGAAAAAACGACGAGCAAACGAAAGGGAGGATTTTTAATGGCATACTTTGCAAACGTAACCCCAATCCAATACGAAGGCGCGCGTTCCACCAATCCGCTTTCCTTCAAGTATTACAATCCCGAGGAAAAGATCGGCGGGAAGACGATGGAGGAACATCTGCGTTTTTCCGTCGCTTACTGGCATACGTTCACCTTTAAGGGGACGGATCCGTTCGGGTCGGACAATATGCCGCGGCCGTGGGACCGCTACGACAGTATGGATGCAGCCAAGGCAAGAGTAGAAGCGGCCTTTGAACTGTTTGAAAAACTGAATGTGCCGTATTTTACTTTCCACGATGTCGATGTCGCACCGGAAGGCGGCAATCTGCGGGAAACGTATCAAAACCTCGATGTGATTGTGGCGATGCTGAAAGATTATATGAAAACGAGCAAAACCAAGTTGCTCTGGAATACTGCCAATTTGTTTTCGCATCCCCGGTTTGTCCATGGAGCCGCCACGGCCTGCAATGCCGATGTGTTTGCCTACTCGGCGGCAAAGGTGAAGAAAGGATTGGAGATCGCCAAGGAACTGGGAGCGGAAAATTATGTATTTTGGGGCGGCCGCGAAGGATATGAAACTTTGCTCAATACGGATATGAAGCTGGAGTTGGATAATCTTGCCCGCTTTATGGAAATGGCGGCCAATTATGCAAAAGAAATCGGCTTTACCGGACAACTGTTGATCGAGCCCAAGCCGAAAGAGCCGACCAAGCACCAGTATGATACCGATGTCGCCACAGCGTTTGCCTTTTTGCAAAAATATCAATTGGCAGACCGGTTTAAATTTAATATTGAAGCCAACCATGCCACACTGGCGGGGCATACGTTTGAACATGAACTGCGTTTTGCGCGGATTAACGGGATGCTTGGTTCCGTCGATGCGAACCAGGGAGACGTCCTGCTCGGCTGGGATACGGACGAATTTCCGACAGATCTGTATACAACAGTGCTGGCGATGTACGAAATTCTCAGCAATGGCGGTCTGGGAGCGGGCGGATTGAATTTTGACGCCAAGGTGCGCAGAAGCTCTTTTGAACTGGAAGATTTGTTTCACGCCCACATCGCTGGAATGGACAGCTTTGCGATCGGCCTGAAAGTTGCCCACAAACTGTTGGAAGATCAAGCGCTGGAACAGGTTATCGCCAAACGCTATGAAAGCTATCGCCACGGGATTGGGCTCGATATCGTCGAAGGGCGGGCCAATTTTCAACTGTTGGAACAGCACGCTCTGCAATTGGGCGAAATCCGCAATCAATCGGGCAAGCAGGAATCGTTGAAGGCGCTGATTAATCAATATTTGTTGGATGTGAACACCCGGGCGTAGGAGGGTATGCGATGAGATATGTGATCGGAATTGATCTGGGAACGAGCGGTGTCAAACTGTTGCTGGTCAATGAAGCGGGGGAAGTCTGTCAGGAAGTGTCCCGCTCCTATCCGTTGCTCCAGGAAAAGGATGGTCACTGTGAACAAGACCCCGAGCTTTGGGTAAAGAAAACGACGGAGGCGCTGGCGGAACTTGTCAGCGCTTTTCCGGGGCGAGTGGAAGAGATTGAGGGACTGAGTTTCTCCGGCCAAATGCACGGATTAGTTTTGCTTGACGAGCAGCAGCGGGTACTGCGGCATGCGATCCTGTGGAATGATACCCGGACGACGGAACAATGCCGGTTCATTACAGAACGGATCGGGGAAGAAACTTTGCTGCAGCTTGCCAAAAACCGGGCGTTGGAAGGTTTTACTTTGCCAAAACTGCTCTGGGTCAAGCAGCACGAGCCGGAATTGTTCCGACAAGCGAAACTGTTTTTGCTGCCCAAAGATTATTTGCGCTTTCGGCTCACCGGTAAACTCAACAGCGAGTATTCCGATGCCGCGGGCACGCTGCTGCTGGAAGTCGGAGCCAAGCGGTGGAGCCCGCAGATCTGCGAGCAGCTCGATATTCCGCTGGAGATTTGTCCGCCGCTTGTCGAATCTCATGCCTGCGTCGGCACGATTACGGCGGAAATCGCTGAAATGACCGGCCTGGCCAAGTCGACCAAGGTGTTTGCCGGCGGAGCGGACAATGCTTGCGGAGCGATCGGGGCTGGCGTGCTGGCGGAAGGGAAAACGCTGTGCAGCATCGGGACATCCGGCGTTGTCCTGGCATATGAGCGCAGCGCGGATGTACAGTTTGCCGGACAGTTACATTGCTTTGACCATGCCGAGGAAGCGGCTTACTATTCCATGGGGGTGACCTTGGCGGCCGGACACAGCCTGAGCTGGTTCCGTGAGACGTTTGCCGAGACAGAGAAAATGGATCATTTGCTGGCCCGTGTTGGCGAGGTGCCGATCGGCGCGAACGGCCTGCTCTTTACCCCATATATCACCGGGGAAAGGACTCCCCATGCTGATGCCGCGATCCGCGGCAGCTTCATCGGGATTGATTCCAAACATACGAAAGCTGATTTTGCCCGCGCGGTGATGGAAGGGATCACGTTTTCGCTCAAGCAAACGATTGAACTGTTGCAGGACAGCGGCAAGCCGATTCGCGAAGTGGTGGCGATTGGCGGCGGTGCGAAAAATGCGGAATGGCTGCAGATGCAGGCGGATATTTTTCAAACCGATGTCGTCAAACTGTCCAGTGAACAAGGTCCGGCGCTGGGAGCAGCGATGATCGCGGCTTACGGGTGCGGCTGGTTCGCTTCGTTGCAGGCTTGCGCCGACCGCTTCCTGCAAGTCGTGGAAACCTACCGGCCGATCGCGGACAACGTCCAGCGTTATCGGGCGCTCTATCAACTTTATAAGCAGGTGTATGATCAGACGAAAGACCTGTCGCACGCGTTGGCACGCTTTCGCGCATAAGCTTTCGTTCGGTTGCGTGTTCGCTCAACAACTAGTCAGGCGACAAGGGCAGCTCCTTGCAGGGATGCTGCCTTTTTGTTTCGGGAAAAACAATTGAGCTATGCAAAAGGGACGTGTATACTCTATAAGAGTCAGACTGTTCGTACAATGAGGGAAAGGTGAGGAAGGATGATAGTTGAACTAAAAAATGTGTCGTGGCAACGAGATGAGCGCGTGATTGTGCGCGATGTCAACTGGCAGGTGAAACAAGGCGAACATTGGTGTCTGGTCGGCTTGAACGGTTCCGGCAAAACGACCTTGCTCAATTTGATCACGGGTCATATTTGGCCGACAAAAGGGGAAGTTTCCGTCTTGGGTCATAAATTTGGCGAAGTCGATTTGCGCGAATTGCGAAAGCAAATCGGCTGGGTCAGTTCTGCCTTGCAAGTTAATTTGCATGGGCAGGATCGTGCGCAAGAAATCGTGGTCAGCGGCAAGTTCGCCACGATTGGTCTATATACGGAGCCAACCGGCGAGGACCGGGCAAGAGCGCTGGAATTGCTGGAATTTTTCCGCTGTTCTCACTTGGTCGGACGGACTTACGCCACCTTGTCGCAAGGGGAGAAGCAAAAAGTGCTGATCGCCCGGGCATTGATGGCTTCCCCGAAGTTGCTGATCCTTGATGAGCCGTGCACCGGACTGGATTTGCTGGCCCGTGAGCAACTGCTGGAGGTGATCAGCCAGATCGCGGAACAGCCAGAAGCGCCGACGCTGCTGTATGTTACGCATCATATCGAAGAAATTTTGCCGTGCTTCAGCCATACGCTGCTGATTAAAGACGGCAGCGTTTACCAAGCGGCACAAACCAAAAGCTTGCTCACTTCCGAGACGTTAAGCGGATTTTTTGGGGTTCCGATCCATACGCAGGAAGAAAACGAACGAATCTGGATTTCCATTGGCACATAACGCAACAACTTGTTTGACAATTGACCCGAAGGAATGTGATGACAACTTGAATACGACAAAAAGTCCGGTACCGCTGCTGCTTCCGATCATACTGGGGATCGTTGCAGTCTCGTTTTCTTCGATTTTTATCAAATGGTCAGAGGCGCCCGTTTCCGTCCAAGGAATGTATCGCATGTTTTTTACGGTACTCCTGATGTCACCATTGTTGTGGAAATATCGCCGCCAACTATCGGGCATTTCCAAGCGAAACTGGCTGCGCTTGAGTTTGTCCGGTCTTTTTTTAGCCACTCATTTTCTGTTCTGGATGAGTTCCCTGCGGTTGACGTCGGTGGCCAGTTCGACGATCATCATGGCCTTGGAACCGCTGTTTGTGATGGTCGGTGCCTTTTTTGTTTTTAAAGAGAAGGCGGGGACCCGAGCGTCGCTGAGCATGGCCATTGCCATTCTGGGCGCGGTGCTGATCGGTTGGGGTGACATCGGCTTGTCGGACAAGCAGTTGCTGGGCGATTTTCTTTCCCTGCTGGGAACCGTCGCCGTAGCGATCCATATGCTGCTAGGACAGGCTTTGTTGAAAGAGGTGCCATCCTCTCTGTACAGCCTGCTCGTCTTTTTGATTGCCGGCTGCTCGTTTGCGCTATACAATGCATTGACGGGAACGGCGATGCTGGGGTATCCTGCTCGCGAATGGGGAATCTTTTTGTTATTGGCAATAGTGCCAACCGTTTTTGGTCATATGGTCTTTAATTGGCTGCTAAAATATGTAAAAGCAACCACAGTTTCCATGAGCGTCCTGGGGGAGCCGGTTGGCGCAACGATTCTCGCTTATCTGCTGCTGGGGGAGATGATTTTTCCAATGCAAATCGTCGGCGGCCTGCTCACCATTGCAGGTTTACAGTATTTTTTGCGGATCAGTCATCAGTCGCAGCCACAGACGGGCTGATCCCGTTTTTTCTGATTCTGACCTTTCTTTCGGATTTCGTGTATAATAAGGAAAGAGAATTTTTGTTCGAAACCAAAAAACAATCCGAATTCCATATCAGCTACCGGTTTGGCAAAAATGGAAAAGAAAGGGGAATGGGAGCGTGTCTAATCTTACAAAACAACTAGCTAGCAATGTTTGGGCAATCATCATCTATGAACCGGCCTGGAAAAGTTTTATCAACAGCTACGTTATCGCCAAGAAAGATACGTTTGTGCTCATTGACTCCCATTTACGGAAACATCGCCCCTACTTCCAACAGGCTCTGCAGCAAATTGGGGTGAAAGAGAACTCGGAAGTGACCGCCTTTTTCACACATCGCCATGCTGACCATATTGGCAACGCTGAGTTGTTTTCTTCTCGCAATAACTGGATTCATCTCGATGATTACTATGAACTCGATGACTTTTCGCAAACGTTGTTTGGCCATACGTTCATGGGCAACAGCGGCGATCTGCAAACATTGCAATTTAAGCAATTGCCGTTCCATACCGAAGGGTCGGTCGCTTTTTACGACAAAGAGAGCAAAATTTGCTTTATCGGCGATCATCTTTGTTTTTTCTCGGCACCGATCGGCAACGTTGTCGGGTTTGAAGCGGAGCATCGGCAATCGTATCTGGAATTTATCGGCCGCTGGAAAGAGCGGGAACCGGAGCGGATCGAAGCATTTGTGCAGGGGCTTCGCGCGGTGATGGAGTGGCCGATGGAAATGCTCGCTACCGGACACGGGCCGGTTTTGCAAGGGGAGATCAAGCCATTTTTACAATCCATTATCACAACATTGACAGCCGATGCTTGAACCAAACAAAAAGCCTCACCCGACACGGGTAGAGGCTTTTGTCCATTCTTGCAGCCGTTTTTCTAGTTCGCTCATTGGTAAATGCATCGTAACAGAATAGTGCAGCGTCATCAATTTGCGCAGATGATTGACGGCGTGGTCAAAGTTTCCGCTGGCCGCTTCGATTTCGGCCATGCAAAAAAGCTGAAGTTCCATTCGCGCTTTTTTCTTGGGCAAATGATGATATGCTTCCAAAGCATTGCCCAAATCTCCCATGCGGGCATGGGCACAAATGATCACGCCCAATGCGTTGGTAAACGAACGGTCCCGCTGGTAAACGCGAAAGGCCAGTTCAAGGGCATTATCGTATTTTCCTTGATAAAAATAGGCGATCGCCAAATTGTAAAACAAGTAATGGATCAGCGCACGATTGAACAACGACGGATGCTCTTTGCAGACGGTCAACCCTTGAGCAACAAAATTTTCGGCCAACTCAAAATTGCCTGCCAAGATTTCGCCTGTCGATTTATCCAACATAGCGACGGAGCGACTCTTGTTTTTCCGGTAAGATGCATCGAGAATACGCATGACCCGTTCCGGGTTTCGTTTGAACAAAACCGATACATATTGATAACGGAATGGCCAATGCAAACGTATAAAAGCGACAATGGTAACGGCCGCTATGCCACATAAAGTGGAGAGCACATTGAGGTTTAGTAATTCCATAGCGGATTACACCCTTTCTAAAATAGGCGTACTTTCATCTTAACACAGAAGAGACGAGTCGGGTAGAGGCGGGGACGGCCTGGTCACTGCAGCGGCTCCCAGGAAACGGACGCGAGCTGCTTCATATCGGACAGGCGGTGAGCGGTGATCATGCTGTCGGAAACCGCGTAAAGCGCGTCGCCGATGTAAAGCAGCCGTTTGATTGCCCGCGAGTCTTCATACCGGTACGAACTTGGTTTTGTCTTCTCTTCCTGCTGCAGATGTGTGATTTTCGCCTGCAGCTGGAAGCCATGCTGCAAATCCAGCCGGTAGACATAGGCTCCTTGAAAGGCAAACTGGCCGTATTGCCAGACAGGGCCTGCCGCTTCGCTTGAGGCGGTTTCCAGCTCCGTAACGGGAAAGGCCAGCAAATTTTTCTCCTTGGAAAACAGCAGTGCTTTATGGGTATTCAGCAAATCCGAATCTGTGCCGCGATCGCCGATCAATTGTTTGAATTGTTCAATCGGATGCGCCACATCGGAGACGTCAAACAAAGCAACCTTCATTCCTTGATAGTAGCTGACATTGTCCGCTGTTACCGTATCCTTGCCAAAGCCCAGCAAGTGGTTCTCGTCATACGGATGCAAATAGTTGCTGTACCCGGGGATCTTCAGGCTGCCGAGCACTTTTGGGGTGGCTGGCTGCTGCAGATCGATGACAAAGAGCGGGTCGACCTGTTCAAACGTAACCAGATAAGCCCGGTCGCCGGTATAGCGTACCGAATAGATCGACTCGCCCACAGCGAGATGCTCCAGTTTGCCGACCATCCGCAGCTGTTGATCGAGAATATACAGATTGCTTTCCGTTGAATATTGTCCATCTTGAAACGTATCAGCGGTTGTGGCGATTCGCAGGAAGCCGTTGTGTTCGTCTAACGAAAACTGATTCAGCGTAACGCCGGGGACGCTGGCTTTTCTCTGATAGACGATCTGATCATCCGTCAGCGAAAATTGATAGATTACGGTTTGGCGCAACATCGGTTTGCGGACGGGAACCCCCCGTCTCCATATACCGACCGGTTTGGCGACAGGTTCGAGCTGTGCCGTAACATACAAATGTCCAGCGGAGGCGTATACGGCTTCTCCCGCACCTAAATAGGCGTTGATCGCGGCTGGCTGCTCGGGTCTGGCCAGATCGACGGCGGCTGTAACCAAATAGCTCGGCTGGATGGCGTCGGGAAAATAGCGGATGGTTTGGTAGTCCAATCGCAACTGCCGCTCGCCTTGAGCTGTGTCGCGATAGGCGGGAAGCAGCGCCGCCGTTTGCGTGTTTTCAGCCGAGAGAAGACGCAGGTCAAGCCAGCGGTTGGTCAGAAAATAAAGTGTATTGCCGATTTTTCGTGACGACAAGTACATCCCCTCCACTTCCAACTCGCGAACCAGCCTGGGTGCGGTCGGCGTGCGTTTGTCATAGATCAGCACTCGCGTTGCGATCGGACTGAGCGGTGAGACTTTCGCATTCCGAGAAGTGCCAAGCACCACCAAATGTTGTTGGTCGACGAACAATTCGCGAAGTTCCAGTTCATCCCCAGGGATCGTGATCGTTTTGACCACTTTCAGATCGGTCGCCGGGATTGCCCGGGTTACGACCAACTGCCGGCCGGCCGCCTGATATATATATTGGCCGTCGGTTTTGACCCGATCAGCTTCATCCACCCCCGCAACCTGCAGGTTGGTTCCGGCAAAGGCGGCGGATTCTGTTTGTACAGAGGCAGCGGGCGCCATCACGGTCGCTCTGCTTTCCTTTGTCCAAATAGGGGGCGGATAAGCGAGAGCCGGGGTGCCAAGGTCGTTTTTCAATAATTCGCGCAGTTTTTCTGCCGAACCGAGGACAGGCAGCGGTTGATCGGCGGCATTTGCCGGAAGCGGCGAGACTGAAGTTACGGTGCAAATGAGCGAACATGCAAGCAAACAAACGCATATACGGAGCAGCAGATTGCGTTTTTGCAAATTCAAACACCTCCTTGTTACAGGTTGGACGCAGCGCGGCCGCAGATGTTTCAGCTTTTCCTGCGACTGGCGGTCATTGTTGCGGACAGACAGATGCAAGTATGTTATAATAATTCTCGCAAATTCCATTCGTTGGCTGTAAGCGTTTTAGAAGATTGCTTGCGCATCAAGAAGGCCTCTTCGCTAGCGGGGAGGGCCAAGTTCTTTATTCAAAAAGGAGCGACATAAATGGAAAAGTTCAAAGAAAGCATGCTTCAGTTGATTACCGAAACCTCGACGTATTTGCCGCCTGACGTGCGGGTGGCGATCAATGCTGCGAAGTTGAAAGAGGATGCCGGAACGCGCTCTGCGCTTTCGCTCTCCACGATCGCTCGCAATATTCAAATGGCGGAAGAAAATGTCTCGCCGATCTGTCAAGATACGGGGATGCCTACTTTTGAAATCAAAACACCGGTCGGTGCCAACCAGATCGAGATGAAGAAAGCGATTCACGAAGCGATTGCCGAGGCGACCAAACAGGGGAAATTGCGCTCCAATTCCGTTGATTCCTTGACCGGCGTCAATTCCGGCAATAACCTGGGACCAGGTACGCCTGTGATTCATTTTGAACAATGGGAAAAAGATGAAATTGAAGTAAAGCTGATCCTGAAAGGGGGAGGCTGTGAAAATAAAAATATTCAGTATTCCCTGCCGACCGAGCTGGAGGGATTGGGCAAAGCAGGACGCGATCTCGATGGCGTGCGCAAATGTATCCTGCATGCCGTCTATCAAGCGCAGGGACAAGGATGCAGCGCCGGGTTCATCGGCGTTGGCATCGGCGGCGACCGCACTTCCGGCTATGCGCTGGCCAAACATCAGTTGTTCCGGCGTGTCGACGATGTGAATCCGATTCCGGAGCTGGCTCAACTGGAAGACTATATTATGGAAGCCGCCAACAAACTCGGTATCGGGACAATGGGCTTTGGCGGCAATACGACACTGCTCGGCTGCAAAATTGGTGTAGAAAACCGGCTGCCGGCCAGCTTCTTCGTTTCCGTCGCCTACAACTGCTGGGCATTCCGTCGTCAAGGCGTGACGATCGATCCGGTCACAGGGGAGATTAAACAGTATCTCTACAAGGATCAGGAAGTGGCGATGGATCTGTCGACAGCTGCCGCTGCTGAAGAAAAGCAGGAAGCACGCAATGAGATCGTGCTGGAAGCGCCCATCACCGAAGAGCAGATACGCAGCCTGAAAGTGGGCGACGTGGTCATCATCAACGGCTTGATGCATACCGGCCGCGATGCTTTGCATAAATACTTGATGGACAACGACTGTGTGACCGATTTGAACGGAGGAATTATTTATCACTGCGGACCGGTGATGTTGAAGGACGAAGCCGGCGAATGGCATGTGAAAGCGGCTGGACCGACGACCAGTATTCGGGAGGAGCCTTACCAAGGCGAGATTATGAAGAAATTTGGCATTCGCGTCGTCATCGGCAAAGGCGGCATGGGGCCAAAAACGCTGCAGGCGTTGAAGGAACACGGCGGTGTCTATCTGAATGCAATCGGCGGTGCGGCACAATATTATGCGGATTGCATTGAAAAGGTGGAGGGCGTCGACTACATGGAATTCGGGATTCCGGAAGCGATGTGGCATCTGCGCGTCAAAGGGTTTGCGGCAATTGTCACGATGGATTCCCACGGCAACAGTTTGCATGCCGATGTATCCAAAAGTTCGCTGGAAAAATTGGCTCAGTTTGCCGAACCGGTTTTCAAATAATCGCTTCAAACAGAACCTTTGGCTGTTGGGAATGGCAGCCAAAGGTTTTTTTATGGGGGGATAACCAAAATGCGGCAAATGTGTCTTTGCTCGATTACGCCAACATCTTGGTATGCATAGCTTAGTAGCGACTGACCACCAAAGGAGAGTGACACCCAGATGAATTACGTGGTACAACCTGGCGACACGCTTAATCAGCTTGCTGCGCGTTTCGGCGTTTCTGTTCAGCAAATCATCAGAGCGAACAATTTGACTCCCCCCTATATTCTCTATATTGGGCAAACGCTGTTTATTCCGACGCAAGGCCAGCCGGGAATTCCTTCTCCGCAGCCGGAAACGGGTCTGTCGCGGCGCGTCACCAGCCTGGAGAATCGGGTCGATCGGCTGGAAACGAGAATCGATCGGCTGGACCGGCAATTGACCAACCTTGACAACCGCCTCGACCGCTTGGAACGTCCCCGCCGGACTCCATAGTTCGGCAACCGGGAGAGCAGCTCGCTCTCCTGTTATTTTTTTTGCTTGAACTCAAACGGCGGGAAAGCTACGATAGCTGTATATACTTCGGAAGCAGGGGGAGTGGGGATGTCGCAAAAATGGAATGCTGCCTTATTGCAATTTGATGTGTCATTTGGGAAGCCGGAAGAAAACAGGGAAAAAGTAAGAAAACTGGTGGAACGATTGGCGGAAAGCGAACAACAGCCCGATGTTGTTTTGTTGCCGGAACTGTGGGACACCGCCTACGATTTGCAACGCCTTGATGAAATCGCCGACGAAAACGGCGAACAGGCGAAAGCGTTGCTCAGTTGGGCGGCGCGCAAATTACATAGCTTTGTCGTGGGCGGATCGATTGCGGAACGCATCGGCGATCAGGTGTACAACACGACCTATGTTTTCGATCGGGAAGGTCAGCAGGTTGGCCGATACTCCAAAATCCATCTGTTTCGCCTGATGGATGAGGAGAAATATTTAAGTGCCGGCGAGCAGCCCGGTATATACGAACTGGATGGGCATAAAGTCAGTTCCGTCATCTGTTACGATATCCGGTTCCCGGAATGGATCAGAACGTATTCGCTGCAGGGAGCCAACGTATTGTTTGTCTGTGCACAGTGGCCGCACCCGCGCCTGAATCATTGGCGCCAGTTGTTGATTGCCAGAGCGATCGAGAACCAGATGTTTGTCGTTGCCTGCAATCGTGTGGGGGAAGACGTAAACAATACGTTTTGCGGCCATTCGATGGTAATCAATCCTTGGGGGGAAGTCCTTGCAGAAGGATTGCAGCAGGAAGAGATCATCTTTGCTGAGCTTGACCTCTCGCTGGCGGAGGAAGTGCGCGGGAAAATCCCCGTATTCGCCGATCGCCGACCGACTCTCTACAAATTACAGTAAATTGGGCGCGATGTTTTCTTCCCCACATCCGCACACGCCGCATAGGTTTATACAAGAGCGTGTGGAGGAGGTGAAAGCGATGGTACGGCTAGACAAGAATTCGATTCACCATCACTTTACCGGGATACGGGGAAAAGTGGGAGAAGTACGTGAGCTGGTGGATGTGTTGGATCAAATGTTTGATTCGTTTCATCGACTCAATCGAATCAGCCGATCGTTAGTCGGGCAGCCGAAAATCACCCGGAGCAAAATACAACGGCTCAGATAGAAACAGACCGCGGAGATTATCTTCCGCGGTCTGTCTGTCTCTGAAGCAGTTGTTGTTGCGCCGAGCGGATCATTTCTTTGACCATGCTGCCTCCCAGTCTGCCGCCGATGCGGCCGGCGTCCCGCGCGGCCAAATCGCCGTTATCCCCTTCTTTCAAGGGAATGTGCAACTGATCGGCAACCTGGAATTTCGCCTGTTCAGGCTCCAACACATTTTGCAAACGCGCTTTTAACAGATCGAGCCCATCTTGCGCATCTGCCACCAACGGTCGGCGTCTCCGGCCCATCGTACTCCTCCTTCAGGCGAATTGCCAGCGGGTTCTTCCATCGGCAAAGCTGGATTGCCGAATAGGGAGCTTTTTTAGTATTTCCTGATTGCCCTGCCCTTTACCAGGCGATTGGTGGCAAGGTACAATAAAAAGAGCCGCGCTGCGGTTTGAAAAAATTGAAACAAACGCTGTGCTGATTCGTATATAGAGAAGGCTCTGATTATTTATCGGAAGAAGGGGAAGACGGGAGGCAGCTTTATGATTATGGGGATCTCCTTTGGACGTGGCGTGTTTTTTCATAATCGGGAAATATTGGCTTGCGCGGAAATCAAGCGGGGAGTTATCCATGTCTGGGCGGAGAAAATGACCATCTGGACTTTATTGAAAATGTGGCACCGAATCCTGTTTGCCCATCCGTGGTATTATAATGTATTCCATTTGCTTTTGCTGCTGTATGTCAGCTATGCCGTTTGGCAAGGCCATGGACCGGTCGATCCGACATGGGTGCTCGTCTATATGGCCGGGTTCCATTTTGTCTTTCCCAAACGTTTAAAACGATTTCACGGGGCGGAACATAAAGTGTTCAGTTATCCGGGAGAAAAGAAACTGGAAGCGCTGGCGGAAATCCAGCAGGCCAGTATCGTCAACGAAGGTTGTTCGACCAATATGGTAACCTGCTTTTTTCTTGCTTTTCTGCTGACGATCTGGTTTTTGCCGCTCGATTGGAGCATCGGAGCGGGTGCCGTGGCCATGCTGGCCTGGATCGCCGGCGACAAGTATCTTCGCCGCGCTTTGCCGTTTATTTTCCCGCTGTCGGCATTTTTGCAAAAGCATGTGACGACCAAAGAGCCGCAGCGTATGCATTTGGAAACGGCGATTCGCTCTTACCAAATGTTTGTATCGAGTTGCCAACGTCTGGCCTAAGCGTGAACAGGATAAAACCGGTGAATTGCGGAAGCAGTCACCGGTTTTTCATTTGCCGGCAGGCAATCAGTCCCGTGGAAGCGGGGATAACTCCAGCTGGCGATACGTTTTTCCTTTATCCACATACGATTGGCGAATCCGGCGCAACTCTAGCAGATCGGCTTCGCTGACAGCCCGCTTCACTTTGGCCGGGGAACCGATCACCAACGTCCGGGGCGGTACTTTCATGCCCGGTGGAACGAGCGCGCCGGCTGCGACCATCGCTTCCTCGCCAATTTCCGCGCCATCGAGTACAATCGCGCCCATGCCAATTAAAGCGCCTTTGCGCACGATACAGCTATGCAGAACGGCATTGTGGCCGATCGTCACTTCGTCTTCGATGATCAACGGCTTGTCCGGGCTTTGGTGCAAGGTAGAATTGTCTTGAATGCTGACCCGAGCACCGATCCGGGTAGGGGCGATGTCGCCGCGAATAACCGTGTTGTACCAAACGGAGGTGTCGGCGCCGATCGTCACATCGCCGGAGATAACTGTGCCTTGGGCTAAAAAAACGGACGGATCAATTTGCGGTTGTTTGTCGGCAAATGGCAGTAACAGCATATTCACTACCCCTTTCTAAGTCATCATCTTTGCACAGACCCAAGTTTAGGGCCGGTTGTTCGGTAAAATGCAGGAAGAAGATTCCGGCGCGGTGGATTGGCGGATCAGCAAACGGCCGGTTTCCCGGTTCAAAGCAATCTGCAGATCATCGAGAAACGGCAAATCGCTCTCCCGATAAAAAAAGCGAAGGTCACCCAGAAGCATGGACAGTTCATCATGATTTTGTTCGGTAATGGAGATACTGTAGTCGTGGCTGCCGCAACCGGACAAGGTGCGGTTGATACGAAAGCCCAACTTGTCCGCGTCGGGCTCTTGCTGAAGCAAAGCAGACAAGCGGGCAGCGGCTTCCGGTGTGATCGAAAACATGCTGATTCCTCCCGATTTGGCATTTACCCATATTGTACTACAGTGCAGATAGATGAACAATTTGGCTTGTTTTCCAGACAGTTCTTGTTGCCGCGTGGGGCAAACTGTGATAAATTAAATGTTACCGATTCATAGTAATAGCAAGGAATGCGGGTAGTCGCTGTCGCGGTCATTTTGGCGGCGATAGAGGAAAGTCCAGGCTCGCCCAGACTGAGATGTCTGGAGTGTTCGTACCTAGTGCAAACTAGGGCAGTGAGGCGACAGCTTCGCTGACGGCGCGGAACTGGTTCTCCCTGAGACCAAAGTACGCTGAAAGTGCCACAGAAACGAGCTTCCTTGGCGACAAGGAAGATGGAACGCGGTAAACCCTGCGAGCGAGAAACCCAAATTTGGTAGGGGAACCGTCCTGAAGGAATCAAACGGAGGGACGGATGGCATGGATCATGCCATAGATAGATGACTACCGCTCTTGGTGCGAGGGGATTTCCCCGTTTGCAGCACGGGAGAGACAGAACCTGGCTTACAGCATTCCTTGCTAGTGAGGAAAACGGAAAAAACCGTCCATAGGACGGTTTTTTTGCGTTAGATGATGGTTACTTTATATTCTCTGAGCCAATAATCGATCTGTGCCAAATAAGCAAACAGCTGCGGCGTGCTCATCAACTGGCCGAACCAGGGAATGCCGGAAGCTTTCCCGACGGAGGCAGCAATCTCGCGGATCACCGTTTGATCAATTAACGGGAGCAAGGGCGACTGGGAGTCATCCAGGATTTCGAGAAGCCAGGCGCGGGTC
Organism: Brevibacillus fulvus; assembly: GCF_016908525.1. Classification (GTDB taxonomy): domain Bacteria; phylum Bacillota; class Bacilli; order Brevibacillales; family Brevibacillaceae; genus Brevibacillus_G; species Brevibacillus_G fulvus. Next base: position 64,126 of record NZ_JAFBEB010000001.1, read on the forward strand.
GCTTCCGTGTAGGCGGGATTATGCGTTTTCGGATAAGGGCTTTTTTTCCGGTAAAGCACATCATCTGGCAAAATCCCTTCCATTGCTTTGCGCAAAATTCCTTTTTCCCGTCCGGCATACATTTTCATTTCCCACGGAATATTCCACACATATTCAACGAGGCGATGGTCACAGAATGGCACGCGCGCTTCCAGACTGGCGGCCATGCTCATCCGGTCTTTCCGGTCTAATAACGTATTCATAAACCAGGTCAGATTCAAGTAAAACAGTTCCCGTCTGCGCGCCTCGGTCGGATCTTCGCCGGGCAGACGCGGCACTTCCGCCAAAGTTTCTTCATAACGTTGCGCCAAATATTCGTCCGGACGCAAATATTCCCGCAATTCAGGAGAAAGCCAGCGCGCTCTTTCTTTTGACATGACCGCCCAAGGGAATGTCCCGGCATTGAACAAGTCTTCCCGATGGAACCACGGATACCCGCCGAACACTTCGTCTGCACATTCGCCGGACAGCACAACGGTCGTTTCTTTTTTGATTTCCCGACAGAAAAGGTATAACGAGCTGTCCACATCGGTCATTCCTGGCAAGTCGCGGGCAAACACAGCGGTTTTCAGCGATTCGACCAGTTCGGGTGTGTCAAATTCGATGCGATGATGGATCGTTTGCAAATATTCGGAAACGCGTTTGACCCAGGGGGCATCGGAATTCGGCTGAAAGGCATTGGCCTGGAAGTGCAGGTCGTTATCTTTGTAGTCGATCGAATAGGTGTGAAGGGTCCCTCTGCCTTGCCGTTGGAAAGCTCTGGAGGCAATCGCCGTGATCGCGCTGGAATCAAGGCCGCCGGAGAGCAGCGTGGCTACCGGCACATCCGCGACCAGTTGCCGTTCAATCGAGTCAATCAACAGCGAGCGAACCGTTTCGGCGGTCGTCTCCAAATCATCATAATGGGGACGGCTGACCAATTCCCAGTATCGCTCCGTTTTTACCCCCTCTTTGCTGACGGTTAAATGGAACCCGGGCCGAACTTCATGGACATTATGAAACACACCGTGACCAGGAGTGCGCGAGGGGCCCAACACGAATATTTCCGCCAATCCTTCCCGGCTGATTTCCGGCTTAACTTCGGGGTGGGCGAGCAGCGCCTTTAGTTCCGAACCAAAAAAGAAGGAACTGCCCCGAACGGCGTAGAATAATGGCTTGACACCCATACGATCGCGGGCGAGAAACAGCGTTTGCTTCCGTTCGTCCCAAATGGCAAAGGCAAAGATGCCGTTCAAGCGGCGGACGCAATCGGCACCCCACTCGATATAGGCGGTCAACAGCACTTCTGTATCGGAATGGGAACGGAACTGATGTCCGGCCCGTTTTAAATCCTGACGCAGATCTTCGGTGTTGTACAGCTCTCCGTTATAGACCATCGTATAGGTAGCATCCCCGTATTGTTTGCTCATCGGTTGTTGACCGCCGGAAGGATCAACAACGCACAGCCGACGATGCCCGAAGCTAACCGGTCCGCTCGCCCAATATCCTGCCTGGTCGGGCCCGCGATAACGCAAACTTTCCGCCATCTTGCGAACCAGCTCGTTTGCTTCCGTAAGGTCACGTTCAAAATCCAACCAACCTGTAATTCCACACATAGCTGTCCATCCTTCCACTTGTAGCAATTAAAATTCCTAGGCTGTATCCTATGCAATTTTTGACGGGGAATTGTCTGTCCGCCCAGAAAGATGGATAATGGAAAGAGGAGCCCTTCACCTAATGCTGGCCGAGCGAAAGGAGAAAACCGGGTTGCAGGCATTGACCTTACTGTTGTTCGAACGGATGGGCATCTTGTTGACGCTGACCTTTATTTTGACGCGCATACCGCTGTTTCGCCAACTGTTGGACAGGGAAGTGCGCATATCCACAGCGGTCTCGTTTTCGCTCGTTTTTGGCTTGTTTGGCATCGCCGGAACTTATGCCGGCGTGATCGTAGCTGACGAGCAGCTGATGCCGGCTTTTTGGATGGAGCCATTGAACCGGGATGAAGTGATCGCCAATTCTACCTTGGTCGGGGTCGTCATTGGCGGATTGTTGGGCGGTCCGATTGTTGGGCTCGGCGCTGGGTTTATTGCCGGTATCCATGCGCTTGGCATGGGAGGAGCAGCCGCGGCGGCGATGGGTTTGTCGGCGCCGTTGACCGGACTGTTGGCCGGCTATGTAGCCCGCTTTTTTTCGCAAGAAAGAGTCATTTCTCCCTCAAAAGCGATTTTCATCGGCATGTTTGCTCCGATTTTGCAGATGGCACTGATCCTGATCTTGACCAATCCCCCGGAAATCGCCCGTCAAATCGTCAACGAGATCGGGATTCCCATGGTTTTAACCAACAGCATTTCCATTGCGATTTTTACGACGATGATTCGCGTCGCTTTGCAGGAAGAGGAGCGTTCGGCGGCGATCGAGACGGAACGCGCCCTGAAGATCGCGGAACTGTTACTGCCTCACTTGAAACAGGGGCTATCTCCGCAGACCGCGGAGACCGTTGCCAATTTGCTGCGCAAAGAGCTGAAAGCAGCCGCTGTTGCCGTGTCCGATCAGCAGCAATTCCTTGCTCATGTGGGACTGGAAGCGGGCCATCATTTGCGCGGACAGCGGCTTGATTCCGAACTTGCCCGCCGAGCGCTAAGCAGCGGACATGTGCAGGTTGGACTGTCCCGTGAGCAGCTTGCCTGCCCGAGAAAAGATTGCCAGCTGGCCGCTTCCATCCTGATTCCGATCAAAGAGGCGGGGACAACGGTCGGGTTATTGGTTTTGTATTACAAACGGCCGGAACAGATCAGAAAAGTGGAGGAAGTGCTGGCAGTCGGTTTAAGCAACCTTCTTTCCAATCAATTGACGCTGGACATCGCGGAAAAGATGGTCAACCTGATGCGGGAAGCGGAGCTGCGAATGCTGCAGGCGCAAATCAATCCCCACTTTTTGTTTAATACGCTGAACTCGATTGTAACCTTGATTCGCGTCGATCCCGATCTGGCTCGGCACATGACGATCCAGCTGGCCAGCTATATGCGCCTGACGATCAGAATTACGGCATCGCAGCTGATCCCGCTTCATCAAGAGCTTGATCATTTGCAGGCGTATGTGGATATTATCAAGGTCCGCTTCGCTGAACAGCTGACGATAACGTGCCAATTTGCCTCCGAGCGGTTGGACGTGTTTATTCCGCCCGGCACTTTGCAGCCGCTTGTCGAGAACTGTATTCAGCACGGTTTGCGAAAAGTAACCAGCGGCGGCTGGATCGGCATCACCGTCCGGACAAAACGAAGCGGAGTAGAGATCAGAATCGAAGATAACGGCACGGGCATACCCGGAGAGATACGAAATCAGTTGGGACAAGCGCCGATCAAAAGTACGACGGGAAACGGAATCGGTGTCTACAATGTCAATCAGCGTTTGATACGTTTGCTGGGGCCACAGGCACATCTTCGTTTCAAAAATAAGCCAGACGGAGGCGCTTTGATCGCCTTTACCATTCCGCGGGGAGGGAAAATGGTTGACCATACGCGTAGTGATAGCTGAAGACGAGCGATTGGCGAGAGAAGAGCTGATTTATTTGCTGCAGCAAATTCAGGACGTAGAGCTGGTCGGCACGGCCGCCAACGGGCGCGAATTGCTGCAATTGGTCGAACAGACAGAACCGGATTTGGTCATTTTGGATATTAAAATGCCCGAGTTGGAAGGAGTTCAGGCAGCGCGCATGCTGATGTCCCGAAAGCAGCAGCCTCTGCTGGTATTTTCCACCGCTTATGATCAATTCGCCATTGAGGCGTTTGCCTTGAATGCCGTCGATTACTTGCTGAAACCGTTTGAACCGCAACGGCTGCAAGAAACATTTCGCCGCGTGCGCAATCGCTTGACGGATACGAAAAGTCCCGTGCAAAAGCTGTCCAAGCTGCTGGTTGAAGAGAACAATCGCGTCGCGGTGATCGACCCCGCTTCCATTCTATACGCCTTTCGCGATGAGCGTTTGGTGCAGATTTGCACATCAACCGAGTGTTATTCCACCAAGCTGACCTTGCAACAGCTGGAGGAGAAATTGCAGGGGTACCCGTTTTTTCGCACGCACAAAAGTTATCTCGTCAATTTGGATTACGTCAGCGAGCTGACGCCGTGGTTTAACGGAGCGTACAATTTGACTTTGAAGACGGGAAAGCCGATGCAGATTCCGGTTTCACGATCATATGCGAAAGAATTGCTCAAACGGTTGGGCGGTGCTGTTTAGTCAAAGTTTTCTGCCGGTTAGACCGGAAATCAAACATCATAAACCGAAATTTTAACGAAATTGTGAACTTTCCGCTATACTGTTTTTAAAGCGCTTACATTCGGAATTTTCAGCGCTATTTTCGGTGAATCAAGGAGGCGGAAAGAGATGGTAACCAATGATTCGACGGCAAAACAAACGACGGCCGGCAATGTGAATTATTCCGCGGTTGTCCAAAGCAAAACCTTTCAGCAATTGCTCAAAAGCAAGAAAGGCTTTATTCTTCCTTACTCCATTTTCTTTTTTGTCTTTTATTTTACGCTCCCGATCATGACCTCTTACTTTACGGTGCTGAATAGGCCGGCGATCGGCTCGATCACCTGGGCGTGGGTGTTTGCTTTTGCCCAGTTCGTTATGACGTGGGCGCTGTGCATGATTTACAGCAAACGGGCAGCGCGGTTTGACGAAATGGTCGAACAGATCAAGCAAGAGATCAAAAGGGGGTAGCTATCGATGGCATTTGCACTATTTCTGGCAATCGTGCTGTTAACGTTGGTCATCACCTATTACGCTGCGAAAAAAACCAAAACGACAAGTGAGTTTTATACGGCCGGTTCGGGATTGACCGGTTGGCAAAATGGCATGGCGATCGCTGGCGATTACATGTCTGCCGCTTCCTTTTTGGGAATTGCCGGAATGATTGCTTTGTCCGGTTTTGACGGCTTTTTTTACAGTATCGGCTATTTGGTTGCCTACCTGGTCGTGCTTTATCTCGTTGCCGAACCGCTGCGCAATCTCGGCAAGTATACGATGGCCGACATGATCGCCGCCCGTTTTGACAGCAGCAAGGTACGCGGTGTTGCCGCCCTCAACTCAATTACCATCTCGATTTTTTATATGATCGCGCAGCTGGTCGGTGCCGGTGGGCTGATCAAGCTGCTGCTTAACTGGGATTATACGACGTCGGTGCTGGTCGTTGGCGTGCTGATGACGATCTACGTTGTGTTCGGCGGGATGACCGCTACCAGCTGGGTGCAAATCGTCAAAGCCGTGTTGCTGATGACGGGAACGATCATCATTTCCATCATCGTGTTTGCCAAGTTCGGCTTCAGCATGACCGCGATGTTTGACCATCTCAAGACAGCAACGCCATTGGGCGAACAATTTTTGAATCCTGGCAATAACTTCAAGAATGGTTTGGACAACATTTCGCTCAACTTGGCCCTTGTGTTGGGGACAGCCGGGCTGCCGCATATTCTCATTCGTTTCTTCACGGTAAAAGATGCGCCTACCGCGCGCAAATCGGTTGTCTATGCTACCTGGATCATCGGTATCTTCTACATTATGACAATTTTCCTCGGCTTCGGGGCTGCTGCCTTCGTCGGTACGGACACGATTGTGGAGGCAAACAAGGCGGGAAATATGGCAGCGCCACTGTTGGCGAAAGCGCTGGGCGGCGATTTCTTCTTCGCTTTCATCTCGGCCGTAGCGTTTGCGACGATTTTGGCCGTCGTCGCCGGGTTGGTTCTTTCAGCAGCCTCTGCTTTTGCCCATGACTTTTACAGCCACATCGTTCGCAAAGGCAAGGCGACGGAACAGGAGCAGATGAAGGCGGCAAAATGGGCCTCGGTGGGTGTGGCGGTCATTTCCATCCTGCTTTCCTTGTTTGCCCAGAAATTTAATGTTGCGTTTCTTGTTTCGCTTGCGTTTGCGGTAGCCGCCAGCGCGAACTTGCCCGTGATCATTTTTACCATCTTCTGGCGCAGATTCAACACCGCCGGGGCGGTCTGCGGCATGCTTGTCGGCTTGCTCAGCGCGCTGATTTTGGTTGCATTGAGCCCGAACCTGTGGAACCCCGAACCGGGGAAAGCGATCTTTGTCGGCGAAGCGTTGTTTCCTTTGAGCAATCCGGGGATTATTTCCATCCCGATCGGATTTTTGGCTGCTTGGCTCGGGACGATCTTCTCTACGGCCAAAGCGGATGACGCCAAGTATGATGAAATTTTGGTGAAAGCGAATACGGGTTTGCGGGAAGAAAGCTTATAAGGCCAAGTTTTGAGCGGAGCAGCAGAGGTTAAGAGAAAAAACTCACTTTCGTCTGATTGATCGGCGAAAGTGGGTTTTCTCTGCTTTCGGATTGGGTCATGGGGGAAAGGGGACCGTTGTATGAACATAACCGTGATTGTTTTTTTTCTCGCGGTTGTCGTCGGGACGCTGGCGATAACGTATTCGGCCGCCAAACGAACGAGTAAACCGCTGGACTTTTATGCCGCCGGCAACCGCTTAACCGGTATGCAAAATGGCTGGGCGATCGCCGGCGATTATATGAGCGCGGCTTCCTTTCTCGGAATCACCGGAGCGATTGCCAGCTATGGGTTTGACGGCTTTTTTTACTCCATCGGCTTTCTCGTCTCCTACCTGGTCATCCTGCTGACGGTGGCTGAACCGCTGCACAATCTGGGCCAATACACGTTGGCCGATTCGATTGCCATCCGTTTTCCCGGATCGCTGTTGCGAAGCACAGTCGCGGCAAGTACGCTCTCGATCACGATTTTTTACATGATTGCCCAGCTGGTCGGAGCCGGAGCACTCATTCATCTGCTGCTTGATCTCGATTATCGCGTCGCGGTGTTGCTGGTCGGGACGCTGATGACCAGTTACGTCGTGTTCGGCGGGATGGTAGCCACCTCATGGGTGCAGATCATCAAAGCGATACTACTGTTGAGCGGCACCTTGATCGTCAGTTTGATTGTGCTGGCACGCTTCGACTGGAGTGTGCTGAAGATGTTTGAACATGTGAAGCAAATTACGCCGCTGCTGGACAATTACTTGAATCCCGGCAACCAGTTTGTTAATCCGCTGGACACCATTTCCCTGCATCTGGCCTTGATCATGGGCACGGCCGGTCTGCCGCATATCCTGATCAGGCTGTTTACGGTAAGAAGCGCGGTGCAGGCGCGCCGTTCCATCTTGACGGCTACCTGGCTGATCAGCGTCTTTTATATTATGACGGTGTTTTTGGGATTCGGTGCCAGTTCATTTGTCGGATGGCAACACTTGCAGCAATCTGGCTATGGCGGCAACTTGACTTTGCCTTTGCTTTCCTATGCGCTGGGCGGCGATTTTTTGATGGCCTATATTTCAGCCGTTGCGTTTGCCACCATTTTGGCCGTCGTGACTGGATTGGTGCTGTCGGCTTCCTCGGCGTTTGCCCATGATTTGTACAGCCATATCTTGCGGAAAGGGGGCGCTTCTGAACGCGAACAGCTGGTTGCGGCCAAATCAGCCTCACTCGTCGTCGGCGCGATCTCCACCTTAATCGCCATACATGCGGAAAATATGAATGTTGCCATTCTGGTCGCGCTAACGTTTGCCGTCGCTGCTTCCGCAAATTTGCCGCTGATCTTGTTTACGCTTTATTGGCGGCGGTTTACCGAGACAGGCGCGATTGCCGGTGTGGTGACGGGTATGCTGTCTGCCGTTATCCTGGTGGTCGTTGGTCCGCATGTGATGAATCCGCTGAACGGGATGATCAAACTGGCGCCTTGGTTCCCGCTGTCCAATCCGGGGATCGTTTCTATCCCGTTAGGTTTTCTCGGCGGAATTGTCGGCACACTGGTTACCTTCCGCAAGGCGGATCAGCAAAGCTACGAAGCCTTGCTTGTGCGTGCGCATACGGGGGTAAAGGGGCACCCGAACCGCTGGTAGGCGCCAGTCTATCATTTATTGGCAGCGGCGTTTGCTGGTGTCAGGCCGCATAGCTTTGTGTGCAGAAGGAAGAATACCAAGTAGAATGTCAGGATAGAAGGTGTAAAACCGGCAGCTTTTTGGCCAATCCAATCTTGATTAGCCTGTAAAACTGCGAGATAATAAAGTGTCCAATACCGGAAAAATTTAACGAAAAAATAGCCAGACAGTTTTGTGATAGGAGTGTATGCAGTGTCTACACGTCAACAAGCGTTGAACCCATTTGTCATGGTCATGTTTGGAGCGACGGGGGATTTGGCCAAACGCAAATTGTACGCCGCCCTGTACAGCCTGTACCGCAATAAGTTGCTGCATGAAAAGTTTGCGGTAATCGGCGTTGGCCGCTCTTCCAAGGAACCGGATGCCTTTCATACATATATTCGGGAGTGCGTAGACCAGTTTGGCCGCCTCAAGGTGGAGGATGAACACGATTGGCGTAAGTTCATTGAGCATTTTGCATACGCCAGAGTGGATGTCAGCAAACCGGAAGATTACCAGATCTTGCGGCAAGCGGTGGAAAGCCAAGAAAAGAAATGGGGCATCGCGGGCAACCGCCTGTTTTACATGGCCATCGCTCCGGAGTTGTTCGGAATGGTTTCAACCAATCTGAAAAATGGCGGATTGACGCAAACTTCCGGATGGAAGCGCCTCGTCATCGAGAAGCCGTTCGGCAAAGACTATTTGTCAGCCAAAGCATTAAATGAAGAGATTGAACAAACATTCAGCGAAGAGGAAATTTACCGGATCGACCACTATCTGGGCAAGGAAATGGTGCAAAATATCGAAGTGATCCGTTTTGCCAACTCGCTGTTTGAACCGCTGTGGAACAATAATTTTATTAAAAACATTCAGATCACGGCCAGTGAAACGGTTGGCGTGGAGGAGCGGGCCGCTTATTACGAGCATGCGGGCGCGCTTCGCGACATGGTGCAGAACCATATGCTGCAAATGCTGATGATGGTCTGCATGGAGCCGCCCAGCGCTTTAAATATGGAAGCGATTCGCGATGAAAAAGTAAAGGTGCTTCGCTCGCTCCGCCGTTATCAGGTTGAGGAAGTGGACAACTACTTTGTGCGCGGTCAGTACGCCGAAGGGACGATCAACGGACAGCCGGTGCCCGGTTATCGCCAGGAACACAATGTCGCCCCGGAATCAGCGACGGAAACGTTTGTCGCCGGCAAGCTGTTTATTGACAACTTCCGCTGGGCTGGAGTCCCGATTTTCATTCGTACGGGCAAACGCATGGCCAAGAAAATGACCGAGATCGTGATCGAGTTCAAGGAAATGCCAAAGTATCTTTACTTCAACCGGGAAGGCAATCTTAATCCGAACTTGCTGGTTATCCGCATCAATCCGGATGAAGGGCTTTCGCTGATCTTGAATGCCAAGCGGCCGGGAACCGAGGATGATGTCTCCCCGATTGAACTGGAATTTTGCAACAACTGCGGCAAAGAATCGCCGGAAGCATACGAGCGTCTGTTTTATGATGCGATCGAAGGGGATTCTACTTTCTTCACCCGTTGGGATGAAGTGGCGCTCGCCTGGAAGTTTGTTGATCCGATTCGGCAGGCATGGGATAAGGCAGCAGCCGACACGTTGTTTTCTTATCAGGCAGGCAGTTGGGGCCCGCTTGAAGTCGAACGCTTGCTTGCTCCTCACGGGGCGCACTGGTGGCAAGTACAAACAGGACGGGAGCAGCTGAATGCCGCCGCGGACAAGCAGGTGAAAGTATTGACCTGAGGGGGAAATTAGGGATGTATAAGGTATATGATGTCTCAGCGGCGATTCACGCCGACATGGCTGTTTATAAAAACAAGCCGGAGAAGAAGCCGCAAATCCGCGTTGTCCAAGATTTTGACACGGCGGCAGCGCGCGAATCCCGGGCTGACCTTGACATGCACACCGGCACGCATGTAGACTCGCCGCTGCACATGGTTCCAGGGGGCGGAACCGTGGCGACATTGCCGCTGGATAAGCTGGTCGGACCGTGCCGCGTGCTCGATCTCACCCACGTCCAAGGAGGCATTACGCGCAATGATTTGCAGGGTCTGCAAATGGAAAAAGACGAGATCCTCGTGTTGAAAACAAAAAATTCGTTGGTTGATCATTTTGATCCCGACTTTGTTTATCTTGCTGAGGATGGCGCCAAATATTTGGCGGAGATCGGCATTCGCAGCGTCGCGATCGACGCCTTGGGGATCGAGCGCAGCCAGCCTGGACATCCAACGCATAAAACTTTGTTTGAAGCAGGCATCGTCATTTTTGAAGGACTGCGATTGGCGGAAGTCCCCGCCGGCAACTATTTTTTTGTCGGCGCGCCGATTAAACTGCTGGAAACGGAAGCGGCTCCGGCACGCGTCCTGTTGTTTGAAGGATTGTCCTATTGAGGGACGGCAAAGCCATAGCGATTGGCTGAATGATCAAGGAGTGGAGAGTGGAACATATGGCGCAAAAGTTGAAGCTGGGAATGATTGGTTTAGGGAAAATGGGCTACAACCTGACGTTAAATCTGTTGGAACATGGACATAGCGTTGTCGCCAATGATGTGAACGAACAGGCGGTCAAGGAATTGGCGGAAAAAGGGGCTGTACCCGCTTTACGGATCGAAGAATTGGTGCAAAAGCTGGAAACGCCGCGAATTGTTTGGGTGATGGTACCTGCCGGAAACATTACCGATTCGGTCATCAAGCAGTTGGTTGACTTGCTGAGCCCGGGAGATATCATCATCGAAGGCGGCAATTCCCATTACAAAGATTCGCTCAGCCGTGCGGAAACTTGCAAGGCGAAAGGCATTCATTTCTTTGACTGCGGAACTTCCGGCGGGATGGAAGGAGCGCGCCACGGCGGCTGTTTCATGATCGGCGGGGATAAAGAAGTGTGGCCGACCATCGAACCGCTGTTTCAAGATCTGGCGGTGGAGCAGGGATACCTTTACACAGGCGAAAGCGGCAGCGGCCATTTCCTCAAAATGGTGCACAACGGGATTGAATACGGGATGATGCAAGCGATTGCCGAAGGCTTTGAAGTGTTGGACAAAAGTCGGTTTGATTACGATTATGAGGCGGTTGCTCGCGTGTTTGGCCACGGGTCGGTCATTCGCGGATGGCTCATTGAATTGACGGAACGAGCTTTTGCCAAAGATCCGAAACTGGAAAGTATCAAAGGCGTCATGCAATCGTCCGGTGAAGGAAAATGGACCGTGGAAGAAGCGCTTGATCTGCAGGCGAATGTGCCCGTAATCGCACTTTCTTTGCTCATGCGCTACCGTTCGCTGGAGTCCGATACGTTCCATGGCAAAGTTGTGGCTGCGCTGCGCAATGAATTTGGCGGTCACGCCGTAGTCAAAGCGGACTAAAGCAAAACGATTCGGGCGGTCGCTGACTCTTTATGACGGAGGGCGGTATCTATGTTGCTGGGGTGTCATGTCAGCATTCGCGAAGGCTATTTGGGGGCGGCCAAGCACGCTCGGCAAATCGGGGCGACCGCCTTTCAATACTTTCCCAAAAATCCGCGCAGCTTGAGCGTCAAGCGGCTGGATCAAAGCGATGCCGAGGCTTGTCGGCAATATTGCCAACAGTACGGGCTCGTCTCGATCGCCCACACGCCCTATCCGACCAACCTGGCGATTGACGACCCTGATCTGTATCGGCTGACGGTGGAATCATTGCGCAATGACTTGGCCATCGCCAACGCTTGCGGCTCATTGGGGATTGTCGTTCATTTCGGCCAATACAAGCAATGGGAAACGGAGCCTTTGCGCGGTTATCAGCGGATGATTAAGATGCTGAACGAGGTGCTCGGCGACTGGCAAGGGGAGACACTCTTGCTCATCGAAAACAATGCGGGGCAAGGGAATCGGATGGGCAGCACCCTGGAAGAACTGGCGCAAGTGAGGAGTTTGCTGGCTTGTCCCGAAAAAGTCGGGTTTTGTCTGGATACTTGCCACGCCTTTGCCAGTGGACTGTGGAATGGGAGCGATTGGCAGGCGTTTGTTCAGGCGGCCCGCAAACTGGATTATCTCGGCCATGTAAAAGCTGTTCATCTGAACGACTCGATGTTTCCGCATCGCTCATATCGCGATCGGCATGCCAACATCGGCAAAGGCTATATTCCTCCTTCAGGATTTGCCGAACTGTTTGCGACACCGGAATTTCGCGACATTCCGTTTGTCCTGGAAACGCCAACAGCTCAAGATACCTCTCATCAGAGCGAACTAATGTGGATTCAACAACAGTTCTTTGCCGAGCCGGAAGCGGCGATGGACTGAACAGAAGGTTTGTTTGCCTGTTTGATCCGGGCAAGATTAACAACGAGGAGCGTACCCTGCATGAAACGAACGATTAAAGTGACGATCCGCGATTTTTCCAAACTGGAGGAAAATCTGAACGATCCGAATGAATTGAAGCTGTATGAATCAGCCAATGGCCAACTGTACGAGGCGGAGATCGAACACGATGGCTATGCTGTCATTGATCTGACGGACGAGGATTATATCGAACTGGCTCCGGACGAATATGAGTATATCATCGCCGAATGGACACCTGCCGGCACAGTGGGGGAGATGCGGATCGAAACCAAATCAGATCCCGCCGATGATGCGGCGTTGTTGTACCGCGGCGTAGACGCAGCGGGCAATGAACTCCAGGCGGCGCAATCTTTGCCGAAAGCGCTCATTGCCGGGTTGGCCAAGACCTGGTTTGGCGATAAAAAAGACAAGAAGAACGGCGTGCCGGAATAGGCATGCCGTTTCTCTTGTCTTTGCTCTTTGTTACATCTCTTCCGGCGCTTGCAAACCGAGCAGACGCAATCCTTCTTTCAGCACAATCACAACAGCATGTACCAATTGCAGGCGTGCGGCTTTCAACTCCGGCTCATCGGCCAAAATGCGGACATTGGCGTAAAATTTGTTGAACTGTTGCGCCAGATCGATTACATATTTGCCGATTTGCGACGGGTCAAACTGTTCCCGCGCTTTGTCAACCACATCCGGGAAGTTGTTCAGTGTGGTAATAATCGCCCATGCTTCCTTGCTGTCAAACGCTTCCGCAGGGAAGGGAGCTTCCGCAGGCTGATAGTTTCCTTTGCGCAAAAGCGAGCAGGCGCGCGCGTGGGTATATTGCACATACGGTCCCGTTTCACCTTCGAACGTAAGCATTTCTTCCCAAGAGAAATTGACATCATTTAAACGGAAGTTTTTCAGATCGTGGAAAATAACAGCGCCAACCCCGACTTGACGGGCGACTTCGTCTTTGTTGACCAGCTGCGGATTTTTTTCCTCGATCACCTTTTTCACATCCGCGATCGCTTGCGCAAACACTTCCTCGAGCAACACGACTTTGCCTTTCCGGGTAGACATCTTTTTGCCATCTTTCAGCATCATGCCAAACGGAATATGGTACATTTCTGTCGCCCAAGCGAAGCCCATTTTTTGCAGCACGCGGAAAAGTTGTTGGAAGTGCAGGCGCTGTTCGTTTCCGACGACATAAAGCGCTTTGGCAAAATCGAACGCTTCGTGACGATAAAGGGCGGCAGCCAAATCACGGGTTGCGTAAAGCGTAGCGCCATCCGACTTTTTGATCAGGCAAGGCGGCAGGTCGAATTCGTCCAGCTGTACAACCATTGCCCCTTCCGATTCGGTGAGCAAATCTTTTTCCTCCAACAGTTGCACAATCCGGTCCATCTTATCGTTATAGAAGGCTTCCCCTTGCACAAAATCAAAGGAGACGCCCATCAACTCGTAAATCTTCGTAAATTCTTTCAACGATTCGTCGCGGAACCACTGCCAGAGACGCTGTGCTTGCGGATCGCCGTCTTCCAGCTTTTTAAACCATTCCCGCCCTTGATCCTCGAGCGCGGGATCTTTTTCCGCTTCTTCATGGAATTGGACATAAAGGCGCAGCAGTTCTTTGATCGGTTCGGCTTTGACTTTTTCTTCGCTGCCCCATTTGAGGTAAGCGACGATCAATTTGCCGAATTGCGTACCCCAATCCCCGATATGATTGATCCGTACCGGCTGGTAACCGTGTTTTTCCATAATGTTGGCGATCGCGTTGCCGATAACGGTGGAACGGAGATGGCCCATGGAAAAAGGCTTCGCGATGTTAGGCGAGGACAGGTCAATCGGCACTTTGCGCCCTTGACCGAGATTGCGGCTGCCGTACGCCTCTTTTTCCTTGGTTACCTTTGTAATGACTTCGGCGGCCACCTGTTGTTGGTCCAGAAACAGATTGACATAGGGGCCGACAGCCGCAGCTTCCCGCAATGGCGCTCCGGAAAGCAACGGGGCCAGTTCACCGGCGATCGCTGGCGGTGCTTTGCGCAACGCTTTGGCTAGTTGAAAGCAAGGGAAGGCGATGTCACCCATTTGCGGATTCGGCGGCGTCTCCAGCATTGCTTGCACTTTTTCTGCGGGGAAATCTGCAACCCCCAACTGATTGATGGCCGCGGCGATTTTTTCGGCGGCTTGTTGTTTGTAGCTCATTGTTCATACATCCTTTCTCAACAAAAAAACCTCTCATCTCTCCATAAGGAAGAGACGAGAGGTGATCATTTACTCCCGCGGTGCCACTCTTCTTGCCTCCGCCACAGGCGAAAGGCCGCTTGACTGCTGTAACGGGCAGTCCCGTCGAACCTTACCAGGCAGTTGCCGTTCAGGTCGCATCTCCGAGGGGCGCTTCCTTATCCGCTCCACGCTGGGCTTCCACCGGCTCCCAGCTCGCTGTCGCTTCACGAATATGTACTTTCCTCATCCACGATTTTTTTTATTATATCGAAAGTGAAAGAAGGGATGCAACTACTTGTCATCCGTTTTTTTCATAATTTCATCCAGATCGGCAAACAATTGCTTGGTCAGCTCTTCCCGTTGCTCCGCTGCCTGCCAGCGTTGCTTGTATTCGAGCAGCTTTTCCAACATGTCCCGTTCGGCTGCGGCCGCCTTTTCCAAATCATGATTTTCGCTGGGATCGAACAACATCAAACGTCCGTCTGTGCCGCTGCGGTAGTAAACCGATCGCCAATGATCGGGAAACCGGTAAGGCTGTTCGCCGAAGACCAAGCCCAGCACATCGTCGGCTTCCAGCGGAAGGAATTGTTCATAGTCAAATCGTGTTCCCCCAGCCGATACCTGGATATGAAAGAAGGAGTAGCGGAGATAGTGTTGACCGCTCTCTTTATCCTTGACAATCGAGTATGTTTCAAAATCGGTTGTTTCCAGCATCTTAACCGTTTGCAAACGGGAGAGAAACTCTGTTACGTTGCCTGGAAGTTCATTTGGCACGACCGTTCGCCCCTTTATTTTTTGAAGTATTCCCATGATAACAAAACTGCCGGTTGCTGACAATCGCCGGAAAACACCGGGGAATAAAGCTAAAGAGCCTGTGAACAGGCCCTCTAGCTTAGCTTTTGTCAGCGGGCTAAGGTTTGCCCATTAACAATCTTCGGTCGCACCCACGATCACCAACAGGATAAACAGAACGAGCACCAGGGCGAAATTATCGCAAAAGAAGTTACCGGAGTAAGATGTACTCACGTTTGTTTTCCCTCCTTTCAGTTATGCTATAGTCTATACGCAGCGATAATTTTTGGACTGGGCGGATGCCCCAATCCGCCAAAATTAGGCGAAATTGCAAGGAAAATTATGGATTGACTGGAAAGATAAGTGGTGATACGATACTTTCAAACAAACTCATCGGGAAAAACAAGTTCATAAAAGCAACAACTCTTATCAAGAGAGGTGGAGGGACTGGCCCTACGAAGCCTCGGCAACCGATATTGCAGGTGCCAAATCCAGCAAAGCGAACAGCTTTGAAAGATAAGAGGATCTGGCGGATCGCAGGCAAATCCTCTTCTTTCGGGAAGAGGTTTTTTTATTCAGACGGTTGCCGCGCAAGAGTTGTGAAGCAGGGAAGGGGAAGCAGATGGACAAAAAGCTGGATTTGCGTGCATGTTTGCAAGACAATTTGCTCGTCGGCGATGGGGCGATGGCGACCCAACTGTATCAATTGGGCGTACCGATCGGCGTCAGCTTTGAAGAATTGTGCCTATCCAATCCCAAACTGGTTTATCAAGTGCATCGAGCTTACTATGAAGCTGGAGCACGCCTGTTGGAAACGAATACCTTTGCCGCCAACCGGGACAACTTGAGCCGCTACGGATTAGAAAGCAAGGTGACGCGCATCAATCGCGAAGCGGTGACGATTGCCCGAAAAGCGGCGGGGACAGACGCTTATGTGGTCGGCAGCATCGGTTCGATCATCGCCGGACGTGTACGGACGAAACTGTCGGGAGATCTGCGCGATCAGTTCGAAGAGCAAGCAATCGCCCTGCTGCATGCCGGAGTCGATGGGTTGATGCTGGAGACGTTTCTCGATCTGGAGGAAATTCTGCTAGCGCTGGACACGATTCGTCCCTTGACTGACTTGCCGATCATCGGGCAGTTGGCCACCCTGGAAGTGGGCAGGACGCGGGATGGTTATACGCTGACCGAAGCGTTTTGCCAGATGCAAGAAGCGGGGGCTGACATCATCGGTTTGAACTGTCGCCTGGGACCGGCGGAGATGCTGCGGTCATTTGAACAAACCGTTACGCCGGAGAACGTGATCTTGTCTGTATTTGCCAATGCCGGCCGGCTGGGCTTGCACGATGGAGCTTATGCCTATAAATCGACACCGGACTACTTTGCGGAAACTGCCTTGCAATTGCGCGAATTGGGGGTTCGTTTGATTGGCGGCTGTTGCGGGACGACACCGGCCCATGTGCGACAAATTTCTCAGGCGTTAGCCGGGTTGCCGCCGCTTCCCCGCATCAATCCGCAACCGCTGCCAGAGCAGCAGCCTGTCGCGGTGCAAGCGGTCAAGGAACGGCATCAGCCGAGTATTGTCGAGCAAGTCAAACATGGCTATACCGTTCTGGTTGAGTTTGATCCTCCCAAAGATTTGGAAGTGGAACAGTTTTTGCATGGTTGTTGCGAATTGCACAAAGCGGGAGCGGATGCGATAACATTGGCGGACAATTCGCTGGCCAACGTCCGGATGAGCAACATGGCGCTGGCAGCGATTATGAAAAGCAAATACGGGATCGATCCGCTCGTCCATCTCACTTGCCGCGATCGCAATCTAATCGGCCAGCAATCCCACCTGATGGGGCTATACGCATTGGGCGTCGACCAGGTGTTGGTCGTCACGGGCGATCCGTCGCGTTTTGGCGATTTGCCAGGGGCCAGTTCTGTCTTTGATGTGACCTCTTTTGAATTGATCCGCATGGTCAAGCAGTTGAACGAGGGAATTTCCTTTTCCGGGAGACCTTTAAAACAAAAGGCGCAGTTCATTGTCGGCACCGCCTTTAATCCGCATGTGCGGCAGATTGAGGCGGCGGTCAGCAGGTTGGAGAAAAAAGTGGAAGCGGGCGCTGATTTTATTATGACCCAGCCCGTATATGACGTGGAAACGCTCAAACTGATTCATCAAGCGACTCGGCATATTCCGATTCCGCTGTTTATCGGGATTATGCCGTTGACAAGTTATCGCAATGCGCAGTTTTTACACCATGAAGTGCCCGGTATCAAACTGTCGCCAGCCGCGCTGGAGCGGATGAGACAGGTGCAGGGCGAAGCGGCCCGCCGGGAAGGATTGGCGCTCGCGAAAGAACTGCTGGATGTGGCCATTCAATATTTTCAGGGGCTCTATCTGATAACCCCGTTTCATTATTACGAAATGAGTGTCGAGTTGCTGCAATATATCCGGCAACGCACCGCCTTGAACCAGGCGGCCAACGGTTAAGCCGCGCATAGCTCCATCCCCATGCTGCCAAAGGCAACGTGGGGCTATTTTTTTGTCTGCAACGGATGCCAGCCTTTTTCGCGGAGCACGTCGCTTAATGATTGAAACATGGCCAGCCGCTGTTCACGCGTGTAGGCGGCGTTGGCACCGCTGGTCGAAGGGATCACGAAGACGAAACTGCCCGGCCACTCTTCCGTCCCGAAGTATGTTCCCGTTTGCAAGCCCAAGGTTACGGTTCCCCGCTTTGTGCCGGTTGCATGGCGGAAAGCGGTGATGCCATTAAAGCAGATGAGCCGCGGTCGATACGTTTGGACAAGTTGGACAAAATCGGCTGCCCCCTGAGCAAAATCGGTTTTGTGCAAATCGCCGGAGGATAATGTCGGACGGGCAACCAAATCGGTGATTCCGTATCCCAACTCAAGCAATTGCGCCGTTTCTTCCGGGCGAAACTGGCGGGGGGTCAGACCTCCTGCGTACAAACCGCGCCAAAACAGATTGGCCGGATTGGCATAATGATACCCCGCGGTTGCAGAGATTCGCCCTGGGTTGATTCCGCAAAAAAGCACAACCAGATCTCGTTTCACATAAGTCGGCAACCATCTCTCGGTAAACTTTTCCATCCTAATCTCCTCCTTGCGGGAAACAGCCCAACGACATTATACCCAAGCCATGAGCAACATGGCGAGCCTGACAAACATACAAAAAATCATGCAAGTGCTCCCCAAGCAGGAATGATTTTCAGGGAAGGAGGAAAACTAAGGCAGCCAAACAATGGGAAGCAGGAGTCGCTTATGAAACATTTGATTGAAAAAATATCGTTGTGGCAGTTATTTACCCTCATCGTCAATTTTGAATTAGGCAGCGCAATCGTCGTAGGGATTGCTCCAGAAGCAAAGCAGGCTTCCTGGATAGCCACGCTCGTCGCCGGTGCATTCGGATTGGTGTTTGTCTTCTTCTACCACGGATTGATTCATTTATCCGGAAAGGAAGACTTGTTCCAAATTATGGAGAGTCTGTGGGGACGCGCCATTCTTGTTTTTTTCGGTTCGCTTTACGTGATGTACTTCTTTTATTTGGCCGCCCGGGTACTGCGGGATTTTTGCGAGTTGATCGTAACAGCCATTTTGCCCAACACGCCGATTGAGGTTATCTCGATTACATTCATGCTGATGATTGGGTATCTGATTTATTTGGGACTGGAAGTGGTCTCCCGTACCTCCGAGATCTTTAGTCCTTATTTGTTGATCTTTTTGATCATTATTGCCCTGATGCTCGTTTTGACCGGACGAATGGAATGGGTCAATCTCCTGCCGTTGCTGCCGGAAGGAGTGCAGCCCGTCCTTTCGGCATTGTTTCCGTCGCTGATCACCTTCCCTTTTGGGGAGTTGGTGGTGTTTACGGTCGTGTTCGGCCATGTCAATTTCTTTCGTCAATCTCGGGTTGCAGCGGTTATGGGCATTTTGATCACCACGATTTTGCTGACGATTTCCGAGATGATCAAACTCGCAGCGCTAGGCGTCGATTCGAAACTGAGAGCAAATTTTCCCTTGCTCAGTGCCGTGCGTGAAATCTCTGTGGCCAATTTCATCGAGCGCATCGACGCACTGGTTGTCTTTATCATGATGCTGGGGATCATTGTAAAAGTGAGCCTGTATGTCTTTGCCGGCTTGAAAGGGTTGGAAGCGATCACGCGTCTTCAGTATCGTTCCTTTGTGGTTCCCGTTTGTATGCTGATCACCTTTTTCTCGATTATCAGCGCGGAAAACTACGCAGAGCATATAAAAGAGGGGCTAGAACTTGTTCCGCTCCTCTTGCACATTCCGTTTCAAATCGTCGTCCCCGGGTTCGTGTTGCTCTTTTTGCTCTGGCGCAAATGGAAGACTGCAAGGTCATAGGTGATAGGGATGGTTACATTTTGGTATTTGCTGCTCTTTGTGTTATTGCTTTCTGTGAACATTTTTTTTGATGTTTTGCTCTTTCATGAGTCCGTGGGCAGTATTCTCCGGTTGATCTTCTGGGAGGAAGCGAAAACCGGCAGATCGTTTGTGTTTGTTGCGTTGTTGGTCGGGTTATTAAGTACAATCCGTACCGACTACAAGCGAATACGAGAAAAGCAGAACAAACAACAACAGTCACATTCATAAATGGTTCATCCGTCACTCCATGCTGGAAGGAAAGGAGGAACACCTGCTTGAACATTTTTCGCAATTGGTTTAACCAGAAGCAAAAATATCAACCTACTCCGGCGACGACTTCGTCGGCTTTGCTGCCCAAGCCTGAGGTGTCGGATTTGTTAAGCAAAGGGCTACCCGAAATTGAACAAGAATTACGCCGTATTTTTGGCAACACCCTTGATTTCTATTTGGATCACTTATCGGTGGGAAAACAGCCGGGGCTGATTGTTTATTTGGAAAGTATGGTCAATCCCAAGCTGATTTCTCAGGAAGTCGTCAACAAGCTGACACAAGCCGGGCAAAACTACGAATTGACCAGTGTAGACAAGCTGAAGCAATTTCGTCGGGAACAGTTGGGCGGACTGATGGCGAAGGTCATTATGGACGAGAGCGAAATGGTCCGGGACCTTTTGCTGGGGTATGTGCTGATCATCATTGCCAACGTCGAGGCTGCGCTGGTCATACGGGCAACGACCGAAGAAGGCCGATCCATTACTGAACCGAGTACCCAGACGACGATTCGCGGACCAAAAGAAGGGTTTGTGGAATCGTTGGATACGAATATCACCTTAATTCGCAAAATCTTGCACAATCCCCAATTACGTTTTGAGCGGTATATCGTCGGCAAGGACACACAGACAGCGCTGGCAGTCTGTTTTATCAACGGCATTGCCGATGGGCAGGTCGTTGAGGAAGTTCGCCGCAGAATCAAAGATATCCAAGTGAGCGGGGTTTTTGACTCCGGCAATATCGAGGAATTTATCACAGATAAAACGATCACGCCGTTCCCAACCGTCTATAATACCGAACGCCCCGACAGCGTGGCAGCCAATCTCGTCGAGGGAAAGATCGCGATCATTACGGACGGTACTCCATTTGTCTTGCTTGTGCCTGTAACGTTGCCAGATTTCTTCCAAACGACCGAAGATTATGCCCAACCATTTTTAATGGCGTCTTTTATCCGTGTGATTCGTTATGTAGCCTTTTTAATTTCGCTTGTCCTCCCATCCTTATATTTGGCGGTTATCACCTATCATATTGAACTGATTCCCACTGCTTTGCTGGTCAATTTGATGGCGCAACGGGAAGGGGTGCCGATGCCAGCGGCTGTGGAAGTGCTGGCAATGGAATTGACTTTTGAAATTTTGCGGGAAGCGGGGATTAGAATGCCTCGTGCCGTCGGACAGACGATTTCGATCGTCGGCGCATTGGTGATTGGGCAGGCGGCGGTGGAAGCGGGGATCGTTTCCAACACAATGGTCATCGTCGTCGCCTTGACCGCGATCTCGAACTTTGTCTCTCCCGTGTACAGTTTTTCCGTCTCCTCGCGTTTGCTGCGATTCGTGCTGATTCTGTTTGCTTCGTTTCTCGGTCTTTACGGTGTGCTGTTGGGACTGGTGACGATGGTCGCCCATTTGGCCAGCCTGCGTTCCTTCGGCGTGCCTTACCTCTCGCCGGTTGCGCCGTTGTCTATCGGGGCGCAAAAAGACGTGTTCATCCGACTGCCTATCTTCACATTGAAGACGCGTTCGCCGTTTTCCAAAGTGAAGCGGTTGATCAAGCAGAGAAATTCCCAATCACCTTCTCCGCCGGAAGGAGATGATTTGCTGTCATGAAACGCAAGGTGATGATACTTCTTTTATTGACAAGTCTGTTCTTGACGGGTTGCTGGGATCGTCGCGAACTGAACGAAATCTCGATGGTGAGCGGGATGGCAGTCGAACAGGGAGAAAAGAAAAAATATCGCATGACGGTAGAAGTGATCAATCCAACGGCGGAGCTTAACCCGGCGAAAGGCACCAGTACGACACCCGCGATCACTTACAGCATGGAGGGAGACGCGCTCTCCCAGTTGCGTAATAAAATGGATGTGGGCATGTCCAGAAGAATGGTCTATTCGCATATGCGAATCGTCTATATCGATGAGAAAATCGCCAGGAAAGGATTTTTGGAATTTCTCGATTTCCTGGAGCGGGACAGAGAAATTCGCGATGACTTTTACATGATCGTCGCAAGCGGCGTGCCGGCCAAGGATGCGTTAGCGATTACATACCCGATTCAAAAAGCCCCGTCGTTAAAAGTTCATGCGCAATTGCAAGCGCTGGCGAGAGATTGGGGAGGTTCTCCCGATGTCCGGGAAGCGGATGTGATCAACGCCCTGACGACAGAAGGAATTGAGCCGGTGGCGATCGCGGTGGGCGTGCAGGGAGATGCGGAACAAGGCATGTCCATGGATAACGAAAAGTCGGTCGAACCGAATGCGCTGTTGGTTGTCAAAGGAATGGGCGTCTTTAAAAAAGAGAAGCTGTTGGGATATGTATCCGTAACCGATACCCGCAATTTTATGTGGATTCGCAACAAGCTGCGGTTTACGTCTTTGCTCGTGCCGTACAAAAACAACAAGTTTTTCAGTGTCCGCATCTTTCGCAGCGGCACACGAATAAACGTTGATTACCAACAAGGCAGGCCGGTGATTTCCATCAAAATAAAGGCGGAGGGCCGCATCGATACGGCGCAGTTTAACAGCAAACTGGACGATCCGAAGAGTTATCGGGAACTGGAGAGACAAACCAAAGCGGAGATAGAAAAACAGATTAAGACAACGATTCACACGGTGCAGAAAAAGTTTGCCTCTGATATTTTCGGGTTCGGCTTGATCTTATATCGCCAGAACCCCGAACAATTTGCCCAGGTGAAAAAAATTGGAATGACGAATTTGCCCGAGCGAGAGTACAGGTGGATGTGCTGGTGAAATTGCGGCGCTCCGGCATTCGTGTTCAAAGCTTTATCGACCATTTGAAATAGGCCCACAGCAAACGTCCCATTCGGCAAGCAAGCGAGAGAATTTGCCGAATGGGACTCTTTGTTGACTATAATTGATAGATCGCTTTGTATTTGCTCTCCAAATACTCAACCAGATAGTCGGCATTTGGCGCTTCGCCGGTTATATCGTGCAGCAGTTGCGAGGGACTTTTCAGCTTGCCGTATTGGTGGATGTTTTGGTGCAACCATTCCCGGATGGGGGCAAACTCTCCCCGAGCGATCAATTGCTCATAGCCGCTGATCTGTTTTTTCATGACGGCAGCGATTTGCGCGGCATACATATTGCCGAGCGAATAGGTTGGGAAGTAACCGAAGCTGCCGTCAGACCAGTGGACATCCTGCAGCACTCCTTCCGAATCGGTAGACGGAACCACTCCCAAGTACTCCTTCATTTTTTGGTTCCAGATCGTTGGCAGCTCTCCGACTTCGATCGTTTGCTCAATCAACCCTTTTTCGATTTCATAACGGATCATAATGTGCAGATTGTAGGTAACCTCATCCGCTTCAATCCGGATCAACGAAGGTGTGACTTCGTTGACAGCGTGGTAAAATTGTTTGACGCTGACTCCTGCCAGCTGATCGGGGAAGCGGCGGACTGCTTCCGCGAAGAAATGTTGCCAAAAAGGGAGACTCCGTCCGACCATGTTTTCCCAAAAACGCGATTGCGATTCGTGAATCCCCATCGATGCCCCGTCGCACAGCGGTGTGCCAAACAGCTCCGGATTGATGTTTTGTTCATAGATGGCATGCCCGGCTTCGTGGATACAGCCGAACAACGCCTCGTTCAAATGATCGGGATTAAAGCGTGTGGTGATGCGGACATCGCCGGGAGCGAAGCTGGTACAAAACGGGTGAACGCTGCGATCCAACCGGCCCGCCTGAAAATCATAACCGATCTTTTCCAAGACAAAGCGACTGAACGCTTCTTGCGCGGCTTCCGGATAATGTTTGCCGAGAAAACGGGTGTCCGGTTTGTAGGGAGCTGCAGCGATGGCGTTGACCAGTGACACGGTTTTTTCCCGCAATTGTCGAAAGAGCGGGTCCAATTGAGCGACTGTCATCCCCGGTTCATAGATGTCCAGCAATGTATCGTACTTGTTGTCTTGGTATCCCCAGTATTCAATAAATTCCAATTGAAACTTGACCACTTCTTCCAGATAAGGGCGGAAGGAGGCAAAGTCGTTGGCAGCGCGCGCTTCTTCCCAGACGGCTCCCGATTTGGCCGCGAGCGTCACAAATTTTTGGTAGCGATCGGCAGGAATCTTTTGAAACCGCGCGAGCTCTTTTTGGCATTCCTGAACAGTGCCGCGGGTTATCGCATCGAGTTGCTCCCAAGTGCCCGCCTCTTGCAAGGCAGCCAAATGCTCCGCCAATTCCGGGGAAGTCAGCAGACGGAAATGTTCTCCAGACATGACGCCGATCAATTCGGAACGGGCATCTACGCCTTTGCGCGGGGCTTTTGTTCGCAAGTCCCAATTAAGGATGGCCAGCGCCTGGCTGTAGCTCATCATACGCTTGACATAGTCGCGGAAAGCGGCAGTGCGTTTTTCCAAGGGTGTTTTGTTCATAAATAACCTCCTACCCAGCCATAATTCGAAAGTCCTGCATCCATCTTATAATGACAAGGGTAAATTTTCCAGCTCCTTTTGCCTTGGCTTTGCCACTTTCGCCTTTTCCGTTTTCTCTGTATAATCGTACGTGGTAAGTGTGTGCAGCCGACAGAGGGCATGAGTAACGAGAAGGAGAATGACGAATGACTCAGATCGATCCAAAATGGCAGGAGGAGATTGCCAAAAGACGTACGTTTGCGATCATCTCCCACCCGGACGCAGGGAAAACCACGATGACCGAAAAGCTGTTGTATTACGGCGGAGCCATCCGCGAAGCAGGAATGGTGAAAGGTCGCAAGAATTCAAAACATGCCACCTCCGACTGGATGGAGATTGAGAAAAAACGGGGAATTTCCGTTACCTCCAGTGCGATGGATTTTGTTTACAAAGATCATCATATCAATATATTGGATACGCCTGGCCACCAAGATTTCAGTGAAGATACGTACCGCACCTTGACCGCGGCGGATGCGGCGGTCATGATTATCGACGTTGCCAAAGGTGTGGAAGCGCAAACGATTAAATTGTTCAAGGTTTGCCGGATGCGCGGGATTCCGATTTTCACCTTTATCAACAAACTGGACCGTCACGGGAAAGATCCTTTTGAGCTTTTAGAAGAACTGGAACGCGTGTTGGGCATTCGTTCCTATCCGATGAACTGGCCGATCGGGATGGGCAGCTACTTTAACGGCGTATACGACCGGGTGAAATCGCGGGTCGAGTTATACGAAGAGGGTGGCAACCACGAAGAAATCAAGTTTTTCGAGGTCAACGGCCCTGAAGATCCGTTGATCGGGCAGCGTGTCGGGGAAGATTTGTGGCAACAGCTGCAAGATGAGATTTCGCTTCTGGACGTGGCCGGGGACAGTTTTGACCCGGAATTGATCAGCAAAGGCGAGCTGACTCCCGTGTTTTTCGGCAGCGCGATCAACAATTTTGGGGTGCAAACGTTTTTGGACAACTTCCTGGCGATGGCGCCGGCGCCAAGTCCGAAAAAAAGCAATATCGGGCCGATCGACCCGTATACGCGCCCGTTCTCCGGTTTTGTTTTCAAGATCCAGGCCAATATGAATCCGGCACACCGCGATCGCGTCGCTTTTTTGCGGATTTGCTCGGGTCGTTTTGAACGGGGAATGACGGTGAAGCATGTCCGCCTGAACCGGGAAATCAAGTTGGCGCAGCCTTTGCAGTTTATGGCCCAGGATCGGGAAATCGTCGAAGAATCTTTTGCCGGCGACGTGATCGGCCTGTTCGATCCGGGAATTTTCCAGATTGGTGATACGCTCTGTGTCGGGGAAAGCTTTGAATATGAAGAGATGCCGCATTTCTCACCGGAATTTTTCTCCAAAGTAACCGTAAAAGATGCGATGAAGCATAAACAATTCCAGAAAGGGATTATGCAGCTGACCGAAGAGGGAACGGTGCAATTGTTCCGCACATCGCCGATGGATGAACTGATTCTGGGAGTCGTTGGCGTGCTGCAGTTTGAGGTATTGGAATACCGCCTGAAAGCGGAGTATGGCGTGGATATTTCGCTGCAGCGTTTGCCGTATCAAATTGCCCGCTGGCTGGAAGGGGACAAGGCGACAATCAATACGCTGATGAATCGCAGTCAAACGGTGAAAGACCGTTATGAACGGCCGGTGATGCTGTTTGAAAGCGAGTATCAGCTGCGGATGGCGCAGGAGAAATATCCGTCGATCACCTTCCATGAAAGTTCGCTCGGATTGAAAGCAAATCAAGACTGAATGGATGTATAAAATCAAGAACCGCCAACGGTTTTACCGATTGGCGGTTTTTTTCATGGATCGGGCCAAGCCGTCATATAATGGGACAAAAAGCATCGAGGAGGGAGAAACCATGATAGGCAGCCCTTTATGGCTGTTGCTCGCCATTTTGTTTCTGTGTTCCTTCGACAGTCATGCGCAGCTACCGCTGTTGTCGCCTTATTTGCACCTGCTGGGGGCGTCGACCGCGATGATCGGGATTGTGATGGGGGCATATTCCATCAGCAATTTGACGGGGAATTTGATCGCCGGTCCGCTGCTTGACCGGTTTTCCAAAAAACTGTTTATTACGGTAGGGTTGCTGTTCGCCGGGGCTCTGCTGATGGGGCAAGGGTTTGCGGAAGAACCTGATTATTTTCTTTATCTCCGACTCGCTTTAGGGTTTGTCATGGCATTTGTCTCACCGGCTTGCTATGCCATTTTGGCCCAGCATGGACGCACGCTGCAAGAGCAAGGGGAACTGATGGCGAAGAGCGGGATGGTGATGACCGCAGCCTCGATTGTCTCTCCCAGTATCGGCGCCTACTTGGCTGCTCATTTTGGCTACGCCAATGCCTTTTTGCTGTTTGGGGCGATCATGATGGTGGCCAGCGCGTTGGCTCTGTTTCGCTTGACGCCCAAACAGGCGGTCAGCAAGGAAGGGAAAAAGGAACCGGAAGCGGTGCGGGAGAGAGCGAAAGTCTGGCAATATATCGTTGGCAGTCATTGGTTGTATTTGGTGTTTATCAGCGGCTTTGCGGTCTTGTATGCACAGGGAACACTCGTTTATGAAGTTCCGTTGTTAATTTTGCGTCAGCAGCTGTCGCCTTCCGTCACCGGAGCATTGTTCAGCGTAATGGGGCTTGGCTCGCTGCTCGTCCTGGCGCAAATGTGGCTGAGTCGTACGCAGCCGCAGCTCCGCATCTTTTTCGGCTTGTTGGCGTTAAGCTTGTTGATGTACCTGGTGGCGGTCGGCTTGCCCTTTTCCCTTTATGTGCTGATGTTTCTGGCGGGCGCCTGTTTTGGCCTGCTTTTTCCGGCGATCAAAACATTGCTGGCGCAACAGGCTCCGCCTCATTTGTACGGCAGTCTATTCAGTTTGTTTTCCGCTGTCCTGTCGATTGGCACCAGTTTCAGTCCGCTTGTCTCCGGGTTTATTGACAACTTGCATCACGCTTTTTTTATTGCCTTCTTTGTCCTGATGACTTGCAGTTTGCTCTGTTTGCTGCAGTTCGGCGTGGTCAGCCGGGCGCGAGAGTAGCTCCGATTTAAGCCGTTTCAATTGGGCGACGATGATAAAGCTGACGATCACCAGCAGAAACCATGAACTGATTTTGCTGACATGCACGAGCTGCCAGCCTTGATCCTGGTTGGGATATCGCCACGCTCCCAGCAAGGTGGCGATATTTTCGGCGATCCAAATAAAAAATCCGATCAACAAATAGGAAAGGGCAAGCGGCAAGTGATAGTCGCTGCCCGCAACCCGGAAATGAACTTTGGCGCGCCAAAAAATCAGAAAGATCGCCAGCGTCAACAGCCAGCGGACATCCCAAATATAATGATGGGTGAAAAAATTCAAATAAATGCCGATGGCCAATGGCACCGTCAAACGGTAATCGGGCCACCGTTCCAAAGAGACGTGCAAACGCCGCCAAGCCTGACACAGATAACTGGCGACACTCGCATACATAAATCCGCTGTACAGCGGGACTCCAAACCATTTCGTGTAGGCCGCCTCCGGATAGGACCATGAACCCATATGAACCTTGAACAGTTCCAGCGTTAATCCCAACAGATGGAAGACGGAGATCACCTTCAGTTCGTCCCGTGTTTCCAGACCGCTGCGAACCATTGCATACTGAAACAGCAAACAGAGCAGCAGCAGCAGGTCATAGCGGGGCAGACCAGGGATCGCGACGAGCCGGGAGAGTCCCAAAATGGCAAAAATAAAAACAGCAAACAGGCAAGATAAAGCTTCCTGGTAACCAAAATGAAGCAAAAAGTAAACCCAACGCTTGATCTTGCCCGATAGAAAAGAAAAAATGGAGAAAACCTCCTTTATGTTTCCGCGATTGCCGGAGATGGCTACTCCTCTCCGGTGGCAATCGGATTTTGTTCGTAGCTGATCCAATCGCTCCAACTGCCGGCATACAATCGTGCGTCTGTCCGTCCGATCTGATGCAGCGCCAGAAGATTCACACAAGCCGTGATGCCGGAACCGCAATAAACGATCAATGGGCGATCAGCGAGCGAGGCGAAGCGTTCTTGCAGTTCAGCCAGAGGCCGCATCGTCCCGTTTTCGCGCAAATTGTCTTTATAGAAGTAGTTGACTGCACCGGGAATGTGACCCGCCTTGACATCAAGCGTCTCGACTTCGCCGCGGTAGCGCTCGCCGGCCCGAGAGTCCAGCAGCGCCGTTTCCGGCTGTCTTTCCTGCACATCTTTTACGGTCGCCAGCATCCATGTCTGCGGCTTGGCGGTGAAAACGCGTGGCGCCGGCGTCGTTACTTCCTGCGTAACCGGGCGTCCTTCCCGTTGCCAAGCCGCAAAACCGCCGTCCAGTACGGCTGCTTTGTCATGTCCCATATAGCGAAGCAGCCACCAAAGACGCGCGGCCATCGAAAGGTCCTGACCGTCATAAACGACGACGGTGACCCGCTCGTCGATGCCGGCTTGCGAAAACAGGCGGGTAAGCGCGGCCTGGTCCGGAAGCGGATGGCGTCCGCCATGGGCTGCTTTGGCAGCGGATAAGTCTTGTTCCAGATGAAAATACAGCGCGCCGGGGATATGAGCTTGAACATAGTCGGCAATTCCCTGATCCGGTTT
Source organism: Brevibacillus fulvus (assembly GCF_016908525.1). GTDB lineage: Bacteria > Bacillota > Bacilli > Brevibacillales > Brevibacillaceae > Brevibacillus_G > Brevibacillus_G fulvus. The sequence goes on from NZ_JAFBEB010000001.1 coordinate 93,085, forward strand.
GCCCATTTGAAAACGGCAGTCGATCACAACAAGGTCGGTGTCATGCAAATGCTGTTCGAGCCAGTCGGTGCTGACAAGGTTTTGCTGCTGCATGGAATCCCCTCTTTCCAATCTTTTTTCCTTAAATGATAGCAGATTCACTGACACTGGGATACAATTACCTTAAAAAAGCAGGAAAAGGAGAAACAACATGAAGCGTGTAGCAAGCTATTTCTTGCAGGGATTGCTGTATGTCATCCCGCTGGCCGTGACCGTTTACATTCTGTATAAAATATTTGAGATCGTCGATGGATTTCTCGGCTTGAAAATACCGGGCGTCGGATTCGTCATTACGATTTGCGCGATTACCTTGATCGGGTTTCTTGCTTCCAATGTTTTGACCAGACGATTGATCTCCTGGATTGATCATCTGTTCGAAAAGGTGCCGTTTATCAAGTTGATCTATACTTCCCTGAAAGATTTGATCGGAGCGTTTGTCGGGGAGAAAAAAAGCTTTGACAAGCCGGTGCTGGTCTCGCTCACGCCAAATGGCTCGGCCAAAGCGATCGGATTTATTACCAAAGAAAGCATGGAAAGTTTCGGGTTGATTGGGCATGTCGCCGTCTACTTGCCCCAGTCTTACAATTTCGCCGGCAACCTGCTGATTTTTCCCGAAGAGCAAGTGCAACCACTGGAAATTGACAGTGCGGAGGCGATGGCTTTTCTCGTTTCTGGCGGGGTATCGGGCCGGTAATCGCCGAAAAAAACCAAAAGATCCTGTTGTCACCTTGACAGCGGAGCTTTTTCGTTCTATGCTTTCAAATATTTTTCGTAGGGTGCATAGTTGATCTGTTTGTTGGTTAAATGCTGAATTAACCACTTATGGTCACGCTTCGGGGTCGCCATTATATATCCTTTTATAATCAGCTCGGTAGTAATGGCGTCGGCTTTGCTTTCCAAGGCCAGCTGACCGATTTTGGCGGCGATGCTTCTTTTGGCAACATCGCGAAACAGCTGCGGGACGGGCTCTACCAGTTCATTTAGAAATTCCCGTGTTTCATCGTTCCACAACGAGCGGGTTTGTTCGATATAATAATCTTGCCAGTCCAAATCCGATTTTCCATCCTGCTTCGGCATGGATTTGAGAAATTTCCGGAACATGAAATAGCCGCCGATGGCGAACAATCCGACGAGAACAAACATCCATGCGACGATAAACAGGGATAACGACCATGACATTTGCATCTGACACTTTCCACCTCAATACGAAATCGTTTACTTTGAAGTTTAGCTGATTTTTGCTTTTCCAACAAGCGGCGAGATCGATTGCACTTTCAAAGCGATTTTTTCAGTTTGCCCTTCCCAATCGGGTATGCAATTTAGTATGATAAAAGACAAAGCATAAAGGAGTTGACGGCTATGTTCAAGCTTGGACAACGCGTCATAATCGTTGCTGACTCCTATGAGCAAGGCCTTCCTCTTGGTGAGCATGCATATATTATTGGTCGCGATCGGAATCCGGACAGCGTTTTTCAATGGATCGTTCGTATTCCGAAAATTGATAAGCATTTTCAAATTGTCGAGGCAGATATCGCCTTAGAGGAAACGTTATTAGAGCAAGAAGCCGAACGTGTGCAACGTGAGACTCTGCTTGATTACGCTCTTGCTACACGCAACGAGGCGCTTTTTCGACAAGTGATGGGAATACAATCTGATTCTGCGGAGGAATCAGGTGATTCAATCAAAGAATCTACGGAAGAATTCATTCGTAAAGTAAACATCAAGGCGTGGATTTAAGACGTCACCACTCAGAGCGATTTCCCAAAAGGAGATCGCTTTCTTATGTAACATGATACAATGGAATGGCTTATCAGATGATCATTCGGTTTGCTTTTTGGCAGAAAACGAAGAAAGAGGGATGACGGAACGGATGTCTGAAGAATATATCACGTTTACCAATGAACACGGGCATGCTGTACAGATGCCGCGTGCCGATTATGAAGAGAAGATCATTCCGTACAATCTGGAACGGTTTTGGGATGACCGGGAGTCATTGCGCCAATTTGCCGTGGACCTCGTTCGGGACAAGTTTACCGCCCATGCAGCGACGGCTGCGGACCGATTGCTGGAATTATATGGCCCGATTGAATCCGCTCTGATCTTCCGCGCAGTCGTGTATATGCAAGCGGGCAAATGGGACAAGGCCAAGAAAAAAATCCGGGAAGCGATCGAACGTTATCCCGACTCGGACACCGGTTATCTGAATCTGGCAAGAATTTTCGCTTATGAGGGCGACCATTTGCGAGCTTTGGAAACATTGGAACAAGTATTGTCCAAAGATCCCAACCATGAAACCGGGCTCAAATTATATGTAGAGAACTGCCTTAAGCTGGAGAAAAACGAGGAACTGTTGGACAAATTGCAGCAATGGGGAGAAAAAGAATCCGCTTGGCGGCCCCAGTTAACGATTGGACGGCTTGCGATGCAAGAGGGAAACTTGCTGCAAGCGATGCAATTTTTTTCGCAAGCATTGGAACGAACCGTCGAAAGAGAAGCAGCATTGCTGGCGGTTACCGGTGAACTCGGGCAGGCGGGCTATGTTTATCAGCTGATCCAAATGTGTGAAAAGTACTGGCTGCCGACTTTTGCCCAGCCGTACATTGCCTTCAACTATGCCAATGCCTTGCTGGTTACCGACCAAAAAGCGAAGGCTCTCGCGATTTTGCGAGAATGTCAGCAGCATCTTCCGGAAGAAAAGAAAGAGATGGTTGATCAATTTATCGAACGCATCCCCGGCGCCAACGAGCAGCCGGTTATGACGGAACAACCGGCGGCAGCAGACGGGGAAGCAAAAAAAGCATGGTGGAAAATCTGGAAATAAAACAAAAACCCGAGATGTTTCTCGGGTTTTTTTGCTTGGAGATAACGGCAAGCAACGTGGGCCTGAAGATGCTTTGCAAAACATCTTGGGAACGGTCCGCCCCGCGAGCATATCGTCTTGTCTCTTGTCATACGTTACTGATGTAAGGCCGCACGCCTCGAAATGCATGACTATTCCCGCACTGTTGAGAGAAGAAAAGTGTGAGCAGATCATTTAAAGCACTGCTGCATGGACGTTCACAAAAATGCCACTTGTTTTATAATTAGTATTAAATTATATTTAAATCAAATATTAAGTTATAATTATTACAATTTATGAATTGCGGAGGGGAATATCGCATGAGTGAAAAAGAAAATCCGAAAAAAATGACGACCGCATTTGGGGCACCGGTAGCAAACGACGACAATTCGAAAACGGCTGGCGCCAGAGGTCCGCTGTTAATGGAAGATGTCTGGTTTTTGGAAAAAATGGCGCATTTTGATCGAGAAGTGATTCCGGAACGCCGGATGCACGCCAAAGGATCCGGCGCATACGGGACGTTTACCGTAACCCATGACATTACGAAATATACAAAAGCGAAGCTGTTTTCCGAAGTTGGCAAACAAACCGATATGTTTATCCGCTTCTCCACAGTAGCCGGCGAGCGCGGAGCAGCGGATGCCGAGCGCGATATTCGCGGAACTGCGATGAAATTTTACACCGAAGAAGGAAACTGGGATCTGGTCGGGAACAATACGCCGGTCTTCTTTTTGCGAGATCCAAAAAGATTTCCGGATTTGAACCATGTAGTGAAACGCGATCCCAAAACGAATATGCATAATGCCCAGTCCAACTGGGATTTCTGGACTTCGCTGCCCGAGGCGCTGCATCAAGTGACCATCACCATGAGCGACCGCGGTATTCCGGCAAGCTATCGCAATATGCATATGTTCGGAAGCCATACTTACAGCCTGTTTAATGCGAACAATGAGCGTGTGTGGGTAAAATTCCACTTCCTGACACAACAAGGAATCAAAAACCTGACCGATCAGGAGGCGCAAGAATTAATCGGAAAAGACCGTGACAGCCATCAACGAGATTTGTACGAAGCTATCGAACGCGGCGATTATCCAAAATGGACGATGTACATTCAAGTGATGACGGAAGAACAAGCGAGAAATCTCCCTTACAACCCGTTCGATTTGACCAAAGTTTGGTATAAGAAAGATTTCCCGCTCATTGAAGTAGGGGTTGTCGAATTAAATCGCAATCCGCAAAACTACTTCGCCGAAGTCGAGCAGGCCGCATTCGCGCCGACAAACATCGTACCGGGGATTGGTTTCTCGCCAGACAAAATGCTGCAAGGCCGCCTGTTCTCTTACGGCGATGCGCAACGTTACCGATTGGGCGTAAATCATTGGCAAATTCCGGTCAACTATCCGAAAAATACGGAAAACTTCCATCCATATCACAGAGACGGCGCGATGAGAATTTTCAATCCTGCTGAAGGAGGATCGGTATCGTACAGCCCGAACAGCTACGGCGAATGGCAAGACAGCAAGGAACATCAAGAACCGGCATTGGATTTGTTCGGCAATGCCGATTATCATGATTTCCGCCAAGATGACGATAACTATTATGAACAACCAGGCAAACTGTTCAATTTGATGCGCCCAGAAGAGCAGCAAAGATTGTTTGAAAACACTGCGCGCGCGATGCAAGGAACTACCAAAGAAATTCAAGTGAGACATATTGTCAATTGCTATAAAGCTGATCCGGCATACGGTGAAGGTGTCGCGAACGCGTTGGGCATTGCGATGAGCGAGATCGAAGCGGCGCTCGCGAAATAAAGTTTGACGTTATAAGCTGATCAATACAAGAACAGTCGCTTTCCCGGCTCCGCACAGGCGAGCAGCGGGTAAAGCGACTGTTTTCTTTCACGCAGAAAGTACCTTTGTGAGCCATTGCTTTCAATTACATAAACAGGCGCGCTGCAGAATGAAATGACCGGCGTTTATTTGAACTGTTTCGTCAAGCGTTTCTCCAGATAGGCGACAGCCTGATACATCAATGTGGCGACGATCGCGATCACGGCAAGGGCGACCATCACCAGCGTGAAATTGAATACTTGAAAACCGTAAATGATCAAATAGCCGAGACCGATTTTTGATACGAGAAATTCGCCGACAATTACCCCGATCCAGGACAAACCGACATTTACCTTTAGGGTGGACACAATGGTCGGTATGCTCGACGGCAGGATGACCAACCGGAAGATTTGCTGCTTGTTGGCACCAAACGTGCGCACCACTTTGATATAATTTTCGTTGACTTCCTTAAAGCTTGTATAGATCACCAAAGTGGTGACAATCACGGAAACCGTGCAAGCCATCGCGACAATCGAAACGAGTCCTGTGCCCATGCCCACAATAAACAGTGGTCCCAGCGCTACCTTGGGCATACTGTTGGCGATAACGAGATAAGGTTCGAGCACGCGGGAGAGAAAAGGGGACCACCAGATAATGATCGCGATGATCGTTCCCAGCAACGTACCCAACAAAAAACCGACGACGGTTTCAAACACCGTCATACCCACGTGGGGCAGCAGCGTGCCATCCCATAACTTTTCCCAAAACAACGCCCAAATTTTGCTGGGATAGCTGAAAATCAATACGTTGATCAAATTGAGCCGGGCCAGCCATTCCCACACGCCGAAAAAAAGCACCAATAGCAGAAGTTGCGAAAGATATACGAAGGTGCGTGTTTTGGCTTCATGCCGCAAATACGCCCGGTGAATCTCATTGATTTCATTTTGTTCCATCAATCGCCGCCTCCATTTCCTTCCAAACCTTGTGAAAAAGTTCAGAAAAGCTTTCATGATTCCTGGCTTGAAATGGCAGCAAAGCGGAAATGGTTTTCGGTACTTCGAGTTCGCTGCTGATGCGTCCCGGATTACGGCTAAGGATATATACTTTATCGCCCATCGCAATCGCTTCGGACAAATCGTGGGTGACCAAAACGGCTGTTTTTTTGTGACGCCGCAAGGTCAGAATAATCAAGTCTTCGAGTTTTAATTTGGTCTGATGGTCCAAAGCGGAGAACGGTTCATCGAGCAGCAGAATTTCCGGCTGGCAGGCGAGCGTACGAACCAATGCCACCCGTTGTCTCATCCCGCCGGACAATTGAGAGGGATAAGCATGGCGAAACTGGCTCAACTCCATTTCATTCAATAAATGCAGGGCGTACTCTTCCGTTTCCCGGTTCCGAATCCCTTGAATGTCCAAACCAAGGAAAATGTTTTCCTCAATCGTTCGCCAATTAAATAAATAATCTTGCTGGAGCATGTAGCCGACCTTGCGGGAAGCGCCGCGTACTTCTTCGCCATCGATCAGAACTTTGCCGGCGGTTGGTTGTTCCAGTCCAGAAATCAAGGAGAGCAAGGTTGTTTTTCCGCAGCCACTCGGTCCGACCAGACAGACAAATTCCCCTTCCTCTACGCGCAAGTCGATTCCTTGGACGGCCATAAACGCGTTTGTGGATGAAACATACAAATGAGTCACGTGATGCAATTGGATCTTTGCTGGTGAAGAAGGAACTTGGCTCACGATGATTACCTCCCTTCCATTGCGGTTTTGGCGAAGGTGGTGTTGACCAGTTTGTTGTAATCGGCCCGTTGCTTCAGTTCGCCGGCTTCATCCATAATATCCTGCAGTCGGTTCCATTCTTCTTCCTCCAAAATCGGATCAGAGGCGTAGGACCCTTGTTCAAGGTAACGTTTGATCGAACTTTCCAAAATGTCCATTTTGATTTCTTTGAAATAAGGAGCGATCACCTTGGCTGTTTCCGCCGGTGAATGGCTGGTTACCCATTGTTGCGCTTGATAAATCGCGTTGGTAAACTTTTGGATCGTTTCTTGATTTTTCTCGATATAGCTTTGTTTGGCCATAAACACGGTATAGGGGACTTTGCCGCTTTCGGTGCCAAACGAGGCAACGACCTTGCCGAGGCCCTCCTGTTCAAACTGGGACGCTTGCGGCTCAAACAATTGAACAAATTCGCCCGTACCCGATGCGAATGCAGGAGCCACATTGGCAAAATCAATGTTTTGCAACAGTTGCAAATCTTGGTGCGGATCAATCTGGTGCTGCTTCAGCACATATTCGCCGACCATTTGCGGCATTCCGCCTTTGCGCTGTCCAAGGAAAACCGTCCCTTTCAGTTGATCCCATGAAAAGTCGCCCTGCGTGCTGCGCGCAAACAGAAACGTTCCGTCGGTTTGCGTCAATTGGGCAAAATTGATTACGGTATCCGTTCCGCCTTCCTGGTCGACATAAATGCTTGTTTCCGAACCGACGAGAGCGACGTCAATCCCATCGGACAGCAAGGCCGTCATCGTCTTGTCTCCGCCCCACGTTGTCGTCAGCTCCACGTCGAGACCCTGTTCTTTGAAAAAACCTTGTTCAATGGCTACATATTCCGGTGCATAAAAGAGCGAGCGGGTGACCTCTCCGATTCGCACTTTTTCCGAACCGCCGGAACAGCCAGCAAGCAATGTCGTAAATCCGAGACCGACTGCCAGGCCCAGTGACAGTAATGGTTTCATGGCAATTCCTCCTAGGCATTTGTCTATACAGACTATGCAGGTTCCGAAATAGGGGTGAATGTCACAGGGGGCAGACAACAAATCAGCGCGAACGCCGAGCTGTCGTATACGATATGCATATTCAGCTGGCGAACGGGCGGAACAGGGGCAAACGAGGATAAGGCCGCAGCACGGGATAACGGCAAGCAGATTGGTTACATTATTAAATGGCTTGCGTGATGTAGGCAGCAAAGCCCCAACGGGCCAGCCACATTCACAACAAAAAGAAGCTGGTATAGAAAGGAAAAGGGAGGAACTACGTGTGACGGTCAGTTGTGAACAGATCCAGATGGAGATGTATGAACGGGGTCTGGATCACTCCAGAAGACTTCCCGTCTCATTTGAAGATTGGGAAGAGGAAGCGCGGAAAATTCTCGCTCGAGGTCCCTTTGATTATGTGTTCGGGGCAGCGGGTGCCGGCGATACGTTAAAAGCCAATCTGGCAGCGTTTCAAAAAGTGCAGATTCGCCCTCGCGTCTGTATGGACATTTCCAAACGAGACACGTCCATCTCTTTATTTGGACAGACGTTTCCTTATCCTTTCTTGCTGGCTCCGATTGGCGTCAATTCCATCGTGCACCGGGATGCCGAGTTGGCTGCTGCTCGGGCGGCGGCCAAAACAGGGGTCCCCTATATTCTCAGCAACGTGTCCACCACGCCGATGGAACAGGTAGCGGAAGCGATGGGTGAGGCTGTCCGCTGGTTTCAGCTTTACCCGCCCAAGGATGAACAGCTGGCCAAAAGTTTTCTGGAACGGGCGGAGGCAGCCGGTTACTCCGCGATTGTCGTGACCATCGATTCGACTTTGCTCGGCTGGTGCGAGAAAGATTTGGCCAATGGGTATCTGCCTTTCCTCCATGGGGAGGGATTGGGCAATTACTTTTCCGATCCTGTTTTTCGCAAAAAGCTGAAGCAACCGCTCGAAGAAAACAAGCTGGCTGCTTGCAAACTGGCTCTGTCGGAGGGAAACAACACCTGTTTTACCTGGCGCGAATTGGACAAACTGAGAAAAATGACAAACCTGCCGCTCTTGATCAAAGGGATTACCCATCCGGATGACGCGTTGATCGCGATCGAGCACGGGGTGGACGGAATTGTCGTTTCCAACCACGGCGGACGCCAACTGGATGGAGCGGTCGCTACGCTGGATATGCTTCCGGCGATTGCTGCAGCGGTAAACAAACGTGTGCCGCTTTTGCTTGACAGCGGTATCCGACGCGGAGCAGACATCATCAAAGCGCTTTGTTTAGGCGCAACGGCGGTCTTGATCGGCAGACCGTACATCTATGGATTGGCCGTGGCCGGTCAAGCCGGTGTCGAGGAAGTGTTACGTCATTTTGTCGCGCAGACAGAATTGCAGCTGGCGATTTCCGGCAAAGCGAAAGTAACGGAATTGGATGAAAGTGTTCTGGCCCGAAGCCGGAATTGAACCTTTTGTGAAGGAGGAGGCAAGATCATGGCGAACCAAGAGATCACCCAGATGATCAATCAAATGGATTCAACATTGGCTGCGGTCAACCAAATGTCCATGACCAAAGGCGCCCTGTTTGCCTCAGAGCTGAATAAAATCAGCAAAGATATCCAGGCGGTCACCGATAGACTAAACAGCCCTCGTTTCAGCGGCAATAAACAGACGGTCGAAAGCACGCGGAAGCAATTGGTGGCCATCCGCATCGAGCTGGATGACCTGCGCAACAAAATTGGTCAATCGCAAAGCACTTTGGCCAATGTCTACCGAAATGCAATCGGAGAAGAAAAAGAACAGTTTGAACAGGCGACGGCAACAGAACAACAAATGAACAACCCGCTGGCCTACCAGTCGTTGCAAGCCTATCGCGACGAAAATGAACTGACCGATATGTTGGATCGATTGAATACCCAGTTGCTCGATTTGGACCATGCGCTGGCCAAAACTACCTATTCTTCTGTCGTTCCCGCACCAACCACAGGGAAAGCCCCCAATTTTGACAACGATCCACCGCCGCCAACCGTATCGCCATAAAAAAATCCTCGCCTTTGGGGGAGCCCTGCAAAAGTCCACCTAATATCTGTAAACCGTAACCCTAGTGCCCTTAGGTACTGGGGTTTCAATTATCGAGAATGTAGCTGTAATGGGGAGAAGCATGTTTCCGATCTGCGCTCCGGTCTACGTCCTGCAAGGATGTGAAACTGTCCGCTCCACAGCGATCCCGGGGGAAGCGCAAAACGGCGCGCAGCTCCGAAGGTTACTCATGGATTGCGCTTCTGTCTCCCCGGGCTTCGCTGTTCCGCTCGGCTGGACTCCGCTAGTCGCTCGGCCTGGAAACAAAGTCTGCATCAGTTATCTTTACCCGAATATGCGGTGTCAGCAATCACTTCTTGTCCGGCAGGACAACATAGTATCCGAAAGGCTGTCCAAGGAAGCAAGCAGAGTGGCAAAAGTCGTTCTCTCGTTTTTTACTTCGATACGGAGAAATGTAAGACATGCCCACTTAGGGAAGGCTGTTTCAAACCAGGAGCGAAGAGCAAGACCTACTCCATCCGGATCGTGACGGAACCCTACAAGGCGCAAATCGAGTTTGAAAACAGCGATACGTTCAAAGAACGTATTCGTCGCAGACCGATTATTGAGCACAAAAATGCTGTATTAAAAAGGTATCATGGGATGACCAAGGCCAAGTACCGTGGTCTCTTTCGTATGCGAATACAGGCAATACTTACGACTTTCGTCGTAAATGTATAACGGATGATAAAATTGGCAGAAAAAATGCAGCCCGTCTCTTAAAGGAGAATGGACTGCATTTTTCGTTAAAGTCCTTTTTTGTAAAAAAATAGTGTGGGTTACCCGATCCGCAAACCTCAACAGAGGTATTTTGCAGGACTCTCCTTTGGGGACAAAACCGCCTGGCAGACAGCAAATCCGCCAGGCGCATTTTTTACGATCATAAGTAACTCAACTGTTTGCCGGATAAGTTCGGGCATTGGCACCGGCGCTATCGGTTTGTTTCGCCAAGGACAGCAAACTGTTGAGGTTTGCTTGAATTTTTTGCACTTCCGATTGAAGCTCGTCGGGAGCGTTTACATACTCTTGCAGTCGTTTGCCCGACTCCTCAATATCTTTTCCAACCCGCTGAATCAATGAAACGTCAAATTGCATCGGCTTTCCCCTTTTCGCTAGGTGAATGTTCACCGATTAGTTTGCTTGAATGCGGCTGCTTTCATACCGTTACGCCTGTCACTCGTTCGGCAAGAGCTTACGCATAATCCTGGACAAACAGGAAAGCCTTTAAATAACCAATAACCAACCTTTGTCGGGGAGGGGAACAAATGAGCAAAAAACAGTATTTGCTAAGCGCTTTGCAGTTGTTTGCCCAACATGCCGACCAAATGCCGCCAGCGGTTGAACGAAAGTTGCAGCATGCCATGCAGGTCATTGAAGCGCAAACGGAGGCGAGTTTTGCCGATCAGTACAACATGGTCGTAACGCAAACGGCTGACCGGCAACCACTGCAGGAAGACCATCCTTTGTACTTGCTGCAGGACCTGTACTCCGAGTTGGAAGAAGTCGCAAAAAGCCATCCGGATACCAAACGGCAAAATGAACTGCTCAGTGCAGTCAACCGTCTGCGGGGGTTTCTGGAAATACCTGATCGGTATTACCCTTAAAAATCTGTCAAAATCAAAAGGTCACGAGGTGAAGCCAGCATGGAAAATACGCAAGACATACGAGACTTGAAAAATACGCTCAGCTATCTGCATTCCGAACTGAACCGATTGGAAACGATGGCGGGCACTTTGTCGACAGTCGAAAGGCAGCATTATTACAAACTGACCAATTTTGACCAGCGTGATTTGATGGACATCGCGGTTGAGGAGCAGAACGCTGCCCGTCAACTCGGTACGATGAAAACGATGTGCCTGGCGATGGCCGAAAAAATCGAAGCGATGAAAAACGCTCTGGATGGCGGAAACATGCAGGAGAGTGCGCCACGTGCTGAAACTCATTGAAAATTTTGTCCGCTCGATCGTGAATGAAACGGTTGACAAAGCGGTCAGCCGAATGGTCAAAGATCAGTACATCGAAAACATCTTTGAGATGATACCGGTTGCCAACAAGGTCGGCGTGACCAACCTGATGGAGCTGGCCATGCGCGCAAATATGGGGATGCCGGTGCCGCGGCCGCTGGGCAGCCCGCTGCATTTTTCGCCATGGCAGCAGATTCTGTTCAATCCGGTTCATCTGTTTCGCTTTCCGACACCGGAAAATGTCGCGATTCAAACAGCGGTGACGATCGGTCCCAACGCGCGAAAACCGCTGACGATCTCTATCCCGATTATGATCGCGGGCATGTCTTTCGGCGGGGCTTTAAGCAAAAACAGCAAGTTGGCTTTGGCGAAAGCGGCAACGGCCGTCGGCACGGCGACCAATTCCGGGGAAGCGGGATTGATGGAAGAAGAGCGGGAAGAAGCGCAGCTGTTTATCGGCCAATACAATCGCGGCGGCTGGATGAATACACCGGACAAGTACAAACGGCTGGATGCGATCGAAATTCAGTTGGGGCAAGGCGCCCAAGGTTCCGCTCCACAGCGGACGACAAGCAAAAATATCGGGGAAGATTACCGAGAAGTGTACGGCTTGCAGGAAGGGGAAGACGCCATGATCCATTCCCGTCTGTCCGGCGTCAACCGCAAAGAGGAATTTATTCAGTTGGTTCGCAAGCTGAAAGACGAAACCGGTGTGCCTGTCGGCTTGAAAATCGCCGCAACTCATCATCTGGAGCAAGAATTGCAAATAGCCATCGAAGCGGAAGTGGACTTTGTCACGCTCGATGGAGCGGAAGGCGGCACACATGGAGGCGCGCCGACCTTGCAGGACGATGTCGGTTTGCCGACAATGTTTGCGATTACGCGAGCAACGGAATTTTTCACCAGAAAGCGGGTCATTCGGGAAATCAGCCTGATCGCCACCGGTGGCTTGGTGACGCCCGGGCAAATGCTGAAAGCGATCGCGCTCGGCGCGGATGCGGTATATATCGGCACCGCCGCCGTCATGGCATTGGCCAGTGAACAGATGGTCAAAACATTGCCGTTTGAAGCGCCGACCAGTTTGCTCGTTTATACGGGAAAGGCGACCGATCAACTGAATGTTGAGGAGGCCGCCAAAAATCTCGTTCGTTATTTAAACGCCTGTGTGCGGGAAATGGAACTGGTGGCGATCACGTTGGGAAAAACAGCGTTAAGCGACGTATCCAAATCGGATTTGTGCACGCTTGATCCTTTCCTGGCCAAGGCGACCGGAATCGAGTTGGGCTATGTCGCGTCCGATCGTCAGGAACGTTTCTTTGCGGATACGGAGGCGTTGTTCCCCCGTACTGTTGAACCGAAACAACTCCGGTATGTGCCGGAGCAACCTGAATCTGCTCAGCCGCAAGTCCATTGAAAACCGGCGTAACCGAGGCTGTCGTCTAAAGGCGACAGCTTTTTCGTTACAAGCAGGGATCAATCCGTTGTCCTTTCATGACGGCCGGCAACGTGTCGTGAATATACGGCGGAGCGGGGATGATATAGGGCCGTTCGCCAAATGGTTGAGGTTGCGCCACATAAGTAAATTCACCGCAGCCGTCCATGCTGGGGCCGCTTGCCCAACGGCCGGTGCTGCTTTTTTCGCCGCGAGAGAAATTGAAGAACGTATAGGAGACTTCCTGTTTTTCCAGTTTCCGCGGGAACGTGCTGGGCACAACCAATCCTTCGCGCTGTTCAAGTTCATAGATCGCGGCGGCCCACTGATTTTGATGCATCGTGTCACGGGCGATCAAAAAGGAGAGCATATCTTTGACGCCGCGATCGTCCGTCATTTCATACAGACGAACGGCTTGTAAACGACCTTGCGATTCTTTGTTCAGATTCGAGCGGAAATCGGCGAGCAGGTTGCCGCTTGCGTCCACGTAACGTCCGTTCCAGGGATAGCCGACGGCATCTGCCGGTTGGGCTCCCAAACCTGAAACGATCGCATGCTGCGGATTCATGCCTCCCAACACAGCGGCGATTAATGGATCTTGCGCTGCTTTTTCCTGTTCGTCAACCGGAGCATTGTCGAGCAGACGGGCAATCATGGTGACCAACATCTCCACATGCGCCAGCTCTTCCGTACCGGTATCAAGCAGCAGATCGCGATATTTGCCGTCGCCTCGCGTATTCCAGCCTTGAAACAGGTATTGCATCGCCACAGTCATTTCCCCGTGGGCGCCGCCTAATATTTCCTGCAGTTTTTTGGCGTAAACCGGATCGGGCCGTTCGGGACGGGCGTAATATTGGGTTTCCTTAATATGAAAAAACATGTCGTCCACCTCTTCAGTTTGATTGGTTTTTCCTCCTACACACATATGCGAGTGCCTACTATTTGGTGAAGCAAATGCTCAGTTCCTGCTGTCGAGCAATTCGGCAGCTTTTCTGCTGTCAAAAGGATTGATTTGCCTATTTGCCGGAAGTTGTGGCAAAATGAACGCATTCAGCAAATTGCAGTGCGAAGCAGAAATTGGAGGTAAACAGCTTGATTATTACCTTTTTGGGAACAAGTTCGGGAGCGCCGACAACAAAGCGCAATGTGAGTGCTATTGCCCTGCAGTTCATCCAAACCGGGAAATGGTGGCTGTTCGATTGCGGAGAAGCGACCCAGCATCAAATCATGCGCTCGCCGCTCAAGGTCAGTCATTTGGAAAAAATATTCATCACCCATCTGCACGGGGACCACTTGTACGGATTGCTGGGACTTTTGGCCAGCCGCTCGCTGCGGGGCGGAGCGCCCGATCCCGTCACCTTGTACGGTCCGCCGGGAATTGAGCGATATGTCGAAGCGGTCATGTCGGTAAGTCCGGTGCACTTGCAGTATCCTTTTTCGATTCGCGTGATTGAAGCAGGCGAAATTTTCGCAGATGACGAGGTCACCGTTATCTGTTCCCCCATGAAACACCGGGTTCCGTCTTTTGCATACGCGGTAGTAGAGAAAGAACGACCAGGATCATTTCGCGCCGATTTGGCCAAACAGGCTGGCATTCCGCCAGGTCCGTTGTACGGCGCCCTGAAGAGGGGAGAGACGGTACAACTGACTGATGGAACAGTTATCGATGGCAAACAGCTGGTTGGCCCGCCACAGCCTGGACGGAAATTTGTTTACAGCGGAGATACAGTACCGTGCCAGGCAATGGTGAAACTGGCGGAAGGGGCCGATTTGCTGATTCACGAGGCGACATACGCCGATAGTGACAAATGGTTGGCAGAGCGCAGCGGACATTCCACCGCCAGACAGGCGGCGCTGATCGCCAGGGAAGCCGGCGTAAAACAGTTGATTTTGACGCATTTCAGTCCGCGCTATGATCGCGAAGAAGAGCATTTGCTCGATGAACTGTTGGCAGAGGCGCAACGGGAATTTCCGCAGACGCTGCTGGCCGCAGACTTCTTTCGCTATGAACTGAAACGGTCGCGGGAAAAAGGATGACAGCGAAGGAACCCTGCTCTATAATGGATACACGCGTTAAAGAACAGCGATGGAATAGACGAGGTGGATGTGGTGAACCGGGAGGCGAGCGCCTCAGCAGCGGAGCTGAGCAAGTATGAGCATGTTGAACGGAGAGTGGATGTAAAGAGACACCGCGAAGTGGACAGAGGAACCCCTGAAGTGGCGGCGGGCAGCCGGCAACTTAGGGAATCCGATGAGGGTAAGGCCAAATGGGTAAAATAAATCGACCGCTTTGCGTGCGCTTTTTGATGTTTACCTTGGGGATCGCGATTATGGCACTGGGCAGTGTGATGACCGTTCGGGCCAATTTGGGCGTTGCTCCCTGGGATACTTTAAATATCGGGTTGTATCGGACTTTCGGCTTAACCATCGGGGTCTGGTCGCAAGTCGTCGGCTTATTTGTGATCGTGACCTCTTATGCAGTCGCCCGGCTGAAACCGGGGATTGGGACATGGCTCAACATGCTGTTGTTTGGGCTGTTTTTCGATTTCTTTACCTATCTTGACCTGATCCCCGAATATCAGGCGATGTGGCAAAGGATGATCTTGCTGTTGGCCGGATTGCTGGTCATCAGCATCGGGATCGGCATGTATATTTCCCCGCGCGTGGGTGCCGGTCCTCGTGACAGTTTTATGCTGGCTTTGCATGAAAAGACGGGGTGGAGTATTCAGAAGGTTCGATTGATGATCGAGGTGCTGGTGTTGGCAGTGGGCTGGCTTATGGGCGGTCCTGTCTCGATCGGCACGCTGATCATCGCCGGTTTGACCGGACCGCTCATCCAGCGGACGATCCCTTTTTGGGAAAAGCTGATGAAACGGCAGTACCAGCCGCAGCAACAGAAACACTCGATACCGGCACAGATCAGCCACTGAATAGGAAACAAAAAAGAGCGGGCGACAGGTTGTCCCGCTCTTTTTGTTATTGATGAGGTTTGGTATCATAATCTTGTTGGACACGAAACCATATATTCAAATCGTTAATGATACTGGCCAACTCCGCAATTTCGCTGTTTAATTCACAGGAGCGCTCAAAATCTTCTTCTTCAAAGAGCTGATCCTGCTTGGTGATAATGACTTTTTCCAACGCCAGGATGCGATCGGGAATTTTTGCCCGGATCGTTTCCCATTCCAGCAGAATCTCACTTCGTTCCGCGGCGGTATATTCTTCCCAATCAAGGTACAGCATAGGCAAGCGTATGCCCAAGCGATCATCCAGTGTAAATTGATAGCGCAACTTTGGGTCACTCCTCTCTCGCTATTCATCATACCAAAAATTTTGAAGGAGAGGGAGAATCCTTGCGAAAGGAGAAACGAACGTGCCACATCGCGTCTTGATCGATGCTGACGCTTGTCCGCGACAAGCGCTGGCGATCGCGCAAAACGTCTGCCGGGAAAAAGGGTGGACATGCCTGACCTATGCCACATATAACCACCAGCTTGCCGGTCCGAACCATACGATCGTCGATGCCGGTCCGCAGGCTGTCGATCTGCGGCTTGCCAACGAAACGCGGGCAGGCGATATAGCAGTGACGCAAGATATTGGGCTGGCTGCTTTGCTGCTGGGCAGGCAAGCCAAAGTGCTCAGCCCGCAGGGGAAAATTTTCCGCCCCGAGACGATCGCATTTCAACTTGAGGAGCGAAACGAAAAAGCCCGTTACCGCAGAGGCGGCGGCAGAACGCGCGGTCCTGCTCCGCGGACGCAACAGGATGATTTGCGGTTTGAACGGTCGCTTCGCCAACTCATCGAGGAGGAACAGAATGAATCGAACTGAACGGGAACAACAAATCCAATTGTTATGGGCGCTTGTCTTTGCTCTATTGTCTGCGCTGGCGATCACTCTCTTTTACAAGGATGCGTACCGTCCGCTTGATGAGACGGCCTTTCGGATCGCGGAAATGGTGCAGACTCCCTGGTTGACCGCCGTGATGAAAACAATCACGCTGCTTGGCGACGCGATCGTTGTCGCTCCTTTGGGCGCGCTGATCATCATCGGCTTTTTTCTGCGAGGCTATCGGATCGAAGCATTAATTATCCTGGTTACGCTGGTGGCGGGCAACTGGCTGCAGGACATAACCAAAGAAATATTTGCCCGGCCCCGTCCCGACGCCTTTCATCTCATCGCCTTGCCGGAATCATACTCTTTTCCGAGCGGTCACGCGATGGTCGCAGTCGCCTTTTATGGCGTGCTCGCCTACATGCTGAAACGAGTGGGGCAAGACGCGCCGTGGCGTTCCTGGATCACGCCGTTGTACAGTCTGCTGCTCGTTGGACTTTGCCTCAGCCGCATCTATTTGGGCGTTCACTACGCCAGCGATGTGCTGGCCGGATTGTGTTTTTCCGCTGTTTGGTACTTTCTGGTCCGCTATGTGTACAATCATGCGGTCAACGTCTACCGCCCGAGTCGCCATTCTCTTTTTAAATGATCGCCTGTCAAGTAGAATAACCGAAAGCTCTCATCAGACCCAGCCATTTTTCGACGCTGGGTCGATTTTTTTTCTCTTTTGGCAAAACGATATAAACCGACCGCTTTGGCGGCTTGTTGCCAATAATCGCAATCTCCCGCAAATTTCCTCGCTCCAGTTCCGCTTTGACCACAGAGCGGGTAAGCAAACTAAGCCCCAAACCTTCCTTGACAAAGTCGATCGCCAGTTCCGCTTTGTCTACTTGCAGTTTGGGAACATAACTGGCGGGCAGCGTCGATGAAATCCAGTCAAGAAACGGCGGTCCCCAGTTCATATAAATGAGCGGCAATTTCGCCAAATCGTTGGCATCAATCATCGTATCAGGCAAAACAGAGGAATGAATCGGACTGACCAGAACGATCTCATCTTCATACGTCGGAATAACCTCAAAATTTGGCAGCGACGGCGGAATGTAAACGATGCCAATTTGAATCAGATTGTCAAGCAAGTATTGGATGACGTCGGAGGAATGACCGGTCCGGGTTTTCACGGCAATGTTCGGATAACGGATATGGTACTCTTTCAGCATCGGTTCCAGGATCGCCGTCCAGATCGAGTTCAGGCTCCCGATCGACAAATAATCTTCGTAAGGGTGCAAGGCGGCAACTTCCGACAAGCCCTCGGTGGCCAATTTCAAAATACGCTCGGCGTAGGGCAGCAACGTCAGTCCGGCCTGGGTGATTTCGACGCTGCGCTTGTCGCGAATAAACAGCGGTTTGCCCACTTTTTCCTCTAATTGTTTAATGCGCATCGTAACGGTCGATTGCACCAAATGCAACAGTTCGGCCGCTTTGGTAAAGTTTTTCGTCTGGGCGACGATATAAAAGGCTTTCAATTGATCAAAGTCCATCGATATTAAGTCCTTCTTATGTGAAATTTTGATAACCATATGCAAAAAAGATCGTTTCTAAAATTATAACTCTTTCTTTATATTTGAGGGTATCCAAAATTAACACAATAAGCGAACGGAGTGAAGCTCCACAATGAAATCGGACATATGGAGGCAAACGCCTGCATCAGTCAAACTGCTGTACATCACTTCTTTTATTATGAATCTTGGTTTTTACGCGCTGATCCCTTATTTGACCCTTCACCTGACCGGAAGTATCGGCTGGACGTTGGCGATGGCCGGCCTGGTTTTGGGAGTCCGCCAGTTTTCCCAGCAAGGTTTTGCTTTTCTCGGCGGAATGGTCGCCGACAAGTTTGGCTACAAAAGCACGATGATTCTCGGGATGTCAATCCGGGCAATCGGGTTTGCCCTGTTTGCCTTTTGTACAAAAGAATGGCACTTCTTTGTAGCCGCCATTTTGTCGGGTCTGGGCGGATCGCTGTTTGAACCAGCCGGATCAGCCGCTTATGCCGTGCTGACCCCTGATGCGATTCGCAAAGAAGTGTTTGCCTTTCGCAATGTACTGCAAAACGTCGGAGTCGTCGGTTCGCAAATCGTGGGAACGGCCTTGGCCAGCCTTGATTTTTACTGGCTGTCCCTGTTTGCCGGAGCGCTCTATGCAACCACGGCCGTGGTCGCTTTTCTGTTCTTGCCGCCGATTGCGGCAACGAACACGAAACAGGGGATTTGGAGCAGCTTCTCCCATGTGTTGCATGACCAATTTTTCCTGAAATATACGATTGTTTTGATCGGTTACTATTATCTTTACATGCAAACGTTCCTGACAATTCCTCAGCTGGTCGAAGACATAATGCACAACAAAACCTATGTCGGCATTGTTTTGTCGACGATCTCGCTGTCGGTTATTTTGCTGCAAATGAAAATCGTCGAGTGGCTGCAATCGTACAAGCAGCGTCTCATTCTGATCGGAATCGGGGCGATGGTCATGGGGATTGGCCTGTTTTTGCTGATGTTTGCCAATCACTTGTGGCTTTTGATGCTGGATGCGTTTATTTTTTCGCTCGGCACGATGATCTCCATGCCGCAAATCGTTGATATGGTCCCGCGATTTGCGCCGAAAGAGCATGTGGCCGCCTACTACGGTTTTAACGGATATTCATTGGCGATCGGCGGTACGGTCAGCCAATTGTTTGGCGGATGGATTTATGATGTCGGCAAGAATCTGGATATGCAGTGGCTGCCATGGACCTTATGTTTGCTTGTCGGTATGGTGGTCGTCTGGAATCTTTACCGAATGGAAGGAAAACTGGAGCAACAATTGAGCCCGTCGCGCGTTAAATAGTTTAGGCAGAAGGGAGCGAGATGGGTGACGAAATTGAAACTGAAACGTTTGCCTGCTGTGCTGGTCACAGCAGCTTTTCTTTGTAGTCTGCTGATCGCAGACCAAACGGTTTTCGCCGAGTCAACGGGAAACATTGGGCATTACGACTTGCAGACACAAAACGAGCTAAGCCTCGATGATCCAGAACGTGGCGGACAAAGCGAACATTTGCGTTGGACTTCCGTCGACGATCAGTATTTTGTGGAATGGACAGGAAGGGAAGGGCAACTGTTGTTTTCCCGGATGACGCCGCCGTTTTTCCAACCCGTCGCCGGCTGGACGGCCGATTTGAATGGGGATGCCCGTCCGGAACTGCTGCTTGTGTTCAAGGAGGCTTCATCGGCAGGCGCGGCATCTTTTTGGGTAGTGGAGGGCGGAGAACAACCGCAGCTTGTTTACCAATCGGATGAATATCCGCAAGGGCAGGTGGAGGTAAAGGCGGACGGCGTTTATGTCCAGTATTCGGTCTACCGCGATGGCGATGCGACGGCCTTTCCTTCCGAACGGGTGACAGAGCATTGGACAGGCATTCCTTTTACCAAATTGAGCGAGAGCCGCTCCGAGACAAGCAACCGATGGCAAACGACCGCTGCCGCCCGCACCAGCAAAAATCCTCCGTTGGCCGAAATCGAAGCGGAACTCGAGGAAGTTGCCGAAGAATATGGCATTCCTGCCGTTATTTTCAAGGCAGTGGCCTGGCAAGAAAGCAGTTGGCGGCAGTTTGACAGCAACGGGAACCCGCTGATCAGCTATGACGGCGGCATCGGCATGATGCAGTTGACCAACCAAACCCGCTTTGATCAACAGCGGTTGAAATACGATCTTCGGTACAACCTCGAGGCAGGGGCGCAGGTGCTGTTGGAAAAACGGGCCTACACCGAATCCGGATTGCTGCCGCGAATCGGCAAGATGGACAAGGACGAGATGGAAAGCTGGTATTTTGCTCTCTGGGCATACAACGGCTGGTCCCAATACAACAATCCGCACAATATTCCTAATAAGTTTCGGACAACGCTGGCCTATCAGGACAATATTATTAAAATTGCCCGCGAGCAGTTTGGCCAGCCGATTACGCCGATTCCCCGGGAACTGATTCCCGCCAGCGGCGTTCCCGGCGGCAGCAAACGTTACGATACTCCGCTGCCCATTCATGAGGCCGGCGAGGATGTGGAGCGCCGCCATTTTGCCGAGGGAGATACGGTGGAAGTGGCGGCTGCTGCCGGTTCATTAAATGTCCGGCAAGCGCCGGGGATGAGAGAAAAAGTGGTCGATACGCTGCAGGCGCGGGAACGGGCGGAAATCTTGTCCGGCCCGCGAGAGAAAGATGATCTGTTCTGGTATCAGATCAAAAGCGATCGCGGTAAAGGCTGGGTTGCCGGCTACTACCTCATTGCGGTTCGCGACGAAACAATCTCGCTGGAGCAAGTGTGGCAAAAAGAGATTGAGCGCCTCGATCCGAACGCCTTGAAGCGTGATGGACGAAACTTGTATTTGCAAGGCGAGGATTTAAACATCGCCTGGTCGGATTTGGATGACGGGGGATTGCAAGACGCTTTGCTTGCTTACTCTTGGAATCAATTGTGGCTGGAGTGGACGGAGCAAAAGCGCAAGCAAAAACTGCCCGAACCATCAAGGGACGGCTTATTGCAAATGCTGACGCCAAAGTGGGGGGAAATGCTGGCCGCAGATGAACCAATCGAACTGGAGTTTCACGATGAGATTGACCCTGCTCTTGCGGCCGCCCAATTCTCCGTGAGCACAGCGGATGGAGAACAAGTCGATTATCGGCTTTCCCCTGGCAGCCACGCTTTATCGATCAAGCCGCAGCGGCAATGGCCGTCAGGAGAAGCTTTGATGCTGCGCTACAAAGGACTGCCGCTTGTCAAATTTACCGTCGGTGGACAGCAGGAAAACCGCGGTTGGCTGGATGGCTACAAGCTGTTTGCGCAAGTCGATCTGGATCGGTCTGTGTCAAAAGGAATCTCGATCAATTTTACGCTCAAACTGGACAAGCAATCGGTTACTTCCCGGTATATTTGGCTGGAGGATGCCACCGGAGAAAAAGTAGCGGCTGAGCTAAGTCTTTCAAAAGACGGCAAAAGCATCTATGTCCTGCCAAAGCAACGCTTGCAGTACGATACGTTCTATTGCGTCAAAATGACAACAGGTTTGCGCTCGGTTCATGGCAAAGCGTTAAAACAAAAAACGGTTTATCTGTTTAAAACCGTGCAAAAATAATTGAAACTTTTTTGCTCCTTCATTCGTATAAGAAGTAACATTCCTGAAAAACCGGGATGGAAGAGAGTGAGGGAGACAAAAATGGAAGAAATCAAAAAATTGAAACGTCTGCTGCTGTTAACCAGTTCCGCAGGTGCTTTCGTCTTCGCATTGGTTGTCATTACGGAAATTGTTCGGGTATCGATCCGTTAGCGTTCGGCCTGTAAAGCAAAGCAATCATCAGTCAAACGGAACGAAAGGTGACAAACATGCTCTACCGTTATTTTTCGATAGATTTTGACCCATATGTCTTCATTTTTATGATATTGCCGCTGTTGGCTTTTTTGCTCGGGGCAGTAGGGTATTTTGCAGCCAAGCGCTTGTGGATCGGGCCTTTGCTTGCTTTCTTTTTGCCATTGTTGGCGATCGCATCTGATCAAACGACACTGGTGGCCAATCTCGACGCCTGGCTGATTTATGGACTGACGGATATGGCCTTTGCCTTGCTGTCAGGCTGTTCGCTGATGCTCATTCAAAAAAGGTGGAAGCGAGAGTAAATAAGCGGGATTGGATCGGACATGACACAACAGAAAAGGCTTGCCTGCGGGATCATACCGGAGACAAGCCTTTTCCTTTTGCCTGGATTCCTTTACCGGATAAATGTAATTTCATGCAAAAGGGGCGTGAAACAAAAAATCTTTCGACAAATATCGACTTATTGTGGATAAATGTAAAAAAGAAATCCCCAAACGGGGAACTGCTTTTTGAGTATATGTGCACAGCTTGCCCACAAACTACCCACAGTCTACCCACATGATGTCCACAAGCGCTGTGGATAGGGAAATAGTTGTCCCGCCTTTTATCAGATGCTAGAATGAACACAGACCGAAAATGTGGGGGTGACAACCGTGAGATACTTGAGCGATCAGATGTTAGTAGAAGTATACCAGCGAGCTGTCGACCTTCAATTAGATAACGAGTTTATCCAGTTGTTGTTCGAAGAGATGAAAAGACGCGCAATTGCTACCGACCGGATTGTTGTCTAATTTGGCTGCTCGAACGTATAAGTGCTATCCGACAAAGGATAGCTTTTTATTTTTTACAGGGGAAGCGGGTTTCGTCCTGCTTCCCCAAGGATTGACAATGATTGGCAATTATTCTTTGACAAATTCAAAAACCGTAATTTGATCGATTGGTTCCTTCTTTTTCCAAGTCTCGGGCAGATACAAATAGACAGGGCCGCCTTCCCGAATCGGTTTTCCGTCTTTGGAAAACTGCAAGATGGCTCGCTTGGCATCGGCTAACGACAGCGTAACCTTGTCTCCCTGTTCGCGGTGAATGACCATTTTGGAAACGGACGGATCAGGCTGCGCGTTTTCAATAAAATAGGCAAGTCGCATCGCATAGTCCCCTTCCAGGGCTTTGCGCTGCTCTGTCAGGCTTGGCCGTTCTGAAGGCAGAGCGGCCCCTTCCCGCAGTTCTTTATCCCATTGGGCACCTGTTCCTTTGATAAAGGTGAGCGTCGAATTTTCCGTATCGTCCGCTTCTTCACCGTTATAGTCTGCCAAGTTAATTTTCCGGTCATCAAAAATCCACACGCTTGGATCAAGCGTAATCGGATAGGAGATGGCTCCTTTACATACAATCACATCTGACATTCAGTTCCCTCCCGTCGATAAACAAAATACCATCCATTTATTTTACCCCACAAACTACCAGGCGGCAAACCACAAAAGTCATAATGAAATCATGTTTAGGCAGGCGTTATAATCGTATTTTTAGAGACGGATTGCATATTGGAACCGGTTCTCCCCTTTTCAAACAGGCCAGAATGGCGTAGTATGTAAGATATAGATGGTTGGAGGCAAACGGAGGGATAGGTTTTGACTGAGATGAAAGTTCCCGACTTGATGACGAAAGCGCTCGCTCTGTTGCGCGCTGATGCGGATAAAATTTACAAACTGATTGATGTCCAAATGGAGAATTTGAATATGCCGCAATGCCCATTGTATGAGGAAGTATTGGACACCCAGATGTTTGGCTTGTCCCGTGAAATAGATTTTGCTGTACGTTTAGGGTTAATCGAAGAGGAAACCGGTCGGGAAATTTTGGGGGAACTCGAGCGCAAGCTGGCTGATCTCCATGATGCCTATAGTATTAAAAAATAAGTAGCGAGGAGTGCTTCCCCGCTACTTTTTTCATTATACGAAGTAAAAGGCGGTACCAATGATGATATAGACGGACAGCAGCAGAACACCTTCGAACCAGTTCGTTGCTCCGTCACGTGAAATCGAAATGGCGATCAGCGTGCCGACAGCGATTGCCGCCAGTTCAAACACGCTAAAGACGATATTCATCGGATGTTCGAACAGCAAGCTGACCAGAACGAGGGTTGGCGCTACGAACAAGGCAATTTGCAGACTGGAGCCGATCGCGATTTCCACGGCCGCGCCGATTTTGTTTTTCATCGCCAGCAAAACGGCTGCGCTATGCTCCGCCGCGTTGCCGATTATCGCAATCACGAATCCGCCGACAAACAGTTCCGACCATCCCAGCGTATGAGAGACGATTTCGACACTATGTACGAGCCACTCCGAAACGACCGCGACAAACACGGTGGCTACAATCAGCATGATAATCGAGACCCCTTTTGACCAGAGCGGTTCTCCTTCCTCTTGTTCGGTGTCGGCCAAGAATTCTTTATGGGTCACGAGCGAAAAAATAAGCCACAGCACGTAAGCGATGATCAGAATTACCGCAATGACAATGCTCAGTGTCTGTATGCGTTCCAACGGCAATTCACCGAGAAAGACGGCGGGGATGAACAGCGCGACGACCCCAAGGGTCATAAGCGATGCATTGTAGCCGGCCAGACGTCCGTTAAATTTTTGTTCTTTAAATTTCAATCCGCCAAAAAGCACGCTTAATCCAAGGACCAGCAGCACGTTTCCGATGATCGAACCGGTAATCGAAGCTTTTACCATATCGAAATTCCCTTCTTTGACCAGAAAGAAGGCGATAATCAGTTCCGCCGCGTTACCGAAGGTGGCATTTAAAAAACCGCCAATGCGGTTGCCCGCATAGTGGGCGACACTCTCTGTCGCTTTTCCCAGCCAAGCCGCGAGAAAAATGATCGCCAGAGATGCGGTTATAAATCGGATGATTTCATTTTGCAAAAAGTAGTGTGAAAAAGCAGCGAGCACAACGGAGGCTCCGATCAACAAAAAGAAGAGACGTTTATTCATTCTGACACCTCTGTTCAATGGGAATTTTATACAACCTATAGTTTATATGAATCAACCATAATATGCCATCTCTCTCACAATTTGATTCCAGACGTATAGAGACACAACGGCTTGGAGGAAACTAAAGGGTGCAGCAACTGACTATTTACCGGAGGTGTCCCTTCATGACAAGCCCTTATCTTTGCCCTACCTGCAAATCAAACCGGATGCGCTTTACGATCATCGAGCAGATTCCGCATTATGTCCGTCTCCATCCGCAAACGGGCGAAATCGCCGCTGAACTGACAGCCGAACAGCTTGATGCGTTTCACCAGCCGTACAAAGGAGAAGCATATTTGGTCCAATGCGGTGTTTGCGGCACGACTGAGCGTGAGGAACGCTTTGTGAAAATGGCGCAGCATCAAGAAGTCGGACGGTAATGGACAAACAGGCACGCTTTTGCAGCGTGCCTGTTTTTTGCCCCTTAACGGCAGAAAATATGCTTGCCAATCCGCTTGACTTGCGGACGACTCCAAATCCAGGCCGAAGTGGCGGTATCCGGATTGAAATAATAGATGCATCCGTCGGTGGGGTCCCAGCCATTGATCGCGTCGCGAACCGCTTTTTTCGCCCGTTCGTTCGGGGTCAGCCAGATTTGTCCGTCAGCCACAGCGGTAAAGGCCAAAGGTTCAAAGATTACCCCGGAAGGTGTATTGGGGAAATTGGGGTTGCGGGTGCGATTAAGAATGACAGAAGCGACAGCCACTTGTCCTTCGTACGGTTCCCCGCGCGATTCGCCATAAACGGCATTGGCCATCAATCGAATGTCGTTGTCAGAAAAACCGGTCGAGCGGCGAACGGTTGTCGGTTGCGCTGCAGCCTGCTGACCGCCGGGGGTGGCCGCTCCGGCCGTTCCACCGCCACCGCCGCGGTTTTGGTTTTGCGGAGCAACTCCCAGTTCCTCCGCTGTCGGCCGATACTGTGTTGTCGCATTGTACAGTTTTACTTTCGTATCAGGACCGAGAACACCATCAACCGGCAGGCCAAATTCGTACTGAAAGTTGCGCAGCGCCCAATAGCTGCTCCAGCCAAAGGCGCCATCTACTTTTCCATAATAGAACCCCAGAAATTTTAATCTTCCTTGCATCTCCCGGACATCTTTGCCTGTCATACCGACTTCCAGCACCCGCTCGCTAAACGCGGCAGCAGGGGACGGAAGCATCATTGAGGCCGAGGAAGTGCAAAGAAACGCTCCCATGACCAGCAGCATTTTCCTCCAGAAAAGTTTCAATGCTTGAACCTCCTTTTTACTCTTTCATTGGGGATATTGTGTCCCATTGTTACAAATTTCAGTTGCGGGCACGAGAGTAAATTTTTGGAGAGTTGCACATCACTAATCGTGAGTTGTAACAGAAAGGATGAGCACTTTTGAAAACACGGTTCGTCAGCGAATATTTGCTTGAGCAACTGGCAAGTTGGGGCGTGAAACGAATTTATGGGGTAACGGGTGACGCGATCTTACCCTGGATGGATGCGATGGGCAAGCAGACACAAATCGAGTTTGTTCAATGTCGGCATGAATCGGCGGCGGCGATGATGGCGTCCGCCGAAGCGAAATTGACGGGAAGACCCGCTGTCTGCACGGCTACCAGCGGTCCGGGAACGCTTAATTTGTTAAACGGATTGGCCGATGCCCATATGGACCGGGTGCCGGTCGTCGCGATTACGGGTCAGGTCGAAACACAAAAGCTCGGGGGAGATTACAAGCAGTATGTCCAACAGGAGCCGCTGTTGTCGGCGATCTCTCATTACAGCACGCTTGTTGCGCATCCGGAAGCGATTGGACCGGTGCTTCAGAAAGCTTTTATGATTGCCGCCACACGCAAGGGCGTCACCCATTTGGCGATCAGCAAGGATGTATTTGGCAAATGGGTGAGCAGTCCGGTGGTAAACGTTCTTCCCGAAGTCCATCATCAAGTTCGCGCCCAGCGGATCGAATTGGAACAAGCGGCGGAAGTGATCGAGCGAGCGAAAAAGCCGCTCTTCCTGGCAGGAACCGGCGCACGCTCGGCGACTCGCCATTTGGCGCAGTTGGCCGATCAGCTCGGCGCGGGTTTGCTGTTGACCCTCGGTGCGAAGGGCGCCATTTCCGATTCGCACCCCGCTGTGCTGGGGGGCTTGGGGGAAGGAGGCAGCAAAGCTGGGCTGCAGGCATTATGGGATGCCGACTTGCTCGTCATCTTCGGTGCCAGCTGGTTTCCGCGTTCCCACATCCCGGCAGAACTGCCGCTGATTCAAATCGACGAAAATCCGGAAGCGTTTCATCATGATCCGAAACTCGTTCCGGTTACGGCGAACGTGGAAGAAGCGGTGACGTTTTTGCAAAAACGGCTGGAGCAGAAAAAACCGGACAAAAACTGGCGCAGCAAGCTCATGCAGCTGCACCAACAATTTTGGCAGGAGACAGAAAATCTGATTCGACAATCGGAAGAAGAACAGGTCAAGCCGGAAACGCTGTTGGCCCGGTTGGGACAGATTACCCCTCCTGAAGCGATCGTGGCGCTCGACACCGGGGAGCATACGTTATGGTTTAACCGGGCTTTTCGGGCCATGAGACAAGTTCCGCTTTTTTCAGGAAAATGGCGGACAATGGGGTACGCACTTCCCGCTGCCATCGCGGCGCAATTGAATGAACCGGAGAAAGAAGTCGTGGCGATTGTCGGAGACGGCGGCTTGTTAATGAATGTCGGCGAACTGATGACGATTAAAGAACGGGGCTTGCCGATCAAGATCGTTGTCGTCAACAACGGCACGCTGGGGCTGGAAGAGGTAAAAATGAAACAGTCAGGTTATGAACCGTTTGGCACACAGCTGGAGAACCCCGATTTCGTGCAACTGGCTACGGCGTTCGGCATAACGGCGCTGCGAGCCCGCACGGTTGGGGAACTGATGGAAAAACTGAACGAGCTGTTTGAGCTTCCGGGAGCGGCACTGTTGGAAGTTGTTTGCACGGCCCCCACCTTAACGAGATTGAAGCAAGATTTTATCTTTCAAAACCAAGCCTAGGCTCTTTATAATATAAGCAAAGAAGCAAGGAATGGGATGCCATCCGGTAAGGAGGGAGTTTCATGGGGGAGTGGGCGCGTGGAAAGGTCAATATTGCCGATCATGTAATCGCTGTGATCGCTGCCAAGGCAGCGAAAGAAATCGAGGGCATTACTATGCGATCAAGCGGGCTTTACCAGGATTTGACCAAGCGTGTCCAGGGAGGTGGATATGCGAAAGGTGTCAACGTCAAAATTACTGAAGGGAAAATCAGTCTGCTCTTTACGATATCCGTCCCCTATGGAACCGTGATTCATGATCTTTGCCGGTTGTTGCAGCAGACTGTGAAACATCAGGTGGAAGAGCTGACTGGTTTGCTGGTCGAAGCGGTAGATGTACGAGTCGAAGCGCTAACTTCATAGGCAAGAAAAAACAGCCAATCCCGACCAGGATGGCTGTTTTTTATCCCGTGAGCTAACCGCTTTGTTGCAGCTGCTCCATTGCTTTTTGCTTGCTGACTTCCCGTGAAACGCTCAGCAGGATTCCCGTACCGATCAGGCTGACCATCAGCGACGAACCGCCGTAGCTGATAAACGGCAACGGCACCCCGGTCAAGGGAATCGTTCCGGTAACACCGCCGATGTTGATCAATGCCTGAAAGCCAATCATCGTCACGGTACCAATGCCAACCAGGCTGGCGAACGTGTCTTTGCATCTTAAACAGATAAAGATGCCGCGAAGCAAATACATTAAATAGACAAGCAAAAAGACAATGGTGCCGATCAAGCCCAGTTCTTCGGCAATGATCGAAAAAATAAAATCCGTATGCGCCTCTGGCAGATACAGGTACTTCTGGATGCTTTTTCCATATCCGGCTCCCGATAGGCCACCATGTGCAAACGCATAAAGCGATTGAATCAAATGGTAGTTAATGCCGCGCGGATCTTCCCACGGATTCAAGTACGACAATATCCGGGAGAGCGCATGGGGGTGGAACAAGACGTAGAGCAGAAAAAACAGACAAAATACCGGGACGGTAAGCATAAACAGATGGAAAATCCGTGCTCCTCCGCATATCATCATGATACCGGCAATCCCCAGCAAAATGGCTGCAGACCCGAGATCAGGCTGAGCCATGATCAACAGGAAGAAGAGCCCTGTCACAACGAGCGGCGGAATCAGCCCTTTTTTAAAATTGCGAAAAGCTTCGCCTTTTTTGGAAATGATCGCCGCCAAATATAAGATCAAGCCCAGCTTGGCAAACTCGGATGGCTGAATACTGGCCGGTCCGAGCATAATCCAGGAGCGGGCCCCGTTAATTTTCGGTCCGATCATAAGTACCAGCAGCAATGAGACAAAGCTGAGAAAGGCAATCATCAAGAAGTGACGTTTGTAAAAAGAGAACGGAATATTCATGGCCACCAGCATGCCGATGAGCCCGATGCCTGCCCACATCAGCTGTTTTTTCACAAAATAGAGCTCGTCCCCTTTGCATACATCACATCCATAACCGGTGAAGCTGGTGAGCGCATAGATGGAGCTGGCACTTAAAACCATGGTGATGCCAAAGCCGACTAACAATGCTGTCAACAGAAGTAATAAAAAGTCGGGTACGCCCCGGGATTTCATGGTTTCAACTCACCTCTCCACATGAAACAAAAGAGGGGAGTTCCCTCTTTGCCAGTGCCGCTGTCCTTTACAAAGCGGCCAATTTTTCATTTAAAAGTTGCAATTTGCGCTTTGCCGTTTGCAGCACATTGTCCGGAACTGGGCTGTCATAATCGAGTCCGTGTGGAAACAGATGTTTGCCCATGTAAGGCTCTTCCAATTCCAACAGTGTATGTGGATCTTCAATTTTGCCTTCCACGACATTGGCTTGGATACGCAGGTAATAAACGCTGCCTTTATCCTCCAATTTCAAATCGTATGTAGCGTGGTTATAATCCCAGGCCCAACGGACGAAACCAGCTTCGCTGGTATAATGATCCAGATCAGCCAGTAACACCTGCTTTGCTGCAATGCCCGTATCTTTGATAACCATTCGTTTGACCTCCTTGGCTACTTGTCAGGTTCGATGTATTCGTTTGCAGGATCTGAGAAGTTCTGTATGTCGATGATTACTCTCTTATGATAGTAGGTTTTAGCAGGAAGTGCAATGCATAACTGAAATCAGGATTATGATGTCCTGTGTTAAAGAAATATGGTATAATTTGTTAAAAGGACTAGAAAACTCCCCGGACGGGCGCGGCTAATCCCTCAAGGAAGGGGGAGATGCGAATGACGGTTTACGAAGCGTTGAGTCTGATGATTGCATTCGGGACTTTGGTCGTAATCCTGGTGACGACAAAAAAGAAGTAGTCCCTTATGTGCCATTGGCGCATAAGACCTACTTCCCTTGTAAAAAGTGAGCTGCCCCATGTGGGGACCGACAGGGAGAAACATTGGCCATAAGGCGTTCGCGGCGCCTTATGGTCTTTTCTTCTCAGTGCTCACCACTATATATTACCATAAACCTACTAACGAAAGAATAGTTCTGTATGAAAATTTGCTGAAACGGTCACAATACAAACGCTACTCACGAAAGGAGGAGACCGAACTTGGCCAAAGTGGAAAACCGAACCTTGAGCCAGATCATGACCAAAGATGTGGCGACGGTTACATTAAAGGATAATGTGTATGAAGTGGCGGTAAAAATGCGGGACTGGAATGTTGGCGTGATTCCCGTCGTTGATGAGAAAAACGATGTCATCGGCGTGATCACCGATCGCGACATTGTGATTCGCGGACTGGCGGAAAAACGGGAAGGATCAGCAGCGATTTCTGAAGTAATGAGCCGTGACATCGTGCTGGGACGCCCGGAGATGACCGTCGACGAAGCGGCCAAAATTATGGCGGAGCATCAGGTTCGTCGGCTTCCTGTCGTGGAAAATGGCAAATTGGTGGGGATTGTTGCCTTGGGAGACATGGCTGTCCGTCAGGCGCATTTTGATGAAGCAAGCGACGCGCTGTCGGAAATATCCGAACCGGCTTCCCGCCACTAATCGAATGACGATCCGCATTCGTTCTCTGGAGCGAATGCGCTTTTTTTTTGAAAAAGGCTGTCCGTTTCCTTTTTGGGCTCGGTCTGGCATGACATTTCTTTTGCGCGTGCATAGGCTGTTAGCGATAAGGAAAGGAGGGCCTTTGACATGGGCTTTTTTGATTCTTTTAGTCGGGACAATGAGGATTTTCTCTGGATCATTATTGTTGTTGTGGTACTGCTGTTTTTGTTCAGCGAGCGAGACTAGCTGCAGAGGTTGCCAACTCAAATTTTGTGCGGATTATGCGATCAAGCCTTCACCAATGGTGAAGGTTTTTGCTTTTCGCGGCGTTGCTGCTTCAACTTGCACGAATGCCGGCAAACCGTTACGATGTGGAAAGGAAGCGAAACAGAAAGGAAAGTTGAATTGGAATGAGTCATCGAATAGCGAGATTGCTGCTCTTCTCCGCTTGCTTGCTCGTTGTCATCGGCTGCTGGGGCTGTTCGGCCAAACCGGCGATTCAGCCAAACGGAGAGATGAAAACAGAGGTGAAGCGGGTCGTTGACGGCGATACGTTTGAAATCTCCAACGGGGAGAAGGTACGGCTGATCGGTGTGGATACGCCGGAGACAGTAAAGCCCAACACTCCCGTCCAACCATATGGCAAGGAAGCCAGTGCGTACACCAAGAAGTTAATTGAAGGAAAACAAATATTGCTGCGCTTTGATGTGGAACCCCGCGATACTTATCAACGGTTGCTGGCCTATGCCTATTTGCCGGATGGAACATTTCTCAACGAGAAACTTGTGCGGGAAGGGTATGCCCGTATCATGACAGTACCGCCAAATGTGGCCTATGCCGATCTCTTTTTGCAAGCAGAGCGCGAGGCGAGGGAACACAAACGCGGACTGTGGGGAGACGAGCAGCCGGACAAGCCGATTCAGGATGAAAAACGAGCGAACGAAGCGCAAGCCGGACTGATCAAAGGCAATATCAATTCCAAAGGAGAAAAGATCTATCACCTGCCTGGCAGCAAAGACTATGACAAAACAAAAGCTGAAGTCTTGTTTCAAACCGAAGAGGAAGCAAAGGCAGCCGGGTTTCGCTCGCCGCGCCGCTGAATAAAACGGAAACATGTGGGGAACTCTAACAATGGAATACAATGCCAAGGAGTGACCCTTTGATGAAGTTCAAAAAGTGGCAATTCGCCTTGTTTTACATTTTGGCGCTCAGCGTTTGTGCGGGCATTTACATGTATGCCACCCAAGCGGAGCCAACCGGGAGTACCGTCGACGTGCAGGCCGAACAAAAACCTGGTATGGAAGTGACGTATGCCTTGCACGGCAAAGACTTGCATCTCCAATTAACAGTCACGAACTTCACCTTCTCTTTGGAAAATATGGGCAAAGAGAACAAAGCGGGTGAAGGGCATGTGCATCTTTATATGGATGGAAAAAAAGTGGCGAAAATTTTTGATCGGCAGTTTGTTTACAAAGATATTCCTGCCGGCCACCATGAGATGGTCGTGGAGTTGGCCAAAAACAATCACGAATCGTACGGCATCAAGAAAAGCTTTCAAATCCACGTCCAATAAAAAAGCTCGAACACAAAAAAGCAGAGGAAGAAGGTTCCTCTGCTTTTCGCTAATAATTATTGGGCAATGACGTGATAAACCGGCTGTTGGCCGTTATCCGGCAAGGCAATCACCAATGTTGGGTAGGTGATCACTTGCGTAGTCATCATGCCTGGCTGCGGCTTTTGCTCGGCAACGGTAATTTGCCATTCACCGTTTGCCAGCTGATCCATCTTTTGCAGTTGCAGACTGTATCCGCCGGTCGGTCGTTGGCCCAAACTGATCACAAGATAAAATTTGCCATCAGCGCGAACGAGTCGATCGCCGCCGGATGGACGAAGCTGTTTCATAGCCTCCGTCACTTCAGCGGGATAAGGCCCCTTCACAATTTCATAAGCGGGGACTTGCACCGCGTGATGTTGCTGGTCATCGGCCAGCTGGGAAACAGGTTGCCCAAACAGCGCCAAAACAGCGGACAAAAAGACCGTTTGAATCAAGTTCATGTTCGTATAACCTCCTGTTGGTGGTTGAATTTAATCCGTTCAGGGAGTGATGCAGCTTGCTCGTGCAACATTGTGTGCATAAGCTCCATGAATCAGTGGCGGCAGAAATTTGCCGGGAACAGACAAACAGATTACAGATAACCGACAATCGGGATTTATGGTCAAAATTGACTGACTTTACGTATCTGACTTCATTATTCGAGCGCTTGTCCGAAACGGAGCATCGTGTGCTGACGCTGTTTCTGACAGACGCCTCGCGGGGATTTCTGGCGCAAAGAGACTGGTCGTCCGCAAGCCGGGGCAAGCGGCTGGAGCACGCTTACGCTTTGACCGGCTTGCGTCGCCTCGGGTTCATTTATCTGCTGCAAAATCAACAGCAGGAACAAGCTTATGTCGTTCCGCAAGAGGTGCGGCAAGCTTTCTTGAAATGGCGTATCGCCAAACTTTCCGTTAAAAAGGCGCCCGTTCATCTTCAGCAACAAGCGCTCCCTTATTATATACCGTCCGGCCGGGGAATTCATCTGGATATGATTGCCGTCTTGCTGTCCGTCCGTCAACAGCCGCTGCGGTTGACCAAACAAGGCAGGGTAGCGCGACAAGCCTTGCAAAAATTGGCAAGCCGGATTTCTCTGCAAGCCGCCCATTTGCATCGCGACCTGATGCAAGATGAGGTGCCAAGTGAACAAGCTGCGGTGATGTTTGTCCTCGATCTGGCCAAGCAGTTGCGTTTGCTTCACGCGCAAGGACAACAACTGGTGTTGAGCGAACAGAGCGAGCGATGGCTGGAGCTGCCTGTTGAGCAGCGGAGAGAGCAGCTATGGCAAGTGGCCTTCGCCGAATGGCTGCCGTTGGAAAGCTGGATAGAGGCGTTCGCCATGTTGATGAAAGAGCTCGAACCAAACGAATGGTTCGCGCTTGACGACTTGCTCGCTCTAGTGACGGAGCTCGGGTGTCGGCTGCCGCAGGATGCGGAAACGATCCTGCTGAACCGCTGGCTGCACTTGCTGCTTGGATTGGGCTGGGTGCGGCTGGGACGGGATCGGCAAGGACGAAATTATGTGCAAATCGTGCCGATTTGTGGGGAGGCAGCGGATGCGCGGTGGTATATTGATCCGGCTGGCGTGCTGACGCTGCCGCCGAACGTAACGTCGGCGAAACTTTGGCAAGTCAGTCGCTATGGGGAAATTTCTTTTCAACTTGGCGCCATGGCGTGCCAATTGACGGATGCCGCTGGAAAGCAAGCGGTAGCCGAGGGGGAGAGCGCCCAAGAAATCGCCGATTTTTTGCAGAAATCATGCGCTCATCCATTGCCGGAAGCAGTGCATGACCTGCTTGGCCGGTGGGAGCGGGACAGCCGTTCGATCTTGCTGGATCGAGTCGTTCGCGTGCGCTTGGCCACGCCGCAACTGGCTGAAGAGTTGCAACAAATCCCCGCGCTGCGCCAATGGATCGACAGTCAAATCTCGCCAACGGAATTTCTCATTCCGGAAAGATGGGAAGCCGAATGGTGCCAAACGGTTAAGGAACATGGCTACCCGCTAACGTGTGAAGGATCGATTGACCGCGCCGGCAACAGCGAAGCGGAGTCGTCGAGGGAGCAATGCCAGCGTAGCAACGTTAGTAATGTGAAAGAAGCGGAGACGCCGGCTTGGCCGTGGCCCGCTTATCAATTCCAATCCCGTTTTCCCGACCGGTATGAAGGGCTGGAGGAAATCGTCAAGTTACCGAAGATGTGGACGCGCCATTTTCAAGCGTATCATCCGCAAACATTGCGAACGATGCTGGCGCAAGCCATCCAGCTGGAATTGGAAATATGCTGGGAAAACAAACAGGGCACAATACAGCGCAGTTTTCCGGTTAAGCTCAAAAATGAGCATGGCTACTGGCGAGTTGTTTGTTTGAACCAAACAGCCGCTGGCGAAATTTTGCTGGACGACATCGCCCGCCTGCAAATTTTGTTGCCGGCCTGTTTTGACGGGATGGTTTGAATAGGCAGTTATCCGAAGTGCACCAAAGTGCTGGAGTTATGTTATAATAACTTTGACCCATTTTGGGGCGAAGGAGGTTTACAGTATGGTTGAGATGATGGAGAGTGTCGATATGGCCGAGTTGATCAAACATTCGGATCTATTATCGACCATGATTAATCAATCGGCTCCAATGGAAGAATACTTGCAAGCGAAACGACGCATGAACGAAGATGCGGAAGCGCAGCAGCTGTTCGCCCTGTTTGAAAAGAAAAAAGTACTTTTTGAGGACGTTCAACGCTTCGGGAAGTATCATCCCGATTACCATAAAATTTCTACAGAAGTTCGTCAGTTAAAGCGAAAAATTGAACTGCTCGATTCCGTCCAAGCATTTAAGAAGGCGGAAGACAAACTGGACTCGCTTCTCTACCAGGTGAGCAGAATCATCGCCGATTCTGTATCCGATACGATTAAAGTGCCCAGCAACAATCCGTTTTTGGAGGCCAAGTCCAGCGGATGCGGTTCTGGCGGAAGCTGCGGTTGCAGTATCAGAAAGACATCCTGATGTTGCTCCTGCAGAGGAAAGCCGGGAAACGCTGATTTGCTTTGTTGCATCTTCATATCGCCTGCTTCCGGTCAAGCGTTATGCTTTTCGGCTGGAAGGCGGGCTTTTTTATGAGCCAGCGGGATAGGGCAGGAGACCATGTAAGATTAGGGAAGGGGATCATTGTTCGGCATGAGAGAAAAGCGGTTAGGGGTAGCTGTTTGGGTCAAAAATATACATGCAGCCAAAAATTTGCGGAAGTTCGGTACGATTCATTATGTTTCCAAGCGACTCAATTACGTTTCCATGTATGTCGATGCGGATGAGATTGACGAAGCGATCCGCGCGATGGAGAGACTTCATTTTGTCACCAAAGTAGAGCGATCGCATCGCCACGAAATTCCCATTTATTATAATAATGCCAAGCCGGATAAGGCGAAGGAATACGATTACCGCAGTGAAAAAAGTCAACTGCTGTCCATCGTTGAGCATGTGCAGGAACATGACTTTGACGGAGCGCGAACAAAGGCGGCGGAATCATAAAATTCATAAATTGGCTACCTTTTTGGGTAGCTTTCTGTTTTTTTGGCCTTTCGTCAATGGTATGCTTAATTGCATAATAGAATAAGATGGCTAATGAATGCGCTTTCAATAAGCGGTCAATTCGATAAAAGTGGGGGAGAACAATGATTAAGCTGGACATAAATTGTGACATGGGCGAAGGATTTTCCCGCTCTCGTTTGCAAGAGGACATTGGCATCTTAAAATGGATTACCTCGGTAAATATCGCTTGCGGGATGCACGCAGGGGACCCCCACATGATCAGTTCGCTGATTGAGGCGGCGATGCGGTATCGTGTGAAAATCGGGGCTCATCCCGGCTATCCGGATATTCAAGGTTTTGGACGCCGTTCCTTAAACATGTCCGTCAGAGAAGTTTACGAACTGGTCTTGTATCAGGTGTCGGCACTGGAAGGGATGACGCGTGCATTGGGCGGAAGGCTGCATCACGTCAAATTGCACGGTGCTCTATATAATGAAGCAGCAGAGCGTCCGGAGATGGCGGAAGCAGTTGTCCGGGCGATCGTCGATCTCAATGAAGAATTGTCACTGTACGCACTTTCGGGCAGTGCCCTGGTGGAAATCGGCTTGGAGTACGGCCTGTCGGTCGCAGAAGAAGTGTTTGCCGATCGGGCGTATTTGCCAAATGGACGGCTGGCTCCGCGTGATTTGGAAGGAAGCGTATTGATCAGCAAAGAAGAACAGATGGAGCAGACCAGACAACTCGTATTGACGCAACAGGTGAAGACAGTGGACGGGGGCAGCATTGAACTGGCTGCAGACACGCTTTGCGTCCATAATGAAAGTCCGGATGTTCTGCCATTTCTTGTGGAACTCCACAAATGGGCTGAGCAGAACGAGATCAGTATCGAACCGATCCAGTTTGCGTAAGTCAATTCGGTCAACAAGCAGGGCTAACTTCATGCCGCGGGTTAGCCCTGCCGGTTTTGGCGCTGTAACTGGTGATTGAATGGAATTTCTACTCATTTGAACACGCTTTTGTTACAATAAACGAGAGATTCAGAAAACCGTTTACGATTTTGGGAGAAGTTATGCGTAAAATTCAAAAAACCAGCATGCTTATCTGTATGGCACTCGTTGTCGTGTTCGGATCAGGCGGCATTATCCTGAAATGGCCCTTGATCGAACAATGGTTGCAATCCGGACAGAAACCGGCGACAACCCAGGCTCCCGAAAGCAGTGTTGACCCTTTTTACCGGGAGCCGCCACTTGCTTCAGTGGTATTGGACCTTCACCCGACGTACAAGATTACTTCGGAATTACATACGAATGAAGCAACGATTACCGGCAATATGACGGTTGCGTTTGATAATCCGGGTACTGCCGACTTACGTTTTTATGTATATGATTATCCCGACAGTCCCATTCAAATCCGTTCAATCCGCAACGGCAAGCAGTCGCTTCCTTTCAAACGCAGCGGATCGGTGATTGTGTTGCAAAATCCGCAGCCAAAGGCGAGCCGGCTGTCGCTAGCGGTGCAATTCCAGACTGCTGTGCCGAGAAGCGGAACCCGTTTTGGGGTAAAAGACGATATTTGGACGTTAACCACCTGGTACCCGATGCTCGGTTCCCTCAATCAAGCGCACAAATGGTACGAGCCGCCAAAACGAATCGGCTTTGGAGACCCGTTTGTTTACCATTATGCCGACTACGATGTGACCTTTGTGTCACCGGAAGGATATCAGTGGGTGTCAACATGGGGGCAAGGAACGGCGAAAAAGCTTGACCAAGGGCGCAAGGAAGTGCATTATCAGGCCAAACGGGTGATCAATTTCAGTTTGGTCGGCAGCCCCTTGTTCCATGTGCAGACACTCAAATACGGCTCCCTGACCGTCGATGTGGCTTCAACGGTCGAGGGGAATTTGAAGCGGATCAAAACGATTGCCGACGCCGTCTTTCCTTTATATGCCCGGCTATTTGGCCCGTTGCCTTATCCGCATGTGGCGATTGCCGAAGTCAACACGTACACCCACGCGATGGAGTATGCCAACATGGCGATTTTCCGCAAAGACTTGTACGCGAAAAATCTGATCGATCACTGGCTCCCGCATGAAATTGGCCATATGTGGTGGTACAACAACGTGGAAACGCTGGAGGCCGACACCGGGTGGATCGACGAGGGAATGGCCGAGATGGCCGTCTATTTCTATGAAAAAAATCGCTATGGACAATCAGCGGCCGATTCGGTGCTGAACCAATACAAGCAAAAGCTGGAACGGCTGCAGAAAAATTATCCGTACGGCAAGTTGGCCAAATCGTTGCATCAGTTTCAAACGGATGACGAGTTTGACAGTACCTGGTATGGAGAAGGCGCGCTTTTATACAATTATCTGCGGGAGCAAATCGGCGATGACAAGTTTGTTGAATTTATGAAACGGGTCCAATCGATGTTCAAGCAATCCGTAATCGCGCCGCAACATCTCGATCAGGCGCTGGGACAAACACTGCGGGGCGAGGCCCATTACTTCGTTCCCAACGTGCAGCGGCTAAACCGCGCCCCGTTTTTGCCGCCGCGCGTGCAATACTATGTTGACCTGATGCTGAACGAGGTCAGCTTTTATCCGAAGACGCCTGCTCGTCTGATCAATGGAACGGTGTATGTGCCGCTAAGGGAAGTAATGGAGCGGTTAGGCTACCAAATTGACTGGAATGCCGAGAAGGGAGCCATTCAGCTCAGAGCGGGCAACCATGATCTGTTGCTGCAGCAACGTTCCAAAATGGTCAGCCTGAATGGAAAAAATGTCGCTTTGCCGCAACCATTGCTGGAATACCAGGAGCAAACGATGGTGCCGCTGGCGTTATTTCAAGATATTTTGCAATATCGCGTTCAGTACGACCAGCAGTCCCGGTTGGTGAAAATTGCCGTGCGTTAAAGGAACGGCTGTTGGGCCAATGATTGAAAAGCGTCTGTCCAGGAGAGACTAACTCTTAAGGAGGGAATGCTTATGTCCTTTCAAGAGTATCTCAAATTCTTGACCAAAGAAGTTGTCAGCTACATGGCGCTGCCGCCGGAAACCCGCTCGCAACGAAAAACGGCGCGGGAACAGTGGACTTCTCGCTGGTTTGGCGCCATCCCCATGTCGATCAAGCTGCTGTGGCGAAAATAACGAGTTGGACGGAGGAAATCAGATGCCAAGAGTTGCGATTGAAGGTTCCTTAAGCCAGGTTCGGAAAATGCTCCGCGATAACGGCTATGATGTGGTGGAATTGGGCAATTGGCAGCAGATGGTTGATGCTGTCGTCATTACCGGACAAGACCAAAACGTTTTAAGTGATCAAAGCAAAACCAAAACCGGAGCTCCCGTAATCAATGCGGACGGGATGACTGCGCAGGAAATTTTCCACGCTGTACATACCCGTTTGACGATGGACCCGCATCGGTAAGAGCGTCCATAAAAAAAGTGCCGTCTGCTGCGGCACTTTTTTTATTCGTTAAACAGATAGGTTCCCACTTTTTGCGTGTAAGCAAACGGCAAGAAGCGGAGTCCTTCGTCCCAAACGCCGATATAGGCGGCATCCTTGTCCCAAAGATGGACAGAACCGACGGTGAAAGGAGCCATTACTTGTTTTTGAAACAAAAACACATTTAACACAACCGGTTTGTTGCTCGGTTCTTGCAGCAAGGTTTGCCAACTGACTGCTGACGAGCCTTGCCCGCTGTTTAATTGCTGAATCCAGCCAATCTGGTCAAACGGGTTGGTCTCTTGGGAGAGCAAGAGGCGTGTCTTCGTCAGTTTCATCTCGCTTTCCGCCAACTCTTCCGTCGGCAAAGAGTCCATCAAATACGGATCGGGTTGAGAAGTGGCGGGGTAACGTTCGCCTGTTTTGGCGTCCACGTAGCGCATGGAGTCATTTTGCGCAACCCGCCAGTAAGAAGAAAATCCGTCATAGACCGGCTCAGCCGCCACATTTTTCGGAGCAAACGTGTCGTCAAACAGAATAAATTCTCCTACGCCGTACTCGAGCAAAACAAACTTCGGTTTTTGCCCGTTTTCCTTTTGCTCAGCTTCCGCCACGACCAGATACCCCACCTGTTTCCCGGCTTTTTGCAGCGAGACCAGCCATTGGTGCTGGTTAGCCCCGAGTGTTTGCACTTCTGTTCTTGCCTGGCGCCAGTTGAAAAACTGGGGATCTTGCTGGGCAATATCGTTTATCCATTCCTGTATCTGCTTTTGCAAGGCATCATTCCAGTTCGGCTGTTTGGCAAAACTCGGTTGCGCCTGCAGCAAAACGGTGAGAATCAGCAGGTAAGCCAAGTATCGCATGAGTATGCCCACGCGAATACACCATCCTTTTCTTAGATATGGTTAATTGTGCTACTACGCCTATTGTAACCAGTTCTAAGAAAAAGATTTGTTGCATATTGTCAGGGATAGCCCTTTTTTTCTCGCTCTTCTTTTACATATTTCCGCGCAGATTGTCAGCAACTACCGTTGGGGAGCTTTGCAGGTAAAACAAACCCGCGTTGATCAAGTTCACTTCAATCCGAGGTTCATATTGCCAGCGCAGTTCTGCGATCCGCCGTTCCTTTTCTTCTTCGGGCGTGCTTTTTTTCCATTCTGGCTGCGGTTGATCCGTCGGGACAGACTCGGGAATTCCGTTTTGGCGCAAGAAGTCGAGAATCCGCCCGCCATTGGTGCGGAACTGTTCCAGATCGACCGCTTCCGGGACTGCTTCTTCTGCATGGGTGTTTCGCACAATTTGTGGCGAGACCTGGGGAGACAGTGAATCGGCCGTTGGGGACGGTTTGTGCTCAACAACTTCTTGTTCCTTCGGCGGTTCGTCATCGACCTCCGCTTCGCGCAAAGCCAATTCCGCGTAGTACGCTTCGAGGATATCCAACTCTTCTTGCAGGCGCTTCCTCGCTTCCGCGGCCCATTGCGCATCTTCTTGGGCGATGACGTGTTCCACTTCCTGCCGGATCATGGCAGCTGCCTGCTGCAAATCGATGTTCCGTTCCAATGTGTAGTAGTAGTCGGGAATGGCGGGAGAGAGGAGGCGTGTCCGCAAAAACGGATAAAAGTGATGAACAATCCGCGGTTGATGCAGATTCACTCCCAGATACAGCAGGATGTCCCGTTTTTTGTCACAAATAAAAGACAGTTTCAAGTTGACCCCCAGCCATGGGGTTAATGCTGTCGAACGACGCGTCAAACCCGGCTGAGCCTGTCCTTGTTCATAGAGACACACAAACCGGCCGTGTTTGGCGGCAGATTGAAAAATTTGCAGCAGTCTGGCCGAACCGAATTGCAGCGGTTCGTGGCGAATCCCTTCCGGCGGGCGGTCCGGATGGAAAAGAAAGGTGAGAATCATCGGCTGCGGCGTAATGTTCATCTTTTCCACCCAGCTCCAATAGAAGGGGCGATTTCCGATATCCTTGTCCACTTCTGGCGGCAGTTTAACCGTCAAATAATCGGGATGAGCCTCTATCACATGCGCGGAGAAAGCGGCGAAATATTTTTCGACATACTGGCGTACTTCCAGCTGGTTCAAACGCGATCATTCCTTTATCTCGAGAATTGTGTCAGGATCTGCTTCGGTTCTTCCTTACGCCGAATGGAACGGATCACTTCTCCCATATTGTCCAATTTGAGTGCCATCTCTTTTTCCGACTGGGACTCCATAATGATTTGCGTCAAATTTTCTTCCAAACTGTTGGACAAGGCCAGCCGTTCCACAATCTCATCCAATTCGCCGATCACCATTTCAAACAAATCGATTTTTTCGTAGAGCAAGTTCAAAATATGCTGCTCAATCGTCCCTACTGTCGACAAGTTGTAAATGTGAACATCTCGCTGTTGCCCCAGCCGATGAACCCGGCCGATGCGCTGTTCGACTCGCATCGGGTTCCACGGCATGTCGTAGTTGATCACCTGGTTGCAAAATTGCAGATTGATCCCTTCGCCGCCCGCTTCGGTGGCAATTAACACCTGGGCGCGGTTTTGAAACAGATCGGTCATCCAGTCTTTCTTGCTGCGTTTAAATCCGCCGCGAAACGGAACCGAAGTAATCCCGTGTTCACTCAAATATTTTTGCAAGTAGTTTTGGGTCGCGCGGTATTCCGTAAAAATAATCACCTTGTCATTGATCTGTTTCAGCAATTCGACTGTCTTGGCTGCTTTGGAATGGGTCTGGATCTGTTTGATCATCTCGACCAGACGCAAGATCTCCTGACGGGCCGGTGAGTCTTCCGCGGTCCGCTGATACATATTGTAGAGCGTCATAAAAGCGGCTTCACGGCTTGAGCAAACTTCTCGCTGCAACGTTATCAACGCGAGCGAATTGACACCGCCAAGTCCGGAGCGAAAATGATCCCGCACAAATTGACTGACGCCTTGGTATAATTCCATCTCCTCAGGGGAGAGCTGGATGGGAATCGATTGCACATGCCGGCTCGTAAAATGGACACCGCCATCGCTGCGCCGGTTGCGAATCATCACCTTTTCGATTTCGCCTTTCAGCCGTTCGTTGTTTTTGGCTTGACGTTTTCCTTCCACATAGTTTGAAGAAAACGTAGTGCTGTGGCCCAGATGACCGGGTTTGAGCAAATTGATCAAGTTATACAGTTCGTCCATTTCATTTTGGATCGGGGTTGCGGTCAGCAACAGGCAGTATTTTTTCTTGATTTCCTTGACGAATTGGTAGTTGCGCGTCCGTTTGTTTTTCAGTTTGTGCGCTTCATCGATAATCAGCATATCATAGTCAATATCGAGCACATGACGCCGATGCGGATCGCGCTTGGCCGTATCGATGGAAGCAACCACAACGTCGTATTGCCGCCACATGTATTCCTTTTTTTGCGCGACCGCGGCAATGCCAAACTTTTGATTCAATTCTTTCGTCCATTGAATGACCAGGGAAGCGGGAACCAGGATCAAAATTTTTTTGGCGAGACCACGCACCATATATTCCTTC
Organism: Brevibacillus fulvus; assembly: GCF_016908525.1. Taxonomy (GTDB): domain Bacteria; phylum Bacillota; class Bacilli; order Brevibacillales; family Brevibacillaceae; genus Brevibacillus_G; species Brevibacillus_G fulvus. The sequence goes on from NZ_JAFBEB010000001.1 coordinate 136,343, forward strand.
ATGATCAGTCCGGCTTCAATCGTCTTGCCCAAGCCGACTTCATCAGCCAGAATGGCGCGGCCGCGCATTTCATTCAGCACACGCTCCGCTGTTTCCCGCTGATGCGGCAGCGGTTCAATTTGATGCAGATATTTCAGGCACTGCAGTTGGTCGAAATCGCGGACTGCCAGCGCTTCCTCCGCGGCCAACGCCAATTGGAACAGCTCCCATTTATTCCACGGACCATCTTGCTCCAGCAGCTGCTGCAAAGGCTCAATCCAAGAAACGTCGATATTAAGTGGAATGTTCGCCATAAAGTTCATCCTTCCACGAAAAAACCGCTTTATTTTCCTTATTGTTTATGTAAATGCTAACAATTTTTGTTTTTGAAATAAGTTTCGTTAAGTATTTTTCTGGGAAATGCGATTTTCTTGTTTTCAACTTTCGGCCGCCGTGTTAGGATAGAAGTGGCAAGAGTTCGTTTTGCTAGTATGCCGTTTTTGGCAACAAATTATGTAAAAAAAAGAATAGGCGAATGATGGTAGCAGGGAGAGACCGTTTCGATACGGCGCCGAAGGAGCAAACCCGCGACGGGTGAATCTCTCAGGCAAAAGTACCTCTGCCGGACGCATCTCTGGAGAGAGCTCAATGAGCCACCAAAGGGGAAACTTGCTGAGCAAGGCTGGCAAGGTAACTCTCAGGTACCGAGGACAGAGAAAGAAGAAAAAACATGGACGATGATCCTTTGTTTGCTTTTCTTCTTTCTCTGTCCTTTTTTGCTGTTTGGCAGTCCATGAAAACCAGTTGGTTATTTACAGGAGGGGCAAACGCCATGTCAGATTTGAAACGGACTCCACTTTATCCGGTGTACGCCAAGTATGGCGGAAAAACCATCGATTTTGGCGGCTGGGAGCTGCCCGTGCAATTTTCCGGAATTGTGCAGGAGCATGAGGCTGTGCGCACCAAGGCGGGACTGTTCGATGTCTCGCACATGGGAGAGGTTGAAGTGAAAGGGGCCGACGCGCTTTTGTACTTGCAGCGGCTGACGACGAATGATGTTTCCAAGTTGGAAGCCGGTCAGGCGCACTATAGCGCGATGTGCTATCCAGACGGCGGCACCGTTGATGATTTGCTCGTCTACAAATACGCCGACGATCATTACTTGCTCGTCATCAATGCGGGAAACATTGACAAGGACGTTGCCTGGATGCAGGAAAACGCAACCGGGGAAGTGGAGATCACCAATCGTTCCGCCGAGATTGCCCAGTTGGCGATTCAAGGGCCGCTTGCCGAGACGATCCTGCAGCGGTTAACGTCGGCCGACCTGTCGGCAATCGGCTCTTTCCGCTTTCAACAAGATGTTGACATTCAGGGGGTGCCGGTATTGGTTTCCCGTACCGGTTATACCGGTGAAGACGGATTTGAGCTGTATCTGGCTGCTGACCATGCGGTGCAACTTTGGGATCAGCTGCTGGCAGTCGGCCGAGAAGATGGACTTCTGCCCTGTGGCCTGGGAGCGCGAGATACGCTGCGGTTCGAAGCGAAACTGCCGCTCTATGGTCAGGAATTGAGCCGAGAGATTACGCCGATCGAAGCAGGTATCGGTTTTGCCGTCAAGGTTGACAAAGCGATCCCTTGCATTGGCCACGATGTCTTGAAAGCCCAAAAAGAAACAGGAGCACCACGCAAGCTGGTCGGGATTGAAATGATCGAACGGGGGATTCCGCGCAGTCATTACCCGGTTTTCCTGGGCGAACAGCGCATTGGCGAAGTGACGACCGGCACGCAGTCACCTACGTTGAAGAAAAATGTCGGTCTGGCACTGCTGCAAACAAACTACACCGCGCTCGGGACGGAAGTCGAAGTGGAAATTCGCGGAAAACGGGTCAAAGCGCAAGTTGTGGCCACCCCATTTTACAAACGAGCAAAAAACAGTTAATTGAAGGAGGAATCCTCTGGTGAAATACCGTTACCTGCCTATGACCAGTCAAGACCAGCGGGAAATGCTGGATACGCTTGGAATCGAAAGCGTCGAGGAGCTTTTTTCCGATATTCCGGAAGAAGTGCGGTTTAAAGGGGAATTACAGATTTCGGAGGCGTTGTCCGAGCCCGAACTGATCGACTATTTCCAAAAATTGGCCAATAAAAACGCCAACTTCAGCACCCATGCCAACTTTCTTGGCGCTGGCGTTTATCAGCATCATATTCCCAGCGTGGTCAACCACATGCTGCTCCGCGGCGAGTTTTTTACGGCGTATACCCCTTACCAGCCGGAAATCAGCCAGGGCGAGCTGCAAGCAATCTTTGAATTTCAGACGATGGTCTGTGAGCTGACCGGCATGGAAGTGGCCAACTCCTCGATGTATGATGGTGCGACCTCGTTGGCCGAGGCGGCGATGATGGCGGCTGGCCACACCGGGAAAAAGAAAGTGCTCGTCTCGCACACCGTTCACCCGGAAGCGCGCGCAGTGCTCGCCACATACGCCAAGGGACAGGGAGTAGAAATTGGAGAAATTTCCTACGACCAGGCTGGCGGAACCGATTTGGCCGCTTTGCAGGCGATGTTGGACGAACAAACCGGTGCCGTGATCGTGCAGTATCCAAACTTCTTCGGTCAGATTGAAGATCTCCAGGCATTTGCCGATCTGGTTCACGAAAAAGGCGCGCTGTTCATCGTCTCTGCCAATCCGTTGGCATTGGGCGCGCTGGAAGCTCCAGGCAAACTGGGCGCCGACATCGTCGTGGGCGACATGCAGCCATTCGGGATTCCCGCTTCTTTCGGCGGACCCCATTGCGGTTACTTCGCAGCCTCCAGCAAGCTGATGCGCAAAATGCCGGGCCGCATTGTCGGGCAAACCAAAGATGAAAGCGGAAAACGCGGCTTTGTGTTGACGTTGCAGGCGCGTGAACAGCATATTCGCCGCGAGAAAGCAACTTCCAACATCTGTTCCAACCAGGCGCTGCTGGCGCTGGCTGCCTCGATTACGCTCAGCGCGTTTGGCAAACAAGGTGTGAAGGAGATGGCGTTGCTGAATTTGAGCAAGGCGCATTATGCCAAACAGGCTTTCGCCGAGCGAGGATTTGAAGTAACGTTTACCGGACCGTTTTTTAATGAATTTGTTGTGAACTTCGCGAAACCGATTGCGGAAGTAAATCGCGCGCTGCTTCAGGCAAACATCATCGGCGGGTTTGATTTGGGCTTGGCTTATCCGGAATTGGCTGGTCATATGCTGATCGCCGTAACGGAATTGCGTACAAAAGCAGACATCGACCGTTTGGTGCAGGAATTGGAGGCGATCAACCGTGGCTAAGGAAAAAGCGCTGATTTTTGAAATGAGTAAACCCGGTCGGGTTGGATATAATCTTCCTTCACTCGATGTTCCCGAGGTCAAGCTGGAAGATATTTTGCCCAAGCATTTGATCCGGGAAACGCCGGCTGAATTGCCGGAAGTTTCCGAGTTGCAAGTCGTGCGCCATTATACTGAATTGTCGCGGCGCAACCACGGCATCGATAACGGATTTTATCCGCTTGGCTCTTGTACGATGAAATACAATCCAAAAATTAACGAAGATGTCGCCCGGATGCCCGGCTTCGCGCAGACCCATCCGTATCAGCCGGAGGAAACTGTTCAAGGAGCGTTGGAGGTGCTGTACAACCTTCAGCAAGATTTGGCGGAGATTACCGGCATGGACGCCGTCACCTTGCAGCCGGCTGCCGGAGCGGCGGGCGAATGGACCGGTCTGATGCTGATCCGCGCTTACCATGAAAGCCGCGGCGAGCAGCAGCGGACCAAAGTCATCGTCCCGAATTCCGCGCATGGAACCAACCCGGCTTCGGCGACGATTGCCGGCCTGGAAACGATCACCATTCCTTCTGACGAACGCGGGCTGGTCAGCATTGACGCGCTGCGCGAAGCAGTCGGGCCGGATACGGCAGCCTTGATGCTGACAAACCCGAACACGCTCGGTTTGTTTGAGGAAGATATTGTGGAGATGGCCAAAATCGTTCACGAAGCGGGCGGATTGCTGTATTACGACGGGGCCAACGCCAATGCGATCCTTGGCATTGCCCGCCCGGGGGATATGGGCTTTGATGTCGTCCACCTGAATTTGCACAAAACATTTACCGGTCCGCACGGCGGGGGCGGACCAGGTGCCGGTCCGGTCGGGGTGAAATCGCTGTTGCTCCCGTTCTTGCCGACGCCGACGGTAGCGAAGCGCGAAGATGGCAGCTTTTATCTGGACAGCGAGCGCCCGCAATCAATCGGGAGGGTCAAAGGTTACCACGGCAACTTTGGCATTTTGTTGCGCGCCTACAGCTATATTCGCTCGATGGGGGCGGAAGGCTTGCTGCAAGTATCGCAAAATGCTGTGCTCAATGCCAACTACATGATGCGGCGGTTGGCCGAGGCATACGAACTGCCGTTTGATCGTGTCTGCAAACATGAGTTTGTGCTCTCCGGCACGCGGCAGAAGAAACTCGGGGTTCGCACGCTCGACATTGCCAAACGCTTGCTCGATTTCGGCTACCATCCGCCGACGATCTACTTCCCGTTGATCGTTGAGGAATGTATGATGATCGAACCGACAGAGACGGAGTCGAAGGAAACACTGGATGAATTTATTGATGCGATGCTGCAAATTGCCCGCGAATGCGAAGAAAACCCTGAACTCGTTCAGGAGGCCCCGCACACGACGGTAGTCAAACGACTGGACGAAGCAACTGCCGCCCGCAAGCCAATTTTGCGTTACCAGCGTTCATAAACGAGCAGCAAGAGGAGAGCACCGAGAGTGTTCTCCTCTTTTTTCCATCGGTTGCAAGCGGCAGGCAAAAAATGTTCCGGCTTGCCGTCCGAGGCCGAGTAGGCGTAAAATGAACAGGCGAGAGTGGGTTTGGAGGAGGTTTTTCGATGGAACAATGGCGTTTTTTGTTAACGGAACCGATGTCGCCTGCCATGAATATGGCGATTGACGAAGCGATTTTAATCCGCCACAGCGAAGGGAAAGTCCCGCCAACGGTGCGCTTTTATACGTGGAATCCCGCGACGCTGTCGATCGGTTACTTTCAAAAGGCAGAAAAAGAAATTGATTTTGCTGCTTTGCGCGAGCGCGGCTTGGGTTTTGTCAGGCGCCCAACCGGAGGACGGGCCGTATTGCACGATCAGGAACTTACATACAGTGTAATTGTCTCTGAACAGCATCCGAAAATGCCCTCGAGCGTGACAGAAGCGTACAAGGTAATTAGCATGGGGCTGTTGCACGGGTTTCAGGCGCTTTCGCTGCAAGCGGAAATGGTTTCGCTCGCCACGGAAGCGGAGAAGGAGAAATACAGCTCGCCCGGCTCGTCTGCTTGCTTTGATTCGCCATCCTGGTATGAGCTGGTCGTCGAAGGGAAAAAAGTGGCCGGCAGCGCCCAGACACGGCAAAAAGGCGTGATTTTGCAGCATGGCTCGATTTTGTTGGAGATGGATGTAGAACTGTTGTTTTCATTGCTGAAATTTCCCTCGGAACGTGTCAAACAGAGAATGATGGACAGTTTCCGGCAAAAAGCGGTGACGATCAATGAAGTGAGCCCGACGCCGGTCAGTCTGTCCGAAGCGATTGCCGCCTTTCGGCAAGGATTTGCTTCTGGACTGGAAATTGAGCTTGTTCCAGGACAGTTGAGCAAAGAGGAACAGCAACTGGCAGCTGAGCTGGCCGAAACCCGTTATGGAACGGATGAATGGAATTTGCGTCGATAAAGGGTGGAGAAGACCGAAGCCAAGTGACCCGATCGGGGAAGAAACAGTCTTTGCCGCGTTAAACCCGTTTGTCTGCAAACAGACACCCCCCTCTCCGAAAAGAGAGGGGGGATGTTTTTGTTAGACAGACACCTGCATACGGATGTTTTCTTCAAAGAGAGCCTGCAACTTTTTGACAACATGTCCGACTTGACCGTTGCCGACTGGCTGGCCGTCCACGCTGGTAATCGGGGTAATTTCCGAAGTGGTCCCGGTGAGGAACAGCTCATCAGCCTGTTTGACGAAATCGATGGAAAACGCCTCTTCCTGAACAGGAATGCCGCTTTTCAATGCCAAATCAATAACGGTTTGCCGCGTGATCCCGTGCAAGATCAGATTGTTCGCCGGGTGGGTGTAAAGTTGTCCATCTTTTACGGCAAAGAAGTTGGATGCGCTGCACTCGGTGACAATACCGTCGCGATGCAGGATGCAATCGGCAGCCCCGGCATCTTTAGCCTCTTCTTTTACCAACACGGCGCCCAGCAAATTCAATGTCTTGATATCGCAACGCAACCAACGGATATCGGCAACCAATTTGGCGGAAATCCCGTTGTTCAGTTGTTCGAGCGGACGCTCTTTTCGTCTGACAAAAGCCGTCAAAACCGGCTCGGATGATTGGGGAATATCGTGTTGACGCGGGGAAGCGCCGCGACTGACTTGCAAATAAAGAATGGCATCATCCTGGGAAGTGATTCCGTTTTTAGCCATTAACTGTGCCGCAATCTCACTCAATTGTGCGGAATTCCACGGAAGGTCCAGTCTGATTTCCCGGGCACTGCGAAACAAGCGGGCAAGATGCGCCTCCCATTGGTACAGTCTTCCCTGGTAAATCCGGGCTACTTCGTAAATGCCATCGCCAAAGTTGTAGCCGCGATCTTCCGCCTGTATGGACGGTTCTCCTTCTTCTACCCAATTGCCATTCACATAAAGCATCTTCCATCCTCCTCGTCTTAAGCAACAGCTATCGATATGTAATCTTTTCTTTCAAACATAGCAGAGGAATGAGCAAGGGTCAACGTCGTTTCCAATAAAATAAAAACAAAAGAGCGAATCCGGCATAGGTAATTACGGCCTGGACGATCGAACCGAAAGAAGGACTCTGCAAGGAAAGCATGCCGGCAGCCACCGTCAGCGTCAACATGACCACCAGCAGCGACGATTGGCGAAGCTCGAATTTTTCGCTTAACGGCACGGCCATTCCGTACAGACAGCAGCTGATAGTCACAATCGTTTGGCCAAGCGACAGCAGCCCATAAAAGAGGGCGTAGCTCGTGCCCCATTTGCTGAACAGCTCATAAAAAGGGACGGGAGAGCCGTTGAGGTCGTGCCAGTAACTTAATAACGCCAAATGTCCCAGCAAAGCGGTTGCCAAGTGCAGCGCGCCAGCGGACAGCAATCCCACGCGGATGTTGAAGAAGGATTCACTGCGTCTCGCCAAAGGGATGGATAACGTTAGCAGCAAAATGAAGTGGAGTCCGAGATAGAACAGAGCATGCCACAACCATTGGGTGTTAAGTTGATATGTGAGAACCGGCACCGGGACATGGCCTTGACTGGCAATTGTAGAAATCATCAGGCAGACAAAGCAGCCCCAGCAGACGAGGATGAGCCACACGAAACGGGCAGCGATCTGCTCGATAAACCAAAAAGACAACACACAAGGCAGCAGGAGAAACAAGAAAAATAAGGAAGTAGTAAAATTGGGAAGCAATTTTGCGTATTGACCAAGTACAGTTCCGCAATAAGCAAGTAACCCCACATACAGCAGCCAGGGGAAAACTGTACCCAGACTGGCCCCGGTCAAGCGGGCGCAAAGTTCAGCCAACGAATCGATCTGCTGCTCGCGGCAGTATTTGATCAGGACGTATGCCAGCGTATAGAGCGCGGCAATGGACAGGAACAGGCCGACTGTTCCCCAGGAACCGAAATAGGTGAAAAACCGTAACCATTCATATCCGTAGAGATACATCCCTCCAAGCGCGGAGGCAACGTATAACATGGCAAAACGCCAGGCTGCCGTTTGCTGCATGAAACATCACCCTTTTCATAGATGGTACAAGTGTATGAATGAGGAGAGGTTTTTCAGAACAAGTTTGCAAGAGCGCAGTAAAAGTTATCAGAAATGAATGAGGTTTTCCCTTGCAACGAGCTGGTTTTACAAGGTATTATGTTTTTATGTGCTTTTTGGCTATATTGCTTGAGTGGAGGAATGGACATGCCAACGCCTAGCATGGAAGATTATTTGGAGAGAATTTATAACTTAATCGAAGAAAAGGGGTACGCTCGGGTATCTGACATTGCTGAGGCATTGGAAGTACATCCTTCGTCCGTGACCAAAATGGTCCAGAAGCTGGATAAAGACAACTATTTGGTCTATGAAAAATATCGCGGACTGGTATTGACGCCAAAAGGAAAGAAAATCGGCAAGCGGCTGGTTGATCGCCATTCGCTGTTGGAAAATTTCTTGCGTTTGATTGGTGTGAATGAAGAGCATATTTACCATGATGTGGAAGGGATCGAACATCACCTGAGCTGGGAATCGATTACCTGCCTGGAATACCTTTTGCAATACTTTCAGGAAGATCCAAGCCGAATTGAAGAACTGAAGCGGATCAAGCTGGAGGACGAACAGAAACAAACATAGCGTTGATTGCACAGGCGAAGTCCACAGATCGCCTGTGTTTTTTATTCCGGAAATTGCCGCTCGGCTGACCGGGAACTTGGGAACTTGTAAGGAGCGGGGTTCTTCAATTCTGCGCATGAAGGTGAAAAAACTATTATATATAGTAGAGAGGAAGGGGGCACTGCGATGAAGGCCGATGCAGTTTTTGAGGGTGGAGGCGTCAAGGGAATCGCCTTTATCGGCGCGCTTAGTGAAATGGAAGCCAAAGGGTACCGGTGGGAAAGGCTGGCAGGTACTTCCGCCGGCTCGATTGTGGCCGCACTTCTTGCTGCGGGGTATCACAGCAAGGAACTATTGGAAGTTTTTCAAACGTTCAATTATATTGCCCTGTTGGAACGAACCGGAATGGGCAAGTTGAAATTTGTCGGTCCCCTGTACAACTTGCTTGTCCACGAAGGGATGTACTCCAGCAACGCCTTGGAGCGGTTTGTCGGAGAACTGCTGAAAAAGAAAGGAATCGTTACCTTTGCAGATTTGCCGCCCGATAAGCTGAAGATTATTGCTTCCGATCTGACGGCAGGAAGAATGATCGTTTTTCCCGATGATTTGCCCTCTTTTGGCATTAATCCGGCTTCATTTCCAATCTCGCGGGCTGTACAAATGAGCTCATCGATTCCGTATTTTTTTCAACCGTTTTTGCTGAAAAACGGAAAGGAACGCCATTATATTGTGGATGGGGCGGTATTGAGCAATTTTCCTGTCTGGCTTTTCGATGTTCGGGAAATCCCGCGATGGCCAACTTTTGGATTTCGGTTGCGCGGTCCCCAGGCCGATCTGACGACGACCAGAATCCGCAGTGTGTTTTCCTTGACCAAAGCTTTGTTTACGACGATGCTGGAAGCGCACGATCGTTTGTATGTCGAGAAGGCGCATGCGGTACGCACCATTTTTATTCCCACGCTGGACGTCAAGACGACCGATTTTGACTTGGCCGAAGAAAAACGCGCCCTTCTCTTCGAAGCGGGAAAAACCGCAGCGAAAAAGTTTCTGGAAACATGGAATTTTGACAAATATATCGAGGAATTCCGGAAACAAGAGCCGGAAGATGCCAAGAAGGCTCCTTTGATCAGGTAACACTGGTCAGCCACCATTCGTTCCAACAATCGCTGATGCTACCCCCAACATCGCCGACATCGCCAAAGCGTATGATGCAGACGCGAAATTTGTGATCGTTCAGCCTGGTCAAAGCGAACTGAATCAAATAGCGGAATGGGTGCAGGACAAAAAGCTGAAGCTTCAGATTAACCGCTTGTTCCCGCTGACTGAAAGGGGCCTGATCGAAGCCCATACGCTGATTGAAACCAAGCATACGAATGGGAAATTGGTTGTACAAATTAAATAAGAACAAGTAAAACAAAAAAAGAGGCTGGTCCAGATGACCAACCTCTTTCCTATTATCGGCAGTAGTGTTCGTGCACTTTCTCCACCTTTGGTGTTCCAAAGCACAATTAATGCAAAATGTTGGAGTCTTGATCATTTTGTCTATTTTTTCGCTTTCCTTTGTACCCCTCAATCACCCGAAACGGGTGCTCCCTGCGCTCGGTTTTGCTCGTCTTGCTCGTTTTCTTGACAGATGACCGCAGCGACTTTGTCTGATAGGTGTTTTTTCCTTTAAACGCGCTCCATTTCGGAAGGAAGCGGCCGGTTCGCAAATAGTTGCGGACGAAGTAAATCAACAGAGCAGACATCGCAATAATGAGCAGAGTATCAATGGGGTTGTTGATCAATGTCAGCAGAAAGCCGTATGCCGCCAACCCCAATATGATCCAGATAATCAGCGCAGGAATTCGGTTCATTGGCTTCACCTCAAATTTAATCGGACATGAACTTAGCCGATGGAAGCAACCTGACCTTCATCGAAAGAGCGGTCTCGCTCACGCATTTTTTGGAAGGCGGCGATTGCTACTTCCACTTGGTGATCTTCAGGTTCTCTCGTGGTGATCTTCTGCAGCCACAAACCAGGATAGCCCAGGTAGCGCAAAACCGGAATGTCTCGCAAGCTGTTCGTCCATTGCAAGACTTCATACGATAACCCGATGACCACTGGTAGTAATACAATACGCTGGAGAACGCGTTCCCATAACGTTTCATACGTGAAGAAGGAATAAACAACGACACCGACCAATACGGTAAAGATCAAAAAGCTGCTTCCGCAGCGATAATGCAAGGTGGAAAATTTTTGTACATTCGCTACTGTTAATTCTACCCCTGCTTCAAACGCGTTAATCACTTTATGTTCAGCGCCGTGGTACTGAAACAGCCTTTTCATCAGCGGCGTACGGGCCAACAGCGAAATGTAGCCGAGCAGCAAGATGATTTTAATGACCCCTTCGGCCAGATTTTGCGGAATTCCATCTGGCACCCATTTGCCCAGCAAACCTTCAGCTAAGAAGACAGGAACGAGCGTAAAGACGAGTTTGCCAAACAGGAATGACAATATGCCGACGACCGCCACACCGAGGATCATCGTCAGACGGGACGGCTCATTTTTTCCTCCCTCTTCTTCATGCTCCTTGCCGTATTGTTCGGTAGCAAAATTGAGATGTTTCGCGCCATTGGCCGAAGCTTCGATCAAACCGACGATACCCCTAACCACCGGAATTTTTTTCAGTTTCGTGGCCCAGCTATATTGCGTTCGAGGAGATTCAAAGTATTCGATTTCCTGATTTTTTTTGCGAATGGCCGTTACGGTTACTTTTTTTCCGCCAAACATCACGCCTTCAATGACTGCTTGACCACCGTATACGGGAATGTTTTGCTCTGCCAACAGTATCACCTTCCTATTCTTGAATCTTATTTTACCGCAAAGCAGCATGACAAGCTACAAGCAGATCCTGTTTGACGATCGTTAAGCTTGACAGCAATCGCGCATACTAGAATGGAGGTGATCAATGATGGGAATGGTCAAAACAAAACAAGCCAAACAACAGAAAGTCGTGACCAAACAGTTGAGTCTGCAAAAACTGCTTGAGATCTCCTTCTGGGGGACGGTCATGTGGGGGATTGTCCGGTTGCTCGCCAACTATTTTTCTTTTACGCCGTTTACGGTCGGCTCTTTTTCTCGGTTGATTTACGGAACAACCGCTGACAATTCTGCAATCGGCATCGTTACCGGAGCCTTGATCCTGTTTGCCGTCACCATCGTCGCTACCTGGTTGTACGCCACGCTGTTCGCCCGTATCCATGCATGGTGGCTCGGACTGGCGTACGGTTTGGTGTTTTTGCTGTTGTTCGCTCTGTTTTTCCGTGCGGGTACTTGGGGCGACACCACCATGAGCACAGAAATTGTCTGGTTTCTCTCCTATGGGCTGTTCATCGGCATGTCGGTTTTGATTGAAAAAGTTGATGTCGAGTAATTTCTGTTCAAGCATTTTCGCCGCATATGGTAAAATATTTTCGAAAAAGATGGCGAGGTGCTGCGCAAATGACTTCGATATTGATTTTAAATGGACCCAATCTGAACATGCTGGGCAAACGTGAACCCGACGTATACGGTCACGAAACATTGGAAGATGTGATCGCTGAGCTGGAAAAGGTGGCTGCTTCCGCGGGATGTGTTTTGCAGCATGTGCAATCCAATCATGAGGGTGACCTCATTGACGCGATTCACCAGGCCAAAGGCGTTCATCAGGGAATCGTATTTAACCCCGGAGCATTTACTCACTATAGTTATGCATTGCGGGATGCGATTGCTGCAGTGTCTTTGCCAGTGATCGAAGTACATATTTCCAATGTTCATGCGCGCGAGTCGTTCCGTCATCATTCCGTGATTGCCCCGGTGGCATTGGGGCAAATCGTCGGTTTGGGCACGTTGGGCTACCAATTGGCCTTGCGCGCGTTGCTTCACAAACTGCAAGATCAAACAGCGTAACGGAGAAACCGTTCGGCCAGAGGAGAGATGATGGAAATGAGTCGCATGGAAAGGCTGCGGGCGAAGCTGAAAGAATTGGGAGCGGATGCCTTTATTACCGAAAAAGCGGAGAATCGCCGTTATCTAAGCGGGTTTACCGGATCGACCGGCTGGGTCATCGTAACCGCGGACCAAGCGCTTTTTGTCACCGATTTTCGCTATATCGATCAGGCGAAAGAGCAATGTCATGGTTACACGATCATCAATAACCAACGGCAGCCGCTGGAGGCGATTCGCCAGCAGCTGCAGCAGTTGCAAGTAAAAAAACTTGCCTTTGAAACATCGATTTCCTTCGCTGCTTACGACCAGTGGCAAAAAAGCTTCGCGGGCGTCGAACTTGTCCCTGTATCCGGCTTGATTGAGCAACTGCGCATGATTAAGGAAGCGGCGGAGGTCGAGGTGATTCGGCAAGCAGCGCGCATTGCCGACGAAGCGTACGAACATATTCTCGGGTTTGTCAAACCGGGCATGAGAGAAATTGATGTCGCCATCGAACTGGAATTCTTCATGCGCAAACACGGAGCAGATGCTTCGGCGTTTGACATGATTGTCGCATCCGGAGTGCGCGGTGCGCTGCCGCATGGCCGGGCCAGCGAGAAGCGGATTGAGGCAGGGGAAATGGTGACGATTGATTTCGGTGCATTGTATCGCGGCTATGTCTCCGATGTGACCCGTACGTTTGCGGTTGGGGAACCAGATCCCAAGATGAAAGAAATCTACGATATTGTGTTGCAGGCGCAGTTAAATGGCGTAAACAAGCTGAAACCGGGAATGACCGGCAAGGAAGGGGACGCATTGACCCGCGATATCATTGCGGCCGCCGGATACGCAGAAGCTTACGGCCACAGTACGGGACATGGCATCGGTCTGGAAGTGCACGAGGGACCGGCTTTGTCGACCGTCAGCAGTACCGTGTTGGAACCGGGCATGGTCGTTACTGTTGAACCAGGCATTTATGTCAGCGGGCTTGGCGGCGTCCGGATTGAGGATGACGTGCTGATTACCGCGGATGGCTGTGAGATACTGACGAAATCAACGAAAGAGTTGCTCATTTTGTCTGTCTAATTTATACTATTGAATGGTTATTGATCTTTTAGGAGGCCGAACATGATTTCAGTAAACGACTTTCGCACTGGTTTAACCATCGAAGTAGATGGAAACATTTACCAAGTGATTGAGTTTCAGCACGTAAAACCGGGAAAAGGGGCTGCGTTCGTTCGTACGAAACTGCGCAACCTGCGTAATGGAAACGTAACGGAAACGACCTTCCGCGGCGGTGAAAAAGTAAACCCAGCCCGGATTGAGACCAGTACCATGCAATATCTGTATGCAAGTGGTGACGAGTACACCTTCATGAATACAGAAACGTATGAACAGCTTACTTTTACTCGCAGCCAGATTGAACACGAATTGAAATTCCTCAAGGAAAACATGAATGTGCAAATTATGCAGTATAACGGAGAAACAATCGGAATTCAATTGCCAAACACAGTTGAACTGGTTGTAACCGAAACCGAACCGGGCATCAAAGGCGATACCGCAACCGGGGCAACGAAAAAAGCTACCCTGGAAACCGGTTTTGTCGTCAACGTTCCTTTGTTTGTCAATGAAGGAGACAAACTGATCATTGATACCCGCACCGAACAATACGTTTCTCGCGCTTAACGAAAAACGGAGAAGCAACAAAGCAGCCCTGACCATGGTGTCAGGGCTTTTTGCTGTTCCGGCTGCGGTCTTTTCACCGAAACCAGTCGAAAATTTTGATGAAGAAAGCAGTGAGGCCGGCAGCCATCAATGGCCCAACGGGAATTCCCCGCAAAAATACGATGCCAAATATGGAACCGATCACCAGGCCGACAATCAAATGCGGTTCTGTTTTCAACATATCGAGGCCTTTCCCGTTCATCCAGGTGGCGATGGCTCCGCCAGCTAAAGCCAAAACACCGATGACGGTTGTAAAAAGCGGCGTAACATCTTTCCAGGTAATTTTTTCGCTGGCGAACGGGACGAGCACGGAAATGGTTAAAAACAGCAAGCCAAGTTCCAGCCCTCGTCTTTCCACGGCAGGAAAAAAGCGCTCCAACGATGTCAGTTTCAGGACCAACAAAATACTGGCAGCGGTAGCGATGATCGGCGACCGCCCAATTAATCCTACCACAATAAGAATAACAAGCATTACTTCTCCCGTGAATACATGCATCCTGATCGAACCCCTGTCCCTAATCTTTTACTACTCTATGAGACAAGGTGCGGGAGTATGCTTGTTTCCTTGACCAGCGGCACCAAGTCAACGCGGTCCAACTGGCTGCAGTAATCGAGATCGGCGGTAAATCCATGCTGCAACAACCGTCTGCCGGTTGTCGTTTGCTCAAGACGTTCCCGTAATCGCTCGCGTTCGTACAAATAGCTGGCCGACATTGCTTCGGCGAAATCGCAAACCGACAATTGCGGCAACAGCTGCTTGGCCCGATCAGTCATACAGCCGGCGGCCAACCCGTCTTCCAATGCAAACTGAGCGCGTGTGCCTGCGCAGAGCAACGTGATGTCCCGCTGGTAGGACAATGCATGGCGAATCGTTGCCGAGGCGTTCAGAAAACAGCCGATTAACACGGCGTGCGCCAGCCTGGCTTGCTCGATCGCCCGTGTGCCATTGGTGGTCGTCAACACAAGCTGTTTTCCCCGGTCGGAGCGGGCCAACAACTCGGTAGGGGAATTGTTGCAGTCAAAATGCGGGATTTTTTCACAGAAGCGTTCTCCAGCCAGAACTGTCGCGGGTGAGCGCAGTTGCCAGGCGCGTTCCGCGGAGTCGACAGGGATGACGCTGGCAAATCCGCTGGCCAAGGCGGTGACAATCGTGCTGGATGCCCGCAGCACATCGATCACGACGACGATCCTCCCTTCAACCAGCTCGCGATGCGTCTCCTCCACGATCGGCACGATGTCTAGTCGCATGAACCGTTTTTCCTTTCCTGCAGGACGAACGGGGCTGTATCGGAGCGTAGCCCGCGGCGCAGCGACTCGACCGATAAAATATCAGCGGGCGC
Organism: Brevibacillus fulvus; assembly: GCF_016908525.1. Taxonomy (GTDB): domain Bacteria; phylum Bacillota; class Bacilli; order Brevibacillales; family Brevibacillaceae; genus Brevibacillus_G; species Brevibacillus_G fulvus. The sequence continues at coordinate 151,739 of NZ_JAFBEB010000001.1, forward strand.
GATATTGCCCAAATTGACATCCGTCCCCAACGTTTGAATGAGCGCAACCTGCTGCTCTTTTTTCGGCGCTTCCCAAATCAGGCGCTCAGAGAGAGGACCGGCCGCCTCAACCACCTGCTGCAAAAATCGGGCATCCGTTTCCCCTTTTTCGTTATAAATCCCCACTGTTCCGCTTTCTCTGCCTTCCACGATCACATAGGCGGCTCCAGCTTGCAAATCTTGTTCTACCGTTTCGACAAGGAGTGCCAGTTCCGCCCGGAAGTCAGCCGCTTTTTTGCCAAATTCGGCATATACGGTCAATCCCGCCTCGGCAGCCAGCGAAATCGCTTTCGTTCGTTCCTCCCGCCCAAGCGGAAACGTGCCATCCGAGATTTCAATTGCGTTGAAACCGAGTTGGCGAATCATTTGCAAATATTGTGCAAAGGGGGATTGAAGCGACGCCAGTTCAAAAAACGTCCCGCCTGGCATAATATCGATCCGGCTTTCTACAGCCATCTCCACTTTTTGTTGCAAAATTTTCAGGGGATACAGCACGGACGTGCCAAAGCCAAGCTTGTAACAGTCGATATGGTCGGCTGCCACATTGAGCAAATCATGCATTTGCATAAGCCCCAAGCCTTTGTCGATCACCATGCTGACGCCTCTGTTGCGTGGTTTTCCTTCGCGCCGGGCGGAGGGATCGCTCCAGTTGTGGGGCCAGCCAAGATAAAGCGGTTTTTTCTTCATGTCTCTTCCTCATTTCTTGATGCATTTGTTTATAGGTATATGCCGGATACCCGTCAGCGGGTGTATAAAAAGCCGGGGAATCGCCGGAGGAGATAACTTGCCTGCCAAACGCATGTTGTCGAAAATGGCAAGACTAAAACGACCGGTACAGGCATAGAGTGGACACAAGAGGGGGGACGGGAATGCTGGAGAAAGCGATCATCGGAATGGCGACCTTGCGGATGATGTCGGGGACGATCGAAATATTGGCAGCCCTGCTGATCTTGAAACTAAACCAAGTGGAGAAAGCGTTGTTGGTCAACTCGAGCCTGGCCATTGTCGGACCATTGGTTTTGTTGACGACCACGACGATTGGTCTCTTGGGTATGTCGGACAGAATCAGCCTGGCCAAAATTTTGTGGATATTCGCCGGCATCGCATGTATCTTCATCGGTGTCCGTAAATAACGCTATTTGCAAACTTACATAGTGTCCGTTTTGCCGCGCATTTTGCATGGAACCATGCAGGATGTGCGCTTCTGTTTTTGACGGGAAATTGGGCGAAAGCTAAGATGGAGAAGTAGACAAGTTATGGTAAAGGGGAAAAGATGAGCGATGAGCCAGTTATTTCGTCCAATTACAATAGGGCAGCTTGCGCTGAAAAATCGGATTGTCATGTCGCCTATGTGCCAATACTCCGCCGCTGAGGATGGAAAAGTGAATGATTGGCATTTGCTGCACTACCCGGCGCGGGCGATCGGCGGTGCGGCCTTGTTAATTATGGAAGCAACGGCGGTGCAGCCAAACGGGAGAATCACCGATCAGGATTTGGGAATTTGGGACGATCAACAAGTCGAGGGACTGGCGCGCATTGCGGAATTGGTCCATCGGCACGGAGCAAAGATCGGCATCCAGTTGGGGCATGCCGGCCGAAAATCACGGGCGACCGGCAGGGTTGAAGCGCCTTCCGCGGTGGCGTTTTCCGCGGATTATGCGAAACCGGCAGCTTTGAGCATCGGAGAAATCGCGCAACTGGTAGAAAACTTCCAACGGGCCGCGATTCGCGCCAAAACAGCCGGATTTGACGTGATAGAGCTGCACGCGGCTCACGGCTACCTGATCAACCAGTTTTTGTCGCCGTTGAGCAATTTGCGGGAAGATGAATACGGCGGATCGGCGGAAAATCGTTTCCGCTTGCTGAAAGAGATTATTTTGGCTGTAAGAGCAGTCTGGAGCGGTCCGCTGTTTGTTCGGGTTTCGGCCGATGAGTATGCCGAGGGAGGCAACCGCCTGGAACAAACCGTTCAATTTGCCAAATGGATGAAAGCGATCGGAGTGGATCTGATTGATGTCTCTTCTGGCGGGGTCGTACCCGTTTCGGTCCGGGATTTTCCGGGGTATCAAGTCCCGTTTGCGGAAAAAATCAAGCAGGAGGCAAATGTGGCAACCGGAGCAGTCGGCCTGATCAGAACGCCGGAACTGGCGGAGGAAATTTTGCAAAATGGACGGGCCGACCTGATTTTCCTCGGACGGGAGCTGTTGCGGCAACCGTACTGGCCGCAGCAGGCAGCGCTCGAGCTGGGGGAAGAAATCGATTTGCCGACCCAATACCTGCGGGCATGGCACCGCAGAAAATAAGCCAGCAAACGCATCTTTTTCCAACGTAACTTCGTGCAATCTGGGGACAATAACGGTGTCAACGATTGAGGAGGGATCAACTCGATGGAGAAGCTGGAGAATCGAATCTCTTATTTACAAGGCTTGGCTGATGGGATGGATGTTGGCAGCAACAGTAAAGAAGGGAAAATCCTGCAGGAAGTCATTCAGCTGCTGGATGACATGTATGGAGAACTGCGGGAACTTCATGCGCGCATCGAGGAAACCGAGGAATACGTCGAAGCTGTGGATGAAGATCTGGAAGACCTTGAACTGTTGCTCTATGACGATGCGGAAGATGACGAAGATCTGTATGAGATGGTTGACGATTGTGATGATGAGCTTGCTGATGACAATGTCGACCAATTTTATGACTTGGATGACGACGAAACTGCCTATACGTTTGAAAATCAACAAAACGATGAATTTGACACTTCCTATGAGATTGAATGCCCGACATGCCGGGAAATCATTTTTTTGCATGAAGGTACCGACGACGAAGGCTATCACCATTATGTGATTGAACCGTACGATGCGGATGCGGAAGTCGTCAACCCGACCTGATTCCAGGAAAACAAGCCGTTACGCGGGAAAAAGCTTGCTGCTATAAACGCAGCAAGCTTTTTTGCATGAGCGGGCTTTTTTTTCGGGGAAGAACAGGCATAAAACTCGTCCCTTGGCGCATAGGATGGTGTTAAGTCTGTGTGGACAAAGTACCCGCAATCGAAGTTCGATCTATGCAGGAATGGAAGGAGGGAGGCCAAGTGAATGAGCTGTTTGCGGTACTGCCAGCCCCGATTCGCACATTGCTGAACAGCTTGCCTGCCGCTGTTCGTGACAACTTGGAAGAAGTGCGGTTACGGCAAAATCAGGCAATCGAGATCCGGTATGGGCAGCAAGCCAGTTATGTGACGGCTAGCGGACAGTTAACCTCAAATTCCAGACTTGGCTGGGTATTTACGGAAGAAAACAGGCAGAAGCTGATCAACCAGATTAGTCAACACTCGCTATATGCCTTTGAGGAAGAATTGAAACGCGGCTATATTACCGTAGTCGGCGGCCACCGTATCGGTATCGCTGGCCGCATTGTCATGGAACACGGTGAGGTGAAGGGGATACGCGAGATTACCAGCTTTAATATACGGATCGCCCGTGAGAAAAAAGGAGTTGCCGGTAAGGTTCTTCCCTATTTGTGCGATGCACCGGGAAAAGGGATATGCAATACCTTGGTTATTTCCCCGCCACAATGCGGCAAAACCACTTTGCTGCGAGATTTGGCGCGCATGCTCAGCTATGGGAGCGAGTGGGCCGCCAGCCGCAAAGTGGCCATTGTGGACGAGCGTTCCGAATTGGCCGGTTGCCTGCACGGTGTCCCGCAACGAGATGTCGGACCGCGAACCGATGTGCTTGATGCTTGTCCCAAAGCCGTAGGAATCATGATGCTGATACGTTCCATGTCGCCGGATGTGATCATCGCAGATGAAATTGGCCGCAGCGAGGACGGGGAGGCGGTTTGGGAAGCGATCCACGCCGGAGTCTCGATTGTTTGTTCCGCGCACGGCAACGATTTGCTGGAAGTGGCGCAGCGCCCCATGTTGGGCAAGCTGATCCAGCACGGAGCTTTTCACCGTTATGTGGTGTTGAGCAGAGCAAACGGTGCGGGAACCATTCAGGGGATATACGACAAAAATCTCAAGCGGTTGGAAAGGGCGCAGGTTGCATGGTAAAACTGATCGGTTGCATCCTCGTTCTCTTCTCCGCATCGATGGTAGGCTGGCAATTGGGCAGGCGCTATGCCAACCGGTCAAGTCAGCTTCGCGCACTTCTGCTGGCATTGCAAATGCTGGAGACGGAAATTGTATTTGGATTGACACCTCTCAATCGTGCATTTGTCAAGATTGGACAAAGAGTGCCGCGGGAAATCGGAAATTTGTTTCAAACAGCTGCCGAATTGTTGCAAACTGCCCGGGAATTATCCACACAAGCCTGCTTGCAGGCCGCGATTGACAAGCACTGGCCGCAAACGGCGCTGCGCAAAGATGAACGCGATGTTTTATCGAGTCTCGCTTTTGTTCTGGGAAGTTCCGATGTAGAAGATCAGCAAAAGCATTTGCGTTTGGCGATCACCCATCTGCACGCCCTCGAAGAAGAGGCGAGAGTTGAGCAGGGAAAGTATGAAAAAATGTACAAAAGTCTCGGGTTTCTCGGGGGATTGCTGGTCGTTATCTTGATGTACTGAAACGAGGTGTTACACGTGGACTTTGATTTGACTCCCGTATTTCAAATCGCCGGAGTCGGATTTATCACGGCAATCATCCAAACCGTCTTGAAGCAGTCAGGGAAAGAAGAGATCGCGCATTGGGCTACATTGGTCGGGTTTATCATCGTGCTGTTCATGGTGGCGCATTACCTGGGGGATCTGTTTGCAGAGGTTAAGCGGGTCTTCCTGTTCAGTTAGGAGGGCAAGCGATGGAAATCGTCCAGATTGTTGGTTTGGGCTTGGTTGCTACCATTCTGGCATTAGTCATCAAGGAGCAAAAGCCGCTGTTCGCTTTCTTGCTGGCAATTGCCTGCGGCGCGATTATCTTTTACTTCCTGATGGGTAAAATCTCGGAAGTGATCCGGGTTTTGGAAAGACTGGCGGTACAAGCCAACCTCAATATGGTGTTTCTGGAGACCATCCTGAAAATTATCGGAATAGCTTACATTGCCGAATTTGGCGCGCAAATGACGCGTGATGCCGGACAAGGCGCGATCGCTTCCAAAATCGAACTGGCCGGCAAGGTGCTGATTTTGGTGATGGCCGTTCCCATAATCCAGATCATTATTGAAACGGTGCTGCACTTGCTGCCGACTTGAGGAGGGGTCTTCAGTGGCTCGACTGGGCTGGGTGTTACTGATTGCGATTTTGCTGCTTTTCCCTGCACAAGCATACGCGGCTGAGCCCGCCTCTCCCGGACCGCTTGATCAAATGATTCGCCAGCAAGTGGAGCAACTCAATACCGATCGGGTGGAACAGTTTTGGCAGAAAACATTGCAAGAGTACAAGGGCTATTTGCCTGATCTGCAATCGCCAGGGTTCGTGCAATTATTGCTGCAAGAAGGAGAACTGAGCGTTGCGGGAGTTCTCAAGGGGTTGCTTAAATTTGCGCTGCATGAAGTGTTAACCAACGCCAAACTGCTCAGTTCCATTATTATCATTACCGTTATCGCCATGATTCTGGAAGCTTTGCAAAACGCGTTTGAACGCAACACGGTGACGGTCGTCGCCTATTCAATCACCTATTTGGTGCTGATGGTCCTGGCGATTAACAGTTTTCACGTTGCGATCACATACGCCAAAGAAGCGATCGGCAATATGTCCGATTTTATGCTGGCGATGATTCCGCTGGTCATCGCGCTGTTGGCTTCCGTCGGCAATTTCGTCTCAGCGTCCGTGTTTCATCCCTTGATTATTTTCATGATCAACACAAGCGGTATTTTAATCTCGACCGTTGTTTTTCCCTTGCTGTTCCTCTCGGCGTTGCTGTCGATTGCCAGCTTGTTCTCGGAACGGTATCGGGTTACCCAATTAGCCACCTTGTTGCGCAATATCGCGATGGGCGTGCTCGGTTCGTTTTTTACGATCTTTTTATCGGTCATCAGCATCCATGGAGCGACCTCGGCGGTGACCGATGGCGTAACGTTGCGTACGGCCAAATATTTCACCGGCAACTTTGTCCCGATTGTCGGGCGGATGTTTTCCGATGCTGCCGATACGGTGCTGAGCGCTTCCATGCTGGTCAAAAATGCCGTCGGGTTGGCCGGCGTGATCATCCTGCTGTTGCTCTGCGCCTTTCCTGCGATGAAGATTCTCGTGCTGGCCTTCATCTACAACCTGTCTTCCGCGGTGCTGCAACCACTGGGTTCAAGTCCGATTATCAGCGCGTTGGGGACGATCGGAAAAAGCTTGCTGTTCGTATTTGCCGCTTTGGCCATCGTCGGGTTGATGTTCTTCTTCGCGATCACGATTATTATTGCAGCCGGCAACATATCCTTGATGGTTCGGTAGGTGACAGGCTATGGAATGGCTGACAATCTGGCTGAAAAAAATCATTTTGTTGGTGCTTTTGGCCGCTTTTTTGGATCTGATCCTGCCCAACACGACGATGCAACGCTACGTCAGGATGGTGATGGGGTTGATTTTGTTAATGACGATTATTTCACCGGTTTTTTCCTTGTTCCATTTGCCGGTGGACGAACTGGCCCTGAAGCTGGATCGTTATCAACAGCAAATCAATCGACCGGATCAGACGGAATGGAAAGCGCTGGCGGACAAATTGTTGAGCGAACAGGATCAACAGGTTGACCACTATGTCAAACAGCAGGTGCAAACGGCCGTCCAAAGTCAGGTCAAACAGCAATTTGGCCTGGACGTAGACAAGGTCGACGTGAAAATTGAGCAGAGGGACGGCCAACAGCCGCAAATTACCGCCATTCAGCTGGCGATCGGCCCAAGTGATTCGGATTCTTCCGATGAACAATGGATAAAGCCAATCGCGCCGATCGAACCGGTTGTGATCACAGTCGGGCAAACGGCGGAAAAGCAGCAGGAGGCAGCGGAAACCGCAGGTATTGCGGAAACAGATTCCCGATACCGGGCAGTGGCGGAATCGCTCGCCAAACAATGGGAGCTAACGCCGGAGCAAATTGTGATTACCGATGAGCAGACGACAGCGGAGCCGATCATGCGGAACGCCGAACCGAGGTGAGAAAAGGATGTTTGACAAATGGAAGAAATGGTTTGCACAAGACGAAGCCACCAAAAAGCTGCGCCCGATCCATTATTTTATCGTTTTGCTTGGAGTCGGCATCGCCTTTATGATTTTGACCGATTTTCTTGAGGTCAAACCTGACCAGCCCCCAGAGGAAACGAGCAGCGCGCTTGCCTTTCCCGGAGGGGGTGAGGGTGAGCCTGCCGTTCCTGCCTTCGGCAATTCCGCGGGAAACGATGTGATTGCCGAATATGAAAACCGTTATGAAACACAGTTGAAAGAGATATTAGAAAAGGTAATCGGAGTCGGAGAAGTGGAGGTGATGGTAAATCTTGATTCGACACCGGAGATGATTGTGGAAAAAAACCGCGATTCACGCAGCGCAACGACACAGGAAACTGACAAGGAAAAAGCAACCCGCAACCAGTCGGAGCAGTCGCGCAATGAACAGGTAGTCGTTATTCAGGGAAAACAGGAGCAGCCGGTTGTGGTGAAAACGCTGAAACCGAAAGTGAGAGGGGTGCTGGTTGTTGCCAAGGGGGCTGAGAATATACAGGTCAAAGCATGGATAACAGAAGCAGTCAATAAAGTGTTGGATGTGCCGTTGTATAAAATTTCAATATTGCCCAAAAAAGGTTAGGAGGTTATTTCCATGATGCTGCGCAAACAAACGGTATGGCTGTTGACAATGCTGGCGGTGATGGTCGTCTTGTCAGGTTATTATCTGGTCAAAGGACCTGCCGGACAGGTACCCGCCATTGGCGAGCAACAGACCCAGGAGGACGACTTGAGCAATGTGCAGGTAGAAACAAAAGAATCGCAACAAGACATCCCGAATGCGACGCCGGTTGAGGGGACAGACAATGCCGAACAATCAACGGCCAAGACGGATGAGCAGAAAACACAGGAAGCCAATGCGGCCAGCACGCTTCCCGATTCGGTCAGCGATTTGTTTCAAGGATACAAAATGAAACGGGAAGCCATGATGCAGCAACAAAAAGACGAACAGCTGTCGATTATGTCCAGCGCTGATGCAACCCCGCAGGCGGTTGCCGAAGCGAAGGCGAAGTATGAAGAATTGTCCAATCTGGAAAACGCTACGCTGTCAGTCGAAGAGCTGCTGAAGGCCAGCGGTTACAAAGATGCGGTTATTTCGGTACAAAACAACAAAGCGACCGTGTTGGTGCAAAAGGACAAACTCCAGCCCAATGAAGTAGTCAACATTATCGCCCAGGTGAAACAGCATTTGAATATTCCGGCGACCAACATCACCGTACAGTTCAAAAATTCCTGAAATCGAACAGAGACGCCGCTCTTATAAAACGATGGCAATAAGGGAATGATTGTAAGGATTTCCTTTGTTTCTGGCAACAGAGCCGAAGGAAATCCTTTCTTGACGTTGGCATGGCAAAAAGCTACCATGATAGTTATGACCTGCTCTTACTGGCTTCTCTAACTTCGTCTTACCATAAAGCCAAGGTCAGAGAGATAATGCGAAGGAGTGCTTACTCGTGTTTAAAATTCATGAAATCCGAGAAATTATCAAGCTTATCGATCAGTCTTCGATCAAAGAGTTTGAATTAGAAATTGAAGGCTCCAAAGTGACGATTAAAAAAAGCGGCGGGGTCGTGGAAGAAAAAGTGCAAACGATTGTCGCTCAAGCGCCAGCAGCACCTGTTGCAGCAGCGCCAGCACCGGCAGCGCAAGCCGCTCCTGTTCAGCCGGCCGCTCAGCCTGCAGCGAATACGCAAGTGCCGGAAGAAAACCTGCATCAAATTTTGTCGCCGATGGTCGGGACTTTTTACAGCGCGCCAGAACCGGGAGCGAGCGCTTTTGTACAAGTCGGCGATAAGGTAACACCAAACAAAGTCGTCTGCATTGTGGAAGCAATGAAACTGTTCAACGAAATTGAAGCAGAAGTAACCGGGGAGATTGTTAAAGTCCTCGTTCAGGACGGCCAACTGGTCGAATACGGTCAACCGCTATTTTTAGTAAAGCCAGAATAATCGGAGGAGAGCGGGATGTTCCAAAAGATTTTAATTGCTAATCGCGGTGAAATTGCTGTCCGCGTTATTCGTGCTTGTCGGGAGCTGGGGATTCGTTCCGTAGCGATTTATTCGGAAGCGGATCGCGACGCGTTGCATGTCAAACTTGCTGACGAAGCTTATTGCATCGGGCCGACCGCATCAAAAGACAGTTACTTGAATATTGCTACCATCATGAGCGTTGCCACCAAGGTGGGAGTAGATGCCATCCATCCGGGCTACGGTTTTCTGGCAGAAAACGCCGATTTCGCGGAAATTTGCGCCGCTTGCAACATTACGTTTATCGGTCCTGACCCGGAAGCGATCATCAAGATGGGGGACAAATCGACCGCCAAAGAAACAATGAAAACGGCCGGCGTTCCGACCGTTCCCGGAACCGAAGGATTGGTTGAAGATATGGAAGAAGCGATCCGCACCGCGCAATTGATCGGCTATCCGGTCATGATCAAGGCAACGGCCGGCGGCGGAGGCAAAGGGATGCGCGTGGCGGTAAATGACGAGGATTTGGAAAAAGGGATTCGTCAGGCACAAAACGAGGCGAAAACCGCTTTCGGCAACCCCGGCGTTTACCTGGAAAAGTTTGTGGAAGGACCGCGCCACGTCGAAATTCAAATTATGGCTGACAAGTTTGGCAATGTTGTGTATTTGGGCGAACGGGATTGCTCGATTCAACGCCGTCACCAAAAGTTGATCGAAGAAGCGCCGTCTCCTGCTCTGAGTCAGGAACTTCGCCAAAAAATGGGCGAAGCGGCGGTAGCCGCGGCAAAGGCCGTAAATTACCACGGTGCGGGCACGGTCGAATTTTTGCTGGATAAATACGGCAATTTCTACTTCATGGAAATGAACACGCGCATCCAGGTAGAGCACCCGGTTACCGAACTCGTAACCGGCATCGATCTGGTGAAAGAACAGATCAGCGTGGCTGCCGGAAACCCGCTGTCTTTTGGACAAGAAGATATTGTCCTCGACGGTTGGGCGATGGAGTGCCGGATCAATGCGGAGAATCCTGCCAAAGGATTTATGCCGTCGCCGGGACGTATCACCAACTACCTGCCGCCGGGCGGATTTGGTGTGCGGGTCGACAGTTCCGCCTATACCGGCTATATGATTCCGCCTTACTATGACTCGATGATCGCCAAGCTGATCGTCTGGGGAAAAACGCGGGAAGAAGCAATCAACCGTATGAAACGGGCGTTGAGCGAATTTGTCGTTGATGGAATTTCCACGACGATACCGTTCCATCTGAAAGTGATGGAGCATGAAGTGTTCGTGAGCGGTGATTTTGATACGAAATTCCTGGAACTGTACGAACTGAACCTGGATGAATAGTGGCCGTTTCGTTGTCATTTGACGGTGCTGTTGCTATAATGGAATATAAATCCTAAGGGGAGGTGCACAGGGTGGAAGAATACATTCCGGATTTGGAGAAAACGGAGTTGGGCAAAGTTCAAATCGCTCCCGAGGTGTTGGAAGTAATCGCGGGGATGGCAGCTTCCGAAGTCGACGGAGTTGCACAGATGAGCGGTGGCTTCGTTGGAGATATAGCGGAACGTCTGGGCCGCAAAAATGTGGCGCGCGGTGTCCGTGTTGAAGTCGGCACGAAAGAAGCTGCGGTGGACGTATCGATTATTGTGAAATTTGGCTACCGGATTCCTGAGGTAGCTCGCAATATTCAGGACAGTGTGCGCAATGCGATTGAGAGTATGACGGGACTCTCCGTAGTGGAGGTAAACGTACATATTATCGATGTTGAGCTGAAATCGGAGGATAAAGCGCCGGCAACTGCGCCGCCGACAGCCGAAGAAATTCAGCGGTTACGGTAATGGAAGTGAAGCAATGCCCCCTGTAACGGGGGCATTTTCCTCATCTGGTATCAGTATTTTGGATGAATGGATGAAATGCGAATTTGCTTGAACAGGCCGCCGGAAACAATCGGTTCGCCGCTTGAAGCGTGAACAAGCTGTTTCCGCGAAGGAGAGATGTCGATGAATTTGTTTGATCGTTTTATTTTGACCCTATACAGTTTTGCCCTCATTGTGATTTCCATCGTTGCGATCGGTGTCTTCGCTCAATTCATCCCCTATTCGTACGTGCAAAATACCGCCCAATCCATTTTCATCCCTGGACAAGTGAATTGGCCATATTTGATCGTCGCGCTCATTTTTTTCCTGATCAGCCTTCGTTTCTTTTTCAGTTCTTTTACGAGAACGAAACCGCGGAAGGAAAAAGGCATCAGACAGCGAACCGATCTGGGCGAAGTCAATATTACGATCAACACGATTCAAACGATTGCCGAACGCGCAGCCCGCAAAGTCAAAGGTGTGCTCGACTTAAAAACGACGGTCAAGGCGCTGGAAAGCGGCAACCTCATCTCCTTGCGCGTAGGAGTGGACGGGGAAACATCGATTCCGGAGATTACGCAGCAGCTGCAATTCAATGTCAAAGAACAAGTGGAGGCGATCGCCGGTGTGACGATTACCGAGGTCGCAGTGGTCGTCAACGAAGTCATTTCCCGCGAAAACAGCCCAGCCCGCAGCCGGCGGGTAGAGTAGTAGGTGAGAGAATATGATCTGGGAATTATTATGGGAACATAAGGGGAAACTGCTGGGGATAGCGGCCGGACTGCTCTTTGGCATTATCTACTTAATCGTCGGGTTTTGGGATACACTTGTCTTTGTCATCTTTATCGGCAGCGGTTACTACATCGGCCGAAAACTGGACCAAAAAGAAGATTTACGCGATATTTTAGACCGGATTTTACCAGGCAAATTTAAATAGTAGGTGGTCAGAACATGAAACGCAGAACTGCTCGAGAAAAAGTAGTACAATGCTTGTTCCAAATCGATATGGCAGAAGTGAACGTGGATGATGCGATCGCCCTGGTCACGGAAGATGGCGAGGATGACACCGGCTACATGCGCTACTTGCTGGACAACACTTTGAAACACCTCCCGCAAATTGACGCGGAGATCAAAAAATATCTGCGCGGTTGGGAATTGGAGCGGATTGCCAATGTAGACCGGGCCATTTTGCGGCTGGCTTTTTTCGAAATCATGTTTGAAGACGAAATGCCCGACAAGGTTGTGCTGAACGAGGCGATTGAATTGGCCAAGCTGTATAGTGACGATCAGTCCTATCGATACATAAACGGGGTTCTGTCCAGCTTTTTGCAAACCCGCCAGACAACCGAGGCTTGAAACAGGTGAAGCGGATGGAAAAAGTTTTGTTAGGAATTGATACAAGCAATTACCGTACATCACTTTGTTTGGTGAACGAAGACGGCCAAATTGTTGCGGAAGCGAAACGCCTGCTGAAAGTAAAGGAAGGCAAACGGGGGCTGCAGCAATCGGAAGCCGTCTTTCAGCATGTGATGAACTTGCCGGAGCTCAGCGATCAAATGTCGCTGGAAAGCTGGCAGGTAGTGGCCGTCTGTGCCAGCGAGAAACCAAGACCGGTCAGTCAATCGTATATGCCCGTTTTTAAAGTGGGGGAAGGATTGGCCAAGTCTTTGGCGGTATTTCACAAGGTTCCCTGCTATTTAACCACGCATCAGGAAGGACATATCGCGGCAGGGGAGCACACAGCGGAGAGGCGTCCGGCGCAAGACCAGTTTCTTGCCGTACATTTGTCGGGGGGGACCAGTGAGATCTTGCGCTGCACCCGCCGCGAACGAGGCTATGAAATCGAAAAAATCGGCGGCACAATCGATTTGCACGCCGGTCAGTTAATCGACCGGGTGGGGGTTGCGCTGGGGCTGCCGTTTCCTGCAGGTCCGCTGCTGGAAGAATTGGCCCAGCAAGCGGAAGGGAGCTTTCGCGTTCCCTCTGCTGTGAACGGATTGGCGTTCAGTTTGTCAGGACCGGAAAATTCTTTGCTGCGCGCCATCGAGCAAGGCGATCACTCTCCTGCGGAAATCGCGCGGGCCGCTGAACAGTGTATTGCCAATACGCTGGAGAAAACGCTGCGCACTGCAATTGAGCAGGGCTACCCCCGCGAGATTCTGATTGTCGGCGGTGTGGCGGCAAATCAATATATTCGCGAACGGCTGATCAAGCGGCTGGAACATCCGGCGATAAAAGGAAAGTTGTATTTTTGCGATCCTGTTTATTCCGGCGACAATGCCTACGGTGTAGCGATGTTGGGGTGGAAGTACCATAAAAGCCGAATGATATGAACTTTGGTTGCCTATAAAATTCGCCTTTACATCGAAAGTTTCGACCGCTACACTTAAAGGTATGTTGATTAGCCAGGGGGGATTTTTTGATGAGTGCTATCGTTATCGACGGGAAAGAGACAGCCAAACAAATTCGCGAGGAACTGGCCAAAGAAGTGGCGGAATTGAAAAACAAGGGGTTAACTCCCCATCTGACCGTCATTTTGATCGGAGACGATCCTGCTTCTCACTCCTATGTCAAAGGGAAAGAAAAAGGCAGCCAGGAGATCGGCATCAGCTCGGAAGTGATTCGTTACCCGGACACGATCAGTCAGGACGAGCTGTTGGCGAAAATCGCGGAACTGAATGAAAATCCGAACGTTCATGGGATTTTGGTGCAATTGCCTTTGCCGCCGCACATTGCGGAAGAAGCGGTCATTGAGGCCATTGATCCAGCGAAGGATGTCGATGGATTTCACCCGGTGAATATCGGCAATATGGTCATCGGCAATGATACTTTGCTGCCATGCACGCCGTATGGGATTATCGAGCTGATCAAGCGCACGGGTACAGAGATCAGCGGCAAACATGCGGTGGTGATCGGGCGAAGCAATATTGTCGGCAAACCGGTTTCGTCCCTGTTGTTGCGTGAAAATGCCACGGTTACGATCTGTCATTCCCGTACCCGAAATCTGCAGGAGCTGACCCGACAGGCCGACATTCTCGTTGTCGCGATCGGCAAACCGCATGTTATCGGCAAAGAGCACGTCGCGCCGGGAGCGGTTGTCATCGATGTCGGTGTCAACCGGATTGAAAGCGGGAAACTGGTTGGCGATGTCAAATTTGATGAGGTCAAAGAGATAGCAGGTTATCTGACCCCTGTCCCTGGCGGTGTCGGTCCGATGACGATTACGATGTTGCTGCAAAACACAGTCAAGGCGGCGAAGAGACTGGCAAATCTGTAAAGTGAAGTGATGAGATGAGATCCGAAGAAATTTGGTCGGTCAGCCAATTGAACAGAGTGGTCAAACAAGTGCTGGAACGCGAGGAACGCCTGGCGGACATTTGGATTCGCGGGGAAATTTCCAACTTTGTTCATCACTCGAGCGGCCATATGTATTTTACGTTAAAGGATAAGGAATCACGGCTTCGCGTCGTCATGTTTGCCAGCTACAATCGCTTTTTGAAGTTTATGCCGAAGGATGGGACCAAAGCGATTGTGCGAGGTTCCATTTCTGCCTTTGAGCGGGATGGCACATATCAGCTGTATGCGCGGGAGATGCAGCCGGATGGCATCGGCTCGCTTTATTTGGCGTTTGAGCAGCTAAAAGCAAAGCTGGCGGCAGAAGGGCTATTTGCCACGGAGCGCAAGCGTCCATTGCCGCGCTTTCCCAAGCGGGTCGGCGTCGTAACCTCGCCGACGGGAGCAGCGATCCGCGACATTTGTACCACGATCAGGCGCCGTTTTCCCCAGGCAGCTGTCGTAATCGCTCCGGCAATCGTACAGGGGACTGAGGCTCCTTCCTCGATTATATCCGCGATCAGCTTGTTGAACCGGCAAATGGACATCGATGTGCTGATCGTCGGCCGCGGAGGCGGATCAATTGAGGAATTGTGGGCGTTTAATGATGAGCAGGTGGCAAGGGCCATTGCCAGCTCACGCATCCCGGTGATTTCTGCCGTTGGCCACGAGACCGATTTTACCATCGCCGATTTTGTGGCAGACGTTCGCGCGGCTACACCGACGGCGGCAGCAGAGCTGGCTGTTCCGCACTATTTGGAATTGCAGGAGCGGGTCAAAGATCTGGACAGCCGGCTTCGCCGCTCCGTGCAGAACCAATTGGCCGACCAGCGCAATCGCTTGCAGCGTTTGCGCCAGTCTTATGTGTTGCGCCAACCGCTGCGCCGTTTTGAGGAGACCCGGGAGCGTCTGGACAAGCTGCAAATGGAATTGGCCGCTGCCATGCGGATGTTGCTCAATCGCCGCCGGGAACAGCTGACGCTGGTGCATCAGCGAGTGGAACGCTTCCGGATCGGACAAAAGGTGAATGAGCGAAGAGAGCAGATCGTTCGCTTGCAGGAGCGCCTGCAAAAAACGATGCAGACACAGGTCAACCAGGCAGAGCTGGCATTGATCGCCAAAATCGCCCAGCTTGATGCACTCAGCCCGCTAAAAGTGATGCAGCGCGGCTTTTCCCTTGTGTATCGCGAGGGGGAACTGGTCAAATCGGTGAAGCAAGTTACGGTGGGACAGCCGCTTGTCATTCGCTTGCAAGATGGCACCGTGGATACAAGAGTAGCAGAAATTACGCGGGAGGATAAACCAAATGGCTCGCAAGAAAAATGAGACGGAAACGGAACTTACCTTTGAAGAGGCAATGAAACGGCTGGAAGAAGTGGTCAATCGGCTGGAATCGGGCGACATCCCGCTGGAAGAAGCAATTATGCTCTATCAAGAGGGAATGAAGCTGTCCCGCATCTGCGGTTTGAAACTGGAAGCGATCGAAGCGCAAATCACGCAACTGCTGGAAGAGGACGGCCAATTGAAGCAAAAGCCATTTCGTCCGGAAGGGGAAGTCTGATGCAAGCGTCGATTGAAACATACCTTCGGGAAAAAATCAGCTATATCGAAGAGAAATTGCCGGCGTTTTTGGAGCGGGATGGCGTTCCTCCACACCTGTACGAATCGATGGCCTATTCGTTGATGGCAGGGGGAAAGCGCTTGCGCCCGATCCTCGTTCTCGCTGTGCTGGAAGCGTTCGATCAGCCGCTCGAAAAGGGCATCCCGTATGCGGTTGCGCTGGAGATGATCCACACATATTCGTTAATCCATGACGACCTGCCGGCGATGGATGACGACGATTTGCGCAGAGGCAAACCGACCAACCATAAAGTATTCGGCGAGGCCACGGCAATATTGGCCGGGGACGCTTTGCTGACCCGCGCCTTTGCTTTGATTGCCGAAGCTTATTGGCGGCATCCCGAAGTGTCAGCGGAAGTGGCGGTGCAATTAATCGCCGAACTGGGCAAACGTGCCGGTTCCACCGGCATGGTCGGCGGGCAAATGGCCGATATCGAAGGGGAAGGACGAACGCTCAGCCTGACCGAGTTGGAGTACATACATCGCCACAAAACCGGCGATTTGCTGGTGGCGGCATTGCGCGGCGGGGGCTATCTGGCCGATGCGACACCTCCACAATTGGCGGCGCTGACCCGCTACGCGATGGCTATCGGGCTGGCTTTTCAGATTCAAGACGATATTTTGAATGTGGAAGGGGATGCCAGCTTGCTCGGAAAAGCGGTTGGCAGCGACGAACAGCGGCAAAAGGCCACCTACCCTGCTTTGGTCGGAATGGAGGAATCAAAGCGGAAGCTGGATGCGCTGATCGCGGAAGCAAAGGCAGCGTTGGCGGAAATCGGACTGGAACATTCCGCTCTGCTCCCATTAGCAGAATATGTGATGAAACGAAAAAAATAGAAAAAAAGGCAAATCCCCATTGGCACAATTTGGCTGAAATGGGGATTTTTGTTGAAGATGGACTTCTTTTTTCGTTGGAAAGTGGAGTTTTAGTATGGAAACGTTTATAATGAAGCAAGCACCAGTGCAAAAGTAATCAAAATAGTGCTGCAAGAGTCTGATATTGATGAAAGCGAGGGGTTACGTGTTGCTTGCAAACATCAATAGCCCGAAAGATTTAAAAAAGTTGACGATTCCGCAGTTAAATAAACTGGCAAGTGAAATCCGCTCGTTTCTCGTGGAGAATTTGGCCAAGACGGGTGGGCATCTTGCGCCCAACCTCGGGGTTGTTGAATTAACCGTCGCCTTGCACTACCTGTTTGACAGTCCGGTGGACAAGTTGATTTGGGACGTTGGACACCAAGCGTACGTACATAAAATCTTGACGGGACGTCGCGATTTGTTTCCGACTTTACGCCAATACAAGGGATTGTGCGGATTCCCCAAGATGAGTGAAAGTCCGCATGACGTATGGGAGACTGGACACAGCAGCACCTCGCTGTCAGCGGCGATGGGGATGGCCACGGCCCGCGATTTGAAAGGCGAAAAACACAACGTGGTTGCCGTAATCGGGGATGGTGCCCTGACCGGCGGCATGGCCTTGGAAGCATTGAATCACATCGGACACGAGAAGAAAAAGCTGATTGTCGTGTTAAATGACAACGAAATGTCGATTGCGCCAAATGTCGGTGCTTTGCATAACTATTTGGGCAAACTACGTTCAGCGAACAATTATCAGCGTGCCAAGGATGAACTGGAAAGTCTGTTGAAATCGATTCCGGCGGTCGGCGGCAAACTGGCCCATTTTGCGGAAAGAATCAAAGACAGTCTGAAGTATTTGCTGGTGTCCGGCGTTTTGTTTGAAGAATTGGGACTGACTTATATCGGTCCGATCGACGGGCATAATATCGAACTGTTGTTGGCGGCATTGCGTACCGCTTCGCAAACCAACGGTCCGGTATTGATTCATGCCATCACGAAAAAAGGAAAAGGCTATGCTCCGGCGGAAGCGGATTCGGTCAAATGGCACGGGATCGGCACTTACAAGATCGAGTCAGGGGAATCTGCCAAGTCGGCACCGACGTATACTTCGGTTTTTGCCGATACGATGATTCGGTTGGCCGAGCAGGACAAACGGATTGTGGCGGTTACCCCGGCGATGCCGGCCGGCTCTGGTTTGCTCAAATTTGGCGAACGGTTTCCGGATCGGCTGTTTGATGTCGGCATTGCCGAGCAGCATGCCTGCACATTTGCTGCCGGACTGGCCACACAAGGACTAAAACCGGTCTTTGCCGTCTACTCCACTTTTTTGCAGCGCGCTTACGACCAGTTGATTCATGATGTGGCCCGGCAAAAGCTGAATGTCGTGTTCGCGGTCGACCGCGCAGGCCTGGTTGGCGCGGATGGGGAAACCCATCAGGGGGTTTACGACATTGCCTTCATGCGGGCAATCCCCAATATGGTGATCATGGCGCCGAAAGACGAAAACGAGCTGCAGCACATGATGCAAACGGCGATGGCGTATGATGACGGCCCGATCTCCTTCCGCTATCCGCGGCTGAACATTACCGGCGTAAAGATGGATGAAGAAATGCACGTCCTGCCGATCGGCAAGGCGGAAATTGTCAAAGAAGGGACGGGGGTCGCGATCCTCTCCTTCGGACATGTCTTCGAACTGGCCGAACAAGCCGTAAATCAGCTGAACAGCGAAGGGATTTTTCCGATGCTGGTCAATGCGCGGTTTTGCAAACCGCTTGATGAAGAACTGTTGCTGCGGTTGGCCAAGGAAGGGTATGAGATCATTACCGTTGAAGAAGGAGCGGTCAGCGGCGGCTTTGGCAGCGCCGTTCTGGAGTTTTACGCGCGCAATGGTTATCATACGGTACCGGTGGAAACAATCGGCATACCGGACTACTTCGTCGAACATGGCAGCGTCAAGGAACAGCGGCAGGAAGTGGGCTTGACTGCCGAACGAATCGCGGCCAGCGTTCGTGCGATATTACCTGTAACGAAACAGAGGGCATAAACGGCATGAAAAAGGAACGACTAGACGTATTGCTGGTAGAACGCGGTTTCTATGAAACCAGAGAAAAAGCGAAAGCGGCGGTGATGGCTGGACTCGTGCTGGTTGCCGGTGAACGCTGTGACAAGCCGGGAACGAAGTTTGCCGAGGATGTAGCGTTGACGGTCAAAGGCGAGGTGCATCCTTATGTCAGCCGCGGCGGGCTCAAGTTGGAAAAAGCGTTGAAAACATTCGGGATTGACTTGAATGGCAAAGTGATGATGGATATTGGCTCATCAACCGGTGGATTTACCGATTGTGCCTTGCAGCACGGCGCCAGACGGGTCTATGCGATTGATGTCGGATACGGGCAGTTGGCCTGGTCGCTGCGCCAAGATGAACGAGTTGTCGTTATGGAACGGACTAATTTCCGCCACCTCGATCCGGCGGAGTTTCCTCATGAAATGCCGGATGCCGCTTCGATCGACGTCTCTTTCATTTCGCTGAAAATCATTCTGCCAGTGCTCTACCGCTTTTTGAAAGAGAACGGCGATGTGGTCGCTCTGGTGAAACCGCAGTTTGAAGCAGGGCGGGAACGAGTGGGCAAAAACGGGATTATTCGCGATCCGGACGTTCATCTCGATGTGCTCCAGGATATTGCCGGATTTGCGGCGACGATCGGCTATGAGATCAAGGGCGTCAGCTATTCGCCAATTACCGGCGGAGAGGGGAACATCGAGTTTTTACTGCACCTTGGCAAAGGTTCTGCCAACCAAGGAATGGCTCCTGATGAGTGGTTGAAACAGATGGAAGCAGTCGTACGGACGGCCCATCAGGAGTTGCGTCCTTGAAGCGGGAAGGGACAAAAAGGCTCCGGTGAAAACCGGGGCTTTTTCTTTATGCAAGAGAAGTTGTATAATTGAATAAGATTCCAACCAGAGTTGGGGTGGCAAAGTGAAAACGATAGGGATAGTTGCAAACAAAGGTAAACCGGAAACGCGAATTGTAGCCAGAGAATTGCTGTATTTATTGGAGCAAAAAGGGGCCACAGTCCTGCTGGAGGAAAATATCGCCGCTGATCTTGGCCGGCCGGAGATTGCGGCCACCCTTGAACAATTATGCCAAAACGCCCAATTTGCGTGTGTATTGGGCGGCGATGGCACGTTATTGGGCATTGCCAGGAGATTGGCCGGTTGTTCTTTGCCGATTTTCGGCATCAATTTGGGGACGCTTGGTTTCCTGTCTGAAGCGGAACCGGACAATTTGCCGGAAGCAGTCGATAACCTTTTGTCTGAGAAGTTCGTGATCGAACACAGGAGTATGCTGGAAGCAAAACTGGTTCGAGATGGTGATATATTAGGCGTTTACACAGCAATGAACGACATTGGGATTGCGAAAGGGTCCTTTTGCCGAATTATCCAGTGCGAAATTTATTTGGATGACGACTATGTCGCTACTTATAATGGGGATGGCGTAATTGTCTCCAGTCCGACTGGTTCGACAGCTTATTCCCTGTCCGCCGGAGGGCCGATTGTCGCTCCCAACGTCCCGGCTTTGCTGCTGACTCCAGTTGCGCCCCATTCGTTGACCGCACGACCGATGGTTTTTTCCGCCGAGCAAGTGATCCGGATTGAGGTGGATGCGGTCCATAATGAGATGGGGCTGTCCATCGATGGTCAATTTGGCTACAGACTGCAAGGGGGAGATCAAATTTTTATTTCCAAATCGCCCTACGTTACGCCGTTGATCAAACTGAAAAAAGGCAGCTTTTTTGAAGCAATTCGCACAAAACTTCAAGGTGAATGGGAGTAAAATCAATGAATAAAGGGCAACGCCACATTCGAATCCGCGAAATTATTGCCAATTATGAAGTGGAGACGCAGGATGAACTGGTTGACCGCTTGCGGGCGGCCGGGTTTAATGTGACGCAGGCGACGGTGTCCCGTGACATCAAGGAACTCCATTTAATCAAAGTGCCATTGCCAGATGGACGTTATAAATATTCACTGCCTGTTGAGCAAAAGTTTAACCCTGTACAAAAAATGAAGCGAATCTTGCTGGACAGTTTCGTTTCGATTGATTATGCGGAAAACTTGATCGTATTGAAAACATTGCCGGGGAATGCCAACGCGGTGGCTGCCCTGATTGACAGTGCGCAATGGCCAGAGGTGATGGGCACCGTTTCAGGCGACGACACGATCTTGATCATCTGCCGTTCCAAGGATGCAGGGGCAGAAGTGGTACAGCGTTTTACGGACATGCTATAAAGGTGGTTTCAGAATGTTAGTCGAACTTTCCATCCGCAATTTTGCGATAATCAAAGAAGTGACCATTTCGTTCCGTCAAGGTTTAAATATTTTAACAGGTGAAACCGGAGCCGGTAAGTCGATCATTATTGATGCATTGGGCATTTTGCTGGGAGATCGATCATCCGCCGACTTCGTCCGCTATGGAGAGAAACGGGCGGAAGTGGAAGGCTTGTTTGAACTTCCCGCCAGCCATCCGGCGTTGCAAATTTGCGAAGGGTTTGGCGTACAGGTGGAACAGGACGGCGTGCTCGTGGTGAGACGCGATATATCGGCGCAGGGGAAAAGCATCATCCGGATCAATGGCCAACTGGTTACATTGGCTATGTTGCGCGAGCTTGGACCTTGGCTGGTCACCGTTCACGGCCAGCACGACACCCATTTGCTCATGCAAGCGGAGAAACATATCGACTGGCTTGACGCCTTTGGCGAACAACAGTTGGCCCGAACCAAAGCAGAGTATGCTGCCTTGTATGCCGCCTATCGAAAAAACCGGCAAGATTGGGAACGGATGTCGCGAAATGAGCGGGAATTGGTACAGCGCATCGATTTGCTCAGCTATCAGTTGAATGAGATCGAAGAAGCGAAACTGCAGCCGGGTGAAGACGAAAAGCTGTTGAACCAGCGAAAAAAATGGGCCAATTACGAGAAAGTGTACGAAGGGATTCAGGATGCCTACCGGTCCTTGTACGGCGACGGACGCGGCCTCGACTGGCTCGGACATGCGATGAGCGAATTGGAACGGCTGCTGCAGTATGACGAAAATTTGGCGCCGTTGGTGGAAACGATCCAAAATGCCTATTACCAAGTGGATGATGCAGTGCATCAACTTCGCCAATTCGCCGGCCGTCTCGATTTTGACCCGCAACAGCTGGCGGAGGTCGAGCGGCGCCTTGACCAGATTCAAAGCCTGAAACGAAAGTACGGAAAAAGCGTGGACGACATTTTGGAATACGCTGCGACGATTCAGGATGAACTGGAAGAGATCCAACAATATGACAGCAGGCTGCTGCAACTTGAGGAGCGGGTTCGTGAACTTGCCGCAGATTTGGCAGTGGAGGCGCTGGAGCTGAGCGCACTGCGCAAACAGCTGGCGAGCGAGTTGGCCGAAGCGATCGAAACCCAGTTGAAGGAATTGCATATGGAGCGAGCCCGCTTTGCCATCGAGGTCCGACAAATTGCCGACGAACAGGGGATCGAAATTGAAGGGGTCAAACGGCGAATTGACGCCAACGGGATGGACCAGATCGAATTTCTGATCTCTCCCAATCCGGGCGAACCGCTGCGTCCGTTGGCCAAAATCGCCTCTGGCGGCGAGCTGTCACGGGTCATGTTGGCGATCAAGACGATTCTCGCAGATGCGGAGCAGGTCGAAACGCTCATTTTTGACGAGGTGGATACGGGAGTGAGCGGCCGGGCTGCGCAAGCGATCGCCGAAAAATTGGCCCGGGTCGCGAAGAACCGTCAAGTATTGTGCATTACGCATTTGCCGCAGGTGGCGGCGCTTGCCGACGCCCACTTTACGATTAAAAAGGAAGCTACGGCCGATACGACGATGACCACCGTTACGCTGTTGCCGGAAGAAGAGCGCGTCGTGGAATTGTCTCGGATGCTGAGCGGTACGGAGATCACCGAGAAAACAAAAGAACATGCCAGGGAAATGCTTCAACTGGCAAAAGGGAGAAAAGCTGTCAATTTACTTTGACAGCTTTTTTTCCGTAATAATCCGAGTTGCCCTCGGTAACATTATAGATACGCAAGTTGGAGGTGTAGCAGTAGGTGTAGGTAGGGAACGTAGGAGTGATTGCTGGTGATCCATCAACAGAGAAAAAAGTGGATGGGCGCTTTTCTTTTGCTCATCACAGCGCTAATTGTCAGTTCAACCCCCTTTCGTGACCTGTCTTCGTTTCCGCATGAGCTTCGCTTACTCGAGGGGTCCTTACAACAGCTGCAAGTATCCGTCCCGGTCATGGGGACTCTGGTCAACAGCAACCCGGAGATCGTAAAAGTAAATGGTGTGGAGGCGCGGGAAGTAAAGGTTGATCTCAGTAAGCCGCTGTCGGTTCAACCGAAAAAAGCCGGACACGCTGAGCTGGCCCTCAAATGGGGAAGCATTCCGTTGAAAGCGGTCAAAGTCAATGTATTGCCAGATTTGCGCGTTGTGCCCGGCGGACAGTCAATCGGTGTCAAACTGCAGACAGCCGGCGTCTTAGTGGTGGGCCATCATCTGGTCAACACGGGAGCGGAAAAGTACTCACCCGGTGAACGAGCTGGTGTCAATGTAGGCGACACCATTATCAAAATGAATGATCTGTTTATCAATGACATGAGCGATGTGAAAAAAGTCGTCAATGAGGCTGGAGCGAAAAAGGAACCGATTCAACTGTTGGTCGTGCGGGGCAAGGAGAAATTGTCACTCTCGTTGACTCCTGCCAAAGATACGAAAGACAAGGAATACCGGATGGGCTTGTATATCCGCGATTCCGCAGCCGGTGTCGGCACACTGACCTTTTATGAGCCGAAGTCAGGAGCGTTTGGCGCCCTTGGCCATGTGATTTCCGATGTGGATACCGGACAAGCAATTAACGTTGGGGATGGACAGATTGTACAGGCAAGCGTGACCTCAATCGAAAAAGGGGAAAGCGGCAATCCAGGTGAGAAGTTTGCTCGGTTTTATAACGAAAATCAAATTCTCGGCTCCATAACCAAGAACACCCCGTTTGGCATTTTTGGCAAGATGAAGGAAAAACCGAACAGAAGTCTATATTCCGAACCTATTCCTATTGCGTTGGCGGAACAAGTGCAGGAAGGACCGGCCAAGATTTTAACCGTTGTCGATGGACAGAAAGTCGAGGAGTTTTCCATTGAGATTGTCAATGTTGTCAAACAGCATTTTCCCGCGACAAAAGGAATGGTCATCAAAGTGACGGACAAACGGTTGCTGCAGAAGACAGGCGGCATCGTGCAAGGGATGAGCGGAAGTCCAATCATCCAAAACGGCAAGCTTGTGGGAGCAGTTACCCATGTATTCGTCAATGATCCGACTTCCGGCTATGGCTGTTACATCGAATGGATGCTGCAGGATGCCGGAGTCCCGGTTCGTTCGAGCTCACCTTCCTTTCCGTTGCAAAAAGGAAAAGTTGCCTAAAGCAAACAAACAGGCCGTTCTTGCGCAGAACGGCCTTTTTTGTCGAGTAGGACAGACAGAAGCGGCCGAAAAGGGAAAAGAAAACCAAAACATTGTCGAAATATCGGAAAAATCATTCAATCTTTCGTCATTGGCAGGAACTAACATGCTGTTGTCGAATAATTTTTGAGAACAAAAACCGGAAACCATGCCGCATCTGAGAGCTTTTACGAACATGCATTTATCCCATAAGCGAACAGGATTGTAAGGAGGAAATAATTTGAGTAAGATCGAGGTTTTGTTGGCAGATGACAATCGGGAATTTGTGAGTCTGTTAGAGGAATATATTAACAGTCAACATGACATGCAAGTTGTCGGCATTGCCTATAATGGTAACGATGTCATTCGATTGCTGGAGGAACGTATTCCGGATATTTTGATTCTGGATATTATTATGCCTCATTTGGATGGATTGGCTGTTCTGGAACAAATGCAAACGATGCGCCTGTCTCCGCAACCGAAGATTATTATGCTGACTGCTTTTGGCCAAGAGGAAATCACCAAAAAAGCAGTCGAATTGGGAGCGTCGTACTACATATTGAAACCGTTTGACATGGAGATCCTGGCGCAACGGATTCGTCAAATGAACATCAGCCCCACTGCCAATTCATCGTTTGTGTCCAGTCAGGTAAAACCGGGGAACAACTTGGCGATCAAAGGACGAAATCTGGATGCGAGCATCACCAATATTATCCATGAAATCGGCGTTCCTGCTCATATCAAAGGCTATTTGTATCTCCGGGAAGCGATCACGATGGTTTACAACGATGTAGAGCTGCTTGGTTCGATCACAAAAGTGCTCTATCCGGACATCGCGAAGAAGTTCAACACCACCGCCAGCCGGGTGGAGCGGGCGATCCGTCATGCGATCGAAGTAGCCTGGTCCCGCGGCAACATTGATTCGATCTCCAATCTGTTCGGCTACACCATTTCCAATACGAAAGCGAAACCCACCAACTCCGAATTTATCGCGATGGTGGCGGATAAGCTGCGGATTGAGCATAAAGTGAGCTAAGCGGCGCAATCAAAGGTTCGAAGTTTGGGAAAGCACTTTTATAAAAAGACATTGGCTCAACTCGGCCAATGTCTTTTTACATTGGTACTGTCAGCGTTTCCCATAAGCTGATATTATCGTACTCTATTCCGATTTCTCATACGTCTGATGGAACGGAGACGGGAACAAATGGGCGATTCGGACAGTTGCAACCGCCAAGCGATTGGACTCGCTCAGCTGGGGATGAACATAGACGAAGCGGAAAAATGGAGGCAAGGATAAAGGCAGCGGAGAAAACCAAACGCCATCGGAAAGGGATGGCGGTTTTATTTTGAAGCTTATGATTTTTGCTGGTTGTAGCGATTCAGCAGTTTGTCCAAATATTGACTCACGATCAGCACGGTCGGATGGCTGAGCTTGCGTTCTTTGGCGAGGACGATCAAATACTTCTTGTGAAAGTCGATCAGTTTCAGCAAATCTTGCGGATCTTCTTCTTTCGGCATTATCCCACTCCATTTTTTGCTAATAATTATTGATAGTAAACAATGAAAGGAAAAAAGAAAAGTGTTTTTCGAACTTAAATTTGAATATAATGTAAAAATTTCAAAATTAATTAAAGCTATTAATAGGATCGATAAATTACGTTAATGTTAGCTTCCGGATTACAGACAGTATGTCATTGTCGGGCAGGAAACGGCTGTGTTTTGTGCAAGTGAAACGCTGGGTTTTCACTGCCGGGGAAATAAAAGCGGGAAGCTTGGCGCACGATAGGAGTATGGCGAAACAAAAGGGAGGGCTAACAGTGGCAAAGCTTGAGCAAAATCGGACCGGCAAAGAGCAGGAGTCCAAAACCGCCAGGCCGCCGCAAAGCGCGGAGCAATCTAGCAAGGATGAGTTTGTCAGCAACCAGGCGAAGCCGGTAGCGTCCGTTCAGCGCAAAGAGCTGTTCTAAAGAAAAGGTGAGTCAGGGGAAGGCGGAAAAAAATGCTCCTTTCCCTGAAACTGTGCCGGACTCGGCAACCGGCTTGTTCGGCAACGATTGGATCTGCCGCTGCATCTGTTCGCATTGGTCGAGAATTTTTCGCGCCAATTGATCGAGTGTAGCCCGGCCAAGTTTTTTTGCGTTCGCGCCTGGATAGGCAAGGATTTCGGCTAACGGTACCGGCGAGTCCCACAACAGGGCGGAGAGCTGTTGATATTCGTCGGCGAGCTGACGATATTGGGGCGAACCGGGAGCTACTTGCTTTTTGGCCAGCCATTCACCTGTGGCCATCGCCAATTTCGGCAGTTCGCTAACGATGTGGATGTACTGGGAGGCCAGTTGGTCGCCGAGTTCTTTGCCGAGCTGATCGTATACAACCGGCGAAACTTCCTCGTACAGGCGACGATTTTGCAGTGCGGTCAAATATCCATCTGCATAGCAGGACACGTCAGTCATTGGATTGGTATTCAGCATATTGGCAATACCGGCCAGAAAAGTGGAATCATTGTAGACGATTTCGTAATAAGACCTTTGGATTTCTGTGAAATTGAGTTGTTCTGTCGGTTTGAGTTGTACCTGGCAACCGGCGGCAATGAAACAAATGAAACATAGGGAGCAAAGCGCGGCGATTCGCCGTGACATCGTGACCGACCATCCTTTCCTGACATTCCTCTACCAGTCAAGTATAATGATTGGAGAAGGCTGGAGCAAAACAGCGGCGGGCTGACAAGCGAGGAGGAAGGGCCATTGCGGCGTAATCGAAAAATGCTGGCAAGAATGTTCGTCTACATGCATCGTTTTGGTTTTTTCTCGTTGTTTGCCGAACGCCAGCAGACAGAACTGGTACGCATTACGTTTTCTGCGGGAGAGCTGGCCCGCTCGCTTGGAGGGCTCAAGCTGGTCCAGATCAGCGACCTTCACCTTGGTCCTTATTATGGCCAAACAGAATTGGCGGCAGTCATAGAGATGATTAACGGAGAACAGCCCGATTTGCTGTGCTTTACAGGAGATCTGGTTGATACGGATCTTTCGCGGATAGAGGATGCGATCCCGCTGTTGCGAAAGTTGAATGCGCCGCTGGGGAAATATGCGGTTTTAGGCAACCATGACTACCGGGTCAACCCGTTGCGAGTGAAAAGCGGCTTGGAGCAATCGGGATTCGAGGTGCTGCTCAACGGTCATGTGCAAATAAGGCGAAATAGCGGGACCTTTTATGTGGCGGGCCTGGACGATGCGCTGCACGGTCAGCCGAGTTTGCCGCAAGCCTTACGCGGGATTCCGCAGGAAAGCGCCGTTATTTTGCTTGTCCATGAACCGGATTTCGCCGATCAGGCGCTGTCTGGGGCGGGCGATCGTTTTTGGCTGCAGCTGTCCGGGCACAGTCACGCCGGGCAAATACGCCTGCCAAAGCTGGGTGAGATCGTGACGCCGTTAATGGGCCGCAAATATGTCGGGGGATTATATCGCTTGGGTGGCTCCCCAACTCACCGCTTTCTGTATACCAATCGAGGGCTCGGTACCACCCTGATGCCGGTCCGATTGTACTGCAAACCGGAGGTTACGGTGATGACTTTTTTACAGTAAGAAAAAATGGAAACAATTTCAGATACGACTTGTATCCGCAAAAGGTACACTATATAATGGAATTGCCATTGTATTTTTCCAGCCTATTTCTGCCAAAGGAGTTGTCGTTATCATGCACATCACCTTGTTTGAGATTTTGATGTTTGTCTTTACGATCTTGATTTTCGCAGGAGTTGTACGTTCATTCAAAGCGAAGAACATGTTTGCGGTTGGATACGGTTTCATTGCTTTGGTTACCTTTGTCGTGGCGGACGTCTTGATTATCTATTACGCAACGTTGCCAAAGGCGTAACAGATTACATAATCAATAAAAAGAGACTATGCACAATGCGTAGTCTTTTTTTCTTTCCGCAATATGTGAAGGAGGATGCTGTTACTCTTCGTCCTCTTGTTCCGGCAGCATGAACCGAGGCTGTACCCGATTGCGTTTGCGGTCGTGGTGAAGAATAAATCCGCCGATAAACAAGACCGGAAGTACAAACAGGATCAGGCCGAGGATAAATTTTGCCCATTGAAAGGGCAGCGTAGGATTGAACAGAAGATAAAGGGTGTCACGCATCAGCTTGATTCCAAAGACCGCAATCGCTGCGGGAATCAGCATAATCAATAAAGCGAGCAACTTTTGTACGAGCAAGGGAGCCACTTCCTTTACGATGGTAACTGCATTCATCATAGCCGATTGGCACGTCGTTGTCCACGAAACGAACCAAAGAAAACGAAGATGCACTTGGAGCGAAGAAAAAATTATTAATAGCTTCTAATAGCAGCTACTAATAGTATATAATAGAAATGGGTACGATGGAGGAAGAGGGGACAAAATGCATAAACTTCTCATCGTTGGTGCGGGAAAAGGTGGAACGCTGCTGTTGCGGACTTTGTGCAAGATGGAGCAGATTCAGGTTGTTGCGGTCGTTGACAAACGCAAAGACGCGCCTGGCATCCAGCTTGCCCAATCGTTGGGAATTGAAGTTTCCGTGGAATATCAACCCTATTTACAGCAGGAGATTGATGTCATCCTGGAAGCAACCAACGACCACGCGATTTACGCTGATATTTTGCACAGAAAGCGCGACAAAACCGTGTTGATTCCCAGCACGATCAGCAGCATGATGATCCACCTGCTGGAAGAACGCAATCAGCTGATCAAAAAGTTGTTGCAAAATCAGCGGGAATATCAAACGATGCTTAACTCCACCCATGACGGCATTATTGGAGTGAATGCCGAAGGAATCATTACCCTGTTTAACAGTGCGGCCCAACGGTTGTTTGGGCTGGAGGCAAAACAGGTTCTGGGAACAAAAGCGAGCACGACCATTCCCAATACCCGATTACATATTGTCTTGCAAACAGGCGAACCCGAGTTGAACCAGGAACAAGTACTGCCCAATCGCACCCGAATTATTACCAATCGGGTTCCGGTCAGGAATTTGCAGGGGAAAATCATCGGCGCAATCGCGGTCTTCCGAGACATTACGGAAATTATGGCGCTTGCCGAAGAAGTTACCGATTTGAAAGAACTGAAAAGTATGCTGCAAGCGATTATCCAGTCGTCGGATGAGGCGATTTCCGTCGTAGACGCAAACGGGATTGGACTGATGATTAATCCCGCTTATACGAGGCTTACAGGGCTCAGTCAGGATGATGTCATCGGCAAGCCGGCCACTGTGGATATCTCTGAAGGCGAAAGCATGCATTTGCAAGTGTTGAAAACGAAAAAGCCGGTGCGGGGAGTACCGATGAAGCTGGGCCCGAAGCGAAAAGACGTGATTGTCAATGTTGCGCCTGTGATCGTCGATGGGATATTAAGAGGCAGTGTCGGCGTCATTCACGATATCTCAGAATTCAAGACATTGAGCGAAGAGCTGGAGAAAGCGCGCAGCATCATTCGTACTTTGGAGGCAAAATACACCTTTGAAGAGATCATCGGACAGAGTGAACCGATGAAAACGGCGCTGCTTCAGGCGAAGCGGGTTGCCGTCACCCCGGCGACCGTGATGCTGCGCGGAGAATCGGGCACAGGGAAAGAGCTGTTTGCCCACGCTATCCATAATGCGAGCGACCGTAAATATCACCAGTTTATCCGGGTAAACTGCGCCGCCATTTCTGAATCATTGCTGGAGAGCGAACTGTTTGGCTACGAAGAAGGGGCTTTTACCGGTGCAAAGCGGGGCGGCAAACGCGGCTTGTTCGAAGAGGCCAACGGCGGGACGATTTTTCTGGACGAAATCGGTGAATTGTCGGTCAGTACACAGGCCAAATTGCTGCGGGTGCTGCAGGAAAAAGAAATCGTCCGGGTAGGCGGCAGCAAACCGATCGCCATCGACGTGCGCATTATCGCAGCGACGCATGTCAATCTGGAGTCAGCGATTCAGGAAGGCAGATTCCGCGAAGATCTCTACTATCGGCTGCATGTCGTACCGATCCATATTCCGCCATTGCGGCAACGGCTCAGTGACATCGAACCGTTGGCCCGCCACATTTTGCACCGGTTGAATTTGGATTACGGGCGCAGTGTGGAAGCGGTGGCACCGGAGGCGATGAAGCTGCTCGGCAGTTATCATTGGCCGGGAAATGTGCGGGAGCTGGAAAACATCCTCGGTCGGGCCATGATCAATATGAAATACAGCGAAACGGTCATATTAGCTGCGCATCTTCCCGCGCTGTCGGCGAAAGCGACGGAGCCGAGCGCCGCCGGATTGCCGCCGGATCGGCCAAACCAAAGTTTGAAAGCAGCGCTCGAGGAAACGGAAAAACTTCTGATTAAGCGTCAGCTGGAAGCGGTGCAAGGCAACCGTACGGAAGCGGCCAAACGGCTGGGAATTTCGATTCGAGCGCTGTATTACAAAATGGAGAAGTTTGGTTTGCTTTAATTTGTTGTCTATGCAATTTGTTGCCTGCAAATTTTTGCAAAAGTGTGAGCGGTTTTGCAGACAGCACGACAGCATTTCGCGCAAAAGGATGCTTTTACGGTATGCAAGCAGGCATGAGAATGTTTGGCATTCATATTGCAAAGACTCATAGCGGAATTAACTCCAGTGAAACCTAGGAAGGATTCCAGCGAAAGACGAACTTTATTCCTGATCATTTAGGGGGCTTCTGCTATGAAAATCTTTGATTATTTGCAACGCTACGATTATGAACAACTCGTTTTTTGTCACGATGCCGCTTCCGGATTGCGGGCGGTGATTGCGATTCATGACACGACGCTTGGACCGGCGCTTGGCGGAACAAGAATGTGGACGTATCAGTCGGAAGAAGAAGCGGTCATCGATGCTCTCCGTCTCGCTCGCGGCATGACCTACAAAAATGCGGCAGCCGGTTTGAATATTGGCGGAGGCAAAGCGGTGCTCATCGGCGATCCGCGCAAAGATAAAAGCGAAGCGTTGTTCCGCGCATTTGGCCGCTATATTCAAGGCTTGAACGGCCGTTACATCACGGCGGAGGACGTGGGTACGACCGTTGCCGACATGGACCTGATCCATATGGAGACGGATTACGTGACCGGTGTTTCGCCGGCGTTTGGTTCCAGCGGCAATCCTTCGCCGGTTACAGCCTATGGCGTCTATCGCGGTATGAAAGCCGCGGCCAAGGTTGCGTTTGGCGATGACAGTCTGTCCGGCAAAACGATCGCGGTTCAGGGTGTGGGCAATGTTGCCTACAATCTGTGCAGACATTTGCATGAGGAAGGGGCCAATCTGGTCGTAACCGACATCCAGGAAGAAAATATGAACCGGGCCGTCCGTGATTTCGGCGCCAAAGCGGTGGGAGTGCGCGATATTTTTGGCGTTGACTGCGATATTTTTGCGCCATGCGCTTTGGGGGCGGTCATCAATGACGAGACGATCCCGCTGTTAAAGGCAAAAGTGATTGCCGGAGCGGCCAATAACCAGTTGAAAGAAGAGCGGCACGGCGATCTGGTCCATGAGATGGGCATCGTCTATGCTCCCGATTATGTGATCAATGCCGGCGGGGTGATCAACGTTGCTGATGAACTGCAGGGCTACAACCGCGAAAGAGCATTGAAGAAAGTAGAAACGATTTATGATAGTATTCTAAAAGTATTCGAAATCTCGGAACGGGATCGGATCCCTTCTTATCAAGCGGCCGACCGGATGGCCGAAGAAAGAATTATGCAAATGGCCAAATCACGCAGCACGTTTTTGCGCAACGAAAAAACAGTTTTTGCAAAGTAACGAAATCGGATGATTCATATCTGCCTCCCGGTTCTTCCGGGAGACAGATCAGAGAAAGGATTGAAACCATGTCACAAGAATTTGATCTGGTTGTGTTGGGCGGGGGAATGGGCGGCTACGTGGCGGCTATTCGCGCAGCCCAGCTGGGAATGTCTGTCGCGCTGGTGGAAAAGGAGAAATTGGGCGGAACATGTTTGCACCGCGGCTGCATTCCGTCAAAAGCGTTATTGCGTAGCGCCGAAGTTTTTGCCACTTTGCGTGAAAGTGAGAAGTTTGGCGTCATGGCGGATAATCTCCGTTTTGACTTTGCCAAAGTGCAGCAGCGGAAAGAAGCGATCGTCGAGCAATTGCACAAAGGTGTTCAATATTTAATGAACAAAGGCAAAATTTCCGTTTTCGCCGGATTTGGCCGGGTAATGGGCCCGTCAATCTTTTCGCCGCAAGCCGGTGCAGTACGCATCGAACGGGAAAACGGCGAACAGGAAATTTTGGTTCCGCGATACTTGCTGCTGGCGACCGGATCTCGTCCGCGCACGCTCCCTGGGCTTAAAGTCGACGGAGAATATGTGCTGACCAGCGACGAAGCCTTGCAGCTTGAGCGTCTGCCTGCTTCCATTGTGATTGTTGGCGGCGGCGTGATCGGAATTGAATGGGCATCGATGCTGAATGATTTCGGGGTTGAGGTTACCGTGATTGAGTACGCCGATCGCATTTTACCGTTGGAAGATGAAGAAGTGAGCAAAGAAATCACTCGTCTGTTAAAGAAACGGAAGGTAAAGATTGTGACGTCGGCAAAAGTTGTACCGGACAGCGTAACGATTACCGAGGGACAGGTTACGATCAAAGCGGAGTCGGCAGAAGGAGAAAAAGCCTTTTCCGCCGAAAAACTGCTTGTTTCGGTCGGACGCCAGGCCAATATTGAGAATCTTGGTCTGGAAGCGACGGAAATTCAAATCGACCGTGGCGCCATTGTGGTAAACGAGCATTTCCAGACAGCAGAACCGCACATCTATGCCGTAGGGGATGTCATTGGCGGCGTGCAGCTGGCGCATGTGGCCGCCCATGAAGGTTTGCTCGCTGTGGAACATATGGCCGGACGGCAGCCTCAGCCAATGGATTACCGGCAAGTACCGAAATGCACCTACAGCCGTCCCGAAATCGCCAGTGTTGGTTTGACGGAAGCAGAAGCGCGAGAGCAAGGCTATGAGATCAAGACGGGAAAATTCAGTTTCAAGGCTTTGGGCAAAGCATTGGTATTGGGAGAGAATGACGGGTTTGTGAAATTGGTCGTTGATGCCCGGACAAACGACTTGCTGGGTGTCCATATGATCGGCCCGCACGTAACCGACATGATCTCCGAAGCGGGGTTGGCTCGTCTGCTTGATGCCACTCCTTGGGAAATCGGACAAACGATTCATCCGCATCCGACGCTTTCGGAAGCGATTGCCGAAGCGGCGCTGGATGTCGATGGGGAAGCTATTCATTCGTAAGGTAGGAGGACTGGACGCGATGATGGTAAATCGCCATAAGGAAGTCGGGCTGACCGACGAACAGGTGCTGGACATGTACTACTACATGTTGCTGGCGCGAAAAATTGACGAACGGCAATGGCTGTTGAACCGGGCGGGCAAAGTGCCTTTTGTTGTCTCCTGTCAGGGACAAGAGGCGGCTCAGGTGGGAGCAGCATTTGCTTTTGAAAAAGGCAACGATTACTCCTGCCCGTACTATCGTGATTTGGGCTTTGTGTTAGTGATGGGGCAAACGCCGCGCGACTGCATGTTGTCCGTCTTTGCCAAGGCAGAGGAACCAAACAGCGGCGGGCGGCAAATGCCGGGCCACTTTGGCAGCAGAAAACTGAATATGCTGTCCGGTTCCAGCCCGGTGACAACCCAGGTGCCGCACGCTGTAGGCATCGCTTTGGCGGGACGTATGCAGGGCAAAAATCACGTTGTATATACTTCGTTCGGCGAAGGGTCCAGCAATCAGGGGGATTTTCATGAAGGAGCGAATTTTGCCGGCGTGCACAAATTGCCAGTCATTTTCTTTTGTGAAAATAACCAATACGCCATCTCTGTTCCGCTGAAAAAGCAATTGGGCGGCAAAGTGGCCGATCGGGCCATCGGTTACGGGTTCAAAGGCATTACGGTGGACGGGAACGATCCGATCGAAACATACCGTGTGGTCAAGGAAGCGGTTGATCGTGCGCGCGCCGGCGAGGGGCCGACACTGATCGAAGCGATCATGTACCGGCTTGTTCCCCATTCCAGCGACGACGACGATCGCACTTATCGTTCCCGTGAGGAAGTGGAGGAAGCGAAACGACGCGATCCTGTGCCAGCCTTTGCTGCCTATTTGCGCGAGGTTGGCGTCATGGATGAAGCGAAGGAAGCGGAAATTAACCAGCGCGTGCAACAGGAAGTGGATGACGCAACGGAGTATGCCGAAAACGCGCCATATCCTGATCCTGCGTCCTTGTATCAGCATGTGTACGGAGAGAGTAAGGAGGTTTAACGGAAAATGGCGGTTATTTCATATATTGATGCGATTACGATGGCGATGCGCGAAGAAATGCGACGGGACCCCAACGTGTTTGTTTTGGGGGAAGATGTCGGCGTACGGGGCGGGGTGTTTCGCACAACTGCCGGCCTGATCGAAGAATTTGGCGAACAGCGGGTGGTTGATACGCCGTTGGCGGAATCAGCCATCGTTGGCGTCGGGATCGGTGCTGCAGCCTATGGCATGCGGCCGATCGCCGAAATCCAATTCGCCGATTTTATCATGCCGGCCGTAAACCAGATCGTCAGTGAAGCGGCAAAGATGCGCTACCGTTCCAACAATGACTGGAACTGTCCGATCACGATTCGCGCTCCGTTTGGCGGCGGCGTGCACGGCGGTCTGTACCATTCGCAGTCGGTGGAAGCGATGTTTACCAATGTGCCCGGGTTGAAGGTGGTTGTTCCGGCTACGCCTTATGATGCCAAAGGTTTGTTAAAGGCAGCGGTCCGCGACGACGATCCTGTGCTCTTTTTTGAGCATAAGCGCTGCTATCGCTTAATTAAAGGGGAAGTGCCGGAAACCGATTATACCGTGCCGATCGGCAAAGCGGAGGTCAAACGGGAAGGAACGGATATTACGGTGATCTCTTACGGCTTAACTTTGCATTTTGCCTTGCAGGCCGCGGAAAAATTGGCGCAGGAAGGGATCAGCGCGCATATTCTCGATTTGCGCACCTTGTATCCGCTCGACAAAGAAGCGATTGTGGAAGCGGCAGCGAAAACGGGCAAAGTGCTGATCGTCCATGAAGATAACAAGGAAGGCGGCGTCGGAGGCGAAGTGGCGGCGATCATTGCGGAACACTGTCTGTTTGACCTGGATGCCCCGATCCGTCGGCTGTGCGGTCCGGACGTTCCGGCAATGCCTTACAGTCCGACGTTGGAAAAGCAATTTATTTTAAATCCGGATCAGGTGCTGCAAGCGATGCGCGAACTGGCACACTTTTGAAATGGTATAGGAGGTAAACGATGGCAACGAAAGTGCTGATGCCCCAGCTCGGCGAAAGCGTAACCGAAGGAACCATTAGCAAGTGGCTGGTCAAGGTGGGCGATGTGGTGCAGAAATACGACGCGCTCGCTGAGGTAGCCACAGACAAAGTAAACGCGGAAGTGCCTTCAACAGTGGCTGGCAAAGTGACGGAAATCGTCGTTCCGGAAGGAGAAACAGTCTCGGTAGGCACGCTGATTTTATATATTGAAGAAGCCGGCAGCGCGGCAGCGGAACCGTCCGCTGACACTGTTATCCGCCAAGAGAGCGGCATGGCGTCAGGGCAGCACGAGCAAACGGCTGCTTCGGCGGCAGCCAAACAGCGGTTTTCGCCTGCCGTCTTGCGTCTCGCCCAGGAACACAACATTGATTTGACGCTTATTACGGGAACGGGTGCAGGCGGGCGGATTACACGCAAGGATGTGCAGCAGGTGATCGAACAAGGGGGACAAAAGAGTACAGCGCAAACTGCTCCCGCTCCGCGCAACTCGCCTGCTGTCTATGAAGAACCGTCCGTCAAGGCGCCGGCGATCAGCACACCAACACCGAGCATACCAAAGCCGAGCCAAGGGGACCTGGTCATTCCGGTAACGCCGCTGAGAAAAACGATCGCTGCGCGGATGACGCAAAGCAAGCAAGAAATCCCGCACGCCTGGACGATGGTTGAAGTAGATGTCACCAATCTGGTCAAGCTGCGCAACCGATGGAAAACGAAAGTGAAAGAACAGGAAGGGATCAATTTGACGTTCCTGCCATTTTTCATCAAGGCGGTAGTAGAAGCGTTGAAAGAATACCCGATGATGAATTCGACCTGGCAAGGCGAGCAAATCGTCGTCCGGAAAGATGTAAATATCTCCATAGCGGTTGCCACCGAGGATGCCTTGTTTGTACCCGTCATCAAGAACGCCGACCAAAAATCGGTGTTCGGCATTGCCAAAGCGGTGGAAGAGTTGGCTGCGAAAACGCGCGCCGGGAAACTGACGCTCGACGATATGTCAGGCGGCACGTTCACGGTGAATAACACCGGTTCATTCGGTTCCGTGTTGTCCGTACCGATTATCAACCCGCCGCAGGCAGCGATTTTGAGTGTCGAAGCGATTGTCAAACGGCCGGTCGTCATCGAGGACATGATCGCGATACGCTCAATGGTCAATCTGTGTCTGTCGCTTGACCATCGCATACTGGACGGACTCGTTTGCGGACGTTTCCTGCAAAGCGTCAAGCAAAAACTAGAAAACATAGGACCGGACACGCCGATTTACTAGGCTGACGAAATCCCGAAATCCTGTAAATAAAAGCAGGAAAGAGCCAGTTGTCCTGAAAAGGAAGCTGGTTTTTTCTTTTTTTTACGAAAATCTGGAGAAGGATGAAACTTTTTTCCTGTTTGGCCGTCATACTTTAAGAAGACGTCCGTTTACTGAACGTTGGGAAGTGCTAAAATTCGATAAAATTTGATTAAATTTATATTAAACATTCCCTCGTCTCTCTATTTATGGTAAACTGGAGTCGATCTTGGTTGGTGGGTAAAAATTTTTTTATCAGGAGGGGGCGATTGCGAACTGCGAACAAAGTTGTTGCCGACCTGCCGCTGAACTTGTTCCAAGTACGGCCGGCAAGCCGCTGAAGATCAACAGTTCACAAAGAGAGCGAAGCACCCGTGAAACCACAGATAAGAAAAATTTTGAAGATTTTTTGGGAGGATAATATGAACAAACAGAAAAAAGTGCTGCCTTTCATGTTGGCCGCTGCCGTAGCGACCACACCATTTTTTGCCGCAAACAGCGCATACGCTGTTAAAAACGTGGAAGTTGACGCCGATGACACCGATACTGGTGAAACGACCGATTATGAAATCACCTTTGAATTGGAAGAAGATTTGGACGAAGGTGACGAGATTATCATCACTTTCGACGATGAATTCGAAATTGATGAAGACATCGATGAAAATGATGTGGAAGTTGAAAATAAAGAAGCGAATAAAGTTAAATACGATGAAGATGACAACTCCATCACCATCGAAGCGCCTGACGATTATGACGACGGTGACGAAATTACGGTTGAATTGAAGGACGTTATCACGAACCCGGATGATGATGACACCTACAAAATTACGGTAGAAACCGAGAACGATGACGATGACGACTATGATAAAGTCGGTATCGGCGATGATGCGGACGATGACGACGATGAAGATTTCACCGTAACGACCGACAACAATTATGCCGGCAAACAAACTTCCTGGTTGCTGGAAGATTTGGATTTGGATGACGATTTGAAGAAAAATGAATGGTTGGAAGTCACTTTCCCTGACAAAGACATGCTGCCTGGCGACATTAAAAACAGCTATGTCAAAATCAACGGTTCCAGCGTAAAAGGCGTTGAGATCAGCGGTTCGACCGTAAAATTGAAAGTGCCAACCGGTGCGGATGACGATGATGAGGCGGAAATCGAATTCAAACTGGCTGCCAGTGTCAACAACCCGACTTCTAAAAAAGACAACTACCATGTGAAAGTGAAATGGGATGGCAAAACCTACACTTCCGCTGACTATGAAGTCGTAAGCAATCCGGATGCAGACGAACAGCCAATTACGTTGTCCAGCAACAAAGCAGGGGAAAAATCGGGTTACACGATCGAAGCCAACTTTGATGACGAACAACTGAAACCATACTATCAATTGACCATTGAATTCCCGAGCTCGTTTGACCTGCCTTCTTCTATCAGCACCTCCTATGTAAAATTGAACGGAACGAAAGCGAAATCGGTGAAAGTCGACGATAATGAAATTACGATCACGGCTTCCGGCAGTTTCTATTCTGACAACGATGTAAAAGTAGAGATCAGCTCCAGCGCAGGCATCAAAAACCCAAGCACCGCTGGCCAATATTCGCTCGATCTTTCCATTAACGACGCATCGATCACAACTGACAAGTTCAGCATCACGAAATAATCGATAGTGAGAAAAAGCTGTTACTTTCAGTTATAGGAGGATTCTGTCATGGAGAAACGTAAAAGGGTTTTGCCTGTAATGATGGCTGCGACGATCGCAACCGTTCCGTTTCTTTCCGTGCCGCAAGCCTATGCCGTCACCGACGTGAGTGTTGACGCCGATGATACAGACACAGATGAGGAAACGGACTATACGATTGAATTTGAAATCGAGGAAGATTTGGACGAAGGTGATGAAATTACCATCACCTTCGATGACGAATTTGAGATCGATGACGATATCGATGAGGGTGACGTCGAAGTAGATGGAGACGAACCAAACGACGTCTCCTACGATGACGACGATAATTCAATCACGATTGAAGTGCCGGACGACTATGAAGAGGGTGACACCATCACCGTCGATATTTTCGGTGTTATCACCAATCCGGAAGACGATGACGATTATAAGATTACCGTCGAAACGGAAAACGACGACGATGACGATTATGACTATGTCGAAATCGGCGATGGTGACGATGATGACGACGACGGCGAATTCGATGTAGATATATCTACGGATGAAGAATACGAGGAAGCAAAATGGGTCTTTGACAACTTTGATCTCGACGATGAGTTGGAAGAAGATGAAGAAATCGTCATCACTTTCCCGGATGAAGACATGCTGCCGAGTGATATCGATACCGAAGATGTCGAGATTAACGGTGAAGAGGTGGATGATGTCGAAGTCGATGACGATGAGGTCACGATCACCATTCCATCTGATGTCGATGGAGATGACCTCGATGAGATCGTGTTCAAAAAATCGGCCGGCATTGAGACTCCGGAAGAGGACGATGACTATACGATTACCCTCGAGTATATGGATGAAGAGTATGAATCGGAGGAATTCGATATCGACGGCGATGGCAACTCAAGCAGTTCTTCCGCATCATCCAGTTCTGCTGCCGATATCGATTTCCCGGTTTCCTTGTCCAGCATTACGACAGGAGCTGCGTCCAGTTTCTCGTTTGAGGCCAATTTTGGCAACAGCAAACTGAAGGCGGGCGATGATGTCGTCATTCAGTTCCCGGCTGGAACGACAATGCCAACTTTTCTGACTACGTCCAACTTTACCATAAACGGCAGAACGGTCAGCAAAGCGTCGGTCACCGGCAACCGGTTGTATCTGACCGCTCCCAGCGGCATGGGTACAACCAATACGGTGCGTGTGGTGATCAGTTCGAGTGCGGGGATCACCCATCCGAAAACCCCAGGTTCTTATTCATTGTCAATGACCGTGGATGGCAAGACGATTACGTCCGACAGTTTCACAATCCGCGATGCTGTGGCGACTCCAGTGACATCGACTCCGTCGACAACACCAGCGACCACGACGACGCCAGCACCGGCTGCGAGTGCGGTAAACAACAGCACGGCTACCGTTTACTTGCAAACGACGGCGTTGAACGCACCGGCAGGCTTTAACATCGAAATCAAAGGGATGGGCATGCCGTTGCGAAAAGGGCAAGATTTTATTGAGGTTGTCCTTCCGGCAGGCTTCAAAGTTCCTGCTTATATCGCGACAACGAATGTGTCGGTTAACCGGGTGAATGCCAACTACGTTGCAGTGCGCGGCAACAACCTGTTGATTTATCCTGGCCAAGATATTCCGGCCGGGACGGCTGCCAGCATCATTATCAGCAATAAGGGCGGCATCAAGACACCTTCGGCAAAAGGCGTCTACAATGTAAGTCTGTATAATTCGGAAGAAAAAGGTGTGCTGTTCTCTCGTCCGGTTAGTGTTGGCGGAGCTCCGTTGCCAAAAGTGACGACACCGGCACCGGCTGCATCGAAACCTGCGGCGACAACGCCTGCTTTTACGATTCCGGCGGGGGCAGCCAGCATGAAGCTGAATGTCGCTTCCTTTACATTGAACGGCAAAACCTACCCGGTTAGTGTCGCGCCGTATGTATCGGCAGATACGACGATGGTTCCTGCACAGTTCTTTAAAGAAGCATTGGCGCTCTCAACGATCTGGGATCAAAAAACCGTTTCAATTGTCAGCGGCACTACCGTGGCTCGTTTGACGGTTGGGTCCAATCAGGCTGTGATCGGCAATACGTCCGTCACATTGCCAACCGCTGTCCAGTTGAAAAACGGTATGCCGATGGTTCCGGTTCGTGCCATTGCGGAAAAACTCGGCTATAAAGTCGGATATGACCCAAAAACCGGTGCATTTTACGTGTATAAATAGAACAGGAACAACTTCTCGGCAAGAGAGGGAGGGCAAGCTGACGTCTGGTTTGAAACAGGCGTCAGCTTGTTTCGTTTTTGAGCGGATGATAACGGTTTCCTATGTCTGGAAATAGACAACGGCAGGCAGGACAAGAGACAAAACGAGTATAACGATAAGAATTTTGGACAACAGCGCGATCGTCGATTTCTTCATTCTGACCTCCTTAAAAAGTAGTTTCATGTCGCAGTTGCCGCAACGGCGAAGGGAAAATAGCAGTTCGTAAAGGAAGGTATCTTTACAAGATTGTACCCAACTCTCACAATTGTGGCAACATCGGCTGATTGACTGACATTCATCCCAACGCGGCATTCTGCGGGCGGTTTGGTTATCCTTCTTCTGGAGCGGGCATAAGCATTTGGTATGAAGCTGGCGAGAAAACGCGCTGAGTAAGAGAGGGATTGCCATTGCGAGAGATTGTGGCTGGTTTTGCGGCATGGAGCGGCTCAAACGGGACGAAGCACATCCCTGGCGGCAAGTTCGCGCATATTGGTGTTGCGGTGAAGCGAATCGAAGCGGTGCTGCCTTTTTATTGTGAGCAGCTCGGAATGTTGCTGCTTCAGCAGGAAGTGGTCGATCGAGAGCAAGTGAAAATCTGTATGCTTGGATGTGGCGAGATGCGGCTTGAACTATTGGAGCCGCTCGGTACGGAAAGTCCGGTAGGCAAATTTTTGCGCAAAAGAGGAGAGGGAATGCATCATCTCGCTTTTGAGGTACGGGATATAGAGCAGCAGCTCGCTCATTTGCGCAACCAAGGAGTGCGTCTGCTTGATGAGTGCCCGAGGCAGGGGGCAAACGACAGCCTGATTGCTTTTTTGCATCCACAGGCCGCCAGCGGTGTGTTGATCGAATTAATCCAATCCCTTCCGCGAAAGGAGTCCGGTGATGAGCGAGCTGATCCAGCAGAAAATCGATGAGCTCCATTGGCGCAAACGGTTGATCGAACAGGGAGGAGGGGATGATCGGATTGCGGCCCAGCGCGATCGCGGCAAACAGACGGCCAGAGAGAGACTGGCGCTCTTGCTGGATTCCGGAAGTTTTGTGGAACTGAATTCATTTGTGACGGGGCGATCGACTTCATTGGCGTGCGAGTATGGCGAGGCTCCTGGCGAAGGAGTTGTCACTGGCTATGGCAAAATCAATAAACGTTTGGTGTTTGTGTTTGCCCAAGATTTTACCGTGTTCGGCGGGGCGCTGGGGGAGATGCACGCGAAAAAAATTGCGGCGATTATGGACTTGGCCGGCAAGACGGGCGCTCCTTTGATCGGGTTGAATGACTCCGGAGGTGCCCGCATTCAGGAAGGAGTGGCTGCTCTGGACGGATACGGGCAAATCTTTTACCGAAACGTGCGCTATTCCGGATTGATACCGCAAATTTCGGTCATCCTTGGCCCGTGCGCTGGCGGAGCCGTCTATTCGCCGGCTTTGACGGATTTTTTGCTGATGGTCGAACATACTTCGCAAATGTTCATCACCGGTCCGAAAGTGACGGAGACGGTGACAGGAGAGAAAATAAGCAGCGAAGAATTGGGCGGAGCTCGCGTCCACGCTGCTCTCAGCGGCAACGTGCATTTCACAGCCGCAACGGAAAACGACGTCTTTTACCAGCTCCGCCAGTTGC
The DNA here is from genome assembly GCF_016908525.1 of Brevibacillus fulvus. GTDB lineage: Bacteria > Bacillota > Bacilli > Brevibacillales > Brevibacillaceae > Brevibacillus_G > Brevibacillus_G fulvus. The sequence continues at coordinate 194,201 of NZ_JAFBEB010000001.1, forward strand.
TCAGTTATTTGCCGCAAAACTGTCGGGAAATGCCTCCCGTTTTGCCGTATGACGGGCCAGAGCGCGACTGGATCGAGGAACTCATCGAAACCGTGCCGGCTGTCGGAACGAAAGCATATGACGTGAAAAAGCTGCTCCAGCTGATTGTTGATTATGGTGACTTTCTGGAGGTGCAGGCCGAATTCGCCAAAAATGTTGTCGTCGGATTCGGGCGTATCAACGGTCACAGTGTGGGGATTGTCGCCAATCAGCCGAAATATATGGCTGGCGGATTGGACATTGATGCGTCCGACAAGCTCTCCCGTTTTGTCCGCACTTGCGACTGTTTCAATATTCCTCTGATTACGTTTGTGGATGTGCCTGGATTTTATCCCGGATTGGTACAGGAGCATGGCGGACTGATCCGCCACGGGGCAAAGATTTTGTATGCGTATGCGGAAGCAACTGTGCCAAAAATTTCCGTGATTACGCGCAAAGCGTATGGAGGCGCTTTTGTAGCGCTCAACTCCAAAGCGATGGGAGCCGACCTCGTTTTTGCCTGGCCGCAAGCTGAAATGGCCGTGATGGGACCGGAGGCGGCGGTGGCCATCATCTACGCAAAACAGATTCGCCAAAGCGCCGAGCCGAAACAAACACGCTTGGACAAAATCAGTGAATATCGCCGCCGGTTTGCCAATCCTTATGTGGCGGCCGGATATGGCATGGTCGACGAGGTGATTGATCCGCGGGCGACCCGGCTGCATCTCAAAAGGTCTCTCGAGCTGTTGCAACAGAAACAGGAGCAGCGCCCGACAAAGAAGCACGGCAATATTCCGCTGTAAAAACGGAAATGGTTGGGTTATACTTAAAGAGATTTGAAAGACAACCCCATCCGGTGCTTAAAGTAGGGTGGATGAGCGATGGGTTACCTCAAGGAGCGGATATCCTTGGGGTGGTTTTACATAGAACCGATATAGGAGGAAACTTCGATGGTCAATCAAGAACGCTTGTTACAAGAATTTCTGGAACTCGTGCAAATTGACAGTGAAACTAAAAATGAGGGTCAGATCAGCAAAGTGCTGAAAGAAAAATTGCTTGCCATGGGTTTTACCGTAGAAGAGGATGATGCTGCGGCAAAAACAGGACATGGTGCCAACAACCTGATCGCTACGCTGGAAGGAACAGCCAAAGGGCCGACGATCATGTTCAGCAGTCATATGGATACAGTTGTACCTGGAAATGGCGTTAAACCGTCGATCAAAGATGGATATGTCGTTTCAGATGGCACAACCATTCTGGGAGCAGACGATAAAGCGGGGATTTCCGCCATCTTTGAAGCCATTCGCACCTTAAAAGAGAAAAACTTGCCGCATCCAACGATTCAAGTCGTGATTACCGTCGGCGAGGAGTCCGGATTGGTCGGTTCCCGGGCGATGGATAGCAGTTTGTTGAAAGCCGACATGGGCTTCATTTTTGACTCGGACGGAAAAGTTGGCGAAGTGATTGTCGCCGGTGCGGGTCAATACCGGATTATTACCAAAATCTATGGCAAAGCGGCGCACGCCGGGGTAAATCCGGAAGATGGCGTAAGTGCGATCACCGTCGCTAGCAAGGCTATTTCCCGGATGCCGTTGGGCCGGATCGATGCCGATACAACTGCCAACATCGGCCGCATCGAGGGTGGCAAAGCGTTCAACATTGTAACGGAATATGCGGAGATCTGGTCGGAAGCGCGCAGTCTGGTCATGGACAAATTGGAAGCGCAAGTGAAAAAAATGACGACCGCTTTCGAGGAAGCCGCTGCCGAAATGGGTGCACGCTGCGAAAATGAAGTGATCTTTATGTACCATGGTTACAAATATGACAGTGAAACACCTGTCGTGAAAAAGGCGATTGAGGCAGTCAAACGGGTAGGGCGTGAACCAAAACTGGAAAAGAGCGGCGGCGGAAGCGACGGAAACGTGTTCAACGGATATGGAATCCCTAGCGTAAATCTCGGGATCGGCTATGAAGAGATTCATACCAAAAATGAGCGGATGCCAATTGAAGAACTGTATAAAGCGTCGGAATTGGCACTGGCGATCATTGCGGAAGTGTTGGAATAGTTTAGAGCCGTTTTGCCCGTCAACATGGAAAAAACCCGGAGCCATCCGGGTTTTTCTCATTAGCGGGGGGAATTCGGATACACTAGATAGGCGGCCAGTCTATTCTTTCAGACCGTCTTGGCCATGGCTATGGAAAACGTTGGGTATGGCAATCGCGCTTTTGTCCGGCGTCCGTGTGACAGACCTCAGTCAGCGCGATAGTGAACGGCGCGATGCCGACGTTGCAGCCACTCTTGCAGCGTAATTGGCTGTTTCGCCCACTGGCGCAGCATGGCGCGGATTTCCCAAGCTTTGCCGACCAAACGCAATTGTTCAGAAGAAGTATAAGTTTTCATTCCTCATCGCCTCCGTTACACGTTACAATAAGTAGGATGATGGCAGACTTGTCGTCTGTCCTGTTATATGTCAGTATGGACAAGCTTTCCTGTTGTTAGCATATGTACAGAGGGTGCAGATAGAACATAAACTTTCGCGATAAAAGGGATGAGTGTTATGGAACAACAAAACGATTTACAAGAAAAAACCGTAACTACAAAGCAAATCTTTTCCGGAAAAGTGATCCAGGTACAAATTGATGAGGTGCTGCTGCCCAACGGGAAAACGAGCACCCGGGAGATTGTTCGCCATCCCGGTGCTGTTGCCGTTTTGCCGCTGACCGCTGACGGAAAAATGATTGTGGTTCGTCAGTTTCGCAAACCGTTGGAGCGCACGATTGTGGAGATTCCCGCAGGCAAACTGGAAAAAGGCGAAGATCCGCTCGTTTGCGCGCATCGCGAACTGGAAGAGGAAACCGGCTACCAGGCGGATTCGATGGAACATCTCAGCAGTTTTTACACCTCCCCCGGTTTTGCCGATGAGATATTGCATCTTTACATAGCGACAGGACTGCGTCCAGGTCCTGCTCGTCCGGATGAGGACGAGTTCGTCGAGACAATGGCGATCACGTTGGCGGAAGCCAAAAACTTGCATCAACAGGGTGAAATCAGAGACGCCAAAACGGTTTTGGCGCTGTTCGCCTGGGAGAATCGGGTGTTGCAGCAACGTGACTGACTCACTCCGCTCCTTCTTCTGTGACATGCATATTCATATCGGCGGGACCAAAAGCGGTAAACCGGTAAAAATTACGGCTTCCCGGCAAATGACGCTTTCACATATTCTTGAAGAAGCGTCCGAGCGCAAAGGCATCGAAATGATCGGGATCATCGATGCCCATTCGCCCGAGGTCCAGGAAGAATTAACCGACCTGATCCAACAAGGGCTGGCGGTGCCGCATGAATCCGGCGGAATCACTTACAAGCAAACGATGCTGATCTTGGGTTGTGAAGTGGAAATCAAGGAAGCGGGACGGGGAGAGGCGCATTTTCTCTGCTATCTTCCGGGTTTGAGCGAAATGAGACAGTTTACCGCTTGGCTGGCGCAACGTTGCAAAAATGTAACGTTAAGTTCTCAGCGCATCGCAACCACCACCCGGGAATTGCAACTGTTTGTCGCCTCATTGGACGGGTTGATTGTGCCGGCGCATATTTTCACTCCGCATAAAGGCTTGTATGGCAGTTGCACCGATCATTTGGCTGAAGTTGCCGATCCGGCGCTGATCGCCGCGGTCGAATTGGGGTTAAGCGCTAATACGGAAATGGCCGACCGGTTGAGCGAACTGCATCCCTACACGTTTTTGACCAATTCCGATGCTCATTCGCTGGGCAAAATCGCACGGGAATATCAGGCGATACGGATGGTCCAGCCTTGCTTTGCCGAGTGGAAGAAAGCGCTGCAGCGAGCAGAGGGCCGCGGGGTTGCGATCAATTACGGCTTGCATCCGAGACTGGGCAAGTATCATCAGACGGCTTGCCAAGCTTGCAAATCACCGCTCCCGGCAGAGGGGGATGGTCGTTGTCCTGCTTGCGGTTTTAAACGAGTGGTTCGCGGGGTGGCAGAACGGATTGAGCAGTTGGCCGATCTGCCCGCAGGCAATCATCCGCATCATCGTCCTGCCTATGTGGAGCAATTCCCGTTGGACTTTATTCCCGGTCTGGGCAAAAAAACACGGGAAAAATTGTTTGCGGCGTTTGGCACGGAGATGAACATTATTCATCGGGTGGCGCCCCAACAACTGGAACAGGTGGTCGGTGAAACGCTGGCGCAGCTGATCTTGATGGCGCGCAACGGAGCGCTGGACGTTGTTGCAGGCGGAGCGGGGACATACGGGAAAATTGCAACAAAGCAATCTTCGATGACAAAGGAGCAGAACCTATGAACAGTGCAGATCAACAATATCTTGCCTTGGTCCGGGACGTCCTGGAGAATGGGTATTACGACAACAACCGCACCGGGATTCCTACGAAAAAGCTGTTTGGCCGCTCGTTTCAGTTCGACCTTCAGCAGGAATTTCCCATTTTGACGACCAAACAGGTTTTTTTCAAAACAGCGTTGAAAGAATTGTTCTGGATTTACGTGTATCAAAGCAATGATGTGCGCAAACTGCATGAGATGGGGGTAACCGTCTGGGACGAATGGGCACGCGAGGATCATACAATCGGAAAAGCTTATGGCTATCAGGTCAGGAAACATCGGCAAATCGACAAGTTGATCGAGGGGTTGATTCATAATCCGCAGGGAAGACGCCATATTATCAGCCTGTGGGATCTGGCAGATCTGGAAGAGATGGCGCTGCAGCCATGCGCGTTTATGACGATGTGGGATGTCAGCGACGGTTATCTGAATTGCACGTTGGTGCAGCGGAGCGCTGATCTGGGGCTGGGTGTACCGTTTAATTTCACCCAGTATGCCGTGCTTGTTCATATGATCGCGCATGTGACAGGGTTGAAGCCAGGCAAATTTGTCCATTATTTAAATAATGCGCACATTTATGAAAACCATTTTGAACCGATCAAACAGCAGCTGGAACGGACGCCGTTTCCTGCACCGACGTTGTGGATCAATCCGGAAGTCAAAGATTTTTACCAATTTACTCCCGATGATATTCGCCTGATCGGCTATCAACATCATCCTAAAATAGAGATGGAAGTGGCGGTATGATTTCGTTGATTTGGGCAATGGACAATAATCGATTGATTGGCAAGCAAAATGCATTGCCCTGGAGATTGCCTGCCGATTTGAAATATTTCCAACGGGTAACCAAAGGACATGCCGTTGTGATGGGACGCAAAACGTATGAATCGATCGGCAAACCTTTGCAGCAGCGTGATAATATCATCTTGACCGCGAGTGAACTTTTTCACGCGGAAGGTTGCCGCGTGTGTCATTCTGTGGAAGAATTGTTGGCCCAGCTCGATCCGACGCAGGAGACGTTCGTCATCGGCGGAGCGGAAATTTACCGGCAGTTGTTGCCGTACGCCGACAAATTGTATATCACGCTGATCGACGATGAATTTGAGGGCGACCGCTATTTTCCCCCCGTCAATCTGGAGGCCGATTGGCAAATACAAATGTCTGAGCAAGGGTTGAAAGACGAGCAAAATCCTTATGATTATTTTTTTACCGTCTGGGAACGGAAAGCAAAAAAAGAAAACCAGTCGTCATAAACGGCTTGTCCGGTGCATACTGTTAAGGTAATCAGCATGGACCGGGAGGCGAGCTTGGGTGCGTAAACAAATCGGACAAACCATCCAACTCTATTTGAAAGAACACCAATCGCTCTATCTGTTTACAATCGTCCTGTTTGCGATGGGCGTCGTGTTCGGGGCATTTATTGTGAATTCCTTGGCGGCGACACAGAAACAAGAGTTGATCAGCTTTTTGCAATATTTCTTCAAACAGTTTGACCAGCACGGAATTACCGATCCGAGGCAATATTTTCAACAGTCATCTCTCTTTTACCTGAAAACCGTAGGGGTGATGTGGCTGCTCGGCTTATCGATTATCGGGCTTCCGTTCATCCTGCTCGTGTTATTTGTAAAAGGGGTCATCATCGGGTTTACGGTCGGCTTTCTTGTCAATCAATTGGCCTGGCAGGGGATCAGCTTCTCTTTGTTCGGCGTGCTGCCGCAAAACATGCTGATCGTCCCTGCATTGGTCATGATAGGCGTCGGCGGGATCGCTTTTTCGCTCCGATTGCTCAAGACCGGTTTGTTGGTCAAACGGGAGCTGATTCTTCCTTACTTTTTTCGCTATACGTTTCTCGTCGTTTCCATGATGGGGGTATTGCTGATCGCCGTTTTGTTTGAAACGTTTGTTTCACCGCAGCTCATGCAATATGTGCTTAAATAAGAATCATTACAATCTAATAACGAATGTATTTGACTTAAATGATTCCCCTCTACTATAATAGGAACAGGTTTCGTTGCTTATTATCCGCCGGCCGGCCTTGGCGGGTAAGCAAGCGGGGAGGGGCATTATTATGGAAGAGAAATTAGAGAAGATAAAACAGCAACTTCATTCCCAAAACTATAAATTGACACCACAGCGTGAGGCTACGGTTCGTGTCTTGCTTGAAAATGAAGAGGACCATCTGAGTGCCGAAGACGTTTATCTTTTGGTAAAAGAAAAAGCCCCTGAAATTGGTTTGGCGACAGTTTATAGAACGTTGGAATTGCTAAGCGAACTGAAGATTATTCACAAGATGAACTTCGGTGATGGAGTCGCCCGTTACGATCTTCGCGATGATAATGCGGAATATCATCATCATCATCTGATTTGTCTCCACTGTGGGACCGTTGATGAAATTTTTGAAGATCTGCTGATCTCTGCCGAGGAACGGGTCAAGACCGTTTACAATTTCACGATACTGGACCATCGCTTAACATTTTACGGGATTTGTTCGAGATGCATTGATCACGTAAATATAGACGATTTTAAATGAACGAAAAACTTCTCTTGGTCCTAAGAGAAGTTTTTCGTTTGTGGTACATACTATTGCAAGAACGGCTGGCATCAGGAGCAGTGACGAATGGTCAAGCCTTCGTTCGCATATAATGGAAGCAAAGACATCACAGGAGGTACTCTTGGAAATGGGCTTTGTACTTCGCCGATTGATCGAACTGATCCGTTTTTTTCTGCTGTTTTTTACCTGTTCGTTGTTATGCTATGGGATCATTACGCTCTTATCCGATCATTTTCTGCCGTCCAACCCGTATCGGGAACCACATGGGAATGCCGTGAAAGTTGTAAAGCTGCTCAACGCCGAAGAGGACCAGTCGCTTGATGGCTACTACAGCCGGTTGCAGTTGTTTTATGTGACCGGAGAATAAAGGTTTTTTCCCCAAAAAAGAGGAGAATTTTTTATCATTGTTGAAAGAATGTAAAGGAAACTTTTGACTGAAGGAGAAGTCCTCCATGGACATGCTAATTGACCAGTTTATCCACTATCTCGCGGTGGAAAAAGGATTGGCCGCCAATACGCTGGAATCGTATCAACGTGATATGATTGCTTTTACAACCTTTTTGCGAGAACAGGGCATTGAACGGATTGAAGATTCGACGCGAACGCTAATTGTCGCGTATTTGTTGTCTTTGCAGGAAAAAGGCAGGGCTACTGCCACTCTTTCGCGAAATATGGCCTCGATTCGCGCGTTTTATCAATTTTTGGTGCGCGATAAATTGCTGGACCATGATCCATCGCTGCATCTGGAAACGCCTAAAATCGAAAAGCGCTTGCCGAAGGTACTGTCCGTGGAAGAAGTGGAACGGTTGCTCGATAGTCCCGATTTGTCGCAGCCGTCAGGATTGCGTGACAAAGCGATGCTGGAACTGTTGTATGCGACAGGCATTCGCGTTTCGGAACTGGTACAGCTTCATGTGGGGGATGTCAACCTGGAGATGGGCTTTTTGAAATGCATGGGGAAAGGGTCAAAAGAACGAATTATCCCTCTCGGCTCGATGGCGATCCACGTCGTTCGCCAATACATGCAGACCGGTCGGCAAAAACTGTTGAAGCAGTCGGAGGAACGGGCGCTGTTTTTGAATCATTTGGGCAAACAGATAACTCGCCAAGGCTTTTGGAAAATTATTAAACGTTACGCCAGGTTGGCAAATGTGCGTGCCGAGATTACACCGCATACGCTGCGGCATTCGTTTGCCACTCACCTGCTGGAAAACGGGGCGGATTTGCGGTCTGTGCAGGAGATGCTTGGACACGCGGACATTTCCACAACACAAATTTATACACATGTCACAAGAACCCGGATAAAAGATGTGTATGCCAAAACACACCCGAGAGCGTAGGCTCTCGGTTTTGCATGAAGTCAGACATCTCGATCACCGTTTTCGGGTTTTGCAAAGGAGGAGCTAACGATGAGTCGTTTTTCTAGGGTGTTTTTAATTGTAATGGATAGTGTCGGTATTGGCGAATTGCCGGATGCCAATCGTTTTCAGGACGAAGGGGCCAATACGCTTGGCCATATCGCCGAACGCGTGGAAAATTTCGCGCTGCCTCATCTCGCACAGCTGGGGTTGGGCAATATCGCTCCGATTCGCAGCGTTGGTCCGGTAGCAGCGCCAACAGCCCACTGGGGCAAAATGAAGGAAATTTCCATCGGCAAGGATACGACCACTGGTCATTGGGAAATCATGGGATTGCATGTATCGACGCCGTTTCGCACGTATCCGGACGGTTTTCCGGCGGAACTGATCGCGGAATTTGAACAACGGACCGGGCGCAAGGTGCTGGGCAATAAAGTTGCCTCCGGAACAGAGATTCTCGACGAACTGGGCGAAGAGCACATGCGGACGGGAGCGGTCATCGTCTATACTTCCGCTGACAGTGTGTTTCAGATTGCCGCTCATGAAGAGGTAGTCCCGCTTGAGGAATTATACCGGATTTGTGAGATTGCCCGCGAACTGACACTGCGCGACGAATTTGCCGTGACGCGCGTGATTGCCCGGCCATTTGTCGGTCAACCCGGCTCCTTTACCCGGACGGCGAATCGGCATGATTATTCCGTCAAACCGTTTGCGCCGACAGTCATGAATCGGTTGGTGGACAACGGTCTGGCATCGATCGCGATTGGCAAAATCTCGGATATTTATGCGGATGAAGGCATTACCCGGGCGATCCGGACCAAAGACAATATGGATGGCGTTGATCAATTGCTGCATACGATGAACGAGTCGTTTACCGGTTTAAGCTTTGTCAACCTGGTTGACTTTGACGCCAAATATGGTCATCGTCGCGACCCGGAAGGCTACGGCAAAGCATTGATGGAATTTGATGCTCGTGTGCCGGAACTGCTGGCTGCCTTGCAGGAAAACGATTTGCTGATCATCACCGCGGACCACGGGAACGATCCGATTCATCACGGAACCGATCATACACGGGAGTATGTGCCTTTGCTTGTTTACTATCGCGGCCTTGCCAAAGGGGAAAACCTTGGGGTACGGGAGACTTTTGCCGATCTTGGGGCAACGATTGCAGACAATTTTAACGTGGAAAAGCCGACAATCGGCCAGAGCTTTTTAGCCAAGTTGTGATAGGGGTGTAGAATGGATGTTTGAAAAAATTGAGCAAGCCAAGCAATTTATTCTGGAAAAAATCAAGCAGACGCCAACAATCGGTCTCGTATTGGGGTCGGGTTTAGGGGTGCTGGCCGATGAAATCAGCGATGCGGTGGTGATTCCCTATGAACAGATTCCCGGTTTTTCCGTGTCCACGGTCGTTGGGCACAAGGGACAGCTTGTCATTGGTCAGTTGGAAGGCAAGCAAGTGGTAGCCATGCAAGGACGGTTTCATTATTATGAAGGACATGAACTGGATACCGTTACGTTTCCGATTCGCGTGATGAAAGCCATCGGAGTAGAAACGATCATCGTGACCAACGCGGCCGGGGGGATCAACGAAAGTTTTCAACCTGGCGATTTGATGGTGATTAGCGACCATATCAATCTCACCTTCCGCAATCCGTTGATCGGACCGAATGACGAGCGTTTGGGTCTGCGCTTTCCCGACATGTCGGAGGCGTATGCGAAATCGCTGCGCGGTTTGGCGAAGGAGGTAGCGAAAGAGCAAGGCTTTGCCTTGCAGGAAGGGGTCTACGTCGGGCTGCTGGGGCCGAGTTATGAGACTCCGGCTGAAATTCGCATGCTCCGCCAGCTGGGCGGTGATGCTGTCGGCATGTCGACCGTACCGGAAGTGATCGTGGCCCGCCATGCCAACATGCAGGTACTGGGTATTTCCTGCATCAGCAACATGGCAGCAGGCATTTTGGAACAGCCGCTCTCCCATGAGGAAGTGATGGAGACGACCAATCAGGTGAAAGCGCGGTTCTTGGCGCTTGTCCACGGTATCGTGTCCAAGTTGTAACGATCGGACGGCAGGATGGCAAAGGGTGTAGTGAAAAGTCGGTGATTGAGGTGTTTACCATGCAAATGGTTGATTTGATTGCAAAAAAGCGGGATGGCTTTGAGCACAGCACAGAAGAGATCCAGTTTATTGTCAAAGGCTATACGGAAGGAACAATCCCGGATTATCAAATGTCGGCCTGGGCGATGGCCGTCTTTTGGCGCGGGATGACACCGCGGGAAACGGCAGATTTAACGTTGGCCATGGCAACATCGGGTGACCAAATCGATTTGTCGTCGATCAACGGGATTAAGGTAGACAAACACAGCACAGGTGGAGTTGGCGACAAGACTTCGCTGGTGGTCGCTCCGCTTGTTGCCGCTGCCGGAATTCCGGTGGCGAAAATGTCCGGACGCGGTCTGGGCCACTCCGGCGGTACGCTGGATAAGCTGGAGTCATTTGCCGGCTACCAAGTCGAACGCAGCCGGGAGCAATTTTTGCAGCAAGTGCGGGAGATCGGCGTAGCGATTATCGGTCAGTCAGGCAATCTTACCCCCGCCGACAAAAAGCTGTATGCGCTGCGGGACGTAACCGCTACGGTGGAAGCGGTGCCGTTGATCGCCAGCTCGATCATGTCCAAGAAGATCGCCGCAGGAGCGGACGCAATCGTTCTCGATGTAAAAGTAGGCAAGGGCGCTTTTATGAAAACGGTGGAAGATGCGGAGAGATTGGCCAGCGCCATGGTCGAAATCGGACGGCAAGTAGGACGGCAGACGGTTGCGGTGCTGAGCGACATGAATCAACCGCTTGGGTTCGCTGTGGGCAACGCCCTGGAAGTGCAGGAAGCGGTGGAAACGTTAAAAGGGGACGGACCAAAGGACTTGACCGAACTGGCACTGACGGTTGGCTCGCAAATGCTGGTGCTCGGCGGCAAGGAGACGGAATTGGACGTTGCCCGGCACAAGCTGGAGGAGCTGATCGCCAGCGGCCGAGCGGTGGACAAATTGGCCGAGATGGTAGCGGCGCAAGGAGGAGATGCTCAGGCGGTTTATGATTTTTCCCGTTTTCCGCAAGCATCGCTCAAATACGAGATTACGGCAGTCAAGGCTGGCTATATCGCGGAAATCAATGCCGAAAATATCGGGCATGCGTCTGTTTTGCTGGGAGCAGGCAGATTGACGAAAGAGACAAAGATAGATTTGGCCGTGGGCATTGTGTTGCAAAAGAAAGTGGGCGATTTTGCCGAAAAAGGCGAAGTGCTGGCTACGGTTTATGCCAATCAGCAAAAGTTGCTCGATACAGCCAGACCGGAGGTGGAAGCAGCTTTCCAGATCTCGGAAAGCCCGGTCCAAGCTTCTCCGTTTATTTATAAAATAATCTAAAGAAAGAAAACCCATTGACGCTTGTTGATGGGTTTTCACTGTCTCAAGGCGGCGATCCAGAGAGAGTATTTACTCAATGAGTTTTCTCTCTTCATCAAGCAGTGAGAAGCTAACCAAATGATAGAAAATAAATAAAGGAAATAAGTTGGTAATTTACAGATTTTTATAATTTTTTATTTTTACAACAGGCTAATATCGTTGACAGTCCTAGAAATTCCGTATATTTTTAATGTAATAGACGGAGTGTTAAGTATCTCTTTTACATTCTCAGAAATGTCTCAACAATTTCTTTGCAGTTAATCGTATGCAATCAAGTTGACTGCTTGAAAGGGGTTGATGCAGAGAAGGGTAGTCTGTTCATTTTCAGAATCTTTGCAAGAAGAGACAGATAAAGTAAATGGGGGTTATTGTATTGAAAAAGACAGTGTTTGCACTTATCAGTTCCATTACGATGCTAAGTGTGGCAATGGCAGGTTGCGGTGCGCCAGGCCAGTCTTCCTCAGGAGAACAATCACAAGGGGAAAACAGCGCTGCTTCTGATTCCGGCAGCACAGAGAAGAAAGTATTGCGGATGAACTTCGCTTCCGAGCCTCCGACCGCTGACCCTGGACTGGCGGAAGATTCCACGTCCGGTGCGGTTGTACGTGCGACTTTTGAAGGGTTAACCCGTCTGAAAGATAACAAACCGATCGAATCTGCCGCTGAGAAAATAGATGTTTCTGAAGATGGACTTACCTATACCTTCCACTTGCGTGACGCAAAATGGAGCAATGGTGATCCGGTCACAGCCCAAGATTTTGAATTTGCCTGGAAACGCGTGCTTGATCCAAAAACAGCTGCCAACTATTCCTACCAATTGTACTACATCAAAAACGGGGAAAAAGCGAACAAAGGTGAAGTCAGCCTGGATGAAGTCGGCGTAAAAGCGCTGGATGATAAAACGCTGGAAGTGAAACTGGAGAATCCGACACCATACTTCCTGGAACTGACCGCATTCTACACGTACTTCCCGGTTAACAAAAAAGTCGTGGAAAGCAATCCGAACTGGGCGAATGAAGCGAGCACGCACGTTGGTAACGGTCCGTTCAAACTGGTTGAGTGGGAACACAAAAACAAACTGGCGATCGAGAAAAACGAAAACTACTGGGATAAAGACAATGTAAAATTGGACAGAGTCGAATTCTCGATGGTAAACGACTCCAACACCGAATTGCAAATGTATGAAAACGGTGAGCTGGATTGGGCTGGGGCACCGTTGAACTCGCTTCCGGTTGACGTCGTTCCGGCTTTGAAAGAAGAAGGCAAAGTAATCACCCAACCGATCGCGGGTACGTATTGGTATAAATTTAATACCGAGCAACCTCCATTCAACAATGTGAAAATCCGCAAAGCGTTTGCGTATGCGATCAACCGTCAAGCGATCATCGATAACATCCTGCAATTGAACCAGTTGCCTGCTTTGGGTGCTGTTCCTCAATCGATGTCACTTAATCCGGATGGCTACTTCAAAGACAACGATGTGGAGACGGCGAAAAAATTGCTGGCGGAAGGTATGCAGGAGCTGGGCATTTCCAAACTGCCGGAAATCACGCTTTCCTACAATACCGACAGCAACCACGAAAAAATCGCTCAAGCGATTCAGGACCAATGGAAGAAAAATCTCGGCGTAGATGTGAAACTGGCCAATACCGAGTGGAAAGTTTACATCGAAGATTTGCACCAAGGGAAGTTCCAAATCGGCCGTATGGGTTGGTTGGGTGACTTTAACGACCCGATCAACTTCCTGGAATTGTTCAAGGATAAATATGGCGGGAACAACGATACGCGTTGGGAAAATGCGCAATTTAAAGAATTGCTGAACCAATCCGCGCTGGAGAAAGATCCGGCGAAACGGAAAGAAATTTTGGCACAGGCTGAAAAAATCTTCGTTGATGAAATGCCTGTTGCACCCATCTACTTCTATACCGATTCCTGGGTGAAACAAGACTACGTCAAAGGCGTACAAGTCAGCGGATTGGGCGACATCGACTTCAAATGGGCTGACATTGAGAAATAATCTTTCATAAGTGATTTTCAGATCAGATTGTAGGTGCTCACGTTAAGGTATATGGACATCTCCATATACCTTAACTTATGCGAATCATCTGCTTGTTTCCAGGCGAAATCAGAAAGAGAGAGAGAAAAACACAAGAGGTCAAGACTGGTTGGGATTACACAATCGATTTTTGCACTGTTCCAAGGTGCGTGAATTGTGTGCAGTGTAAAAATGGGAAGTGAAAGCAACAAAATCTACAGAGGGGGTAAAGAGATTGTTCCGTTATCTAGGTAAGCGTATCTTGTTTATGATTCTATCCATTTTTCTCATCGTAACGGCTACCTTCTTCATTATGAAAGCTGTGCCGGGTGGACCGTTCACCTCGGAGAAAAATGTTCCGGACGAAATCAAAGCAGCGCTGGAAGCAAAATATGGATTGGACAAACCGGTGTTTCAGCAGTATCTTGATTATTTGAAAGGTGTCGTTACCTGGGATTTAGGTCCATCTTTCACGGAGAAATCTTCGACAGTCAATCAAATAATTAATCGAGGTTTCCCTGTTTCCGCTTATTTGGGGATTGAAGCACTGATTATCGCACTTTTCGGCGGAATTATTCTTGGTATTATCGCGGCGCTTAAGCATACGAAATGGCCGGACTTTACCTCGATGGTCATTGCCACGATTGGGTTGTCTGTCCCAAGTTTTATTTTGGCCGCATTCCTGCAATATTTCTTTGCGATTAAACTGGGCTGGTTTCCGATTGCAAAGTGGGAATCGTTCAAATATACAGTCTTGCCCGCAGTAGCTTTGTCTGCGACACCGCTTGCCTTTATTGCCCGCTTGATTCGGTCCAACATGATCGAAGTGCTTTCGCAAGACTACATCAAAACGGCAAAAGCAAAAGGGTTAAGCACTTTGACAACCACCGTGAAGCATGCGGTCCGCAACGCGTTGTTGCCGGTCATTACTTATCTCGGTCCATTGCTTGCCAACATCTTAACAGGTGCTTTTGTCATTGAGCGTATCTTCGGGGTACCGGGATTGGGACGTGAATTTGTTATTTCCATTACCAACCGCGACTACACGGTAATTATGGGAACAACGGTATTCTACTCAATCATTCTGGTCGTATTGGTCTTGCTGGTTGATATTGCCTACACTTTGGTTGACCCTCGAATTAAGCTTGGTGGAACCGGAAAGGAGTAATGATCTGATGCAATTGTCCAAAGAACTTTTTGAACCGATTTCGATGGATTTGAAACAAGCGGAAGAGATTCAGCGGCCAAGCCTTTCCTTTTGGGCAGACGTTTGGCGCCGGCTGCGCGGCAATAAAGTGGCGATGATTTCTCTGGCATTTATTGTCATTCTTGTGCTGTGTGCAATTTTCATTCCGATGTTTAGCGAACATAACTACTATTCAACCGACTTGGCAGGCAAAAATAAAAAGCCTTCTGCCGAGCATTGGTTTGGGACGGATGATTTGGGCCGGGATATGTTTATCCGGATCTGGTATGGCGCGCGTATCTCCTTGGAAGTGGGCGTAGCGGCTGCGCTTGTCGACCTCGTTATCGGGGTAATCTGGGGAGGAATCGCCGGATTTTTCGGTGGCAAAGTAGATGAGATCATGATGCGGATTGCCGATATTCTTTATGCGATTCCGTATTTGCTGGTCGTGATCTTGCTGATGGTGATCATGGACCCTGGGGTAGTGACCATTATTATTGCTTTGAGTATTACCGGCTGGATCGGGATGGCGCGGA
The DNA here is from genome assembly GCF_016908525.1 of Brevibacillus fulvus. Taxonomy (GTDB): domain Bacteria; phylum Bacillota; class Bacilli; order Brevibacillales; family Brevibacillaceae; genus Brevibacillus_G; species Brevibacillus_G fulvus. The sequence goes on from NZ_JAFBEB010000001.1 coordinate 209,696, forward strand.
TTGTCCGCGGGCAAATGATGTTGTTAAAAGCGCAGGAGTATGTGCTTGCTGCCCGTTCTTTGGGTGCGAACAACGTCCGGCTGATCTTCAAACATTTGATTCCCAATGCGTTGGGACCGATTATCGTGACGCTGAGCTTGTCTGTACCGACAGCCATCTTTTCAGAATCGTTCCTGTCGTTTATTGGTTTAGGGGTATCCGCTCCGGTAGCGTCCTGGGGCACGATGTCCTCGGACGGCTTGTCGGCGATGAGGTATTACCCATGGCGACTCATGTTCCCGGCTGTCTTTATCAGTCTAACGATGCTCGCCTTTAACTTGTTAGGTGATGGGATACGCGATGCTGTAGACCCACGCTTGCGTAAATAGGAGGGATCGCAGAATGGACCGTATACTTGATGTAAAAGACTTGCAAGTCTCCTTCCACACTTATGCGGGAGAGGTAAAAGCAGTCCGCGGCGTTAATTTTCATGTGAACCGCGGGGAAGCGGTCGCGATTGTCGGGGAGTCCGGCAGTGGAAAATCCGTAACTGCGCAATCGATTATGAAACTGATTCCGATGCCGCCCGGTGAATTTAAAAGCGGACAAATTTTGTTCAACGGTGAAGATATCATTCGAAAATCGAAAAAAGAAATGGAAGCGATTCGCGGGAAAGAGATCGGGATGATTTTCCAAGATCCGATGACATCGCTCAATCCAACCTTGACGATCGGTACGCAAATCATGGAAGGTCTGATCAAGCATCAGAAGATGAGCAAGAGCGCCGCGCGCGAACGGGCGATTGAATTGCTGAAAATGGTTGGTATTCCGCAGCCGGAAAGACGTGTGTTGCAATATCCGCACGAATTTTCCGGCGGGATGAGACAGCGGGCGATGATCGCCATCGCGCTGGCTTGCTCGCCAAAACTGCTGATTGCGGACGAACCGACCACGGCTCTCGACGTGACGATTCAGGCGCAAATTCTTGATCTGATGAAAGATTTGCAGAAAAAAATGGATACCTCGATTATTTTGATTACCCATGATCTGGGTGTCGTCGCCGAGATGTGCGATCGGGTGATCGTCATGTACGCCGGCAAAGTGGTAGAATCGGGAACGGTTGATGAAATTTTCTACAACCCGCAACACCCTTACACAAAAGGGTTATTGCGTTCCGTGCCGCGCCTGGATTTAAACAAGGACGAACCATTGACACCGATTTTCGGTACCCCGCCTGATTTGCTGCGCCCCCCGGTCGGCTGCGGGTTTACCGCCCGCTGTGAATCAGCGATGCGTGTCTGCCAGCAATACGATCCGGAATTGCAACAAGTCGGTGAATCTCATCAAGCTGCTTGCTGGCTGCACCATCAATTAGCAAAAGAGCGGGTTAAATCATAGAAGGGGGAGGAGCACATTGGAAAAAAACGACACACTGCTTGAAGTCCGCAATTTGCAAAAGTTTTTTAATGTAGGCGGAAATACATTAAAAGCGGTTAACAATATTTCATTTGACATTAAACGCGGGGAAACATTAGGGGTCGTTGGCGAATCCGGCTGCGGGAAATCGACGGCGGGACGTACGATTTTGCGTTTGTATGAACCGACCGGCGGCGAAGTGTTGTTTGAGGGGAAAAATATTTTGGAGTTGAATCCCCAAGAGATGAAAGCGATGCGCCGGAATATGCAAATGATCTTCCAAGACCCGTACGCCTCCTTGAATCCGCGGATGACTGTAGGCGATATTATCGGGGAAGCATTGGACATTCACGGTTTGGCGTCCGGCCAAAAACGGAAGGAACGCATTCAGGAACTGCTGTCCCTGGTCAGTCTGAACCCGGAACATATCAACCGGTTTCCGCATGAATTTTCCGGCGGTCAGCGTCAACGGATTGGGATCGCGCGGGCGCTGGCGGTCGAACCGAAATTTATCGTTTGCGACGAGCCGATTTCGGCGTTGGACGTATCCGTTCAGGCACAAGTCGTCAACTTGCTGGAACAACTGCAAGAAAAAATGGGGCTGACTTATATGTTTATCGCCCATGACTTGTCCATGGTGAAATATATCTCCGATCGCGTTGCGGTAATGTATTTGGGGAAAATCGTGGAAATTGCCAAGAGTGAGGATCTTTACGACAAACCGCTGCATCCGTATACGCAAGCGCTGCTTTCCGCTATTCCGATCCCGGATCCGGAAATTGAGCGGAAACGCGAACGGATTGTTTTGCAAGGGGATGTGCCAAGTCCGTTGAACCCGCCGAGCGGCTGTCACTTCCGCACTCGCTGCCCGAAGGCGATGCCGGAGTGCGCTGTGCATGAACCAGTCTGGAAAGAAATTGAACCAGGCCATTTTAGCGCATGTCACTTGTATAATTAATGGACGGTTCCCGATTGTGTCGGGAGACGATCCTCGCGATTGCGCTCAACGGTCCCTTGACCGCTTACAACCTGATTCATAAACGACACCCAGAACGAACAGCAAGATAAATTATGGATATGCAGGTATTGGGGCCCACACAGCATAAACCTTCTTTATGCCATGTGGGTCCTTTTCCTAAATATACATTTCCATTATTTTCTTTTATTGTAACTGGGGGGCTGAGGACCATGCCGAGATGGAAATTGGGGAATATCGCGAAAAAAGCAACAGAGATTGGCAAAAAAATAGCGGCCGTCAGAAACAGAAAAAACGGCCAAAGCCGGAAACCTGTTCGATTTCCGCCAACCGGCAATTGGCAAGTTTCAGACAAATTGCAATCGGCACGCAATCTGCTGCGTGGTTCGATTGCTGCCAAAATGATCGCTTTTGGAATTATTCTCGTTATCGTCATTATTGTCTCTTTGCAATTTATTGCACTTTCTTACTCAAAGCAAACGTTAATTGAGATCACTTCCACGCAGGCCAGGATGCTTGCTGAACAACATAGTGACGAGATTAACGAATGGGCACAGGAGATCGTCGAAGCAACCGTGCAGACGGCGGCCAAAAAAGTGATGACGACTGATCTTGAACCGTTGATTATGGAACAGTTTCAGTTGTTGAAACAGAGCAATAAAGACATTTATAAGATTTTTCTCGTCGATACCCAATCCGGGAAGATGGTGTATTCGTTAACGGGCAGAACGGATGACGATTTCAGCAAAAAAGCGTATTTTCTCCGGGCGATGACCACCGGAGCACCGGTTGTCTCGGATGAAGAAATCTTGCCGAACGCCGAAAAAGGCTTCGTCTATATCGCCAGTCCGGTCGGTGAAAAAAATGCCGACAAGAGTCGTCTGTTGGTTGTGGCGTTTACAGTGGAACCTTTGCTGGCGAAAATGCAGGAAATTTCTTTTATGAAGCAAGGATACGCCTTCCTGGTGAAAGCAGATGGACTGGTGGTTGCCCACAAAAATCCGGCGAATAACTTCAAACTTCAATTAGCCGAAAACAGTGACTACCAAGAAATGATGCAACTTATGAAAAACGAAATGAGCAACAGCGTCTTATACAATGACAATGGCCAAGCTGCTTTTGCCGCTTTTGCTCCGATTCCCACATTGAAGTGGAATGTCGTTTTGACGACCAGCACAAGTGAGGTCTATGGCGAAATCAACAACATGGGCTGGTACTTTTTGCTGTTCAGCATTCCGATCATCGTGATCGCCGCCGGCTTGATCTGGTGGTTTGCCAAACGCATTCGCCAGGCGCTGTTTGGAATAGCCAAAGATATGGAACGGATCGGCAGCGGCAATTTCAGTGTGGAAGTTCAGGTGAAAGGCAATGACGAGCTTGCTTTGGTAGGTCGGACCATGAATAAAATGGTCGCCGAACTGCGGCAGTTGATCGCCACGGTGCAACATCAGGCGAAGTATTTGCATTCGGCCGCGGACGAATTAAATTTGTACGCGCAAAATAACAAAGATGCGATCAGCATGATTACGGACAATATATCCAAAATCTCCGAAAGGGTAGAAAGACAGACGAACGAAGTACAAGCTTCGGTCAATACGGTTTCGGAAATTTCCACCGGTGTTGAGCAAGTGGCCGTTGCGGCAGAAGCGACAGCGGTTGCGACTTCCAATACGTTTGAGCGGGCACAAGGCGGAACGCAACTGGTCAAAGAAGTGATTGAAAAAGTCCGCCAAGTGACGCACGAGGTTGGAAACACGGCGCAGCAAATGCACAATTTGCGTGATCGCGCCAAGGAAATTACCAGCATTGTGGAAATGATCAAAGGGATTGCCTCGCAAACGAACCTGCTTGCACTCAATGCTGCAATCGAAGCGGCGAGAGCGGGAGAAGCAGGACGCGGCTTTTCCGTTGTTGCCAGCGAAGTTCGCAAGCTGGCGGAGCAAAGCAGTGATTTTTCAGGAAAAATCGCCGGTATCGCCTTTTCCATCAATGAAGAGGCGATGACGATGAGTCAGCATATGGATCACATCGCCGGCATGGTCCATACGAGTTTGCAATCGGTGGAGACGGTCGGCCAATCATTCCAGCACATCGTCACTGACATCCAATCAGCGGCCGAACAAAGCGAAGCGATGACCGCGACGTCTGAACAAATGGCAGCCGGCAATCAGGTCGTGACCACTTCCATGCAGCAATTGTCGCGGATGTCCGGGGAAATCAACGACTCGATTCGCGATGTCGTGAAAACGATTGATGAGCAACTGAGTTCCATCGCCCGCATTAACCAACGAGTGGAAGAAGTGCGGGAACTGGCCGAAAACTTGACAGAACAAGTGGAACGCTTTTCGATCTGACAACCATTATAGGTCCAAAAGCCTACCTGACAACCAGTCCTTCTGGTGTCGGGTAGGTTTTTTTTAGATCAGAAGTATTGGGCAAATAGTGGAAATCGTATGTTAAAATGAGCCGAATACGTTTTGCGTTGGTGAGGGATGGGATATCGTGCGAAAGTGGCAAAAGATGTTGGCAATGTCTGCTTTTCTCATGCTGATTTTGCTGGCGGCCGGATGCAGCGAGGAGAGCGACGGTTTTACGATCGATCGTGTTGATATTCAGGCGGAGCTTTTGCCGGATGGCGATTTGTACGTGGAGGAATTGTACACCTATACTTTTCGCGGCCAGTATGACGGGATGGTTCGAACGATTGGCGATTATGAAAATATTGAATATTTTGAGGCGTATCTGCCTCCCGCGAACAAACAGCTGGGCGAGTTTGCTTACGAGGACGGAACATTGTTGGAAACGACACAGGATGCGGAAACGTTTTACAGTTATTCACCGTCCAGCAAGGAAACGAAGCGTGTCTTTTATCGCTATCGGATTGATGCGGCGGCAAAAAGATTGAAGGATACGGCGAAATTTTATTGGGCATTTTTTGATGATTCGAACGAAACAGATTTGCATCATGTAACGATCGAGCTGCATCTGCCTGACAACGTATCGCCGGATGATTTGCATCTCTATCTTTTCGATCGTTCCGGGGGCCGCATCACGAACGTTGACAACCGGACTATATCGTATCAAACGGATTTCTTGCCGGCCTATCAAGACTCGGAAATTCATCTGCTGTTTCCGGAGCAGCTGTTGACGGAGGCGCGTTATTACCGTTCCGAGCAAAGCAAGGAACAACTGATCCAGGAGGCAGAACGACAGGAAAATCGTTATAGCGAGCGAGGGCGATTGCTGTCGCTTGCCGCCAAAATGGACCAATTCATCTTGGTGCTCATTCTTGTCGGGTTTGGCTGTCTCGTGCTGGATCACTTGTTCCGACGGTTCCGTTCAATCCGGGCCAAGATTACCTTTGCTGACTTGGCAGCGGCCGATCCCTTGTTTATTTCCTATTTATACCGGAACGGACGTCTGCAGGAGAACGATTTTCTGGCCGGCTTGTTTTCGCTCTATCAGAAAGGTCGGTTAAAAGTAGAGCAAGTGACCGCCAACAAACGGTTTTTACGGGAAAAGGACGGGCCGAAACAGACCTATCTGTTTACGTTCATTGGAAATCGGGCAGATTTGACCCGTTACGAGCAGTATTTGCTTGATTGGTTGTTCCAAAAACAGGAGAATCGGCTGCAATTCCGCTTGGATGCGATTGCCGGACCGACCAAAACCGAACAAAAGAACCGGACCAGAGTACAAAACTATCGAAAAAAATATCAGGTCTTTCAAAGCTATTTCCGGGAATGGGCACAGTTGCTTCGTTTGGAACAGCCGTTTGCGACTTTGTTTCGGCCTAGCCGACTGCGGAAGCAGTTGACGATCGCGATGCTCATCATCCATTTTCTGACAGTGCTGTTTTTGCTATACGCAGATGTGCTCGTGACCGAGTTGTGGGTGTTCGGCATCATTCTGGCTGTTCTCGCGTTTCTCTCGCTGTGGAGATTTCCGCGTAAACGTTGGATGTACGGTTTTTTCGCCGTCTGCTTTTTTGCCGGCTGTCTGATTTCGGATGACGGTGCTGTTACAGGAAGCTATTTGCTGGCGACTTTGTTGTCTCCCTTGTTGCTTGCGTTCATTCCATCCATCCGCAAGTCGAGTGAAGTGCTTGCCTATCGGGCGGCGATCAAGAAATGGCGGACACAGCTTGCCGAAGGAAGCGGTCTCGATTCGCAACGTGCGGACAGCTTGGAGAGATTGATGCCTTACGCGATTTTGTTGGAGGTCGGACCGGCATTCGTCCGCAATGTTGAGCCGGAAACGCTTTTTGCCGATTTGCTTCCTTGGTTGCCAACGACCGGCTTGACGCCAGATAGGCCCCAGAACAAAACCGCGAAATGGTTCAAGAGCAAAAGCGATGGCGGTTCTTCCGGAGACAGCGGCGGCAGCTATGATGGAAGCGGGAATTCCAACAGCGGCGGAGACTCAGGCGGCGGAGACTCAGGCGGCGGTGGCGGTGCTGACGCTTTCTGAGCAGGCAGGCGCAATGCGTGCTTGCACAAATGGAGACAGGTTGGCTGAAACTGCAAGTCTCGGAATAAGACAGACAGGCTTATTTTCAACGGAAAATCGGATTTTTTGGCAAATGAAAGAGAGCACAGCAGTTTTCCATGCGTGCTCTTTTTTGCTTTGCTCAGCCAAGTTGACGGAGGAGCCGATTTTTTTTCGATCCCGCCTTTATGTGAATATTTTCCTGTGCGTCCGGAGAGAATAAGAACATGAAATGGAGGGAAGAGTCAGCTATGCAAAAATTGTTGCGGATATCCATTTGCTCATTGCTCAGCATTGCCTGTTTTTCTTCAACAACGGTCCACGCAGCCGAAGAAAAGCTGAATATTGCACCGCATGCGTCCTCGGCGATTTTAATGGAAGCGGACACTGGCACGATCCTTTATGAAAAGAACGCAAACGAGAAGCTTCCTCCGGCCAGCATTACCAAGGTGATGACATTGCTCTTGATTATGGAGGCGATCGACCGCGGGGAGCTCAAATTGACCGACAAAGTGCGGGCGAGCGAACATGCGGCATCGATGGGCGGGTCGCAAATTTTTCTGCAGCCAGGTGAGGAAATGACCGTCGAGGATATGATCAAAGGGATTGCGATCGCATCCGGTAACGATGCTTCCGTAGCGATGGCTGAACATATCGGCGGAACGGAAGAAGCGTTTGTCGCGAAAATGAACGAGCGGGCGAAACAGCTGGGAATGAAAAATACGCACTTTGTCAATGCAAACGGTTTGCCGGCCGAAAATCACTATTCCTCCGCGATGGACATTGCGATCATGTCGCGGGAATTGCTGAAACATGAAATCATTACGAAGTTTACCGGTATTTATCAAGATTACCTGCGCAAAGAAAGTGCCAATCCGTTCTGGTTGGTCAATACCAACCGCCTGGTTCGTTTTTACGAAGGAGTCGACGGCTTAAAGACAGGGTTTACTTCACAAGCGCGCTATTGCTTGACCGCTACCGCGAAACGAAACAATATGCGGGTCATTGCCGTGGTCCTGGGCGAGCCGGATACGAAAACACGCAACAGCGAAGTCACTTCCATGTTTAACTATGCATTTAATCATTATCAAGTGTTCCCCGTCTACAAAAAAGGGGATGTCATCAAAGAATTGATGGTGGATAAGGGTCTTCTGCCAAAAGTGAACGTGATCACGACACAATCGGTCAGTCTGTTAACCAAAAAAGGGGAAACGCCTGACATGTACGAGAAACAGATTGTGTTAAAGCCGACGTTAAAGGCCCCCGTTAAAAACAGCGACGTCGTTGGCCATATTTTTATCCGGACGAAAGATGGCAAGGAAGTGTCGCGGGTTGAACTTTATCCGGCGAAAACGATCGCCCAAGCAGGTTTCTGGGAGATTCTCAAGCGAACGACAAGAGACGTTCTGATCAGCTACCAGTAGATCCACAACACGAAAACTCGCGAAAAGAATCGAGTTGCCCCGAAAGAAACAAAAAGGCTGCTCGATTTTTTTGTTCTTTTGTCGGCTGGCAGGAAATGGATGTGAGCAAGGAGAAAACAGAGGTTATTACGGGAAGAAGGAGTGTGCCAACGATGAGTTTGCGGATCGAAATGGAGACAAAACAGGAGGTACTGGTTGTTCGGCTTCAGGGGGAGTTGGACCATCATTCAGCTGACGAATTGCGCACAAAGGTGGAGGAAGTTCTTCGCGACCCTAACCTTCGGCATATTGTATTAAGTTTGGCAGATCTGTCGTTTATGGATAGTTCCGGTATTGGTGTCATTCTCGGCCGGTACAAGCAAATCTCCGCACGCAACGGGGAAATGATCGTCTGCTCGATCAATCCGACGATTTACCGGATCTGCGAAATGTCAGGCTTGTTCAAGGTGATCAAGTTCCGTGAAAACGAACTGGAAGCGCTGAACGTGTTGGGGGTGGCCTGAGATGATCAAACGCAATTTTATGACGATGGAGTTTGCCGCACTCAGCCAGAACGAATCGTTTGCCCGGATCGCCGTTGCCTCGTTTATCTCGCAACTGGATGTGACGCTGGAAGAGATCGAGGAAATCAAGACGGTTGTCTCCGAGGCAGTGACCAATTCGATTATTCACGGTTACGAAGAGAATCCGGAAGGGACGGTGCGCATATCCGTCGCCTTGGAAGGAGATATCGTCGAGTTGGAGATTGAGGATAACGGCAAAGGGATTGCAGATGTCGAGCAGGCGATGCAGCCCTTGTTCACGACGAAACCGGAGCTGGAACGTTCCGGAATGGGCTTTACCATTATGGAGAATTTCATGGATTCGATTGAAGTGGCTACAATCATCGGACAAGGTACCAAGATTCGTTTAACCAAGCGCCTTTCACTAACTAAAGCCATGCAGAATTAGGGGTAGTGTTTATGGGAGCTGATATCAAAAATGCAAGTCAGCCATTTCTGACAAACGAACAGGTAAAAGAGCTGATCGCCAAGAGCCAAAGCGGAGACAACGAAGCGCGGGAACTGTTGGTCAACAGCAATATCCGCTTGGTGTGGTCGGTCGTTCAGCGTTTTATCAATCGGGGCTATGAGGCCGACGATTTGTTTCAGATTGGCTGTATCGGGTTGCTCAAGGCTGTGGACAAGTTCGATTTACAGTATGATGTGAAATTTTCCACCTATGCCGTGCCGATGATTATCGGAGAAATCCAGCGATTTTTGCGGGATGACGGTACAGTGAAAGTCAGCCGTTCCCTGAAAGAGATGGCGAATCGGGTACGGCGGGCCAAGGATGAGCTGTACAAGCATTTCGGCCGATCGCCGACAATCGGAGAAGTGGCGGAGGCTGTCGGTATTACGCCGGAAGAAGTGGTCTTTGCGCAGGAGGCCAGCAGAGCGCCATCGTCAATCCATGAAACGGTATTTGAGAATGATGGCGATCCGATCACGTTGATCGACCAAATTGCCGATGACAGCATGGGCAAATGGTTCGAGCAGATCGCGCTGAAAGATGCGATCAGCAGACTGACGGAGCGAGAGCAGCTGATTGTCTATCTCCGCTATTACAAGGACCAGACACAATCGGAAGTGGCCGAGCGGTTGGGCATCTCCCAGGTACAAGTATCCCGCTTGGAAAAACGAATCTTGCAAACGATTCGAGACCAGATCGAGCATTAGCTTGACTGGTCTTTTTGTATGTTCTCAACTGTTGGCGCACATACTATCGACTACCGGAGACTGCTTGACTACTTGCCCGAATTGAGCTGTCAAAGACGAACGAGGACATGTAAAGGAGTGAACACAGTGGCAACAAAAGCGAAACAAGCTTCCGGCTTACATATGACGAAAGAGATGTATAAACAGCAAGCGGCAAAATATCAAATTAAACGCAATGTCGTATTAAACACGTGGCGCGCATTTTGGGTGGGCGGGACGATTTGTCTGTTCGGTCAGTTTTTGCAAAACATCTATATAAATGTGTTTCATTTTACGCCAAAGACAGCGGGGAATCCGACGGTAGCGACGCTTATTTTTCTTTCCGCCTTGCTTACCGGTCTTGGTGTATATGACAAAATTGGACAATATGCCGGAGCAGGTTCGGCTGTTCCCGTTACCGGGTTTGCCAATTCGATCGCTTCGGCAGCAATTGAACACCGCAGCGAAGGGTACGTGTTGGGAGTTGGCGGAAACATGTTTAAACTGGCCGGCTCGGTTATCGTGTTTGGCGTGGTCGCGGCGTTCGTCGCAGGACTGATTAAAACGATCTTTCGCTTACTTTAAGTTCGGGAATGGGGGATAGCAGATGAGTACGATGGTTGCAGCGCCCAAAAGTCGGGTAAGCCGGCAGACATGGCAATTCACCGAGGATGTGCGGGTTCAGGCATCTGCCACGGTTGTTGGGCCGAAAGAGGGAAAGGGCCCGCTCGCTTCGTTGTTTGACAAAATTTATCCGGATATATATGCCGGTCAAAAGTCCTGGGAAAAAGCGGAGCGAAAATTGCTGGAAGATGCCATTCAAATTGCATTGAAAAAAGCAAATTTAAAGGAAGACCAGATTGATTTGCTCTTGGCGGGCGATTTGTTGAACCAAAATATTACTGCCAATTTTACGGCGGAATTGCTCAGCATCCCGACGTTGGGGATGTACGGCGCTTGTTCGACTTCGATGCTGACATTGGCCAATGCGGCCGCGCTGGTCAATTCCGGATTTGCGGAACGGGCGATTGCCGCCTGCAGCAGCCACAACGCCACGGCGGAGCGCCAATATCGCTACCCAACCGAATATGGCGGGCAGAAACCGCCTTCGTCACAATGGACCGTCACCGGAGCGGGGGCGGCGGTTGTCGGCATCGGCGGAAACGGCCCGCGACTGACTTACGCAACGATCGGAAAAGTGGTCGATATGGGCATGAAAGATCCGCTTGATATGGGCTCGGCAATGGCTCCTGCAGCCGTTTCGACAATGATCGCCCATTTCCAGGATACGGGGAGACAGCCGCAGGACTATGATTTGATCGTCACCGGCGATTTGGCCGGGATCGGCTATCCGATCGCCAAGGAGATGCTGGAGAAAGAAGGATTTAATATGGACAAGGTCTACAATGATTGCGGCCTGATGGTATATTCCCCGGAACAGGAAGTTTTCGCCGGTGCCAGCGGCTGTGCCAGCAGCGCGGTTGTCACTTACAGTTATATCATGAACCAGCTGCAACGCGGCGCCATGAAACGCGTGCTCGTTTGCGCAACCGGCGCGCTGCTGAGTCCGATCAGCTACCAGCAAGGGGAAGCCATCCCCTGCATCGCCCACGCTGTGGCGTTCGAAGGAGGTGCTTGAAAAATGATGGATTACGCGATTGCTTTTTTGATCGGCGGGTTGATTTGTGTCATTGGCCAATTGATGCTGGATATTGGAAAAATGACGCCCGCACATGTTATGAGCACTTTGGTAGTCGTCGGTGTGGCGCTTGATTTTCTGGGAGTGTACGACCCGTTGATCGATTTTGCCGGGGCAGGCGTCACTGTACCGATTACCAGCTTCGGACATTCGCTTTATCACGGGGCGATTCAGGAAGCTCAGCAACACGGGGTGATCGGTGTGTTGACGGGTATCTTTGAAGTAACCAGTGCGGGAATTTCCGCGGCGATCGTGTTCGGATTCTTCGCGTCTCTCGCATTTCGGGCAAAAGGCTGAACACGCGGGGAGCGGGGGGTGATGGGCTGATGAACGGGAAACGCCGAAAAATCGTAATCATTACCGATGGAGACTACATCGCCCAAAAAGCAGTGGAATCAGTAGCGAGGCAAGTAGGCGGCCGTTGCATCTCGTTGTCAGCAGGCAATCCGACGCCGTTGACGGGAGAGCAAATGGTGGAATTGATCAAAATGGCGGCCAATGATCCTGTGCTGGTCATGTTTGACGATAATGGCAACTACGGACGAGGACGGGGCGAGCAGGCGATCGAATATGTGATCCGTCATCCTGACATCGAAGTGCTGGGTGCGATTGCAGTTGCTTCCAATACAAAGTGGGTCAGCGGAATTCAAGTGCCGGTCTCCATCGACAATCATGGCAATATCATTGAGGATGCGGTGGATAAGGATGGATATCGCGACAAAACGCTGGAGAGCCGCATTTACGGCGATACGGTGGATATTCTGCAGGCCGCCAACATTCCCCATGTGATCGGCATCGGCGATATCGGGAAGATGGAGGGGCGCGACAGCCTGCGGTTTGGTTGTCCCATTACCCTGAAGGCGGTCAAATGGATTTTGGAAAGGAGTGGGTGGTATGGCAACCGGGACAACAGGGAAGCTGCCGATCTCGGAACAGGCGGAGCAGAACAAGGAGCAATTGAACAGCAAGCTGGGCGTGGGAGTCACCTTTGACGTAGCCCAGCATGAGTTTAACATTGGCCAAAAGAAAATCTTTCTCTATTACATAAACGGCTTTGCCGACAATGCGTTGGTCACCCAGATCTTGCGCGACTTGAATAATTTGCAAGAGCAGGATATGCAAAGCAATGTCTACGAAAAGTTGTATCATCAATATATTCCCTTCTTCCAACTGGCCACGGTCAAACTGATCGATGAATTTATTGACAAGCTGTTGGTCGGCCAGGTTGGCTTGATTATTGACGGGGAAAGCAAAGCCATTATTATGGACGCGAAGACGTACCCCGGCCGTCAGCCGGAAGAGCCGGATACGGAACGGGTCGTTCGCGGAGCGCATGATGGCTTTACGGAAACATTGGTCATAAATACAGCGCTAACCCGCCGCAGAATCCGCGATGAACGATTGCGCTTTGAAGTTCTCCAAATCGGGAGCCGATCCAAAACAGACGTCGCGATTGCCTATTTGGACCAGGTTGCCAATCCCCGGCTGATCGAGACGATCAAAGACAAATTGAAAAGCGTGCAAATCGATGGAGTTCCGATGGCGGAAAAAACGGTAGAGGAGTTTATTTTGGGCCATTCGTTAAACCCGTTTCCGCTCGTGCGTTATACGGAGCGTCCTGACGTTGCCGCCATTCACCTGTTGGAAGGCCATGTGCTGGTCTATGTAGATACGTCGCCGAGCGTGATGATTACGCCCACCACCTATTTCCACCATGTTCAGCATGCGGAGGAGTATCGGCAAAGACCGGTGGTCGGGGCATATCTGCGCTGGGTGCGGTTTTTCGGGATTTTGGCTTCGATATTTTTGCTGCCGCTCTGGCTGCTGCTGGCGCAAAATCCGCACTATATTCCGGAAGCACTGGACTTCATCGGGATCAAGAAAATGGGGAAAGTGCCGCTGGTCGCCCAGTTCTTGTTTGCGGAAGTCGGTCTTGACTTGATGCGGATGGCGGCGATTCATACGCCTACGCCATTGGCGACGGCAATGGGCTTGATTGCCGCGATTTTGATCGGAGAAGTGGCCATTAACGTCGGGTTATTTTCGCCGGAAGTGATACTCTATCTGGCAATCGCCGCAATCGGAACGTTTGCAACGCCAAGCTATGAATTAAGTTTGGCGAACCGCCTCGTCCGCATTTTCCTGGTGATCATGGTCGGGCTCTTTTCCGTGCCGGGATTTGTCGTCGGGATTTTCCTTGTCCTGCTGACGCTGGCATTGACGCGTTCGTTGGATACACCGTACTTGTGGCCGCTTATTCCTTTCGACGGCAAAGCGCTAAAGGGGATTCTCGTCAGGTTGGCGGTGCCGATCGGGAACAGCAAGCGTCCGGCGATTGTCAAGTCGCGTAATCCCTATCGGGAATAAGCACAGTAGGAAAACAATCCATTGTCAACATTTCGCGGACTATGATATAGTTAGGGCACACTGCTTTACTTGGTTAAATACATCGCAACTGGCGTGACACGCGTCAGTTGTTTTTCTATAGGAAGGGCATGCCAGGCCAAGCGTTGAGCGAGCATAGCGGATGTGTGAGTTGAGGATGGGGAGGACAACAACAATGTATTTGCATGGTACGAGTCGAATCAATGAAAAAGGACATTTGGAAATAGGCGGTTGCGATAGCGTCTCCCTTGCGGAGCAGTTTGGCACCCCGCTTTATGTCTATGATGAGGCGTTAGTACGGGAGAAATGCCGCGCTTTTGTACAGGCTTTTCAAGCTTCCGGGCTGGCCTTTCAGGTAGCTTATGCCAGCAAAGCGTTTTGTACAATGGCGATGTGCAAACTGGTCGAGGAAGAAGGCCTTTCGTTGGATGTCGTCTCTGGCGGCGAACTGTACACAGCTTTGCAGGCAGGTTTCCCGGCGGAGCGGATTCACTTCCACGGCAACAACAAATCACCGGAAGAAATCGTGATGGCGCTCGACGCCGCCATCGGCTGTTTCGTCGTGGACAATTTTTATGAATTGGCACTGCTGAACGAATTGGCCGGAGAACGGGGCAAACAGGTAAAAATTTTATTGCGGGTGACACCCGGCGTTGAAGCCCATACTCACGAATATATTTCCACGGGGCAGCAAGACTCAAAATTTGGATTTGACGTGCAGAGTGGCCAGGCATTACAGGCGGTTCAGCATGCTTTGGACAGCGAATCGCTCCGGCTGCTTGGGCTGCACAGCCATATAGGCTCGCAAATTTTCGAAACAGAAGGATTTGTGATTGCGATCCAAAGATTGACACAGCTGCTCGCGGAAGCGAAAGAACAGTTTGGCTTCGTCTCTTCGGTGCTCAACGTTGGCGGCGGTTTCGGCATCCGCTATGTGAGCGGTGATACGCCGCTTGCCCCGCAAGTGTACGTCGAGACAATCGCGTCGACTGTGCGGAACGAGTTTGCCGACAAAGGTCTGCCATTGCCTGAATTGTGGATCGAACCGGGCCGCAGCATCGTTGGGGATGCAGGGACGACGTTGTATACGATCGGTGCTACCAAGGAAATCCCGAATGTTCGCAAATATGTGGCGGTGAACGGAGGAATGACCGACAACCTGCGTCCCGCGTTGTATCAGGCGGTTTACGAAGCGGCCGTTGCCAATCGGATGACGGAGGAAGCAGACGAACTGGTTTCCATTGCCGGAAAATGCTGTGAGTCGGGCGACATGTTGATCTGGGATGTCAAACTTCCTGCTACGCAAGCCGGCGATATCCTGGCGGTTCCCAGTACCGGCGCATACGGTTATGCGATGTCCAACAACTATAACCGGATCGCGCGTCCGGCTGTTGTATTCGTCAAGGATGGCCGGGCAGAGCTGGTCGTCAAACGGGAGAGCCTGGACGATCTGGTGCGGCAAGATATTTTGCCGCAGCGAGCACAACTGCAACGATAAGCGTGCAAACAGGTCTTTTTTGCGAAAGAGACCTGTTTTTTTATGTCGAGAAAGAGCAAAAACGGGCTTTTCCGCGCAGAACATGGTAAGATAAGAAAAGGTCTGAAAGAGGCTGACCGATTGCAAACTATGACGGAAAGGTGATTGATTCAATTGAAAAAAGGCAAAATCAAGCTGCAAAATGGCGGCGAAGTGGTGATTGAATTCTTCCCGGAAGCAGCGCCAAATACTGTCGCAAATTTTGAGAAACTGGCAAACTCCGGTTTCTATAACGGTTTAAATTTTCACAGAGTGATTCCCGGCTTCGTCGCACAGGGGGGTTGCCCTTACGGAACAGGAACCGGCGGCGCCGGATATACGATCAAATGTGAAACAGAAGGAAATCCGCACAAACACGTTGTCGGAGCGCTTTCGATGGCGCACGCCGGGAAAGATACCGGAAGCTCGCAATTTTTTATCTGCTACGATGCTTTCCCGCATCTGGATGGCGTGCATACCGTGTTTGGCCAAGTGGTCAGCGGCATGGAGTATGTGAACGACATCAAGCAAGGCGACGTGATGGAAGAAGTAACGGTTTGGGACGAGTAGTCACGAAACGGTGATGAGCTGGCTGCCCCCGGTCATCTAGGACTGGGGGCTTATTTTTTCGTGCCGTCCACAGGCTGACCGGCAAAGCGAGAAACGCGAATGACAGCAGACGGTGAAAGGGTTTTGCGAGACTCGAAATCTCTGATTTTTTGTCAGTTCGTGTGATAGACGCTTGCAAGAAGAGGTGGACGGGAGAAACAATGCTTAGTATAATTGATACTACATCTAGGCGATGACTCGGATATATTTCGATCGAAAAACTATATCTAGTAAACAGGTAGTAGGAGGAAGTTATGACGCTTGTAACGAAAAACCGCAAGTCACACATTCAAAGATCAGAATTTGACGAAAATCGGTTCAGTCGCTTTGTTGACGAGATTGTCAATGATACCGGAAAAGAATACACGGCTGAACAGATTGCAGATCTCAAGGCAAAATTAATTCGGGATATTACCAGCAAGAAAGAGGTTGAGGCTGAGAAACTGTTTGATCTTATCATCCGCGAAGCCAATGACCGGATCGACAAATACAATCCCCATTTTACTTTCCTTGCCGCATCGGCAATGAGAAGAA
This sequence comes from Brevibacillus fulvus, assembly GCF_016908525.1. Classification (GTDB taxonomy): domain Bacteria; phylum Bacillota; class Bacilli; order Brevibacillales; family Brevibacillaceae; genus Brevibacillus_G; species Brevibacillus_G fulvus. The sequence goes on from NZ_JAFBEB010000001.1 coordinate 226,458, forward strand.
AACTGTACAAGCAAGCCTCCAAAGAACGTGGGTTCGACTACCGCAAAGGATATGGTGATTATTATTCTCTGGTTTATTCTTTAACCGAAAAAGGAATCTATTCCGACGACTTGATCAAAAGCTACACCAAAGAAGAACTGATTGCTGCGGGCAAGCTGATCGACAAAGACAAAGACCGCTTGTTCAGTTATGCCGGATTGTTTTTAATCAACAAAAACTATTTGGCCAAGGGGTATAATGACGAAACATTGGAACTGCCGCAAGAGCGGTTTTTGACGACCGCCTTATATTTGCTGAAGGACGAGCAGCCGGAAAAACGGTTTGAATACATAAAAGAGGCTTACTGGGCGCTCAGCAATCACTACATCGGTTTGGCCACGCCGACGCTGATGAACTCGGGAAGACCGATGGGAAGCCTGAGTTCCTGTCACATCCAAACCATTGATGACAGTTTGGTCAGCATTGCCGATGTTTGGAAGGACGCATCGATTTTCAGCCAAAACGGCAGCGGCGTCGGTTTCTACCTGGGATTGCTCCGTGCTGAAGGCAGCTGGATTCGCGGTTATAAGGGACGAGCTTCCGGGATTGTCCCGATGGCGCGAGTGCTCAATTCCATCGCCGAATACGTGGATCAGCTGGGCAGCCGGAAAGCCGGATTCGCGCTGTACTTGCCAGATTTCCACTTGGACATCATCGATTTTCTTGACCTTCGCCTGAAAACAGGCTCCCAGGAACGGCGGGCTCACTCGATTTTTACCGGGATTTGTCTGCATGACGAATTTATGCGCAGACTGAACAATCGGGACAACTGGACCTTGTTTGATCCGTATGAAGTGCGCACGAAGCTGGGCTTTGACCTGAACTTCCTGTATGACAAGAAAAAACTGCAGGATGGCGAAGAGCCGAACAAGGAAGATCATGCCTTTACGTACCACTATCGCCTCGCCGAGCGGGCTGATCTGGAGCTGTCCAAGACGGTCAAAGCGACCGACATTTATAAAAAGATTTATGAGAGTCAGAAGACATCGGGTGTTCCGTACATTTACTTCTCGGACACGTGTGCCCGCATGAATCCGAACAGCCATGCCGGCGTACCGCTTGGTTCCAATCTTTGCTCGGAGATCGTGCAAAACATGCTGCCGGATGAATATATCCAGAAAACGCTGGAAGAAGACGGCGAAGTGATCGAAATCAAAAAAGGGGAAGGACTCGTAACGTGTAACCTGAGCTCCCTCGTTCTGCATAATGTGTTCACGCAGGATGTCGATTTGCAGCGGGTCGTCGACATTCAGTTCCGCTTGCTCGACAACGTGATCGGGTTGAATCGTACGCCGGTACCGCAAGCGACTTATACGAACCAGTTGTATCGCGCTGTCGGAGCGGGTGCGCTCGGCTTGGCCACGCTGCTGGCGGAAAAAGGAATCCGTTGGGAGTCGGAGGAATCTTCCAAGTTTGTGGACGAGCTTTTTGAAAAAATCGCTTATGCCAATATCTTGGCTTCGCATAAACTGGCGCTGGAAAAAGGCAGCTATCCGTTATTTGAAGGTTCGAAATGGCATACCGGCGAGTTCTTTGAAGAAAGAGGTTACAACTCGCCTGAATGGTTGGAACTGAAGGAAAAAGTGATGAACGGCGGTTTGCGCAATTCTTACCTGAGCGCCGTTGCTCCGACCGGAAGCAACAGCATTATTATGAATGGCTCGCCTTCCCTCGATGCTTTGTACGAAGTGATTTATCAGGAAGAAAAAGTCGGGATGTCCGTGACGATGGTTCCGACCAATTTCAGCGCAAAAACGATCTGGTATTACAAATCCGCATTTGAAATGGATGAAATGTGGTCGTTGAAGATCATTTCCGCCGCGCAAAAACATGTCGATCAGTCCATTTCTCACAATTTGCATGTCCATAAAGACATCAAGGCGAGTGAATTGCTGCGCCTGCATACCGGCGCCTGGTCGATGGGAATGAAAACATTGTATTACACCTATTCGGATACGAACGCCGTAAACCGTGCCGAGAATTGCATTGCTTGTGAAGCGTAAGTAAGGAGGACTACATCTTGCAACCATTTCGCGTGTTTAATGGAAAAGTAAACAACAAGGCGACGAAAGTATTCAAAGGGGAAGCCAGCGGAATTTGCGATTGGGACGATATCAAATACCCGAGCATGCTGACCTTGAACCGGGCGATGTTCAGCAACTATTGGATCGAAGATGAAATCAGACTGAATGAAGATTTGAAACAGTACCGCCACGCATTGAGCGAAGACGAAAGATACGTCTACAACGTTTCTACCGGTATGCTTACCCAGCTGGATTCGGTGGCCAATCGGTTCAATTTCTTGTTGGGCTACTACTGCACCGATCCGAGCGTGGCAGCCAACATTCAGCTCATTGGCGCGTTCGAAGGATTGCATGCCCGTTCGTATCAATATTTGACCGCGACCATGCTGGATTCCAATGAAAAGAAACAGGCATTTAATGCTCCCAAGGAAATTCCGTTGCTGGTTGAGCGAAATCAAAGCATTTTCGAACGCATCCAAACCTATGTTGATGACCCAGACAGTCTGGACAAAATGTACGATGCGTTGCTGGCCTACCTGGTGCTGGAAGGGATTTATTTCACCGGCACGTTTGCTTACTTTCATTCGCTGGCGCGCAGCAACCGGATGATCGGCTCCAACAACATGATCAATTTGATTAAAACGGACGAGACGCAGCACTCGGTCTTCTATGGCGAGTTGATGCAAATCTTGATGTTGGAAAATCCGGAATTGAATACGCAGGAACGGTTGGAACGCTCGCTCGCCTTTATCAAAGCGTGTGTAGAAAAAGAAAAAACCTGGGCTGAATTTTTGTTTAAAGATATTGAAACCCTCTCGCTTGATGAGTATAAGGATTATGTGGAATATTTGACCAATCTGGTTTGCCGCAACTCCGGCATGCCTGAGCCATATCCTGACAATCAGGAGTTGAAATCCAAATGGATTCTCACGTATGGCAGCAAACAGGGGACGAAAGCCGATTTCTTCCAGACCAATGTGATCAACTACAGTCATGAAAGCGGTGATGGCTTTGACCTCTAAAGCCGTTTTCTATTATTCGATGACCGGCAATACCAAAGCGCTCATCGAGAGCTGTGATACGACCGGTTACGCTGTCTTTGATCTCTATGAGATGGCGCTGCAAGAAGTAGACTTTCGCCCTTATCAGACGATTTTGTTGGGGACGTCAACCATCGGGGACGGTTTTCCCCATGATATTTTTAAAAAGCTGACGGCGCAGCTCGCCGGCATGAATCGGAAGCGGATTGGACTGTTTGGCAGCGGGAATTCCATTTATCCCCGCTATTGCGGTGCTTTGGATATTTTAGAGGACTTTTTGCGGACGAGAAATGAAATTCTGTTCAAATTCAAATTTGAAGGATATCCCAAGCGGCAAGTGATGGAACAATTTCAGCAGTTACTTAGGGACATATCCTGAGTAGAGGCAAGAGCCATTTGCTAGCAAGTGGCTCTTGCTTTTTTGCGAACGGACGGACTTGTACTTGTAACCATGTAGCGCTGCTGTTATGCTAAAAGATAACGATGTTTGAGGAAGGAGGCTTACATGGATTTCTCCGGTTTGTTTAATTTTGACTGGAAAAGCGTACCATTTCGTTTGATCGCGTTTGTCATTGCCTTCTCGCTCCACGAATGGGCACACGCCTATGTCGCCTGGAAGCTGGGAGACGATACGGCCAAAAGGGAAGGGCGATTAACCGTTAACCCGCTCCCGCATATTGACCCGTTCGGGCTGATCTTGATTTTGTTTGGTCCGTTTGGCTGGGCGCGGCCAGTGCCGGTAAATCCGCTCAACTTTCGCGGAAACAAGCGAAAAGGAATGGTTTTGGTAGCGGCGGCAGGACCGTTTGTCAATTTGGTGTTGGCGCTCTTGTTTACCGTTCTCTACGGATTCTTCATGCTGTCGGGTTCATTGACCGGACTTTCCGATAAAGCTGTGTATGCCATTCACGTAACGCTGATCTCGTCGATCTCGATTAATTGCGGGTTGGTCGTGTTTAACCTTTTGCCGATACCGCCGCTGGATGGCTCGAAAATTTTTCGCTTTTTGGCTCCCCCCAGGTGGGATGGATTTTTTTACAAACTAGAACTGTATGGTCCGTGGGCATTGCTTCTGCTGATTTTCATTCCAGCCTTGCAGGGCGTTCTTTACTACCCGTTGTACTGGTTGAGCAGTGGTGTCACCTATGTGGCCAATCTGATTCTGGCGCTGTTTTTTTAATGTTCTCCGGAAGTAGAAGAGGCGGGATAGTGTGTCATACAGTATTAAGCTTGAATCATTTGAAGGGCCGCTCGATTTGCTGCTGCATTTGATCGACAAGGCCGAGGTAGATATATACGATATACCGATCGCGGAAATTACCGAGCAGTATTTGTCGACGATTGATACGATGCACGCCTTGCAGCTGGATGTGGCCAGCGAGTTTGTCGTGATGGCGGCTACCCTCTTATCGATCAAAAGCAAAATGCTTCTGCCGAAAAAGGAAGAGCACGTTTTCCAGCCGCTGTTTGAGATGGATGTGGAAGAAGTCGATCCCCGCGAGGAATTGGTGCAGCGTCTGCTGGAATATAAACGCTACAAGCAGCTGGCGGAACAACTGCGCGAAATGGAGATCGGACGCAGTCAAGTATATACGCGTCCGCCGGAAGATTTGACACCGTTTATCAAGGAAGAAGAGAAGACGATACAGGATGTCACCTTATACGATCTGCTCAGCGCATTAGAGAAAATGGTGCAGCGGATCAAGACAAAAGAACCGCTGACCAAAGTCTCCCGCGATGAGATCTCGATCAAAGACCGGATGCGCGAGATCAGGGAGATGTTGAGGGCAGGCGGGGGAATGGTGCGATTTTCCCAATTGTTTGCCGTTTCCGCCAGCCGGACCGAAATCGTCACTACTTTTTTGGCGCTGCTCGAATTAATGAAAGCCAAACAGGTGACCTGTATCCAAAATCAACTGTTCCAGGACATTTTAATCAGCGGAAATTCGCAGAGGGGGCAGGATGATGGACTTTGATCGAATCAAAAGTGTCATTGAAGGTTTGTTGTTCATTTCAGGTGATGAGGGAATCGAAGCGAAACAAATTGCGGAAATAGTCGAATTGAGCGAAGAAACGGTAATCGATTTGCTGGAAGACATGAAAGCCGACTTTCGCCGCTCAGGCAGAGGAATCCAGATTGTCGAGGTGGCGAAAGCTTATCAGTTGACCACGCTTCCCGAACATGTGCCTTATTTTGAAAAACTGGCATCATCACCCAGTCACTCCACACTTTCGCAGGCAGCGTTGGAAACATTGGCGATCATTGCGTACAAGCAGCCGATTACCCGTTCGGAGATCGAGGAAATCCGCGGCGTCAAATGTGAAAAAGCGTTGAATACGTTACTTTCCAAACAGTTGATTCACGAAGCCGGACGAGCAGAGGGAATCGGACGTCCGATTTTATACGAGACGACCAAAGAATTCCTCGAACATTTCGGCTTGCGCGAACTTGGCGATTTGCCAGACCCGCCGATCCATTTCAATCTGGAAGAGGCGCATGAAGAGGTTTCGGCGCTTTTTGCCAAAAAAGAAGCAGAGTCAAACGAGGAGTTGCCCAACTAGATTCCGGTACTATCAGATGTCTCGTCCCCATATACTTGTACAGACACGGGAAAAAGTGTATGGGGAGGACATTATGAAGCACTGGAAAAAAGTTGTCGGCGTACTCGTCGTTTTTCTTTTTCTGCAAGTATTATTGGGGCCGCTGCAACCGACCTCCGCCGCCGCTCGTCCGCCGCAGATTTCCGCAGAAGCCGCAGCCTTGATCGATGTGGCCTCCGGGCGGATCTTGTATGCCAAAAATGGTGATAAAAAAATGCGGATTGCCAGCCTGACCAAAACGATGACCGCCATTGTGGCCATCGAGTCCGCCAATCTGCAGGACGTTGTCACCATTCCGGATGAAGCTGTCGGTGTGGAAGGATCGTCGATCTATTTGCAAAAAGGGGAGCGGTTGACGCTGGAGGAGCTGCTGTACGGGCTGATGCTTCGTTCCGGTAATGACGCAGCCGTGGCCATCGCGATTCATGTGGGCGGTTCCGTACCCGGATTTGTCCACATGATGAACGAAAAAGCAGCGCTGATCGGGATGACCCGGACGAATTTTACAAATCCGCACGGTCTCGACGACAGCAATATGCATTATTCCACGGCCAACGATATGGTCAAATTGTCCGCATACGCGTTGAAAAATCCGACTTTCAAAAAAATTGTTTCGACCAAGACGAAAAACATCTCCTGGGAAGGACAGCAATGGGACAGACGATTGCAAAACAAGAACAAGATGCTCCACCTGTATAAAGGTGCTGACGGGGTGAAGACCGGCTATACGAAACTGGCCAGACGCTGTCTCGCTTCCTCAGCGACCCGGGATGGCCGCCAGTTAGCGACGATTACTCTGAATGCGCCGGATGATTGGAACGATTCTGCTGCCTTGCTGGACTACGGATTCGCGGCGTTTCAGCCGACGGAATTGATCGGCAAAGGGGAGACGATCAATCCGGAGGGCAATTTGAGGATTGAAGACGAGAATTTGACCTATGTAACGGAAAACTCATTTTCTTTCCCGTTGCAAGCGGGAGAAAAAGATAAAATTCATACGAAACTTAATCTGTTTCACTCGACGCTCAACAGAGAATTGCTTGGCGAACATGTCGGCTATTTGCAAATTTATTTGAACGATCGGGTAATCGGACAAATTCCGTTAACTGTACGGGAAGCGGTGCCGACGCTCAAAACCCAGGAGACGGTCACACAATACGAATCGTTCTGGACCCAGGTGTGGCAATTGATGCTGGGAGGGGTGCTCGGTGCTTAACCTGATCTGGCTGTTCCTCATCGTCTCCAGCATTGTCGTCGCCGCCATCAACGGCAGAATGGAACTGATCAATCAGGCGGTTTTTGAAGGAGCGAAAAACGGCGTAACCGTTTGCTTTGGTTTGTTCAGCGTGATCGCCTTTTGGATGGGCCTGATGCGGATTGCCGAAAAGGCCGGTCTGTTGCAATTGCTGGCCAAAGCTTTGACGCCAATCGTCGGCTGGATTTTCCCCGATGTGCCAAAAGGGCATCCTGCTATCGGCTATATCCTGTCCAATATAAGCGCCAACCTGCTCGGATTGGGGAATGCCGCGACACCGATGGGTTTAAAAGCGATGGAAGAACTGCAGAAATTGAATCCTGACAAGCAAGCGGCATCTCCGGCGATGTGCACGTTGTTGGCGATCAATACGGCAAGTATTACGCTGATCCCGACCACGATGATTGCCATCCGCATGCAGTACGGATCAGCCAACTCGGTCGAAATTGTCGGAACAACGCTGGTTTCCTCTTTTGCCGCCACTTTTTTTGCCTTGCTGCTTGATCGCTGGTACCGAATTCGCTCGCGTCAGCTGCGCAAATAGGAGGGATCTCATGTACCAATGGGTATCGCTAGTTTCACTTTGGGCCATCCCGGTCATGATCTCCTTCATTCTGGTCTATGGCTGGCAAAAGAAAGTTCCGGTATACGAGACGTTCATCGAAGGGGCAAAAGGCGGACTGGGGACAACGATCAAGATTCTGCCCCATCTGATCGCGATGATGGTGGCAATTACCTTGTTTCGTGAGTCGGGCGCGCTCGACCTGCTGCTGCAGATCCTTGAGCCTTTGCTGCGGGCGTTGCACATCCCGAAAGAAATCGTCCCGCTGGCTTTGCTGCGTCCATTGTCGGGCACAGGTTCCCTGGCGATCGCAACCGATCTGATCGCGCAATACGGCCCCGATTCGCTGATCGGCAGATTGGCTTCGACAATCCAAGGCAGCACGGACACTACTTTGTATGTGCTGACCGTCTATTTTGGTGCGGTTGGCATCCGCAATGGAGCTTACGCATTGAAGGTCGGACTTTGGTCTGACCTGGCTGGAATTGTGTTTTCGGTAATCGTCGTTTATCTGATCTTTGGGTGAAAAAACTTCTCCGCAGCGAGAAGTTTTTTGCTTTTAGTTGTCCACACTAATAGAAATAGGTATGATGGTGAAGAGGTGAAACGGATGGAACGTTTGGAACGTTTGCAGAAGGTACTCGCTCAGGCAGGAATCGCCTCTCGCCGGCACAGTGAAGAGTTGATCTTGCAGGGCAGAGTATCGGTCAATGGACAAATTGTCCGCGAATTGGGAACAAAGGTTGATCCCGAAAAAGATCGGATCGAAGTAGATCGGCAACCGATTCGAAAAGAGCAGCATCTGTACCTGCTTTTACATAAACCGACCGGAGTGATCACCAGTCTCCATGATCCGCAAGGCCGCCGGATTGTGACGGATTTGCTCAGCGGAATTGAGGAGCGGGTGTATCCGGTCGGCCGGCTGGATTATGATACATCCGGGTTGTTGCTGCTGACGAACGATGGGGAGTTGGCCAACAAACTGGCTCACCCCTCCTATGAGATTGACAAGGTGTATCGGGCGTGGGTGAAAGGAATTCCCGACAGCCGGCAACTATTGAAACTCCAGCGCGGCATTGCCTTGGAAGACGGCATGACAGCGCCGGCGAAAGCAAAACTATTGGAGGCCGATGCCCAAAAAAACCGGGCGCTGATCGAACTGACGATTCATGAAGGACGGAATCGGCAAGTCCGGCGGATGTGTGAGGCGATCGGTCATCCTGTGCTGGAGTTAAGCAGAATACGCTTGGGCTTTCTCACGCTTGACGGGATCAAGCCAGGTGCCTATCGCCATTTGACCGCAGCGGAAGTGGACAAGCTGAAAAAACAGTTGATCGGCCAACAATAATTGGCATAAAAGAGCAGATCGTTCAAAATCTGTTCAAATTCTCTCTGCAGGTGAGAAAACTGGAACGTTATAATAGGAATCGGATATAGAAAAGATAGGGGATTAAAGAGATGGACAAGAAAAACCGCACCTATATTCGGATTATTATCCTCGGCGTCTTGCTGGTCGCTTTGATTTTCGCGATTTACTCCAGTGTGGTAAAAGATCCCGGGGTTGTGAAGGCGGGTGATGAAGCGCCGAATTTTAGTTTGCAACAATTAAACGGTTCGAATGTGAAGCTGACAGACTTGCGGGGAAAAGGGGTCGTACTCAATTTCTGGGGAACATGGTGTGAACCTTGCAAAACCGAAATGCCTGCTTTGCAGAAGCAATATGAAGCATTGAAGGATAAAGGGCTGGTTGTCGTTGGCGTGAATATCGGCGAGACGGAAGTGGCCGTTGATCCGTTTGTAAAATCGCTTGGGGTTCAATTTCCGATCTTGATGGATCGCAAATCGGATGTAACCAAATTGTATAAAATTGGGCAAATCCCGGCTTCCTACTTCATTGACGAGGACGGGGTCGTTCGGGATATTTTTGTCGGGCAAATGTCAGAGGAGTTTATTGCAGACAAAGTGGCAAAAATCCTACCTTGAGAGAGGAGACAGCATGGACGATCGTAAGTGTGAATGTGGTCATACCAACCCTGTCGGCACGATGCTGTGCGAGTCCTGCGGCAAACCGCTGGACAGCCGTCAACAGCTGACAGCGGAAACGGCAAAAGAATTTCCCGACATGCGTTATGAGGGAATGGCGCGTCGTTCGCAAACGTATTCCAAAACGGTTATTGATAAAATCTGGAACTTCTTTTCTTCCGTAAAAATCGCTATTTATTTGATCATCATTACGTTAATTGCTTCGGCCGTAGGGACGATTTTTCCCCAGCAACAATACATCCCGGTACCGGTTTATACCGAACCGGAAATCGAAAACTTCTACACCAGCACGTATGGAACGTTGGGGAAAATTTACTATTTGTTAGGCTTTCACAACCTCTACTCTTCCTGGTGGTTTGTCACGCTCTTGGTGATGATCGGAACATCGCTGGTCATCTGCAGTCTCGACCGGATCATTCCGTTGTATAAAGCGTTGAACAAGCCGCGACTCAACCAGCATGAATCGTTTCTGAAAGGTCAGAAGATCTACGGAAGCATGGAGCTGCAGGAGGACAAGCACGATTTGTTTCCGCGAGCTGCCGAAGAATTGAAGAAGAAGGGCTACCGCATTTATCAGGAAGGGAATTCTCTGATGGGCGAAAAAGCCCGGTTCAGCAGGTGGGGCCCTTATGTCAACCACATCGGCCTGATTATTTTCCTGCTCGGCGTACTTCTGCGCAATTTGCCCGGGTTCTATATGAACGAGTATGTGTGGGTAAGGGAAGGACAGACCGTGGCGATCAGCGGAACGCCGTATTATATCAAAAACGAGCAGTATACCACGGAATATTGGAAAGAAGACGAAATGCCGGAGAAGCTTGACTTGCAGGGCGGCGTCATTCCGAAAAGCTATCAAACCGATGCGGTGTTGTATGTGAACAAAAACAAGAGTTTGCCGGGAGCCGAGCCCGATTTGCAGGAAGTAGCCAGGGGACCGATCGTGGTCAACCATCCGTTGGAATACGAAGACTTGCTGGTCTATCAGTCGGGTGTGCAAGAAATGCAACTGGGAGCATTGAACTTTCAGCTGATCGATACGAAAGCGGGCAATACCCCGGTCGGGTCCGTCAAACTTGATCTGTTTGAGACAAAACCGGAACAACAGGTAGCCGACGGGATAAAAGTGAGGGTCCTCGATTATTATCCTGACTTTTTCCTTGATGCTTCCGGGAAACCGGCAACGAAGACGAATGTGCCGAACAATCCGATGTTCGCGCTGGAAATTACCTCGGACAAAGAGCCAGTCAAAGAGAAACTGGTCTATTTGCGAGGCTCGATCATTACCGAAAAACAAGATCAGCGTTACACACTGCAGATCGTCAAGCCGGACCTGATCGATATTTCCGGTTTGCTCGTCCGCAAAGACAAAGCGATGCCGATCATTTATTTCGGGGCGTTTATTGTCATTCTCGGCTTGGTCATGGGCTTTTATTGGCAGCACCGTCGCATTTGGCTGCAACGCAATGGAGATACGCTTCATTTAGCCGCGCATACCAATAAAAACTGGTTCGGAATTCGCAAGGAAGTGGATCATCTCGTCGAGAAACTGGAATTGGTAATGCTGATTGAACAAAAGAAAAAATGAGGCTGTAAGGAGGGAACAGGCGCTTGGACGTTATACAACTCAGCGATTGGCTGTTAAATATCGCATTTCTTCTTTATGTTTTTTCAACAATCATGTTTGTGTTGGCGCTAACCGGAAAAAGATGGGGAAAACGCAGCCCGCAGGAACACGAAGAGCGGTTCGGGAAAATTGCCTATTATATCGCCGTTGTCGGATTTCTGGCACAGGCTTGTTATATTGTCACCCGCTGGATTGCCGCGGGGCGCAGCCCGACCAGCAACATGTTCGAATTTATGGCCTTTATGGATTTCTGTATTATTCTCGCCTATTTGGTCATTTACCGGATTTACCGTTTGACCGTGCTGGGGGCATTTGTCATCCCGTTGGGCATCATTATGCTCGCTTATGCGTACGTCTTCCCGCAAGAAGTAACACCATTGATTCCTTCCTTGCAAAGCTACTGGTTAAAAATTCACGTGACTACCGCAGCTTTGGGTGAAGGGATTTTGGCGGTCGGTTTCGCCGCCGGCCTGATGTATCTCGTACGGACGATCAATCAGGAGCGGCGCAGCAAAAGCACTACCTGGCTGGAAATCGTGCTGGCTGTCGTGCTGATGCTGATCGGCTTTATTGTGATGGATACCAGCTTTGCCCACAGCAACCAAAAAACCGTTTTTGAGTTGCCGACGCAAGCGCAAAATAATATGGGTCAAATGGTGAATCAACAGGTTGTTTACACGATGCCGGCAATCGTGGCCCCAAAAGATGCCAAACTGATTCAGGCCGGGCCGATGCAGCCGTTGTTCGAGGCACCAGGCTGGATGCAGGGAAAAGATGCCGCTCGCAAACTCAATACGATGATTTGGTCGATTTTGTCTGGATTGATTTTGTACGGCGTGTTGCGGTTGCTGTTGCGCAAACGGATTGGTGCCGCTTTGCAGCCGTCCCTGAGCAATGTCGATCCGGAGTTGATTGACGAAATTAGCTACCGGGCCATTGCCATCGGCTACCCGGTCTTTACGCTCGGCGCGCTCGTATTCGCGATGATCTGGGCTTCCGAAGCGTGGGGCAGATTTTGGGGCTGGGACCCGAAAGAAACGTGGGCCTTAATCGTCTGGCTCTTTTACAGCGCTTATTTGCACCTCCGTCTCTCCCGCGGGTGGGTCGGGACCAAATCGGCCTGGATGTCGGTGATTGGCTTTGTGATCATCTTGATCACATTGGTAGTTGTGAATTTGGTCATTGTTGGTTTACACTCATATGCAGGAGTATAGATGAAAAAGCTGGCTGAACCCCAGCTTTTTGGTCTATCATTGCGTTGATCAAAAGGGAAGTGTTTTACGAAGTTGTACAAATAGGGGTGTAAGTATGGATACTGCCGTTCGTATTTTAGTTGTTGATGACGAGGAAAGAATTCGCCGTTTGCTGAAAATGTATCTCGAGCGGGAAAATTACGTGATCGATGAAGCCGAGCAGGGCGAGCAAGCATTGGAAATGGCGCTGTCGTCCGATTACGATATCATTTTGCTCGATTTGATGCTTCCTGGCATGGATGGTATCGAAGTATGCCAACGGATTCGTGAGCAAAAAGCAACGCCGATTATCATGCTGACGGCAAAAGGGGAAGAAACCAGCCGCGTGCATGGCTTTGAGGCCGGTGTGGATGATTATGTCGTCAAGCCGTTCAGCCCGCGCGAGGTCGTTTTCCGGGTAAAAGCGATTTTGCGGCGATCTTCGGCTACTGCCTATTTGAAAACAGAGCCGGTGCCGAGTCATTCCATTCTCGTTTTCCCGGAATTGACGATTGACCATGATGCCCATAAAGTAACGGCAAGCGGTCAGGAAGTCAGCTTAACACCCAAGGAATATGAACTGTTGCATTATTTGGCGCTCTCTCCGGAGAAAGTGTTTACCCGGGAGGAATTACTGAAAGATGTGTGGCACTACGATTTCTTCGGTGATCTGCGAACTGTCGATACACATATCAAGCGCTTGCGGGAAAAACTGAACAAAGTGTCTCCGCAAGCGGCGGCGATGATTTCGACGGTATGGGGCGTCGGTTACAAGCTAGAGGTGCCAAAATAGCGTGGATATTTTATTTCGCAGTGTTGTTGGCAAGTTATGGATGACGATTATTGCGCTGTTTGCCGTTGTCCTGACCTTGTTCAGTCTGTTGCTGGTTCAATTTTTCGATAGCTATTATATAAGGGAACAAGGGGAAACCTTGCAGGAACTGGCCAAAAAGCTCGCGCAAAACTTTGAAAACAGCCGGAATTTGCCTCAATCTTTGCAAATGGCCAGCGGACTGGGAGAAGCCTATGAGACAGGTCTGATCGTCGTCGGCAGCCGCATGGAACGGTTGGGACGGGAAATTACGCCCAATTTGCTGCCGCAAGATGCGGAGGAATTGCTGGTGACCGATCCGAACTTGCAACTGGATAAAGCGGTAGCAGGGAAATATCCTGCTCCGGCGCGGATCATCTTTAAGGGAGATTCCGGTGCACCGCATGACCGGCAGCAGTTTTTGGCGGTGGCTGTTCCGCTTACATACAGTGGCGACAAACACGGAGCGATCGTGACATATCAAGCGATCGAGGCGATTGACGAATCGATGCTGGAAATCCGCAAGATCATTTTCGTGGTGGGTGTGCTAGGGTTTACGTTAACGACCGTTTTCGCGTTCTTCCTTTCTTCGCGGATTGCCTATCCGCTTCGCAAAATGAAAGAGACGGCCCATCAAATTGCGGAAGGGGAATTTCATGCGGAAATTCCGATCCGGACGAACGATGAGATCGGTGAATTGGCCTCCAGCTTTAATACGATGGCCAGTCGCTTGAATGAACTCGTGCATGCGCTATCCAACGAAAAAGAGCAGTTGGCCAGCGTCCTGCACAGCATGGTCGATGGTGTGATGATGGTTGATGCCGATGGAAAAATCGTCGTCACCAATCCGCCTGCGGAGCATTTTGCCAGGGATTGGGCCTATGAGCATCAGGAAGGCAATCTGCCGATTATTGACCTATTCCGGCAGGTGGTCGCCACCGAGCAGGCAGTGAACGCCGATATTGCCGTACAAGGGCGCAACTGGTCAATCGTCATGGTACCGCTGTATGATCGCGGGCAGATCCGCGGAGCGGTCGCTGTTTTGCGCGATTTGACCAAAGAGCGAAAAATGGACAAGCTGCGCAAAGATTTCCTGGCAAACGTCTCCCACGAATTGCGGACCCCGCTGTCCATGTTGCAGGGCTACAGTGAAGCGATCGTCGATGGGGTGGTTGAGTCACGCGAAGAGCAGCAAGAGCTGGCGAAAATTATTTATGATGAGTCTGTACGGATGAGCCGTCTGGTCAACGAGTTGTTGGACATTGCCCGAATGGAAGCAGGGTTTGTAGAATTGTCAAAGGAGACAATCGCCCTTGTGCCCTATTTGGAACGAATTCAGCGCAAGTTTGGCACATTAGCGAAGGAACGCGGAGTTGCATTGCGGCTTGTCATGGACACTGCTCTGCCTTCCATCCTGATCGATCCGGATCGCATCGAACAAGTGTTGACCAACCTGATCGACAATGCGCTCCGCCATACGCCGCCGGAAGGGACTGTCACGTTGCGGGCAAGCGGAGAGCAGCCGCTAGTTTTAGAGGTAAGCGACACCGGAAGCGGGATCCCGCAAGAAGATCTGCCGTTCGTGTTTGAGCGCTTTTACAAGGCAGACAAAGCGCGAACAAGGGGAAGTGCCGGTACAGGTTTAGGGTTGGCGATTGCCAAAAATATCGTCGAAGCGCACGGCGGGGCCATTAACGTGCAAAGCAAGCTGGGCGAAGGGACGACCTTTATCATTCAATTGCCTAATAATTATAAGGAGAGCGAGGGAACATACAGTGATTAAAACCATACTATTCGACGTGGACGGTGTCTTTTTAAGCGAGGAGCGTTACTTTGATGCCTCGGCTCTAACGGTCTGGGAATTGCTGCACAACAAGTTGTACTTGGGGTTGCCGGGGGATGAATTTACCCCTGATCCGGAGGAAGAGGTGATCCGGCGTGTTCGCCGGACGGTGTTTGCCGAGGACCAAGTATTGGATTTCATCAAATCGCGCGGAATTAACTCGAACTGGGATATGGTTTTTCTCGCTTTCTCTTATCAATTGATTAGACTTTGCGAAAAACTGCGGCCGCATAAACCGGAACAGGTTGAAGCGATCCTGCAGGGACCGGTCGATCGTGCGGAACTGAATCAGTTGGGCGAATGGGCCAGACAGTATGAGCCGGATTTTGCCCTTGATTTTGCCGCGTTTACGGCTGACTTTGCCAAGAGCAACGTGCAAAAGTCAGAACTGCTGCTTTATTTAAACGAATTGGCCAAGGAGCATTGCCAGGTGGAGACTTCGCAGTTTTCCCGCAACAGTCAACTTTGGGCGCTTTGTCAGGAGACGTTCCAAGAGTGGTATTTGGGGGATGGACGGGTCGCCTCTTCGATAGGCCGGGAGACGCAGCAACCAGGGAAAAAAGGGTTTCTGACGGATGAGATTCCGATCGTCGAACCGGCGAAAATCAAAGAAGTTTTGCGAGAGCTGCAAGAAAAGGGGTACACATTGGGAATCGGAACCGGACGTCCGACGATCGAAACCCATGTGCCGCTTGCTGAGCTGGGGTTGCTGGAACATTTCGACCCGCAGCGAGTCGTCACGGCCAGCCACGTGCTGCAGGCGGAAACGGCTTTTCCGGAAAAAGCGCCGCTTGCCAAGCCGAATCCGTTTTGTTATGTGAAAGGGCTGCTGGGACTCCAGCAATCCGACGAACAGACACTCGCTTACCCGCTGCCGATCGCCAACGGCGACGAAGTGTTGATTGTCGGAGATTCATTGGCCGACTTGTTGGCAGCTCGCGCCATCGGGTGCCGATTTGCCGCCACGTTGACCGGTCTATCTGGTCAGGCCGCGCGGAGCAAGTTTGAACAGGAGCAGGCGGATTACATCTTGAATGATGTCAGCGAAATTCTCACCATTTTGTAAAGCAGCAAGAAAAAAAGCAGGCTGTCCAATCAAGACAGTCTGCTTTTTCATGGCTACACAACAATCGGAGACCCGCCTTCAGCAAAGGCGGGATTTTTGTATGCGAAGCGTTTGACAGGCTAGCAGGGAAAGCGGCTATTTCCAGGCCAACGATTCGATGCAACGATAACGGAATGCTTGCAGCAAGAAGGGGAGAACAGCGTCGTTGCGTACAATAACTTCATAATGACCATCGATGTGGGAATAGAAGAAGGCATCGGTATAATCTTTGTTGTCATCGAAGTAGAAACGGACCTGTTTCCAGCGTTGGCGCATCGTCTCAGATTTGATCTGAATCGTGAACGTTACGTCGTCCTCATTTTTTTGTTCCGTAATTTCCACCAGCGAAGAATCAAACGAATAATGTAGCATGCCAAAACCTCCTCAAAGGATAAAATAACGCAGATACACATAGACATGCGAAAGCAGGATGGACAAGATCATCAGCGGAAAGGCGATTTTCATGAACCCGAGAAACGTGATATGATGTCCTTCTTTGGCGGCCAAACCGGCTACGATCACATTTGCGCTTGCCCCGATGATGGTACCGTTTCCACCCAGACAGGCACCAAGCGACAAGCTCCACCACAGCGGTTCCAGATTGTCAATGCCGAGCGAACCCATGTCATGAATCATCGGGATCATCGTGGCCACAAAGGGAATGTTGTCGATAAAGGCGGAGGCGATCGCGCTCAGCCAAAGAATCAGCAACGACGTATGCAACGGATCGCCGCCTGTCAAATCCATTGCTGCTTGCGCCATTTTGGCAATGACGCCCGTTTCTTCCAAACCTGCCACAAGGACGAACAGCCCGACGAAAAAGAAGATGGTTGTCCATTCCACCTTGCTGATAGCCTCTTCCAGATAGTGTTCACCCGTAAACAAAAGCAGCAGAAAGGCACCGGACAGCGCAACTGTCGCCGAGTCAAGATGAAGAACGCCGTGCAGCACAAAGCCGATAATGGTTAAAAGGATGACCGCCAGCGACTTTTTCAAAAGGACGGGATCGGTAATCTCGTCTTTTTCGTTTAATTGCATCAGCACTGCTTGAAGCTCAGGGGTGGTTTGCAGCTGCCGCCGATAAATGAAGACGAGACAAACAAGAATCGCCGCCTGAATGATCACGATGATCGGCGTTAAATTGGCCAGAAACGCCATGAAGTCCAGCCCTTCCACCGAACTGCCGATCATGATATTGGGCGGATCGCCGATCAAGGTGGCCGTACCTCCTACATTGGAAGCGATTACTTCACTGATCAAATAGGGGACCGGGTTGACGCGCAGTTGCCGAGCGATGCTGAAGGTGACCGGAACAATCAGCAGAACGGTGGTGACATTGTCCAGCAGAGCGGAAGCCATCGCCGTGACCACGCTAAGATAGACGAGGATGGTGATCGGCTTGCCCTTGGCCGCTTTTGCTGCCCGAATGGCGACATATTTGAAAACGCCGGTTTGCGCGGTGATGCTGACCAGAATCATCATGCCGATCAGCAAGCCAAGCGTGTTGAAATCGATATGGCGGATTGCATCCTCCTGCGAGAGAATGCCCAGCAAGACCATCAAAATTCCGCCGGCCATCGCAACAATGGTCCTGTGCAGTTTTTCACTGATGATAAAAGCGTATGTAAGCAAGAATAAGGCAATTGCAAACAGTGCTTGATGTGACATAAGCGACTCCTCTCATGAATATGCTCTTTTTTTCTTCATTATATCGTAACAATATGTAAAAAAAAGCCTGGACAAGCCAGGCTTGATAGGAATGTTCTTATAAATCGATTTCGGTCACACTCTTGATCTCTGCCAATTCCCCAATCTGGTCGAGAATATCGCGGGAAACCGGTTTGTCGACAGCCAGCATCATAATTGCCTCGCCGCCGACATCGCGCCGTCCGACTTGCATGGTGGCGATGTTCACATCGTTGGAGCCGAGGATCGTTCCGACGCGACCGATCACGCCAGGGCGATCGTGGTGGTGGACAAACAGCAAAAATCCTTCGGGAGCCACATCGATGGAGAAATCATCAATTTTGACAATTCGCGCGCCATAGCCATTGAGACGGGTGCCGGCAACCATGCGCGTTTCCTGTGTCGTTTTGACCGACACCATGATCAGGTTGGTGAAGCCCTTCGTTTGCGACGATTTCTGTTCATTGACGGAGATTTCCCGCGACTTGGCCAAGATCGGCGCGTTGACGTAGTTCACTTCTTCACCGAGGTGGAAAGAGAGAACCCCTTTCAGAATGGTTCGAGTCAAAGGCGAAATGTCGATCTCGGTCAGTTCACCGCTGTATGTAACGGAGATTTCCTGAACAGAACCAACACTGACTTGGGCAAGGAAATGCCCCAGCTTTTCAGCCAAAGTGAAATAAGGTTGGACACGTTCCATCACATGTGCCGGTACGGAAGGTAGGTTTACCGCGTTTTTGAATGGCTGACCGCGCAGTACCTTCAAGATTTCTTCCGATACGTCGATCGCGACGTTTTCCTGTGCTTCCACGGTCGACGCCCCAAGATGCGGGGTGACGATCATTTGCGGCAGACCGATCAGCGGATTGTCGGTTGGCGGTTCCTGTTCAAAGACGTCAAATGCCGCGCCCGCCACTTTTCCGCTTAAAATGGCTTCATAGAGTGCTTTTTCGTCAATGATGCCGCCGCGGGCGCAGTTAATCACCCGGACGCCTTGCTTCATCTTGGCAAATTCGTTGGTGCTGAGCAAGTGCCGCGTTTCCTTGGTCAGAGGCGTATGCACCGTAATGAAATCGGCTTGGGTCACGATTTGGTCGACCGTGGCCATTGTCACGCCCATCTTTTGCGCCCGCTCCTCGGTCAAAAATGGATCATAGGCCAGCACTTGCATGTGGAACGCTTTTGCCCGTTTCGCCACTTCCGAACCGATTCGGCCAAAGCCGATGACTCCCAACACCTTATTGTTCAATTCCACCCCTTGAAAACTTTTCCGGTCCCAGGTGCCATCGGTCAGTTTTTTATGAGCTTGCGGGATATTGCGGGCCACAGCCATCAGCATCGCGAAAGAATGCTCTGCGGTTGAGATCGTATTTCCATCCGGGGCGTTAATCACGACGATACCGGATTGGGTCGCCGCATCAATATCAATATTGTCAACGCCGACTCCGGCCCGCCCGACCGCTTTCAGACGTTTGCCAGCGGCCAGCACTTCCGCCGTTACCTGTGTTTGGCTGCGTACGAGCAAGGCATCGTATTCGCCAATAACGGCCAGCAAATCGGAAGGGGAGAGGTTGGTCTGTTGAACGACTTCAACGTCAGGAGCATCCAACAATTTTTGAATTCCAAACGTGCTCAACGGGTCACTGATCAAAACTTTAAACATGGTTGATAAGCACCTCCTGTGCAGCTTTTACGCCTGTTCCCAGTTCCACATCGGCTCCGATCTGTTTCAGCGACATTTCCAAGGCGGAAATAACGGTGATGACATCAAGCGGTTCACAATAGCCCATGTGCCCGATTCGGAAAATTTTCCCTTTCAAGTGCCCTTGACCGCCAGCGATGACCACATTGTGTTTGCCATTCAAGGTTTTGCGCAGTTGTTCCGGGTCAAAAGCCCCTTGCGGATTGACGGAAGTAACGGTTGGTGCCGCGTAGCGGTCTGCCGTCATCAAGGGCAGGCCCAAAGCTTGAATTGCCGCTCTGGTCATATCCCGCATCAGTTCATGACGTTTGATGATCTGCGGCAAGCCTTCTTCCTCGATCATGTTCAACGATTCTTCGAGACCGAAGATCAGTGAAACAGCCGGCGTATATGGAGTGGTCCGGTCAGCCAGGCTCTTGCGATAAGCGCGAAGGTCAAGATAGAAGGAGGGCGCCTGGTTTGCTTCGATCACTTTCCAAGCCCGTTCGCTGGCAGCCAGAAAAGCCAGCCCGGTCGGCAGCATCAAAGCTTTTTGCGAGCCGGTCACCAGTATATCGATGCCCCATTCGTCCATTTGGCACTCGACCGCGCCGAGGCAGCTGACGCCATCGACAATGAACAATGCGTCAGATTTTTCCCGTACGACTTGTGCCAGTTCGCGGACGGGATTCAGCACGCCGGTTGAAGTTTCGCAATACGTGGCAAAAACGGCTTTGACTTGCGGTTTATCTTGCAGATAGGCGGCCAGCAATTCCGGCGTAACCGCGTCTCCCCAAGGGACTTCGAGACGGTGGGCGATAATGCCGTAGCGCTCGCAAATTTTGGCGAACCGTTCGCCAAAGGCGCCGCTGACGAGCACAACCGCTTCATCCTGTGGCTGCAGCGTATTGACTACGCCCATTTCCAATGCGGATGTCCCGCTTCCGGCGATGATATACACATCTTGCTCAGTGCCGAAGATCGGTTTCAACCGCTCGGCTGTTTTGACGAACAGATTGGAAAACAAGCCGCTGCGATGTCCGACCATCGGGTGATTCATCGCTTGTTGAACGCGCGGGGGGATTGGGGTCGGTCCGGGAATGCGCAAAATAAGTTTGTCTGCAAACATGGTTCTCTTCCTCCTGTGTGATCATAATCATGGGTAAAGCTGGTGGTAATGTGTATTATGGATGAGGCAATAAAAAAACCTCTCGACGCTCACTACCGAAGTAGTGAGGGACGAGAGGTATAATCGCGGTACCACCCTCATTCGTTCTCTTTTTCGCAAAAGAGAACCTTGCCAGGTCAATGACCTGAGAGATAACGGATCAACCGAACAAACCTACTGGCTGAAAGTCAGCGTTCGGTTTGGCAACTCCGAAGTGCTCATCTGTACAATGAACCGCCGATTTGCACCAACCATCGGCTCTCTGGGGGTTTCGCTCGTACAGCTTCTCTTCATCATCGTTGTTAGACTATTCATGTAACTGTGAGATTTGCTATTTACTTTAGCACGGAGTGAAATATCGGTCAAGCAAAAAAATAAAAAAAATAAAAAAAATAAATGAACAATTTCAGCAACTTCCAACAGGTTTATTCGGCTTTTGTTCAATTAGCAAAAAAACGCTCCCAGCGCAAAAAATCGCCGGAAGCGTTCTCGTTACAGCATGTATTATTTGTTTTGTTGGTAACGAGCGGTGCACTCCTCGATCAAGGAAGCCGCTTTTTCCGGACCTTCCCAACCTTCGATTTTGGTCACTTTGTTTTCCAAGTCTTTGTAGCGCTCAAAGAAATGCGAGATTTCTTTCAACACATGCGGAGCTACATCCTCGAGCGAATTCACGCCTTCGAAGCGAGGATCATCCACAGGTACGCCGAGCAATTTTTCGTCTTGGCCTTTGTCATCGGACATGACCAGCACACCGATTACGCGAGCTTTGATGACGCAGCCCGGAAAAGTCGGGAAGGTGGTCAGCACGAGGATGTCGAGCGGATCGCCATCAAGCGCCAAGGTTTGGTCCAGGTAGCCGTATTCGGTTGGATAGTGCATCGGCGAATAAAGAACACGGTCCAAGCGGAACACGCCGGCTTCTTTGTCAAATTCATATTTGTTTTGGCTGCCGCGCGGAATTTCGATAAAAGC
The DNA here is from genome assembly GCF_016908525.1 of Brevibacillus fulvus. Taxonomy (GTDB): domain Bacteria; phylum Bacillota; class Bacilli; order Brevibacillales; family Brevibacillaceae; genus Brevibacillus_G; species Brevibacillus_G fulvus. The sequence continues at coordinate 248,147 of NZ_JAFBEB010000001.1, forward strand.
GTCAACTACTTTGTTTGTAAAAGCCATTTGCTTTCCTCCTAACAAAAATCGTTATGTACCAAAAACCTTAGAACATTATAACAAGAAGCGAACACAAAAGAAATGAAAAAACCGCTCATGCCTGAAGGTAAGGCTGAGTGGTTTTTTTGTGGTTATCCACCTGAGCACAGCGCAAAGATTACTCTTCCACTTTGATGGAATCGGTTGGGCAACCGTCAGCTGCGTCGCGCACATCTTCGATCAGGTTGTCAGGGATTTGTGCAGAGTTGGAGTTATCGTCAAGCTTGTTGTATGCCAAGCCCTCGTCGTCATAATCGAAAACATCAGGAGCAGTTGCGCCGCAAGCCCCGCATGCGATACAAGTATCTTTATCTACCCATGTTGTCATAGTGGTTTCACCTCCCAATTCATGGTACGTCCATGTTCATAACTCATTTTATTCCTTGTTTGAACAGATTTCAAGAATGAACAAAAAATTTGTCTATTCGGTGTATAAAGGCATTTCAGGTGTTTGCAAACTTTGATAAAGTTTCGCCCGCAATTTTTGATAATCGCCGGCACGGACCGCATTCGTCGCCGTCAGCAACTCAACCGCTGAAGAAACATTTTTGAGGGCAAGCACCGGGTTTTGTTCGGATTGCATAATCGCATCCAGACGGGCCGTCAGATCGAGCGGGGTAAAGGAATATAATTTTTTGTGCGCGGCCATGTTTTCCGCCACGACGAAAACTTTGAAATGAAACGGAGCGGACTTCCATTGTGTCAATGTTGCTTGCAATGGATTTACATTCGGAAGCGGCCGTTTGCTCGCGTAGGCGGAATCCCAGGTGGCCACTGCCTGATAAAGCTCCGCATCAGCGTTTAGCCAATTTTGTTGAAACGGTTGAAGTTGGCTGCTGATCTGTTCAGCGGTGTAAGCAGTATTAGTTTGAGCGGAAAGCACATGCTCGATACCATCCAAATATGTACTCAGGCTTTGTGTATAGTCGGCCTTGGCTTGAACAAGCAGCGGCGAACTGTTGAGGATCACTTCCTTTTGCAAGTCCTTTAAATTGTCTTCCGCCAACTCCGACAATTCCGCAAGCAGTTTCTCCTGTTCGTTTCGCGGCTTGCCGTCAAGCTTGTCCAACGTTTCGAAATGGCGCTGTTTCAGCTCGGCGGCCGGGGCATAAATGCCGTAATAAAACCGGGTGAAGTCCTGGTCTTTGTACAATTTTTGCTCTTTCAACAATTTCTCCCGTTCGGCTAACGCTTTTGCTTGCGCCTGCTGTGCGGCCGTTTGCGCATCAGCCTTTGCTTTCATGTAGCCGGCGCCCAAAAAAAATCCACCAATGAAACAAGCAAATGATATGATGATCATGTAAGTAAGAATAAATTCGCTTTTTTGCAATCTTTTCATCATAATCCTCCAAATTCTGTTCGTCTGACCCCGGTCAGACCCGATCAACATGTGCCAGAACAACTGTGAAGCATAACCGATTATTCCTCTGAACAAGGAGTAAAATATGAGCAATCCAATTCTGCATGAACGAGAATTTATGAAAACCTTGCTGCTGAATGGTCTTTTGCCTTTGGAAAAGCAAAGAACGGTTCAGTCACTCTATTACATATTGCGCGGGCGAAAAGGAAATCAGACGGTACAAGATGTCTATCTTTTTCGGCTTCATCCTTATTATCGGCTATTTCCCAAATTTTCGAGAGAGTATTGGGAAGAAATTATTGCGAGCCTGAAAGCTCAAAGGCTGCTGCAGCTTGAGGCAGACGACCGCGCGAAAACCAAACCGACTTTTTTGCTGACAGCTGCCGGGAAACAGTTTTTGCGGGAGGGAGTGGAGCAATACCAACTGGATAACTGGCTTGAGCCAATCCGACGGGTCGCCGCCAACGAACAGCTGCAAAGCCAATGGTTGAAGCTGCATTTGCTCGTACAGACTGTTTCGCAGCTGCTGCATCGGGATATTGCGTTTTACCCGGTTGTCCAGCAGCGATCGATCCAACAATGGGTGAAAGAACAGTTGGGCGTTCCGTCGGAAAGAGAGCGCTGGATGAACGAGCTTGTCGGGGAATTGGAGCTTTTGTTGCAGGCGTTTCCGGAACGTTTGCAACAGTTGGTCGTCCGTCAATTTTCCGGTGCGGGACAGACCGGTTCGACTTTGCCGCAGTTGGCGAGACAATGGCAGGAGCCGCCCTCCTTTTTATGGGTTAAACTGCTGCATTGCCTGGCCGTGATGGCAGAACGCATTCAGGCTGAGCAGGGCGAAAATTTTCCTCTCCTGCACCGATTGTTTACAGCAGATCAGCGAACGTCCCGGCAGTTAAGCGACAGCGCCGCCCATACCTGGAGGCTGTTGCGCCAGAATCTGTCGATTGCCGAGATTGCCAGACAACGTCGGCTGTCGCCGAACACGGTGGAAGATCATTTGGTAGAAATTGCGCTGCTTTATCCGGACTGGGATATTTCCCCGTATATCAGCGATCGGGAACAACGAGAGATCCAGACGTTGAGCAGCCGACTGCAAACGAGACGGTTGCGTCTGTTGAAAAATCATCTGCAGGATAAGTATTCGTATTTGCAAATTAGATTGGCACTTGCCCGCCAGAAAGGAGCCGTCTATGACGATTAAAGAGCAACGGCTGCATGAGGCGCTGCAACATTATTATGGTTTTCGCACGTTTCGTCCCGGGCAGCTGGAGATTATCCAACGGGTGTTGGCAGGTCGCAGTGTTTTGGGGCTGTTGTCAACAGGGAGTGGCAAATCGGTGACGTATCAGTTGCCCGCGCAGCTGCTGCCGGGTATTACGTTAGTTGTTTCACCGTTGATCTCACTGATGGTCGATCAGGTGCAACGGCTGCGGATGCGTGGGAAATTTTCCGCGGTCTACCTGAACAGTTCGCTTGAACCTGCCGAAACGAGACGATTGCTGAGCGAAGTGGAACAAGGCAGGTATAAGCTGGTGTACATCTCTCCGGAAAAATTGCAACAGCCAAACATCCAGCAGCTGCTGGCGCGTCGCGGCGTCTCTCTTGTAGCGGTCGATGAGGCGCATTGTATCTCGCAGTGGGGACATGATTTCCGGACGGATTATTTGCGGTTGCCTGAGATCGTGCAAAAACTGGGCAACCCGCCGGTGCTGGCCGTGACAGCCACGGCGACCGAGGAAGTGCAGCGTGAAATCGCGCGCTTGTTTCACATTCATCAGGAAGATATCGTCAGCCAGTCGCTTAATCGGGGCAATATCGCCTACGACATCATTGCGGTGACGGATGAAGCGGAAAAACGGGAGAAAATCATCGAAGCGGTCGCCAAACTGCATGGCCCCGGAATTGTCTACTGCCGCACGCGGCAAGCGGTCGAGCAGTTCGTGGCAACTTGTCAATTGGCCGGATTGGACAAAGTCGAAGGCTACCACGGCGGCATGTCGGCGATGGATCGCGTCTTGATCCAGGAGCAGTTCCTGCGGGATGAATTGAGCGTCATTGTGGCGACGAATGCCTTTGGAATGGGCATTGACAAGCCGAACATTCGTTATGTCCTGCATTATCATTTTCCGGGAAGCATCGAAGAATATACGCAGGAGGTTGGCCGGATCGGCAGGGACGGGCAACCGGGCTATGCCGCCTTGTATTTTGCCATTGAAGACTTGGCGATTCACCAACATCTGTCGCAAGCCGAATATCCGGAACCGGCTGTGATTGAACTGTTTGTTGCTTCCTTGCGCGCGAAGACCGGGCTGAAACTGGCTTATCCCGAAATCGCTGCCGGATTGGATTTGCCGGAGACGCAAACCGAGCTGTTGCTGTTTTATGCAGAACAGGCCGGATTGATTGCCAGAAGCGATCGCCCACCGTATGGCGTCCAGGTCAATTCTGGTTTTCCGGCAGATGCGGCCAATCGGATCGGACAGCGGATCGAGCGGGCCAGGCAAGCCAAGCGGACAAAATTGACACAAATGGTTAATTGGCTGCAACAAAAAGGCTGCTATCGACAAGCATTGGCCGCCTATTTCGGAAGTACCGACGATCTCGGATACGATTTGTATTGCTGTTCCTCCTGCGGTTTGCAGAGGATCGACTACGAACAAGACGTCAGCCGGCTCACCGCCGCACTTCCCGAAACAAACTGGAATCTCCATGAGGCTTTGCGCATGTTGCTGCCTGTCGAATTATACAATAGGGGAGGACATCACCATTGACCAACCGGTTGCAGCAGATCGATGATCGTTTGCTGCGGATGAACTTATGGCTGACCCAAGGAATCGTCCTCATTCTCTCTGCTGCATGCAGTTTGTTTTTATTTGGCTGGACCCATACCGTGGCGATGTTTGCCTGGCCGGGGTGGTTTGAACTTTTGGCCGCGCTCGGGATCGCAGCGCTGCTGGTGCTGGCCAATCTTGGCATGGATCGCTGGCTGCCGCGGCATTGGCAAGATGATGGCGGAATCAACGAACGGATTTTTGCGCGGATGTCGCTCTGGTCGATCTTCCTGCTGTGCCTGTCAGTCGGCATTGGCGAAGAGTGGCTGTTTCGCGGAGTTTTGCAAACGTATATCGGAAACGGATGGGCAAGTCTGCTGTTTGCTCTCATTCATGTCCGTTATTTGCGCAAACCGTTGCTTGCAGGCGGCGTATATGTCACAAGCTTCGCGATCGGAAGCATTTTTGAATGGAGTCATCACTTGATCGGACCGATTGTTGCCCATACCACCATTGATTTTTTCCTGGCGCTGTATTTGCGGTGGACCGTGAACAAACGAGAAAGAGAGGAGGAGCAAAATGGAGACGAAGGAGGAAAACAGGAGGAAAGTTCGTAGCTCAGCCGAACAAGCCGCGGGAATCGGGGGATTTCCTCCGCGGAAAACTCGCCATGCCACACGCGAGCGCAACCGCATGGCCACCTTTCTGGGATCGGGCATCCTGATCTTTGCCGTTGTCTTCGTAGGGCTGATTTGCGTCGAGCTGTATCAAGCGAGCAGCGGTCCTGCCCCGAGCATCGAGTCAAGCAAACACCAGCAGGGAGCAGGGACAGCGGTAAAGCCAACCGGTCAAGCTGCTGTCCCGGACACGTCGGTTGAACAGACGGGAAGCCCCGAACAGCAAACGGCATCCGTTTCTGCCGCGCCCGTGGAGTCGGGCAAACCGGCCGGATCGGATGCGGCAATCATTTCTTCGCCCGGTCCGGCGGAAGCGAAAGCGCCAAACGACGCCGTCTCGACAGCAGCAAGCAAGCCGAAAGCAATTCGCCATGTTGTTCGCAAGGGAGATACATTGTTCAAGTTATCCCGGCAGTATTACGGCAACAATTTCGGAGTAGAGCGAATTGTCCGCTATAACGGTCTTGACCCGCTGCAGCCGTTACCGATCGGCAAAGCGGTGTTCATTCCCCTCTCCAACGCTGATTGAATGAGTGCCGCCCCACTCGGTTACGCTATGAAAAATAACCTTTTGGTGGGGATGGCATTTGATTTATGACACAATTGTAATCGGTGGCGGTATCGGGGGACTTCAGGCAGCGATTCAACTGGGACGAAGTTTGCATCGCGTGCTGGTGATTGATCGCAAACAAGGTCGGTCCTTGCTCGCCAAAAAATATCGCAATATCCTGGGGTATCCGGATGGGATCAGCGGAGAAACGCTGCGGGAACGGGGTGAATCCCAGGCGAAAAAATACGGCGTCCAATTTTTATGGGATGAAGCGATCGACTTGCGTGAGCTGTCGCATGGCCTTTTTGAGGTGTCTGTCAAAAACGGGGCGGAGTCATACCGGGCGAAAACCATTTTGGTAGGGACCGGGATAACCGATCCTTTTCCGTCCCTTCCCGGGCTGCTCCCTTGTTTGGGGGAAAGCATTTTTATCTGTCCGGATTGCGACGGTTTCGAGAGTATCGATCGGTTAACCGCTGTTTTGGGAGACGGAAAATACGCGGTGGAGATGGCGTTGATCCTGACGTACTATACCGACAAGCTGCTGATTGTCAATCACGCGCGCACACCGCTGGCAACCGAACAGCTGCATCTGCTGGAACAGAAAAACATCAAGCTATACGAAGGGCCGGTGTCCCGGATCGAAGCGCGGGACGGGGCGCTGGCGAGTATTTGGCTGGAATCCGGCCGGCAGGTGCAGGCAGAAAAGGCGTTTCTCGCTTTTCCGGGCGCTCGCCTGAATACCAGTCTGCTTGATCCGTTTCCGGTCAAGCGGATGGATAACGGGCATTTGCTCGTTGATCCGCGAACGAAAGAAACTTCCTACCGAAACATTTGGGCCGTCGGAGACATCGTGGCCCATTCCCAGCAAGTGAGCATTGCCATGGGCGACGGCTCGCAAGCGGCGATTTGGATACATAAACGCCTGTTGGAAATGAGCAAACAACCGCTCGTACCACAAATGTAAACGCACTTGCACACAGTCCCACAGAAAGCCATATATTACAGGGCAACAGTTTGGCTGCTGTGGGGTGTACATCATGCGTATCTTCTGGCGAGACCTGGTGTGGGGGGTAATTGCTTGGCTCGCCGCTGGTCGTGCGGCAGCAGGGTTCCCCCAGTTCACGCTCCTGGACTCCGCTTATGTTGCAAAAACATTGGCGTTCATATTATTTGAACCGACACAGTTTGTAACGTCGTTATTATTTTTGACCCTTTCGTACTGGTTTCTGTTTCGTCCACTGTTGGCCAATATGCGCAGACTTCTGACGGGCGGAACGCACTCCGTCCTGGAGCGGATAGTCAGCGGAGTGTTGACCGGGTACTTTTTCTTGCTCTATTTGTTGCAGTTGATCAAATTCCCGTTCTGTACATGCCTGGTGACACTCGTCGTTTTGCTCTACTGCCTTTATCGTTTCTGGATCAGTCACAAAGCCAGGCTGCGCGGATTGTAATTTGCGCTGCTGCCGACTTTTCTTTGCTGACTAACCGCTTTCCCGGGAAAGCGCAAAAAGTGACAGCAACCTCCAAATCGCGCCTGCCTGTCGATTGCTCCCGCACGCTCGCTGCAGTTTTACGCTATATTCTTGTCCTTAAATATGGTATGATATAGGATGAAAATCTAGCTTCCGGTTGAGTGAATGAAAAAATAGTGATCTGGCTGATGGATGTTCGGCAGAAAAAGCGGAGCACTTTTACAGGCTATGATTCATAACTTGTAATACGACTGGATGGCGAGGAGGGACAGTCATGCGTGTTGAACGCCTTGGTCAAGACAAGATACGAATCTTTTTAACGTTTGACGATCTTTCGGAGCGAGGTATTGAGAAAGAAGACATGTGGCGTGACATTCCAAAAGTACATGAACTGTTCAACGACATGATGGAACAGGCCTATCATGAGTTGGGGTTTGAAGTGTCTGGGCCTGTCGCTGTTGAAGTATTTGCCTTGCCTGCTCAGGGGATGGTCGTGATCGTAACACGCGGCAAAACTGGCTCAAAGGTGGACAAAGAAGAAGAATACGATGAAGAAGTGTACGAGTTGGAAGTGACTCTGGAAGAGAGCGATCAGATTATTTACTCTTTCCGGGACTTTGAACATATGATTGAAGCTGCTCATCGCATCAATTCGATTTTGACAAACGGCGGAGCTGCTTACTTCTATCAAGGGAAGTACTACCTTGTGCTGGAAGAAGTTGATCTTGAGCAAGATAGATATCAAAAAATGATTGCGATTCTCTCCGAGTATGGAGAGGCGACTCCAACAACCGTTCATATGCTGGAGGAGTACGGAAAGGTGATCGTAGCAGAAGATGCGGTAAAGGAACTTTGCAATCGATTTAAGTAAGAAAAAACACCTAGTCGAAGTGCTAGGTGTTTTTCCTGTCTAAGAGGGGGGAGGCACAACAGCCCTTTACAGAACCCCGGCAAACAGATCAGTCGTTTTTTCCGAAAGCATCTCTGCCCGCTTGGCCCAAGCCAGGATGAAATAGTTCTGTTCCCGTACTTGATCGTCATTTCCTTCCATTACGCCGGGAAAGGCGCGTTGGACAGAGAGATGCTGTGTTTTATGCGCACGCAGTGCCTGACCCACAACCGCTTTATATTCCGGAGCCGAAATCGTAGTGCTAATCTTATCAAGCGGGTCTCCGTACTGATTGGCAGCGAGCAACTCCAGTGGCAAAGTGACGTGGTACAGTTTTTGGACCGGATTTTTTTCAAGAGGCAGCGATTTGACAGTAAGGTCGGTCACTCGCGAAATCGCTTGATGATCAGGATGTCCGGAAATACCGTGGGGGGCGAAGGTTACGACGACTGACGGCTGCCATCGATCAATGGCGCCCGCAATTTCTCCTTGCAATTGTTCAAGCGGAACTTCCCCCAGGCATTTGTCCTGATGATCGAGTATTTGCAGTTCCTTGATTCCGAGGATGCCGGCAGCCAACCGAAGTTCTTGTTCCCGTACCTGCGGCAGTTCTTCCATGGTGCATACAGGAGGATTTCCGGGCTTGCCCGCCTGGCCGCGGGTAGCGCAAAGCAGGTATACTTCGGAACCGGTCTGCTGGGCGTATTTGGCGATCGTCACACCAGAGGAAAAGCTTTCATCATCCGGATGGGCAAAAACAAATAAGAGATTTCTGTTGGTCAAGGCTAGTACCTCCTTGTATCGGTTCGCTTTTTCTATCATTATGGCATATCGGAACGGAAAAAGGAGCGTCTTTTATTCAAAACAACTCCAGACGTACCGTAATGAAAGGTGAATTCTGCGGAGACGCTATAAGTGCCATTTTTGTTTCGTAAATTGCCCAAAATAACAAAAGTAACGCCTTGAAGCAAACTCACCTGCCTTTGGCAGCGAACAAAAAATAGATCTTCTCATTCATGGTACAAGCGTGTATACTAAACGATGGATTTACCGACAACAATTTTGAGGTGGTAAATAATGGGTAAGCACGAAGTGGTAACCGAAGGCACCAAGGGAAATGAACAACAGGAAAGCATGAATCTGTTGATTTCCACTCAAACGGTGATTAAAGAAGCGCTTGAAAAACTAGGTTACCAAGAGTCGATGTATGAACTGTTAAAGGAGCCATTGCGCGTCCTCACTGTTCGCATCCCAGTTCGCATGGACAACGGGGAAGTAAAAGTTTTCACAGGTTATCGGGCTCAGCATAATGACGCAGTGGGTCCCACCAAAGGGGGAATCCGTTTCCACCCGGAAGTGACGGAAGACGAAGTAAAAGCTTTGTCGATTTGGATGAGCTTGAAAGCTGGCATCGTTGACTTGCCGTATGGCGGGGGAAAAGGCGGGATCATTTGCGATCCGCGCGAAATGTCTTTCCGTGAACTCGAACGGCTCAGCCGTGGTTATGTACGTGCTGTCAGCCAGATTGTCGGCCCGACAAAAGATATACCCGCTCCAGACGTATTCACAAACTCGCAAATTATGGCCTGGATGATGGATGAATATAGCAAGCTTCGCGAATTTGATTCACCGGGATTTATTACGGGTAAACCGATTGCGTTGGGTGGCTCGCATGGCCGCGAAACGGCAACCGCAAAAGGTGTGACCATCTGTATCCGCGAAGCATTGAAACGCAGAGGAATTCAATTGGAAGGCGCCCGCGTGATTGTGCAAGGTTTTGGGAATGCGGGCAGTTATTTATCCAAATTTATGCATGACGCCGGCGCAAAAGTGGTGGGGATCTCCGACGCTTATGGCGCTTTATACGATCCGGAAGGGTTGGATATCGACTATTTGTTGGATCGACGCGACTCCTTTGGAACCGTGACCAAGCTGTTTACCAATACGATCTCCAACAAAGAGCTGCTGGAAATGGAGTGCGATATCCTCGTTCCGGCTGCGATTGAAAACCAGATCACCAAGGCGAATGCCCATCAAATCAAAGCGTCTATTGTCGTGGAAGCGGCCAATGGTCCTACGACTTTGGAAGCTACCAAAATTTTGACAGAACGCGGAATTTTGCTTGTTCCCGATGTATTGGCCAGCTCCGGCGGGGTAACGGTATCCTACTTTGAATGGGTGCAAAACAATCAAGGATACTACTGGACTGAGCAGGAAGTTGAAGAAAAATTGGAGCATGTCATGGTGAAAGCTTTTGAAAACGTCTATACCCTCTCGCAAACACGTCGGGTAGACATGCGCCTGGCTGCCTATATGGTTGGGGTTCGGAAAATGGCGGAAGCTTCCCGATTCCGCGGTTGGGTATAATTCCACCATTTTCTTTAAAGAAGGCTGCTGTAAGCAGAAACTGCTTATGGCCGGCCTTTTTTATTTTGTCTGTCGATCTGTTTTGCTCCCCGGAATATTTATCCATAGGTGGTTTCATCCACGTCAAGATCGGGTATTGCATCATGGATGTATCTTAAAAATCTTAAGAAAAGGGGAGTGAGACGGTGCTACAAGTCAAAAAAACAGGCATGCTTTTTCTCGTCATGTTCATTCTGCTCACAGCGGGAGCAGGGATCGCACAAACAAGTGCAATGGATCTGGCAACGGTCCGCACCACGGTAACCGATCAGTTCCAACCGGAATGGGGGGGGCTTTTTGTTGACGATGATCAGTTAAAGGGAACCGTACTGGTCGATGAACAGCGGGGCGATGACATCATTCTTTCCTTTGAAGGAAAGGCGAACGAACAAAACGGGCAATTGCCCTTAATCCGCGCCGGCGAGGCGAGCGATGCTGTGACCGATATTTCGTATGCTAAAAAGGAAATCGACACGGCTGAAGGAACGGCAGCGATTGATGCAAAGCGCATTACCTTTGCGATCCCGCTGAAACAATTGCCGGTTGCGGCAGGTACATATTTTGTTCAGGCCGGTGACGGAACAGGCCAAGCTGCATTTGGAACGCGATTGTATACAAAAGCGGTCGTCATCGAGATCCCGGTCAGCCAATCCGTTTTTCCCGGGACGATCAGCCTGACGAAAACTGGCGCGGTTCAAATTACGATTCATTCAGCCGCTGTCGAGGATGATGCCCGTTTTTATCTGGTTGTCGTCGATGAGGATGATGAGGAAGTTAAACGGATCGCCTTTCGTCCGGAACGTCCGACGATCTCGGCCAATGATCTGACCTTGCCTGCCGGAAACTACACCATGTACTTGGAAATGGACAGTAAGGACAACGAAGTAGACTCGAATCGAATTACGTTCGTTGTGCCGGTGGCAAACAAGTTGGAACCCATTCCGAATGGAAAAGACTTCCCAGGCAAAATTTTGCTGAAGGAAGATGGCTCCATCCAGCTTACCCTTACCATGACTTCGCCGTATGAGCAGGCCGTGTTTTATTTGCTGGTCCTGAACGAAGAGGAGCAAGTTGTGAAACGGATCAAATTAACCTCAGACAGTTCTCGCTTGCGCTTGGACCAATATGCCTTGAGGGCAGGCACATACGAACTGGTGCTGGAAATGGTGCTTAATGGTGAAACATATCGGTCCACCCCGGTTAAATGGAAGGCGTCTGGCACGGCAACGGGGACATTTCCCATTGCCAGCGGCCAGGCATTTCCCGGCGGCATTCTATTAAACGGCAACGGGACAATCAGCATTGCTGTCGACTGGCAAGATTCTTATTCCGGCTATACGGTGTACTTGCTGGTCTACGATTTTGCCGGAGATTTGCTCAAACGGATTCCGCATGATCTGGACAAGCCGAATGTCTCGATAAAAGATTTGAGCAAAATCACCGGAGGTTATACGGTTCTGATCGAAATTGCCGATCCGCAGAGCGGTTTGTCGGCCCGTTCCGTTCCGGTCTTTGTTCCGGTGAATACGAGCAAGCACATTGTTGTTTTTATCAATGGCCAATTGCAAACTTTTTCTAAGCCGCCGATTGAGATAAACGGACGGACGCTCGTGCCGTTGCGGGCCATTTTCGAAGCGCTTGGCGCGAAAGTGGATTGGGACGAAGCGACGCAAACCGTCACCGCTACCAAAGACAACAATACGATCAAATTAACGATCGGCTCCAAAATCGCCTACAAAAACGGCGAGAAAATCTATTTGGATGTACCCGCACAATTGTTAAACGGAGATACGACGATGGTACCGATCCGATTTGTCAGTGAAGCATTAGGCGCGAAAGTGGGTTGGGATGCGTATACTCAGTCCGTCCTGATCACGCAATAAACAAAAAGCTGTCCGACCAGCCGCGATTTGGCTGAGGACAGCTTCTTTTTTTATTTCCTCTTGTTTCGGGCGAATCAATCGAACATTTGCTGCAAGGCGGAGACATCGCGAGTCTGTTGAAGCGCCACCATTAATTTGAGCCGAGCCTTTTGCCCGTTCAATCCATTGGAAAAGATGACGCCCATCGACTTGAGCTGCCGGCCCCCGCCTTCATAATCATAAACATCCTGGACTTGTCCGTTGTAGCAGCGGGATACCAGCAAGACAGGAACTCCTTTTTGCAGAAGCTGCTTCAGGATCGGGAGCACAGCGGGAGGCAGGTTGCCCAGACCGAACGCTTCCACGACCAATCCGTCAATCGGCTGGTCGAGCAAAAATTGCAGCCACTCCGGATTCATCCCGGCAACCGCCTTGATCAAAGGCACGTTGGCGTCGGCATGTCGGATCGGATAATATTCGCGAGCCAGCGGTGCATGATGGTAATGAACATGCTTCTTGCTGATCGTCCCGATTGGCCCGAATTGAGGGGATTGAAAAGTGGCAACGTTGCTCGTATGGGTTTTGGTTACGTGGGCGGCGGCATGGATTTCGTCATTAAAGACAACCAGCACTCCTTTGTCGCGGCTGGCCGGATCGACGGCCGTCCGGACAGACGAGATCAAGTTGACAGGACCGTCAGCACCCAGTTCGTTGCTGCTGCGCATCGCACCGGTGATCACCACCGGTATTGACAGAGACAAGGTCAAATCAAGAAAGTAAGCCGTTTCTTCCAAGGTGTCGGTTCCGTGTGTGATCACCACACCGGAGTATGCGGTGCGGGCAGTTTCCTGTTCAATCCGCGTTTTCAGCTCGTTCATGATTTGGGGCGTAATATGCGGGCTGGGGAGATTGAAAAGATTAATCGTTTCGATTTCTGCATAACTTGTGAGAAACGGTAAAATCTTATCGACAGCTTGATCGTCAAGCGGTTTTACGGTTTCCGAGGCATCCATCGACATGGCGATGGTGCCGCCTGTATTGATCAATAATACCTTTTCCATTGATGTTGTCCATCTGCCTTTCGCACAGGGTTTCCATTCGTTATCATTCATGGTACGATGAATGTTAGTTTATGTAAAGGAGCAATGCTCTTTATGTTTGCCATCATCAGTGCGGCAATTGCCCCAGGGATTGCCTTGCTCAGTTATTTTTATTTGCGTGACAGTCTGCGGCCAGAACCCGTTTCAATGGTGATACGCACCTTTTTTTTTGGTGTGCTGGTTGTCTTTCCCATCATGATCCTGCAGCATATCATGCAGACGGAGTGGAATTTGCAGGGACAAATTCTTCAATCGGTTCTGAACTCCGCTATGGTGGAAGAGTTTTTTAAGTGGATTGTCGTTTATTATACCGCCTACAAGCACGTCGAATTTGACGAGCCTTATGACGGGATCGTCTATGCGGTCGCCGTCTCTTTGGGCTTTGCCACGTTGGAAAATTTCTTTTATTTGGTAATCAACGGATTGAATGTGGCCATTTGGCGGGCTTTCCTTCCGGTATCCAGCCATGCCCTGTTTGGTGTTTGGATGGGGTACTATCTCGGTTTGGGCAAATTTTCTGCAGAAGAGCACAAAAGACAGCGATTCGTGTTGGTTTCGATGCTGTTGCCGATGTTGCTGCATGCCCTCTATAATCTTATTTTTTCCAACCAGTATTGGCCCTGGTTTATTTTGCCGTTTATGGTGTTGCTTTGGTGGCAAGGTTTAAAAAAAGTCCGGCTTGCCCACGAATTCGATTCTAAAATAGCCAAAACTCGTCCAAACTAAAACAGAGGAGGAATGAGTTTTGGCAAAAAATCAGCGAGCAAAAGTGACGATTCAATGCAATGTATGCGGCGAAAAATTTACGCTCAGGGGCCGCCGCGGCCAAGAAGGAAGAATCGAGACGGGATTTAAACAATGCTTGTGCAATAATGATCAACACTTCAACATTTTGGAAGAATCTTGATGGAAAGAACTGGTATGAACCGGTTCTTTCTTTTTTTGTATAAAGCCCCAGCGCTTCACTCACACTATGCACAAAACCACCTGGTTGGAGCCATCTGACAGGTACATATTGAAAGGAGGCCATGCGTGACATGATTTATGGACATACAGCCCGCGTCCTGTTTCCGGTTGCGGTCGTCGCTTTGATCGGGGCCGGCATGTGGGGGTATCAGGAGCATAATGAAAAGAACTCCATCCTGATTAAGGCAGAAAACCAGTACCAACGGGCTTTTCACGATTTAAACTACAATCTAAATAAATTGCATGATGAACTGGGAAAGGCATTGGTGGTCAATTCACGCAAGCAGGAAGCGCCTTGTCTCACCAATGTATGGAGATTAGCCTATGCCGCTCAATCGGATGTCGGGCAACTTCCGCTGACATTGGTCCCTTTTAACAATACGGAAGAATTTTTGTCAAAAGTCGCCGATTTTTCATACGGGGTCGCCATTCGCGACCTGGACAAGCAACCGTTGAGCGAAAAGGAATATTCCACGCTGCAAAATCTCTACAACCACTCCAAAAAAATCCGGGAGCAGCTGGTGAAAGTTCAATCCAATGTCATCGACAAACGGTTGCGCTGGATGGACGTGGAAACAGCGATAGCGGGTGATGACAAAAAATCGGATAATACGATTGTCGACGGCTTCCGTTCGGTGGACAAGACCGTTCAAGAATTTCCGGAGGTTGATTGGGGGCCTGGCATCCAAAACAAAGACCGAAAAGAGCAAATTCGCATAAAAGGCCTGGATGGCAAACCTGTCGGTCCAGAACAAGCCAAGCAAAAAGCGCTTGAATTTGTCGGGATGGATGAACGATTGGCCAATGTTCAAGTCGTCGACAACGGCAAAGACGGGCAAAATAACGCTTACAGCGTACGGATTACCAGCAACCAGCTGCGCAGCCCGATCAATCTCGATATTACCAAAAAAGGCGGACACGTCGTTTGGCTGTTAAATGAGCGAGACATCGGCCAGCAAAAGCTGAACATGAGTCAGGCCGAACAGCGGGCGACACAGTTTTTGCAATCGCATGGATACGGGGCGATGGTGGCCACGGAACGAGACAGTTATGGCGGATTGGCGGTGTTTACCTTTGTGCCGGAAGTCAAAGGGGTGCGGATTTATCCCGACGCGGTCACGGTGAAGGTGGCATTGGATACGGGAGACGTAAATGGCTTCCACTCCACACAATATTTGTTTAATCATAAACAACGCGAAATCCCGCAACCGAAGCTGAACAGCAAGCAAGCGCGGGCGAAACTGAACCCGCATATCAAAGTCACCTCGCAAAATCTGGCTTTGATTGAAGGGAAAAACGACGGCAAGGAAGTTCTTTGCTACGAATTTGCCAGCCAGTTTGACGGGAATACGTACATGATTTACATTAATGCGGAAAACGGCGATGAAGAAGAAATCGTCAAGATGGATTCCCGCTAGCCAAAAAAACTTCTCACAGGAAGGGCGCAAAAACCGCCTTTCCTGTTTTCGTCTGCCTGTCAAACAGTTTATAATGGAAAGGGGAATGTAGACGAAAGGGGCTTTTTGGTTGGTACTTCCGCGTATTGGACACATTATCTATATAGAATTGGACAAACAATCCGAAACACAACAAGCGGGCACGCTCAAGACGCGGATCTCGGATATGCAAGGAGAGCTGGCGTGGATTGAGATCCCGATTGCGGATTCAACGGGAAGAAGCGTAGTTCTGCCGAGCGGAACGCCGTACAAGTTTTGGTACATTGGTCCCGATGGTTCCCATTACCATTTTTACACCACCATCCTTGGCAAAGGAAAGGACCAGATTCCTACGCTGATGATCAAAGTCCCGCCGAAAGACAAGATCATCCGGACGCAGCGCCGAAATTTTGTGCGTGTGGAACTGCAAATCGAAATCGCCGTTATGTTGAATGAAAAAGTGCGGGCCTATCATTTTCTTGCCAAAACGATCGACTTGAGCGGCGGCGGGCTGTCTTTCAGCTGTCCTGTTCATTATCGGCTAAACGAAGGGGACGAGCTGAACATCTGGCTATGCTTGCCAAACAAATCGACGGCAACGATTGCGCATGCCCGTGTTGTTGGGGAGGTTGTTCGTTGCAAACCACCGGAGGAGGAAGGCTATCCCCAGTGGGTATCGGTCAAATTTACCAAGGTGTCGGAAGCAGACCGAGCTCAAATCGTACGGTCGTGCTATCAGCGTCAATTGGAATTGCGCAATAAGGGTATTTTGGAGTAAAGACCAAAAAATAGGATAGGAGAAAGCCATGACAACTCACGACGACTTTGACGCGAAGTATCATCGGTTTGCTCGTCCATTGGAAAAAGCGATTATCATAACAACGCTTGTGTTTTTGCTATTGTTGGTAGCGAGTGAAATTATGCTGCAATTTGAACCCTTGCGCAGTTTTCTGATCGAAACGGTTCGCTTGGAAGGCGTAAACCGGAGTTTATAAGGTTTGCGCCTGTTTCCATTCTATGGTATGATTTTGACTAACAGAATGGCTCGCTTGCCGGGTTGACGCCGCAATTTTATTCGATGTCCAGGTACAAGTGGCATTTGTCAAAAAAGGCTTCGCAATGAAGCTTTTCTTACTTATTTGATGAAACAATTTGATAGATGCTTTTTTTATTTTTCTTACACGACCAGACTTAAATTTAGCAGGTGAAAACATAATGAATATTGCTATTGATGGACCAGCAGGGGCAGGCAAAAGCACGGTAGCCCAAAAAGTGGCCGCACAACTTGGATATGTTTATATCGATACAGGAGCGATGTACCGGGCTTTGGCATGGGCCGCCCTGGAAGCGGATCTGGATTTGGCAGATGAGTCTGCAGTCGCAGATTTATTGCGGGAAAATCGGATTTACCTGCGCAGAAATGGCGGCAGCCAGCAGGTGTTCTGGAATGAACAGGATATTACCGGATTGATTCGGACTCCAGCCGTCAGCAATGCAGCGTCGATCGTTGCCAGCCACGGACAGGTGCGGGCGCAAATGCTCAACTTGCAGCGGCAGTTGGCTGCTGAAGGAAATGTCGTAATGGATGGAAGGGATATCGGAACGCATGTCTTGCCGGATGCCGATGTGAAAATCTTTTTGACCGCCAGTATTACAGAGCGGGCCAAGCGGCGTTTGACCGAGTTGACGCAAAAAGGCCATTCAGCCACGTTGGCAGAGTTGGAAGCGGAGATCGAGGCGAGGGATAAACGGGACAGCGAGCGGGAAGTAGCGCCCTTACGGCAAGCTGACGATGCCATTTTGGTCGACACCACGGGACATTCCATAGAGGAAGTTGTTGAGCAGCTTCTGGATATTTGCAAAAAGTCGGGTGACTGAGCAAAGTGAGATTGTACCGGTTCTTTTGGAAGCTCTTCCACATCTTTTTTTCCGTTTTTTTTCGCTGGCAAGTTATCGGTGTGGAACATATACCTAAGGAAGGACCAGTTATCCTCTGCTCCAATCATATCTCGGTACTGGATCCGCCTTTGATCGGCAGCTGTTTTCGCCGTAAGATCCACTATATGGCCAAAGAAGAACTATTTCGCATTCCGGTCTTATCCTTTTTGATCAAAAAGTTTGGCGCTTTTCCGGTGAAAAGGGGAGTCGGGGATCGAACCGCGCTCCGTTCCGCGCTGCAATTGCTCGAACAGGGAAAATTGTTTGGCATTTTTCCCGAAGGGACCCGCAGCAAGGACGGGCGATTGGGGAAAGGTTATACCGGTGTGGGACTGATCGTGCACAAAAGCGATGCCCCAGTCATCCCTGTGGCAATTATCGGATCATATCGACTCTTTCAACCATTAACCGTTGTATTCGGGAAACCGATTGATTTTTACCAACAACGTGCAATGAGTGCCAGTGCGGACACATACAAGCTGACTACGGAAAAAATTATGGCCGAAATACAAACGTTGTTGGATCGACATCGACTGTAGGAATTCATGTCCATAACTTCGTATGGAACGACGCGATTGGAAGAATAATAAACCTACAGTAAGAAAATGGACAGCAGCTAACTACATGCCCCTGGCAGTGGTTACATATATAACTATCCAGAAGGATCGAAACAGTTTGGAACCGGATGGTATTTAAGGAGGTAGTCTTATGGATGAAATGACAAATGCAGTGAGTCTTTCGGATGTGGCGACAATTCAAGTGGGAGATGTCGTAAAAGCGAAGGTAACCAAAGTGGAGGATAAACAAGCTTTGGTGGATGTGGGATATAAATACGACGGGCTGATCCCGATCAGCGAATTGTCCGCTTTGCATGTGGATAAGGTTGCCGATGTTGTTTCCGTCGGAGATGAGTTTGAAGTAAAAGTGATCAAACTGAATGATGAAAAAGAAGAGCTGGTTGTTTCCAAAAAAGCGGTTGCTGCCGAAAAAGCTTGGGCTGATCTGGAGCAGAAAATGGCTTCCGGCGAAGTGATCGAAGCGGAAGTGAAAGATATCGTCAAAGGTGGACTTGTCGTTGACGTAGGGTTGCGTGGGTTTATTCCGGCTTCGATGGTCGAGCGCCACTTTGTTGAGGATTTCTCCGATTACAAAGGACGGAGCTTGACATTGAAGGTTGTGGAAATGGATAAAGAAAAGAACAAAGTGATTCTTTCCCATAAAGCGGTGCTGGAAGAAGAAGCGAAGAACCAACGCCAGCAAGTGCTCGACAAACTGGAAGCAGGTCAGGTGCTGGAAGGTACTGTTCAACGCTTGACCGACTTCGGCGTCTTCGTCGATATCGGCGGTGTGGACGGCTTGGTGCATGTGTCCGAACTGGCCTGGAATCGCGTGGATAAACCTTCCGATGTTGTGAAAGAAGGCGACCGCGTCAAAGTAAAAGTCTTGAAAGTGGACAAAGAAAACGAGCGAATCAGCTTGTCAATGAAAGAAACACAGC
The DNA here is from genome assembly GCF_016908525.1 of Brevibacillus fulvus. Lineage (GTDB taxonomy): Bacteria > Bacillota > Bacilli > Brevibacillales > Brevibacillaceae > Brevibacillus_G > Brevibacillus_G fulvus. Next base: position 267,138 of record NZ_JAFBEB010000001.1, read on the forward strand.
CGGGTCCTTGGCAATCCGCCGCCGAACAATTTAAACCGGGCGAAGTAGTAACCGGTACGGTGAAGCGGTTGGCCGGCTTTGGGGCGTTTGTGGAAATCGCTCCCGGCATCGAAGGATTGGTTCATATTTCCCAATTGGCCACCAAACGCGTCAACAATCCGAGCGAAGTGGTGAAAGAAGGGCAAGAGGTGCAGGTGAAAATTCTCGATATTAATCCGGCCGAACAACGGATCAGCTTGAGCATCCGCGCGTTGGAGGAAGATCGGGAAGAACAGGTGGAGCGAGTGAACAAACGGGAGCAGCAAGCGTTCCAGCAAGAAAACAACCAGCCGTTGGGTGTAACTTTGGGTGACCTGTTTGGCGATCTGAGGGAAAAGCTGAAGTAAGGCGAAATCAACATCGGATACAAGAAGAGGGGATACGTCGTCGAACGCGTATCCTTTTCTCTTGCGCAAAATGAGCGGCCAAACCAGAACCTGGCAACATGATCATCGGGAAACGTCGGATCGGTTTCCGAAAGGAGGGAACAGAGGCTTGGATCGTTCGATTCGGAAATGGGAACATGTGCAAATTGCGTTGCAAACCGGACAGTCGGGAAAGAATGGGTTGGACGACATTTCATTTGTGCCCAATAGTTTACCTAATATATCTTATGTAAACACAAAGCTGACTACCCAGCTGGATGTTCTGGAGCTGGCTTCCCCTATTATCATCAATGGGATGACAGGGGGTGCTGTAAAAACAACAACGATCAATCAAAAGTTGGCCATTCTCGCCAAAGAGAAAGGATTGGCCATGGCGGTCGGGTCACAAATGGCCGCATTGCGCGATCCGGCATTGGCGGATAGCTATACAGTAGTGCGAAGGGAGAACCCGGATGGCATCATTTTTGCCAATCTCGGCGCTGAGGCCAGCGTGGATCAGGCGAGACGGGTTGTGGACATGCTCGAAGCGAACGCTTTGCAAATTCACCTGAACGTAATGCAAGAGTTGCTGATGACGGAGGGTGACCGGGATTTTTCCGGTTATTTGGAACAGATCGCCGCGATTGCCTCCAATTTGTCCGTCCCGGTCATCGTCAAAGAAGTCGGCTTTGGCATGAGTCGGCAGACGATTCGGCAATTGGCGGAAGCAGGAGTCAGCATCGTTGACGTCGGCGGAGCAGGCGGGACAAACTTCGCACGCATAGAGAACAAGCGCAGCGCCAAACCGTTGAACATGTTTGACAACTGGGGATTGACGACGGCGCAAAGCTTGCTGGAAGCCGGTGAAGTGGACGGATTCCGACTGACATATATCGCCTCCGGAGGCATCCGGCACGGTCTGGACGCAGCAAAGTCGCTCGCTCTGGGAGCTTCTGCTGTCGGAATGGCGGGTGCTTTTTTGCGGTTGGTACAAGAGGAATCGCTCGAAGACTGCCTCAGGACAATCGATGAGTGGCACCATCAGCTGCGCGTCGCGATGACTGCTTTGGGCGCTGCCACTTGCGCCGAACTGCGCAAAGTGCCATTGACGATCGCGGGTGAACTTGCCGTTTGGGCAAAACAGCGGGGGATTGCTTGCCATCGCTATGCCCGGCGGGATCTGTAAATCCGTAATGAACCCATACGTTTTGTGGCATACTCTTGAAAAAGAATGTGGGTTCGAGGCGATAAAAGATGAATGATGGCGTACTGTCACTTGTAATTCAATGGTGCTTGCTCTGCCTGGTCTGGATGGGCAGTCTCGACCAACCGCTTCGCCGGATTTCGCTGAGCCGGAAACAAATGCTGGCTATTGTCACCGCCATTTTGCTTTGCTCGATGGTAAGCTGGCGGCTTTACTTTTTGCCCATCTCCGTCAACATCAGCGGGGCGCTTTTGCCGCTGCTGGCAGCAGGCTGGCTCTATTATCTCCTTCCGGAACGGCGTCGCAGATATTTATTGGTCGCCAGCTGTTTTATCGCGATGCTGCTGTATTTTTTGCGCAAATTATTGTTTGGCGACCCTGTGCTGCTGTTGCTGGAGGAAGTTGTAATGGTGCCGGTTGCCGTTAATGCGATAGCGCTGGTGATGACTCGCAACAGCCTGTATCAACTATTCCTGGTTATGTTGGCGATGCCTTTGTCGGATGCATTTTATACGTTGAGTTTTCTCGGCAGAGGAGAAAATCCGGAGATCGGCGGCGGCTATGCGCAAGATTTGCTCTGGTCCAGTCTGGTGTTTTGGGCGGCTGCCGCACTGTCCTGGTCAACCGTTCGGCGGATGATGCGCTTTGTGCAGGAAAAGCTGGCGATTGGCAACTGGTTGCGCAAACGGGGATAAACGGTCTGGGTGTGCAGGGAGATTGTTTGTAGGCCGCTCGGAAAATATGGTATGATAGTTTGGATAAAAAACAGATGATGAGAGAGAGTGTTGCAAAGTATGGGATTGCCTGTTGTTGCAATTGTGGGTCGGCCGAACGTAGGCAAATCCACCATTTTTAATCGGCTTGTTGGTGAACGCATCGCTATTGTGGAAGACAAGCCAGGCGTTACCAGAGATCGACTTTACGCCAAGGGTGAATGGCTTGACCATAATTTTCATGTGATTGATACGGGCGGTATTGAATTCGGTGAAAATGATCAAATTTTAACCCAAATGCGTTACCAGGCGGAATTGGCGATCGACGAAGCAGATGTGATTATTATGATTACCGATGGACGCATCGGGGTAACGGATGCCGATTTGGAACTGGCCCGCATGTTGAATCGAACCGGAAAGCCGGTTGTGCTGGCAGTCAACAAATTGGACAATCCGGATATGCGCAATGAGATCTACGATTTCTACCAGCTTGGACTGGGAGAACCGTTCCCGATTTCCGGCAGCCACGGTCTCGGATTGGGCGATATGTTGGATGAAGTGGTCAAGCATTTCCCGACAAAAGAAGAGGAAGACAGACCGGATGATGTCATTCGCGTTTCCATCATCGGACGGCCAAATGTCGGCAAATCCTCGCTGACCAACGCAATTCTCGGGGAAGAACGCGTAATCGTCAGCGAGATCGCCGGGACAACCAGGGATGCGATCGATACGCCGTTTGAACGCGATGGCCAGCAATATGTTCTCGTCGATACAGCGGGAATGCGCAAGCGCGGAAAAGTGTACGAGTCTACGGAAAAGTACAGCGTGATGCGCGCAATGAAAGCGATCGAAGACTCCGATGTGGTCTTGATGGTACTGAATGGCGAAGAGGGAATTATCGAGCAGGACAAGAAAATTGCCGGTTATGCCCATGAAGCCGGGCGGGGCGTGATCATTGTCGTTAACAAATGGGACGCTGTGGAAAAAGACGATAAAACGATGCAGCATTTTACCCAATTGATTCGAGAAGAATTCAAGTATCTGGATTACGCGCCGATCCTCTATGTATCGGCGAAAACCAAGCAGCGAATCCATACGATCCTGCCGAAGGTAAACGAGGTCGCGGAAGCGCATGCGATGCGTGTCCCAACCTCAGTGCTGAATGATCTTGTGACAGACGCGACGATTATGACTCCGCCTCCGACAGATAAAGGCAAACGGCTGAAAATCAATTATGTGACGCAAGCAGCGGTGAAGCCGCCAACGTTCATCCTGTTTGTCAACGATCCGGAATTGATGCATTTTTCCTATGAGCGCTATATCGAAAATAAAATCAGAGAAGCGTTTGTTTTTGAAGGTACGCCCGTACGTATCCTGACACGCAAAAAAACCTAGGGAGAGGGAAACCATGGAGTACGCGTTTTCCATTGTGATTGGCTATTTGCTCGGATCAATCAGTTTTAGTTATCTGATCGCCAAAAAGATCGCCGGTATTGACATTCGCTCGCACGGCAGCGGAAATGCGGGAGCAACCAATACGCTGCGGGTGTTGGGAAAGGGCCCAGCTATCCTGGTTCTTCTCCTTGATTTGTTAAAAGGCTTGGCAGCACTTGGTATCGCCTACCTGATTTCAGGCGGCGATACACTTGCTTATGCTTTTGCTGGAATATTTGCCATTATCGGGCACAATTGGCCGGTCTTTTTCGGATTTCGCGGAGGCAAGGGAATTGCCACGACCATTGGGGTAGCATTGGGCTATTCGCCAACTGCCTTTTTGATCGCAGTCATCGTGACGATCATCGTGATTGCCATTACCCGGTATGTTTCTTTGGGCTCGCTTGTTTTCGTCACCTTGCTGCCCATTTTGCTCTATACGGTCGCGCATCAGCCGATGCTCGCTGCGTTTAGCTTGCTGATCATGCTGTTTGCCTATATCCGCCATTATAAAAATATCCTCAATCTGCTGCGTGGAACCGAACGCAAGCTGGGAGAAAAAGTCAATAAAAACCTCAATTAAGTGGAGGAGAATGATTTGGCAAAAGAACTAGCGGTAATTGGTGCGGGAAGCTGGGGCACTGCTCTGGCCACCGTCTGCGCCGATAACGAGCACCAGGTCCGCCTTTGGGTGCGAAACCTTGAAGCGGCGGCTGAGATTAATCAACAGCATCGCAACACGAAATATTTGCCCGGCATCCGACTTTCCGATGCGATTGTCGCGGAAACCGACCTGGGGACGGTCGTCAAGGGCAAGAAAGAAATCATTCTGGCCGTCCCTTCGCATGCGATGCGGCAAACCGTGCAGGCGATGCGCCCTTTTCTGGAGCCTGACGTGCTGCTGATACATGCCACCAAAGGCTTTGAATTGGAAAGCCTGAAGCGAATGTCAGAGGTGATCCGCGACGAACTGGCAGGCGATATCGCCGAGCGGTTGGCTGTTTTGACAGGGCCCAGCCATGCGGAAGAAGTCATTCGCAAATCACCGACAACCGTGGTCGTTTCCTCATTGTCCACGGAAAGCATGCTGCAGGCGCAAGATTTGTTGATGACCCCCAATTTTCGGGTTTACACCAATCCGGACATGGTCGGAGCGGAAATTGCCGGTGCTTTGAAAAATATTATCGCGCTGGGGGCTGGTTTGTCCGACGGCTTAGGCTTTGGCGACAATGCAAAAGCCGCCTTGTTGACCCGCGGTTTGGCTGAGATTACCCGTTTGGGGACGAAGCTGGGGGCCAATCCGTTGACGTTTTTGGGACTGGCTGGAGTCGGGGACCTGATCGTGACCTGCACCAGCAAACATAGCCGCAACTGGCGTGCCGGTTATATGCTCGGACAAGGCAAACCGCTGGATCAGGTGCTGCGTGAAATGGGAATGGTGGTGGAAGGTGTACGGACCACCCAGGCGGCATACGAATTGGCGCTTCGTGAGCAAGTGGAAATGCCGATCACCCGCGTTTTGCATGATATCCTGTTTAATGGAAAATCGCCGCAGCAAGCAGTGGAGGATTTGATGGGCCGGGGCCGTACATTCGAGTTGGATATGCCGGAACAGTAATTCCTTGATTCAGGGAAAAACGCCACACCTTTTGCCTGGTTTTGACATACGATAGGGTGAAACCGCATGGGCAAAAGGAGGAGTTTGGATGAGCAACAACTTGTCGCGCAAGATGATAGAAAAACTGCAAGGAAAACTTCAGGTGGATCAAGGGCAGCTTCGTGCATTGGCCGGTAAGGTCAACAAAAATGACTTTGCCGATGAAACGAAATTGCGTCAACTGATCAAAACGCTTGTCGCTCTTACGGGCACTTCTATATCGGAAGAAAAGGAAGACAAAATCATCCAAATGTTCCGCGAGAACAAGGTCAACCCAAACGATTTTCAAGCATTGGCGAAGTTGCTGAAATAATAAATGGGCGATTATGACCGTTACCCGGCTATAAAAATGTCATAATGTAAGACTAGGAACAATCATGCTCTACAGGAACATGGCTGATCTACAGAAGCAAGCAAGAAAAAAAGAGGGGAAATCATCCCTCTTTTTTTCTTTTTCCCGAAGCGGCGGTTTGGCTTAACAATCCTTGAACCAATGGCGATTGCAGCAAGTTGATCAGTTGGTTCAAATCCAGATTGCCGAGAGGATTGGCGGAAGCCTCAGCCGACTCCTCCGCGAGATCGTTTTCAGGCAGACCGCGCTTGTTTGTCTGCTCCGGGGTACTTTTCGCTGTTGCTGTTTTACTGCTGGTTTTTCCGAGGGAATCCAGCATCTCCATCGCTCCATACAACGTATCCATTGTCTCTTCCATCTGCCGGATCGTACTGCTGATCCCCTTGATATTGTTTCGCATTCGGGTGACGGAGGAGCGAATATCCACGGCTGGTACCACACTTTTGCTGGGGAGTGGGACACCTGCTTGACCACCAGTATCACGAGCGAGCTTCTTCGTGAGAGGAGTATAAGGATTACGCCATTTTCGACTATTCATATTCTTCCCTCCATAGGCGATCGTCAACATAGTCTATGCCAGATGTCGAAACTAGGTTCGTGTCCCGGAAAGTATGCTATAATAATGGCAAAAATGAGAAAAGGATGCTGCAATCGCGATGTCAATTGATCCAATGACCAAGATGAACATATCACTACTGGCCATTTTTTTTATGTTTGTATGCAATTTTCTTGTCATCTTCGCGCGAAAACTGCAAAACCGGATGCTCAGTTTTGCTCTGAAAACGATCGCCTTTCTGTTGCTTCTCTCCATTTTGTTTATGATCATCCTTGTCTTATTTGTATAATAATCAACGAGAACGAGTGCTTGTGCATAATTTGCAGGAGGAGTTTGGATGGAACAACTGACGATGTGCTCACGCCAAGGGGCTTTTACCCTCCCGATCGAAACAGGGCAAACGATCGTTCAAATCGCCAAGACAGCCAATGTGCCCTGGGGTTATTTGTGCGAGCGGGGGATCTGCGCCCAATGCCGCACGAAAGTCGAAGAAGGGATGGAATATCTCAATCCGCTGACCGAGGCCGAAAAGAAACGCTTGCGCAAGGCGGAGCGGACGGAAGGATATCGATTGGGGTGTCAAATGAAAATCGAGACGCCCGGAAGCGTTCGGCTGGTTCACAAGCCATATTGAATGGGGGAGACGAATGGGGAAGATTACGTTTCAGCCGAGCGGCAGAACGACGCGGACGCGTCCCGGCCAAACGATTGTTTCGTTGGCTCGAGCCGCGCGCGTGCTCATTCCCCAGCGTTGTGGCGGACATGCTTCCTGCCTGATGTGCAAAGTTGTGCATATGGGCGGGGTTCTATCGCCGCCGACGCAGCTGGAGCGAAGGAAATTGAGCGAAACCGATTTGTCCGGCGGAATCCGTTTAGCTTGTCAAGCAAAGGCTTCGGAACGGGATGTGACTGTCCTCGTCCCGGAGAGCAAGCTGAAAACGGTTGTCCAAGCTTTGCTGGAGCAGGAAAAGCGGGAGCAAGATGATTATAGCTAGAGGAGTCAGATATCGCATGATAGGGCAAAAGCGTAGCGTTTTTCTGTATCTTGGCATGCTGGCCTGTTTGTCGTTGCTGTTCTCGGGATGCATGTATCCGAAAGAGAGAAGAGCCGAAAATCAGGTGCCAAGCAGTTTTTATCTGGAAGCAACACAAAAAGCGGTCGAACAGTACCAAACGGAGACCGGCGTTTTGCCGATCGTGACGAAACCGTTGGATACACCGATCTTTGAAAAATATGAGCTTGATTTTAGTCGGTTAATGCCCAAGTACTTGCCGGACGCACCGGCCAATTCCTTTGAACGGGGCGGTGTTTACAAGTATGTCCTGATTGATCCGGAAACGAAGCCCACGGTCAGACTGATCAACTTGAGCGTTGTCAGCAAAGTGGCCGACGTTCAACAGGCGGTCGACCGCTATTTGGCGAACCGCGGGAAACTGCCGATTGGGGAAGACATCGGCAACGGGTATTTTCGTATCGATTTTGACGCGATTGGCATGGATGAGGTGCAAGTACCCAGCATGGCAAGCAACCAACTGTTGCCGCTGATTGTCAATGCCAAGGGAGAAGTCGGCATCGATTATGCCGCCGACATTGCCGTCATCCTGCGCAACAGCAAGGCGGAGGTTCCGCCGAATACGGACCCGCGGTATGTCGCCGCACGCGAGTCGATGTTCGTCCCGGCCAAATCGTTTCCGTATGAAATGGTCAAAGATGAACCCCGACTGTTAAAATTGCCATAACTACATAAAACCACTCGAGCCACGGCGCTGCTCTTTGTCAGGGACAAGGATCAGCCGCCGGCAAGCCGGGTGGTTTTTCTTTTTCTTGTTTTGGTTCTATTGTTTCTATTTCCACATAAACTGGTATCGTCCATTCACTGGAGTGCGAGATTTCTCCGCTAAAAAAAATGGTTATGAGGGATAATTCGAAAAAACAATCATAGTGTAAAAATAGACAAACTCAAAGGAGGTCATCGATGGTGGAACGAATCGACATCTTTAAGGACATTGCAGAGCGAACGGGCGGTGATATCTATCTAGGAGTAGTTGGTCCTGTCCGGACGGGAAAATCCACTTTTATCAAAAGATTTATGGAGTTGGTGGTCATTCCGAACATTGCGTCGGAAGCGGAACGGATTCGCGCAACGGATGAGTTGCCGCAGAGTGCCTCTGGACGGACCATTATGACCACAGAGCCAAAGTTCGTACCGAACCAAGCAGTTCAAGTAAACGTGGCAGAAGGTCTTACCATAAATGTCCGCCTCGTTGACTGTGTTGGCTACACCGTACATGGTGCGAAAGGCTTTGAAGACGAAAATGGTCCGCGGATGGTGAACACCCCTTGGTATGAGGAACCGGTTCCATTTGAGGAAGCGGCAGAAGTGGGGACACGCAAGGTTATCCAGGAACACTCCACAATCGGTATCGTAATCACGACGGACGGTTCCATCGCAGAAATTCCCCGTCATGGTTACGTGGAAGCGGAAGAGCGAGTCATCAACGAATTAAAAGAAGTAGGAAAACCGTTTGTCATTTTGGTCAACTCCACTCGGCCGCGTTCCGAAGAGGCGCAAGCGTTGCGAGCTGAATTGGAGGAAAAATATGACGTACCGGTTCTGGCGTTGTCTGTCGATCATTTGACCGAGCAGGAAGTGTTGCTGCTGTTGCGTGAAGTCTTGTATGAATTCCCGGTACACGAAGTAAATGTGAACCTGCCAAGCTGGGTCATGGTGTTGGAAGATGGACACTGGCTTCGTCAAAATTATGAGGAAGCTGTACGGGATACCGTTAAAGATATACGCCGCCTGCGCGATGTGGATCGGGTGGTCGGCTCGTTTAGCGAATATGACTTTATCGAGCGGGCGGCTTTGGCCGGGATGCATATGGGGCAAGGTGTGGCAGAGATCGATCTGTATGCACCGGACGAACTGTACGATCGCATCTTGATGGAAATCGTCGGGGTTGAGATCGCCGGGAAAGACCATTTGTTGAAGATTATGCAGGAATTTGCCCACGCCAAGCGGGAATATGATCAGGTCGCAGATGCATTACATATGGTGCGGACGACCGGATATGGCATTGCTGCCCCATCTCTGCACGAGATGACATTGGACGAACCGGAAATGATCCGTCAAGGGCCCCGCTTCGGTGTACGGCTGAAGGCAACAGCACCATCGATTCATATGATCCGGGTAGATGTTGAGTCGGAATTTGCGCCCATCATTGGTACGGAAAAACAAAGCGAAGAGCTGGTGCGCTACCTGATGCAGGATTTTGACAAAGATCCGCTTTCCATCTGGAACTCCGATATTTTTGGCCGCTCGCTGCATTCCATCGTGCGTGAAGGAATCCAGGCAAAAATTACGATGATGCCGGACAACGCCCGCTATAAATTGCAGGAGACGCTTGGCCGGATTATTAACGAAGGGTCCGGCGGGTTAATTGCGATTATCTTATAAAAATGAGAAAAAAGACCTAGAAAAAGTGGGGAGCTTCCGGTAAACCGGAAGCCTTTTTTGTTTTTTCGGTAGAATTCGACATGAAAAGGCTTGAATTTACAATAACGGTATATTACTATAAGCTTGTCAGATCGGCAAAATTAACCATAATGCGTATAAAACCAAGAATTTCAGTAAAGAAAAATAATACCGAAGCGGCAATCCTTGAGGGGAGGTGAATAGGAATGAATAAGACAGAATTAGTTGCAAAAGTAGCTGAGACTACCGAACTCACCAAAAAAGATGCGACGAAAGCAGTTGACGCTGTTTTGGATGCAATTGCGGAAGCGTTGAAAAACGGTGATAAAGTTCAATTGATCGGTTTTGGTAACTTCGAGGTTCGTGAACGTGCGGCGCGTAAAGGTCGTAACCCGCAAACCGGGGAAGAAATCGAGATTGCTTCCAGCAAAATTCCTGCTTTCAAACCAGGAAAACAATTAAAGGACTCCATCAAGTAAATTGTAGTCGATTAAAACCTACATAAAAATCCACATGTATATGTGGATTTTTTATCGTTTATAAACGATGCCGGAACCGGAAACTTCGCTGGCAGTGCTGCTGTTTGGCGAAGTTTTTTTACAGTTTCGGTTTTGCTTTTTTCAGGGGTTGTGGTAAGATGGGCTTGGTTTATGTCCATGTGGTTTTTGGAAAGGAGAAGGAAAACAGTGAGTGTTGATCACGCGAAAATTGAACAAGCAGTTCGGATGATTTTGGAAGCCGTAGGCGAAAATCCGGACCGGGAAGGTTTGCTCGATACACCGAAAAGAGTAGCGAAAATGTACGCAGAAGCGTTTGAAGGTTTGGATGTTGACGAGGAGCAATATTTTGAGACGATTTTCAGCGAAGACCATGAGGAGATTGTTCTCGTTAAAGATATTCCGTTTTTCTCGATGTGTGAGCATCACCTTGTTCCGTTTTTTGGAAAGGCGCATGTGGCTTATATTCCCCGCGGCGGTCGCGTAGTGGGATTAAGCAAACTGGCGCGGGCGGTGGAAACAGTAGCGCGCAGACCCCAGCTTCAGGAAAGAATCACCTCGACCGTTGCCAATGCCATTATGAAAAAACTCGAGCCGCATGGCGTGGTTGTCGTCGTTGAAGCGGAACATATGTGCATGACGATGCGCGGCGTGAAGAAGCCGGGAGCGAAAACGGTCACCACCTCTGTCCGCGGCGTTTTCGAGCAAGATGCGGCAGCTCGGGCAGAAGTGATCAATTTGATCAAGCTGTAAGCTTAAGGGACGCGAGCGATCGTCCGGACGGTAAATGCAAAGGGACAAAAAACGCCTTTTATCCGGAACCATCCGATAAACAGGCGTTTTTCCGCTTCCTCGCACAGCGGAAATTTTTTTTGGTACTTAGCCCAAAATACTTGCATGGGTATGAGTCTGCATGCTATACTATGATTGCTTCGGTAAAGAGCGTTTGTAACGCAATTCCGGATGAATCCCGTTTTTAACGCAACGTTAATGAGCGGGTGAAGCTGAATGATCATCGGGATGTGGCGCAGCCCGGTAGCGCGCACCCTTGGGGTGGGTGAGGTCCAGGGTTCAAATCCCTGCATTCCGACCATATGAAAGCACTTCTTTGGCGAGTTGGCTCGCAGTGAAGTGCTTTTTTATTTTGGTTAGCTGATGCTAAATATTGCTTGGCGCGGACCGGATAATCCTCTATAATGAGGGTAGATTTCAAGGAAAGGTTGGAGCTCCATGAAGGTAACTCCACAGCTGCAAAACCTGTCTCGATACATAACGGAACCGTCTCTCAACCCGTTGGCCGCAATCGGTGACAGCGGAAGCGAAGATGCGGCTTTTCAGGATGTGCTCGATGCCCGGCTCGCTGCCGGACAGCGGGTCATTACCGCTGAAGAGATTATTGCCGACCTGGACGGAACGCCTACTTTTGGATACAAAGGATTCTCTGCGGGGACGCTAACGGACCGCGGTCAAGGGGAAGCAACCCAAAACTCGGCTTCTGTTCGCTCCATTACGGACACAATCGAAACGATCGCGAAAAAGTATGGGGTAGACACCGACCTGGTGAAAGAAGTCGTCAGAGCAGAATCCAATTTCAATCCAAACGCCGTCTCGCGCGCAGGCGCAAAAGGACTGATGCAGCTGATGGACAGCACAGCCAGATCCATGCATGTGCGCAATGTGTACGACCCGGTGCAAAATCTGGAAGGCGGCACCAAATATTTGCGAAGCCTGCTGCAACGTTTCGATGGCAATGTAAAAGTAGCTTTGGCCGCTTATAACGCCGGACCTGGACGGATCCGTCAGCTCGGGATCGATGATGACGAGGAATTGGAAGAAAAGGCATACTTGTTGCCGGAGGAAACGCGGCGATATGTGGCGAAAATAACGAGTCGCCTGGATCAGCAAGGGTAAGGAACATATTCTTTTCCAGGACGGGCAGACTAGCAAACAAAATGGCAAATTCGCCAGCCGAGGGGGGACGACAATGGAAAACATCATTAATAACATGCAGGACTTTTTTGTTATCAAAGCCAAGGAGAACGGCGTCACTGTAATCGGGTTGACACGCGGCTCCGATACCCGCTTTCATCATACAGAAAAACTGGACAAGGGCGAAGTGATGATTGCCCAGTTCACGGAACATACCTCCGCAATCAAAGTAAGAGGAAAAGCGATTATTCAAACCCGCCACGGGGTCATTGATACGGAAGAATAACGGACAAAAGCAGGCATAGCCTGCTTTTTTTGTTTGTACAATGAAGTAGAGGAGGGATGTCTATGTTCCGCAATCTACTGACGGCTTTTTTTGCTTCGGCGCTGCTGGCATTGCTTCTGTCTGTTGTGCCCACCGTAAAATGGCAAGACAGCGCCCAGGAAGTAACCGTGTTTCGTCCCGAAAAACCGATTGTGTTGAGCGAGCAAAATCTGATGGATTTGTTTACTTTGCTGCAAACACATTATAATATTAAGCGTGTAAAATGGGAAAACCAGTCAATCTTTGTTGATTTCTCGGTCCCTTCTGCGGCGAAGGCTGAACTTGCCGAGATTTACAGGGATTTTTACGAGGTCGCTTATGAAGCATTTCATTACACGCAAAACACACGGCATGTTTATTTTCGCATGCTGGAAGAGAACGAGGCGGAGTCCGGGGTGAAACTGCTGGTGGCGATCGAAGCCGATCGGCCGCAGTCCGTTGCCCAGTTGATCCCGCCTGATCAGGTTAAAGATATGAAAACCTACATTGAAGAGACGTATCCGGTGCAATTTGATCCTTTTTTTGCTAAGAGTGTTAGTCCATAATCAGGAAGTATGATATGATTAAAAGGATTCAGGTACAGGCTGTTGGCGTTTGAAGGAGGACTCATGAGTATAGAAAAAACACCCGTAATGAATGAACTGAGAGAAATAAGTGAACAAATCAGCAAACGGGTCTCTCTTTCCTTTGTGGAAAAATACGTTGATATCCCTGCGTTAGCAGAGGAACGCCTTGCTCTTCTCTATATTTATTTGCGTGAAGAGGGGGTGGACGCGGAGAGATCGAAAATTTTGTGCATCACGACCGGATTGGTACAACTGGGAATGGACACACATGAAACGGTGAAAACTTCCTATGATGCAACCCTCTCGGCCGAACGCACACGTCAGCTCACCGTACTGGCAGGCGATTTTTTCAGCGGCTATTATTATCAATTGTTGGCGGATGCGGGTGAGGTCGAAGCGATACGGGTGCTGGCAGAGGCGATTGAGCAGGTCAACGAAGCCAAGATGAAGCTTTACATGCTGGAGCGGGAAAATAAGTTGTCCTTTGATCTGTATTTGCCGTTGCGCAAAACGATCGATACGGCTCCTTTCGTTGCCTTTGTGAAATTTTTTTCAAAGCAGGACGAAAGCCGGCGCTTCTGGATCTCCCTCTTTGAAGAAAGCTCGGCAGCGGAGCGCATGATCGAAGAATGGGAGCAATTAAAATGGCAGCAGCAAAATCCGATCGGTTTTTCGCAAGTTTTGTTGCAAAAACAGGGTTTCTCTTTGGCGAACGTGCTGTCCGGTATTGAAGCAAAAGCGATGGAATTGCTCTCCGGCTGTGAGCAGCTGGTGAAAAGCTTTCAGCCAATTGAAAATCAAAATCCGCTAACCTGGATCATGTCGCGCTATTCCAATCGGGTAAGTCGCTTGAAACGGGTAGTTGAGGAGTTGTAAACTCGGTGAAACAGGAACAGATAAAGGGGAAAGCCGAGTTTGTCCACTCGGTGTTTGAAAGCATTGCCAATGAATACGACCGAATGAACAACGTTATCAGTTTCGGCTCCCATGTGGCGTGGCGAAACTATACGATGCGTCAGCTGAACATCCAACCTGGACAAGCTGCCATAGATGTGGCCTGCGGTACTTGCGACTGGACGATTGCGCTCGCCCAGGCCGTTGGACAGGACGGAAAAGTGGTCGGACTGGATTTCAGTCAAAACATGCTGGATGTGGGCAGCTATAAAGTTTCCCGGCAAGGGCTGAACCACATCGTTCAATTGGTCAACGGGGACGCGATGCAGCTTCCCTATGACGATAATTCGTTTGATTATGCCACGATCGGTTTTGCCTTGCGAAATGTACCTGATATCCAAACGGTTTTAAATGAGATGACCCGTGTGGTCAAGCCGGGGGGGAAAGTCGTATCCCTGGAAGTATCCAAACCCCCGTTTATTCCTTACCGCAAATTATTTTATTTGTATTTCTACAAGATTCTGCCTCTTGTGGCCAAGTTGATTGTCAACAAATATGAAGAATACGCCTGGCTGCCGCAGTCTTTGACCCATTTTCCGGACAGCAAGGAATTGGCGCGGATGTTTGTCCAGGCAGGCCTGGAGCCGGTCCAGGTAAAACTGTTCATGGGCGGCGTTGCTGCTTTACATATCGGTACAAAAAAATAGCAGAGGAACATACTTGTGTAGGATAGGAAGTGTTTGCACAACATGCGTAAATTAAAAATAATCCTTGAGATGATCAAGTTCGAACACTCGATTTTTGCCTTGCCGTTTGCCTTCATCGGCGCGGTTTTGGGGAACATCGTCCTCGAACATTCCTGGCCAACCTGGTGGGAAATCATCTGGGTAACAGTGGCGATGGTCGGGGCTCGTAGCGCGGCCATGTCATTGAACCGGCTGATTGACCGCTATATTGATGCGAAAAACCCGCGAACAGCAAACCGCGCGATTCCGGCCGGCTTGATCAGCGCAAAAGAAGCCGTCGTCTTTATTATCGTTTCCTTCATCGTCATGCTTGTTGCCGCTTACCAGCTGAATATGCTGGCCTTTAAGCTTTCGCCGTTGGCTGTTTTTGTCCTTATTTTGTATTCCTATACGAAACGCTTTACTTGGCTTTGCCATTTTGTGCTCGGGGTCGCGCTCGGGTTTGGTCCGCTGGGCGGATGGATTGCCACCACCGGCCAGGTCAACGCGATGGCGATGGTGCTCTTCTTTACCGTCATGTTCTGGTCGGCTGGTTTTGATATTTTGTATGCTTGTCAGGATCACGATTTTGATCGGAAAGAGGGACTCTATTCGGTGCCCAGCCGATTCGGTATCGCCAATTCGCTGGTTATTGCCCGGTTTTGCCATTTGCTGACGTTTGTCGGTCTGGTGTCGATCTATCTGATGGCATCGCTGTCCATCTGGTTTTTGGTTGGCGTTATTGTGGCGGGCCTGATTTTGATTTATGAACACAGCTTGGTGAAACCGACCGATCTGTCCAAGTTGAATGTGGCCTTTTTTGCCATGAACGGAACGTTGAGCGTCCTGCTGTTTGCTTTCACCATGCTGGACTTGGTGATCGCATGAACAAACGAATTGCGGTCGGGATTACAGGTGCCAGCGGAGCGGTGTATGGAGTGCGACTGGTGCAGGAATTGCTCCGCTGCGGCCATCTTGTACATTTGATGATAACGGAAGCCGGCTGGCAGGTGTTTCGGGATGAGCTGGGGTGGGAAACGGACAACCGCGAGCAGCTGATCAAGGAAAAGCTGCAGCGAGACTTCCCGGGACAGCTGCATTATTGGACACTGCGCGATTTTTCTTGTCCGGCGGCAAGCGGTTCCTATCGCTGTGACGGCATGGCGGTCGTTCCCTGCTCAATGGGAACGTTGTCCGGACTGGCCCATGCCGCATCCGGCAATTTGCTGGAACGCTGCGCCGACGTCATGCTGAAGGAAGGGCGCAAGCTGGTGCTCGTTCCCCGCGAGACACCTCTGCACGCGATTCACTTGGAAAATATGTTGAAGCTGGCGCAGACAGGGGCCAGGATTGTCCCGGCGATGCCGGGATTTTACCATCAGCCGGAAACGATGGATGATTTGATTAACTTTGTCGTTGGCAAGGTACTGGATTCACTGGACATCGATCATGCATTGTTTCGACGTTGGGGTGATTGATTGCAAGCAAAGACGAGAATTGGCAAAACTAATTAATGGGACAAGTCAGGTGGATCGGATGAAACTCGTTGATATATATTTTCAACTGAAAGCGGATGTCAATTACATCGAACAAGAGTTGGAGAGAGCGATCGATACGCAGCTGCGGGATCTTTATCTCTCTTCAACACACCTGCTGAAAGCCGGTGGCAAGCGCATACGTCCTGTGTTTGTGCTGCTGGGCGGCAAATGGGGCACGTATGATCTGGATAGACTGAAACATATTGCGGTATCGCTGGAATTGATCCACATGGCCACCCTTGTCCACGATGATGTGGTCGATGATGCCGATAAACGGCGGGGGCGCGAAACGGTGAAAGCGAAGTGGGACAACAAGGTGGCGATGTATACGGGCGACTATATTTTGGCCCGCGCGCTTTCGACGGTGACCAAACTGGCTAATCCGCAAATTCATCAAATCCTCTCCCATGCGATTGTGGAAATGTGCAAAGGGGAAATCGAGCAAGTCCGCGATCTGCATAACTGGGAGCAAGGCTTTCGTACCTACCTGCGCCGGATCAAACGGAAAACAGCGTTGTTGATTGCGATTAGCTGCCAATTGGGGGCGGTTGCCAGTGAAGCATCGGCCGATCTGGTCAGACGAATGTTTCGCTATGGCTATAATGTGGGGATGGCTTTCCAAATTACCGACGATATCCTAGATTTTACCGGAACCGACAAGCAGTTGGGCAAACCGGCGGGAAGCGACCTGCGTCAAGGCAATATCACTTTGCCGGCGCTCTACAGTGCGACCAAAGGGGCAAACAAGGAGCGGTTCCAGAACTGGATTGCGCAAGGCACCCTGCAAGAGCATATGGATGAAGCGATCGAGTTGATCCGGAGAGGCGAAGGAATTGCGGTGGCTCAGTCTTTGGCGGCACGCTACATCGAACGCGCCCGGCAAGAGTTGGCCGGTTTGCCAGAAAACCAAACGAAAAAATCGCTGCTGGAGATTGCGTCGTTCATCGGAGAACGGAAATTTTAACACAGTTTTTAAGTGAACAAGGTTGAACGAGTTGCGGTCTTTTGATAAAATTTTCGTTGGTGTCAAAAATAAAAAATACATAGCGTGTTTGGAGGCAAAGCAACAATGGAAAAAACTTTTCTTATGGTAAAACCTGATGGGGTTCAACGCAACTTGATCGGTGAAATCGTTTCCCGTTTTGAGAAAAAAGGATTTACGCTGGCTGCAGCAAAATTGATGAACGTAAGCCGCGAATTGGCGGAAAAACATTATGCTGAACACAAAGAACGCCCATTCTTTGGCGAGTTGGTTGATTTCATCACGTCCGGTCCTGTGTTCGCCATGGTTTGGGAAGGCAACAATGTAATCAGCACCGCACGCGGCATGATGGGCAAAACCAATCCGGCTGATGCAGCTCCTGGTACGATCCGCGGCGACTTTGCTACTTCCGTGGGCATGAACATTATTCATGGATCTGATTCTCCGGAAAGCGCAGAACGCGAAATCGCTTTGTGGTTCAATGACAATGAAGTAGTTTCTTATGAAAAAACGATCCAACGTTGGATTTAATTCCGGTAAAAACGGGTAAAGACTCCTCAGGGAGTCTTTTTTTTTGGAAACTCCCCCAAAAAAAGCAGGAATTTTGTCGATTAAAGACGAATCGCTCTGGAAGGTCAACGAAGGGAGTAAGTGACAGATGGAAGATAAGGATTTCGGACAGTTTATCGAGAGCATAAAAAAAATGACGGGGATCGACCTGGCCTTGTACAAAGAGGCGCAAATGAAACGGCGGCTGACCTCGTTGCGCTTGAAACGGGGCTATCAGACCTTCGTGGAATATTTTGCTGCCATCTCCAAAGATAAAGAACTGTTTTATGAATTTCTCGATCGCATGACCATCAACGTATCGGAATTTTTCCGCAATCCCAATCGTTGGGAAGTGTTGGATCAAAAAATCTTGCCTCGCCTTCAGCAAGAATCGCGCCGCTTAAAATGCTGGAGCGCCGCTTGTTCCACTGGCGAAGAGCCGTATACCCTCGCGCTGATCCTGTTGCGCAAACAATGGATGAAGGAAGCTACCCTGCTGGCAACGGATATCGATGAAGGAGCATTGGCCAAGGCGAAGCAGGGGGTATATACGGAGCGTTCACTGCAAGACTGCCCCAAGGAGCTTGTCCAAAAATATTTTGAAAAAGATGCGCTCACTTATCGAATTTCTAATGAAGTGAAAAGTCAAATCACGTTCAAAAAGCATAATTTGTTGGCGGATCCGTTTGACAGCGGTTTTGATTTGATCATCTGCCGCAACGTGATGATCTACTTTACGGAAGAAGCGAAACATGAATTATATTTAAAATTCAGCAAAGCGCTTCGTCCGGGCGGCGTATTGTTTGTCGGCAGCACGGAGCAAATTTTTCAGCCGCAGCAATATCAGTTCACGCCTGAAGATACGTTCTTTTATCGAAAAATGGGATAAATCGGAGAAATGCCCGTATAACTCTGCAAAAACTTCCTAAAAATAGAGATAACTACACACATTTGGGAGGCTGCCTATGGATAAACACAAAGTAATCGAAGCATATCGACGCGGATTGATTACGTTACAGGAATGCGGACAAATACTCGGAGCAGAACGCAAACAATTGGATGACTTGGTCGGCGTGGAATTCACTCGCGGCCAATCGGGCAAACATTCCCTCTTTGTTGCCGATCAACAGTAACCAGTACAAATGCTTCTCTTTTACGGGAAGCATTTTTTTATTTCCCATTTGTCAAATAATTGTGGTATTATAACGCTTAAAAGCGAGAAAGCATCGCCTGAGTCGATTGATACATTTTGCAAGACTCTAATGAAGCGGAAATGCCAACAACAGCGCATTCTTGACGCAGTTCGGATGGAGGAAATGAAAAATGCGATACTTAACAGCAGGCGAATCCCACGGACCACAGTTAACGGCAATTATCGAAGGAGTACCGAGCAATTTGCCCTTCTCTGTAGAAAAAATCAATGAGCAACTGGCTAGACGTCAAAAGGGGTACGGGCGTGGGAGACGGATGCAAATTGAAAAAGATCAAGTAAAAGTGTTGTCAGGCGTGCGGCATGGTTTTACGACCGGAGCGCCGATTACACTTGTGGTGGAAAACCGCGATTGGACACATTGGCAAGGGATTATGAACGTTGAACCGGTGGAGGAAGGGGAAGAGCGCCGCAGAGTTTCCCGCCCGCGGCCGGGGCATGCCGATTTGAATGGTGCCATCAAATATCACCAACGCGATATGCGCAATATTTTGGAGCGTTCCAGCGCGCGGGAAACGACAATTCGTGTCGCTGTCGGTGCCGTTGCCCGGCAAATTTTGGAGCCGTTCGGTATTTTGATTGGCGGACAGGTGCTGCAAATCGGGGAAGTGAAGGCCAAACGCATCGATGTCAGCTTGCCGGAATTGATTGCGAGAACAGAGGACTCGCCTGTCCGCTGTCTTGATCCGGAAGCAGAACAAGCGATGATGGCGCTGATCGACAAGGCGAAACAGGAAGGAGATTCCCTGGGAGGGATCGTGGAAGTGATTACCGAAGGGGTTCCGATCGGATTGGGGAGTCACGTGCAGTGGGACCGCAAGCTGGATGGGCGTTTGGCGCAAGCGATCATGAGCATCCAGGCGTTCAAAGGTGTGGAGATCGGGATTGGTTTTGCCGCTGCTGACTCGCCTGGGTCACAAGTACACGATGAAATCATTTGGTCTGCCGAAACGGGGTATCGGCGCAAATCAAACCGCGCTGGCGGACTGGAAGGCGGCATGACCACCGGGATGCCGATTGTAGTGCGCGGCGTGATGAAGCCGATCCCGACCTTGTATAAGCCGTTGATGAGCGTTGACATTGATACAAAAGAACCGTTTTCCGCCAGTATCGAACGTTCCGACAGCTGTGCCGTACCGGCTGCCAGCGTGGTCGCTGAAGCGGTGGTTGCCTGGGAGATTGCACAGGCGATGTGTGAGAAGTTTCCGTCCGATTCGCTTGACGATATGCTGGAAAATGTCCGGCAATACCGCGAGTATACGGAGAAGTTCTGATGAGTATCCAAACATTGCAGGTTGAATTGGCGGAACGTTCTTACCCGATTTACATTGGCGAAGGATTGTTGCAGCAGGTGGCGGTACTGTTCCGGGAGCGAGGCGTAAGCGAACGCAATTCATTGCTGATCATAACGGATCAGCATGTCGCGCCGCTGTACTTGGATGGGCTGCGAGACAGACTCGCACAAGCGGGTTATCAGGTCAAGTCGGCGGTTGTTGCCGCCGGGGAACAGGCGAAAAGCTTTTCGGTCTATGAGCAGTTGATGACGGAAGCAATCTCCGCCGGGCTCGATCGAAAATCGGTCATTCTGGCGCTGGGCGGCGGGGTGATCGGCGATTTGGCCGGGTTTGTTGCGGCTACCTACATGCGGGGAATTCCCTTTGTGCAAATTCCGACAACGCTGTTGGCCCACGACAGTTCGGTCGGCGGCAAGGTCGCAATCAACCATTCGCTTGGAAAAAACTTGATCGGCGCTTTTCACCAACCGTTAATGGTGATTTATGACACCGCTGCACTGCACACCTTGCCCGAGCGGGAAAAAGCAGCCGGGTTTGCGGAAATCATCAAACACGGTTTGATTGCCGATGAAGCATTTGTCAACTGGCTGGAGCAAAACGTCGATCCTCTTTGGACGCTGCAAGCCGGCTATATCGACAAGGCGATTCGGCAAGGTTGTGCCATTAAAGCGAACATCGTGTCTGCAGATGAGACGGAACAGGGACAACGGGCCTTGCTCAATTTGGGCCATACTTTTGGCCATGCCTTTGAAGCGTTGAGCCGCTACGCCCAACTCAATCATGGCGAAGCGATTGCCATTGGCATGACCCTGGCCGCCAAGTTGGCGGAGCGCCTCGGCCTGGCCGAAGCGGGGATTGCTGTGCGGACGAAAAAATTGCTCGCATCGTACCGCTTGCCGACCGAATGGCCGACCGGTTTTGCGCCGGAACAAGTTCTCGCCGCCATGAAACGGGACAAAAAAGTGGTGCAGGGGCAACTGAACCTCGTGTTACCTCGCGCGATCGGACAGGTAGAAGTGGTCAAAGCTGTGGACGAACAAAGCGTATTGCAATTGATGAGAGACGTACAAGGAGGAAAAGACAGATGAGCGTGCGAGGAATAAGGGGAGCGATTACCATACCGGAAGATAGCCGGGAAGAGATTATTTCGGCATCCAAATGGCTGGTCGAAGAGATGGTGAAACGAAACGGGGTTGATCCAGCGGAGATCGCCAGTGTGCTGATCACGACGACGGAGGATATTAAAGCGGCCTTTCCTGCTCAAGGGGCAAGACTGTTGGAAGGCTGGGAGTACGTTCCGTTAATGCACGCCCAGGAAATCCCGGTACCCGGCAGCCTGCCGTTGTGTATTCGCGTGATGATGCTGGTGAATACCGATAAAGCTCAGCGAGACATTCATCACGTTTATTTGCGCGATGCTGTCAAGCTGCGGCCCGATCTGGCAAATCGCTAGTTGACAAATCAAGATGTTTCCACTAGCATTAGAGGCAGATCAGGTAAGCATAGTTTAGTGATGAGTTAGTGATGAGTTGAGAAAGTGTTTTTTAAGTGCAAGCAAGCTAGCTTTTAGCAGAGTAAGATGAGTAGAGCCGAGATGAGACAGGTTGAGGAGAGAAGAGGAAAGCTAGGATGATAGAGACCGGCTACATCCAGGACTTTTTCTGTTCTGGATGTTTTTTGTTTTCTTCCTCTACATACCGTCCTCTTGGAACAAAAGAGGAGTGAGTCCCCCATGTTTTATCCTTCCTTGCCGGAGGTGCAAACTCTGGCCGCAGATTATTCCCTGATTCCTGTACGTATGTCGCTTTTGGCCGATCAGGAAACACCGATCAGCCTTTACCAAAAATTCCGGCAAAACGATTCGTTTTTGCTGGAAAGTGTCGAGGGCGGAACCCAGTGGGCCCGATATTCTTTTATCGGCATACAGCCATTTTTGCGTATCGAGGCCAAAGACAGCCAGATTACGGTGACCGATCGGATGGGCAAAGCAGAGCAGCTTATCGGCAATCCGATTTTGTATCTTCGCGAACAGATTGATCGCTACCGCAGCCCCAAGCTGGCTGATTTCCCGCGTCTGACAGGTGGGGCAGTCGGTTTCTTCGGGTACAATACCTTACATTATTTCGAAGATTTGCCGCTCCATCGGCAAGAGGCGTTCGACGTTCCGGATTTGCGTTTTTTGCTGGTCGACGAACTTATTGCCTACGATCATTTGAAGCAGGAGATTCAGATCATTGTGAATCTTCTCGTAGAAGCGGGCGATTCCGAAGCGGACATCCGCAATAAGTATGAAGCGGTTTGCCAACGGATCAGCGAATTGGCCAGACAAACAAGAATGCCAAATCCGGTATCGCCGTTGCCGCTGCTGGACCAGAGAGGAGCAACACCGCAATTGCGCGTGAAGCCAAACATGGAGCAAGCGGCTTTTGAGCAAATGGTGGAGAAAGCGAAAGAATATATAGCCGCCGGCGATATTTTTCAAGTGGTGCTTTCCCAGCGGTTCAGCGTTGAAACCGAACTTGATCCGTTTTCCGTCTACCGTGTGCTGCGTACGCTGAATCCTTCACCGTACATGTATTTTCTGCAATACGGCAATGAAACGATCGCCGGGACCTCGCCGGAAGTGTTGGTTCGTGTGGAAGACGGCAAGGTGGAAATGCGACCGATCGCTGGAACTCGAAAACGAGGCAAGGATGCCGCCGAAGATCTCGCTTTGGCCCATGAAATGCTTCATGATCCAAAAGAACGGGCCGAACATTTCATGCTGCTTGATCTGGGACGCAACGACGTCGGGCGTGTCTCGGAATACGGCACCGTAATCGTGGAAGAACAGATGGTGTTGGAGCACTACTCGCATGTGATGCACCTCGTCTCCCATGTCAGCGGTAAACTGCGGGCGGATTTGCATCCGTTTGATGCGTTTTTGTCGGCTTTTCCCGCGGGAACCGTGTCAGGTGCCCCGAAATTGCGGGCGATGGAAATTATTGCCGAACTGGAGCCGGACGCTCGCCATACGTATGCCGGATCGATCGGATATATCAGTTTTACCGGCAATTTGGACAGCTGCATCACGATTCGCACGATTTTGTTCAAGGATGGGCAGGCTCATATTCAAGCGGGCGCGGGAATTGTCGCGGATTCCTCGCCGCGTCTGGAATATAAGGAGACCGTCAACAAAGCATCCGCGATGATTCGCGCGTTGGAGAAAGCCGAGCAACTGTTTGCCCAGAAGGAGGAGTATCATGCTTAAAACTGCATTAGCACAGCTGTTCCAAGGAGTTCATTTGGATCGCGAAACCGCTCGTCAGGCGATGGGCGAAATAATGGACGGAAAGGCCACGCCGGCGCAGATCGGCGCATTCTTGGGCACCTTGCGGGTAAAGGGTGAGCAAGTGGAGGAAATTATCGGGTTTGCCGAAGCGATGCGCGAGCGGGCGGCGAAGTTTCCGCTGCAAGCCAATGATTTGGTCGATACGTGCGGCACCGGTGGCGATGGCAGCAACACGTTTAACATTTCCACTGCTTCCGCGTTAGTGGCAGCGAGCGCCGGAGTGAAAATCGCCAAGCACGGAAACCGGGCCGTATCGAGCAGAAGCGGGAGTGCCGATGTGCTGGAAGCATTGGGGATTCCGATTTCGCTTGATCCGCAAAGCGCCGCGCAATGTCTGGAACGAACCAACCTCTGTTTTCTGTTTGCGCCGCTGTATCATCAGGCGATGTCCCATGCCGCCGGGCCGAGAAAAGAGTTGGCGGTGCGTACGGTCTTCAATTTGCTGGGACCGCTGACCAATCCGGCGGGAGCAGAAAAACAACTGCTGGGCGTCTATGACTCGACGCTCTTGTCCACGGTCGCCCAAGTGTTGCGGCAGTTGGGGGTAAAACGGGCGCTCGTTGTCACAGGCAGCGACGGACTGGATGAATTGACAGTTACCGGAGCGAGCAAGGTCGCGGAATTGAAGGACGGCACGATCCGCGAATACGAAGTGGAACCCGAACAATTTGGTTTACGCCGGTATACGATCGAACAGCTGCGCGGCGGCGATCCGCATGCCAACGCTACGATGATTCGGGAAATTTTTGCCGGCAAACGCGGTGCGGGACGGGATATCGTCTTGCTGAATGCCGGGGCAATCCTATATTTGGCCGGCCGGGCGGAATCGATCGACGCCGGTGTCATTTGCGCCGCAGAGTTGATCGACCGCGGCGATGTGTTGCGCAAACTGGAACAGGTACGCGAAGTGGCAGGAGGAATGACCAATGCTTCTTAAAATCGTGGAAACCAAACAGGAAGAAGTACGACGTTTAAAAGCGGGCACAACGATGCAGCGGCTGTTGGATCAAGCGCGTACCGTCTCGGCGCCGCGCGGATTTCACCAAGCGCTGGCCAACAGCGAACGGCCGGTCAGCGTGATCGCCGAAGTAAAAAAGGCATCGCCATCGAAAGGGTTGATTCGGGCGGATTTTGACCCGCTGGCGATCGCAAAAGCATATGTCGAAGCCGATGTGGAAGCGATGTCCGTCTTGACGGACGAACCGCACTTCCAAGGCAGCCTGCGCTATTTGCAAGCGATTCGCGAGCATGTGCCGCAACCGCTGCTCCGAAAAGATTTTATCATCGATGAACTGCAAATTGCGGAAGCCCGGGCCTATGGCGCCGACTGCATTTTGCTGATTGCCGCTATTTTGGAGAAGGAACAGATTGCCCATTTTTACCAGGCGGCGGGTTCGTTGGGAATGGATGTTCTTGTGGAAGTTCACGATCAAGACGAACTGGAGACGGTTTTCTCGGTTATTTCCCCAAAGCTGCTTGGGATCAATAACCGCAATTTAAAAACGTTTCAGACAGATTTGGCTACGACCGGCGAATTGATTCATTTGATTCCGCCAGAGATCACGGTTGTCAGCGAGAGCGGCATTTCCCGACGGGCGGATCTCGAACGGCTGCAGCAGGCCGGGGCACGCGCTGTCCTCGTCGGCGAGCATTTCATGCGACAAGCGGATGTGGCGCAAGCCGTGATCGATTTGGCGGGCAGCCGCAAAGTCCGGGGGCCGGTTCAATGACCAAAGTAAAAATTTGCGGAATAAAAAATGAACAAACCTTGCGGCAGTTAACCGAACGTAAGGCGGACTATATCGGATTCGTCTTCGCCGAAAGCAGACGGAAACTCTTCCCCGAGGAAGCAGGCCGTCTGTTGGCCGCAGTGCCTGGTCATCCGCCGGCGGTAGGCGTTTTTGTCAATCCGACGATTGATGCGCTGGAAGATACTCTCCGCTTGGCGGATTTGCAGGTGATCCAACTGCACGGACAGGAGACGGCAGCGTTTTGCCAGGAAGTAAAGGAACGATTCGGACTGCCGATCTGGAAGGCGATTCCCGTCGCCGCGCTGGGAAAGCTGCAGCTTGATCTGGAAGCATACAAACCAACGGTCGAGGCGTTTTTATTTGATACCCACGATGCAGCGCTGGCGGGCGGGACCGGCAAGCGGTTTGCCTGGGAACAAATTCCCCGCTTAAAGGAACTGGTTGGCGCTTCCCATCAAGCGATCATTGCCGGCGGGATTAATCTGGACAATGTGCGGGAACTTCTGGACAAATATGCGCCGGAACTGATCGACGTCTCCAGCGGAGTGGAAACGGATGGGGTCAAAGATTCGGAAAAAATCGAACAATTCATGCAAAGGGTGAAACAGGATGTCCACATTTAATCAGCAAGCAACAGTCCCTGACGAACGGGGCCGCTTTGGCCGGTTTGGCGGAAAGTACGTACCAGAAACGTTGATGAATGCGCTGGAAGAATTGGAAAGCGCGTTTGCAGATGCAAGGAAAGACCCCGCTTTTTTGGCGGAGCTCGCGTTTTTGTTGCGAGAGTATGCCGGGCGTCCGACGCCGCTGTACTTTGCCGAGCGCATGACAGAAGCATTGGGCGGTGCGCAAATCTATCTGAAACGCGAAGACTTGAACCATACCGGCGCGCACAAATTGAACAACGCCTTGGGGCAAGGGCTGTTGGCCAAACGAATGGGCAAAAAATCGATCATCGCGGAGACGGGTGCCGGGCAACACGGCGTAGCCAGCGCGACGGTCGCGGCCAAGCTGGGGTTATCTTGCAAGGTGTTTATGGGCGAAGAAGATATTAAACGGCAAGCGTTAAACGTGTTTCGCATGCGCCTGTTGGGGGCGGAAGTGGTCCCTGCAACGTCGGGAACGCGGACATTGAAGGATGCGACAAATGAAGCGATCCGTTACTGGGTTTCCCAAGTGGAGGAAACGTTCTATGTGATCGGTTCCGTCGTGGGGCCCCATCCTTATCCCTACATGGTACGGGAATTTCAAAAGATCATCGGCGAAGAGACGCGAGCGCAAATTTTGGAGCAAATAGGGCGCTTGCCTGATGAGGTTGTTGCTTGCGTCGGCGGCGGAAGCAATGCGATCGGCATGTTTTATCCGTTTTTGCACGATGATGTGGCACTGTGCGGAGTCGAGGCTGCCGGTCGGGGTGTCGATACAGCGGAGCACGCCGCCACCTTGACTCTGGGGAGACCAGGTGTCATTCACGGCGCGATGACCTATTTGCTGCAGGATGAATACGGCCAGGTGCAAGAAGCCCATTCCATTTCCGCCGGTCTTGATTACCCCGGCGTTGGACCGGAGCACGCTTACTTAAAGGATACGGGAAGAGTTCGCTACACCGCCGTTACCGACGAGGAAGCGCTGGGCGCGGTACAGTTTTTGTGCCAAACCGAGGGAATCATTCCGGCATTGGAGAGCGCCCATGCAGTAGCGGAAGTGATGAAACGGGCGCCCGAGATGGCGAAAGATCAGGTTATCGTGATCTGCTTGTCCGGACGCGGCGACAAAGATGTGATGTCGATTCAAGCGGCGTTGGAACAAAAGGGAGGTGCGGCAGAATGATTCAAACGGGACAAAACCGGATTGATCAACTGTTTGCGGATCGCAGCCGAAAACGGTTTATTCCATTCATTACCGTAGGAGATCCTTCGCTGGAAGTCTCTTTTGAAATCGTCAAGGCGTTGGTGGAAGCCGGTTCCGATTTGCTGGAATTGGGCGTGGCCTATTCCGACCCGCTGGCTGACGGACCGACGATTCAACGCGCATCCCAGCGGGCTTTGGCCAACGGTGTGACGATCGCTGATGTGCTTGCGTTCGTCGCCAAATTGAGAGATGCCGGTATCAACACGCCGCTTGTGCTGTTTACTTACGTGAATCCGGTAATGCAATATGGCGTCGAGCGCTTCTTTGCCGATTTGGCCAAACATGGTGCCGATGGTGCGGTCATTCCCGATTTGCCCGCAGAGGAAAACGCGGAAGCAACCGCGGCCGCCAAAAAATATGGACTTCATCTTATATCGCTGGTGGCGCCGACATCCGAATCGCGGATCAAGTTGATCGGCGAGCAAGCGAGCGGATTTATTTATTGCGTCTCCAGCCTGGGAGTGACCGGAGCGCGCAGCCAATTAAGAAGCGACTTGGCCGAATTTGTACAAAAAGTAAAAGCGAGCAGCGGCCTGCCTGCCGCTGTCGGTTTTGGCATTTCCACACCGGAACAAGTCCGGGAAGTGGCCGCTTTCTCCGATGGAGTCATCGTCGGCAGCGCAATCGTGCAACAAATCGAACGAAACCTCTCCCTGCTGGCACAACCCGAGACGAAGGCAGAAGGGATGCAACACATAAAAAACTTTGTACAACAATTGGCAAGTGGGTTACAATAGACGGAAAAGCTATCTGGAGTGATGGAGAATATGCAGCCGAAACAACGAATATTAAACGCACCGGTTTATCAACCAGGTAAACCGATCGATGCGGTCAAAAAAGAATTCGGGTTGACGGAAGTGATCAAACTGGCCTCCAACGAAAACCCGTTTGGCTGTTCACCTAAAGCAAAAGAGGCAATCAGAGCGGCGCTGGATTCATTAGCGATCTATCCGGACGGCGGAGCGATGCAGTTGCGTGAGGCAATGGCGGAATTTTTGGGAGTGAACGAGGACCAGTTGATTTTTGGCAATGGCTCCGATGAAATTTTGCAAATGATCAGCCGCGCCTATTTGGACGAAACGTCCTCAACCGTTATGGCTGATCTGACTTTTTCCGAGTATCGGATCAATGCCATTATCGACGGAGCTGAAATCATCGAAGTTCCGTTGAAAGAGGGCGTGCACGATCTGCCGGCGATGGCAGCGGCGATCAAAGAGAATACCAAAGTGGTTTGGGTATGCAATCCCAACAATCCGTCGGGAACGATTGTCAGCGAGCAGCAACTGCTAGCCTTTCTTGAGCAAGTTCCCCGCGATGTCCTGGTTGTATTGGATGAAGCGTACTACGAATATGTCGTTGCCGAAGAATATCCGCAAACGATTCCTTTATTGGCGAAATACCCGAATATTATCATCTTGCGCACATTTTCCAAGATATATGGCCTGGCTGCCTTGCGCGTTGGGTACGGGATTGCTTCCAGCGAGTTGATCAATCAGCTGGAACACGTTCGGATGCCGTTTAATGTCAACAGCCTGGGACAACTGGCCGCGCTTGCGTCCTTGCAGGATCAAGACTTTGTCTCCGAGTGCCGAAAACGGAACAGAGAAGGGCTGAAGCAGCTGACCGATCGCTTTGACGAATGGGGATTTGCTTATTATCCATCGCAAACGAACTTTGTCTTGGTGAATTTCCGTCAAGATTCAACGGAATTGTTCCAGAAGCTGCTGCGTCAAGGCATTATTCTCCGCTCAGGCGCTGCGCTCGGCTATCCCGGATACCAACGGATCACCGTCGGCAATGCAGAGCAAAACGAACGGGTGCTGAAAGCATTGGAAGAACTGGTCGTGCATACTTCCAAATAAACCGGATGTCGGTCTTGGACCGGCATCTTTTGATACAGGCATGAGAAACGAGGAGAAAAGATGAGTACAACTGTGGCTATACTTGGGGTTGGCCTGATCGGCGGGTCAATCGCGCTTGCGCTCAGGCAAAATCCCCAAATACGCATTGTTGGTTTTGATTTGCGTCAAGATTATTTGGACAAAGCGCTGAACACAGGTGTCATTCACGCGGCCACCACGGATTTGCAGACGGCGGTGCGGGAAGCAAAGGTCATCTTCATCGCCACTCCGGTCGAAACGATCTACCCTTTGATCGACCAATTGAGTGAACTGAGCTTAGCGCCTGATGTGATCGTCACCGATGTCGGGAGCATCAAATCGAAGGTAGTGGCCTATGCCCAGCAGCGTCTCCCGCAAGGCGTGCAATTTATCGGCGGTCATCCGATGGCTGGTTCCCACAAATCGGGGGTGGAGGCTGCTTCGGACCGGTTGTTTGAAAATGCTTACTATGTGTTGACGCCGCTGGCTGGGACACCGCAAGATGGAGTTGAGCGACTGACCTCTCTCCTGACGGCAACTCGCGCCAAAATCGTGGTCATGGACCCGGATGAGCATGACCAAATCGTGGGCGCGGTCAGTCATTTCCCGCATATTATGGCCGCGGTTTTGGTCAATCAGGTCGCGCGTTTCAACGATCAAAACGAGTGGTATAAGCGCTTGGCAGCAGGCGGCTTTCGCGACATCACGCGGATTGCTTCAAGCAGCCCGCGGATGTGGCGGGACATTTTGCTCAATAACAAACATCACTTGTTGAAGATTGCGGCAGATTGGCGCAATGCGCTCGACGAGATCATGGCAAAGGTAGAAACGGCCGATCGCGAGCAAATTGAGGAGTTTTTCCGCCAGGCGCGCGATTTCCGAGATGGTTTGCCCGAACGCCAAAAAGGCGCCATGCAACCATTGTATGATCTTTACATCGATATCCCGGACCACCCGGGCGAAATCGGCCGCATCACGACGCTGCTGGGTGCAAAGCAGATCAATATTACCAACATTCGCATCCTGGAAACGCGGGAAGACGTGATGGGGGTCTTGCGGATTACGTTCCGGAATCAACAGGAATTGGAAAAGGGCGAAGAATTGTTGCGCTATTTTGATTACAACGTCTATACACTCGGTTAAATCGGTAGGGGAGGAGTCAACCAATCATGCAGGTTAAGCAGGCGAAAAAAGTATCCGGGGTCGTCCGTGTCCCTGGAGACAAGTCCATTTCTCATCGGGCGGTCATGTTCGGGGCGATTGCCGAAGGAACAACCCGGATCAGCGGTTTTTTGGCGGGCGCTGACTGCCTTAGCACGATTCGTTGTTTTCAGCAGATGGGTGTGAAGATCACCCGCCAAGGGGATGAAGTAACGGTTGAAGGAAAAGGGTGGTACGGATTGAACGAACCAGCAGAGGTGCTGGACGTGGGCAATTCGGGTACAACGATTCGCCTGTTGTCGGGAATTTTGGCTACTCAGCCGTTTCACTCCGTTTTGCAAGGAGATGAGTCGATTGCCCGCCGCCCGATGCGAAGGGTGATGACGCCGCTGCGGCAAATGGGCGCCCGCATCGATGGCCGAAAAGAAGGGGAGTATACGCCCCTGTCCATTCGCGGTGGCGATCTCCACGGGATCGCCTATGCTTCTCCAGTCGCCAGCGCACAGGTCAAGTCGGCGATTTTGTTGGCCGGTCTGCAAGCGGCCGGCGACACCAGCGTAACCGAGCCGATGCGTTCCCGTGACCATACGGAGCGGATGCTGCGCGCATTTGGCATCGATGTTCGACAGGAAGGACTGACTGTCACCGTGCAGGGCGGCCAACAACTAACGGCCCGAGAGATTGAGGTGCCGGGAGACATTTCCTCCGCTGCTTTTTTGTTGGCTGCCGCTTTCATGCTTCCGGGCAGCGAGTTGGTCATTCAAAATGTTGGCGTGAATCCGACGCGTACGGGCATTCTTGATGTCATTCGCGCAATGGGGGGAGAAGTTCGTCTGGAAAATGAACGGATCTGGAATGAAGAGCCGGTAGCTGATTTGCATGTTGCTTATCGTCCGTTGAATGGGGCGGTGATTGAGGGAGAACTGATTCCTCGCCTGATCGATGAAATTCCCGTGATCGCAGTGCTGGCTACCCAGGCAACCGGACGGACGATCATCCGTGATGCGCAGGAGCTGCGTGTGAAAGAAACCGACCGAATTGCCACGATTGCCGAGGAATTAGGCAAGCTCGGGGCGCAAATTACCCCGACAGAAGACGGTTTGATTATCGAAGGTCCGGTCCAATTGCAAGGAGCGCTGACTGACAGCAGAGGCGATCACCGGATTGGCATGGCGATGGCGGTTGCCGCTTTGGCGGCAACCGGTGAAACAACGATCGCTGACGCGGAAGCGATCAATGTCTCGTTCCCGGGATTTGCTGAGCTTTTATCGTCCATAACTGAACATGCTTAATGGAAACGCCGCTGAGCAAAGCGGCGTTTTTGCTAGGGTTCGCAAACTTTTGTCAAGGGACTAACTCGAATTGAAAACGGATTCAAAAAGATTGTTTGCAATTTTGTCAAAAAAGCGTTGACATTTATCGGGTCGTGTTTATAATTAAAAGTACAGTATGGTTTCTCTCCACTCCTATCCAATATGGTTACAGCAAAATTTGCTGGCGTCGTATGTATGCGCTTACAAGCGCGCTGCGACGTTTTTTTTATTTTTGTTCTCTTTTGGCTGTCATCGCATATGCTCGTACTACCATGATCTGGTCGAGGGGAGGACGAGCATTGCAGATGGAGCGGTTTGTGTTGCAAGGCGGGACGCTTGTTACGGCGAAGGGGGTTTTCTCGGCAGATATTACCGTCTCTCAAGGGAAAATTGAGGAAGTCCGCAGGGATCAACCTCGGCTAAAACGATTGGCGGTCAAAAATGAAACGCCGAAAATATTTGATGCGTCACAATATTATATCGTACCTGGATTGATTGCACTTACCCAAATTCAACCCAGTCGGATCGTGCAGACCGACAAATATATAGACACTGTCCGTCGCTATATACAATCGGGCCATACTTTCCTGCTGGATACGATTCAGATCGATGAGTGGATGAGCGGAGAGCAAATTTTTTATCAGATGGCGATGCACTACAACAGTCCGATCGATTACGGCATACAAATTGGGTTGGATGTCAGCCAGTTTCATGCAGCGCGGCTCAGGGAACTGTGCCGTTGCGGATTTCGACTGTTCCAGGTGATGATTGGGCAGACGGCCGATTACGGACGGATTGACTGGCAGCAACTGTATGCGGTATGTGATTTGTATAAGCCTTGCATCGAGCTGAAAATAAACGAGAATACCATCCGAACGAAGGAACAAAGGCAGGCAATCGTGCAAAACTGGCTGTTTGATTGCATCTATGGCCAGGTGCGTACGTATTCGCGCGATTTTGCGCCGTTTGAGCGGATCTCTGCGTACCGCTCCTTCTATCCGGTTGCGTTGCTGCAAGGAGAGGAAAGCACAAAGGGATGGAAATACTTGCGCGAGGACTGGCAACGCTATTTTCCCGCAGCGGCGCCCCTGGAAGCGATACGGGTAAAATGCGGTCCTAAAGGGTATGCAGAACAACTGCTTTGTTACCTCGTTCGACTGGCGTCAACAAATTTGGCCAAGATTATCGGCTGTTACCCGCGCAAGGGAAGCTTGCTCCCTGGGGCCGATGCAGATTTTTTCCTGTTGAGGAAGGAAGATTGGTTGACAAATACCGCTCTTTCCACTATTCTCAACTTTAGCGAAGTATGTCTTCCTTCGTATGTTTTGTCGAAGGGGAGATGGATCTGTCAAGACGGAAACCATGCCCCTTCTTTAGGAACAGGAAGCGCGCTAATCCGTACAAAGTCTTATAATTACGCCATGTAACCCCAAGACTTTATGGGGTTTTTTGCTAAAAATATAGAAAAAAAGCACGAAAAAAAGTATGATGAGAAAGCGCAACTTTTGGAATCCCCGGAAGTCTATATAGTCAAAGGCTATCGGGGAGTCGGAATCGCAAGGGGGTATTCCTGAGAATGACCGATTCCCAGCTTATTCGTGAAATAAAAGAAGGCAATATCGAGTGTTATGCAGAGCTCATACGCCGCTATGAAAAGAAAATCTTGACGTTTATCACGCACATGCTTCGTCAGGCGCATTTGGAGCATGTCGCTGAAGATATTTGCCAGGAAACTTTTTATAAAGCGTATCGAAATATACACTCTTTCCGTGATGTGGAAGCATCCTTCTCGACGTGGTTATACACGATTGCCCGCAACTCCGTTTTAAGCGAATTGCGAAGAAGCCGGAATTCAGACGTTTATCTTGAGGATACGCTCCAAGTGCCTGTTGTTTCGCCGGAACGATTGCCGGAACAACAACTGTTGCGAAACGAGCGAGAAGTGCTTGTCCGCCAAGCGATCAACAGTCTGCCGGAAAAGCAGCGTTCCGCTTTGATCTTACGGGAATATGAGCAAATGGATTATAACGAAATTGCATCCATTCTTGATCTGACGGTAAGTTCAGTAAAGTCTTTATTATTCCGTGCGCGGCAAACGATCAAGTCAGAGTTGGAGACCTACATCTTGGACCCTCATTTGGAAGAAGCTGAAGGGATGAATAAAAGATGATGTGCAGAGAAGCTCAGGAACTGCTCCCTGACTATGCCGATCACAATTTGCCTGAGATGACACGCCGTCGGTTTGAGAATCATTTGGCGGTATGCGACGGCTGTCGATCAGAGTACCACATCTGGAAAGAAAGCAGCGAATGGATTCAGTTAAACAAAGAACAGTATGCGCCTGTACCTACCGCCAGGTCGATCGTTGATGCGGTAATGTCCCGCATACTTTCCGAAGAAAAATGGGCGATCCCGATCGGGAAAAAAGTGTTTACGCTGACAGCGAAGATGAGACGCCTTGGAATTAGCGCTGCTGTCGTCTTGTTGATGCTGTGCACGTTCACGCTTTATACGAATACTCGAACGGATGAAGCGGAAGAAGCTATGATCATGAATGGCGAAATCGTCGCCATGAGCAGCATATCCGAAAAAACGCCGGTGATCTCTTCCAACCTGCACGATGCTGACGGCACTTACATAGTGAGCAGTGAACCGTTGCCGGCCGATACAGCAGAGGTGGACAAAGTGTCCGGACAAATCATGCCGGAAGAAGAGAAAACCGACGTGTTTAAACCAAAGTATGGCATCATTCTTAGTTTTTTTGGTATACTGGTGACAGTGATTGGCATGAGTTGGATTACAAGAGCATAATTGGTTGAGTAATGTGCAAAGACCGTCTCAGGACGGTCTTTTCCTGCTCTGCGAAGATTGATAGAGGTGAAAGCAATGACAAAACAGTGGCTGTATGTGATTGATGAGGCGGTAAAGCGAATTGAAAATGACGAGATCGAGTTGGGGTTGCAGGCATTGCAAAAAGTGCAGGAGCATGGAAAAGACTTGCCTGAAGTGATGCTCTATTTGGCTGATGTCTGGTATCAACTGGGACACCTTGATTCAGCTTCTGATCTGTTGAACGACTTGTTGAGCCGCACAGATGCGATGAATCGCACTATGCGGCAGGAATGCCAGCTGTTGTTGGCAGAAGTACTGCTGGACGGGAATCAACTGGATCAGGCCGAAACCATCTTGTATGAGCTGAAGGAAGAAGGGTATGCAGGGATTGATCTCAATCTGTTGCTGGCTGACCTGTACAGTTTGCAAGGGTTGGATGAAGTGGCTCTTCGCTATGTGGAAGCGGCGCGAGAAATGGAACCTGAAAATGAAAGCATCGCGGCCGCTTTAGGAAATTTGTATGTGCGGGTAGGACGGACCGAAGAGGCGCTGGCACTGTTGGAAGAGGCCGGGGTGAGCAGCTTGGAGGCACTGCTGTTCAAAGCGCGAACGCTGGCGCAAAAAGGCGAGTTCGAACAGGCTTATCAGACGTACCGTCAGGCGCTGGAAATCGAACGATCGCCGGAATTGCTGTTTAATACGGGCATGATGGCCTTCCACTTAGGTCATCTCCAGGAAGCCGAGACGATGATTGAAACATTGCTGGCGATTGATGAAGAGTATTTGGCCGCTTATTCGTTGCTGGCCGATATTCATCTGTCCCTGGGCAAAACGGACAAAGCGATCGTGACGTTGGAAAAATACGTCGACCTGTCCGGCTTTGATTTGGAGCAACTGAAGCGTTTAACGGCGTTGCTGACACAGGCAGGCCGGTATGAGGAAGCGAAAAAATACCAAAAGCTGCTGGACGACTGGAGCGCGGACGAAGAGGAATAACGATGCAGGGAGCCCGAGAAATCGGGCTCCCTGTTTTACTTTTCCGCAAGTTGGCAAGAATGATTGGTAAATCAAGCGAAGTGAGAAGGGATTCTGTTGAAACTTGCTGAGATATTGGTGTTTACAGATATTAAGCAGCTTCACCAAATTGCGGAGCATTACGGTTGCGAATGCAATCCTCACTCCAAAAACGAATTGATTACGTCATTGCTGGCCAATTTGCAACATCGGCACACGATCAAGCTGGAAGTGCAAAAATTGACCCCGATCGAAGCACATTTTCTGTTGCTGCTCTTTTTGGACAAACGTCTGCTGTTTTCGCTGGAGGATCTGTTGGCCAAGGCAAGCATCGCTTTGGCCGCAACGGCGGAGAAAACGAAAGAAGAAGCTCGACGGTTGATTGCCGGCGCGTTGAAACGCGGCTGGATCTTTCCGGCAAAAGGGACAGGGGCAGGGCAATATCAAACCCCTCATGATCTGCGTGAACCTTACATTTACGCCTGGCTGGAATCACAGACGAAAGATTGGCAGGCGGACATGGTGGAGCCGTTGGGGTACCGCGACGAGGGCACAGCGCTGTGCGATGACATGCTGCAATTCCTTCGCTTTCTGGAAGCGGAACCGATCCCGCTGACAGCGGACGGAGGTATGTACAAACGATATCAAACGCAGTTGTTCCAGTTCCTCAACGTGAAGGAAGCTCCGTTGCCGCCGCAGAAATGGCGGTTTGGTTACGGATTGCATTTCGATTTGTACCCCGACCGGTTTTCCTTGCTCTATGACTTTTGCTACTTTCGGCGTTATATCGAAGAGAACGGCGGATTTGTCAGAATCACTGATCAGGGAAGGGAATTGATCGCTGATCCGGCAGTCGCCGAGCATTATCACGAGTTGATCCGCTTTTGGCTTCGCCTGTACAAACGAGCGATTCCCAATTTGCCGATGCTGGTTCAGTTAATCCCGCTTCTGTCAGCGGGAAGGTGGATTGCCCAGTCGCAATTGTCCGGATTGCTGCTGCCGTGGATCAAGCCTTTTTATTATGACGAACCGATTGATATTTTATCCAACCGTGTGTTGAAAATGATGGTCCATCTTGGTTTGCTCAAGGTTGGACAAAGCGCTGAGCAAGAATGGATGTATACGACAACTTCAGCCAGTCAGGCGTGGCT
The DNA here is from genome assembly GCF_016908525.1 of Brevibacillus fulvus. Taxonomy (GTDB): domain Bacteria; phylum Bacillota; class Bacilli; order Brevibacillales; family Brevibacillaceae; genus Brevibacillus_G; species Brevibacillus_G fulvus. The sequence continues at coordinate 303,788 of NZ_JAFBEB010000001.1, forward strand.
TGGCTCTTACAATGGTTTTGTTGACACGACTATACTTTTGAAATGAGGGATTGGTATGGATCGGTCCAGTTTTTACGGACATAACATGTATTATGGTAACAATAGCATGGTGGCAGGTTTGTTGTCGGAACTCGTAATGGATGAACAGGTGCGAAGCCACCGCAAGAAGACGCTGTACGAGCAAATTGATCGCGCTTTGGCCAAAAAGGACAAGGAAGAGTTTTTGCTGCTGACAACAGAGTTAAAAGCGATTATTGCCTATGAACAGACAGAAACAGGCTGATTGCAAGCGTTCTCTGGTCATGCTACTCTAACTGTAGAGAACTGTAGAGTGGCAAACCAGCGAAGAGGAGAAATGTTGGATGCAGTGGACGAGTGAAGATTTGAACAAATGGGAGGAGCTGCGGCCATACGTCGACACCGCGCTTCTCCCAATTTATTTTTATCAATCGGCAGTTGCCATCCCCACCCACGCGCTGCAGATGGCCTATTTGACGAATATCGCCGCAGCCTTGGAAAGACGGTTGAAAGGACGGATGCTGTTGTATCCGCTTCGCTACCAAATGGCAGAGGAGCAAGCGGAGCTTATGGCCCCCGATGCTTTCCCGTTTTATGTCGTTCTGCACTTTGGCGGACAACCGGTCCGCGTTCGCTCCGTCAACGAGGCAAGCAAGGTCGCCTATTTGGCCATCAGCAATGAGGAACTGGATTCGGAATTGCGCTTTGCGATTACCGTCGATGTTCTCTATCAAGAGATTTTAGCGCTCTGGCAAAAACGATAAGAAAGCAAGTTTGGTCATACTAAAAAAGGATTGTTGTTACATATTTGACAAAATGCTAACAATCTTGGCATTTACAGCTTTTGTATATTCTGATCTCCTATGGATATTCTTGACATCTAAAAATTGGTTAGCTATGATTGGGATTGACCTAGTGTAAATGTGTATTAAATTAAACTTCGTACGCGAAACCACAAGATAAGGAGGGAAAGAAGAGATGAGTGAGAAACGGGAGATCTCAAGACGCACATTTTTGAACTACGCACTCATGGGAACGGGCGGTTTCCTTGCTGCAGGAATGATTACTCCAATGATCCGTTTTGCTGTGGATCCATTATTAAAAGCTTCGGCTGGTGGAGATAAAGTAGCAGTTGGTAGCGTAGACGAATTTGGTCCAGAACCAAAACGCGTCGAATTCAAAGTTCACACCAAGGATGGTTGGTATGAATCAGATTCTGTATTGTCTGCATGGGTAACAAAAAATGACAAGGGTGAGATTCTGGCTCTATCACCGATTTGTAAACATTTGGGATGTACGGTTAACTGGAATGATAACCCGGATTATCCAAATGAGTATTACTGTCCTTGCCATGGAGGCCGATATAATATCAACGGTCAACAATATATCGGTACGCCTCCAACCAAACCGCTTGACGAATATGAAACTGAAGTCAAAGATGGAAAATTGTATTTGGGTAAAATCAAACCAAATCCTCGTCCGGGGGTGAGTGAATAAGATGATCCAAAAAATGTATGATTGGGTAGATGAACGGCTGAATGTCACTCCAATGTGGCGCGATTTGGCTGACCATGAAGTGCCCGAGCATGTGAACCCAGCGCACCATTTTTCTGCGTTCGTATATTGCTTTGGTGGACTAACCTTCTTTATTACTGTTATCCAAATCCTGTCTGGAATGTTTTTGACGATGTATTACGTTCCGGATATCGTAAATGCGTACGAGTCTGTTAAATATCTGCAAAATGAAGTCGCTTTCGGCGTGATCGTACGCGGTATGCATCACTGGGGTGCCAGTTTGGTCATCGTCATGATGTTTTTACATACGCTGCGCGTATTTTTCACAGGTTCCTACAAGAAACCTCGCGAGTTGAACTGGGTAGTCGGCATGTTGATCTTCTTCGTCATGCTGGGCTTGGGTTTCACCGGCTATCTGCTGCCATGGGACAACACCGCTTATTTCGCGACAAAAGTAGGTTTGGAGATCGCCAACTCCGTACCGTTGATCGGTCCGTATATCAAAACCTTGTTGACAGGCGGCGATATCGTAGGGGCGCAAACGTTATCCCGTTTCTTTGCGATCCACGTATTTTTCTTGCCGGGCGCTCTCCTGGGCTTGCTGGCTGGGCACTTTATCATGATCCGTGCTCAAGGTATCTCAGGTCCGCTATGATTTTAGTCTTCGACAATTAAAGGAGGAAATAGCATGGCAAAACACGATAAAGATGCTACCTTCGTCGGAGACTCGAGAATTTCGGCGAAGCGCATCCCGAATATTGCTCCTTCCTACTCGGATTTTCCGGGTAAATCGGAGCCTTTCTGGCCAAACTTTCTGCTTAAGGAATGGATGGTTGCGGCAGTATGTCTGGTCGGGTTTCTGATTTTGACGGTGTCTCATCCGTCGCCTTTGACCGACAAAGCCAACCCGAATGATACTTCATTCGTACCGTTGCCAGACTGGTACTTCCTGTTTCTGTACCAATTGCTGAAATATCCGTGGGCGTCGGGCGACTGGGTCGTTTTGGGAACCATCATTATTCCGGCAGTAGCTTTTGGAGCAATGGTGCTGGCTCCTTGGTTGGATAAAGGCAAAGAGCGTCGTGCGAAAAAACGTCCGGTTGCTACCGGATTGATGCTGGTAAGCTTGGTCGGGATCTTCTACCTGACTTGGGCGGCCGACCATGAACACTCTCTGCACCATTCCAGCAATCAAGCTGGCGGAGGCGCTGTAGCAAGCGGCGATCCCAACTTCAAGCCTGATGAGATCTGGACCAAGCAAACCTCCTGCATGGGTTGCCACGGCAACAACATGGAAGGGATGGTTGGACCGAACCTGCAAAAGATCGGAAGCAAGTATTCCGCGGAAGAGATTGAAGGGATCATCAAAAACGGAAAACCGCCGGGCATGCCTGCTGGTTTGATCAAGGATGAAGCAGAAATCAAAAAACTGGCCGAGTATATGGCAGGTTTAAAATAAGGTTCACCGTAAAAAGCTGACCTCGGTCGGCTTTTTATTCTAAACGGATGGCATTCGTTGTTGAGTAAGCAGGGGAAAAGCTTATATACTGATAGGGAGAGGAAACAGAGGCTTTCCTGAAAATTGTTGCTGATTTGTTGATCAGGCCAAGAGCGGGAGACGATTAAATGAGTTGGTTATGGGAGTGGTTTTTGCAATCCTTAGAGAAGAAGTGGTTCCTGTGGTTGCTGTTTGTGATCAATTTCTTGGGAACGATCTATGGCTTCTACTGGTATGGAAATCAGCTGGCCGATACACCAACGTATCTGCGCATTTTTGTACCCGATAGCCCAACCGGGAGCGGTTTGTTCACTTTGGTGTTGCTAACCTATTTGCTTGGTCGCCATATCCCTGTATTAGAGGCGTTGGCGGGAATTACCAACTTCAAGTATGGGATTTGGGCTGTTGCTGTCATATTGTCAGGCTGGTCGCTAGGCAATGAAGTCCATTGGACCGATATTATGCTGTTGATTTCACATGGAGGCATGGCGGTTGAGTCAGTGTTATACAGCCGGTTTTACCAGTTGAGCTGGCTGCCGGTGGGAATCGCAGCATTATGGACATTGAACAACGATTTTCTTGATTATGTTATGGATATTCATCCCTGGTTGCCGGATGTACTTGTTCCCTATACGGGGATCGTCGGTCTTTGCACCGTGCTGTTAAGTCTGATATCCATTTCCTTGATCTGGTTTTTAAACAGCAAACTTACGCAAAACAAGGTCTAATCTTGTCCTCCTTCCCATAGGCTGTACTGTGGAAGGAGGTTTTTTCTGTTGAAGAGAAACGCGAAAATTTTGCTAACTTTGTTTCTGGCCGGGTTGCTTCTCGCATTGCCCATCGGTTATTTCGTGGTCAAACTGGAAAAACCGACAGAGCTCGATGAATTGATCCAACTGGATAAAACAGCGGCTGAGTTGCTCACGCTGACCAAAAAGAAAGAAATCGAGGCAGCTCAGGTAAGAATGAACCAGCTTGCGCAGACGTTTCCCAACACGGTCTTGCCCGGTTCCATAAGAATCGAAAGCTTGCATGCGGTGACGCAGTCTATTTTGGCGGCAAAAAAAGTGTTTACGGGAGGAGAAGCTGACGAAGCAGCGTTGCTTTGGCATGCCACCCAGGTCAGAGTCGCGATTGATGCGTTGCGCAACGCCGATCGGCCGATGTGGAGAGATTACTATGCGTCTTATGCCAATCAGATGCAAAATCTGTTGGATGCTTCCGTTGAACGGGAGTTAACCGAGTTTCGGGCGCAATTCGATGAAAATTATCGTTTGTTTTTGGCGATCAAGCCAGGCATGAGCGTCCAATTGACGGAAGCGGAAATGAATCGGATCGTGGCGGATTATGAATTGTTGGCCAGAGAAATTCGCAAAGACGATATTGATTGGCAGCTTGTCAGAGAGACGTTGCGCGAACTGAGCACAGACATGCAGGAAGCTTTTACGGGGAAAGAGCGGAGTGCTTTCGCTACCTTGATGAGTCCGCATTCACCGTTTGCCATCATTTTCTCCATTTTTTTCGCAGTGAGTATGGCGCTTGCTTATGCAGCCTGGAAAAAATATGATGGCGAGCAAGCGAATACAATTTAACAGCAGGCAACGTTACAACCCCCTGTCCGCAATGGCAGGGGGTTGCCTCGTATTAAAAACCACGATTCGGTTATTCGTTCAGCGGTTGTTTGTTCTCATCGAGGGTGAAACCTTCCCCCAGCACTTCGTGCACATCGTTGACAATGACAAAGGCGTGCGGATCCAGGTTTTGAACGATATTTTTGAAGCGGACCACTTCGTTGCGACTGACGACGACATAAACGACATTTTTGTGTTCGCCAGAATATGCGCCTTTTCCGGTCAGCAGCGTAACGCCACGGCCGAGCTCAAGGATTTGCTTGGCGATCTCGTCGGCTTTGTCGGAAATGATCGTCAGGGCTCTTCCGGCATAAGAACCGTCCTGGAAGAAATCGATGACTCTGGCGGAGATGAAAACGGCTACCAGGGTGTACATCGCGCTTTCCAGACTTAGATAGACCAGCGAAATGGCAATGACCGCCATATCAAAAATAAACAGTGTCCGCCCCATGCTGATGCCAAAGTATTTTTGCACCATGCGGGCGATGATGTCTGTCCCTCCGGTCGTTCCCCCATAGCGGAAAATGATGCCAAGACCGGCCCCCACGGTCACCCCTGCATACAATGAAGCGAGCAGTCGGTCTTCCAGCGCCGGCGGATGCGGCAGAGAGGCAAAAAGGGAGAGAAACAAAGAAAGGGCGATCGTGCCGATCAACGTATAAACAAAGGAAGTGCGCCCCAGTATCTTCCATCCCAAAAAGAACAAAGGTACGTTTAGCACAAAATAGACGATCCCTTGATCGAGAAGGGGAAGCAACAGTTTGATGATGATGCTGACCCCGGTAATCCCGCCTTCCGCCAAGTTATTCGGTATGTTGAAGGAGTTGATCCCGAACCCCATAATGGCCGAACCGATAATAATGGCTGCGATGCTTTTTAATCGAAGATTCATCCGTATTTTCGCTCCCTTGTAAACAACTACCAGTGCCATTATAAAGCAGCGATATAGCCTTGTCCACAAAGTGAATCTTTAGGATTTGGCAAAACGCGGCAGATCGGTTAGGATAAATTTAGACAAAACCTGAAGCTGGGCTGAACAGTATGGAAAAAGGAGTGTCTGCATGGAAAGTCAAAATCGGAAAACCTTGCAACAGATCCAAGCAGAGGTCGACCAATACATTTCCCAATTTAAAGAAGGGTACTTTTCGCCCTTGGCCATGATGGCGCGCATGACGGAAGAGGTTGGCGAGCTGGCGCGTGAAATTAATCATTATTATGGAGAAAAGCCGAAAAAAAGCGATGAGGCGGAAAAAACAGTTGAAGAAGAGCTGGGAGACGTCTTGTTTATTGTTTTATGCTTTGCCAACTCGCTCGGCATTGATTTGCAGGAAGCGTTTGACCGTATTATGCACAAATTTAATACACGCGATAAAGATCGCTGGACAAGAATAGAGGAGTAGCGTATATGGCTGAAGATAAACAAATTCGCGTAACCATAGCGGGAGCAAATGGGAGAATGGGGCAGGAAGCTGTAAAAATGGTCCAGGGAGATCCAGGGTTGCTGTATGTCGGCCCCATCGATACAAGAGGAACAGATGAAGAAGTAAAAGCACGGTTTGCGCAATTGCAGCCGGATGTGCTGGTCGATTTCACGACACCGCAGCATGTATACCGACACTTGCAACTCGCTTTGCAGCTGGGGATTCGCCCTGTGGTCGGCACAACCGGGTTGACTGCCGAACAGATCGCCGAATTGACCGAACAGTACAAAACGGCGGGATTGGGCGGGGTGATCGCTCCGAACTTTGCGATCGGTGCCATTTTGTGCATGAAATTTGCGGCGATGGCGGCCAAATACATGCCGCACGTGGAAATTATTGAACTCCACCATGATCGGAAGTTGGATGCGCCAAGCGGAACGGCGATCAAGACGGCAGAAATGATCGCAGCAAGCCGCAACACGCTGCGCCAGGGTCATCCCGACGAAGAAGAGAGCATCGCGGGCGCGAGAGGAGCCGACTATGACGGCTTCCGCATCCACAGTGTCCGATTGCCTGGCTTGGTTGCTCACCAAGAGGTGCTGTTTGGCGCGACCGGCCAAACCTTGTCGATTCGCCATGACTCCATCAGCCGGGAATCGTTTATGCCAGGCGTCAACATGGCGATCAAGGCGGTTGTCAACCTGGAGCAGCTTGTCTACGGTCTGGAACATTTGCTTGACTAAAAGACGATAAAACGCAAGGGGAGAGGATTCGCTTGAAAATTGCACTGATCGCGCATGATCGTAAAAAAGAGGAAATGGTTCAGTTGACCCTCGCCTATGAATTGATCCTGGCCAAACACGAGTTGTTCGCGACCGGAACGACAGGGCAGCGGATTATGGAAGCTACTTCTCTGCAAGTGACAAGATTTTTGTCCGGGCCATTAGGGGGCGATCAGCAAATTGGTGCCATGATTGCCCGCAACGAAATGGATGTTATCATCTTTTTGCGCGATCCATTGGCGGCTCAACCCCACGAGCCTGACATACAGGCACTGATCCGCTTGTGCGATGTTCACAAAATTCCGGTGGCGACCAATATGGGGACAGCGGAAATTTTGCTGACCGCGTTAGCCAACGACCAAATCGCATGGCGAGAAATTATTCACAAGGAGCAGTAACGATCATGGAATCATTAGACATTTTAGCGATTGGCGCCCATCCTGATGACGTCGAGATTGGCGCGGCGGCAACCTTGTTAAAAGCTGCCAAGGCCGGAAAGCGCGTCGGCATTCTCGATCTTACGTTGGCGGAGCTTTCCTCCAACGGCACGGTGGAGAGACGGCAGGCAGAAGCGGCGGCAGCATCCGAATTGATCGGCTTAACCGCCCGGTACAATTTTGCTTTCCCCGATCGCGGACTGGAGCCAGTTCGCGAACAGGCGATCGAGCGGGTTGTCGAACTGATCCGGCAGACGCGTCCGGAAGTGGTCTTGGCTCCTTATTGGCAAGATCGTCACCCTGACCACGAGAGCGTGAGCCGCATCGTCCGCGAAGCGGTGTTTAATGCCGGCATATACAAATACCATGCGGATCCGCAGTGGCCGGCGTATCGCCCCAGCCGCTTGCTTTATTATTTTATCAATTCGCCGGCGGCTCCCGGTATCGTGGTCGATGTCAGCGACGTATATGAGCAAAAACTGGATGTTTTGCGTTGCTATCGCAGTCAGTTTGAACGGGAAGAAAATAGCGTAAGCACCCCGCTCAACAATGGTTATATCGAAGCGGTCGCTTATCGGGAGCGCCTGTTTGGCCAGCAGACAGGCGTGCAGTATGGTGAGGGTTTTATCAGTGCTACTCCGTTTGTTGTAAACGGCTTGTAAACTCCTGATCAAACCTTGGACAGAGCTAAAGGAGAGTACGAGGATGAATATCGGGATTACTTGTTACCCTTCGTTGGGCGGTTCAGGTGTAGTCGCCACGGAATTGGGTAAACTTTTGGCGGAAAGAGGGCATCGCGTTCATTTTATCACCTCTGGCATGCCATTTCGCTTGGGAAGTTTTCACCCCAACATTTATTATCATGAAGTAGAAGTGAATCATTATGATGTTTTTAAATATCCTCCCTATGATTTGACATTGGCCAATCGCATGGCCCAAGTAGCAAGAAACGAAAAGCTGGACATCCTGCATGTGCACTATGCGGTGCCTCACGCGCTTTGTGCCTATTTGGCCAAGCAAATGGTCGGGGATCATTTGAAAATCGTAACCACGTTGCACGGAACGGACATTACGGTTTTGGGTTACGATTCCAGCCTGAGCGAGATGATCCGGTTCGGGATTGAACAAAGCGATGCGGTTACCGCCGTCTCCAACGATCTGATCAAAGAGACGAGGCGCTTGCTTCAAGTAGAAAAAGAAATCACCACTATCTACAATTTCGTCGACAAACGCCGCTACTACCCCAAACAAGTCGATGAATTAAAAAAACGGTTTGCTCCGCAAGGCGAGAAAATCATTATGCACATCTCCAACTTTCGTCCAGTCAAGCGGACGCGGGATGTGGTGGAAGTTTTCCGCCGCGTTCATCAACAGATGCCGGCAAAATTGATTCTTGTCGGCGAAGGTCCAGACTGGTGCGAAGTGCGCAATCAGCTGAACGAGTGGGGGTTGCAAGATGATGTCATTTATTTGGGCAAACAGGAAGATGTAGCCGAAGTGATCTCTTTGGCCGACGTCATGCTGCTGCCGTCGGAAAAGGAAAGCTTTGGCTTGGTGGCGTTGGAAGCGATGGCTTGCGGTGTGCCGGTGGTCGCTACCAATGCGGGCGGCATCCCGGAAGTGGTCATTGATGAAGTGACTGGCTTCCTCTGTCCGATTGGCGATGTGGAGCGATTGGCTGCCAGAACGTTGCGGCTGCTGGAAGATGAACAGTTGTACCGTCAGTTTTCCAATAACGGAATTCAACGATCCAATCAAGAGTTTTGTCATGAAACCATCGCAACCGCTTATGAATCGTTATACGAGCGGCTGCTTTGATAAGCGGTTACAGTTTGTGTCGGGTCGTTGACTGGAGCAGCTTGGAGAGAACGATAAAAATCGCCATCAAGATTTTCATAGGCAGTGCCTCCTTGCGTTAAATGCTCGATTCGGCGAAGCGAAAGGGGATGGGCGATGTTAAAAGAACAGGCGAACCAGATCCTGGCGAGGTTGGAAGAGAACGGGTTCGAAGCGTACTTCGTCGGGGGATGCGTGCGGGATTGGTTGCTGGGAAGACCGGTTCACGATATAGATATATGCACAAATGCCCATCCGCGCGATGTCATGCGTCTTTTTCCCGAGCATATTCCGACCGGTTTGCAGCACGGGACGGTGACCGTCAAGCAGGGGGATGCTTTGTTTGAAGTAACCACATTCCGTGTGGAAGGCAACTATCGGGATTTCCGCCGGCCGGACGAAGTTCAGTTCGTCTCTGACTTGACAGAGGATTTGCAGCGGCGCGATTTCACGATCAATGCGATCGCGATGGATCGAGCAGGCACACTGTTTGATCCATTTCACGGCCTAGCCGATTTGCGCCAGCGTATCATCCGGGCGGTTGGTGAGCCGAAGCAGCGGTTTGCCGAGGATGCCTTGCGTTTGTTGCGCGCGGCCCGGTTTGCCGCACAGCTTGGGTTCGAGATCGAGCCGTTGACCTATGAAGCGATGAAACAGAGCGCAGACTTTTTGCCGCGGATTGCCGTTGAACGAATGCGCGACGAATTGAACAAGCTGCTGAACGGCGCATTCCCGCAGCAAGGCTTTCGGATCATTGGCGAGACAGGGCTGTTGCGCGGCTATGCCGAATGGGGGTTGCCAAAACTGTTTGCCTCTGCGGAAACGCAGGCATGGCGGCTTGTCCATTTGACGACCCTCCCGGAAAAATGGTCTTTGCTGTTTTATGCCGCTGGCAGCAGACAGCGTCAGACAGCGGAATTGACGCATTTTTTGCGCATGTCCAATAAAGAACAGGCGGAAATCGGCCGATTGGCTGCACTGCTTTTGCGAGTTGCCCCGGAGTGGGACAGGCCGGAATCTGTCAAGTGGGCGCCCTTGTTGCTAAACGTTGGCCGGCAACGTTGCCTGCAGCTTGCTTCTTTGCTGATGGCTTGCTGGCATGCGGCGCAGCCAACCGATTTACATACAGAGGTCGACGCGGCTTACCAACAGCTGCCGGTAAAAACTTTGCAAGATTTGACAGTCAGCGGGAAGGACTTGCAGTTGCACCTGCAAAAAAAACCGGGGGACTGGATCGGACGCGTGTTGCAAGCGTTGTTGGTTCAGGTGGCTTTGCATGGGTTGGCCAACAGGCCAGAGACGCTGCTTGCAGCGGCAAAAAAAGAGGTGGAACGGGATGCATATCAAACAAAAAATACTTAAAGAATTTCATGCCAATCCGGATCAATTTGTCTCCGGGGAATATTTAAGCCAAGCTTGCCATTGTACGCGGACGGCTGTTTGGAAACATATCGAAGAATTACGCAAAGACGGATACCGGATTGAAGCGGTTCGCAAGTCGGGCTATCGCCTGCTGGGAGCGCCGGATGCGGTGACAGCCGCCGAAATTACGGCTGGGCTGTCAACCGAGCTGATCGGTCAAACCGTCATTGCTTACGATAGCGTTGCCTCGACCCAGCCGCTCGCTCATGAGGCCGCTGGCAAAGGGACGCCCGAGGGCACGCTGGTCATCGCCGATCAACAGACAGGCGGAAAGGGACGACTGGGCAGAAAGTGGCATTCCCCCCAAGGAACGGGCATTTGGATGAGCTTGATTATTCGGCCAAACATTCCGTTGCCAAAAGCGCCGCAGCTTACCTTGCTGACGGCTGTGGCGATGGCGCGGGCGATCGAAGAACAGACTTCTTTGCCGGTCCAGATCAAATGGCCGAATGATCTGTTGATCGGCGGCAAAAAAGTATGCGGCATCCTGACGGAAATGCATGCCGAGTCTGACCGGATTCACTACCTGGTAATCGGGATGGGCGTCAATGTCAACGTAACATCGGATGATTTTCCCGAAGATTTGCGGCAAATTGCCACCTCACTGCGCATGGAAACGGGCCGCGTCTTGCGGCGAGCCAGTCTGATACAAGCTTTCTGCCGGCATTTTGAATTTTATTATCTCGATTATTTGCAGCATGGCTTTGCCCGGGTCCGCCAGGAGTGGGAACAAAAATCTTACTCGCTGGGGCGTGTGGTGACCGTCCGAACTTTGCACCATACGATCGAAGGGAAAGCGCTTGGTCTCGACCAGGAAGGAGTGCTGCTAGTCGTCGATCGGGAAGGTCGGCAGCATAAAGTGTACTCCGCCGATATCGATTATGGAGAAAATTGAAGACCTTTGGTATACTGTGGTTGGGAAGAGGCCAAATCCATCCGGAATGGCACTCGATACCCGACTTGTTTTTTTTCTTTCATTCTTTTAAAAAAATCTGCTCAGAGCCCGTGGGACCGAGACAGAAGGAACATTCCAGTCTGCATGAATTGGTACGGACAACCTTCTCCCGTTTGCGGCGAGAAGGTTTTTTTGCGGAAAAGGCGGCAATCATGCCGCGGGCCGAGTGCAAAAGGTGGTCAAACATGGAGAAAAAAAGAGAAGTGCCAGTGACAACTGCTGAGTTGCGCAAAATGAAAGAGCGTAAGGAACCGATCGTGATGATTACCGCTTACGACTATCCGTCCGCCAAATTGGCGGATGAGGCGGGAGTGGATATGATTCTCGTCGGCGACTCGTTGGGGATGGTTGTGCTTGGCTATGATTCAACGATTCCCGTCACAATGGAAGACATGATTCATCATACGAAAGCGGTCACTCGCGCGGCCAAACGCGCCTTTGTCGTGGCGGATATGCCTTTTTTGAGTTATCACGGCTCATTGGAGGAAAGTGTCAAAAATGCCGGACGATTGATGCAAGAGGCGCAGGCAAAAGCGGTCAAAATAGAGGGCGGGGTGGAGATTGCCCCGGTAGTTACCAAATGTGTCCAGGCGGGCATCCCCGTAGTCGGGCACATCGGTTTAACGCCCCAGTCTGTTCATCAGCTGGGCGGCTATAAAGTGCAGGGCAGAGATCCGGAGACGGCCAGACGGCTGCTGACGGAAGCCAAGGCGCTGGAAGATGCGGGCGCATTTGCCATTGTGCTGGAATGCGTCCCGGAGGAAGTGGCCGGATTCATTACGGAGAATATCGGCATTCCCACCATCGGGATCGGTGCCGGTGTCAAATGTGACGGACAGGTGCTGGTGTTCCACGACGTGCTCGGGTATGCTTCCAATTTGAAACCGAAATTCGTCAAACAGTATGCTCAAATCGGCGAGGCCATCACACAGGCTGTCCTGCAATACACAGCGGAAGTCAAAGAACGGCAATTTCCGAGCGAGCAGCATACGTTCACCGCGAATGAAGATACGATCAAACAGTTGTATGGAGAAGGTGAAGGAGCATGAATAAGGGATTGGAACAGGTAACGACGATTGCAGAGGTGCGAAAACGCGTCTCTTTGGCAAAACAGCAAGGGAAACGGATCGGGTTTGTGCCGACGATGGGGTATCTGCATGCCGGACACGTCAGTTTGGTGGAAAAGGCGCGGCAAAATTGCGATTTTGTCGTCATGAGCATTTTCGTCAATCCGCTGCAGTTTGGGCCAAACGAAGATTTCAGCCGTTATCCCCGCGATATCGAGCACGACCGGGAAGTCGCCGGCGCGGCCGGGGTCGATCTGCTGTTTACGCCAACAGTGGAAGAAATGTATCCTTCGACCGTATTGACGACGGTCTCGGTTACGCAAGTGTCGGAACCGCTTTGCGGAAAATCGCGGCCGGGTCATTTTGACGGGGTGGCGACTGTCGTGCTGAAGCTGTTCCAAATCGTTCAGCCCGACGCCGCTTTTTTTGGTCAAAAAGACGCGCAGCAACTGGCCGTCATTCAACAAATGGTCCGGGACTTGTCCGTTCCGGTTGACATCGTGCCTTGTCCAATCAAACGGGAAAAAGACGGTTTGGCCATGAGTTCCCGCAATGTGTATCTGTCTGCGGAAGAACGGGAGCAAGCGCTGATCCTGTCCCGCAGTCTCCAGCAAGCGCAAGCGGAACTGAAACCGGGCGCGTTGGCCAGAGAGGTGCGCGAGAATATTGTCAGAACGATTGAAACACAACCGCTGGCCGATATCGATTATGTGGAAATTTTGCAATACCCGAGTCTCGAGCCAGTGACGACTTTGCAAAAAGGGCAGCAGGTGATCGTCGCCTTGGCTGTTCGCTTCGGACATACCCGCCTGATCGACAATGAAATCGTGACTATATAAAAAACAAACGAAAGGAGGCAGAAAAATGTTTCGCACCATGATGAAGGCAAAGCTCCATCGCGCAACGGTGACGGAAGCCAATTTAAATTATGTGGGCAGCATTACGATCGATACGAATTTGTTGGAAGCGGTGGACATTCTGCCCAATGAAAAAGTACAGATTGTCAACAACAATAACGGGGCCAGACTGGAAACGTATGTCATCCCCGGTGAACGGGGAAGCGGCGTGATTTGCTTGAACGGAGCGGCCGCGCGCCTGGTTCAGCCTGGCGATACGGTTATTATCATTTCCTATGCGATGATGGACGAAACAACCGCGCGCCAACATCAACCGCGCATCGCTGTGTTGGGTGAGGGCAACAAAATTGTGCAAATGCTGGGGGAAGAGCAGCCATCAACTGTGCTGTAACGAAGCTGCGTTGAATCAGCTGGTTTTTATCTGCAAAAATGTTGAATAGAGCCACACACCTTGTGACACAATGAAACTACTCACAGCCGCAAAGGGGGTGGCTCTTTTATGCAATTGGAGGAATGGTTCGATTCCTTGCATAAAAAGTTGGATGCCATTGAACAAGAATGGCCAAATGCAACGAGAAATGAAAAACTTACTTTGGCCAACCAATTGTTCCAGTTAAGAGGGATTAGTGACAAGTTGGTCGATTCCTGGCTGCAGTTTGAAGAAAAATTGAGCGGCCTGATTACGACGATCAAGCACCAGGAAAACGCCAGTCCGACAGCGTCCCAGCCTGATGGCCATGAGTTCCCGCCAACGACAAACGGTTTGCCGGCAGAAGAAGATTTCCAGCTGGATACTTATTCACATATGTTTCGCAAAGGAGAGGGGTACTATCATTTGCGCCTGTTTCAGGATGCCAAACAGTGCTTCTCCGACTTGCTGCAAGAATCGCCCGACTGGGAAGAAGGCAGGCTTTATTACGCTTACAGCCTGTTTTTTTGCGGTGAGACAGAAGCGGCCTTGCGGGAATTTCGCTTGTTGAGCCGCTCTGGCAGTTCGCCCAAAACGATTGCGATCAGTTACAATGCCATCGGCTGCATGCTCGCGGAAGAGGGACAATGGCTGGAAGCGAGCCAGGCTTTCCGTTCAGCGCTTGCCGAAAAATCGGATCACCGCGAAGCGTTGTTTAATCTCGCGCTCTGTTATCTTCAGGAAGGGGAAGCGCAGGAGTCCTACGCGACCGCTGAACGATATTTGCAGCTCTACCCAGCGGACCGGGAAGCGCAAATTTTGTTGCTGCAGGCGGCGCGGAAGTTGCGCCAGTTGAACAGACGGGCAGAGATCATCCTGCCGGAAGGACTGATGGTGCCGAGCAAAGAACATGACCCGCAAACGTTGCGGGAAATTGCCTTGTTTTTGGAGTCTTCCGGGGAGTATCATCGCGCTCAGTTTTGCTATCAGCTGATCACGGAACAGCAACCGCGGGAAGGATGGGGATGGCATGGTCTGGCCTGGACGACTTGGCTGATTTCTGGCACAAGGCGGGCGTTGCAGCAAATGAAAAAAGCGATCGCGCTGGCTCCCGACAACCTTGACTTTTTGTTTAGTTACGGCTGGATGGTATTATTTGATGGAGACAGGGAGCGGGCAGCAAAAACATTTGATTTTATTTTGCAAAAAAATCCCCGTCACTACCTGGCGCGTTGCGGTGTGGTCACCGTTTTGGCGATCAATGGCGACTTGGCTTCGGCCAAACAGATTGCCCGCGGGTTTTTGGAGGACGCCGATCCGTATGTCCAGTCGCTTGGCTATTTTCAGTTGGGCAAGCTGTCCGTCCTGGAGGAAAAGTGGGAACAGGCGGACCAATATTTCCGCAAAATCCACCCGGATCATCGACCGTCACAGGAACTTCCTGTTTACTTGCAATTATGTGCCCAAAAAATGGGGAAACCAATGGAAGCTGAGCAACTGATCCCTTATACTGTATAAGATGACGCATGGAAGTTGAGGGCGAAGCAGGGGGATTGGCTTGTTCCCGACTCATGCTATCAGTTGAGCAGGGTGTTGCGGATGAGGTGACAGAAGCTTGAATCGTTTTATTGTGGTTGATTTTGAAACAACCGGGGGTCTCCCCCGTCAAGGAGATAAAATTATCCAAATCGGGGCGGTAACGGTCGACAATGGACAAATCGGGGAAAGTTTCTCTACATTGGTCAACCCGGAACAGTCCATCCCCCCGTTCATTACCCAGTTAACGGGTATCCATGACGATATGGTGGAAAACGCGCCAACGATGGAAGAAGTATTGCCAGATTTGTTGCGGTTGCTGGAAGGACGGACCTTTGTAGCCCATAACGCTTTGTTTGACCTGCAATTTTTGCAAGAAGCCCTGCTGAGCCAGGGCTATTATACGTTTGACGGTTATGTGCTGGATACGGTGGAAATGGCGCGAATCCTCCTGCCGATGCAAAGCTCGTACCGGCTGGGCGAACTAACCGGTGATTTGGAGATCGAGCATGATCGCCCCCACCAGGCGGACAGCGATGCAATGGCCACCGCCCAGTTGCTGCTTCATCTGCTCGACACATTGCGGGAGCTGCCGTTGATTACGCTGCAGCAGCTCCAGGTGCTCGTCTCCTCCTATCGGTCCGATTTCCAAGTGCTGTTGCGGGAAGTGGAAATGGAAAAATTGACGGCGCTGTCGTTTACGGACGACGGGGCAGTGTTGCCGCAAGACACGCAGTGGGATATTTTTCAACAGGTGGCGCTGCGCAAACCACCCCGTTTGCCAAAACGAGAGCGCAAACCGGAGCCGGTCGGCCCGATTTCGTTGGAACGGCTTCTGGAAGAGGAACAAATCCTGTCGCAAACGGTCTCGGAATACCGTCGCCGCGATGCCCAGGAGGAAATGTTGCACGAAGTGTACGCCGCGATGAATGAGGGAGCCCATTTGCTGGTGGAAGCGGGAACCGGGATTGGCAAAACGCTGGCTTATCTGCTTCCGGCAGTGGTTTGGGCAAAAACGAACAAACAGCAAGTGGTGATCAGCACCCGAACCATCCAACTGCAGGAGCAGATTTATGAAAAAGAGATCCCCGCCTTGCAGCAGGCGTTGCCGTTTTCCTTCACGGCAGCCAAATTAAAAGGCCGCAGCAATTATCTCTGTTTGCGAAAATTTGCGCAAAGTTTGCAGGAACCGTTGGATGGCACCAGTCAAGAACTGCGCCTAATCAAAGCGCAAATTTTGGTATGGCTGACGCAAACGATCACGGGCGATGTGGAAGAACTAAGTTTGTCGCAGACAGGGCAACAGTTTTGGCAGCAAATAAACAGTACGGCCGAGTCCTGCCAGAACCACAACTGTCCCTGGTTTAGCCGCTGTTTTTATTTTCGCGCCAAGGAGCAGGTCAAAGATGCCGATATTGTGATCGTAAACCACGCTTTGCTGGTCAGCGACTTGAAAGCGGAGGGGCATATTTTGCCTCCTTATCAGGTGGCGATCATCGATGAGGCACATCACCTGGAAGAAATGGCCACTTATCATTTGGGACAACAGTTTTCCAGCATGCAACTGCAGCTCATCGTCGATCGCTTGTCCGTGGAAGCGGGCACGGTTCTGTCTGATTTGATGGAACGGTTAACAGAGGATCAGCAGATTGCTTCCGCTGTCCAGGAAACGGGTGTTGCTTTGTCTGCCCTTCATCAACAGCTGCGGGACACCAGCCAGCAGTGGACGCAATCGCTTTATCATTGGGCTTTGAAGCAAGGGGAAGAGACCGATTTTGGACGCTTGTCCGTCCGCTATCGGCGGGAGCTGTTTTCCGGAAAGCAGAAGCGCATCATAACCAGTACAGAAAAAATCATCAGCCAGCTGTCCAGCTACGCGGCAGAACTGGAAACGTTACTGCGCTTTGTTGAGCAAACGTCGCAGGGAACGGATGAACTTCGCTCGCCTATGGCCGACCTCAACGGCTGGCTGGAACAAATTCGGCAAACAATGACCAGCCTGCATCAACTGCTGCTGGAAGAAGCGGATGATGTCGTCTTTTGGCTGGAGGTAGATCCGCGAACGCCGCGCAAGCAGGTTTTTCTGTTCGGGGCTCCGCTGGATGTCTCTGCGGAGTTGGCAGGGCGTCTGTTCGCAGAAAAGCGCAGTCTGATCCTTACATCCGCTACTTTGACGATAAAGGGCCGCTTTGACTTTATGCTGGCGCAGTATGGGTTGGATCAGTTGCCCGAACGCGAGGTGCGAACGCTGGCATTGGGCTCGCCATTTGATTATCAAAAGCAAGGATTGTTGCTGATTCCTGCTGATTTTCCCGCTCTTGGCAAAGAAACCGACCAGAGCTTTTTGGAAGCGGTGATTCAAGGGTGTGTCGACATCGCGCGGGCATCGAACGGGAGAACGCTCGTTTTATTCACTTCTTATGCGATGCTGCGCAGTGTGCATCAAGGGATGAAAGAATTGCTGGCAGACGAGGAGTTTACCATTCTCGGACACGGTATTGACAGCAACAACCGCGGCAAGCTGGTGCGTCTGTTTCAGTCGTTGCCCAAAGCGGTGCTGCTTGGCACGAGCAGTTTTTGGGAAGGCGTGGATATTCCCGGCCAGGCACTCAGTTCCCTGGTGATTGTCCGCCTGCCTTTTGCTCCGCCCAATCACCCGGTGCTCCAAGGACGTTCGGAACGATTAAAGGCAGAGCGCAAAAACCCGTTCATGTCCCTGTCTTTGCCGCAGGCGGTCATCCAGTTCAAGCAGGGAGCCGGCCGACTGATCCGTCATCACCACGATCGCGGGGTGTTGGTCGTGTTTGACACCCGGATTGTTGAATCGAGATATGGACGGGCTTTCATCCAATCGCTGCCGCCGTTTCAAATGTTGACCGGACCGTGGACCGAGCTGCGGGCGCAAATTGAACCGTTCTTGGCGGGCATGCCTACCTCAACAGATTCATAAAATGATTGTAATAGTCTGGCGAGGATTAAGGTGATAGAATAGGATGCAGCGGATGAGAAAAATGTCGATTTTTCTGAGTTTGTTGTCAGTGCTCTTGTTCGCAACGGCTGGCTGCGCGCGGGAATCTGATTTGCAGGACACCGTGAAAATTGATGATCCATATTTAAGTGAAAATGAACGGGACTTTACCGGCATGGTTGTCACCTTTTTTGCACTGCCCAACGGGGAAAGTACGCTGGTCCGTTTTCCCAGCGGAAAAAACATGCTGATTGACACGGGCAGTGCGGATGACGCCGAAGTTTTGCAAACGTTGTTGGAAGAACGGCAGGTCACGGCGATCGACTATCTGGTGATTAGCAATGACCAGCCGGAACATGCCGGCGGGTTTGCGCGTTTGGCCCAACACACACAACTTGATACGATTCTTTTGCCCAAACCGATTTTCTCCACGATCGCCAACGCCATTTCCCTGCCGTCTGACAAGAAGCTGATGCTGCTGTCGGAGGGAGACAAGGTCAGCTTTGAACCAAAAATTACGCTGACGGTGTTGAATCCGGGGGAACAGCTTTCCTTGTCGCCGCAGGACAATTCGCTCGTATTTCAACTGCAGCAGGATCAATTGCGATTTTTGTTTACGAGTGCCATCAGTGAAAAAACGGAAGAACAACTGTTGAGACTGATGCCCGGTCTTTTGCGGGCAGAGGTGCTGAAAGTGGCGGATCAAGGGAGCAATCAGGCTTCCTCGCAGCTTTTCTTGAACAAGGTGGACCCGCAAGTCGCTATCATCGAGACAGGGAAAACACCGTTGGAACATAACAGAGGGCAGGAGGAAGTGCTGGAGCGGTTGGGGGAATCTTGGGCGGAAACCTACATAACGAAACAGCACGGTACGATCACCATATTATCGAATGGAAAACAATACCGGATTTTAAAGAGATAAAAGGGGGGAGAAACGATGGCAAAGACAGAGAAAATATCCGAAGCAGTGATCCGAAGACTCCCCATTTATCTGCGGTATCTGACGCATTTGCAAGAGATGGGTATCACGACCGTTTCTTCCCAGCAGATGGGGAGCACGTTGGATGTAAATCCGGCGCAAATTCGCAAAGATTTGGCTGCTTTCGGCGAGTTCGGGAAAAAAGGCATCGGCTATGATGTCCAATATTTGATCGGGAAAATCCGGCACATCCTCAACATTGACCAAGAATTGCGCATTGCCGTCGTTGGCGCTGGCCATCTCGGACATGCCATCAGCAACTATAATGACTATTTGCGGGACAATATGCGCATTGTCGCCATTTTTGATACCGATCCGCAAAAGTTTGGCGAAGAGATCGCCGGCTTGAAAATCCAGCCGTTGGCGGAACTCAAACAAACGGTAAAAACGCGGCACATTCGCCTGGGAATTATTACGGTGCCGGATTTTGCGGCACAAATGGTCGCTGATGAGTTGATCGACGCAGGAATTGAAGGCATTCTCAATTTTGCCCCGATTACCCTGCGAACCGATAAAGAGGTTCGGATCGATTACGCCGACCTGACTTCCAGCTTGCAAAGTTTGGCTTATTACTTGAATTAGGAGGCCTTTGATGAAGACAATAATTACCAATGCAACTGTCATTACCATGAACGAGCAAAACGAAGTGATTCTGTCGGGAGCGGTTGCCTTTGAAGGAAGCAAGCTTGTATATGTTGGACCGACACCTGAAGATTTGTCCGCTTACGATGAAGTGATCGATGGTCGACACAAATACATATTGCCTGGCTTGATCAATACGCACGGGCACGCCGGCATGGCCTTGTTGCGTGGGTACGCTGATGATTTGCCGCTGCAACAGTGGCTGGAAGACAAAATGTGGCCGATGGAAGCGCAATTTACCGCTGATCATGTAAAATGGGGCACCCACCTGTCGATTGTTGAAATGATCCGTACCGGAACCACGACGTTCGTCGATATGTACGACCACATGGGGGTAGTCGGCCAAGCCGTTGCCGAAACCGGAATGCGGGCTCGTCTCTGCCGGGGAATTATCGGGCTGTGCTCGGAAGCGGAGCAGCAAGCCAAACTTCAGGATGCGGTCAGTTTTGCCAAAGAGTGGCATTTGCAAGCGGATGGACGAATTACGGTGATGATGGCGCCGCACGCTCCTTACACGTGTCCACCCGATTTCATCCGCCAACTGGTGGACAAAGCGGAAGAACTTGATTTGCCGATGCATATTCATATGTCGGAAACGCAATTTGAAGTGGAACAAAATGTGAAGGATTATGGAGCGCGCCCGGTGGCTCATCTGGAAAAACTCGGGGTGTTTAACCGTCCGACACTGGTGGCCCATGCTGTCCATTTGACGGATGAGGAAATTGACATCTTGGCAAACTATCAGGTGAGGGTCTCGCACAATGTGATCAGCAATTTGAAATTGGCCAGCGGCGTTGCGCCGGTACCGAAAATGCTGGAAAAAGGAATTCGCGTTTCGCTCGGGACGGACAGCTCGGCCAGCAATAACAACCTCAACTTGTTTGAAGAGTTGAAATTGGCGGCGATTCTCCATAAAGGGGTTCTCAACGATCCGGTGGCAGTCCCTGCCGAACAAGCTCTGCGCATGGCCACGCGTTATGGAGCGGACGGTGTCTTCCAATCGGAGCAGCTCGGCTCGCTGGAAGTTGACAAACAAGCCGACCTGATTATGCTGGATGCCAACCAAGCTCATTTTCATCCGGTTCAGCATCCGATTTCCCACGTCGTTTATGCTGCCAATGGCCGTGATGTAACCGATACGATTGTCGCCGGGAAATTTTTAATGCGGAACCGCGAACTGTTGACGATCGATGAAGAAAAGGCTATCTATGAAGCAAACCGCCTGTTTGATCAATTAAAAAGATAAAAGGTCTCCTGCCGCTGGACAGGAGAGAAGTGGAGCGTAGGTGTAGGTAGAGGATTTTTTAAATCATTGGTGGTGCTGTTCCTTTCTCCAGACCTCCGTAAGTGGGGTATGACGATAGGTGATGCTTGCAGAGTGTGACAAGGTTCGCAGCGGTGATGAGAGACCTGCCCAAGAAACACAGTATTCCCTCAGCACGAGCTGAAATGCATCAGGAGATGCCGTTCTCTGTGACAGTGTCACGCGCTCACCTCCTTGGGGTGTACCTGTAGTATGACCGACCTGTCTCGCGGTATGTTTAGTAAGTTTTCCTGCCTGTTCTAAAACCTTCTTGTATAGCATACGCTGTGGAAAAGCGTCCAAGTAAATCGGAACGCTTGTCTTGCGCGTGATCTTAAGCTGTACAGGACGGGAGGCGAATTCATGTACATCCGGCGGGAATGGGTCTGGTGGTTGGTGCCGGTCTTTGCTGCGCTGTTTTGCATCGGGATGCTTTTGGGCAACTGGCTAGACAAGCCCGAAAACCGGCACCCCTCAGTTGTAGCTTCACCAGAACGGTTTACGGCAGACAGAGAAGTGGTGGAAGAATTGATCCGTCCGCTTTCGCAGGAACGCAGCATTCCGTTTTCTGTTTGGTTTCACAACAACACCTTGAGCGGTCATTTTCGGGCAAACACGTTTGAACTGTCGGGCACGATAACCGGCCACCAATTGACCATGAAGCGCGACGCCAAAGAGGTGTCCGTGCTGTTTGACGGGCAGCCGCAAAATCCTCAGCTTTTGCCTTATTCCCTTTACACGCCCTATGAGCATGCGGCGGTGATCCGGGCGCAATTGCAATCAATCGATCCGCTGCCAATTTCGGATCCTGTCCAACAGCAATGGCTCGGCTATGAGATTTCCCTGCCGCCTGACGAGGTCAAATCGATGATTGCTCTTTGGCTGGGGCCGCATTTTCCAGTGGATGATGTTCTTGATGAAGTGCTTGATCAGGTTCGCGTCAAATATCAGCTTTGGTATGAGCCGGAGCAAAGGCAGTTGCGCCAGCTGGTCGTTGACTTGCAATTGGATACGCCAAATGGCAAAAAACAAGACCAATTGTTGTTTCGTTTGTAGGAGAGGAGAAACGTACGGTGCGAGTTCGCGTAATCATTACGGCAGCAGTCGTTCTGTTTTTAGGGGTGGCTGTGTTTGTATCCCATCTCGTCTCGAGTGTGGTTGGCGATAAACGGGCGATGATGGAACAGGCACGGCAGTGGGCCTTGGAACGAACGAATATTACCGAAATCGAGCAAATTGACGAGTATCGCGGCAAGCAAACGTATGCGGTGGTCATTGGGAAAAATCGCGTCGGGACGCGTGAAATCGCCTGGTTGACAAAGGATCAGATCGTTTTTGATACAATGGAGCATGCCATTCCGCGAGAAAATGTCGAAGCAGCCGTCCGTAAAGGATTTCCGCAGTCGGAGATTTTGCGGATTGTCCCTGGCATGGAGGGACAGCAGCGTTTTTGGGAAGTGACGCTGCTTGATCCGGACGGCAAATACCGTTATTTGCACTATGATTTTTATCAGGGAAATGTAACCAAATCGTACGTTGTTCAAACAATTGATTACGCTTCATGAGCGTGCGCGGAGCAAACCCGTTTCGGCCTGCTGGCCAAACGGGTTTTTTGCTGTTCAACCGCTGTGGTGACAGCAATGGCAGTATCTACATAGGAAATTTGATAGAAGAAATGCTATACTGAAAGTCGATCAGTGACGGAAGCAGTTCCACTACACTTACATTTATGTCTATGTTGAAATTCTATATTATAGATAGCAAGGGGGAGTATACGTTGCAAACACGCAAGGCACCGATCTCCATATTGTTAACGCTTGTGGCTACTCTCACCCTTTTGTTCGGCGGTTGGTTTCTGTACACAAAGATGGAAGTGGAAGAACCGATCCGCACGGAGATTGGAGAAATGACGTCAGCAAAACTGGCTGATTTGCAAGTGGCCCGCGACGAAATTGCCGTCAATTTGCAAATCACCAAACCGGATACGTTTCCGGCGGAGTACCAGTCCCTGCTGCGGCATATCGAAGAGATTTCGCCAAACAAGCATGTAGACATTACTTTTGAAAATCAAGACAAAGCTTTGCAAAAGATTTGGACCAACGATGTATTCCGCTTTACAGAAGCGGTTGATTTGCACCAATACAGCAAGATTCCCGCATTGTTGACAGAATGGAAACAGAAAAATCAACTGGACGCGGCGACGTCGCAAATGGACCAGGACAATATTTATATTTATCTCAAGCGGGATGCCGGCCAATTTTTTGCCATTGTACCGCGGACTTCACCAGAGCAAGGAGTGACTGGACATGAGTAAAGAAATTTTGTTAGGGATCGTGCCAGGGATCATCATTTTTCTCCTGTTTCTGGGTGTGAATATCATGCCGTTTGTTGTGTTTGCGGCTGTGATCGTCGCCCTCTATTTTCTGGTAGCTCGGCAGCAGGGCGGTAACCTGGGGATTTCCGCCAAACGCAAAACCGGCAAACATGCTGTCCCTGTGACAAATATACAGTTTGCCGATATCGGCGGACAGGAGAGAGCCAAGAACGAACTGAAAGAGGCGCTCGATTTTTTAATCTTGAAAGATAAAATCAAACAGTACGGCATTCGCCCGCTGAAAGGCGTTTTGCTGACCGGACCTCCGGGAACAGGGAAAACGCTGATGGCCAAAGCGGCAGCCAACTACACCAATTCGGCTTTCGTCGCCGCTTCGGGGGCACAGTTCGTCGAGATGTACGTCGGGGTAGGTGCACAGAGAATTCGGGAAATCTTTAAAGAAGCCAAAACGTTGGCCGAAAAGAACGGCCAGGAAAGCGCTATTGTCTTTATCGACGAGATCGACGTGATCGGCGGCAAACGGGAAGGACAACAGCAGCGTGAGTATGACCAAACCTTGAACCAACTGTTGACCGAAATGGACGGGATCAGTACAAGCGAAAATCCGCGTATTTTGGTTATTGCGGCAACCAACCGCAAAGATATGCTGGACTCCGCACTGTTGCGGCCAGGCCGGTTCGACCGGCATATCGTTGTCGATCTGCCGGATTTGAAGGCACGCGAGCAAGTGCTGACGATCCATACAGCCAACAAGCCGTTGGCCAGCGATGTATCCTTGGAGAGAGTGGCGCAAGAGACGTTCGGTTTTTCCGGGGCGCAGCTGGAAAGCGTCGCGAACGAAGCGGCGATTTATGCGATGCGGGAAAGCAAGGACAAGATCGAAGCGAAACATTTTTCCTATGCGGTCGATAAAGTGATGATGGGGGAAAAAGTAGACCGGGAAGCAAACGAGGAAGAAAAACGGCGGGTGGCCTTGCATGAGTTGGGCCATGCCATTGTGAGCGAACGAGTCAGACCCGGCTCCGTCGCCCAGGTTACGCTGACACCTCGCGGGAAAGCTTTGGGCTATGTCCGGCAAAATCCGATGGAAGACCGCTATCTCTATACGAAAGACGCTTTGGAAAAACAGATCATGGTCTGTTTGGGCGGAGCGGTTGCCGAGGAAATTTATTTTGGCGGCAGAAGCACCGGTTCGAAAAATGACTTTGAACAAGCGTTGGGAATGGTACAGGAAATCGTGCAAAGCGGCATGTCCCGGTTGGGAATTGTCAATATGGAGTATGTTTCGAAAACCGAGATTCATCAAGAGGTTCATCAATTGTTGGAAGACTTGCTGCAGCGTACGCGCGATCTGTTGAAACGCCATGATGAAGTATTTCGCGGGAGCGAGCAAATTTTGCTGGAACGTGAAGTACTGAACGGCGACGAGTTCCGCAAGATGTTGGACAACGTGAAAATGGCAGAGGTAGCTGTGTAAGTTCGGCTTCCCCTTGCCTGCAGCAAAGGAAACCTGGCAAATCATGCCGGGTTTTTTGCTTTGCGCCTAATTTTATCCGATAAGTGCCCAAACTCTCTGGACGTGAATATTCTACAAAATGAGATACGGAGAGAAGGGAAGGAGACTATGGCGAAGCAGAACCGACGCAAAACGGGAAAAAGCTCAAGCAAATCGGTGAAACCGACGGACCCAAAGCTCGATTTGCTTGGGGAACAGGAATTTGAATGGCTGGAGAGTTTTACGGAAATCCCATTGGAAAGCAAAGAAGTGCTCCCGGGTCATTCTCGAGGTATCTTTCCGCCACTCCAGATGGTCCCCAAAACAGGTACTACTTCCAATCAGACGAAATTTTCCAAAGTGGTGAAAGAACGGAATGACACGCAAACGAGATCGTTTGTTTATACAGATGATTTGACGGACCAGGTCGTCACAACGGAGAAAATCGCCAATCGAGCGGTTGATGCGACGAAAATCAAGCTCGGTTCCATTGATACGAGTCTGCTGAAAGATTACGCCGTTGACAGCAGCAAATTGGCCAATCATGCGGTCATCTCCAGTAAAATCGCTCCTTTCGCGATCAATGCGGAACATATCAACCGCAACATCATTTCCAGCGATATGATTCAGGATCGGGCCATTACCGGCGACAAACTGGTAGACAACAGTATTACCTCGGAAAAACTGGCGGACAAAACAATCGATGCGATGAAATTTGCCGACCAATGCATTGAAACGAAACATATCAAGCAACAATCGATCACAGAAGAATTGATCCAGGATCAGTCGATCAGCGGGGAAAAAATCAGAACCGGGACGATCCAAACAAATCATCTGGCTAATTATGTCATCAACTCGGTCAAAATCGAAGATGGTGCCGTAACAACAGATAAAATCCGCAACGGCGCCATCACAAGCAGCAAGCTGGACGATGAAGCGGTCGCTTCCTATCACATCCGGCCGCAGGCGGTTGCCAACAGGCATTTGGGCGAACGCGTGGTTGAGAGCAACAATCTGGCAGAAAACTCCGTCAAGGAAGAACATCTCACCGAGTATTTGATCAATACCGTGCATCTGCAAACGGAGTCGATCACATCGGAAAAGATTGCGCCTGGGGCAATTCGCACGCACCAGCTTGATTATCAGGCGGTCACGACAGAGAAAATCGCCAAGGAAGCGGTTGGCGCCGCACATCTGCAGCCTTTGAGCATCCAAACGGCGCATCTCAATGATTTGGCCGTTACTACCAAAAAAATCGGCGATGCGCAAGTAACGAACAAAAAAATCGCCGACCACGCCGTTTCCGCGGAAAAAATCGCCGACAAGAGCATTATCAGCAATCATTTGGTGGACAATATTATCCAAACAAAGCATTTGCAGGACAACGCCGTAACCAAAGAAAAACTGGGCAAGCGGGCGGTCATGTCAGAGCATTTGGCCGACCAGATTATCGGCAATCAACATCTACAGGAATCGGCCGTCCAGACCGGAAATTTGGCCGATCATGCCATTACGACTTCCAAGCTGGCCCCGGAATCTGTGTCCACTGACAAACTGACAGAACAAAGCATCACCTCGAGCAAGATTGCCGACAATGCGATCATTTCATCCAAAATTGCTTCAGAGGCGGTCAAGAACAGGCAATTGGCCCGAGGGTCGGTCACCCAGGATAAACTGGCCGAAAAATCGATTCACTCTGTTCACTTGAATAGCAATTCGGTTGGGGCCGAACATTTGCAATCAAAAGCCGTGACCAGTGATAAACTGCAAAACGAAGCGGTCACCCGCGAAAAGATCGCCGGCCGGAGTATCGACGGAAGCAAACTGGATTTGCAGGCAGTGGACAATGAACATTTGCAAGATCATGCGGTAACGGCTGAAAAGATATCCGGAAGTTCCATCCATGCCCACCATATCGTTGACCGAGCGATCAGCAACAGTCATCTGCAAGAAAATGTGGTAGGCAGCGCCAACATCGCCAACGAAGCGGTCACCCGCGAAAAAATCGCCGATCGCAGCATCGGCAGCGCGAAGCTGGATGCCAATGCGGTGCAAAGCTACCATTTGAGCGACGGGGTGGTGACGCGGGACAAAATTGCCGACCGCACCGTCAACGGCGAAAAACTGGAGCCTGGCAGCATTCAGGAAATCCATTTGGCTGACGGGATTGTCACTGGCGAAAAATTGGCGGAGAATGCGGTCAACGCCAAACATCTGCGCGACTATACAATTTTGACCCGTCATTTGGCAGAGCAAGCCGTTTCGGGAGACAAATTGCAAAACGAATCGGTCACCAGACAAAAACTGGCCAACCGCAGCATCAGCGGCGAAAAAATTGATTTGTCCGCGATCACCACCGATCACTTGGCTGACAACGCAGTGACCAGTGAGAAGCTGGCCAATCAGGCGATTCAGGCACCGCATATTCGCAAACAGACGATCAAGACCGAGCATCTGGAAGATCAGCTCATCACCAACGAAAAACTGCAAGATGAGTCGATTACCGCATCGAAAATCGTCAATCGGACGATAACGGCGGAAAAGCTGGCTTATTCCAGCATTACGACCAACCATCTCGTAGACGGCATCGTGACCAATGACAAAATTGTCAACAACACGATTATGAGCGAAAAAATTCGCGACGAAGCGATTACGCGCAACAAATTGGCTGAGCGGAGCGTGGACGGGCAAAAACTGGCGTATTCGGCTGTTTCCGCGGAACACGTGGCACCAGGTGCGGTCACGAGCGACAAGCTGGCTTTTAATCCGGTGCAAACTTCGTCGGCAAACGGCACAACGAAGCAGTTGTTCGGCCTCGTTCCTTTCCAGTTGCCATCCTACGCGACCACGATTGAGGTGGAAGTCAGATTTGCTGAGGCGTTTCCGACAGCGCAGTACGTGATGGTGGCAATGACCAATCATCCTTCCTGCTATGCCGCCTTGAAAAGCACAGCCCGCGATTACGCGATCCTTACCGTGGTCCGCAACACGGCGGATAGAGAGATCCAGGGCGTGATCAATTGGATCGCGATTGGCAGCAAGGAAGCAAGTTGGCCGACCGTTTCTGAGCCAACCAGCCAACTGACAGAACAACAGCCGCCACCACCACAACTGACACAGTTTCAAGCGGACCAGCCGCAGCCAGGAATCCAACCGCAGCCGCAAGCAGTAGAACCGTCTGCCGAGCAAGTGAGCGTGGCGGAACAGGAAGCACAACCAGCTTCTGAACAGTCGGCATCACTGAGCGATCAGCCGGTATTCAGCGAACCGGCAGTGGATGAAGACATAAATAGATGAATACAGACAACGGAAAATGCCCCTCGAACGCGGAGGGGCAAAACCTTTTTGGAATCTCTATACAACCGAATTTATGTGTGGTAGGCTATCCATATTAAACAAACCAACGCGGTTAAAATTACATAATAAATTTTATGTAAACAATGAAGGAGGAGCTATCAACATGCAGTTGTCCAAACGAGTTTCGATTTTATCCCCTTCGCCAACTCTGGCGATTACTGCCAAAGCAAACGAATTGAAACGACAAGGCGTCGATGTGGTGGCGTTGGGAGCAGGGGAGCCAGATTTCAACACACCTCAACATATTATTGAAGCGGCTGAACGGGCGATGCGCGAAGGAAAAACGAAATATACGGCGACGGCGGGGATTCCCGAGCTGTTAAAAGCGATTCAGGATAAATTTGAACAAGACAATGGATTGAAATACACCACCAAACAAATCATGGTGACGAATGGCGGAAAACATGCACTGTTTAATTTGTTTATGAGCCTGTTGAATCCGGGTGACGAAGTCATTATTCCGATTCCTTTCTGGGTCAGCTATCCGGAAATGGTCAAAGTGGCCGAAGGCGTTCCGGTTTTTGTGGAAGGCTTGGAGGAAAATGCCTTTAAAGTTACCGCTGAACAGGTGAAGGCAGCGATCACGCCTCGGACTCGGGCACTGGTGATTAACTCGCCAAGCAATCCGACCGGCAGCATTTACACGCGAAAAGAACTGGAAGCGATTGTCGACGTCTGTCTGTCTCATAATATTTTAATGGTTTCCGATGAAATTTATGAAAAATTGATTTATGACGGCCATGAACATGTCAGCGTAGCCTCTTTCAGCAAGGAAGCGTACGAGAATACCGTGATCATCAACGGCATGTCCAAGCCTTACTCGATGACCGGCTGGCGGATGGGTTACGCTGCAGGCAACGAACAATTGATCCGGGCGATGGTCGACTTGTCCAGCCACAGCACGTCCAATCCGACTTCCTTTGCCCAATATGGCGCATTGGCTGCCCTCACCGGCACACAGGAGCCGCTTAATATGATGAAACAAGAATTTGAAAAACGCCGCAATCGCGTTGTCGAACTGTTGAACAGCATCGAGGGCATCTCTTGCTTAAAACCGGAAGGAGCGTTCTATGTGTTTCCGAACGTGAGCGAGGCCATGCAAAAACAAGGTTTTGCTGATGTGGATGCTTGGGCGGAGGCCTTGCTGGAACAAGAAAAGGTGGCGCTGATTCCCGGAAGCGGCTTTGGTGCGAAACACAATGTGCGCATTTCCTATGCCGCTTCCATGGAGCAGTTGGAAAAAGGGATCGAGCGCATTCGCAAGTTTGTCACAGGTAAATAAGCAGATGTCCAACGAAACCGCCGGGCAGGCTGTTATTACATGGTGCCGGGCGGTTTTCCCATGTTTCCGGCGGATGGCATTCATTGAAATTGGACAAGCTCGATAGTATAATTGTTACGGTTTATTTTATGCAAATGGAGGGACATAGTCAGATGTTAACAACTATTGCCAAAATTGGCCAGCATGAAGGTCAAGAAGTAAAACTGGGCTGCTGGCTCTATAACAAGCGCAGCAGCGGTAAAATTCAATTCCTCCAACTGCGCGACGGCTCCGGATTTATTCAGGGGGTTGTGGTAAAAGCAGAAGTAAGTGAAGAAGTGTGGGAAAATGCTTCCAAACTGACACAGGAAAGCTCTTTGTACATAACAGGAATCGTACGGGCCGATGATCGGGCACCGAGCGGATATGAACTTACGGTTACCGGCATCGAGGTTATTCAAATTGCCGAGGATTATCCGATTTCCTTGAAAGAGCATGGGGTAGACTTCCTGATGGATCACCGGCATCTCTGGTTGCGGTCGCCTCGCCAACGGGCGGTTATGGCGATTCGCTCGGAAATAATTCGCGCCGTTTATGAATTTTTCCAACAAAACGGCTTTTACAAGGTTGATCCGCCGATTTTGACGCCGACCTCCGCAGAAGGAACGACGAACTTGTTTCATACCAAATATTTTGATGAAGATGCGTACCTGTCGCAAAGCGGTCAGCTTTACATGGAAGCGGCGGCGATGGCAATGGGACGGGTTTTCTCGTTTGGTCCAACGTTCCGTGCAGAAAAATCAAAAACACGCCGCCACTTGATCGAGTTTTGGATGATCGAACCGGAGATGGCGTTCGTGGATCACGAAGAAAACCTGGAAATTCAGGAACAGTTCGTTTCCCATATCGTACAGTCGGTATTGAAAAATTGCCAAAAAGAATTGAAAACTTTGGACCGTGATACAAGCAAGCTGGAAAAAGTATCCGCTCCATTCCCGCGTATTTCCTATGATGATGCGATCAAGCTTCTTCAGGAAAAAGGCAGTGAAATCAAATGGGGCGACGATTTCGGAGCGCCTGACGAAACAATGATTGCCGAGCATTTTGACAAGCCGGTGTTTATTACCAAGTATCCGACGGAGATCAAAGCCTTTTATATGAAGCCCGATCCAGACCGTCCGGAAGTCGTTCTCTGCGCCGATTTGATCGCACCGGAAGGCTATGGAGAGATTATCGGCGGCAGTCAGCGGATTGACGATCCCGAGTTGATGGAACAACGTTTTTCGGAACATCATCTCTCTGAAGACGCTTATAAGTGGTATCTCGACTTGCGCAAATACGGGACAGTTCCTCATTCCGGCTTTGGTTTGGGGCTGGAACGTACGGTTGCCTGGATTTGCGGCCTTGAGCATGTGCGTGAGACGATTCCGTTCCCGCGTCTGTTGTACCGCCTTTATCCGTAATTTCGTTTCTAGCGCGATCGTCTGTTTTACAAAAGCCGGTCCAGCGGATTTCCGCTGTACCGGCTTTTTCAGTAAGTTCGCCATCTGTGCATGTTAAATTTTACAGATGTAAAGATCGTCACTTCTTACTAGGCGAGACCACTCTACCTTGCTATAATAATGTAGAGGTGAAAGTACGACATGGATCGACAAATTGTTCAGTTGCTGCAAGCGGGGGCAACTTCCATTTCCAATCTGATACTGAAAACATACAAGCGATTATCGCTTTCCGATGAAGAAGTGATGATCGTCATTCATTTGCTCTCATTTCAACAGGAGGGGAACCATTTTCCGACGCTTCATCAACTGGAAGAGCGATTGTCGATGCCGCAAGTTCGTCTTATCCAATTGTTGCAAAGATTGCTGAAAGATGAGTGGCTGACAATTGATGAATACGTAGATCCGGACACTGGATTGCGTTATGAACGGTATAATTTGGAGCTGTTGTATCAGCGGTTGTATCAATGCCTTGTCGGAGAAAATTTGCTGAACGAGGAACTGGTTAACCGGGAAGCTTTGTCAGAGGTTGCAGCTACCGAACAGCGCACTGTCAACCTGTATAGTCAATTTGAACAAGCGTTTGGACGCCCGTTGTCTCCGTTTGAAATCGAGACACTACATATTTGGGTGGAGCAAGATCGTTATCCCGAGGAGTTGATCATCACCGCTTTGCGTGAGGCGGTCTCCGTTGGAAAATTATACATTCGCTATATCGATCGCATTTTGTTGGAATGGCAGAACCAGCACATCACCAGCGTGGAGGAAGCGCGCAATTACAGCATGCGTTTTCGCAGACATTCGTCCGCCCGCGATTCGCATCCTTCGCTGTAAAAAGTAACGATTTTGGGACGGCCGGGTTAGTACCTAATCTTCTTTTTCTACATACGATAACGATAGGAAGTTCGGTTAGAGGAGGTCGTTTTCGATGGAAAAACGGAGGAAGTCCGATGCGCTGTGGGTCACTCCGGGGGTATTTTCCGGTTCGCTAAAAATTGAGGAAGCAGTTGGCCGGATCAGTTCGGTAAGCCAATTGGACTGGAATCCAAAACCGGTGGAAGATAGCCAACTGAAATCGCAGATCGAGATGCTTGCCCAGCAAATTCAGCAACTGCAAGCGCAACTGGCCGAATGGGAACAGCGCTGGGCGATGATGAAGGAAGAACAGAATAAAGAGCGCCAATACCTGTATCAGGTTGTTCTCTCCCTCAAACAGGAGTGGGAAACAGAACGATCGGTACACCGCGGGTAAGGCTTATGAGAGGGCTGTGGATGCACAGCCCTTTCTTATTTGCCGGTAGGCGTCCGCCTTTCCCTCCAAATTGTTTTTGCATAGGGTAAATAGCAGGATTGGACTAGACTGGAGGTCAGGCAAATGAAAGGATTAATTTTATGCGCTGGTCGCGGGACCAGGCTTCATCCGTTTTCTTTCTCGCAGCCCAAGACGTTGCTGCCGGTAGCCAACCATCCTGTGCTGTATTATTGCATCCGAAAATTGCTGGAGATTGGGATTAATGAAATCGGCATCGTCATCCATCCATCGCAGACGCAAATTCATGAATTTGTGCAAGACGCTGCTTTTTCCGCTGCCTCGATTACCTTTATTGAACAACCGACTCCGCTCGGCATCGCCAATGCGGTGCTGCTGGCCAAACCGTTTATCGGTGATGACCCGTTTCTTTTGCTGCTGGGAGACAACTTGTTGATGGATTCCTTGCATCAGCTGCATCAGACTTTCTTGACCTCCAAGGCGGATGGCGTCGTCATGCTCAGCGAAGTCGAACGGCCGCAAGATTACGGGATTGCCGAAGTGAAGAGGGGCCGGATCGTCTCGGTGGAAGAAAAACCGCGTCATCCCAAAAGCAATTTGGCGATCATTGGCGCTTATCTGTTTACCCCGTTGATCCTGGAGGCAATTGAACAGCTGCAGCCGTCTGCGCGTGGTGAGTATGAGATTACGGATGCGATCCAAGCATTGATCCACCGCGGCTGCAAGATTACCCATACAATCGCTTTAGGCAAATATTCCGATGTCGGAACGATTGACCGCTGGCTGCAGGCAAACCGTTGGATGTTAAAGCAGGAGCTTGATGACCAGATCGTGATCGGTGAACAAAGCATTGTGGAAAATTGCGAATTGATCGGACCAGTGCTGATCGGCAACAATTGCCGCATCGCCAACTGCAAGCTGGGGCCGTATCTGTCTGTTCAGGATGGCGTCGAATTGCTGAATTGCCACCATATCGAGGAAAGCATCTTGCTGGAAAACAGCGCGCTGATCAACATTGACTGGACCGTGACGGAAAGTGTGTTCGGCCGTTTTTCGCGCGTAGTCGGCAACCGTCTGGCCAATCGGGGCGTATTCACTATCAGCGATAAATCGTATATTATGCTGCCTTCCGGCTCGAAAGGGAGCGAAGCATAGGCTGTTCGTCAACGGAAACCTGCTTTCGCGCAGGCGAAGCAGGTTTTTGGCTTGTCTTTATTTGAAGTTGCCGCTGAATTAGGCTACGATAGAAAAAGCAGAATGATTTTCCATAGAGGGGTGCTGCAGTTGATGAACAAAACAAAAAGCTTGCCGAAACGAAATGAATTGCCTGATGAATACAAGTGGCGTCTGGAAGATATTTATCCATCGGATGCCGAATGGGAAAAAGATGTGGAAAAAGTAAAAACGTTGACAGCACAGCTGGCCAAGATGCAAGGCACATTGGCTCAAACCGGTAAAAACCTGCTCGATGCCTTGACGCTGCAGGATGAATTGGGGAAAACGCTTGATCAAGTATTTGTCTATGCCCGGATGCGCCGCGACGAAGATAACGCCAACAGTACATATCAAGCTTTGACCGACAGGGCGATGGGCTTGAGCACGCAGGTATACAGTGCGATTTCCTACATCCAGCCGGAAATTCTCGCCATTCCGACCGAACGGTTAACGGAGCTTCAGCAGCAAGAGCCGGGACTGGCGCATTATCGCTTTTTGCTCGAAGAGATCACCAGACAAAAGCCGCATACTTTAACTGCCGCTGAAGAAGCGATTTTGGCGCAAGTCAGCGATTTGTCGGCAGCTCCCTCCACAATCTTTGGCATGTTGAACAATGCCGATATCAAATTTCCGACGATTACCGATGAAAACGGGGAAGAAGTGGAGTTAACCAAAGGGCGCTATACGCAGTTTATGGAGAGCAAAGACCGCCGTGTGCGGAAAGAAGCGTTTGACGCTTTGTACGCCACCTATGGCAAGCACCGCAACACGATTGCCGCAACCTTGACCTCCGCCGTCAAGCGGGATGTGTTTTACGCGCGTGTCCGGAAGTACGAGTCGGCCTTGCAAGCCGCCTTGTTTGCCGACAATATCGACGTCTCGGTCTATGACAATCTGATTGCGACCGTCCACGAATATTTGCCATTGATGCACCGCTATGTATCTTTGCGCAAAAAGATGCTCGGATTGGATGAGTTGCATATGTACGACTTGTATGTTCCAATGGTACGGGAAGTCGAGATGGAAATCCCGTACGCCGAGGCGGTTTCCACGATCAAGGAAGCGCTGCGTCCGCTCGGTGATGACTATGGCCAAGCGCTGGAAGAAGGATTTACCTCGGGCTGGATTGATGTATATGAAAACGAAGGCAAGACAAGCGGAGCCTATTCGTGGGGAGCGTATACCACTCATCCGTATGTGTTGATGAATTATCAGGATAACGTAAACAATATGTTTACCTTGGCGCATGAGATGGGGCATGCTTTGCACAGCTATTACTCCAACAAGACCCAGCCGTACACCTATGCCGACTATCGCATTTTTGTGGCGGAAGTGGCTTCGACATTGAACGAAGCGTTGCTGATGCAGCATATGCTGCAAAAAACAACCGACAAACAGCAGCGGATGTATCTCATTAACTATTATCTGGAGCAATTCCGCGGCACACTTTACCGGCAAACGATGTTCGCCGAATTTGAAAAAGCGATCCATGCCAAAGTGGAAGCAGGAGAGGCGCTCACCGCAGAAAACTTGTCGGCGTTGTATCGTGAATTGACCGTCCAGTATCATGGACCGGAGATGGTGGTCGACAGCGAGATTGATCTGGAATGGGCAAGAATTCCCCATTTCTACAACAACTTTTATGTTTACAAATATGCTACCGGTTTCTCCGCGGCAACCGCGCTGTCCCGGCAAATCTTGGAGCAAGGCAAACCAGCTGTTGACCGTTATTTAACGTTCCTCGGCAGCGGCGGTTCCGATTATCCGTTAAACTTGCTGAAGAGGGCCGGTGTCGACATGAATTCGCCGCAACCGATCCGGGAGGCGCTGGAAGTGTTCAAACAGCTGCTGGCGGAAATGGAACAGTTGGCCGGCCTGTAATCGTCTTGACCATATGCTTGTTCGTTAGCCATCGGCAATTCGCCGGTGGCTATCTTGTTTGTCCAGGGTCAGACTGGGTTGCACGATCAATATTGCCGGCGCATTTCGGACAGACTACCCCTAGAGATCATAGTGACAGGAGAGGATGCCATGGAAGAAAAAGAACAGAGCGATTGGCTGATCTACCTGTCTCTGACCGGTTTGTTGCTGTTCGGGATGATCACCGTTTTTAGTGCGACGCGTGCAACCTACGGCTACTATTTCGTCATCCGGCAATGTTTGTGGATCGTATTGGGGACTCTTGTTGCCGCACTGGTGAGCAAAATGGATTATCGCTGCATGGCTCGCTACGCTCACTGGTTTTACCTCAGCGGGATTGTTTTTCTTGTTTCCTTGTTTTTGCTGGGCAAACGGGTAAATGGGGCGACAAGTTGGCTCGATCTTGGCTTTTTGCGCTTGCAACCGTCCGAGTTGACACGGTTGACGACATTGTTCATGTTGGCGCGAGTTTATGAACAGAAGAAGGGGATATGCCAATCGTGGACAGAACTGGTCCAAGTAGGCGCGCTTTTATCGATTCCCACCGTGCTGATTTTGCTGCAACCCGATCTTGGCATGTCGCTCATCTATTGTTCGCTCCTGGTTTGTTTTTTCGTGCTGACACAGCTCCCCCCCAAATTTCATTTCGCCTTGTTCGCCATTCTCATCTTGTTTTTTCTGTTGCTCGGCGGCTTGTACCTTTATACGCCTGAGCTGTTCTTTCGCCTGATACGTCCCCATCAATGGGAACGGCTGACTTCGTTTCTGCATCCGGAAAGCGACCCATTGGGCAGCGGCTTTCAATATATGCAAGCGCGAAAACTGGTTGGCAGCGGCCAGTTGGGCGGCATGGGCATGTTCTACCTGCTTGCGGCCCAAGGTACGAAACTCCCGGAACAGCATACCGATTTTATATTCGCGGTTGTCGCCCAGGAGTGGGGCTTCATCGGCGCCAGTTGCTTATTGCTGCTTTACTTCCTGCTGTTGTATCGGCTGATTCAATGGGCGATGCGAACACCCGATCCTTTCGCCGCTTTTTTTATCAGCGGCTTGGTGACGATGTGGAGCTTTCAAATCTTTGTCAATATCGGTATGAACATTGGTCTGAGTCCGATCACTGGTCTGACTTTGCCGTTTATCAGCTATGGGGGCAGTTCGCTGCTCTCCAATCTGATCGGATTCGCTTTGGCCGTCTGTATGAGAAAACCGCCGCCGCTGTGGGAGTTGGAAGAAAAAGAAGCCGAAGAACTTCAAAGACTGTCTCGCCAGCCGATTCGAAACAAGTGAGGAGCAGCCTGTCATCTCCTCGCTTTTTCTTTGCTTTCCCGCCATTTTTCAGTAGAATGGTAAACAAGAAACCTGTATAAGTTTGCCATTTTATCGATACCAGGGTGAGAGGAGAAGGATAGATGGACTTGCAATTAACAGGACGGACAGCGATCGTTTTGGCTTCAACAAAAGGCTTGGGAAAAGCGACAGCGTTGGCATTGGCTGCCGAAGGGGCAAAAGTCGCCATATCGGGCAGAGACGAGGCAGCGTTGGCGGCAGTGGCTGAGCAAATAGAAAGGATCTCTGGTCAAGCCCCGCTGGCGATTCGCACCGATGTGACAAAGGCGGAACAAATTGAACAGCTGGTGAAAGAGACTGCTGAGCGTTTCGGTTCGGTTGATATTTTGATCAACAATGCTGGCGGACCCAAAGCGGGCACATTTGACCAGATGAGCGATGAAGACTGGCAAAACGCGTTTGAACTGAATTTGCTCAGCTTTGTTCGGGCGATTCGCGCTGTTTTGCCTTACATGAGAAAGCAGCAGTTTGGCCGGATCGTCAATTTTGCCTCTTCTTCTTTCAAGCAACCGTTGGACAATCTGATTTTGTCCAATACGTTCCGGACGGGGATTATCGGGTTGGCCAAAACATTGTCGAGTGAATTAGGCCCAGACGGAATCCTGATCAACACGATTGGTCCCGGGCGGATTGCGACCGACCGGGTAGCTTCCTTGGACCAATTGAAAGCACAGCAAGAGCAGACAACGATGGATCAAGTTCGGACACAAATCGAGCAGACGATTCCGCTGGGCCGTTACGGACAGCCTGAGGAATTTGCCCGTGTCGCAACTTTCCTTGCTTCTCCGGCGAACAGCTACGTCACTGGCCAAGCGTTGCTGGTAGACGGCGGGATGGTGAAAGCGATTTAAGCCGAAAGGGGGCAGGAATAAGATGAGTAAAGAGAGCTCATTTGACATCGTATCCCAGATCGATTTCGCAGAGGTGAGCAATGCGGTCAACATTGCATTGAAGGAAATTGAAAACCGGTTTGATTTCAAGGGAAGCAAAAGCGGGATCACCTTGGAAAAAGAAGAGCTTGTCTTAACGTCGGATGATGAATTCAAACTGGGTCAGCTTAAAGATGTCCTGTTGGGCAAGTTGATCAAACGCAACGTCTCGATTAAAAACCTTGACTATGGGAAAATCGAACCGGCCAGCGGGGGAACGGTCAGGCAGCGGGTGAAACTGATTCAGGGGATCGATAAAGAAAACGCGAAAAAGATTAACACCTTGATCAAAGAAACCGGCGTCAAAGTTAAGACGCAAATCCAGGATGATCAAATCCGCGTCATCGGGAAGAGCAAGGATGAACTGCAGCAAGTGATTGCCGCGTTGCGCAAAGCGGATTTGCCAATTGAGTTGCAATTTATCAATTATCGCTGATTTTTCCGTGACGAGTTGATTCTATTTTTTCTCTTTTTGGCGTATGCATGTACAAAAAGGGGTACATCCTCCTGACAGAAAGGGAGAGTAGAATCATGAAAGTAATGATTATCAGCTTACGCAGCTTAATCATCGGAGCCATCGTAGTCTTTTTCGTCCTGATCGCTGGTATTGTATTCTTGCTGCAAGATCCGCTCGATGTTTCCAGTTCCTATTTACCGGAAGCGGAGAGTGTTCCTGCGTCCAGCGATTACGTTGAACCGTTCTCTTCAGAAAAACCGGAGCTAGCCCTGGATGTCAATGTCGACGGAACAACGGCAGATGTGAAGCTGATCACGCAAAACTTCACGTTTGTCGATGATGAGGCGGAATCAGTCGAACACGGAAAAGGGCATGCGCATGTGTATCTGGATGGGAAACTGGTGGCAATGACGCACAATCCGGAATTTGTAGTGAAAAATCTGCCCGAAGGTGAACATGAACTGCGTGTCGAATTGACTTACGGAAATCACATGCCTTATAAGGTAGAACGAGTCCAGCTGATCAATGTAAAGTAGGCATGCAAGGTGTCTCCATGGGAGGCACCTTTTTTTTGCTGAACGAACAAGGGGAGTGAACTTGCCGCAACAAAAAAAGGCTGCCGGGCTTCCCCGACAACCTGGACATCCTATATATTTGTCCCAAACCGGCTTTATTTGTTATGGGCGGCTTCATAGGCCGCAATCTTATCCTCATGCACCAACGTCAGGCCGATGTCATCCAAACCATTAAGCAAGCAGTATCTGCGGTATTCATCGACTTCGAACGAGTAGGAAAGACCCGAGGAGTCGGAAATGGTTTGTGCCTGCAAGTCAACGGTTAAGGCGTATCCTTCCTCGGCGCGGGAACGATTGAACAGTTCGTCTACCTGTTCTTCCGCCAGTTTGATCGGCAGGATGCCATTTTTGAAACAGTTGTTGTAAAAAATATCAGCGAAAGAGGGAGCGATGATCACGCGGAAGCCGTAATCCAGCAAGGCCCAGGGGGCATGTTCACGCGACGAACCGCAGCCAAAGTTGTTGCGAGCCAGCAAGATGGTAGCGTCTTTGTAGCGCGGCTGATTCAAGACGAACGATTCAATCGGTTCTCCTTCGGGAGTAAAGCGCCATTCGTAGAACAAAAATTGGCCAAAGCCAGTGCGTTCAATGCGTTTCAAAAACTGTTTCGGGATAATCGCGTCGGTATCTACATTGACACGGTCAAGCGGTGCAGCCAGACCGGTAACAGTGACAAATGGCTTCATTGAAAGACCTCCTTGGTTGCATCTGCTTTCCATTCACGGACATCGACAAAATGTCCTGCAATCGCTGCGGCGGCGGCCATTTCCGGACTGACCAGGTGAGTGCGTCCGCCCCGGCCTTGACGTCCTTCAAAGTTGCGGTTGGACGTAGAAGCGCAGCGCTCGCCAGATTGCAGAATGTCCGGATTCATCGCCAAACACATCGAACAGCCCGACTCACGCCATTCAAAACCGGCTTCGCGGAAAATTTGGTCAAGCCCTTCCTGTTCCGCCAAATGTTTGACCGCTTGCGAACCCGGAACGACGATCGCATTGACATGAGCAGCCACCTTGCGTCCTTTGGCAACGGATGCGGCTTTGCGCAAGTCCTCGATTCGCCCGTTGGTACAAGAACCGATGAAGACGCGGTCGATCTTGATCTCGCTCATCGGCGTGCCCGGAGTCAAGCCCATGTAAGCGAGCGCGTCTTCTGCCGCCTTGCGTTCGGCAGGGGAGGCAAACGATGCCGGTTCCGGCACTCTTCCGGTAATATCCGTACCCATGCCCGGACTTGTCCCCCACGTTACTTGCGGGGCGATCGTAGAAGCATCGATTTCCACATAGGCATCATATGTTGCGCCCGGGTCCGTGCAAAGCTGTTTCCATTTTTCCACAGCTGCGAGGAAATCTTCCCCTTGTGGGACGTAGCGTCTGCCTTTCAAATAGGCGAAGGTGGTCTCATCGGGAGCGATCAGTCCGGCGCGCGCACCGGCTTCAATCGACATATTGCAAACGGTCATGCGTTCTTCCATCGTCAGCTTGCGGATCGCTTCACCGGTATATTCAACCACATAACCAGTGGCAAAAGCGGTTCCGAATTTTGCGATAATCGCTAAAATTAAGTCTTTTGCGCCGACGCCGAAAGGAAGATCGCCTTTGACCCGAACTTCCATCGTTTTCGGTTTGTGTTGCTGCAAACATTGGGTAGCGAGAACATGCTCCACTTCGCTCGTTCCGATTCCGAAGGCGAGGGCGCCAAAAGCTCCATGGGTTGATGTATGGCTGTCGCCGCAAACGATCGTTTTTCCCGGATGGGTCAAGCCCAGTTCCGGTCCGATGACATGGACAATCCCTTGGTCCGGACTGTTCAAATCAGCCAGCGGAATGCCAAACTCGGCGCAATTGGCAGTCAATGTTTCCATTTGTTGTTTGGAGATCGGGTCCTTTACCTGAAACCGATCGGTTGTCGGTACATTGTGGTCCATGGTGGCAAAGGTCAGATCAGGGCGGCGTACTTTACGCCCAGCGAGGCGCAAACCTTCGAAAGCTTGCGGTGAGGTCACTTCGTGCACCAGATGCAGATCGATATAGAGCAAGCTCGGTTTGCCCGGTTCAGCGTGGATTTCATGCTGCTCCCAAATTTTCTCAATGATTGTGCGTGGTGCCATGGAATCGTCCTCCTTCTGCGTACTACAGCTTATATAAGAGTTTTACCATGACAGCTTGCATAGATCAAAGATATAATAGTTATAAGTGATATAGGTTATGCTTATAGGGAGGAAAACATGGAACTTCGACAGATTAAATATGTCCTCGCCGTCGCTGAAGAGCGCAGCTTCTCCAAAGCGGCCAACAAGTTGCATCTGGCTCAGCCTTCATTGAGCCAGCAGATCGGCAAACTGGAAAAGATGCTGGGCGTCGTTCTGTTCCATCGTTTGCCGCAGCAGTTGGAATTGACGGATGCCGGCGAGCGGTTTGTCCAGGTGGCGCAATCTTTGCTCGATCAAACGGAGAGCCTGGAGCGGGAAATGCGCGCGTTTGCCAATGGCGATACGGGCCGGCTGATTGTCGGCAGCTTGCCCAACACGGGCGCTTATGTGATGCCGGAAGCGATCTCCCGGTTTACCCAGCAGTTCCCCCATGTCGAACTTCAGTTGGTTGAAGAGACGTCCAGTCAATTAGAGCAATTGCTGGTCCGAGGAAAAATTGATCTGAGCCTGCTGACATTGCCGATTGAGAATCCGCTGATCGTGACCGAACCTTCGATTCACGAAGAAATTTATTTGGCCGTCCCTCCGCAGCATCCCATCGCCGCGCAGTCGGAAGTCGATCTGGCAACTTTGGCCGCGGAGCCGTTCATCCTCTTGAAAGAGGGGCAAGGATTTCGGCAGATCTCATTGACATTGTGTGAGCAAGCCGGGTTCAGTCCCCGGATCGTGTTTGAAAGCAGCAACATCCAAACCGTGCAATCGTTGGTTGCCGCGGGAATGGGATTTTCGTTTGCGCCGCAGATGATTGCCCAGTCGCCTTGGGTCGCCATTCCGCCCGTCTACGTCCGCCTGCGGACTCGCCCGGAACGAATGCTGGTCGTCGCCTATCGCAAGGATCGCCATTTGACGAAGCCGGCCGCTGCATTTATCCAATTATTGCGCCGAGAGGAGTAACGGGACGAATGGGGGAAGTGCGGGAAAGTGCCGTCCCCTGCGGACAACGGAGGCGAATTTTGGTACACTGATCATA
Organism: Brevibacillus fulvus; assembly: GCF_016908525.1. Lineage (GTDB taxonomy): Bacteria > Bacillota > Bacilli > Brevibacillales > Brevibacillaceae > Brevibacillus_G > Brevibacillus_G fulvus. The sequence continues at coordinate 345,906 of NZ_JAFBEB010000001.1, forward strand.
AAGCAGGGAGAAAGGAAGGATTGTCATGAAAGAAATCAAAACAGAAGCTGAGTTTCAAGAAGCGATCGCTTCAAATAAACTGGTTGTCGTCAAATTTTATGCAGACTGGTGCCCCGACTGTCACCGGATTGATCCATTCATGCCGGATGTCGAAAAAGCGTATGCCGACAAACTCGACATGGTGGCGGTGAATCGGGACAATTTCCCCGAGCTGAGCCAACAGCTGGATGTGTTCGGCATCCCCAGCTTTATCGCGTTCAAACAAGGAAAAGAGCTGGTGCGGTTCGTGAGCAAGCTGGGCAAAAGCAGAGAAGAAATCGAGCAATTCCTCGATCGCGCCGTTGACGTCAGCGCGGCGTTGGCTTAGGCAAATTAGCAGAGAAGACGAAAGGGTCTCTTGTGTGATGATCAAAATGGAGAAAAAAGGCGAATGGCTTGTTGGCAACCTGGGTGATGCAGAAGCGGGGATGCCTGCCGGCCAGCTGCTGCGGGAACAGTGGAAACTGCCGAAAAAGCTGGTTCACCTGCTTTTTCAACACAAAGACATTCTTCTGGATGGATTGTCTGTCGGCCAGCACGTGATAACGGCAGCCGGTCAGGAAATTCGCCTGCGCGTCTGTCAGCCGGAAGAGTTGGGGCTCGCTCCGGTAACGCATCCGCTAACGATTTTGTACGAGGATGATCATCTGTTGGTCGCGGATAAGCCTGCCGGGATTTTGCTGCATCCGACAGAGCCGGGCCATCAGGAGACGTTGGACCATTGGGTTGCCGGCCATTTTCAACGGACTGGCATTCAGGCAAAAGTAAGGCATATTCATCGTTTGGATCAGGACACGTCCGGCGCGGTCTTGTACGCCAAACATGCTTTGGCTGCCGCGCTGCTGGACGAGCGGTTGCGCTTGCGGCAGATCAAGCGCAACTACATAGCCTTTGTTCACGGACAGTTGAAGCAAAAGCAGGGAACGATTGATCAGCCAATCGGGCGGGACCGCCATCATCCGCAACGCAGGCGCGTTTCCCCGCACGGTGAGACAGCGATCACCCATTTTCTCGTGCGACAAAGCTGGCGGGATGCCGCATTGCTCGAATGCCGGCTGGACACAGGGAGGACCCACCAAATTCGCGTTCATCTCAGTTATTTGGGCCATCCATTGATCGGGGATGTCCTGTACGGCGGACGGGCGGAATTTGGGCTGAAACGCCAGGCGTTGCATGCCGAACGATTGCGCTTCTTGCATCCTTTTGGCGAACAGGAAATCGAAGTGTACGCGGACTGGCCGCCGGAACTGCTGGAGCTGCAACAAAGACTCTCCTAACCAAAAGCATTGCCAACGAATACAATGCCAAGAAGAAAACCGAGAAAAGAGGGTAGCGGATGACAAAGCCCATGATCGGCATTTTAACTTGGCATGAAGGGACCCGTTTTGCCGAGCCAAGCTTTTTCCGCCGCATGATCCGTGCCGGAAAGGAGCTTGGCTGTGTTGTTTATCTGTTTGGCCCCCAGGATGTGCTGGCCAGCCAACGTAAAGTGAGGGGATATACGTTTCAGCAGGGGACGGGATGGACGCGACAAACATACCGCTTGCCGGATGTGGTGATCGATCGTTTTCGCTTCAGCCGCACCCATCGTTTTCGCGAATATGTAAAATTGCGCAAACAAAATACCTTCCTCTATGCCAACAACAGATTGGCAAACAAATGGAAGGTGCATCAAGTGCTGGAGCGTAACCCGATCATGTGTCAATGGTTGCCGGAAACACGCCTGTACAGTCAACGGAATCTGCGGATGATGCTGGACAAATACCGAAGGGTGTATGTAAAGCCGGCGAATGGAACGGGTGGCCGCGGGATATTGCGGATTGACAGACAAGGCGCAGTCTTTCGGATGCTCGGACGCGATCAACAGCGCCACAAGGTAAGCGGCAGCAAACGCAATAGCGCAGCGCTGGCCAAGTGGCTTGACAACTGGGTGAAGCGGGACAAATATGTGATTCAGCAGGGACTGTTTTTGGAACTGATCCCCAAACGGGCGATCGATTTGCGCCTATTGATTCAAAAGGATCGCCAGGGAGCGTGGAGCGTCACCGGCTGCGGCATCCGCGTCGGCACAAGCAACAGCGCTACGTCCAATTTGCATGGCGGCGGCACAGCGGCGTCGGCTCAACCTTTTCTTGAGCAGCGGTTTGGCCACGACAAAACAGCGGCCATCCTCCAAGATTGCAACCAGCTGGCATATCAGACAGCGTTGACGCTTGAACAGCATTATGGCCAGATGTTAGAATTAGGGTTGGATATCGGAATCGATACAACCGGCCAAGTATGGCTGATTGAAGTCAATCCGAAACCAGGGCGGGAGATTTTTCGCGAAATGGGCGATTGGCAGCGGTACCGCGAAGCAATCCGCAGGCCGCTGGAGTACGCGCTCTTCCTCAGCGGAAGCAAGCGCATAGCAAGCAAAGCTTAGACGACGCGAAGGTGTCGTCTTTTTCCTGTGAAAAGAAAAAAATGGGACTAAACATCACCTCGTTTTGGACAAACTTGAGGGAGAAGGAGTGATCGATGTTGGAACAACTTCTCGCCATCCTTAAGGATTACTGGCTTTTGGTACTGCTCGTGATCGCGGTGATCACCGTGCTGCAAATTGTGCTGCGCAGCATTTTTCGCTTCACCTCGATATTTGTAACGATCGGTGCGGTTATGGTACTCGTGTTAAACTATACACCTGAACAGGTGATCAAACTGGGCAGATCGATGGTCGAACAAACGAATCAGGCTTTGCACTCAACGGTCTTGCCCATTTTGAATGCCGAGTTGAAAGACGCGACCTATCAATTTCATGACGACGGGACCTATGAAGTAAAAACAGCCAGTCTGCGCATTGTCGGTAAAAAAGGAGACCCGACGGCAACGATTTACTATAAAGATAAACAGTTTAAGGTGGATCTAAGCGATTTGGGAGAAGTTTTGCAACGACAAGTCGAGCAGGGAGGAGGCCAGATGTGATGGCCGGTCGCTCTGGCAACAAGCATCGCATATGAACTGATACCAGGAGTATGCGTAATGCTGTTGTGTCAGCAGCAAGAGCAGGGGAAAGCCAGCCAATGGCTACGCAATTTTGATTAAGATGGGGCATGTCCGAATCGAAACGATTCGGACATGCCCGTTTTTGAAGCAAAAGGGGACGCATTTTGCTCAGGAAAATTGCGGGGGTACCCGGTGGTGGGTCGCTTGCTCGAAGGCATAGGCCAGCCGCAATAAAGTAGGTTCACTATACGCCTGGCCGGTAAAGGTAACGCCAACCGGTCGGCCGTCAGGAGTATATCCAGCCGGTACTGTAATCGATGGATAGCCTGCCTTTGCCGCAATACCGGCACCAAAATTATTGGGGAACAAGAGCGCATCCAGCTTATGTTCTTTCATCGCAGCATCGATTCCCTGTTCTTTTGCCAACAGCAAGTCTTTGACCCGGCTTGCAATGTATAGCGGATCAGTGAGGGTGCCGCTGGTTGCCTCTGAATCAAGCAAAATGGTTTGACCATACTTTAAAGTTTGCTCCGGATGATGGAGATTAAATTGGATCAAGTCGCGCAGGCTGCGAATTTTCGTATGGTCCGGCAATTTGCCGAGGTAGGCATTTAACGCCGGTTTAAACTCATGCAGCAAAACATGGAGATCCCATGGTTCGGCAGCGGTAGGAAGATTTGCCGGGTCTACGATAATCGCTCCTTGCTGTCTCATCGCCTCGATCGCCGCATTCATGATCGTTCGCTGTTCTTCATTCAAACGCTCATAATAAACAGAGCGGGGGATGCCGATTCTTGCGCCCCGCAAGCCATCCGGATCGAGATATTGGCAGTAATCCGTCTGGACATAGTCGCCGCTTGTCCAGGTAGCAGGATCGTTTTCATCGATCCCGGTCATTGCGCTTAACAAAATCGCCGCATCGCGAACCGTGCGCGTCATCGGTCCGGCGGTATCCTGACTTACGGCAATCGGAATGATTCCGCTGCGGCTGATCAAGCCGACGGTCGGTTTGATTCCGACCAGTGAATTGGCGCTGGCCGGGCTGATAATCGAGCCGGATGTTTCTGTACCGATGGCGGCGACAGCCAAATTGGCGGCAATGGCCGAAGCGGAGCCGGAGCTGGAGCCGCCGACATCAAATACACCTGGACCGTATGGATTGAGCACCTGACCGCCGCGGGAACTGTATCCATTCGGCATGTTTACGGTCATAAAGTTGGCCATTTCGGTTAAATTCGTTTTTCCGAGGATGATCGCGCCGTTTTTGCGCAGCTGTTGGGCAACGAACGAATCAGCGCTTGCATAAGAATTGGCTAGCGCGAGAGTTCCGGCGCTTGTATGCATTTTATCGCCTGTATCAATATTATCTTTCAAAAGAATCGGAATTCCGTGCAGCGGGGACCGGATTCCTTTCTGTTTACGTTCGAGATCGAGCGCTTCCGCAATATGCAGGGCATCAGGATTGATTTCCAACACCGCATTCAGTTTCGGTCCCTGCTTGTCCAGGGCTGCGATTCGCTGCAAATAAGTTAGCACCAGTGTTCTCGCGGTTACTTTTCCCGCGCTCATCGCTTGCTGCAGTTGTTCTATTGTGGCTTCTACAATCCAATCGTCGTTCATCGGGGCCTCCTCAACATAGGACAAAGATCAATACTGTTTTAAGCATAACACAAACAGCAGTGCGATGATGATTATTTGCAATATAAAAAAGCCGCTCCCTGTGATGTGAACAGGGAGCGGCTTGCCATATTAAGCGTGGCTGGCCACTGTTTCTTCCTCAACATAACGGTTCCGCGGATGTTCGCGGCATTCATCCGAGCAAGAGCGTTTGTATTTTTTCTCGCACTCAGGGCAGCAGATGTGTTGGCGGTTGCACTCCGGATTCGCGCAGTTCACATAACGGTCTTCCGTTTTGCCGCAATAGTAGCATTTGCCGATTACGACATCTTCCTCTGTGCGGTTGATCGGGACAGAGATGCGCTCATCAAACACATAGCATTTGCCGTCCCACAGTCTGCCTTTCACTTCAGGATCTTTCCCATAGGATACGATACCGCCGTGCAGTTGGTATACTTCTTTGAATCCTTCCTTCAACAAGAAGCCGGACAATTTTTCACAGCGAATTCCGCCTGTGCAGTAGGTGAGGACTTTTTTATCCTTGTAATCGGCCAGGTTTTTGCGAATCCATTCCGGAAATTCACGGGAAGAGCGGACTTCCGGACGGATCGCACCGCGGAAATGACCGATATCGTATTCGTAATAGTTGCGTCCGTCAAGAATCACAACATCATCGCGCTGAATCATTTCATACCATTCTTTTGGAGACAAGCGTTTGCCCGTCAATTCATTCGGATTGACGTCCTCTTCCAGACGCCAGGTTACGATCTCTTTTTTCGCGCGGACAAACATTTTTTTGAACGCATGTTGGTCAGCTTCATCTATTTTAAATTCCATGTCTGCGAAACGAGGATCTTTCCGCAGATCAGCCATATATTTGTCGGTTTGTTCAATCGTTCCCGATACGGTACCGTTAAATCCTTCAGGAGCAACGAGAATGCGGCCTTTCAACCCCAGCTCTTTGCAGTAGGCAAGATGCTCGGCAGCAAATTGTTCATGGTTTTCAATGGGAACATATTTATAGTACAACAAAATTCGATACGGTTTTTGTACTTGCATTGTACAAATTCACCCCTACCTATTAAATTTAAATTAAAACGTAACGTCTATTATAACCGATCACTAGGAGAAAAGATAGGGGAAATTGTTGCAAAGGCACAAGGGTTCTTCACTTCTTCTAAGTAAAACGAAACCGATCGCCACCGGAATCGTATGAATAATTATGATCAGAGATTTTGAGAATGCGGAGGTAATGAATGAACACCGGACAGGAACCAGAGAGTTTTTTGGCATTGATTAAAAAAGGAAACAAATCATCAGCTTTGGCTTTGCTTGGCAATGCCGTAATCGCCGCGATCAAAATGGTGGCCGCGACGGCAAGCGGCAGCGGGGCGATGTTTGCATCCGCGATGCACTCGTTGGCGGATGCCGTCAATCAGGGGTTTGTGTTTGTCGGCAGCATTTTGGCGGAAAAAAGCCCGACTCGCAGATTTCCCAATGGCTTTGGCCGTGTGATCAATCTGTTTTGCATGGTCGCGGTGATTGTGGTCACGATGATGGCCTATGAAACGATCAAAGAAGGATGGCATTTGTTCCAGCATCCTGTGAAAACCGACATGTTTTGGTTAAATACCAGCGTGCTGATCATCAACTTGTTGATCGATGGCGCGATTTTGATTAAAGCAATGAAAGAGATCGTCAAGGAAGCAAGAGTGCAGATAAAAGGATTGGCGTTCATTCCGGCCTCTTTTCAAAATGTTGGCCGCGCAGCACCGCCGACACGTTTGGTCTTTTACGAAGATTTGGTAGCGGTCAGCGGGGCGCTTCTCGCGTTGGTCGCGATCGTTGTCACAGCTTTTACTGATTTTACCAAGCTGGACGGGATTGTTTCGATGTTGATCGGCTTGTTGATGCTGGGCGTCGCTTTTCGCGTCGGCTACGACAATATGGTCGGGCTGATCGGCGTGATGGCTCCGCCGGACGTAACGGATAAAGTGGCGCGGATTATTTTGGCGGATCAAGATGTGACGGACATTAACGGAATCCGGGTTGTCCAGGAAGGGCGCTATTATCATGTCGACGCGATGATCGAACTGCGCATTGGCCTGTCGCTGGCGGATGCCGATGACATAAAATTTCGGATTGAACGAAAACTGTTGGGCGAACCGGAGATCAAGGATGTTGTCTTGGGAATTATCGAAGATAACGGCGTTCAGAACTGGTCGCCGCAAACGCTGGATCGTTCCCTTTAGGGCGAAAAACAGCGAATCCTCGTCTGTTTATGGTATAATGCTTGCAATTGCAACAACGCAGAGAGGGGAAACCAATGAGGAAGCAGAGAGAACAAGTAGCAGTAAAAGTAAAAACACTTCATCCGGATGCGGCGATTCCACGCTATGCAAAAGCGCTGGATGCCGGCTTTGATCTGGTCGCCGTAGAGGATGTCATCATTGCGCCTGGAGAGACGGCAAAAATCAAGACCGGACTCGCCTTCGCGATTCCCGACGGGTATGAATTGCAGGTGCGCCCACGCTCCGGAATCAGCGCCAAAACCAAACTGCGGATCAGTAATTCTCCCGGTACAATCGATGCCGGCTATCGCGGCGAAGTCGCCATTTTGATGGACAATATCCGGATTCCTTCCGGAGCAATTTCCCATGAATGTTTTGATCTATCCGAGCAGCCGATACAGGTCGAGCAACCGGTTGATCGGCATGCCTATCTGATCCGCAAAGGGGAACGCATTGCCCAAGGAGTGCTGTGCGAGGTGCCGCTGGCCATGTTTGAACAAGTGGCAGAGCTTGATGAGACAGAACGGGGTGCCGGTGGCTTTGGCAGCAGCGGTGTCGGCACACAATCGAAATAAAGTCAGACGGACTGGCAACCTGAACCAGCAGCATAAGTGCTGACTGGTTCATTTCTTTCTCGCCGCTTCTGGCAAATACGATGCGGGACTTGCTTTCCATAAAAAAATGGCTGTCAGCCTAGAGCTTCGAATCAAAACATGGTACGATAGAGATTGGTGTACTTGTAAAGGCCAGGTGAACATGATTATGCAAATGCTTTCGGTTGAACAACTTACCAAGAGTTATGGCGAAAAAGTCCTTTTCGATCAGATCTCTTTTCATATTTCGGAACAACAGCGGATCGGTCTGATCGGCGTGAATGGAACCGGTAAGTCCTCGCTGTTGAAAATTATCGCCGGTCTGGATACGGCCGACAGCGGCAAGGTCGTCCACGCCAATCATTTCCATGTGGAATATTTGCCGCAAAATCCTGTGTTTGACGAAACGTCGACGGTGCTGGACCAGGTGTTTTATGGGGAAAGTCCGTTGATGAAGCTCCTGCGAGACTATGAACAGGTGTTGGCCGACTTGCAACGCGAACCGGACAATCAGCAGGCACAACAGCGATTGCTCAATTTGCAAAACAGGATGGATGCAGCCAACGCCTGGGAAATGAATACACAAGCGAAGACGATTTTGACACGCCTGGGCATCACGCAATTTTTTGCCCCTGTGTCGCAATTGTCTGGCGGTCAGCGCAAACGGGTGGCAATGGCTCGCGCTTTGATTCAACCGGCTGATCTGCTGGTATTGGATGAACCAACCAACCATCTCGACAATGAAACGATCGAATGGCTGGAAGAGTATTTAAATCGGTACAAAGGTTCAATTTTGCTGGTAACGCACGACCGGTACTTTCTTGATCGGGTCGCCAATCGGATTTTCGAATTGGATCGCGGGAAGTTGTACAGCTACGAAGGCAACTATGCCGCTTTTCTGGAGAAAAAGGCGGAACGTCTTGAACTGGAAGCGGCCGCCGAAAGCAAGCGGCAAAATTTGCTGCGCCGGGAACTGGCCTGGCTGCATCGCGGCGCAAAAGCTCGCACGACCAAGCAAAAGGCGAGAATTCAACGGGTGGAAGAACTGCGCGACCGAAAAGCGGACGGACCGACAGACAAGTTGGACATGGCGCTCGGAGCCAGTCGGTTGGGTAAAAAAGTGCTGGAGATCGAGCATTTGCAGAAACGATACGGGGAGCGCACCCTCATCCGCGATTTCAGTCATATTGTCCAGCCGGGCGACCGGATCGGCATTATCGGACCAAACGGCAGCGGCAAATCGACGCTGCTCAATCTGATTGCCGGCCGCATCCAGCCTGACGCTGGCTCGATCGAGATCGGACAAACGGTCAAGTTGGCTTATTACACGCAAGAAAGCGTGGAAATGAACGACCAACAGCGTGTGATCGATTATATCAAAGAGGTGGCGGAAGTCATCCATACCGTTGACGGTCAGACAATCACCGCTGCACAAATGCTGGAACGCTTCCTCTTCCCGCCCTACATGCAGTGGACCTTGATTGGCAAACTGTCCGGCGGGGAGAAACGTCGCCTGTATCTGCTGCGCACCTTGATGGGTGAACCGAACGTGCTGCTGCTGGATGAACCGACCAACGACCTCGATATTGAGACGTTGACCATTCTCGAAGATTATTTGGATTCGTTTCCGGGTACGGTGATTACGGTTTCTCACGACCGCTATTTCCTCGATCGGACCGTTGACGATTTGTTTGCTTTTGAAGGTGACGGAGACATACGTCACTTCACCGGAAACTATACCGATTATCTTCAGGCTCGGCGCGCCCAGCCGGATTTGCCCAACTCGCCAGCTTCTTCCCCTTCCGGCAAAACGGCGCGGGCGGAAGCGTCCAATGCGTCGTCTGCCACGGGCAGAAATCAGAATCGCTCCCGCAAACTCTCCTATAAGGAGCAGAAGGAGTGGGAAAGCATCGAAGGCAAAATTGCCGAGCTGGAAACAAAAGCGGCGGAATTGAAACAGGCGATTGCCGAGGCGGCAAGCGATTATGCCAAAATCGAAGGATTGTATCAGGAAGAGCAGCGGGTCGCCGCCGAATTGGAAGCCGCCATTGAAAGATGGGCGGAACTCTCCGCATTGGTAGAAGAAATGGAACAACAAAAATAGCTGTAAAATAAATGATAAAGGCGGTAATTAGACGAATGATCAGCACAAATGGCGTAACCTTGCGTTACGGTGGCAGAGCATTGTTTGAGGATGTAACGATTAAATTCACTCCCGGAAATTGCTACGGTTTAATCGGGGCGAATGGAGCAGGGAAATCAACCTTTCTCAAAATTTTGTCGGGCGAAATCGAACCTACCAGCGGGCAAGTGTCCGTGACTCCTGGCGAACGGATTGCGGTACTGAAACAAAACCATTTTGAATTTGACGACAAAGAAGTACTGACCACGGTCATCATGGGGCATTCACGTCTCTATGAAATTATGGAAGAGAAAAACGCCCTGTATGCCAAACCTGATTTTTCCGAGGAGGACGGCCTGAAAGCTTCCGAGTTGGAAGGGGAATTTGAAGATTTGAACGGTTGGCAGGCGGAATCGGATGCGGCCGAACTGTTGATCGGACTTGGTATTCCGACAGATTTGCACAACAAGATGATGAAAGATTTAAGCGGGAATGAAAAAGTGCGTGTCCTGCTGGCGCAAGCGCTGTTCGGGAATCCGCATATTTTGCTGTTGGACGAACCGACCAACCACCTGGATATCGAATCGATCCGGTGGTTGGAAAACTTCCTGCTGAATTACGAAAATACCGTCATTGTCGTTTCCCATGACCGGCACTTCCTGAACAAAGTTTGTACGCATATTGCCGATATTGACTTTGGCAAAATTCAACTGTATGTCGGGAACTATGATTTTTGGTATGAATCCAGTCAATTGGCGTTAAAATTAATGAGAGAACAAAATAAGAAGAAAGAAGAGAAGATCAAGGAACTGGAAAGCTTTATCGCCAGATTCAGCGCCAACGCTTCCAAATCGCGGCAGGCTACCTCCCGCAAAAAATTGCTGGACAAGATCACGCTTGACGACATTAAGCCGTCTTCGCGCAAATATCCGTTCATCAATTTCAAACCGGAGCGGGAAGCAGGCAAAAACTTGCTGGTTATCGAAGGGTTGAGCAAAACGATCGATGGCGAGAAATTGTTTGAAAACCTGCATTTGACCATTAACAAAGGAGACAAAATTGCTTTTGTCGGGCCGAATGAATTGGCCAATACGACGTTGTTCCGCATTCTGGTGGGCGAGTTGGAGGCCGACAGCGGCACGTTTGAATGGGGCGTCACGACTTCCCGGGCGTATTTCCCTAAAGATAACTCTGATTATTTCAATGTCGATCTGAATCTCGTCGATTGGCTGCGTCAGTATTCCAAAGAACAAGATGAGACGTTTATCCGCGGATTCCTGGGCAGAATGTTGTTCTCCGGGGAAGAGTCGTTGAAAAAAGCGAGTGTTCTCTCCGGGGGAGAAAAAGTGCGTTGCATGCTCGCGAAAATGATGTTGACTGCCGCTAACGTACTGATTCTGGATGAGCCGACCAACCACCTCGATCTCGAATCGATCACCGCTTTGAACAACGGATTAATCGAATTTGAAGGAACCGTCTTGTTTGTTTCCCATGACCATCAGTTTGTGCAGACGATTGCCAACCGGGTGATCGAGTTGACGCCGAACGGGGTCATTGACAAGATGATGAGTTATGACGAATATTTGGAAAGCGAAGATGTGAAACAACAGCGGGCAGCGTTGTATGCCTGAACAAACAGCCCTCCCCACAAAGCGGGGAGGGTCTTTTGCAAACAAAAAGGCGCATGGAGGAGCAGAGGAGTCGCAACATGAAAAAATGGCTGTTTGTCATCGGTTACATCGTGGTTATATCCATTGCGTTGTTGTATCGGGAACCTCTGCTTGTCTGGCTGCGGGGCGGCGAGCCGTCGCAGATTCCGCTGATGATCGCGCTGGTGACGTTCATCGGTTTGTTTCCCGTGGTGCCGTTTACGCTTATCGCCGGGATCATGGGTTCCAAATACGGCCCGCTAACGGGCGGTTTGATTAACCTTGCCGGATCGCTGCTTGCCTCCGTGTTGATGTTTTTGGCCGTCCGCCTGTTTTTTTTCCGCCAAGGGCGGGCATATTTGAGCCGGTTTGCTCAACTGGCATCGATCACACAGCAGTTTGAAAAAAACGCTTTTCTGGCGATCTTGTTTGCGAGGTTGATTCCGATCGTCCCATCTCCGTTGCTCAATGTGTATGCGGCCATCAGCAAGGTGACAATGTCGACGTTTGTCCTTGCTTCTGGTCTGGGGAAAGTTCCTTTGATGCTGGTGTTGGCCTTTGTCGGCAACCGCCTGCTGGCCAACTGGCGCGATACGGCGCTGGCCGCGGCGATTTATCTGATCTTTATCGCGGTAACCTATCTGGGGTACAGATGGTGGAAAAAAGCGGGGACGAAAACGGCCCGATCTTAAATGGTTCTGTCTTCGTCCACTACCTCCACTTTCTCCAGCATGGTTTCCAGGCTGGAGAAGATGACACGTTCACTGCGCGGCACCTGCCAAAAAACAACGATATGCTGTTCATCGATATATTCGATTATGCCTTTTTTTCTTGGCCGATCTTTCGTTTTGACTGGTTTGCCAAGCAAATCTTCCATAGACGATCACCCATTGATGTTTTTACTGGCATCATAGCAAAAAATAGCTGACAATCAAAGAGGTTGCCTGAGCAACTCGCAGATACGTTTTCTGTACGGGAAACGTTTGAACCAAAGCGAAAACATGCTATGATGTTTTTTATAACCAGATGGCAGCATAGACAAGCTGCTCTGGACGTGCTCTTTTTTGGAGAATACAGTTAAAGGGGGAACTACTTATGAAAATACGCGTTTCTGCTGTACAGTATCATTTACATACGATCGCCAGTTTTGCGGAGTTTGCGGGACAGGTTGAACATTATGTCAAAACAGCCGCCGAGTTTGACGCGGAATTTTTGCTGTTTCCCGAATTGTTCACCACACAGTTGATGTCAATTCCGGATGAGGCAGGGCAAGCGTTGGCCATTGAGCAATTGCCGCAATATACGCAAAGCTACCTTGACCTGTTTCAGCGAATGGCGCAGCAATATCGCATGCATATTATCGGGGGAACCCACATTATTGCCGAACAGGGAAAACTGTATAACACCGCTTATCTTTTCTACCCCGACGGCCGGGTGGGAGAGCAAAGAAAACTGCACATTACCCCGACCGAGGTCAAGGAATGGAATATGGCAGCGGGGGACAAACTGCAAATTTTTGAAACCGATAAAGGAAAAATTGCAATCCTGATTTGTTACGATATCGAGTTCCCCGAAATTGTCCGCATGGCAAAAGCCAAAGGAGCGGATGTGATTTTCTGCCCATCCTGCACGGATGATCGGCACGGGTTCCACCGCGTCCGCTATACCAGTCATGCGCGGGCGATTGAAAATCAGGTCTATGTGGTGGTGACCGGGACGATCGGTTCGTTGCCGACCGTTGATTTTATGCGGGCGAATTTTGGTCAGGCCGCTGTCTTGACACCCAATGACATTCCGTTCCCGCCGCGCGGAATCCTCGCGGAAGGGGAGATTAACGACGATATGATCATTACCGCTGATTTGGATCTGGATTTGTTGGAACAAGTCCGCCAGCGCGGATCGGTTACGACCTGGCGAGATCGACGGATCGACCTGTATACGGACTGGTCCTGATCGTACCATCGTCATTGGGGGGGATTCGGTTGTACCGAAAAGAACTGTATGTATTTGCCGAGAAAAAACCGATCAAGGCGATAGTGCGAAATTATCAAGAGGAAGACTTTGCCGATTTGATTGCCATTCAGCAGGAATGTTTTCCTCCTCCGTTTCCTTCCGACCTCTGGTGGAAAGAAGAACAGCTGGAGCAGCATGTCCGGTTGTTTCCGGAAGGGGCGCTTTGTGTGGAGATTGAGGGCGAAGTCGTCGCGTCCATGACCGGGCTGCTGGTTGACTTCGATCCCAACCATCCCGATCATACTTGGGAAGAGATTACAGACGGAGGCTATATCCGCAATCATCAGCCGAACGGCGATACACTCTATGTGGTCGACATCAGTGTCCGCCCCCGCTTTCGCAAACTGGGGCTAGGCAAGCTCTTGATGGAAGCGATGTACCAGTTGGTCGTTCATAAGGGACTGACCCGGCTTCTCGGTGGCGGCCGCATGCCGGGCTATGGACAGCATGCCGACAGATGGACGGCGGAGCAGTATTTGCAAGCTGTGTTGCGCGGAGAAATCGCTGATCCGGTGATCACGTTTTTGCTCAGATGCGGGCGCACCCCCGTGAAAGTGGTGGCGAATTATTTGGATGATGCGGAATCCCGCAATTATGCAACACTGATGGAATGGAAAAATCCGTTTTTCGTTCATCCAGAAACAGAGAGGGGATAAAAAAGTGGATTATGTACGAATTACCCATATCGATGACCCGTTGTTCCGTAAAATGCATCAATTGATGCAGGAAGTGTTTCCGGCAGAGGAGGTACTGGAATTTTCCTTGTGGAAAGAACCGTTGGAAGATCCGGGGATTCGTGTTTTTGTCGCTGTTCATGAAGGAAATGTGGTAGGAGCAACAGAATATCGTTATTACCCGCAATTACGGGTAGCGATGACAGATTTTACGATTATTGGCCGGGAGGGGCTGGGGATCGGACGCTTTCTCAGCCAAAAGCGTCAGGCAGATCTGGAAGCATTGGCAACACAAGCCGGTCAAGAGATGCTGGGAATGTTCGCTGAAATTTATGATCCGTATCGTGTCGAGCATCATGTATTCGGCGGTGTCAAACCGATGGACCCGTTTGTTCGCCGGGAGGTTTTGTCCCATCTTGGCTACAAACGTCTTGACTTCCCTTATGTACATCCGTCCTGGAAAAACGATGGTGAAGCGGTGAGCGAACTCGATCTTTGCTTCATGCCCGCAAATGATGAATTGAAACAGCTGGATGCATCGCTGGTTGTTACGTTCTTGACACATTACTATGCAATTCTGGAGAACAAACCGACAGCTTGGTTAAAGATGATCGAGCAGCTTCGCGATAAGGAAACCATTGATTTGCTTCCGATTTGACGAATGAAAGTTCTGTTCCCCAAGTAGACGCTACTTGGGGATTTTTCATTTTTGACAAAGGCAGGAAAATTGTTTGAATTTTAAAGGAAAATTTGACGATGAGCAGAATTGTATAAACTTGTGTCTGCATAACATTGAGCTTGCTTGATGCAAGGTTGTCGAACTTCCATGATTATGCTTGGAATGGACAAAATTTTTAGGTAAGTAGGAGAGCTGTTTGTGCTTAAAACAATTAGTTTGCAACTCAAAATGATGGTGTTAGTGACAATTGTGGTACTGGTGGCAGTTTCATCCCTGGTTGCTTATGACGCTTACTTTTTGCAAACATCGTTGAGACAATCCAATCTTCATCATTTTGAATACTTGACCTCGTCAATTGGCGTGAGAGTGGAGAAGGCTGTTGCCGATGGTGAGATCCAGTCTGCGCTTGACCAGATCCAGAGGGCAGAACCGCAGTTGGCTTACCTAACTTATCACGAAAAGATCGGGGACCACTACCAAGTCGTCGCCTCCACGAGTCGGAATACAATCGGGTTTCCTTCCTCATCCGAAATCGTCAAAATACCCGGCAGCAAACAAATGTCGCTAACCTACCTGGAACAGAAGCAAAGCCAGCTGGGCGAAGTGCGCCTGTTAAGCCCGATTGCGACGAATTCCGGTCACACCGGAATATTGGAAGTCGTTGGATATTATCCTGATCCTTCAATGTTTATCAAGGAACGGTTAACTTTGACGGTTTCGGTAGGGATCTTTGTCAGTTTGTTTGCCATCATCGGAATGGGCTTGATTATTAATAGACTAATGATTAATCCACTGCATTGGTTGCGCGATGCAGTGAATTCTGTTCTCAAGCAAGGAACGCAGAAAATGGAGATGCCGCAAGAACCCGAGTTTGCCGAGGTCGCCGTTGCCTTTCACGAGGTCGTTTCCAAGATGGAAAAACATTACCTGGAAAGTATTACCGATCCGTTGACGGGTGTTTATAACAGTTCTTACTTCAAGCAAACGCTGACGGAACTGATCGAAAAGACGAAGACCGCGGATGAATCGCTCGTTTTGCTGTTTTGTGATGTCGATGACTTCAAAAAAATCAACGACAATCTGGGGCATTTGTATGGAGACCAGGTTCTCCGTCACGTAAGCCAACTCATCTGCCGCAAAGTTCGGCCAACCGATGTGGTTTGCCGATATGGCGGGGAAGAATTCGTCATTCTTTTGCCGCAAACCAACCCTGACACAGGAAAGCAGATAGCCGAACAGATCAGACAGGCTGTTGCCGAACTTGGCGGAACGGAGTCGATCTTTCCCGTTACGATTAGTATTGGTCTGGCCGCTTGTCCAGCGCACGATGATGGCAGCCAGCTGGTCGAGCTCGCCGACCAGGCGATGTATACGGCAAAACGGCAAGGGAAAAACAAGGTGGTGTCTGCCGGTGAGCTGAAGCTGCACAAGAGTCGCCCGAACCTTGACGTTGCTGAGGAGAAATGGTTGATGCTCAACACCGTTCTTTCTCTGGCAGAGTCCCGTTTTTATCATGGCGAAGTTACCGACAGTCATTCCAGTGCTGTTTCCCGTTACGCCTGCGCCATCGGCAGCAAAATGGGAATGTCATCAGAGGAGATCAACCGAATCCGGGTAGCGGGTCTGCTTCATGACATCGGCATGCTGGCGATCGCGCCCTCCATCGCGTTAAAACAAGGGGAATTGACGCGCTTTGAGTATGAGCTTGTCAAGGCGCATTCCGTTTATGGCTACAATCTGCTTTCCCATATCAAGGAAATGCAGGACATTTTGCCTTATGTTCTCTATCATCATGAACGACCGGATGGGAAGGGGTATCCGTATGGATTGACAAGGATTCCGTTGGGGGCGCGGATTATTTCCGTAGCAGAGGCGTTTGACGCAATGGTTTCAACCGCCTATTACCGCAGGCAACCGTTAACCAAAGATCTGGCGATGGAGGAACTGAAGAGGGGCAGCGGAACACAGTTTGACAAGGATGTTGTTGAGACATTTCTTTCCGTCCTGTCGAGAGACGCGCAAACTGCCGGAATCAGCATCTAATGTTTCTCTCCCCCCGCGTCAGGAACTGGCCTTGCCCGCGGGGAGATCAACCTTGCTGTCAGCAAGTTCCTGCTCGAGTACATAACGTGCATATTGAATCGGCAAACGAATGCCATCTTCGATCGTTTCAAAGGGAAAGACGGAACGAAACGGGATTTTGCCCGGTTTAATATTCACTTCGATTAGCCAGACATGTCCTTGTGCATCGATTGCCCAATCCAGGCCTAATTCGGCTTGCCGTCTCTGGTATGATTCCTCGAGTCGACTGCATACGATAGGGGAAAGGCGGGTTAGCCGTTTTATGATTTTTTTCGCGCGTTTTTTACGAAATTGCTCGAATAAATAGGCCGCCAACGGATGAGGGGTACCGCCATCCATCAAATTGGACGTGATCCGACCGGCTCCGCCTTCCCGGGCGGCCATACCGGCAATCGTCCAGCTGCCAGCTCCGTTTTTTTGCATCAAGACGCGAACATCGTATACGGTACCTTGCTTATTGCGAATGTCGATCCATTTCTGCATAAGATAGCGGTTCGTCCGAAAACGGGCAGCGAACAAGTTGGCTAGGCCAGTTTCATCCAACAGTACAGACGGTTGATCATTTTGCTCCAGCAGGAATTTATCGGCAAAACGGCGAAGACGTAAAATTCCTTTTCCTTCTTTCCCATTAATCGGCTTGATGATGATGGTTGCATGTTGCAGCGCCATATCCAGCAAAGCTTGCGGTGAGTCGCAAACTTGCGTAGGAATCAGACAGCTGTTGAGTTCCGGGAAACGGCTGAGCTGTTGATGGATTTTCCACTTATTTCCCAGACCATAAGTGATGAAGGGGACAGAAGGGTGCTGTTTGATCGCTCTCACCTTGCTGATGCTCGCGGGGGAGGAATAGTAGCCAATGTCATAACAGATGGCGGGCAGTTTGCTGGTTTGTTTCAACCAGACGCTTTTTTTCAGGCGATAGCCCACAACAGTCTTGCGATTCAGGTTGAGATTGCTTGGAGTAAAGACCACTACATCGTCAAAGCCTTCCGACCGTGCGACACGATAATACGGCAGAAACTTCCGGACATCCTTTATACGATGAGTCATGATCCCAAAAATCCGTTGCAAAGGCATCACCCTATCGATCAAGATATTTTATCCTATTCAAAAGGCAGGGGATGGACACTCATGAACCTCCAGATCGCAAAGATTGGAATCCTGCTCTCGATTTTGTGTCAATTGCTTGGCATGGCAGAATGGCTGACCGAAGCTAACAGGCATGTCCTGCAGGGGGCCAGTTTGCTCTGTCTGCTGGCAGCGTTATGGTTGATGCGAAAGAAAAAGCGAAAGCAAAAGCGGCGAAGCAAAGCTTCCCCCGAAACGCAAGCGTTGCTGGCTAGAGCGGAAGGCAGCGCGGAAGCGGAAGGATAAACAGCGGCAGTTGGTTTTGCTT
Source organism: Brevibacillus fulvus (assembly GCF_016908525.1). Classification (GTDB taxonomy): domain Bacteria; phylum Bacillota; class Bacilli; order Brevibacillales; family Brevibacillaceae; genus Brevibacillus_G; species Brevibacillus_G fulvus. The sequence goes on from NZ_JAFBEB010000001.1 coordinate 364,046, forward strand.
GCTCTTGGTTCGGGGATTTTTTACAATAGATTTAATAAAAAAATTTTTACGGAGGAATAAGCTGATGAACATGCGCTGGAGCCTGGATGCTCTTTATCCATCCTTTGATTCGGAGCAGTGCCAAAGTGACCGGGAACAGGTCAATCAAGAATTAACGCAACTTCAACAATGGACGAAAGAACAGTTGCAGGATCATACGCAGCCTGCGGCCAAAATGGAAACTTATATCAAGCTGGTCACCTCATTGTCTCAACGATTGTATCGGCTGTTTGCTTTCGCGGAGTTGACCGCCAGCACCGATGCGAAAAATATGAAAGCATTGCAGTTGATCGATCAGCTGCAGGAAAAAAGCGTGGAACTGGTCGAACCGTCGATCCTGTTTCAGAAATGGCTGGGCGGCATCGATCGTTTGCCGGAAGTGATCGCTTCCTCGGCGTTGCTGCGCGAGCATGAATATTACATAACCGAAATCGCTGCCAAAAATAAGTATAGCTTGAGCGAGCGCGAAGAAATTATCCTCGCCAAAATGAAAAATACCGGGTCAAACGCCTGGTCCAAATTGCAGGAACTTTTATTGTCTACGCTCTTGGTGGACATCACGGTAGACGGTGAACGCAAACAGCTGCCGCTGCCGGTTGTGCGGAACATGGCGTATGAACAAGATCCCGAAGTTCGCAAAAACGCCTATTTTGCTGAATTGGAAGCGTACAAGAAAGTGGAAGAGTCTTCCGCTGCCAGCCTGAACGGAATCAAAGGAGAAGTCATTACGGTCAGCAAGCTGCGCGCTTATCGCTCTCCATTGGAAAAAACGCTGCTTGATTCACGGATGGATGAACCGACGCTGGAAGCAATGTTAACGGCGATGCGGGAAAGTTTGCCGGTCTTCCACAAATATTTCCGCAAAAAAGCCGAGCTGCTTGGCCATCAAAACGGTCTGCCATTCTATGATTTGTTTGCGCCGGTTGGCGAAGCCGAAATGAAGTTCACCTACGAACAAGCGCGTGATTTCATCGTCAAGCAATTTGGCACGTTTAGCCCAAAACTGTCCAACTATGCGGCAAAGGCGTTTGATCACCATTGGATCGATGCTGAGCCGCGTGAAGGAAAACGGGGCGGAGCTTTTTGCCATAACTTGCATATGATCGGAGAAAGCCGGATTTTAAGCAATTTCACCGGCAGCTTCAACGATGTAAGCACCTTGGCTCACGAGTTGGGACATGGTTACCACGGAGAGTGTCTGAATGGGGAAAGTTTCTTGAACAGCGATTACCCGATGCCGATTGCGGAAACAGCGTCGATCTTTTGCGAAACGATCATTACCAATGCGGCATTGGAATCGGCCACTCCGGAAGAAGCGTTCTCGATCCTCGAACAGGATATTTCCAGTGCGGCGCAAGTGATCGTCGACATTTACAGCCGGTATCTGTTTGAGTCGTGGCTGTTTGAACAAAGAGAACATGGCTCGTTGTCCGTTGACGAACTGAAAGAGCTCATGCTGAAAGCGCAAAAAGAAGCGTATGGAGACGGCCTGGATCACAACTATTTGCACCCGTACATGTGGGTATGCAAGCCGCACTATTATTCTGCCGACCTGAACTTTTACAATTTCCCGTATGCGTTTGGCTTGCTGTTCTCGAAAGGGTTGTATGCCGAATACCTGCAACGCGGGGAAGCATTTGTTAATCAGTACGATTACTTGCTCTCGGTGACAGGCAAAATGAACATCGCGGATGTAGGGAAGATCATGAGTGTGGATGTGCGTTCCGTTCAATTCTGGCGAAATTCACTGCAGTTGATTGCGAACGACATCGAACGGTTTATCTCTCTCCGGTAAGCGGGTTTGCTTTGTGTGGAATGCATGAGTTGCCGCCTTTCCGTTCACACTAAGCCAAAAAGAGGTGATTAGGAAGTGAATGGATTGGAATTGGTTGACCTGTTGAAAGTAACGGAAAACAAAGTGTCCCATTTACATAAGACGATTGATCACATTAGCACGGAGCCCGACTTCAAGGAATCCGTTGCGGTTTTGACCGAGATTATTCAAGATTATCAAACGGAAATCGACAAGGTCAAGCATACGCTGGAGTCCGTTCAATTCGGGCAGGGGCAAAATCAGAGTCAGGGACAGGGACAAAACCAAAATAACGGGCAAAACCAGTCGCAAAATCAGAAGCAACCGCAATCATAAAACGGCTTTTGGCTCAAAATAAATAAGCAGCGCGCTGTGTATCGGCGCACTGCTTATCTTGTTTATTTGGCGGCAATCGGGTTCCAAATGCGTTTTACCCCATAGAAAGGATACAATTTCTGCATATTCTCGACTTTTTCATATTTAACCGTTACGCCAGTCGCATGGACGATGGTTCCGTTTCCCATATACAAGGCGACGTGAGAAATGTGTCCATTTTTTTCGGTATCGTAAAACAACAAATCGCCTGGCTGCGCTTGACTCAAGTCAACTTCCTGGCCAACATTGAACTGTTCGGCGGAAGTACGGGGGAGCTTGATGCCCAATTGCTGAAACACGTAGCTGGTGAAGCCGCTGCAATCAAATCCCGCTGGCGTCGTTCCGCCGTACACATAGGGCGTGTTGAGCACCGGCTTGATGATGGTCTGCAATTGTTTCGCCAACTGACCATCACCGATTGACAAGTTCGCCGCAGGAAGTTTAGGTTGTTTGCCGAGATAAGCGGCGGCGACATAGGCGGGCTGTCCCTGAAACTCAATCTTGCACCATTCATCGCCTGTTTCTTTGATTTCCACAGGGGTGCCGTACGACAAATTTCCGAGAATCTCGCTTTGCAAGGAAGGATATGCTCTCACATGCAAAATATCCGCCGTGACGATCGTCGGTTCAGCTGCGGCGACCGGCTGATCCTGAACCGGTGGTGCTGCTGGCGGCACGTTGGCATTGTCCAAAACAAGTGATTCGCCGGGGTCCTGGGCAAGCTCCGCATTGCCGCTCAACTGCAGCACTTGTCCAATGGAGAGCTTGTCCGTCGTCAATTGGTTTTGCTGGAGAATTTCTTCGACAGGGACATGGAATTCCCGGGACAGTTTGTAGAGCGTATCGCCTTGCTGAACCACATATGTAGTGGATTCCGCTTCGACAGAAAGCGGAACCATCATAAAGCAGAATAAGGAAATTGGAAGAAGAAGTTTCTGTCTGTTCAAAGTAGTCACCGCATTTCCACAATTTTCTTCAGTCTACGTCAAATTTTACCTGATCTTTTTCTGGTAATCTATGAAAATTTGCGGGTATTCGTAAAAAAATGACTTTAGTCATAATTGAGAGAGTAGGACTATGGCAATACAAAAAAGAACACCCGTCACAGCGACGGGCGTTCGGTCATCCGACTAGTCATTTAATTTGTGCTCCAAAACGGAGTCGGTGATTTCCAAAGCGGCTTTTTCTCGCAAAGATTTGATCCAATCGTTCGTTTTCTTGTCCAGAACGCGACTTCTTACGCTGTCTTTCACTTCTGCTAAGGAAGTCGCTTTTTTCCAAAGCACATCTTTATGTTTCGTAAAATAGTCTTGCAATTCCTGATCGGTTACCGGGATCAATTTGTCGATTGCTTTCTTTTCCAGCAGTTTGTAATACATTCTGTCTTTCAGCTTGCTGTCGAGATCGGGGTCTGCTTTCAAATCTTCCAAATAGTTTTTGTTATCTTTGATTCTTTCCTTGTAAGCGGAAAACTCTTTATTCAGTTCATCATCTGTGACGACGATCTTGTTTTTGGCTGCTTCCTGTTTAACGAGCAGTTGGTCAATGGTGTCATCCAATACTTTGTCCCCGTATTTATCTTTAAGAAGTTGATAAAACTGATCTTGTGTGATCGATTCGCCATTCACCCTCGCAACAACCTCATGGGTTGCTGATGTTTCGTTGGCTGAGCTGGACTGCGTGGTAATGCTTACGCCAACGAGAGCGAGGATTAAAATTGCGATGGTAAGCATGCTAAGATCAAACTTTTTCATACCTAACCTCCATATCTTTTTGTTGTTGCCCTTTACAAGATTACTATAAACCGTTGTTGTGTAACAATGATGGAATCACATTTCTCAAAAATTACATAATTGCCGCCGGAAAAAACACGGTTCAACCAAATCTCGTTTCGGTATATATTGGTAGAGAGACTACTTTAACGAAAGAAGGACAAACAATGGAACCGATTCACAATGTGTTTTGTGTTGGACGGAATTACCGCTTGCACGCGCAAGAGCTTGGCAATGAAGTGCCGAAATCGCCTTTTCTCTTTTTGAAACCTACTCGCGCCTTGGTCGAAGCAAATGGCAGCGTCATTCCGTTGCCGGGGCAACAGGGAGAACTGCACCACGAAGTGGAATTGGTTGTGCACATCGCAAAGCCTTACCAAAAAGGGATGAGCGTGGAAGACGTCGTTGACCGGATCGCTCTGGGTATTGATTTTACCTTGCGGGATGTCCAGTCGGAGATCAAAAAGAAAGGGCACCCCTGGTTGTTAGCCAAAGGGTTCCGCAATTCGGCGGTCATCACTCCGTTTCATCCGTTTCCCGGTGTAGCGGCATGCCAGCAAACCGACTTTCACTTGCAAAAAAACGGTGAAATCGTCCAAACGGGCAATATCAAAGACATGCTGTTCGATCTGTTGACCATTCTCGAATTTACTACGCAGCATTATGGGTTATCAACGGGAGACATTATTTATACCGGTACACCGGCCGGAGTGGGACCGGTAGCAGACCAAGACAAGCTGACCATGCTGTGGGGGCAGGAGAACTGGGGCGAGTTCACGGTAAATCTGGTATAAAGGATAAAATTGTTCATTGATGAACGGGTAAAAATGGCAAAAGGAAAGAAGGCAGGTTTGCAGATGGAACTTACAGCAAAAGAACAACCTATTCAAATTCCGTCGGAGTATAATTTTGCGGCAGAGGTGGATCGCTATGCTTCCGCACACCCTGACAAGGCGGCTCTTTTGATTGTGGAAGATTCGGGTGAATCGGTTACGCATACATATGGACAATTGGTCAACTATGCGAACCGGATCGCCAACGCGTTCACCGAATTGGGTGTGACTCGCGGCGACACTGTGATGGTACTGCTTCCGCGCGGGTTGGAAGCGTACGGAACGTATTTGGGGTTGTTAAAAATCGGCGCAATTATTTTGCCCGGTTCCGAAATGCTGCGGGCGAAAGATATTGAGTACCGGATCAAGCATGCAGGTGTGAAAGCGGTGATCGCCTTTCCTCCCTTAATTCCGGAGATCAATACAGTCAGGAGTGGTTGCGACAGTTTACGGTACTGCCTCGTGTTTGGCGGGGCGGATGAGGCAGGGTGGACTGATTTAAACCCATTGGTCGATAAAGCAAGCGAAACATTTGCAACCGTAAACACCCGGGCAGATGAGACCGCCATTCTTTCCTATACTTCCGGTACCACCGGCGGACCGAAAGGAGTCATGCACAGCTATGGGTGGCCGTATGCTCATTTGGCGATTGCCGCCACACAGTGGCTGGGCGTTCAGGAAAGCGACCTGGTGTGGGCGACAGCGGCGCCGGGGTGGATGAAATGGATTTGGAGTCCGTTTGTTTCCATCTTAGGCAAAGGGGCAACCGCTTTTGTTTACAGTGGAAGATTTTCCCCGACACGTTATCTGAAGTTACTGGAAAGCTTCCAAATCTCTGTGCTTTGCGCCACGCCGACAGAATATCGGATGATGGCCAAAGTGGACAAGCTGGAGCAGTACAAACTGGATCGACTGCGGTCAGCATGCTCTGCCGGGGAACCGTTAAATCGCGAGGTTATTGACACGTTTCGGCGTGCCTTTAACATTTTGGTGCGCGACGGTTACGGCCAGACGGAAAGTACCTTGTTGATCGGGACTTTTCTGGGCATGGAAGCGCGTCCAGGCTCAATGGGACGGCCTTCGCCTTTGGTCAAGGCAGCGATTATTGACGAAGCGGGCAACCCGCTGCCTGTCGGAGAGGTTGGCGATATTGCCATCGATCGTTCGATGATTGCTTTGTTTCAAGGTTATTTGCATGATCCGGAACGGACGGCTCGTTCCTACCGCGGCAATTGGTATGTGACCGGAGACCAGGGAAGAATGGATGAAGACGGCTATTTCTGGTTTGAAGGACGTGCGGATGACATAATTATTTCCAGCGGCTATACGATCGGGCCGTTTGAAGTGGAAGACGCGTTGGTCAAACATCCGCTGGTAGCGGAGGCAGCGGCGGTTGCCAGCCCAGACCCGATCCGCGGTCATATCGTCAAGGCGTTTGTCATTTTGAAAGACGGAACGACAGGGACACCCGAGCTGGTTTATGAACTGCAAGACCATGTGAAAAAGCTGACGGCGCCGTACAAATACCCGCGGAAAATCGAATTTGTCGATGAGTTGCCAAAAACCAATTCAGGCAAGATTCGGCGCATTGAATTGCGACAAAAAGAACTGGATCGATCCTGAACGACAAGCTGCCGGTTATGTCCGGCAGCTTTCTTTCGTCAATTTTCGGTATGATTGAAATCATAACCGGAAAGGTACGAATGCCGTTTCGAGTTCGTCACTCTTTCAACCTTCGGAAAATCATGGTATTCTGTTCAATGAACTGTAACAATTCCCGGAAGCTGCAAGTAACCGCAAATCGATCGTTGAGGAGATGCATTCAAGATGAACTATGCACATCTGACGCTGCATACCGACAAATATCAAATCAATATGATGTATGCACACTGGATCAATGGGACGCACAACAAAAAACGTTTGTTCGAAGTGTTTTTTCGCAATCTGCCGTTCGGCAATGGTTTTGCTGTGTTTGCCGGTCTGGAGAGAATTGTCCATTACATAAACGAGCTACATTTTACCGATGAAGATATCGCTTATCTGGCGGAGCAGGAAGAAGGGTATGACCCGCGATTTCTGGAAGAATTGAAGGCGTTTCGGTTCACGGGAAATTTGCGTGCGGTCAAGGAAGGCACCTTGATTTTTCCCAATGAACCGCTGATTCAGGTTGAAGCGCGCGTCTTTGAAGCACAGTTGCTGGAAACCGCCATGCTCAATTTCCTTAACTATCAAACTTTGATCGCCACCAAGGCGGCGCGCATTCGTCAGGTAGCACCGCACGATGAATTGCTTGAATTTGGTTCGCGTCGCGCTCAGGAAGCGGACGCGGCGATTTGGGGAGCGCGGGCAGCCTACCTGGCAGGGTTTGATGCAACTTCCAATATCCGCGCGGGCATGATGTTTGGGATCCCCACCAAAGGGACGAACGCACACGCCTGGGTACAAGATTTCGCCAGCGAAGCGGAGGCGTTTGAGCGTTTTGCCAAGGCATTGCCCAACCATATTGTGCTGGTCGTTGATACTTATGATACTTTAAACAGCGGGATTCCCAATGCGATCAGACTGGGACAAAAGTTGCAGCAAGAGGGGAAAATGCTGAAGGGGATTCGCCTCGACAGCGGAGATTTGGCCTATTTGTCCATTCGGGCCCGCAAAATGCTGGACGACGCCGGTTTGCACCATGTAAAGATTATGGCTTCCAGCGATCTGGATGAGAACGTCATTTTAAACCTGAAAGCGCAAGGTGCGCGGATTGACTCGTGGGGGGTGGGGACCAGGCTGATTACTGCAAAAGATGACCCTTCGCTCGGCGGGGTTTACAAGCTGGTAGCCAAAGAGGAAAATGGCGTCTATGAACCGACGATCAAAATTTCCGGCAATCCGGAAAAGATCACGACACCTGGCCGCAAAAAATTGTACCGGATCATCAACAAACAGAACGGCAAGGCCGAAGCCGATTATATCGCCATGCATGAGGAAGATGTCAAAAATCAAAGCAAGTTGAAGCTGTTTGACCCCGTTCATACCTATTTATATAAATTTGTCACCCAGTTTGAAGCGGTCGACTTGCTGGAACCGATTTACGAAAACGGCAAACAAGTTTATCAACTGCCGACGCTGGCGGAAATTCGCGAGTACCATAAAGCGCAGCTGTCGTTGTTCTGGGAAGAATATTTGCGCAAACTGAATCCTGCCAAATATCCGGTTGACTTGAGCCAGCTGGTTTGGGATACGAAAATGGATTTGATTCACAAATATCAAAAGCTGGACCGCGAACCATAAAGGATGCAAAAAAGGCTCTCCCGATCAAGGAGAGCCTTTTGACTGACACGCCGTCTTCCATTATTGAAGCGGCTTGTTTTTTTGATACAAGTAAAGCTTTTCCGCATTTTCAATGCTTGTCCACACATCGGAACTTTCCGAACCGACATACCAGTATGCGGCTCCGGGCAATCCCATTTGTCTGGCGTTGAGGTACTTCAAGGCAAGCGAACGGCTGTCTTCCATCCAGATTTGATGGGTCAGTCCGTTTTTGGTATAGGAGATCGTATATTGACCGACCGCAGGAGTCCAGGTCAATTTGGCGACAGATCCTGAAATTGCCTGATACGATTGCGGCAACGTTAAATCTTCGGACTGCAGCTTGCCGTTTTGCTTGTACCAGTCACGGGTAAACAGGGGAATGCCGGCGATCAATTTGTCAGCCGGGACATCGTCCAGCAAGGTGTCAAGACTATCGTCGTACCACGGCAATGAAGCGACAGAACCGGCCGTTGGCCCGCCGCTCCAATGTTCCTCGTAGGACATCGCCACCACATAGTCGGCATATTTGCCCAATTGCGCAAAGTCGAACGGATCGCTCCAGGATGTATGGGAGTTGGGTGGAACATCAACTGACAGCGTTGCCTGTTCCTTTTTCAACGCGGTGCCCAATTCTTTGATAAATGCCGTAAACTGGTCGCGGTTGTCCGGTTTGAACCCTTCAAAGTCGATGTTAATGCCGTCGAGATCGTATTTTTTCACCTTGGCCACCAGTTGCTCGACCAGCGACTTGCGCGCACTGGCCGTTCCCAGATATTGCTCGGTCAATTCGGGATCAAACCGGTTTCCAACCAAAGCCCAGACTTTTTTGTTGTTGCTGTGCGCCCATTGAACCAGTTGTTGATTCGTCGAATCCGAGAGTGTTCCACTCTTCTCCAGAAAATACCAGCGCGGAGACAGGACATTCACTTCCGAGTTTTTGACGGTTTGGATGTAGGCATCGGCAGATAGCGCATACTGCCAGCCGATTTGCAAGGCCGAAGAAGAATTGCTTGGCTGTTTTTCCAGTTTTTCCGAGATCCGCTCCAAGATGACGGCAATTTCCTGGCGTGTCAGCGGGTCAGCCGGGCGGAATTCACCGTCAAAACCGTTCATGATCGACAGTTCAGCCGCTTTTTGCACGTAGGGAGCGGCCCAAGCGGAAATTTCCCGCTGATCGTCAAACTTCCGTGCAGAACTGCTCTTCGGCAATTCGCCATAGAAGGCTCGAATCAGCAAGGTCGCTGCCTCTTCGCGTGTAATCGCGCGAGTCGGCGCAAATGTTTTCGTACTCGTCCCATTGATCAACCCCAGCGAAACACCGGCTTGCACCCACGGGTAACTCCAGTGTTTTTGCGAAACGTCGCGAAAAGCAGGCAGATTGCTGTTTAGCGGCGAAAGCCCCAGCGTCTTGTCGAGCATGGTGATAAACTCGGCGCGAGTGACCGCTTTTTCCGGATGATAAAGCCCTTTCTCGTCGCCAAGTACGATTCCCTTCTCATACAAGGATTGTATTTGCTCTTCGGCATAACTGCCGGAAATATCATGCAAGGGGCTGGCCGTTGCGGATGAGATGAAGGTCAGCGATGCCAAGGGCAGCATCAAAAAGGTATAGAGCAGTTTTTTTGAGCTTTTCAATATGTATTTCACCCCATCATGCGTTTTGTAACAAGTATAAAAGATTACAGAATTCCGTTCATTGTAGGAACATTGGTAATACAGGAAACAATCGGATCGAATAGCACAATCAGGGGAGAAGCGGCATTTTCAACTCCGGATGATTCTGGTAGAATCATCATAAAGAATCGCATAAGCCATATGAAGGAGAGAGGCCTGGTTGGAAAAGCATGTGTTGGATTCATTGGATCGTCCTCTCCGTGATCTCCGTATTTCTGTAACGGATAAATGTAATTTTCGTTGCAGGTATTGTATGCCTGCTGAAATATTCGGACCGGATTTCGCTTTTTTGCCGCAGGATAAATTGCTCAGTTTTGAGGAAATTGTCAGGCTAACCCGTATCTTTACATCGTTAGGCGTGGAAAAAATCAGGATCACTGGCGGTGAACCGCTGATGCGCAGAGAGTTGCCCCGGCTGATTCAACAGATTAGCCAGGTCGCAGGCGTCCGTGATATCGCGATGACGACCAATGGTTCGTTGCTAACCAAGTTTGCGGCGGAGCTAAAACAAGCCGGCTTGCAGCGAGTTACCGTCAGCCTGGACAGTCTGGACGACGAGCGATTTGGCCAGCTGAATGGGCGGGGGTACCCGGTCAAAACGGTGCTCGACGGCATCGATGCCGCGGCCGAGGCAGGGCTTGAAGTGAAAATTAATATGGTCGTTCAACGAGGAGCAAACGAGCAAGATATTTTGCCGATGGCTCGTTACTTCCGCGAAAAAGGGCATATTTTGCGTTTTATCGAGTATATGGATGTCGGCAACAGCAACGGGTGGCGGTTGGATCAGGTGGTCCCCAACCGGGATATTTTGCAGATGATCAACGCCGAACTGCCGTTGGAACCTGTGCAACCGAATTATTTCGGAGAAGTGGCGTCACGTTACCGTTACAGGGATAATGGCCAGGAGATCGGGTTTATTTCTTCTGTAACCCAGGCTTTTTGTTCCAGTTGCACGCGGGCTCGACTGTCTGCGGAGGGGAAATTGTACACCTGTCTGTTTGCATCAGATGGATACGATCTGCGCCAGCCGCTGCGGGAAGGGCATACGGATGAGCAACTGCAAACTATGCTCACTGAGATTTGGCGGAAACGGGCCGATCGCTATTCGGAAATTCGCGGAAAGCACACTGCGGAGGAAACGCATCGTAAAAAAGTGGAAATGTCGCATATCGGCGGGTAAGGCAAGCAAAACATCCCCCTCTCTAAACAGCAGGGGGATGTGCATGCCTTCTTGTTACATATCCCAACGCAATTGGCGTCCGCCAATCAGATGATAATGCAAGTGAAATACGGTTTGCTGCCCATTTTTTCCGATATTGGTCACGACTCGAAAACCGTCTTGCTCGACTCCCGCCACTTGGGCTGCTTTCTGTGCGCACATGTGGATATGGCCAACCAACTCCTTGTCTTCAGGGGCGATCTCCAGCAAGGAAGCGATATGTTTTTTGGGAATGAGCAAAATGTGAACCGGCGCGATCGGATTGATGTCGTGAAAAGCGAGTACCCGATCATCCTCGTACACTTTTCGGGCTGGCAGGCGCCCATCGGCAATTTGGCAAAACAAACAGTCTGCGCTCATTGTTTTTTCCTCCCGTCACTGTACAAACGAATGCTTGCATGGTATGGTATAATTCTCTTTATTGAATATTTGACAGGCGAGGGTCATATACCTTCCAAATGGATACAGCTTTGTTTCAACATGCTTCATGTGGAGTGAGAAAAAATGAAACGGATTGTTTTTACCGGGGGCGGCTCGGCCGGTCACGTCACGGTCAATTTGGCGTTGATTCCCCACTTTGTTCGGGCAGGTTGGAAAGTGGATTACATCGGTTCGGAAAACGGGATTGAGAAACAATTGGTGCAAGCCTTGCCGGATGTTACATACCATAGCATTTCGACCGGAAAACTTCGTCGTTATTTTGACTGGAATAACTTCAAGGACCCGTTCAAGGTAGTCAAAGGTGTGTTTCAGGCACAGCGTTTGATCAGACGGTTGAAACCGCATGTACTGTTTTCCAAAGGCGGTTTCGTGTCCGTACCGGTCATTTTCGGCGGCTGGATGAACAAGGTTCCGATCATTATCCATGAATCGGACATTACGCCCGGTCTGGCCAACCGTTTGTCGTTTCCTTTCGCCACGAAAGTTTGCGTCACGTTTCCGGAGACGTTGGATCATTTTCAGGCGAACAAGGCGCTCCATGTCGGAGCGGTGATCCGCGAAGAGATCACGGCCGGCAACGGCAAAGAGGGTTTGGCGTTTTGCGGTTTTTCCGCGAGCAAACCGGTATTGCTGATCATGGGCGGCAGCCTCGGCTCGCAAAAGATCAACCAGCTGGTCCGCCAAAACTTGCAGCAATTGCTGGAACGGTTTCAAATCGTGCATATTTGCGGAAAAGGCCAACTGGATTCCTCGGTTCAGGCGGACGGTTACCGGCAGTTCGAATATGTCAACGAGCGATTGGCTGACCTGTTGGCAATGACCGATCTGGTGGTCTCCCGCGCGGGGTCGAATTCCATCTTCGAGTTTTTAACGTTGAACAAGCCGATGGTGCTGATTCCTTTGTCGAGACAGGCCAGCCGGGGAGATCAAATCTTGAACGCGGAATCTTTTCGCAAACGGGGCTATGCCGAGGTCATTGAAGAAGAACAGCTGACCGGCGAACGCTTTGTGCAAACGGTGCTGTCCACCTATGAGCAAAGAGCGGAAATGAAGGCCAAGATGCAGCGGGATCAAGTTGCCAACGGGATTCAAAGCATGGTCGACCTGATCATGTCTTGCGCAAAATAAATAAACAAATTAGCTTGCCCCCGTAGAAAGAGACGGGGGTTTGATGAATCGAGGAGAACTGGGGATGAAACAAGGAGTTATCTATGCAGTGGTTGCGTATCTTTCCTGGGGATTGCTGCCGTTGTATTGGAAGTTGTTTGAACAAATTTCCGCACTGGAGATTTTATCACATCGGATTGTTTGGTCATTTGTCTTTGTGGCGATCGTCCTGTTGGTGATGAGACGCTTCAAACAAATGTGGGGAATTCTCACCGACTGGCGCAAACGACTGACCGTCGCGCTGAGTGCAATTTTCATTACGGCCAACTGGCTGATCTATATTTGGGCGGTCAATAGCGGGCATGTGATGGAGACAAGTCTCGGCTACTATATGAACCCGCTGGTCAACGTGCTGTTTGGGGTTATTTTCCTTAAAGAAAAATTGAACGCAGGGCAGTGGGTGGCGATCGCTCTGGCGGCGCTCGGCGTTTCCATCATTACGGTCGAATTTGGCCAGTTTCCGTGGATCTCCATTTTGCTTGCGCTCAGCTTTGCTTTTTATGGCTTGACCAAAAAAGTGGTGAAACTCGATTCGCTGATGAGTCTCGCCTGGGAAACGGTCGTCATTTTTCCGATCGCTCTCATCTATCTCGCAACCATCCATGTGCAGCATACCGATACCGCTTTTTCGATGTCACCGTTGATGATCTTGCTGTTGGCGCTAACCGGCGTAGCCACCGCTTTGCCGCTGTACTGGTTCGCCCAGGCGACCAAAACGTTAAGTTTGACGACAGTCGGATTTATTCAATACTTGTCGCCAACTACCAGTTTGTTGCTGGCCATCTTCGTGTTCAAAGAGTCGTTTACAACGACCGACTTTATCAGCTTTGTCTTGATCTGGCTTGGCTTGATCGTCTTTACGGTTACGTCGTTTAGAGCGAAACAGAAAGCCGCCAATCTTCCAGGCAAACTCGAAGTAACGAAATAGTTCGGTTTGACAACGACTCGATCAAGTGATGAGTCGTTGTTTTTTATCATAAAGCAAGGAACGATTTTGCCGATATATGAATGACAAAGGTTTATCCAGCTAACGAGAGGACGGCAAACATTGAAAAAAACATGGAACAAAATTCAACCACACATTATTCCAATAGGTCTGGTCATTCTCGGTTACGTTGTTTTTCAGCAAATGGATCAGATGCCAGCTACCTTGGTGCAAGGACTCACCTATTTGTCCAACATGTTTTTAACTTCTGCCATGATACTGGGGATCTTTTTTAATCGGAGTCGACTCTTCTTCGTCGCTTTGCTGCTGTCGGTGACACAATATTCGCTTGTTTACGGAATATTTGAATTGAGCGGAAAAACGGAAGCCATTTTCCAAACGTTCGCGCTGTTGCTCCCAGGCAACTTGCTGCTGTTTTATCTTTTGAACGAAAGAGGAATTTTTACCTACTGGGGGTTAAGCCGATTTGTCGTGCTGTTGTTGGAATTGCTGCTGAGCTACTCGCTGATTCGCACCGATAATCAGCCATTCCTGCGCGTGCTTGAGCAGACCTGGATTCCGCTGCCCGCCGGTTGGAGTCCGATACCGCAAATCGCTTGGCTGTTGTTTTTCCTTGCCGGCATCATTATTTTCTTCAAAGGAAAAAAGCAGGGGCAATTTTTGCGGACGGCCTGGCTTTGCCTGTTGATGATTGTGTTGCTGGGGCTGCATAACCGGGAAAATCCGCTTAGTTGGCCGCTCTTCTTTGGCTTTGCCGGCATCTTGATGGTCGTCATCATTTTGCATTCTTCTTACGCCATGGCCTATCTGGATGAACTGACCGGAGCGCCATCGCGCCGTGCGCTCCGCGACCACCTGTTAAAACTGAGCGGAACGTATGTGATCGCCATGCTGGACATCGATCACTTTAAGAAGTTTAACGATACATATGGCCACGATGTGGGCGATGATGTGTTGAAGCTGGTTGCCTCAGGCTTGCGGGAAGTGAGCGGGGGCGGAAAAGCGTATCGTTATGGCGGCGAAGAATTTTCGATTATCTTTCCCAAAAAAAGCATCGCTGAAGTACTGCCGCATTTGGAGCAACTGCGGGAGTCCGTTGCCGCCAAGAAATACAGCTATCACAAAAAGGAAAAAGTGACTCAGTTAAGCGTGACAATCAGCATTGGCGTTGCCCAGCGCAACGAGCGCTACAAAACCCCGGAAGAAGTCATGAAGGCGGCGGACAAGGCATTGTACCGGGCAAAAGACAAGGGGAGAAACTGCGTCAGCACCTAAGCGTCACGAAAGTTTACCGATTTGTTCGTTTCATAATGAGGGCGAATATGCCATAATAGGGTTAGTTTTGTCTTAGCTTATTTTGGAAAGGTAGGGAAAAGAAACAATGGGCCAAGGTTTATTGCACGCGCACGTCGGAGCATGGGAAGCTGCCTTTGTGCTGTATATTATCGCATACATACTGGTACGCTTGCGTCAGAACCGGATTGCCAAAATCCTGCATATGATCCTGCGCTTGCTGTTTGTGATCATTGTCGTTTCCGGTCTATGGATGCTGTTTGCCTATATGGCGGGAGAAGTCCGTTACTACATAAAAGGGATTTTGGGCTTGGTAACGATCGGTCTGATTGAAATGACAATGGGCAGAGCGACCAAGGGAAAAGCGAATCTATCGTTTTTCATCCTTTCCCTCGTTCTCTTTGTTTTGGTCATTTTGATCGGATACCAAGTGATTTAAGAAAAGACGAAGAACCGGATGCATGCAAACACCTGTTGCCAGCTGCTTGGCGACAGGTGTTTTTCGGTTGTGGGGAGCTTGACGGGAAGTTTTCTAAAAAGTGAAAAAATGATAGACAATAAATTAAAAAATTTTTAAAATTAGCTGTAAATAGTTTGAAACCAAGCAAATGGGAGGTAGATGAATGAAGAAGAAACTAGCTCCAAAAGTCATGTTTCTCCTGTTGGCCGCTTCCTTGCTGTCGCCGCAAACAGGGGCCGGCGCCAAGCAAAAAGCCGAACTGTCCCGCGAACCTGCGGCAACAACGGGCACTGCCGTTGACACAGCCAAGAAGACGAAAACGTCGGCGCTGAGACAAATTCCGGTGGAAGCCAAAGAATTTCGGCAAATGGATGTATCGACCAACCTGCTGTCGATGACTGAGCCGAAGGAAGTGGAAGTCAGCTTTGTCGCCGAAGATCTGCAGGACGTCAATGATCTGGAATGGACGTTTGGCGGAAAAGTGTTTTCCAGTTGGCAAAAATACAGCGCAAAAGACCAGGCGTACAGCGGTGAACCGTTCATTTCCTTCAGCGAGCAGCCCCATCTGGAAGGAAACATGGTTAAAGCAAAAATCAAGTTCGATCTTGTCTACACGCTTCTCACTCGCGATGGCGAAGAAGTCCCCACCAGCGATCTGTCCTCCCGCTCCATTCGCAGAAAATTCAATGATTTGCTTGGTACATATCCATTGGTTGCAAAAAACTGGAAAACGGAAATCGCCTATCAAGCCGATCTGAAACTGAACGCTTACGACAATTATCATACATATGACGAGTTGAAGCCGGCATTGGAGGAGATCAAAGAAAATGTCGGTGATGACCGTTATTTACGGGTAGAAGTGATCGGCGAGTCAGTCGAGGGGCGCGACATGTATTTTGCCGTTTTGGCAAAAGATCGGAAATCGATCGATACGTACCTGAACAAAACGCTGCCGAAAATGAAACGGGACCCGGAAGAATTGCTGGAACAGTTGCAAGATGGCGATTTGGACGATTACAAAGTTCCGATCTGGTTTAACAATCCTCATCCCGATGAAACACCGGCGATGGATGCCATATTGGAGCTGCTCCGTGAATTCGCGACCGAAGACGAGATTGAGTTTCGCCCGGAAGACGGCAAGCGCCGGACGACGCTGAAAGTGGACGAGGTGCTTGATCATGCGATTCTTTTGTTCAACCTCTCCGAAAACCCCGACGGCCGTGTCGCCACGACTCGAGCCAATGCCAACGATATTGACTTGAACCGCGACCATACGTATCAGACACAGCCGGAAGTGCTGGCGACAGTCGAGCAAATTGCCAAATGGACACCTTTATCCTTCTATGATTTTCACGGTTTTGTTCCGGAATTTCTGATTGAGCCGTGTACGCCGCCCCACAATCCAAACTTTGAATACGACCTGTCGATGAAAGGGATGATCGATCAGGCGAACGCGATGGGGAAAGCCGGCATTGCCAACACGAAGTACGAAGACTACATTATCCCATTGGATGATTACGGGAACGGTTGGGACGACTATACGCCTGCCTATACGGCCGTTTACGCCATGATGCAAGGATCGTTCGGTCATACGGTGGAAGTGCCGGAAATGAATCAGGATTCGTTCTGGGCAACCGTTTATGCCGGGCTGGGCGGAGTCCGCTTTGTGCTGGAGAACAAAGACGAGCTGTTTGAAACACAGCTGAAAATTTTCCAACGCGGCGTTGAGGGCAAGGACGATCATTCCGTTGACAAATGGCTGGTCAATCAAGATGGCGAGGAAATCGGCCGTCCCCGGGAAGACGGCGAGAATTTCTTCCCCGAATATTATGTAATTCCGGTTGATCCGGCTTTGCAAAAAAACCCACTGGAAGCGGCGAAAATGGTTGAGTATTTGATGCGCAATGATGTCGAGGTCAAAGTGACGAACCGCACGATCGAAGTCGATGACATCAAGTATCCAAAAGGAACGTATGTGGTCGACATGCATCAGGCGAAACGCGGGTTCGCAAACGCGGTTCTGTTTGATGGCGAAGATATTTCCGATTGGGACGCCATGTATGATTCCGTTGTGCAAAACTTCCATGACATGCGCGGATTTACCCGGATGGAAGTGAGAGAAGAGGGGGCCTTTGAACGTTACGTCGGACAGGCAAAGAAAAATGCGAGCAAGGCGATCAAAACGGAAATAGCGGAGCGGGCCGATGAATACATCATCCGCAATACGAGCAACGAAGCGATCAAAGCGGTCAATCAATTGCTGGCGGATGGCAAAACGGTGAAGATGGTGACCGAATCCAAAGATGGCTATGAAATGGGCGATTTCCTTGTCTCCCGGAAAGATTTGCAGCGGATCGAGGATGATTTCTACCTGCAGGTCGCAGCGGTGGAAGAGGATGTTCCCGCAAAAAAATTAAAACAGCCGAAAGTCGCGGCGATCGGCTCCGGTGCTTTGCGATTTGTCCTGAAAGAATTAGGGTTTGAGCTGGAAAGTTCGCTCAAAGGCAGTGACGTGATCGTTGACGATCTGGGCAATATCGAAGAAGACGATGTTGATGATCGCGACTATATCGGCATTGGCGGCTACGCGATGAAGGCGGTGAAAAAAGAAGACCTTTTGGATGATTTCGATTATGAAACAACCGATATTTACCATGAAGGCATTTTGCATGCGGTGCTTTCTCAGGATCATTTGCAGACGGCTGCTTATGATGAAGAGGAACCGCTTTACAGTGCAACCGGTACCTGGATTACAGAAGTGCCGGATGATGCCGAGACTTTGATTACCGTCAGTGATGAGCGTGATTTCTTTAAAACGGGATGGTGGCCGGGTCATAAGGATGCGAGAGGGGAAGTTCTCGCCTTTACCGTAGCAGATGGCGATCAAGATATTACTTTGTTTGCCAATGATCTCGTTTGGCGAGCCCATCCGCAGTTTAGCTACCGCTTGTTGGCAAATGCGATTTTTGCAGGAATGTTGAACGACTGAGCAAAGGGTGCTGGGCTGTCGTCGAGGGGGCATCTTCCCTCGGCCCAGCCCGTTTTTCGTTGAGAGGACGAATAATGGGCAAGCGTACAAGAAATAATTGACAGAGCAAACAGGATATGACTAGAATAAACATACTAAACATATCGATTTACTTTCATTTGAGTGGAGGAACCTTTATGCTAAAACGTTTGAAACAAAGCAAACTTGTCTCTGCCACGGTCGCGTTTTCCTTGCTGGCCGCACCGATCGGCTCGCCAGTTTGGGCAACTGCCGCTGCAGCGCAAACGGCGGGTGTGGCAAGCCCCATTCAGGCCACCGCGGAACGGCTGAAAAGTCAATATGGCGTTGATTTTTCCGCAACCGTCAGCCAGGCTGAATTTCTGGGGGCTTTGAAAGGTTTGCTTTCGCTGCAAGAGACGAGTGCACTTCTGCCTGAAGATTTATCTTCCGACTCGGGCCATTTTTCTTCGCTTGATGCCGTACGGATTGCGCTAAGAGCGGCCAAGCTCGAAGAACTGGCGCAAACGTATCCGGAACAAAAAGTGAAAAAGGCAGGTATTCCGTCAAGTCTTGATGGACAAGCTGCGCGGGAGGTTGCCGCCGCTGCCGATACCGGATTGTTGCCCAGTGAGCTGACCGCCGATTTTTCGCCGGATCAGGCCGTCACGGATCGGCTGGCAACGGCGTTGT
Source organism: Brevibacillus fulvus (assembly GCF_016908525.1). GTDB lineage: Bacteria > Bacillota > Bacilli > Brevibacillales > Brevibacillaceae > Brevibacillus_G > Brevibacillus_G fulvus. Next base: position 383,060 of record NZ_JAFBEB010000001.1, read on the forward strand.
TGGGAAAAGTTCTTGAGTTTCGCGGATTGTCCGAGAATTTCCTCGGCTATGTGTCTGATGATGATATTTACAGCAAGGTCTATCATGCTTGGCAGGAAAGCCAGATTATCAAGGCGGATAAATTGCAGAACATGGTAAATCAGGCAGTTGAACAGGATTTGGTGACCGGGTATAACTTGAAAGATCTGAATTATGCTCCTCATTTCGACCCGACGCGAACGATCACATACGGTCACAGCGACATCACCCACGCCATCCAGCTGCTCGGACTGTTGCGCAGCGAAGGGTTGGACGCGAAAGTACAATTGGAGCCAAAAACATCTGCGTTCAAATATTTGCCGGAATGGGGCGAACCGCAGCAAAGCGAAGATTATCAAGTGATCCAGATCAAAAATGGCAATTTGATCGCGTATTCCAAAGAATATGACTTGAGTTTCGAGTTTGCCGACAAACAGCAAAAAGAGCGGTTTGATCAAATTATTTTGAGCTATGCCAAAAAAAATCAGGAAGATGCCAGCGGATTGCTCTACCAGTCCTGGTGGCAGCCGCTCTATTATTCGCTTGTCCCGCTGACAGGCTATGAACCAATCACAAACAACTGGATTGAAGACGGCCGTTATTTGGCCCAGTCATTCTCTTTGACCGAACAGTCGGCAAACGTAGTCAACGGCTTGAAAAAAATCGCTCCATCCGTGGAAGTGAGCACAAATCGTCTATGGGTCAATACCGCATTCTATCATTACTTGCAAGGGGATTATAAATAAGCGCTCTTCGTTACCGTGTCCAGCCCGAGCCATGTTTCGGGCTGGATTTTCTTTTGCGAGCTGCTGGCTGTGACTGAAACTTTGGGCGAACGTTCACAATAAGAGAATCAAAACGGACAGAGGAGGAGATGACTCATGACGCTGGATCCTCAGGTTGCTGCTTTGCTGGAGTATTTACGCAGCGTTCCCCAACCACGTACTTTATCGCCAGAAACAGCGAGAAAAGCGATGGAAGATCGAGTGCGTTTGCAAAAGAAAGACCCGGTTGGCAAAATCGAGAACCGTACGATACCCGGACCGGCCGGCGAAATCCCGATCCGACTGTACTATCCTACGCAGGAACAGGCGCAATATCCGGTTCTCGTTTTTTTCCACGGCGGCGGCTGGGTGCTGGGCAGTCTGAATACGCACGATGACATTTGCTGTGCCTTAACGAACAGGGCCCATTGCCTGACGATCTCGGTTGATTACCGTCTGGCGCCGGAGCACAAGTTTCCCGCGGCGGTGGAAGACGCCTACGCCGCAGTGGAATGGACGTACCGCCATGCCAACCAGCTGCAGGCCGATCCCCGGCGGATCGCGGTCGGCGGCGACAGTGCCGGAGGAAATCTGGCTGCGGTCGTTGCCCTATTGGCGAAGGAAAAACAGACGCCGCCGCTTGTGTTCCAACTGCTGATTTATCCCAGTACGAGTCTGAAAGAAGATACGGTGTCTAAACGTCAGTTTGCCCACGGCTATTTGCTGACAGAAGAGTCCATGCTCTGGTTTCGCGAACAATATTTGCGCGAGCAAGCCGATCAGGACAATCCGCTCGCCTCACCGCTCTTGTACGAAGATTTCCGGGGATTGCCTGCAGCTTACGTCATGACGGCTGAATATGACCCGCTGCGCGACGAGGGAGAAGCGTACGCCGAGAAACTGCGGCAGGCCGGGGTTCCGGTGCAGTGTGAACGTTTTGCGGGAATGACCCACGGTTTTGTCAGCATGAGCAGTTATGTCGTCAAAGGAAAGCTGGCCTTGGACAAGGCCGGGGAGGTATTGCAACAAGCTTTCTATCCAGCTTAACTTCGCCGGACACATTTTTACATAGGCTTTCCGGCAAAAATGGAGTATGCTTATAGGAAAAGGAAAGTTTTTCATACAGGTCAGCTGTTCACTAGGAGTCGTTAAGGTATGAAAATTGCAGAAACGTTTTTGGTGGCGGTTGTCGGTTCTGTCATTTTGGTCTGGTGTCATGTGCCGCTTGCCTGGCTGCTTGGATCGATGATCGCCGTTATTCTCTGGCAAGCGCTCAGCAAACGGCGTTTGGGCGCTCCGTCTGCTTTGCGGCAAATCGCTTCTGTCCCTTTGGGCTATATGTTGGGTGCTTCCTTTACGCTGGAGACCGCTCGGCAAATCGTCTCTCAGTTGCCGATGATGTTTGCCCTGACCGTGTCCCTGATTATCGTCAGCCTGCTATTGGGGTATTTTGTCTCCAAAAAATGCGGTCTGGAAGTGGAGAGCGGGATCTTTGGCAGCGTGCCCGGCGGATTATCCCAAATGGTGCTGGTCGCCGAAGAGTTTGAGCGGGTTGATGTGACCGCCGTTTCGTTTATGCAGACGATCCGCTTGCTTTCGGTAGTGTTTATTGTGCCGTTTTTTGCCGTTCACGGCTTAGGACATGCAGACAGCTTGCACAGTCAGTCATTGGCCGGCCACGTGACCCCGATTCATCAATCTGCCGTCTTGACTGATTATGGGTTGTACGGGATTGTCGCGATTGTTGGCGCGATGCTCGCCTCCAGGATCGGATTGCCCGCGGCTGTCTTGACCGGCCCTTTGCTGGCAACGGCTGTTCTGACCATCGTCTCCGGCAAAACAGCACCGGAATTGCCGCAGTGGATTGTGACCCTTTCCCAAATTGTCATTGGCACCTATATTGGCTTAAAATTGAAAGTAGATAAGCTCGGGCGGTTGCGCAAGATTGCGGTCTATACGATTTGCAGCAGTGTGTTGCTCGTGTTTCTCTCTTTGCTGGTGGGCGTATGGCTGTCCGGACTGACGGATGTCAGTGTGGCCACCGGCTTTTTAAGTACAGCTCCCGGCGGCGTCGCCGAAATGGGGTTGACCGCATCGTTGGTGCATGCTGATTTATCTATGGTAGGAAGTTACCAAGTGTTTCGAATCTTTTTTATTATGTTTGCGATCCCGCCTTTGCTAAAATGGTGGTTAAAGCGGCGGGAAGCTCGGATGATTCCGGAAAAACAATCAAAGGAGCAACAGGCAAAATGAAGGAACAAGCGATCATCATTGGGGCAGGGCCATGCGGATTGGCTGCTGCCGTGGAATTGAAAAGAGCGGGAATCAACCCGTTGATCATTGAAAAAGGAACGTTAGTCAATTCGATCTATCAATATCCGACGTATATGATTTTTCACAGCACGGCGCCGCGGTTGGAGATTGGCGATATTCCGTTTACAACGCCGAATGAAAAGCCGACCCGGCTGGAGGGGCTGAATTATTACCGTACCGTTGCCAACCGTTATGAGTTGCGGACCCGTTTGTTCGAGACGGTGACCAGTGTGGAACGAACCGGATCAGGTTTTGCTTTGCACACCGTTGACCGGTTTCAGCAGAATCATACTTATCAGACAGACAATGTGATTATCGCCACCGGTTACTTCGACCATCCGAATCGTCTGAATGTACCGGGAGAAAATTTGCCCAAAGTGTTTTCCTTGTACAAGGAAGCCCATCCGTTTGCCGGTCAAAAGGTCGCCATAGTCGGCGGCAACAACTCGGCGGTGGATGCTGCGCTTGATCTGGAACGTGTGGGCGCGGAAGTGACGGTGATCATGCGCGGCTCGCAAATTTCCGAGCGGGTCAAAAGCTGGGTAAGGCCGGTGTTCGAAAGCGCCGTCAATAATGGGCGCATTCGTCTGCTGCTCTCGTCAAGTGTAACGGAAATTGCCGATCGATACATCCGCGTCAATGCCAATGGCGAGCCGCTCACGCTGGAAAACGATTTTGTCTTTACCCTGATCGGATTCCGTCCCGATCGTACCATGCTGCATTCGCTCGGGGTCGAAACCGACCCGGAAACGGGGGTTCCTCGCTTTGATGAACAGACGATGGAAACGAATGTACCGGGTGTGTTTATTGCGGGGGTGATCGCTGCCGGCAATCATGCCAATGCGATTTTTATTGAGAACGGCCGTTTTCACGGAAAGCTGATCGCCGATTATTTGGCGGCCAAGGGCACTCAGCTGGAAAAGTAAGCGTTTGGCAAATTTTCTCTGCAATTCGGCAAAGCATCGGATAAAATGGACATAAGAGATTCCGAATCGGGAAAGGGTGTTGTCCATGGCCAACCGTGCACTGATTGTGATTGATTATACCGTCGATTTTGTTGCCGATGATGGGGCGTTGACATGCGGAAAACCGGGGCAGGCAATTGAAGACAGGTTGGTGGCGCTGACCAAGGATGCGATTGAAGCTGGCGATTTTGTCGTATTTGCCGTTGACTTGCATCATCCCGAAGATCCCTACCATCCGGAGAGTCGCTTGTTTCCGCCGCACAATTTGGCAGGTACGCCGGGCAGGGATTTGTACGGCAAACTGGCAGAGCTTTATCAGCAGACGAAGGAACGGGAGAATGTCCACTACATGGACAAAACGCGGTACAGCGCTTTTGCCGGAACCGACCTGGAACTGAAATTGCGGGGTAGGGGCATTCAGGAGCTGCATCTGGTCGGAGTCTGCACAGATATTTGTGTGCTGCATACCGCAGTTGATGCCTATAACAAAGGGTTTGCGATCGTCGTCCATGCGGATGCGGTTGCCAGTTTCAACCAAGCCGGACATGAGTGGGCTTTGACTCATTTTACCGGGAGTCTGGGTGCGAAGGTCGTGCCGGCTGCAGCTGTCAATTAACAGAGGCAGAAATGTCCCGACACGCGCCTTTCTGCAACAAAAACAGGTTTGTCTGCGAACCGAGCAGTGTCCCCAGCGGCACTGCTTTTTTGTTATGTCGAAAAAGCGGGACGGATGTAAAAATGAAAAAAATGTTGACAGAAAATCGAGGGGGCAGTATATTTAATGTGTCAAATGTGTAACCGTTTACAGATTGAAAAAAGCAATGTTTTCTTTATTTTTTTAACGAATATGTAACCGGTTACAGATAAAAGTCTGGCGGTGTTGTGATTTTGGCGACAATTCGGGATGTTGCAAAATTGGCTGGAGTATCCGTAGCGACCGTTTCACGGGTGATCAACCAAAACGGTTATGTCACGAAGGATACGGAACAAAAAGTCAGGAAAGTGATTGAATTGCTTCATTATGAACCGAATGCCGTTGCCAGAGGGCTTGCGGGCAAGCAGACAGGAACGATTGCTTTTATCTTGCCTGATATTTCCAATCCGTTTTTTCCGGAAGTAGCCCGTGCAGTTGAAGATGTGGCCCAGGCGCATGGCTATACGGTCATTCTCTGCAATTCCGATGATGAAGGACACAAAGAACGTTCTTATATCGAGGTTCTCAAAAAGAAGTATATTGATGGAATTATTTTTGCTTCCAACACAATGGGGCAGGAGGATATGCAAAAGCTGTATCATATCGACGATCTCCCTGTCGTTGCGCTGGACCGCGCGCCAACCAACCAGACTTGTTCGGTTATTCGCTCCAAAAACTATGCGGGAGCACAGATGGCGGTCAACCATTTGCTTTCAATCGGTTGCCGAAAAATTGCGCATATTTACGGACCGCCGCAATTTGTCACTGCGAGGGAGCGGTTGGCCGGCTATCAAGAGCTGGTGAAAAAATTCCCGTGGTATTCGCCCGATTTGATGGTTCCCGGCAATTTTCACCTCGATGGCGGAATGAAGGCAGCGGAACAATTGCTGCGCGCTCATCCTGATGTCGATGGCATTTTTGCCGGAAATGATCTGATGGCATTGGGTGCTTTAAAAACGATGAGCCGATTGGGCATACGCGTGCCGGAGCAAATTTCGATTTGCGGCTTTGATGGCATCGCCTTGACGGCGGTGACGGAACCGGAATTGACGACGATCGCACAGCCTATCTACGAAATGGGAGCAACGGCGGCTCGCGTATTGATCGAAAAAATCCAGGGCAATGACACGAACGCGCAAGAATATGAACTGGAAGTAGAATTAGTGGAACGAGGCACAACCAGAAAGAAGGTAACGTGATGAACAAAATCCCACGCATTGCCGTTGTCGGCAGTCTCAATATGGATATTGTGGTGGAAGCGGATCGTCCGCCGCAAATGGGGGAAACGGTTCCGGGGAATCGGGTGCACTTTATACCCGGCGGCAAAGGAGCCAATCAGGCGGTCGCCTGCGCGCGCCTCGGTGCGCAAACCGTCATGATCGGTTCCGTTGGCAAAGATGCCTTTGGCCAACAATTGCTCACTGCTTTGCAAAACGATGGCATTGTGACACAGACAATCAAACAGGTGGAGGATGCCAGCACCGGAATTGCCTCGATTTTGTTGTCGCAAGGGGACAACAGCATCGTCGTTGTCGCCGGAGCCAACGCTCATTGTCTGCCGGAAGACCTGGATCAACAACGGTCCAGCATCGAACAAGCGGATGCCATACTCTTGCAGCTGGAAGTTCCGCTGCCGACCGTGCTTTATGCCGCCAAGCAAGCGAAACAGCTGGGCAAACAAGTTATTCTCAACCCGGCGCCTGCGCAGGATTTGCCTGCAGAATTGTTGGCAAACGTCGATGTGCTGATTCCGAACGAATACGAACTCGCCTTGCTGGCCGGCGTAGAAGTCACCGATGAAACCAGTTTGCGGAAGGCGATGCAACTTTTGCTGGACAAAGGGGTCGGTATCGTCATTACAACTTTGGGCGCGGACGGAGCTGCCTACCTGACGGATGACGGAACGTTTGGTCGAGTAACGGGGTATCAGGTGGACGTCGTGGATACAACCGGCGCAGGTGATTCCTTCAATGCCGGTGTTGCCGTCTCCCTTGCCAAAGGATCGAGTGTACAGGATGCGATCCGCTATGCCAGCATGGTAGGCGCGCTGGCTGTAACCAAACTGGGCGCACAGCAAGGGATGCCTACGGCCGACGAAGTCGAGCAATTTTCCCGCCAACGAGGTGAACTAGCATGAAAAAATTTGGGATGTTGAACAGCGAGATCACCAAGGTGATCAGTGAACTTGGCCATACCGATCAAATTGTGATCGCGGATGCGGGTTTGCCGATCCCGCCAGGGGTGAAACGGATCGACCTGGCATTAGTGCCCGGCCTGCCTTCGTTTCTCGTTACATTGGAAACGATCCTCGCCGAGATGCAAGTGGAAAAAGTGGTCTATGCAGAGGAAATGGCGGAAAAAAATCCAAAGTTGAAGCAGGAAATGTCAGGCATGCTGGAAGGAATGGAAAGCGAGACGGTCACCCATGAGCAGTTCAAACAATTGACCAGGCATGCAAAAGCGGTGATTCGAACAGGGGAATGTACTCCTTACGCAAATATCATTCTGCAAGCGGGGGTTATCTTTTAAAAGGTGGGGTATTCATGGCAGAGCTATTGTTGGAAATGAAGAACATTAGCAAATCCTTTCCCGGTGTGAAGGTGCTGGATGGAGTGGAGCTCCGCCTGGAACGGGGTGAAGTGCTTGCGCTGATGGGGGAAAACGGTGCAGGCAAGTCCACCTTAATGAAAATTCTCGGCGGAATTTACAGCAAAGATCAAGGCACGATCACGGTCAAAGGACAGCAGCTTGAGCAAATGACGACGGCGACGGCTGCGAAAATGGGGATCGCGATCATTCACCAGGAGCTGAATTTGATTCCCCACTTGAGCATCATGGAAAATATGTTTCTCGGACGCGAATTTACCATTGGCAAAACGAAATGGATCAACTGGCGGCTGATGCGGAAAGAAGCGCAAAAATATTTGGACCAGCTGGGCATTCAGCTTGATCCTGCGACGTTGGTTGGCGAGTTATCCGTCGGTCAGCAGCAGATGATTGAAATTGCGAAAGCGTTATCAATGCAAGCAGACATCCTCGTGCTGGATGAACCAACGGCTGCCTTGACCAACCGCGAGATTGAATCGTTGTTTGAAGTCATTCACTCCTTGCGGGAAAAAGGGGTCGGGATGATCTACATCTCCCACCGGATGGAAGAAATTTTTCAAATTTGCGATCGTATCACCGTGCTGCGCGATGGTCAGTTTGTCGGGACAAAACGGACGAGCGAAACGAGCATGGATGAAATCGTCCGCATGATGGTCGGTCGGGAAATTACTGAACGGTTCCCCAAAATCGAAGTTCAGCTTGGCGCGGAACGATTGCGACTGGAAGGAGTTTCGCGCACAGGCAAACTCCATCAAATTTCTTTCTCTGTTCGCGGCGGAGAAATTCTGGGAATTGCCGGATTGATGGGCGCGGGACGAACCGAGTTGGCGCGCGTCTTGTTTGGAGCAGATCCGATTGACCAGGGGCGCATCTTCATTGATGGACAAGAAGTCCGCATCAAGAAGCCTCGAGACGCGATTCGCGCCGGTATCGCTCTCGTTACGGAGGACCGCAAGGAAGAAGGTTTGGTGCTTTCCCAAACGATTCGCGAAAATTTGGCCTTGCCCAATCTGGGCAGATTGTCCGCAGGCGGTTTTCTGCAATTCGGCAAAGAAAAAAGCTTGACGGAAGAAATGATCCGCAGCTTGTTGATCAAAGCGCATAGCGGGGAACAAACCGTTGGCTCGCTGAGCGGCGGGAACCAGCAAAAAGTCGTGATTGGCAAATGGTTGGCGACCCGGCCGAAGATTTTGATTTTGGACGAGCCGACGAGAGGAGTCGACATCGGGGCGAAGAAGGAAATTTATGACTTGATGAATCGACTGGTGAAAGAAGGCGTGGCGATTATCATGATTTCCTCCGAAATGCCGGAAGTTTTGGGGATGAGTGACCGGATTCTCGTGATGCACGAAGGTCGCATCACCGGAGAATTCAGCCGTGAGGAAGCCACACAGGAAAAAATTATGCACGCCGCAGCAGGGGGAGGAAATAGCTATGCAAGCTGAAGTTCAACGTTCTGCGCAACTTCATAAAAAGGGTGCCAGTGTCATTCAACGGATGGGCCCTTTGCTTGGACTTGCATTGATTGTTATCGTGTTAAGCATTGTCAGTGACAACTTCCTGACAGTTAGCAATATTTTCAACGTTCTCCGGCAAATTTCCATCAATGCGCTGATTGCCTTTGGCATGACCTTTGTCATCCTGACCGGCGGCATTGACTTGTCCGTAGGGTCCATTTTGGCCTTGTCCAGTGCGCTCACAGCCGGTTTTATGGCCGGCGGCATGGACACATACCTGGCCGTGTTGCTTGGATTATTGGGCGGCGCCGTAATGGGTGCGATCAATGGCTTGTTGATCGCTAAAGGCAAAGTCGCGCCATTCATCGCTACATTGGCGACAATGACCGTCTTCCGCGGTCTGACGCTCGTATACACCGAAGGCAAACCGGTGACAGGCCTGAATGATGATTTCGGCATGCTGGGAAAAGGATTTTTCCTCGATATTCCGATGCCGGTTATCTGGATGTTGATCTCCTTTGTCATCTTGTATATTATCCTCAAAAATACAACGTTTGGCCGCCATGTGTATGCCTTGGGCAGCAACGAAGAAGCAACCAACCTGTCGGGGATCAGCACCTCGAAAGTAAAAGTGATCGTCTATTCCATCAGCGGCTTGTTTGCCGCCTTAAGCGGAATCATCCTGACTTCCCGCTTGAACTCCGCGCAACCGACGGCAGGGACGTCGTACGAACTCGACGCGATCGCGGCGGTCGTACTCGGCGGAACCAGCTTGTCCGGCGGAAAAGGCTGGATTGTCGGCACGCTGATTGGGGCGATGATCATCGGTGTGTTAGATAACGGTCTCAACTTGCTGAATGTCTCTTCTTTCTATCAGCAAGTTGTCAAAGGGGCGGTAATTTTGATCGCCGTTTTGCTGGACCGTTCTAAATCTCATAAATAAACCAAAGATAAGGGGAAATGAACAAATGAAAAAATTTGCCAAATTTGCACTTGCGTCTACCATGATGTTGGCTGTGCTCGCAGGATGCTCAACGCAGTCCAGCCTGGAAAGCGGTTCCGCAAAACCAAGTGAGCAACCGGCTGCGAACAGCTCTGAAAACGCTGCCAACAGCGCTTCCGACAAGGTGACGATCGGTTTGTCGATCTCCACACAAAACAACCCGTTCTTCGTTACGCTGAAAGAAGGGGCGGAGAAAGCGGCAAAAGAAGCAGGGGCAGAACTGATTGTGGTTGATGCCCAGGACGATACGGCGAAGCAAATCAGCGGCGTCGAAGATTTGATCCAGAAAAAGGTCGATGTCATCTTGATCAACCCGACAGACAGCGCCGCGATTGCCACTGCGGTTGAGTCTGCCAACCAAGCGAACATCCCGGTGATCACGGTCGACCGCGCAGCTGAAGGTGGACAAGTTGTTTCCCACATTGCATCCGATAACGTAAAAGGCGGTCAAATGGCAGGAGAATATATCCTGAAAGCCTTGAATGGAAAAGGAAACATCGTGGAATTGCAAGGGATCGCCGGAACATCGGCAGCACGTGACCGCGGTCAAGGTTTCCATGCAGCGGTTGACGGCAAAGAGGGAATCAAAGTGGTTGCTTCCCAGCCAGCCGATTTTGACCGCGCCAAAGGGATGAACGTAATGGAAAACATCCTGCAAGGCAACCCGGACATTCAAGCTGTATTTGCACACAATGACGAAATGGCTTTGGGTGCTCTGCAAGCGTTGGAAGCAGCCGGCAAAAACATCCCGGTCGTTGGCTTTGACGCAACCGATGATGCGGTAAAAGCCGTTAACGATGGAAAAATGGCGGCAACGGTAGCGCAAAAACCGGAAGCGATTGGGGAAACGTCTGTTCAAACAGCGTTGAAAGTCGTGAAAGGCGAGAAAGTGGAAAGCTTCATCCCGGTTGACTTGGAATTGGTCACCAAACAATAAGCAACCAGACGCCAAAAAAACCTGCTGCAGCCGCAGCAGGTTTTTGGCATATTTGAAGGCCAAGAGCGGGCCGCTTACTGGTCAGGCAAGGTGACTGCCTCATTCGCCGTGTTTCGATTGAGTAAAACCACACCGGCGATGATTAACAGCAAACCGAGCACGCCGGAGAGCGTGAGCTTTTCTTTCCAGACGGCGATCCCGATCACAGCGGTTACGGCCGTCCCGACTCCTGACCAAATCGCGTACGCAATGCTGAGCGGAATGTGCAGCAGGGATTGGGATAGAGCATAAAAGGCGATCCCAAAGCCGATCACCACCCCGATACTGGGGAACAGCTTGCTAAAGCCGCTCGATGCTTTCAGCATGGAAGTGGCAAACAGTTCTGTGGCGATCGCAACAGCTAGCCAGATGTAACCGATCATGCGCTTCACCTCACCTCCTTAGGGCACGTTGACTGACGATTCGCCAGATTTGTCATGAAGCAAGCTTTTCAATACCTCGCTGAACCGTTTGATTCCTTCATAGATTTGTTCCTGTTCGGCGCGCCCGAATGTGAAGCGAATGCAGTTTTTGTTTGAACCCAACACCAGTCCCGGCACGTAGGCAACTCCCTGCTTGATGGATTGCTTCAGCAGTTTTTGTTCGTTTACTTCCCGGTTCAGCCGGCACCAAATATGGATGCCTCCCGCAGGTTCCACAAATTCGACCTCGGTGGGCAGCAGGTCATGCAGCGCGAAGGTGATCAAATCTTTTTTTCGGCCTAAGCTGTGGCGAAGTGCCTGAAGATGCTGAACAAAAGAATCCGAACCTAAAAATTTGCTGGCCAGCCATTGGGGGAAAACACTATGTCCGAAATCGATAATCTGCTTGGCGTCTGCCAGCCTCTCCATCACCGCTTGCGGTCCAATAATCCAACCGATGCGCAGGCCGGATGCGACAATTTTTGTTAGTGAACTGACATACAGCACGTTGGCCATCGGGTCCAACGATTTTAACGTAGGCGGCGGTTCTCCATCAAACGCTGTCAGACTGTAGGGATCATCCTCGACGATGGGAATACCCAAACGGACGGACAGTTCCAGCAATCTTTTTTTGCGGGCAAGCGACAGCACGGTGCCGGTTGGATTTTGATAATTCGGGTTTACAAAGATCAGTTTGATCCGATGTTTGCGATGAAGTTCCAGCACGTCGTCGGGATCAATTCCGTCTCCACCTACCGGCAGAGAAAAAACGCGTACCCCGGCCGAATGAAACAGCGGAAGCGAGTAGAAATAAGACGGGTCTTCCACGGCAACGGCATCGCCCGGTTTCAACAGACATTGCACAATCAAATGAAGCGCTTGCTGAGCGCCTGAAGTGATCAGGATGGAGGAAGCGGTGCTGTCGATGCCTCTCCATTTTTTCATATGGTGCACAAGCGTCTGCCTCAATTCCAGATTGCCTTGCGGGTGGCCATACCCTAAATGATAGTCGAACGGTTGTTGGGCCATGATCGTTTGAAAGGCATTGGCAGGGAACAAGTCTGGCGATAGTTCGCCGCTGGCCATGTCGATCAATTCGTGGTCCAACGTTTCCTTGCGAATTTTCCGGATCAACGGGTAATTAGGCAAAAATGAACCTGCTTCAACCAGGTGACCCCAATTCGGCACTCGCTGCTGGGGGAACCTCCCATGAACGGACGATACTTGGGTGCCGCTTCCTTGAATCCGCTCGATGATACCGGATGCGCGCAGTTCTTCAAATGCGGAAACAACCGTGCTTCTGTTGACTTGCCATTTCTTGGCCAGTTCTCTCTCCGAAGGCAAAAAACTGCCCGGCGGAAATTCTCCTTTGATGATGCATTCTTCCAAATAAGCGGCGATTTGTTTGTAAAGCGGAACGCCTGATCCACGTTTTGGCTTCCATTCCATTGTGCCAGTCACAGCCTTTGGTCTAGTGGTGAAATACTCCATTCGTTTATTGTAGCGCAGTCGCGGATAGGAGAAAAGGCAGAGAACAGAAAGGAATGTAAAAAAACAGACAAATACCGAATCAATTGTTACAGCCAGCCGGTCAACATGGTATGCTGATAGAGGCGTATTTTTGCAGAAAAGTGGACGGCATTTTTTCTGGCAAAGTGGATGTTTTTTGCTGCCTGCCGTGCATAATAGAATGGAATTGTAGCAAGTAAAGGGGGAACCATCTATGTCAACTGCTCCATATATCGTTATTTTCGCGATCCTATGCTTGATTGGACTGGTAGGGACATTGTGGATTGGACGAAATCCGGTAGAAGCGGATTACGGCAAGAAAACGAAAAAGCGTTACACCAATATGATGATTATATATGCGCTTGCAGCAATCATTTCACTGCTTACCTTGTTATATTTTGTTTTGTAATCACGGCTCCATCTTGAGAAAAGAGGGACAATTATGGCAATCTGGATATTGATCATCGGTGTACATTTGGCAACGGTCGTGTTTGGCTTGTCCATTTGGATTTTTTACAAGAAATATAAAGACTTGTTGTGATAGATTTGTGAAAAAAACCTTGCAACCCCTCATTCGGGCATCGTCAGAGAAAAGACGAATGCTTCGAGTGGGGGGTTTGCTATTTTCGGCAATCGCGACCTTTCTACTATCTGTTATTTTGAAGATTGGGAATGTATAGAAAAATTTGGTATTTAATACTCACGCTAAATGGATGGAAACAATTTAAGATAATGGGTATAAATAGCAAGGTGTTTGTCAGAGCCTAAAAAGAAGATAAGAGTGGAGAAACCGCATAAAACGTGGGAGGTGGGCTATGTTGCGAAGCAAACGTTGGCGGAACGGTGCCGTTTCGCTGCTGTTGTTGGCGGTCTTGTTTTGTTGGCTGGGAACGGTGCAAGCGGCCAACACGGCAAGCGAAAAAAAACCGCGAGTTAAAACAGGCATCGAGATTTTGCTGGAACATCCGGAAATACTGGATGGGAAAAAGGTGGGCCTGCTCACCAATCCAACGGGAGTGACGTCCCGCTTAACGCATGATGTCGATGCGCTTTTAGCCAAAAAAGTGAATTTGGTAGCCGTCTACGGTCCGGAACACGGGATTCGCGGGACCGAGCAGGCTGGTTCTGCCCCTGGAACGTATGAAGATCCAAAAACGGGGCTGCCTTTTTACAACTTGTACGGCAAAACTCCGCAACAAATCGCTCCGATGTTTGCCGAAGCGGATGTCATTCTGTTTGATATCCAGGATGTTGGCGCTCGCTTTTACACCTATATTTCCACGATGGCTTATGCAATGGAAGCGGCAGCCTTGGCGGATAAACCATTTCTTGTCCTGGATCGGCCCAACCCGCTGGGGGGAGAGCAAGTGGAAGGACCGGTACTCGATCCTCGTTTTCAATCGTTTGTCGGTGTCTTTCCGATTCCCGTTCGCCATGGAATGACCGTAGGAGAATTGGCGTTGTTGTTCAATGAGCAATATGTACCAAACGAGATTGGGCGAAAAGCATCATTGCAAGTTATCCAGATGCAAGGCTGGAAACGGGACACCGCATATGAAGAAACCGGTTTGCCTTGGGTTATGCCGTCACCCAATATGCCCACAGTGGACACGGCGATGGTCTATCCGGGGATGTGTCTGTTTGAAGGAACCAATCTGTCGGAAGGCCGGGGAACGACACGGCCGTTTGAACTGATCGGAGCGCCTTATCTCAAAGGCTGGGAGCTTGCCGAACGGCTGAACGAGCGCCGCTTGCCCGGGGTGCAATTTCGGGAAGCTTATTTCTCGCCCACCTTTTCGAAGTATCAGGGGGAGAATGTCGGCGGTATCCAGATCTATGTGACGGACCGCAAAGCTTTTCAGCCTGTGCGCACTTCACTGGAGATCATCTCGGCGGTAAAAGCGATGTCTCCTCAATTTGCTTGGCGCAGTGACCACTATATCGACAAATTGCTCGGGACAGACCAAATCCGGCAGGCGATCGATCACGGAGCAACGGTTGAACGAATCATTGCCGCCTGGCAGCCGGAACTGAACAAATTCAAGGAATTGCGGCAACGCTATTTGCTTTATAAATAAACAGGGGAGAGATGGTTGTGAAGAAAAAAAAGACCCTGCTTGTATTAAGTGCCGTCTTGAGCTTCAGCCTGCTTCGTCCGCCTGTATCGGCCGAACCGACCGGGCAGGAACCCGTCCAAACCGGGCAGGAGCAAACCGTCCAAGCGGGAACAAACAAGAAAGCGAAACCGGTCAAAAACCCTTTGCGTCACTCTTGGGATCAGCCAGGGCATTCTTCATCCGTTTTGCATCCAGGCGCCCATGCGGCAGCAGGAATGACAGCCGAACCGCTGGCGCAAATCGATCGATTGATCGAAGCGGAGATTGCGAAGAAGACGATGCCGGGCGCAGTTGTCCTGATCGCCCGCCGGGGAGTGATTGTCAAAGAACAGGCTTACGGTTACGCGGCCCGCTATACCGATGACCAGTTTGGTCTCATGGATGAACCGATACCGATGAAGCCGGACACGATTTTTGACTTGGCTTCCATCAGCAAATTGTTTACGGCTACCGCCATCATGCAGTTGTATGACCAAGGAAAGCTCAAACTCGACGATCCGGTGGCCAAGTATATCCCTGAATTTGCGGCAAACGGCAAGGAGCGGGTCACCATTCGTCAACTGCTGGTGCATACCTCCGGCTTTGAACCTTCCATCAAAGACTTGTATTTGCAAGGTACCAGTCGTGAAGACCGACTGCAGATTGTCTTTGCCCATCCGCTGCAAAGCGAACCGGGAACACAATACGTTTACAGCGATTTGAACCTGATCGTCTTGGGAGCATTGGTTGAGCGCATAAGCGGGCAGCGTCTGGACCAGTATGTCGAGCAGCAGATTGTCGAACCGCTGGGGATGTCCGACACGATGTACAATCCGCCCGAGCGCTTGAAGAAGCGAATTGCGGCCACCGAGTCACAGCCGTGGACGAACCGGCCGATGGTCTGGGGGCAGGTCCATGACGAAAAAGCTTGGTCGCTTGATGGAGTGGCCGGTCATGCCGGCGTGTTCAGCACCGCCCGGGATTTGGCCGTCTTTGCCCAAATGATGCTGAATAAAGGCACGTACAAAGGCCAACAGATTTTGTCCAAACAATCGGTCAAATTGATGATGGAAAACCAACTACCGCAATTTCCCGGTGATGATCACGGGCTAGGCTGGGAGTTGAACCAGGGCTGGTACATGGATGCGCTGGGGGACGCCTTTTCCATGGGGCATACCGGCTACACCGGAACGTCGATTGTCGTGAGTCCCAATAATGAAACCATTTGTATTTTGCTGACCAACCGCGTACATCCTACCCGCGAGACTGTGTCGACCAATCCGGTGCGCAGAACTGTGGCAAGGCAGGCGGCACTGGCTATTCCTGTTGCCAACCCGTGGAAAGACAAACGCTGGTTTGCCGGCAGCGGCGATCAGCTGCAAACGACATTGACGGCAGAGATCAAATTGCCAGAGGGAGGGACACTTTCCGCCGACGTCTGGTACCGGATCGAAAATGAGCGGGACTACGGTTATGTTGAAGCAACGACGGACGGACAAAACTGGCAGTCCATCGGAGCAGGGATGACCGGGGAGAGCGACTGGCAGCAGCTTTCCTGGAAAATTCCGGCAGGAACCAAAAAGCTGCGGTTCCGTTATGCGACAGACGAATCGGTAAACGGACGTGGCTGGTATCTTCACAATCCGCAAATTTTCGGGCAGAATGGTCAGCCGCTCAAGGCAAACTGGATTGCGGACGGCTGGACCCAAGAATAAACAAAGCGGGAAACATCCGTGAAGGAGGAAATGCCCATGACCCATTTGTTCAATGGGAAACGTTTGATGATCGTAGCGTTGCTCTTGACTTTTTGGCTGTCGCAGACCAGTTTTTTCACTCCCTTTGCGGCAAAAGCGGCCGATCAGTCGCCGGTCGTTGATCTCGTCATCCAGATGAACTTGCCGGAAGTGGAAGCGGCAGTAGAGGGAGAAACTTTGCAATTGGTCGCGCTGCATGTATTTGCCGACGGGCATTTTGCCAAGGTGAACCGTTCTTTGCAATGGAGTTCGTCCAACAAAAATGTGGCAACAGTGGATAATCAAGGATTCGTTCGCCTGCTGAACCACAATGGCAGAACGTTTATCCAGGTGACGGATGGACAATTCGCCGATCGCATTGCCATCGATTATAACCGGGGCTCGCAACCGGCCGCCAAAGTGGTCAAGGAAATTGGCGAACGATACCAACTGATCAGCAAAGCGATTTCCGGGATGACATTGGAAGAAAAAATCGGTCAGCTGCTGATGCCGGATTTCCGGAAGTATGAGGGGAAAGATGTGACGACGATGCTTCCGCAAATCGCAAAACAGATTCAAAAGTACCATGTAGGCGGCGTGATTTTGTTCCGGGAGAATGTGGTCAATACCGAACAAACCGTACGGCTGGTCAACGACTATCAACAAGCGGCGGAGAAGTATGGCTTGCTGATCAGCATTGACCAGGAAGGAGGGATCGTCACCCGCTTGCAGGAAGGGACTGACCTGCCGGGCAACATGGCGATCGGGGCAACGAGATCGGTTGAATTGGCTCGCGCCGCCGGCGATGTCATTGGGCAAGAGCTGGCCGCACTTGGCATTAATACCGATTTCGCGCCTGATCTCGATGTGAACAACAATCCGGATAACCCTGTGATCGGCGTCCGCTCGTTTGCCAGTGACCCGCAGCTGGTGGCTGAGTTGGGAATCGCCTATGTGCAAGGACTGCAGCAAAACGGCATCGCAGCGACGGCGAAGCATTTCCCGGGCCATGGCGACACAGCGGTCGATTCCCATTTGGGACTGCCGGAAGTACCCCATGATATGGACCGCCTGCTGCAAATAGAGCTGTATCCGTTCAAGCAAGCAATCGAGCAGGGAGTCGACGCGATTATGACTGCCCATGTCACCTTCCCCAAAATCGACGATACCAAAGTTGTTTCGCAAAAAGACGGCACGCTGATCGCGCTGCCGGCTACGCTTTCGCCAAAGGTGATTACAGGATTGATCCGGGATCAATTGGGCTTCGACGGAGTGGTGTCTACCGATGCCATGAATATGCAGGCGATTGCCGACCATTTTGGACCTGTTGACGCCGCCGTTCGAGCGGTCAAGGCGGGGGTGGACATTATCCTGATGCCGGTTGGTTTGGCGGAAGTAAGCGAAGGGCTTAAACAGGCGGTCAACAACGGGGAGATCAGTGAACAACGCATTGAGCAGTCGGTGCGTCGTATTTTGACACTGAAAGTCAAGCGGGGGATTTTCAAAACCGAACAGCCGAGCGATCTAGCGCAAATGATCCAAACAGCCAAGCAAATCGTCGGTTCGCCGGAACATCGGGCCACCGAGGCGGAAATCGCCGGTCAATCGATTACGTTGGTGAAAAACGAGCAAATCTTGCCGTTGGCGCCGAATCAAAACCGGAATCTGCTCGTCGTTGGCAGTTCTTATGTAAACAATCTGGCGGCGGCAATCAAGAGATATAATCCGCGTACTGCCGTTGCGGATGTCAGCGAAGGCAAATGGACAGACGAGCTGAAGAACAAGCTTGCGGCTGCCGATGCCGTTATCATTGGTTCTTACAGCGCCACAGCGGCCGATCGTTCGCCCACACATCCGGTGATGGCTCTGTACCGGCAATTGCTGCAATCGACTGACAAACCGGTCATTGTTGTGGCGATTCGCAATCCGTACGACATCAGCGCGCTAACAGAAGCTGATGCTTACCTGGCGCAGTACGGTTTTCGCGAAGCCAGCTTTAAGGCCGCCGCCGCTGTCCTGTTTGGCGAAACCAAACCGACGGGCAAACTGCCGGTGGCGATTCCGGGGCTGGACGGGAAATTGTTGTACCCATTTGGCTTTGGGTTGGAGTATGGTCAATAGCAAGTGGCAATCCGGACAGGGGATGAAAAAATCCCCTGTTTTTTTGCGCAAAATATGTCCGCTCCATATGGACATTGGGCAAGAAAAATGATAATCTTACAGCAGGTAAACCTTATTATATAGCGTTTTTAACTGGAATCATTTTGTCTACTCAGGAAAGACATCTGTTGGCGAGGAATGGATAATTCAGGAAAACTTTGAAAGCTGAAGTGGAGGAATGGACAATGGGCAGCAGCATCTTGCGGCAGTTTCTTGAAGAAAATTTGGCGGAGTTAAAAAGCAAAGGGTTATACAACGTGATCGATCCGCTGGAAACCGCCAACGGCCCGATAATCAAGGTTGGCGGAAAAGAACGAATCAATTTGTCTTCCAACAATTATTTGGGATTGGCTACCGACCCTCGCCTTATCGAGGCAGCGGTGGCGGCGACTCGCCAGTACGGGGTAGGAGCCGGGGCGGTCAGAACGATCAACGGAACGTTGCAGCTTCATGTCAGCCTGGAGCAAAAGCTGGCCCACTTCAAGCAGACAGAGGCGGCCATTGCCTATCAATCCGGTTTTAACTGCAATATGGCGGCCATCTCGGCGGTGATGGACAAACAGGACGCGATTCTTTCCGACGAGTTAAATCATGCTTCCATCATTGACGGCTGCCGTTTGTCCAAAGCAAAGATTATTCCTTACAAGCATTCTGACATGGATGATTTGCGCTTGAAAGCGAAAGAGGCCAAACAGTCCGGTCTTTACAAAAAAATCATGGTCATTACCGACGGGGTGTTCTCCATGGACGGGGATATCGCCAAATTGCCGGAAATCGTCCAAATTGCCGATGAATTCGATTTGATTACGTATGTGGATGACGCGCATGGTTCCGGGGTCTTGGGCAAGGGAGCCGGCACGGTCAAACATTTTGGCCTGTCCGACAAGGTCGATTTCCAAATCGGAACGTTATCCAAAGCAATCGGCGTAGTCGGCGGATATGTCGCCGGCAAGCAGGAGCTCATTGACTGGTTAAAGGTGCGAAGCCGGCCGTTTTTGTTCTCGACCGCTTTGCCGCCGGGGGATGTTGCCGCTTGTCTGACGGCGATCGACATTTTAGCCGGCAGCACGGAATTGCATGATCGGCTGTGGGAAAATGGAACATATTTGAAACAGGGTCTGCGCCAATTGGGTTTTGATATCGGTCAGAGCGAAACACCGATTACGCCCTGCATTATCGGGGATGAAAAGCAAACGCAGGAATTCAGCAGACGCTTGTATGAAGAAGGAGTCTATGCGAAAGCGATCGTCTTTCCAACGGTGCCGCGGGGAACGGGACGGGTCAGAAATATGCCGACAGCAGCGCATACGAAAGAAATGCTGGATCAGGCGTTGGCTATTTATGAAAAAGTTGGGAAAGAAATGGGGATACTGGCATGAAACGAATCATGGTGACAGGTGCCTTAGGGCAAATTGGTTCGGAATTGGTGACAAAACTGCGTGAGCTGTATGGAAACGATCAGGTCATCGCGACGGATATTCGCCACTGTGCCGGCGTCATCGAGGAGAGCGGGCCGTTTGAGCTGTTGGATGTAATGGACGCAAACCGCATGCACGAAATTGCCCAAAAATATCGGGTGGATACGATTATTCATCTCGCCGCCTTGCTGTCGGCAACAGCAGAAGCGAATCCGCTATTGGCCTGGAATTTGAATATGGGCGGTCTGGTCAATGCGCTGGAAGTGGCTCGTTCCCTCGGCTGTCAGTTTTTTACCCCCAGTTCCATCGGGGCGTTTGGACCAACTACGCCGAAAAAACTGACACCGCAAGAAACGATTCAGCGGCCAACGACAATGTATGGGGTCAACAAGGTTGCGGGGGAATTGCTGTGCGACTACTATTATCACAAGTTTGGCGTTGATACGAGAGGTTTGCGCTTTCCCGGCTTGATCTCCTATGTGACTCCGCCTGGCGGGGGAACGACCGATTACGCCGTGGAGATCTACTACCAAGCAATCCAACAGGGGCGTTATACGTCTTACCTGGCAGCCGGAACCTATCTGGACATGATGTATATGCCGGATGCGCTCGATGCGATTGTTGCCTTGATGGAAGCGGACCCAGCCAAACTGGTCAACCGCAACGCGTATAATGTGACGGCGATGAGTGTTGATCCGGAGGCTATTGCCGCTGCGATTCGCAATCATTTGCCGCACTTCCAGCTCGCCTATGAGATTGATCCGATCCGACAGGCGATCGCCGAAAGCTGGCCCGACTCGTTGGATGTGTCGGCAGCCCGAGAGCAATGGGGCTTTGCACCGGCATACGATTTGGCGCGTATGACGGAGGATATGCTGGACAAATTGGCAGCCAAGCTTGTTCACACCGCTTGATTCGTGTTTTCGCTTGCCTGCACGTTTGTATTTGCACGAAAGGGACTTCAAAGCTGAAGTCCCTTTACTTTTTCCGTTTCCATTTTCTTCTGAACAGGGGATAAGCACCACCTAGCAACAGGCCATAGACAGGTACGCCGATAAAGAAGCTGACCCAATCCCCGCCGTCGGGATACAGGGAATGTTCGCTGTGCAGGTTTTTCCCCAGCCAAATGCTGAGCAGCAAATAACAGACATGAATAACCAGGGAATAATAGCCAAAATATCGCCGGAAGCGGACTTTGCTAAAAATAAAACTGATCGAACCAATCCCGACGATCATAATCAAACTCATTAAATGCATTTTTTACTCTACCCTTCTGCCGTAAAACACATGATGCTTCCAGTTTACCATGCTTGCGGACATCAGGGAATCCGGTTTGGCAGTTATCAACGATTGCGTATTTTGCCAAATGCGATAGTGCCCGGATCATCCGCCTGCTTGGGTTTTCGCGGAAACGGAGAAAACCTGCCTTGCTGCAAAGAGTCAATGCATTCCTCCAACTGCATGCCGATCTTTATGTTGAGTTCGGGAACAATCGCCATGAACTGATCCAGATGGACGCTGTAAAGAAGTGTGCCAACGGGATAAATTGCAAAAATATCCAAATCAGTGCGATTAAGCTTCGCAATCGACCGAAGCTGCTCCAGCGAACAATACAGCTCGCCCCAATAGGGAAGATAAGGTTTTAGACGGATTTGCCGCAAAATCCGCAAAATATGTCGGCGATGATATTCAACTAAGGCCATGTCTCTTTTTGTCATCTTGATCACCAAAGTTAATTTTTACGATTCTGGCTGGAATTAAACACAGTATAAATGAAGTTAATCGGTACTTATTAATTGATATATAAAAAATATTTTTTAAGATATTGTCGCTTCTTGTAAAATTGGTGTACGATACAACTAATTCTTTTGCCAGCCAAGCAATGGAAATTTTCATGGAACTGCAAAAACAGGGTATGGTAAAAAACAAAAGAGAAATCCTGGTGAACTTTTCACTACTATCTTAGGTTATCGGGTTTGGAGGGGACAATTTGAAGTGGAAACGTACATTATGGATTTTATGGGCGGCGAATTTTTCCATAACGGCCGGGACGAACCTCGTCATCCCGTTTCTGCCCTACTATATTGAGCACCTCGGGGTTCATCAGCTCGAGGATCTGGAACGCTGGTCCGGCTGGGTGTTTTCAGCGCAGTTTGTCACCTCTTTCCTGTTTCAACCGCTGTGGGGCAGGATCGCGGACAAACATGGACGAAAGATCATGTTGCTGCGTGCGGCTTTGGGGATGTGTGTCGTCACCACCTTAATGGGGTTTGTGACGGCACCGTGGCAACTGCTGGCGCTGCGGTTGCTTAACGGCGTGTTTTCCGGCTTTATTTCAATGGCGGTTTCCTTGCAGGCGTCCATCACCCCTACGGAATATTCAGGCAGGGCGTTGGGATTGCTGCAGACGGGAGGAATTGCCGGATCGTTGTTGGGGCCCTTGTTCGGTGGAGTGTTGGCCGAGGCTGTCGGATACCGCAACGTGTTCCTGTTTACGGGTGGTTTGTTTTTCATCGCCAGTTTGGTCGTCTTTTTTCTCGTTCATGAAGAAAAAAAGACAGCCGACACAACCAGCAAAGCAGCGAAGATGGACTGGGCAACCATCAAACCGATTTTGCCCGTTTTCGTTGCCTCCTTCATTACCAATCTCGGGATGATGAGCATCGAGCCGATTGTGACGGTCTACACCCGGACGATTTATCACGGGGGCCATTTGGAGTTGGTCGCCGGATTGGTAGTGGCGATCACCGGATTTGCCAATCTGATCGGAGCGCCGACGTTGGGGCGGTTGGGAGATCGGATCGGCCAGCGAAAAACGCTGCTGATCGCCATGAGCATGTCTGCTTTGGCCTTTTTGCCGCAAGCATGGGCAACCGGAATCGTTGTGCTGCTGCTCGGACGTTTTTTGCTGGGGCTGTTTGTCGGCGGGATGGTTCCGTCCTTGAACGTGCTGGTTAAAAAGATGGCCCCGCCCAATCTTCTCGCTACGGCATATGGTTTTAACACATCCTCTTTGTTTTTGGGCAACTTGATCGGACCGTTGATGGGCAGCCACGTGGCAGCCGCGTTCGGACTGCGTACCGTCTTTTATGTGACGATGGCGATTCTCTTGCTCGACGCGCTTTTCATCTGGTTTAACCGTCATTTGGGAGAACAGCCGGAATGGGAAGCGGATTGAGCATACTCGCTGTCATGGCTGGAAAAGCAACCGATTGGCTCGGTTGCTTTTTTCTGTTCGGCAGTTTTCAAGCGGTCGCGCTTTCTTTGCTTTACAGGCCGAACATTCATTCGTAAAATAAAGAGGGAGAAGGTGAAAAGATGCAAGGGAAAATGGGAATATCGGAAATTTTAGAGTACTTGCGCGCGGATGACCGTTTCCGGCGAAATATCGTTCATTGGACGACAATTCCGCCCCGTCTGGCACAAACCGTACCGTTTCCGGAAGAGCTGGATCAACGGATTTGCCAAGCCTTGGCCAAGCGGGGCATCGATTCTTTATATACGCATCAGGCCCGTTCGTTTCAACTGGTTCGCGAGGGGAAGAATATTGTGGCGGTTACCCCGACCGCATCCGGTAAAAGCATGTGCTATCATTTGCCGGTGTTGCAAAAGCTGACGGAAGATCAGGAAGCCCGGGCATTATACTTGTTTCCGACAAAAGCGCTCGCCCAGGATCAAAAGAGCGAGCTTCATGACTGGATTAACGAAATGGGGCTGGCAATCAAATCGGAGACGTATGACGGGGATACTCCTTCCGCCATCCGACAGATGATCCGCAAGGCGGGCAACATTGTCATTACCAATCCGGATATGCTGCATTCGGCCATTTTGCCGCATCATACCAAATGGGTTTCCTTTTTTGAACATCTCAAATATGTGGTGATTGACGAATTGCATACATACCGCGGCGTTTTTGGCAGTCATGTGGCCAACGTGCTGCGCCGCTTGCAACGGATCTGCCGCTTTTACGGAAGCGATCCACAGTTTATTTGCACATCGGCGACAATCGCCAATCCCCGCGAGCTGGCCGAACAGCTCACCGAAAAACCGATGCAGCTCGTGAACAACAACGGCGCTCCGGCCGGAAAGAAACATTTTATTTTCTATAATCCTCCGGTAGTGAATCAGCAGTTGAACATTCGTCGCAGCGCCACATTGGAAGCGCGGGATTTGACCGCCCAATTTTTGCAGAACGGCATTCAAACGATTTTGTTTGCCCGCAGCCGCGTGCGGGTGGAGATTTTGCTGACGTATTTGCAAGAGCTGATCAAGCGGAAATTGGGGCCAAAGACGATTCAAGGCTATCGCGGCGGCTATTTGCCCAGCCAACGCCGACAAATCGAGCGAGGGCTGCGGCAAGGCGAGATTATCGGGGTGGTCAGCACAAACGCTTTGGAGCTCGGCGTTGATATTGGCCAGCTTCAGGCTTGCATCATCACCGGGTATCCCGGTTCAGTGGCCAGCACCTGGCAACAGGCGGGGCGAGCCGGCCGCAGACAGGGCGAGTCCGCCGTGATTATGGTCGGCAGCTCTTCTCCGCTCGATCAGTATATCATCCAGCATCCCGAATACTTCTTTGAGCGGAGCCCGGAAACGGCGCGAATCAATCCCGACAATCTGATTATTCTTGTTGACCATATCAAATGCGCCGCCTACGAACTGCCGTTTCGGCAAGGAGAGCGGTTTGGGCGAGCGGAGATTGTGGAAATATTGGAATTTCTCACGGAGGAGCAAATTTTGCATTTTGCCAAAGGAAAATGGTTTTGGATGAACGAGTCGTTTCCGGCCCACAACGTCAGTTTGCGATCCGCTGCTCAGGAAAATGTCGTGATCATTGATATTACGGAGCAGGGAAACGAGCGTGTGATCGGCGAGATGGATCGGTTTAGCTCGTTGACGCTGTTGCACGAAGAAGCGATCTATTTGCACCAAGGCACCCAGTATCAAGTTGAGCGGCTCGACTACGCGGAGAAAAAGGCGTATGTGCGTGAGGTGCAGGTCGACTATTACACGGATGCCAACCTGGCCGTGCAATTGAAAGTGCTGGAGGAAGAACAAGGACGGACGAACGGACAGGTGGAGATCGCTTACGGCGAAGTATCGGTCCACGCGATGGCGACGATGTTCAAAAAGATCAAGTTTGAAACCCATGAAAACATCGGTTCGGGCCCCATTCATCTTCCCGAAGAAGAGCTGCATACCAATGCCGCTTGGGTCAGTTTTCCGGAAACGCTGCTGCAAACGATGGGGCAGACGGAAGTGGAGCGGGGATTGATCGGCGTCGCGCATGTTTTGCAGCATGTGGCACCGTTGTTTGTTATGTGTGACCCAATGGATTTGCATGTCATTGCCCAACGAAAAGCGATTCATTCCGGACAACCGACCGTTTTCCTTTACGACCGCTACCCGGGCGGCATCGGATTAAGCGAAGAAGTATACAAGGAAATGGGCACGATCTTACAGCAGGCGGAACATTTGATTCAGTCATGCGGCTGTGAAAGCGGCTGTCCGTCCTGCATTGGTGCGGCGGAAGAAGGGGGCAAAGAGCTGGCCCAGTCTTTGCTGCGGGTGGCGCAGGGAGGTACGCTTTATGTCTCTTAAGGGAAAATTGAATCGCCTGAAGGGACATATGCAACTGGAGGAAAAACAGCAACCGGCGTTGAGTTTGCCGGAAGCGCATGAAGCAAAAGAAATCCCGCATATGGACAAGTGGAACAAGCTGCAAGCCAAACCGCAGTTTTGGGCAGACGAATTCGTGATGGTCCGCGAGGTGCGTTATCCGCTTGCCTATCAGCACGGCCGGTATCGGTTTGAACAATTGCATGAAATTTTGGCTGCCTGGCAAAGCTGCGGTTTGGATCATCCGCTATCTGCAGCGGGGCTGAATGCAGAACAGCTGCTGTTTTTTGACACGGAGACGACGGGCTTGCAGGGGGGCGTCGGCAATACGATTTTTCTGCTCGGTTACAGCCGTTTTGACGGGGACAGCGTCGTGATGCGGCAGCATTTTTTGGCGGAAGCGAATGCGGAGATTGCACTCTATCAATCGTTTTTGCAAGCGGTTGACTCCGCTACCCATCTTGTTACCTTTAACGGAAAGTCCTTTGACTGGCCGCAGGTGAGGACCAGACATACACTGGTCCGGCATGAGGTTCCGCAATTGCCCCAATTTGGCCATTTTGATCTGTTGCACGGAGCGAGACGTTTGTGGAAGCACGAATTGGCGTCCTGTCGTTTGTCCCTCATTGAACAAGCGAAGCTGGGGGTCAAGCGGCAGGAGGATGTGCCCGGCTATATGGCTCCGATTCTTTATTTCGATTATTTACAGGACGCCAATCCCGATACGATTACAGGGGTTTTACAGCATAATGAGTGGGACGTTTTGTCGCTGATTACCCTCTATATACACCTTTCCGGCTTGCTGCTGGAACAACAGGCGGCTAGCGCGGAAGAGCGTTTTGAAATCGCCCGCTGGTTTGAAACGCTGGGAGCAGATCAGCCAGCGACCATTTTGTACGAACAAATCGCCAATAGCCGGCATTCCTTGCGCAAAGAGGCGTGCATCGCGCTTGGTCACCTCTACAAAAAACAAAAAAATTATTCCCAGGCACTCGCCGTCTGGGAAGGTTTGCTGCAGGAAGGCGGCTACCTCTCCGCCGACTTTTTCATTGAGTTGGCCAAGATTTATGAACATCAGCAAAAAGACGCGGAGAAGGCGCTCTATTATGCCAAGCATGCCCAGCGGCTGCTCCAGCAAAAGGGGAGTTTGCTGCGTCAAAAAGCCAAGCAGGATCTGCGGGCCTGTGAACAGCGGATCGACCGTTTGCAGCGAAAGCTCACTCGCTTGTAGACGAAGCCGAAAAGAGCACTTTGGTTTTGTTGCCTCTCCGGAAATCGATCAGCCGCCCTGCTTGCATCACCAGGACATTTTTGCCCAAGGTCAGTCTGGCCGTTTCCCGATTGATTTGGCATTCCCCGTACTGGATGGTTCGCAGCAACGCCTGCAGATCGTCAGGGGACAGGCGTGGCAGCGTGCCGGGCAGCGAGGCGAGCAGTTTGGCCTTGCTGCGAATATCGATCTGATACTGCTGGAAGTAACGCAGCTTCCAGACAAATTCCAGATCGGTTGCATTTTTTTTGAAATGGTTGCAACGTTTGCAGGAAATATCGGTATTCTCTGGCGAAGATGTTCCTATGCCCTTTAACCCGAACCGGTCGCGAAAACTGGCTTGCCGCATCCGCGTTTTGGGAATCAAGTGTTCAATCGTCATCTCGTTTTTGTTCAGAGGTCTGTTTTTCCCCAAACAAAAAGGACTGACCTGATGATAGCGACAGTAAATTTCCAACGGGACCACTCCTTGGCGAAGTCTGTTTTTCCAGCGATCGCAGTGAAGCGGCAAACAATCGACAAAACGGAACAGAAAGCGTAAAATAAAGAGGAAAAGGTGGTATGGATAATGAGTATTCTGGCAGATATTCTGGAATTTAACCAAAAATTTGTGGAAACAAAAGCATATGAGCAATACCAAACAACCAAATTTCCAAACAAAAAACTGGCCGTAATTTCTTGCATGGATACACGCCTCGTTGAATTGCTGCCAAAAGCGATGAATTTACATAATGGTGATTTTAAACACATCAAGAGTGCGGGCGCCATTGTTTCCCATCCGTTTGGCAGCGTCATGCGCAGTATTCTGGTGGCGCTTTATGAATTAAACGCCGAGGAAGTGATCGTCGTCGGTCATTACGATTGCGGGATGAGCGCAATCGATCCGAAAGCGATGATTGAAAAAATGACCAAGCGGGGAGTATCACCGGAAACGATCGGTGTATTGCAACATTCGGGGATTCGATTGGAAGAATGGCTGCATGGTTTTGATTGTGTGGAAGAAAGCGTCAGACAGAGCGTGTCGATTATCAAACAGCATCCATTGATTCCGAAAACAACCCCTGTACACGGACTGATTATCGATCCGGCAACGGGAAAACTCGATGTGATCGTGGATGGTTATCAAGCGTAAGTGGAGTTCGATAGGGAAGGGTGTCCCGTTTGTGTGGACACTCTTTTGCTATGAATACGTCGGTTTTTTGACGAGTTGCCGAAAAAGAAGATTCCCGCCGCAAATTTTGTTATAGTCAAGAAGTAGTGGTCTCATTCAACAGTATGGAGCATTCGGGAAAGGTGGAGCATTTGTTTGGTTAGTGTGGATATCGGAAGTTTAACATGGCAACAATTTTGGATCGCGGCTGCCTATTTGGCCATCACCGGCTGTCTGTTTAGTCTGGGGATTCTTCGACTGTTTCAGCAACGGATCAAGAGCGGGGTCATCATGCTGGTCATTTGTGTGATTACCACCGTAATGTTTGTTGCTTATGTATATGAAGTTGCCGGTACAGGCAGTTAGGCGGATAACGGATAAACGGCCTTGATGCATAGCGGGGAACGCTTGCTCAAGGCCGTTTTGGTTTAGGCAGAACGCGTACGGGCTACGACAAAAAATAGGCGCGCACTTCTTTCCAGTTATTGACCCGGACATAGCCCGTTTCGTGAATGTTATGAGGGGCGGTAAACAGGATGCCCTGTCCACAAAAGTTGGGGAAATGTTTCACATTGTCATCAATCAGGTAATCGGCATGGATAATACTTTTATTTCCGCAGAAAACGAAGTTCATATCGTTCAAGAAGGGGAAATGTTCCCGCAGCCAGGCATATTTGTCGGCGAAGGAATTGGGCACCTCCATCGCGGCAGTGGCGATAAAAATCTCGTAATGCTCACTCAGTTCGCGAATCACTTCCTGACTGTCTTCCATCACTTTCAAATCGCGGAAAAATGAATCCTGATCAAAGTAAGCGGAGATTTGCTCGGCCAAATGCGGGCGCAAATCCCGCAATTTCTTTCCTTGCAAATCAGCGACCGTCAGGTTTTCCTGGTAATCGCGGTTGAACAATTCCAAATGTTTGCTGACGGCATCGGCCATCACTTCGTCCATATCAATGGCGATTCTCTTTTTCAAGCTTCTCACCCCTCCAGCATTTTGCTCCACCGGAATGTTTCGGCGGATCGCACTACACATTGTAAATAATCCCATATCTGCTTTGCTTGTGCAATGAAAAGTATTCAGGTGATTAGAGCGTTCGCTGTTTTTTGGCAAACAAAAAATAGAGCGCTTGACAAATAAACGGGAATGAATATAATCAAAAGTGTTCGACTAATTGATAATGAATATCATTATCGAATGTTCTGTTGGCCAATTACATAGCCAGCTCATCGCCAGGAAGCTGCTACAATAACGCAACTGGCATTTGAAGATGAGTCGGGCGAATTACAACATCAAAACGCAAAGAGGTGCTTATCATGAAGAAAAAACTGCTTTCCATTTTATTTACCGGCCTGTTGGCGGTCTTCACCGCGGCTTGCGGTACCAACAGTGCCGCTCCTGCACCGGCCGCCAATGCGACGGCAGCTACAGCCGCTGCACAGCCGGGTGAGGAAGAATTGACGATTAAACATCAGCTGGGCGAGACGAAAGTGAAGAAAAATCCGCAAAAAGTCGTGGTGTTTGATTTTGGCGTACTGGATTCCCTCGACAAATTGGGCGTGGAAGTAACCGGCGTGCCGCAAAACAATATTCCCGCTTATCTCTCCAAATATAAAGACAGCAAATATGCGAACGTAGGCGGATTGAAAGAGCCTGACTTTGAAAAAATCAATGAAATCGGTCCGGATTTGATCATTATTTCCGGAAGACAACAGGACTCCTATGAAGAGTTCAGCAAGATTGCCCCTACTTTATACATGGCTGTTGACACCAGCAAGTATATGGAGTCGTTTACCGACAACATGAAGACGCTGGGACAAATTTTTGGCAAGGAAGCCGCGGTCGATGAAGCGCTGGCTCAATTGAACGACACGATCAAAAGCGTCCACGAGAAAGTGACGGCAACCGGTAAAAACGCGTTGATCATCCTGGCCAATGAAGGAAAGGTAAGCGCGTACGGAGCTGGTTCCCGCTTTGGAATTATCCACGACCTGCTCGGATTTGTTCCGGTTGATCCGAATATTGAAGCTTCGACGCACGGACAAAGCATCTCGTTTGAGTACATCGCTGAAAAAGATCCCGATTACTTGTTTGTCATTGACCGGGGCGCAGTGGTTACGACAGGGAACAGCAGTTCACCGGCAAAACAAGTGATCGAAAACGATTTGGTTAAACAGACCAAAGCATACAAAGACGGTCATATCGTCTATCTCGATCCGAACTACTGGTACTTGTCCGGAGGTGGTTTGCTCTCTGTGCAAGCGATGATCGATGAAGTGGCCAACAGCGTGAAGGAATAGGAAACTGCGGGGCATCCTCCGACCGAGTCGGGGAGAAGCCCCGTTTTTTTCTATGAATGGCAAAAGTGCAAGAAGAACGGAGTTGAAACTTGTAAAAGTGTTCAAACAGAAGGTAAGATAGAAAGGGAAAATAGATCCAATTTACAATCAGGAGGGAACAGAACCATGGATTTTCAAGGAAAAACCGCCATTGTTACCGGAGCAGGCAAAGGAATCGGCCGTGCGATCGCCTTGGCTTTGGCTAAAGAAGGAGTAAACGTCGGCTTAATCGCCCGCACTTCTGCCGATCTGGAGGAAGTGGCCCAAGAAATTACACATACATATGGCACAAAAGCAAGCATCGCTGCCGCGGATATTTCGAAACGTGCAGAAGTGGAAGCAGCCTGTGACAAAATCAAGGCGGAACTGGGTGCGATCGATATTTTGATCAATAACGCCGGAATTGCCAGCTTCGGAAAAGTGACGGAGATGGACCCGCAAGTATGGGAGCAAATTATTCAAGTAAACCTGATGGGAACTTATTATATGACTTATACCGTTTTGCCGCAGATGATTGAGCGGGGCAGCGGACATATTATTAATATTTCTTCTACCGCCGGCGAACGCGGTTTTGCCACCGGCTCTGCGTATTGCGCTTCCAAAGCGGCCGTGCTTGGGTTGACTGAATCGGTTTTGCAGGAAGTCCGCAAGCACAATATTCGGGTGACCGCGCTGACACCAAGTACCGTCAATACTGAACTGTCGGTGAACACGGGATTGATCAAAGGCGATGAAACCGAGATGCTGCAGCCGGAAGATGTAGCCGAACTGGCGTTGGCCACACTTCGCTTGCCGGAGCGCGTTTTTGTGAAAGCAGCGGGCATCTGGACGACCAATCCAAAATAATGGACAAGCCAAAGGCTGTTCCTTGTCTGAGCAGGGAACAGCCTTTTTTTGTCTAGGTTTATGCTTTTTTGTTGTTGTCCGGATGAAGATGTTGTTGCAGGAGTTGGTAAAAACGTCGCCACGCTTCCGGCATCTCCGCCTGATTGGGCAGGGGAATGGGAGGCTCGGGCTGCGTCTTTTTTTCTTCCACATCCATATGGGTTCACCTGTCCTTTTAATCAATCCATTCTTTGCGCAATCGAAACAAATCGTGCAGCTCGCTTGTGGACAGCTCGGTAATCCATTGCTCACCGCTGCCTACGATTTTGTCGCTTAAGCTCAGTTTTCGCTCCATCAACTCATCGATCCGTTCCTCAATGGTCCCCAGTGTCACAAATTTGTAGACATGGACGTTCCGTTTCTGCCCAATCCGATAAGCGCGGTCGGTCGCCTGATTCTCCACGGCCGGGTTCCACCAGCGGTCAATATGAAAAACATGATTGGCTTCTGTCAAATTTAAACCGACTCCACCGGCACGCAACGACAAGATAAATACTTGCGGCCGATATGGATCATTCTCGTCGCTGTTTTGAAATTGGGAGATCATTTCGTCCCGTTTCGCTTTCGGCGTGCCGCCGTGCAGGAACAGAACCGGACCGTACCCTTCTTCGGTCAGCAGTTGTTGAAGCAGATGGCCCATTTGCAGATATTGCGTAAAGATCAGGCAGCGCTCCTTGTTTTTTCTGATGTCTTCAAGCATTTCCAGCAGCCGTTCCACTTTATGGGAGCGTTGTTTGGATTGCGGGCCGGGTGCAGCCTGCAAGATCAGGCTGGGATGATCGCAGATCTGCTTCAGCCGGGTCAATGTCGTTAGAATGATCCCGCGCCGCTCCATTGGCGTGAGCTGTTCCAAACGGGCAAACATATCCTGGATGGCGGATTCATACAACGCTCCTTGTTCGGCGGTCAACGGCACGTATTCCTTGCTTTCCAGTTTATCCGGCAAATCAAGTTGAATGGCTGGATCATTTTTCACCCGGCGCAACAGGAAGGGGTGAATCAGCCGATGAATTTGCTCCAGTAACGCTTGATCCTGGTTTCGCTCGATCGGCTGAACATAGCGCAGCGAAAAGTCGCGCAGTCCGCCCAAATAGCCGGGATTGAGAAACTCGAAGATCGACCATAACTCGGTCAAGCGGTTTTCGATCGGCGTTCCGGTCATAGCGATCCGATGATGGGCCGTCAATCCGCGAATTGCCGTCGCCTGTTTCGTGTAGGCGTTTTTGATATGCTGAGCTTCATCGAGACAAATCGTACTCCACTGAACGGAGGAGAGCTCTTCCTGATCAAGATGGGAAAGAGCGTACGAAGTAATGACCAAATCGGCATCCCGCACATTTTCCGCAAACGATTGGCCTTTTGTGCGCCCCGGTCCGTAGTGGAGGACGATGTTCAAGGAAGGAGCAAAGCGCTCGAGTTCCTTTTGCCAGTTGCCGATGACGGAGGTCGGGCAAATCAGCAAGGACGGCGCTTCGATCAATCCGCGTTCTTTGCGATGCAGCAAATAGCAGATAAACTGAACGGTCTTGCCCAAGCCCATGTCGTCGGCAAGACAGGCGCCAAGCCCGAACTGTCCCATAAACAGCAGCCAGGAGGTCCCTTCCAGTTGATACTTTCGCAACGTTCCTTGGAAACCGGCCGGTTGCTCGATCAGCGGGATTTTCTCAATTGCTTGCAATTGGTGGATGAGAGACAGCAGTTGTCGATCCAGTTCGACCGTAAAAGGCACTTGTTGCTCGTCAAATTCATCGGGCAGTTCTTCACCGGTCTCTTGCCCCAGCAAATATTGCTGCATAATCTCGCGAAAGGTCAAGGTCTTCTTCGTTTTCGCTAATTTCCAGGTTTCCCGCAACTGAGAGAGCAGAGCGGGGGTCAGCTGAATCCATTGTCCGCGAATTTGCAGCAAACGCTGGTTTTGCGCGAGTATCTCCTCGAATTCTTGCTCGCTCAGTTCTAGTGAACCGATCGCGACTTTCCATTCAAAGTTCATCACTTGGGAGAGGCCAAAGAATGACTGTCTCGCCGCTCCTACCGAAGTTCTCACTTTTGCTTTCAAACGCGGCTTTGCCCGCTGAACCTGTTCCCACCAGGCCGGCAAGAAGACGTGAATGCCCGCCTGCACCAGCTGGAGGCTGGCTTCATTGAGAAAACTCCATGCTTGATCAGTCGTCAACTGGTGCCGCACATGCAGGGGAGATGCCTCCTCGTAAAGCCAAGGAATGATTTCCCCGCACAGCTGCAAATCGTGGGTAACCCGCTCCCAGTGCTCAATCCAGCCAGCGGGGAGTTGTTCTACCGGTTGCAATGAGTTGGCGATGCGAAGCGGATAGATGCGTTCCGGCAGCTCTCGATCTTGCAAAATGATGTTAAGCGACCAGTCCTGTTCACCCGCAGTTGGTTCCATCAACTGCAGACAAGTGCGAAACGGAGTCGGATCAGGCAACAGGCCGATCGATTGCAGCCAATCGGTTTCCTGCAGCAGAGGAGAGATTTGCTCACCGCTGGCATACAAAGCCGGAAACTGGTTCTGAACGACGGTCCAGGCGAGATCAAGCTCACGCTGTTCCGCAATCGCTTCGTTAATGAGCAGCGTAAGCCAGCGATTGGTGCGTGGCTGAATGGTCTCATCGACTGACAGCAGTTTCCAGCCGATTTGCCGCTGCTTCCAAGCAGCCAGATCGGGTATGAACATGCCGGTTTGCAAGGCGTTCGCGATCTGCAGTGCTATCTCGGCAACCTCCCGGAGCACATCGTCATAAACCAGCGTGATGTGCTGCAAATAAGGAGTCTGTGCAAACAAACGGTACGCTTCCGCCGGGCTGAGCTTAATCCCGCCATCCTCAGTCTTCTCGATAAAAGTACCATAAAAAGAGGGGTCATCCCAGGCAAACAGCAGACCGGATAAAGCCTCACCTGCAATCGGTTGCTGAAGATGGGAGAGCCCGCGAATCAGTAAAAAATCATCGGGTAATTGTTCTCCGCTAAGATAAACGGTGCTGTTCACACTCATGTAATGATATTTCCTCTCCTTAATTCCTCTTGAAAAGCGCGCAGGCGGCTATGTTTGGCCGTCAACTGTTCAATGTAGCTCTTCCAACGCTCTTTTTGCTGGGCTTTATTGAAACAAGCGCGCAATTTTTTGATTAACCGTACCGCCGACTTGTAGGCGGCGCGGTTTCGCTGTTCCAGCAAACGATTGATCTCCCCGATATAGTAGGGGAGCAACAGGTCCGGACGGAGCGACTCGATCAGTTTCAGATGATCCGAACTGATCTCCAGATATGAGACCTGATTGGATAGCTGCAGGTCGATCCACTCACGGTAATGCTGATGTTCCAACAAATGGGCGGAATATTGGTAAAGGCTTCTTGGCAAAAACCGTTTCAGTACGCTGCCCCAGCGCTGCTGCTGGTTCGTTTCCTGCAAAGCTTCGTGCCATAAGCCAAGGATCAAGCGAAAGTCTTGGCTGTCGGCTTCGCCAATTACTTCGCACAGCTCATCCAGCCATTCCAGCACACGTTGCCACTCATTGCGCCGGCCAAATGCTTTCAAATAAAACAGATAAAAGGCAAGCGACAGATTGCCCCATTCTCGCCATTGGGCCAAAGCCGCCTGATCTTCTCCAGTGACGACGGACAAATGGCTAAGCATCAGCAGCAATTTTCGCCTTTCTTGTGCCGACAGATCGGGACGAGCCAATTGCCGCTGCAAATCGGTTCGTTCGGTCTCGATCCAGGCTGGCTGGTTAAACAAAAACCACCACAACAGACGATAGACAAACAGCCAGTTGATGACCCGCGAATCCATCGATCGGATCTCCTTGACCTTTTGCAAAGTATCCTCGAGATAAGACGGGTAAGCGTCGCGCAAAGCGGCGATGTCCGTTGCCAACAAGCTGGCTTCCAGCTGGTTGACGAATTGCTCGCTGATCCGCGACAGTTCCAGATACAAATAGGAAGTGGCGGACAAGTTTTCTCGCTGTACGTACTGTTGAATCGCCAGCAAATGAAACAGGCTGGCGTGAATGGCAAATAATTGGGCCAGCGGTTTCGGCCAGTTCTCGCTGACGGTCAACGCGCGTTGGTAGCTAGTGGTCAGTTCAGCAGCTATCCGGTAAGAATCAATTGTGTTAAACAGCGTTTCCGTCCAGTCCGCCAAAAAAGACCACCACTGTGCGACGGTCGCATGCTCCGTAATCGTTTTTTCCACTGTCAGGACAGGGGATTGGACCGCAGCCGGGTTTACCCGGATTTTTGGCACTTGGTACAACATCGAACGAGAAAACGTAAAATTGCGAGGTTTTTTTACTTCCTTCAAGAACGTCTTTGGGTTTGCGAACACGGAATACATCTGAAAAAAAGTAGCCGTCTGGTGCTTGCAGTAACCGGTGGCAGGGCAGCTGCAAGTACTGCTGACCAAAAAATCCAGATCGATTTCCACATGGTAAATACGGGTTCCTTGCACATCGCTCGTAACCAGCGTTCCATCCACAACATGGATGTTGAATACCATTCCGCGGGAAAAATAGTCATAGCCTTGTTCGATTATAGGTGCGTCAATTTGATCGGCAACTTGTTCGGCTAGGTGCAAAACTTGCTCCCGGCTTAGTTCCTTTTGCAGCATATGGATCCTCCGCTCGAAGTCTTATCCTTTCATTATAACCAATTATGGGCAGAGGTCACAATTGAAAACGTAGCAAACACCACGCTTTTATCTTACCGGGGTCGTCCGGTTAATCGCCTTGCTCAACGTATCGTCGAGGACATGGGCATATTGCATCGTCGTATCGAT
This sequence comes from Brevibacillus fulvus, assembly GCF_016908525.1. GTDB lineage: Bacteria > Bacillota > Bacilli > Brevibacillales > Brevibacillaceae > Brevibacillus_G > Brevibacillus_G fulvus. The sequence goes on from NZ_JAFBEB010000001.1 coordinate 419,250, forward strand.
TTTGGAATGGCCCAGCTGCGCCTGCAGTTGATGAGGATCAGGATTCAGACGCAGAAATTGGGTAGCAAAACTGTGGCGCAACTTATGTACGGACAAATCGGGCACGCCGAACGCCTTTCCGTATTTTTTCACCATTTTTTGCACAGAGCGCAACTCAATCCGATGTCCGGTCGGATTGGACGGGGAGCATGCCAGAAAAACCGCTTCCTCTTGCTCGGACGGCTTGTATTTATGCCGATTTTCCAAATAGCGGACGAGATAGGCTTTGCCCCAGTCGCTGAAAAAGGGAGCGTCCTCCTTTTTGCCTTTGCGCGTTATTTTTACCTGGTTCTTTTCCAGAATGAGATCGGACAAGTTCAGATTGATCACTTCAGACACACGAAAACCGCCAGACAGGATCAAAGCGATGATGGCTGTGTCCCGTTCCCGGTTTAGCAAATGGTATTGTTGCTTTTTCATCGTGTCGCAATAGCGAAGATAGCCGGAGTAAACAAAATCGACAAATTGTTGGATCTCCTCGTCAATAAGAATTTTCGCCCTGATCGCATGGGCACGGGCGAGCGGCGTCATCGCTTCGCTGGACACTTGTATTTTGGCCATGACATTGCGCGTCAGGTACGATTCTCCGTGTTCGTCTTCCGACAGTGCGGACAAATAATAAAAGAGCGATTTCAAACTGGAAATTTTCCGGTTGATCGTATGGTCACTGTACTCCTTGCCAGCGCTTTTGGTCGGTTTCTTGAGAAAAATCGAGCGCTGAAACAGATGAGATTCCGCCAAATAGCGCAAATAGCTTTCCAGATCCTCCTTTTTCAGGCGGTTTAAATCTTCGAGGGTGATCGCCTTGATCTGCTTGGCTGCTGTCAATCCTTCCGCGATCATCCACTGAAAAAAGTACTGATAATCGCGCAAATAGGCCAGCAGCGTAGAAGGAGATTGCTTCTTGGCTTTTTTATGTTCAATATATTTTTCCACAAACCAGGGGAATTGTTCCATCTCGTGCAGCAATGCAAGCGCATCGCGCTGTCTGGTCACTGACAAACTATATCACCACCAATCACTGTTCTTGCTAAAATTTTACTTCAAAACAGCGGGGCGAACAAGCATTCTCCAGCGAGCCAACGGGCCCGTTCAAACCAAAAAAAGAAGACCGTTCAAGATGCAACGGCTTGAACGGTCTGGCGGAAACTTATTCGTCCGGAGTCAATCGCTTGATAATCGCTTCGTGTGCCGGATACTTCTCTAAAAGTTCATTACGAGTGAACAATTCAAAATCCTCGTATTCAAAGCCGGGGGAGACCATACAGCCAACCAGCGAGTATGTATCCGGCTGATTCACCGCCGAGCCGAAAATGCTGTTTTTCGGGGCCAACGCCTGCGGTACCTCGCCATTTTCAATATCCAGCCCCAGTTTGACCGTCTCCAGCCGGCCATCTTCGTGAATGATATAAATGGTCAGCGAACTGCCGGCGTGATAGTACCAAAGTTCATCCGATTTCAAACGATGAAAGTGGGACACTTCATCCGATGGCAACAAAAAGTAGATGCTGGTGGCCAAAAGGCGTTTGCCCGCAAACGAAACGGACAGTTCCTGATCGCTGATTTGTTCGCTCGAACGATATATTTGCCGAAAGTATCCTCCTTCCTCGTGTGCGGTTAGCTGCAAATGTTTTTTCCAGTATTCAGCCGTTTTTGCCTGGCTGTGTTCAGCTTGACTCATTGCGGTACCTCCATCTTTCAGTTAGTTGCTCTTCTCCATTAAACCATAAGACCAGCCTGCCTTGCATACCTGATCGGTTGCTTAATCGGTCAGCGGCTCAAAAGAGAACTCCGGAGAACGGTAGTCATAAATGCCATTTTCATCCATCCAGCGCTTTTTCGAGCTCATCAGTTCCAACAAGTCAGGGTCGGTCATTCCATACAGCCGGCTTAACAGATTTTGCGCTTCAACCAGATCATTATACGTTAAGTAGGGATAATCTTGCAGGCCAAACGTTCCATCGTTCAAATAGGCGTAATGAAGATTGCCGTCCGGTTTGAGCCATCGCTGCCCGGTGTTTTTGATCCCGTACAACAGCTTGTCGGCGTAATCCCGATAAACGGGCTGTTCGGTGACCAGATACAGCTGATACAAAAAATTCATCTCTTGTAATTGATGATTCAGCGAGACGTGGGTGGGCAAGTGCGGCTGCGTCCAGCCATAGTCCTGAACCAGCCATCCTTCCTGCGTGCCGTATGTGAGATAATGGTTTTCGTTCATGTGCTGCATCAGGAAAGCGGCGTACATTTTCGCGGCTTGCAAAAATTCCGCTCGATGATATTTTTCATACCCTTTTAACAAAAGGCTGGCGATATCGGTATTGAAGCGCGTGTCAAAAAAGTTGGGCCCGATCCCATAGTCTTGCCATAGCCAGTTGGATTGGGGCAGCGTTTCCCAATAACCAGCCTCATTCTGATTGGCAAGCGCGGTGTCCAGCATCACCCAGACCAGTTCATCGCTTGCTCTGCTGTTTTCTTCTGTCAACAGCCAGTAGGCGGCATAATTGGTCGGCAACCGCCAAAACGACTGCGCGGAATAAGGCGTGTAGGTGGCGGGCGTTTTGACGTAAAACCCGTCCCAGGACCATTTTGTCTCATATTGCAAGTCGATTTTATGCCAGATCACTTCTGCGGCCGAATCATACTCCCAGTCGATCAGCGGCTGGTTCGAGGTTAGCCCCCATACCTCGGCAACAAAATTGGCTTGCTGCGGAATTTGTACTTCCAGCGTGTAGCCCTCGGCAGTTGGATAGACGTAAATAGGCAAATAATTCGGCTGTTCCTCGACTGTACCGGAATGGACCGTTTGGAACAAGTTGCTGGCATTCATCAGCATGCTCATTTGCTCTGTTTGCAGAAAACCGCTCCGGGCCGGCAAAGTGGTGGACAGAGGAATCGACAGCCAGGCGGGCTCTGCGGCCAACGGGTCCACATAGCGGAACGTCGCTTCATAACCGGACAAGGGGATAAACAGTGAATACGGTGAAGCTTGATCGCTTAAAAATTCGATCCGTTTCATCCAGTATGTATCACCATTGGCAAAACGTACGGTTTTGGTTTTAATCAACCCGTTGTCAATCGCTTGCCACTTCTCTTCGCTGACAGGATTGGCGGCGGCAGCATGAACGGCTCCGACATGGCCGCAAACCAGCAACAACAGGCAGAAGTTGATTACGATTTTGATCCGCATCCGGTTCCCTCCTTGCAGATTGAGCTTGTCGTACGGAAAAACAATCCAGTTATTATAGACGCAATTGTCGGCAAATGGTTTCAATCGATTTCTCTTTGCGTTCATCCTGTGGTATAGGTTGACATCACCTCACCCATACTAACGGGAAAATCGTCCTGTTTGGAGGAGGATGCAGATGAACGGACAAAAGACCATGATCCAACGATTGTACCGCTCGCTTAAATTTTATTTCGTCAAATTGTTTCGGACTCCTGACAGCGCCAACAAACTGGCTGCCGGTTTTGCCATTGGCTTTGGCCTGGAAATGCTGGTGATTTCCACGGCTTCTCTCATCTATTTGCTGCTCTATCCATTGGTCAAATGTCTCCGGGCGTCTATGCCTGCGGCGATTATCGGCAATGTCATCGGCAAACTGACCTTTTTGCCGTTGCTATTGCTGCCATTAGCGAAGAAAATCGGAGCGTTGATTATACCGGAAGCGACGAACACTAGCGAGGGGATGTTGACCGCTCTGTTCAATGGCGGCTTGCAGGTGCTGACCGGAATGTTGTTCTTCGGCTTGCTGCTCGGGCTGCTCTCTTACTATGTGGTCCGAATTCTCTATAATCGGGAGATCGAACGAAGAGAGCGGAAGCGGGAAAAACCAAAAATTTCGCTCGTACAGCACAAAAGCTGACAAAAATGATTGACAGATGAATGATTACACACTATTATTCGTTTATAACTTCATAGCGAGTGCGTTCTTATTGAGAGAGGTGGAGGGACAGGCCCAGTGAAACCTCGGCAACCTTGAGCCATAGCGCTCTTCGGTGCCAATTCCTGCAGGATGACTCCTGACAAATAAGAAACCCATCTATTACCGATTTTGCGTGCAAATAGATTGTTTGGCTTCTTCTTCTGTCAGAAGAAGTTTTTTTATTTTATGGAGGATTTTAACATGGTGGAATTGATTGAGTTGAGCAAGACGTACCAAAGTAAAAACAAAACCGTCCATGCCGTTGACAACATTTCGTTAAAAATTGAAAACGGCGAAATTTTCGGTATTGTCGGATACAGCGGCGCAGGAAAAAGCTCGCTGCTGCGTTGTATCAACATGCTGGAAAAACCAACTTCCGGGCAAGTGCTGATTGATGGCACCGACATCACCAAACTGTCCTTGCCGGACTTGCGCAGGCTGCGTCAGTCGATTGGCATGATCTTTCAGCATTTCAATCTGATCGCCAACCGGACGGTCGCGGGCAACATTGCCTACCCAATGGAAGTGGCTGGGAAAAGCAAAGCAGAAATTGCCAACCGGACGGCTGAATTGTTGGAACTGGTGGAACTTTCCGACAAGGCGAATGTTTACCCGGCACAACTGTCCGGCGGGCAAAAGCAGCGGGTGGGGATCGCCAGAGCTTTGGCCAATGACCCCAAGCTGCTGTTATGCGATGAAGCGACGTCGGCGCTTGATCCGAAAACAACCCGTTCCATTCTGAATCTGTTAAAGCGGATTAATCAGCAATTGGGAATTTCGATCGTGCTGATTACCCATGAGATGGAAGTTGTCAAAGAGATATGCCATCGCGTGGCGATCATGTCCGAAGGCAAAATTGTGGAAACAGGAACTGCTTTTCAAATTTTTGCCAATCCGCAGGAGGAGATTACGAAAGGGTTTGTCAATTCCGTTCTCGATATCCAACTTCCGGCGCATTTGCTGACAGACAAAGGGGATAACAAGCAACTGATCAAGGTGGTATTTAAAGGAAAAGAGGCAGAGGAACCGATTATCGATTCGATGCTGCGGAATTTCTCGGTAAAAGCCAATTTCCTGCATGCCCGAATCGATTACATTCAGGATACGCCGATGGGGGTTTTCGTACTTGAATTGGCCGGCGACCTTGCAGAGCGGGAACGGGCCATCGCCTTTCTTGATCGCGAGACAGCAGGTACGGAGGTGATCCCTTATGTTTCTTGAGCAAATTGTCGCCATCATTCCGGATTTAAACAAAGCCTTTTCCGAAACGTTTCTGATGATGAGCATTTCGGTCGTTCTTTCCGCCGTATTTGGCATTCCGCTCGGGATTTTGCTGTTTGTGACAGACAATGAGTTGCTCGCGGAAAATCGCTGGATTAACCGGATTGCCGGATTCGTCGTCAACGTGATCCGATCCACGCCTTTTGTCATTTTGCTGGTTGCCTTGATTCCGCTGACCAGTATCGTCGCGGGGACGATCGTCGGACCAAAGGCTGCTACCGTCCCGTTGGCTGTTGCTGCCATCCCGTTTTATGCGAGATTGGTCGAGAGTTCGTTGAAAGAGATCAACAAAGGCGTTATCGAAGCTGCCATTGCCATGGGTTCAACACTGTGGCACATCATTTTCAAAATCTTGTTGGTTGAAGCGCGCTCCGGTTTGATTCTCGGCCTGACTGTCACTACCATCAGCCTGCTCGGTTTCTCCGCCATGGCGGGGATTGTCGGCGGCGGAGGAATCGGCGATTTGGCCATTCGCTTTGGTTATTACCGCTTTGACAATGTCATTATGTTTACAACGGTTGTCATTTTGATTGTGATTGTACAGGTTATCCAGGCTATCGGGGATAAGCTGGCCAAACGATTGGACAAACGTTGAAATAAAAAAATTAAGATAAGGGAGAGAACCAGCATGAAAAAATTATCTTTGATTGCCGCTTCCGTTGGACTTTTGGCGGCCTTGGCGCTTGGAGGTTGCGGTTCGCAGCCACAGGCAACCGGCGGTGAGGCTGCCGGGGCAAGCGACTCCGCCAATGCGAAAGTGATCCGTTTTGGGGCATCTGCGGGTCCATACAGCGACATGGTGAAAAAAGCGATCGCACCGATTTTGGAAAAGAAAGGCTACCAAGTGGAGCTGACGGAATTTGGCGATTATGTGCAGCCGAATTTGGCGTTGGCCGAAGGTTCGCTTGATGCAAACTTGTTCCAACACGAAATTTATTTAAAGAAATTTGCCGCAGACAAAAATCTGCAATTAAGCTCGGTTATCAATGTACCGACCGGTCCGATGGGCATTTACTCGAAAACATTCAAATCCATTGCTGAAATTACCGATGGAGCGACCATCGCTTTGCCAAACGACCCGGCTAACCTGGCGCGTGCACTTGGTATTCTCGAACAAAACGGTTTGATCACAATTAAGGAAGGCACCGATCCGTTGACCGTTTCGGAAAAAGATATCGCTGAAAACAAGAAAAATTTGAAGATTACTCCTGTGGAGGCAGCGCAGTTGCCGCGTGCATTGGACGGACAGGACATTTCCGTTGTACCGGGCAACTTTGCCTTGGCCGCGAAAATGGATTTGAACAGCGCGCTTGCATTGGAAGAGATGCCGGAGCATTATTTGAATCTGGTCGCTGTCAAAACAGCCGATCTGGACAAGCCGTTTGTGAAAGACATCAAGGAGGCAATCGAATCCAAGGAATTTGAAGCCGTCATCGATGAGCAGTTCAAAGGCTTCTTTAAACCGGAATGGATGAAAAACCGTAAATAATAGAAGAAATATTTTGGGCCAGCGAGCATATTTGTTCGCTGGCCGTTTAAGTTATTAATAGATGCCATGAAATGGTTGACATTTCACATATACTAAAATATTCTGAGTTAAAGCATATTCAATGAATATGAGAGAAAAGAGAATGTTTAGGGGGAGTTATAATTGAAAAAGGGAATTGCTTTGTTGGCTAGCCTCGCCCTTGGTTTTGGGCTGCTGGCTGGTTGCGGCGCACCCGGGCAAACAAGTTCCGAACAACCGTCAGCCTCAACCGAAAAAGGAACAGAACCAATGGTATTGCACTGGAGTATCAACAGCGAACCATCATCGCTCGATCCCGGTGTAGCGACAGATGCCGATTCGTTCGACATGATTTATGCCTGTTTTGAAGGGTTGACCAACTATGATACGAATGGACAATTGGTCAACGCTCAGGCAGAAAGCTTCGAAAATTCCCCCGATTTCACCCAGTTTACTTTCAAACTGCGAAAAGATTTGAAATGGAGCAACGGCGACCCGCTGACTGCGCATGACTTTGAATACGCGATCAAACGGAACCTTGATCCGAAAACCGCATCCGGCTACGCCTACCAATTGTATTATTTGAAAGGCGGAGAAGAGTACAACACAGGCAAAGGCAAAGCGGAGGATGTTGGTGTCAAGGCGCTGGACGACTACACGATCCAGTTTGACTTGAAAGCGCCAACGCCATTCTTCCGGGAGTTGACTTTCTTCCCGACCTTGTTCCCGCTTCATCAAAAAACAATTGAAGCCAACCCTCAATGGGCGGCGGAAGCAAAAACAATCGTGGGCAATGGTCCATTTATTATGGATTCATGGGAACACAAAAACAAAATTGTCTTCGTGAAAAATCCAAACTACTGGGATAAGGACCATGTAAAACTCGACCGCATCGAAATTACGATGATCGACGACAACAACACGGCATTTTCCATGTTTGAGAACGGCGATCTCGACTGGGGCGGTTATCCGGCTTCCACTTTGCCGCCAGACGCCATCCAGGCTTTAAAAGATCAAGACCGTTTGATGGTTGCTGACAACCCGGGAACGCAATCGGTTGTGTTTAATACGGAGAAACCGCCGTTCAACAACAAAAAGATTCGTCAAGCGTTCGCTTACGCAATCAATCGTCAGGAAATTATCGACAACATCCTGCAAACCGGAGTTCCGGCCGCTTATGGTTGGGTACCGGTATCAATGGGCTTGAACCCTGACGGTTATTTTAAGGAAGATCAGGAAAAAGCGAAACAATTGCTGGCGGAAGGCATGAAAGAACTTGGATTGAGCAAGTTCCCGACAGTGACTTACACATATGATACGACCGAGGTTAACCGCAAAATGGCCGAAGCGCTGCAAGACCAATGGCGCAAAACGCTTGGCGTAACGGTTAACCTGGAAACAGCGGAGACAAAAGTTTATCAAGAGCGTAGATCGCAAGGAAACTTTGATATGATTCGTTTCCAATGGGGGGCCGATTTTAATGACCCGATCAACTTCCTGGAAATGTTCCGCGATAAAGATGGCGGAAATAACCATCCAAACTGGGAAAACCCGCAATTCAAGCAATTGATCGATCAAAGCTATCATGAAACTGATCTGGACAAACGCAAAGATATTTTAAAACAGGCGGAAACGATTCTGATGGATGAAATGCCGTTGGCTCCGATCAACTTCCGCGGAAATCCATATGTGAAGAATGACAAAGTCAAAGATTTCATCATCTTTCCGTTGGGTGGAGCTTACTTTAAATACGCCTATATTACCGAGTAAGTGAGCCGATCCAACAAATAGTGGAAAAACAGCAACAGCCCGGGAGCTTGGCCCCGGGCTGTTGCTTCTGTATTATGAATAAGTTATGACAACGTTTTTTGTCCTGCTTTCCAATCCATCGGGCACAATCCTCCAGACTGAATCGCTTCAATCACCCGCAATGTTTCATCTACGCTGCGTCCTACTTTTGCGTTGGAAACCACATAATATTGGATAATCCCTTCCGGATCGATAATAAAACTGGCCCGCAACGCGGCTTTGGTGTGATCATCCAGAACGCCGTAGCTTTTCGCCACCTCTTTGTCAAAGTCGGAAGCCAGCGGGAAAGAGAGCGGACCGATGCCGTCAGCCGAGCGGAGCCAGGCGCGGTGAGTATGAACGCTATCCGTACTGACCGCCAACACTTCCACATTTAATTTTTCGAACTCTTCCAAGCGTCTGTTCAAACTTAAAATTTCTGTTGGGCACACTTTGGAAAAATCAAAAGGATAAAAGAATAAGAGCAGCCATTTTCCTCTATAATCGGATAATTGCTTGGTGATGGGGAAGCCATTGTCATAGGTAATTGTTTCCATCGTAAATTCAGGGGCCGGTTGGCCGATTGCCGCTTTGGTCATGTTGATCGCTCCTAGTTCTCAAAAATATCATACAAGTAAAAATTAGCATGTAATTTAATTATAATCAATGTTTACTAATAATATATTTAATTATTTTTGCTTTCAGTATATAATCTCTGATGCCAGAACTTTCATCCGTCAAAATTATTTTTTTAGATTGACCACATCTGAGAGGGGATCACCAATGCGAACATTGTTTCAAAGGAATCGGAAGCTAGCCAATTTGCAAAAGTCTAGCTTTTTTACGGTGCGCAAAAAGCTGATTTTGGTTTTCGTTCTCGCCTTGCTCCTGCCAAGTCTTGCCGTAGCCTTTGGCTCTTATCAAACAGCCAAACAAAAAATTGACGAGAAGATGATGGAGGCGACCGAACAAAATGTTACCCTGTTGAATCAAGTGTTTACCCAGTTTTTGGAAAGCGGAATCAAGGAGGTGGGAACCCTTGCGCAAAGCATCGATACCCGGTTGATCCAGGCAACTCCGGGCTCAAATAAAGGGATCAGTCCGGAAGTGGACGGGATGCTGAGGACGTTTAAAATGAACCACCCCGAGGTAGAATTGGCCTATGTTTGTACCGATCAAGGAATTTTGCTGCTTTCGCCTTGGTCTGAGGCGCTGGAAAAGCAAGATTTTCGGCAAAGAGTATGGTACAAGCAGGCGATGGAGCACAATGGTCAAGCCAGTATCAGCGCTCCTTACCGTTCCCTTGCCTCTAACGGCATGGTTGTAACCATCTCCAAGACAATGGCTGATGGTCACGGAGTCGTCGCAATCGATGTCAATATTGACAAGATATCGGAGATTGCCAAAAGTGTAAAAATTGGCTCTCAAGGGTACGTTTACATAATTGATCAGGACTACAACATGGTTGTTCACCCAACGATCAAGCCGGGTAGTGCAGCGCCGAAAAATGTGCAAAATGACCATTTGTTCACCAGTGAATCAGGCAGCTTCGAATATTTGTATAATGGAGTCGACCTGAAAAAAATGAGTTTTGTTACCAATCCGATTACCGGATGGAAGTTGGCGGCCACGATGTATTCAAACGAGGTTGAGCAGGAGGCGAGCCCGATTTGGCATATCACATTGACGGTTCTGGCGATTTCTCTGATCATCGGTGCCTTGCTGATGTTCTATCTCATTATGAATATCATCCGTCCGTTGAAATGGATGGGACAGGCAGCCCAACAAATTGCAGAGGGAGATTTGACCGAGCGAATACAAATTTCGCGGCACGACGAATTAGGGGCATTGGGACTGCGCTTCAATGAAATGGCTGGTTCGTTGCACGATATTTTGCTGAAAGTAAGTGAAAGTGCGATGCAGCTGTCTGCCTCCGCCGAACAACTGTCGGCCAGTGCGGAACAAAGCACACAATCGAGTCAGCAAGTCGCTCAGTCGATTCAACAAATGGCCAGCGGAACGGATAAGCAGCTGGTTCATGTAGAAGAGACGGCGGCGGCGATGAATGAAATGTCCAGACAGGTACAGCAAATTGCCAGCAATGCCCAGCATGTGCAACATTCGGCGAACCGGGCCAATGAAAAGGCATCGGAAGGAAGTCGATCGATTCGTCAGGCAGTCGAGCAGATGGATCAAATCAGCGAACGGGTGGAGCAATTGGCCGTTTCGGTGCAGACGCTGGGCGAGCGTTCACAGGAGATTGGAAAGATTATTGATGTTATTCATAGCATTTCCGGAGAAACCAACCTGTTAGCGTTGAACGCAGCAATCGAGGCTGCTCGCGCAGGTGAGCATGGACGAGGGTTTGCTGTCGTTGCCGATCAAGTGAGAAAACTGGCGGAACAATCTGCAACTTCCGCTCAACAGATCGGCCATTTGATCAAAGCGATACAGGAGGATACGCAAGCGACAATTGACACAATGAAAATAGTCACGCAAGAGGTCAGCAACGGGATTTCTGTGGTCAACTTTGCCGGAATGTCATTTGAGCAAATCATGGCGGCGATTGGCGATGCAGCCGCACAAATCGGCCAAGTATCCCAAGCTGCACTCCATATCGCAGAGCAAACCGCCCAAGTAGCCTCATCGATGAACAATGTGGCGGCAATTTCCGAACAATCCGCCTCCGGTATTCAACATGTCTCCGGGGCGACTCAGCAGCAGTTGGCCTCGATGGAAGAGATCACCGCCTCGGCAGCCTCGCTAACCAAAATGGCGGAAGAACTGCAGCAGGTAATCAGCAAATTTCGTGTGTAATGCGAGCTGACATTCGTCAAGAGTTACGGAGAAAACGCAGGTTTTCCCGTAACTCTTTTTTTGCTCACAGGCTCCTGCGATTCGCGATTTTATTTCAGTTTTTTGCAGATAGCTCGGAAGTCCCAAAACTGGTTTGCGGGCAAACGAAAATTTAAGAATGTCATAAAAATCCGTTAAAATTAAAATCTATTGAATTTAGTTGTGCTTTTCGCTAAAGTATAGATTGTACTCTTTATTTCTTTACCAAGGGAAAGCTTTAACAAACAAAATGCAGGGGGAAACATAGCAATGAAGCGGATCGCAATAGTTGGGAGCAGTGGGGGCAATCTATATAACCTGGGTGGGAAAGAACCGGAGAAGTTGCTGGGTGAAATCCTGGTACAATCCAGTTCGGTAAATCTCGAAGTGGCTGGCGTCCAGTTCGTTGCCGCTCACGGAACGATGGATATGGTGCGTGGCGATACCCAGGCCACTGTATATAGCTGGGATGCAGACGCCAAGCAGCCCGCCGCTGTTTTTCAAGGGAGTCTGGAAGAATGTAACGAATACGCAAGACAACTGGATGAAGCGATCGCGCAACAAATAACCAACGGAACGATTGACGCTCTCATCATCATGAGTTCCGATCCGGACGGAGCCAATCGCTCGGTGATCAAGGCGGCGGTAGAACGGCAGATCCCGATCGTCGGTACGGGCGGTACTTCAATGGCAACGGTCAGTTCCAAAGGCGCAAAAGTGATTTTAAGTTCTGGCACGACCGGAACGACCAACCGGACGCGGGCGATCAGCTTTGTAACTGCCTTGTGCAAACAGTGGAAGATCAAATACTTGCCGGTGATCGGCAATGCCAAAGAGAGAGGAAAGGTAACGGCCGGTTCCTGGCGAAGAATCAACATCCGCGGTATCATGATGGCTTCACTGCCCGGCTTTATTGCGCTCGCGCTTGTTTTGGCGATCAGCAAAATTCCCGGTCTATCGGGTTTAAGTCCGGTGTTTGACCTTTTGATCGGAGCGCTGCCGGTGGTCATCGCCGCTGTTGCTGCCAAACAAGTATCCGATATGGAAGAGGTTTCGATTGTGGCCGGTGTATTGGCCGGAATTCTTTCCCAACAGGGCGGGATTATCGGCGGGATGATCGGCGGGATTGGCGCCGGTTTGCTGGTCAACTTTTTATTCCGCAAATGTATTGAATGGCGTTTTCCAACGACTACCGTCAATATTATTGCCGGCGGGGTATCCGGACTCGTTTCCGGTTTGATCGTCTATTATTTGCTGGCGCCTGTCGCCTTGTGGGCTGGCGATCATGTCAAAATGCTGATCGAAACTTGTGTGGCGTTTAGTCCGGTATTGGCCGGCTTGATTGCCGGCTTGCTGATTTGGCCGGCGATCATCGGCGGGGTTTATCATGCGGCGATCTTGCCGATCGTCTTGTTGGAAATGGAGAAGACCGGAAACAGTTTTCTCGGTGCGGTCGATATGGTCGGCTTGGTGATGGTCTCGGCCGGAATTACTTTGGCCAACATCGTTTCGCCTCGCGAAAAGAGCGAAGCGACGGTGGCAGCGCCCGGTTTTTTGGTCAACATGGGCTTCGGGACGTTTGTTGAGGCCGCTTATCCATTTATGTTTTCCAATAAAGTGGTCTTTGGCGGTGCAATCCTCTCCGCTGGAGTAGCCGGAATGCTGGTAGGGATTTTCAACGTCAGAGGAACGGCCTATGTCCCATCGATCATGGCACCGCTGTTGTCCAACAATTTGCTCGGCTTCGCCATATCCATGGCCAGCGGTTTGGTTTGTTCCTTTGTCATTACACTTTTCGCCAACAAATGGGCCAAGAGAGCAAGCCAATCGGCCAAGCAACAAGCAGCAGGCTGACCAGCTGGCGAACAATCACGGACAAGCAACGGCATTCTCTTGGGAGAAGCTGTTGCTTGTTTTTGCTTCATTCACCAGTGTTTTTCCTTCCTTGACTTGCGTCCGATAAAATTTTCCCGTAAGATCGACTAGACTGACATTTCAGATTAGCAGAACGGTTTGAGGAGGCAAGCAAGATGAAAAAATTGGAAATCGCAGTCGTGCCAGGTGACGGTATCGGGAAAGAAGTCGTTCCGGCCGCCTTGAAAGTGCTGGACACCCTGGCGGAAGTGCATGGCGGACTTCAATTTTCGTTTACGGAGTTTCCGTGGAATTGTGAATACTATTTGCAGCATGGAGCAATGATGCCCGCTGACGGATTGCAGACGTTGGCCAATTTTCAGGCTGTTTTTCTCGGGGCGGTCGGAAATCCGCAGCTGGTGCCTGACCATATCTCGCTTTGGGGCTTGTTGATCAAAATCAGGCGGGAATTCGACCTGGTTATTAATCTGCGGCCGGCGAAAGTATTTGCGGGCATTACTTCGCCGCTGGCCAATCCCCGCGACTTTGACTTGATTGTTGTACGGGAGAACAGTGAAGGCGAATACAGCGAGGTGGGCGGCAGAATTTTCCGCGGCGAAGATGAATTGGCGATCCAGAATGCGATCTTTACCCGAAAAGGCTCGGAACGGGCGATGCGCTATGCGTTTGAATTGGCCAAAGGCCGCAAGAAGCATGTGACCAGCGCGACGAAATCCAACGGGATCTTCCATTCGATGCCGTTCTGGGACGAAGTGTTTCAGGATGTTCAAGCCGACTATCCCGATATCGCGGCCCGGTCGATCCATATCGATGCTTTGACCGCCTTCTTTGTAACGCAACCGCAAATATTTGATGTGATCGTGGCCAGCAACCTGTTTGGCGATATTTTGACGGATTTGGGTGCGGCGATTATGGGAAGCATCGGGGTAGCGCCGTCGGCCAATATCAACTTGAACGGAAAATATCCGTCGATGTTTGAACCCGTTCACGGTTCGGCCCCCGATATTGCCGGCAAAGGGATCGCGAACCCGATCGGGCAAATCTGGACAGCGAAAATGATGCTGGATCATTTTGGCGAAAATGAACTGGCGGAGGAATTGCTGCGGATCATCGAAGAAGTCACCCAAGCCGGGATTAAAACGGGAGACATCGGCGGGAAAGCGACGACCGGCGAAGTCACTGCGGAAATTTGCCAGCGGATTACACAATTGTCGTAAAGCAAGGCGCAACTTGAAAAAATAGACGAAAAAAAGAATTGACAAGATTCTTGGTTCCCATTATATTCTGTATATAACAAACATAACATCGGTAAACTCTTATCCAGAGAAGGCTGAGGGACTGGCCCTATGAAGCCCGGCAACCTAACGCTAGCGGTCAAGCTGCTAGAGTCAAGGTGCTAACTCCAACAGGTAACAACCGTTACCTGACAGATGAGAGGCACGAATCTGTGGGATTTAAGCCTCTTTCATCTGAAAGAGGCTTTTTTAGTGCAAAGTCTGAACCGTACAAGCAAAGGATCACACGTTTGACCTATCGGCAGAGGAGTCGGAAAGTTCAATCTTCTGTCAGCCGTGTACTTCTTTGCCCTCTCCGGAAAGGCACCTGAGGATGTTTACAGTTTAAAAAGGGGGTAAACCTATATGAAAAAGAGGATTAGTCTGGTTTTTTCAATCATCGCGGCCTTGTCGCTGACTTTAACCGCTTGCGGAGGCGGGGCTAGCCCGGCTGCGGGCAATGGCGGAACGGCCGGTCAAGAAAGTGCGAAAAAAATCGCCCTGATTATCCGGCAAAATTTGGGGACGTTTTCCGCTCAGTACATAGCCGGGGTAAAATCGGAAGTGGAAAAGAACGGCGGACAGTTAACTGTCTTCAATGCGGACGGGGATTTGGCCAAAATGGCTTCCAACCTGGACGCGGCGGTCAATCAGCATTTTGATGGCATCCTGATTGATCACGGCACGGCGGAAGCGTTGCAGCAAGGAGCGCAAAAAGCGGTTGACCGTAAAATTCCGCTCGTGTTGTTTGACACCGACATTAAGATCCCCGGAGTGCCGATTGTCGAACAGGACGATGAAAAATTGGCGGAATTAACTTTGGAAAAATTGGCCGCTGATACCGGTGGAAAGGGAAACATCGTGAAAATTTGGGTAGCGGGTTTCCCGCCCATGGAAAAACGGCAAATCACCTACGCAGCATTCCAGCAAAAATATCCTGACTTGAAGGAAGTTGCCGCTTTTGGCTCCGCTACGACGAATACGGCTTTGGATACCCAATCGCAAATGGAAGCGATCTTGAAAAAATATCCGAACAAAGGGGATATCACCGCAGTCTGGGCATCGTGGGATGAATTTGCCAAAGGGGCAACGCGCGCGATTTTGCAAGCCGGTCGCACCGAGATCAAAGTGTACGGAATCGATATGAGCGACGAGGATTTGCAATTGATGCAAGAAGAAAACTCGCCATGGGTGGCGACCGCAGCGGTTGATCCAAGCAATATCGGACGGTTGCAGGCAGAGACCGTGTTCAAGAAAATCAAGGGAGAGCAGATTCCCGACAGTGTGAAATTGAACCCGGTGTTGGTGGAAGCCAAAGATTTGCCAAAAGATAAAAAAGTGACGATGGGAGACCTTTCTCAATACGTGAAGGAGTGGGGCAAGTAACCAAAATAACGACTTTTTCGCTCATTCCCGTTGCAACTCAACGGGAATCTTATTTATAAAGGGGGTGTCATGCGGTGTCCACTCTGCAGATGAAAGGAATTTGCAAAAGCTTTTCCGGCGTGCCCGCCTTGCAAGGGGTTAACTTTGAACTGAAAGCGGGCGAAGTCCACGCCTTGCTCGGGGCAAATGGCGCGGGGAAAAGCACGTTGATGAAAATTCTCACCGGCGCTTACACGGCGGATGAGGGGGAAATTTGGATCGATGAGCAGCCGGTTGTGATCCGTACGCCGCAAGATGCCAAAAAGTTGGGAATTCAGTGCGTTTACCAGGAAGTCGACACCGCCCTGATTCCTTACCTGAGTGTGGCCGAAAATATTTTGCTCGATCGGCAGGTGCAAACCCGGGCGAAAAGTTTGGTCAATTGGCCTCGCTTGTATGCGGAATCTTCCGAGATTTTGCAACGGTTCGGTTTTTCCATTCCGGTAAAAAAACAGGTCGATGAATGCACGCTGTCCGAAAAACAGTTGATTCTTATCGCCCGCGCAGCGGTGCAAAACGCCAAATTCATCATTTTCGACGAACCGACCGCACCGCTCAGCACACGGGAAACCGAGCGATTGTTTCAGATCATTGCGCAGTTAAAACAGGCAGGCGTTGGCATCATTTACATTTCTCACCGCCTGCCGGAAATCTTCGCGCTGTGCGACCGGATAACGATCATGCGTGACGGGCAAAAAATCGTGACAACGACAACGGCCAGCACGACGATCGATGAGGTGATCTCGCATATGCTGGGCAAAACGTTTGCGGAAGAATTTCCGAAAGTGGCCGTTCCGCTGGGTGAGCCTGTGCTGGAAGTAACCCAGGCAAAAAGCGGAAAAGTGCGCGGCGTCGACTTGTCCGTACGCCAGGGAGAAATAGTCGCGATCGTGGGCCTGGTCGGTGCGGGCAAAACGGAGTTGGCGAGGCTGCTCTTTGGAGCAGATCGGTTGGAAGCGGGTGAAATTCGGCTGGCCGGGCAAAACGTCCGTCTGCGAACGCCAAAAGATGCGGTAGATGCCGGAATCGTGTTGGTGCCGGAGGAACGCCGCAAAGAAGGCATCTTTGTTGAAGAGTCGGTTAAAAACAATCTGTCGGTCTCCGCCCTGGCTGCCTTGTCAGCACTTGGCTTCATCCGCCGTGGCTTGGAAGCGGCGCAAGCGCAGACGCTCGTGCAAAAGCTCGGTGTCAAAACGGCGAATCTGGGGCAACTGGTCGGGCATCTAAGCGGCGGAAACCAGCAAAAAGTCGCGATTGGCAAATGGCTGCCGACACAAGCCCGCCTATTTATGTTTGACGAACCGACGAAAGGCGTCGACATCGGGGCAAAAAGCGATATTTACCGGTTGATCGGCAATTTGGCCCAGCAGCAAAAGGGAATTTTGTATTTTACCTGTGAGTTTCAGGAAGCGCTTGGCATCGCCGACCGCATTCTGGTGATGTATGAAGGAAGAATCGTCAAGGAATTGCTGCCGGAACAGGCAACACAAGAATTGCTGATGTTTTATGCTAGCGGAGGTGAATAAGGTGGAGACAACAAGAAGCGGCTTTTTGCAATTGGTTTACAAGTACGGCACAGTGGCGGTTGTGGTTCTGGTCATTTTGCTGTTTAGCTTGCTGAATCCGTATTTTTTTACATATGACAATATTACCGATATTTTGCGGTCCATCTCGATTGTGACTTTTGTCGCGGTAGGGGTTACCTTTTCTTTGATCGTCGGCGGGTTTGACTTGTCTGTTGGATCGATCGTCTCGTTGACGACAGTCATCTCAGCGTCGATGATGGTATGGTATCAACAAGGCGCTGCGGTGACCTTGCTCGTTCCGATCGCGGCCAGTTTGCTGATCGGCTTGATCAACGCCTTTCTGGCAGTAAAAATTCGCATTCCTGATTTGCTGGCGACATTATCGATGCTTTATATTGTCAATGGTATTCATACAACGTATTCCAAAGGTTATTCCATCTATCCCAATATGCCGATGGAAGACGGTTCGACGGCACCGGGGGTGATCGAACCGTGGTTTCTTTGGCTGGGCCAAGGAGAAATTCTTTCTGTGCCTGTCCCGGTTCTTTTAACCTTTTTGCTGGTGTTGATCACTCATATCTACCTGACCTACACGAAGCAGGGGAGAATGTTGTATATGACAGGGGGCAATCTGGAGGCCGCGCGCCTGTCCGGGATTCCCGTCGACCGGTATCGGACATTGGCGTATGTGCTGTCGGCTTTGTTCGCCGGATTGGGCGGAATTTTGCTGGCGGCGCGGGTAGGGACAGGGCAAGTCAACAGCGGCGGTTCGATGCTGATGGATGCCGTGGCCGCTTCGTTTGTCGGTTTCTCCGTTTTTGGCGCCGGAAAACCAAATGTGTTCGGCACGTTCATCGGAGCGATCCTGATCGGTGTGCTGCTGAACGGCATGACGATGCTGAATCTTCCGTACTATGCCTACGATATTATCAAGGGGATTGTGCTCGCTTTAGCGTTGGCGGTCACATACTATCAGCTGCGTGCAAGAAAAAAATAAGCGGCACAGTGTGAATGCTTGACATGAATCGGTTATATGAGTAAAAGGCAGATACAAGTGGCTATTCCACTCGTCCAAACCAGAAAAGTGCCGTAACAGCCGCTTGTAGCCAAGGAGCTGTGCTTTGGCACCAAGTTGGTTAGACAAAGGAACAATGCCGCTTGTCTCTGCCTTTTATTTTCAAGCACCGCAACGCTTTATATGTTTGTATGTGAACACAGTTTACAACAGCGATTCCGTTCCGTCGATGTAAATTTCCGTACCGGAAATGTGCCGGGATGCATCTGAAGCAAGAAACAGCACCAAATCGGCAACCTGTTCCGGTTGGCCGGGCCCGTGTTCCAGCGGTTGATTTCCTTCCGGATATTTTACCGGTATTTTGATCTGCTCCAAACTCGCCATAGGGTGGGTACTCTCGCTGATATTGGTCTGGATTGCACCGGGACAAATGATGTTGACGCGTATACGATAACGAGCCAATTCCAGCGCGGCCATCTTGCCAAAAGCCATTTGTCCGGCTTTGGATGTACTGTAGGCGGTCATGCCGAAACCGGAAAAGGTGCGATTGCCGTTGATCGAACTGGTGATGATGATGCTGCCGCCCGTTTGTTTCATATAAGGTATCGCGTATTTAACAGTTAAAAACGTTCCTTTTAAGTTCGTATCCAGCGTCTGGTCCCAAGCGTCGGGCGGCATTTCTTCGATCGGCGCCAATGTGCCGTTAATGCCGGCGTTGGCAAAAACGATATCGATTTTGCCCCAACGTTCGGCTGCGGCTTGGAACGCTTTTTGAACACGTTCCGGGTCACCGACATCGGTATCCACAAACAAGGCTTCGCCGCCGGCATCTCTGATCTGTTGCTCTACTTCCTCGCTGCGGCGATCTTTCAAATCAACCAAACAAACTTTTGCCCCATGCGCGGCCAGCTTGCGTGCCGTTGCCCGGCCGATCCCGGAGCCTGCCCCCGTGATGAAGGCGATTTTGTCCGCGACCGATAAAGTGGTTGGTCGTTGTGCGCGAAACGCTTCTAAAACTGCCAATTGCCTGACCCCTTTCTGTCCATCGTCGCTTTAGCTTTCCACAAGAGGAAGGGCAGCTATGCAGCGAGGGACAGGGCAGGCAGGTTTATTTGGCGCGGACTTCGTTTTCGCTCATGATCGTCTCTGAGGCTGAATACGGCTGGTCGCTGATTCGTTTCAAGACGTACGCGGTCAGCAACAAAGCAAGCCCATTGATAATAAAGATCGCGCGGATCGGGATCAGCCCGCCCAGAATACCGCCGAGGATCGGTCCGATCATGGTGGCGATCTGGGTGGCGGATTGATTCAAACTGAAAGCCCGTCCGCGGAAATCGGCGGCGGTCAATTTGACGATCAGGGCATTGATGGATGGATAGACTGCCGCGAAGAACAAGCCGTAAAAGAAGCGGAGTCCCCCAAAACCATACAGATTCGTAAACACATATTGCAGCAGGTTGCCGATCCCTCCGCCGAGCAAGCCGATAAACAAAACTTTGCTGTAACCAATCTTGCCGCCGATTTTTCCCCAGCGGGGCGCAGCCAAAACCGTGGCAATCCCGACGGCGGAAAAAATAATCCCCGAACTGAGCGAGGCATCCTGTTGGGAAGCCCCCAATTGCAGCACGTAAACCGTGATTAACGGCTCGAGCAGCATGACGGAACAGGTCACCATCATGGTAAGCCCCAACACACGGACAAACGGACGATTGGCAAAGGCGATTTTCAGATCTTCTTTTACAGTAGACCGGACGGACGAACGATTAAACGTGGTCTCTTTGGCGAACAAGGTCGCGATCAAAGCGGCAATTAACACGACACATGTGGAAAACAGAAACGCTTCCCGGTTGCCCCAAAGATGGCTGACGACGCCGCCGATCAATGGTCCGACAATATTGCCAGTCGCACCGGCTGTTGACATGACTCCAAGCGCATAGCCGACATGCTTTTCCGGCGTGTTGGTTGCGACCAGCGCAATCGAGGCGGGGACGAAGCCGGCAAGCAATCCTTGGAAGATGCGGAGACCGACGAACAGATAAGGATCGGTTACCAAATAGTTCAGAAAATATAAGACGGCCAAGCTGTAACCTGACCGAATCAACATCGGTTTCCGCCCATACTTGTCAGCCAGTGAGCCCCAGTAAGGAGCGATTAGCGCGCTGGACAGAAACGTAATGCCAAAGGAAATTCCCGACCATAACTCAAGGTGATCCTGAACGCCTAATGAAGAATGCAAAAAGATGGGCAAAAAAGGGATCGAGATCGAATAGGCCGTACTGCAAAAAAAGACGCCGATCCAAAGAACAAACAAATTTCTTTTCCAAGAAAATGACACAGTAACACAACCTTTACGAATTTGCAAATATTACTAATTATTTGCATTTTATCATTGTTCGTGAAGATTTGACCAATCAAGATATTTTATAAGTATATTGCAAAAAAGAAATGACAGCTAAACAAATCCTTTTTATGTCCGCGTCAAAAAGACACTTGTCTTTTTGACGGAACTCATTTACCCTATAACAGTAATCCAAAATACGGTCGGTAATGACAAAGCCTTTAACCAGATGGAGGAGTTAGGAGATGAAAGTAGCAAAATTTGGGGGAACTTCTTTGGCCAGCGCCGAACAGATCAAAAAGGTATGCCAAATCATTCAGGCGGATGCGCAACGAAAATTGATCGTCGTATCAGCCCCCGGCAAACGATTTAAGGAAGATACGAAAGTAACGGACTTGTTGATAAACTATGTCAACGCTTGTCTGGCCGATACGGAGGCCGAAGCGATCCGCGACGAAATCGTCAGTCGATTCGTCGAGATCGGAAACGGGCTGCAGTTGGCAGAAGCGGTGACGGAACGGATTGGCGCCGAGTTGCACGAGCAAATGCGGCGTAAGGAGGGGGAGGCGCCGGCCCGATTTCTCGACCGCGTCAAAGCATCCGGAGAGGATACCTGTGCCAAAGTGGTGGCCAGCTATTTGCAAAGCCTCGGCGTAAAGGCGAGCTATGTCAATCCGTATGAAGCCGGTTTATTGGTCACCGATGAAGCGGGGCAGGCCCAGGTGCTGCCGGAAGCTTACGCACGGCTAAAACAACTGCGCGAGCGGGATGAGATTGTCATTTTCCCCGGGTTTTTCGGATATACCGAGGAGGGAATCTTGGTTACGTTTTCGCGAGGCGGTTCCGACATTACCGGGTCTATCCTCGCGGCGGCAACGGAAGCAGAACTGTATGAGAACTTTACCGACGTCGATTCGGTTTACGTGGTAAATCCGCAACTGATCGATCAGCCGAAAGAAATAAAAGAAATTACCTATCGGGAAATGCGGGAGCTCTCCTATTCCGGCTTTACCGTGTTCCACGAGGAAGCGCTGCTGCCTGCCTATCGCGCGGGGATTCCGGTCTGCATCAAAAACACCAACAACCCGGCTGCCCCGGGGACAATGATCGTGGCGGAGCGGGCCAGCAGAGACTACCATGTTACCGGGATTGCCAGTGACAGCGGGTTTTGCAGCATCTTTGTCAGCAAGTATTTAATGAACAGGGAAATTGGGTTTGGCCGCAGATTGCTGCAAATCTTGGAAGATGAAGGACTCGCTTACGAACATACTCCCTCCGGAATTGATAACATTTCCGTGATTTTGCGGAAAGACGGATTTACTCCGGAAATTCAGGCGAAAGTGATCCGGCGTATAAAGGAAGAGTTGCATGCGGAGGATGTGGAAGTCACCTGTGATTTGGCATTGGTAATGATTGTCGGCGAGGGAATGCGGAGATCGGTGGGGACGTCTGCCCGGGCTACATCCGCACTGGCCAAGGCAAAAGTCAACCTGGAAATGATTAACCAGGGTTCCTCCGAGGTAAGCATGATGTTCGGCGTGAAAGAAGTCGATGCAAAACGGGCGGTTATCGCCTTGTACGAAGAATTTTTTGGCGACGAGACAAGTTTATAGAAGAATATAGCAGAACGAACAGGCGAGCCTTGCTTTTCATGCGAGGCTCTTTTCAATTGCGAACTGTGTAAACCTTCTGAAAAATAAGTATTGATTTTTTTATTGCATAAAGTTTATCATGAAAATAACATTTTTCGAAATATAGATTCCGAAAATCGGAATATGACGCTCGTATAGGGGGGATCGCGTTGGATATTGGTCAATTCTGGACGGTGGACGGGCTTTTCTTTGCCAAAAAGGGGCAACATTATCCAGCCGGCTTGCGTTCGCGCATCACCGTACCGTCGCAACGATCTTGCTGGGAAAGCGCGGCGCTGATCGAACTGGCGGGGCGAATCGGTTTGCATCTGACAAATCTGTCGTTGCCGATTGTGGATCAACTGTTTTCGTTTGATCGTCTGGATCAAATGAGCGATCGATCAGATCAGCGGTTTCACGTGCTGGTCGGCCATGAACTTGCTTGGTTGGCCCAATTTTTGGACGAGCAGGATTTGAAGCGGTTGCAAACGATCAGGGAACAGCCGGGCGAACAGCGCGGGCTGATTTGCCAAATACAGCGTGGTGACCGTTCGATGATCGTTATCACCGGGACAAGCCCACAAATGGTCTTGCACGCTGCCAGGTCGCTTGTGTCAGACAATTTCGGCAATACAGAAGGCGATGGCCAGCACATGCAAATCCGCAACATCCCTTGGCAACGGCTGTTGCCGCAAACCCGACGGCAACCGTCGAAAAGCTCTTCCGGCTTCTCGCTGCACAGCTTGTTTACGACCGATGGCGTCTATGAACAGCGTGAAGAGGAGCTTCATCCAACGCTTGATCTTTGCTTTGAGGTGAACGATGCTGCGGAAGAAGCGACGATCGCTTGCGTGGAATTGGCGGCGCGGTTGGCGTTATCTGCAGGTTATGTCTGTTTTCCTTTGACCGATTGCGGCGAGGAGAAGGCGGAAAATCAACGGTTTCACATCTCGATCGGCAACGCGGCGAACAACCCGGCTGCGGAAGCGACGCTCGTCGAGGAGCACAAATTGCGGATTGTCGCCAAGCCGGGCGAGTTGCTCCCCTTTGTTCGCGAATTGATCGCCGAATGGTTTGTTCCTTTGGATGTCTTGGCTGAAGGTACTTGGCGGCATCGTTTTGCTGCATTGCAAAGTCCACATCCCGATATACGCCGGCGGGCGGAATTGGGCTTGCAAATGTTTGCCAAACTGTCCGGCAGCGAGATCAAACAGGTCAATGTTCCAGAGCATCTGGGCAAACCGGTTGAGCTTTGGCAGCGTTTGGCCGGAGCAAAAATGAGCGATGGTTCAGTAAAGTTGCAGGTGGAACAGGCCAAACCGGTTTGGACAGCCAATTGGCAAGATAACGGGGAATTGGCGGAAATCGAACAGTATCTCCTGGCCGTCTGGACCGAGCCGGGCATGGATGAAGTTCACAATAAAGCCTGGCAAATCGAAGTGACAACGACTGTCAGTGAGCCGACTTTTGCAAAGTGGGCGGAACAGTTGGCCGACCGGCTGCAAAAGATAGCGGGCGTAACCGTGAGCTTTGTCTATCGGGACGCGAACAAGGCCGGGCTCAACTGGGCGCTTCAGGATGTGCTGCCGCAGCTCAAACAGCTGCCAAAGATCGAAAGCGTCGTGTTGCAGGCCCGCGCATTTCGTCCGCAAGTACGCCATTTGGAGCTGATTCAGCGATTTTTGCAGGAACTGTATCCGCTTGACGCGATATTATCCAGGGAGCTTGCTTTGCCGCTGGAAAACATTCACCTCCAATTGGCCGAGGAGGAAACGGCACCGATGTTTCGGATTGCGGCCCGCGACAAGCAGGGTGAGCTGTTGGCGGAGTGGCAATGGGAAGGTTGGGTTGCGAGCCAGCCGTATATGCCTGGCCAGGAAAGCCGCGGGTATGTGCTGGTTCCGTACAGCGGTTGCCGGATTTATGAGGCCGGACAGAAGCGGGAGAAGGCCGGGCGCAGGTTTGCCACCAACCCTTATCGATTTTGGCGGTGGTACCAGCAAACGGTGCTGCCGGAGGTGATCTCCCGCAGCGGTTTCGTAGCAGGGGTGCCGAAATTTTTGCGGCTGGACTGTCATGTTTGGATGGATGCGGCCGATCGGAAGATTCCGTATTTGGAGGAAACGAGTTCGACGCTGGAAGCGCTGCATGAGGACATTTATTTTTATACGTTGCATCTGCTGCATGATTACGGAAAGAAACAGGAAGACGACGGCTGGGACGCTCCCGGCGGCATCCTGCCCTTTATGCATCACGAGCCGGACGGGCAGCCGCGTGCGGAAGTGGCGTTATACGCTCTGCCAACCGATCATCGGATTACGTTGATTGATTGCCAACAGCAGGAATTGATCGTTCATCCATCGGAGCAAGCTGTTTGGGACGGAGCGCGGGTTGTTTCGATGAGCCGCGTTGACGGACAGCGGCGATTCGTAGTGGCCGGTGTAAAAGATCATGCGTCGGCGACGATGTGCGAACAGTGGTTGTCATCAGCGGGAACGGTTCGCCGAAATGGGAGTTATGCTGCAAAAACCTTGCCTGAGAAATCGCTGGATGAAGATGTCTTTGTCAATGAAGATGTACGGCAATGGCTGGAAAACCGGCGGGAAAGTTTGCCGGGTGAGCTCGTCCCGCTAGATTTTTCTTTTAACGGCGAACCGATCTGGCTTGTCGAACTGTTCGCGGACAGCGGCAGCGACCAGATAATTGCCAGTCGGTTGAAGCACGCTTTGTATAAGCCGACGCTGTTTATCAATGAGCGTCACCATGCCAATGAAGTGTCGAGCACGAATGCGGCCTTGCAGTTGATTGAACAGTTCAGGCAAGCGCCCGCTCTGCTGGATCGGCTCAATCTCGTGCTGATACCATTGGAAAATGTCGACGGCGCCGACTTGCATGCGGTGATGGCTGCCGAACATCCATGCTGGAAGCATCATGCCGCGCGTTACAACGCTTGCGGTTTGGAGTTTGCCAAGTATCGCTTTCAGGAGGATGTCCCGTTTGGCGAAAGCCGGGCTTATCCAAAAGTTTGGCAACGCTGGGCGCCTGATATTGTGCTCGATGATCACGGCGTGCCGTCGCATGAGTGGATTCAGCCTTTTAGCGGGTATAACAGCCCACCGCGCTTTCCGGTTTCTTATTGGATTCCCAGCGCGCGGATGTATACAATCTGGCGGGAACTGACCACCTATACGGATGAACAGCGGGCGGCATATCAATCCTTGCGTTCGTTCCTGACTTTACGTTTGCAGGCAGATCCGGCAGTGGCAATGGATAATGAGCGGTGGCTATACACGTATACCCGTTGGGGCAACCAGTTTGATCCACAACACTTTCCGATCGAACTGTCCAACGGCAGCATCGCCTATACCCGTCATTCGCCAGCAAACAGCCAATCGCATGAATTGATTGAACGTTTTGGCAAATGGATGACAGCAGACTTGATGACGGAAGTAAACGACGAGACCGTTTACGGAGCGGAACTGGCCGCCTGCAAACATGCGCATCTGGTCGTGCAGCAGGCCATCCTCGACTGGATCAAAAGCAGACCAACCCAGGTAAAAATCGTCCGGAACGTTATGGCCGATGGACGGGTTCGCATTGGACTAGAGCGGAAACGCCCGCTTTAGATATATAAATGAAAAGACAAAGGGGAGAAGAACTATGGTGTTAATCGGGGTTGCCATCGTTATCGTCGGCTTTATCATTCGGATGAATCCGCTCTTGGTTGTAACCATCGCAGGGCTGGTGACCGGGCTGATTGCCCAGCAATCATTGTATGAAATTATTGAGCAGTTCGGCCAAGCATTTACAACCAACCGTTACATGGCTGTTTTTATCGCCACTTTGCCGGTCATTGGTCTGTTGGAGCGCTTTGGCTTGCGGGAACAGGCCGAAAATGTTGTTTCCAAGATTAAAGCGGCGACAACGGGCCGGATTATTACCGCCTACTTTATTATTCGTGAAGCAGCTGCTGCCGTTGGTTTGACGTCCATCGGCGGACATGCGCAAATGGTTCGCCCGCTCGTTGCTCCGATGGCAGAAGGCGCAGCTGAAGCCAAGTATGGAAAATTGCCCGATGATGTGCGCGACAAGATCCGCGCCCACTCTGCCGCCGCCGATAATATCGGTGTCTTTTTCGGGGAGGATGTGTTTGTCGCCATTGGCGCCATCCTGCTGATGAAAGGGTTTTTTGACCAGAACAATATCCCGTCCGATCCGCTGAAAATGGCGCTCTGGGCAATTCCTACGGCGATTGCTGCCTTGATCGTCCATTGTATTCGTCTGTATTTGCTCGACCGTTCACTGCAAAAACAGTTGGGGGCAGGAAAAAACGTTCCGCTTGAACAGGGGAAGGAGGAGTAGTCGATGATTATTTCAATTGAATGGGTTTATATTTTTCTCGGCTTAATCGCGGTCTGCGGCAGCTTTTATACGTTCGTCGACAAGAAAAACCCGCGACGGATCACATCCGGACTCTTCTATTTGCTTTATGGTATCTCCTTGCTGTTGGGCAGCGTCATCCCGCCGTTTTTCATGGGGTTGCTTGTGCTCGTCATGGTCGCGATCGTCGGCGCCGGCGGTTTGAAGCTGGGCAGTTATGGCGAAGCGAGCCGCGAAGAACGGATCCAAAACCGCAATCGCCTGGGACATAAGCTGTTTATCCCGGCATTGTTGATTCCAATTTTGACTGTGGCCGGTGCTACCGGAATGAAAGATGTGAAAATTGGCGAATTGTTCATTTTTGATCCGAAAAACATTACGCTTGTGGCGCTGGGAGTCGCCACCCTGATTGCCTTGATCGTAGGACTGTGGATGACCAAGTCCGCGCCGGCTGTGGCTGTCAAGGAATCGAGAAGATTGCTGGAGGCGATCGGCTGGGCAGCGGTATTGCCGCAAATGTTGGCGACACTCGGGACGATTTTTAATACGGCCGGCGTCGGCAGCGTCGTTTCAAATTTGGTCAGCCAGGTGATTCCGACCCATTCCTTGTTTTGGGTGGTATTCGCTTACTGTATCGGCATGGCGTTGTTTACGATGGTCATGGGGAACGCCTTTGCCGCTTTTCCGGTGATGACCGCCGGAATCGCTGTACCGCTGTTGATCGGCCAATTTGGCGTCGATGCCAACCACCTGGCAGCGATCGGGATGTTTGCCGGTTATTGCGGAACGCTGATGACACCGATGGCAGCCAACTTCAATATCGTCCCGGCGGCGCTGCTTGACTTGAAAGACAAAAACCATGTCATCCGCGTGCAAATACCGACGGCTTTGATCATTCTCGCTGTCAATATCGTTCTGATGTATTGCTTCTCCCTGTGATAGAGGTATGGTTGGACAGCTTATACAAATATTGCAAATCGTGCTAAAATAAAAAACAACCATCATCGTTTCGTACAGAGGGGAGACGACGAAGCTGCATGATCCAAAATAAGAATAAAACCCTCGTCAAATCAATGGATGTGCTCCAGCTTTTTCTCCAGCATAGCAGACTGAGTCTGAATGAAATGGCGGAATTGTCGGGCAGACCGAAAACATCCGTGCATCGTATGGTCGGGTCGCTGGAAGAAATGGGTTTCTTGCAAAAAGATGAAAGCGGCCGCTATCGGTTGGGACTTGTATTTTTGCAATATGGACAACTGGTTGCCGATCGTCTGGACATTCGGCAGATCGCTTTGCCGGTGATGCAAACGTTGCGGGACCAGGTCGACGAAGCGGTCAATCTGATCGTGAAGGATGGGGATCAGGCCATCTACATTGAAAAGTTGGACACGTTGCATCCGGTCAGACTGTATACCAAAATTGGCCGCAGATCTCCTTTGTACGCAGGTGCTTGTTCTCGTATCATCCTGGCTTATTTGGATGAAGCGGAACGTGAACGCTATTTGCGGAAAACCGAGTTGATCCCGATTGCGACCGGGACGATCACGGACAAACAGCAGCTTCGTCAGATATTGAGCAATGCCAGAACTGACGGCTATACGATCAGCTATTCCGAACTGGAAGAAAATACAGCGGCAGTGGCCGCACCCATCTTTGACCACAAAGGACGGTTGTGCGCCGGATTGAGTATTGCCGGACCGGACGTGCGGTTTGGTGCGGAGCGGTTGCCGGCATTGATTTCCCTGCTGCAGCAGGCGGCGCGGCAAATTTCGGCGGAGTTGGGATGGAACGGACAAAACATAGGGCAAAAAGGGAGGGATTATGATGAAAAAAGTATTGGTTACGGGATTTGATCCGTTTGGCGGCGATCAGGTCAATCCTGCGCTGGAAGCGGTGAAGCGCCTGAAGGATGTGCAGACAGAGGAGTTTCTGATTGAGGTGCGGGAAGTGCCGACCGTGTTCGACAAGGCACTGACCCATTTGTATCAGGCAATGGAGCAAGTCAACCCTGATCTGGTCATTTGCGTCGGTCAAGCAGGCGGGCGGCCACAGATTACGGTGGAACGCGTCGCGATTAACGTCAACGATGCGCGGATTCCCGACAACGAAGGAAACCAACCGATCGATACGCCTGTTATTCCCGGCGGGCCAGTCGGCTACTGGAGCACTTTGCCGATCAAAGCGATCGTAAAAGAAATGAATTTGCGCGGGGTTCCGGCGGCGGTATCCCAAACCGCGGGTACATTTGTTTGCAACCACATTTTTTACGGGTTGATGCATTATCTGGCGGAAAAGCAATCTCCGATCCGCGGCGGGTTTATCCATATTCCGTTTCTGCCGGAGCAAGCGGCGCTTCAACCGCATCAGCCCAGCATGGCTTTGGACACGATTGTCAAAGGATTGGTCACTGCCATCGAGGTGGCGCTCAAGACGGAAACCGATATTGTTGAAGTGGGCGGAGAAACACATTAAAAAAGAGGAGGATAACTCCTCTTTTCTTTCCGGTTAAATTCGGAATGATCATTCTATAATTCGGAACAAAAGAGGGGAACGAGATGGAAAACTACGATTTTTTTCCTCTTGGTGATTCGGGCGTAATGGTGAAACTGGGGCAAGCGATTGATCGATTGACTCACGAAAAAGTCAGAACCCTCGCAGATTACTTGGAGGAATCGCCGTTTTACGGCATGGTGGAATATGTACCGGCATTTACCACCGTTACCGTTTACTATGACCCGGTTTTGCTTTCTGATCCTGCTTCCCCGCAATCGCCCTATGAACGGGTGTGCGCTTTGTTGCAAAAGATTTTGGCGCAAGTAACCGAGCGGCCAAGCGCTGACAGCAGAATCGTCGAGATTCCGGTTTGCTACGGCGGAGAGTTGGGGCCTGATTTGGAGGCAGTGGCTGATTACCACCAGCTGAGTGTCGAAGAAGTCATTCGGCTTCATACCGCACCGGATTACCTTGTCCACATGATCGGGTTTGCTCCCGGGTTTCCCTATTTGGGCGGATTGGATGAACGGATTGCCACACCGCGCCGCGGCACACCACGGTTACGAATCGAAGCAGGCAGTGTCGGCATCGGCGGAAGCCAAACGGGCGTTTATCCGATCGAAAGTCCGGGCGGCTGGCAGTTAATCGGGAAAACACCGCTGCGTCTGTTTCGGCCGGAACATGAACCGCCCACCTTGCTTCAGGCAGGTGATACGGTACGATTTCGAGCAATCACGCGCGAAGAGTTTGACCGATGGCAGGAGGTGGCGCGATGAGCATCGAAGTGATCAAACCGGGGATGAACACGACGATTCAGGATCTCGGCCGCAACGGTTTTCAAAAATATGGGATCATCGTCGGTGGAGCGATGGACACGCTTGCGCTGCGGCTGGCCAACTACTTGGTCGGCAATGACGAAGGAGCGGCAGGCATGGAGATTACCTTGAAAGGACCGCGCCTGCTTTTTCACGAAGAAATGCTGATCGCGATCTGCGGCGGGGACCTTTCGCCGGAAATCAATGGCGAGCCAGTCGCTCTGAATCGGCCGGTCTGGGTACGAAAAGGCAGCATGCTGCAATTTGGCTATGCACGGAAAGGGTGCCGGGCCTATCTCGCTGTTGAAGGCGGCTTTGATGTGCCGATCGTCTTGGGCAGTCGAGACACTAACCTGCGGGCCGGTATCGGCGGCTATCACGGCAGAGCCTTGGCGGAAGGAGACATCATCCAAAGACAGCAACGGAAGCAGCAAGGAAATTATGCCGCTTCCCGACAGTTGGCCGAGAAAATGGATTACGCCTCGTTTGCCGCAGCGGACTGGCATATTTCCCAGTCGTTGTTTCCCAGTTATACACAATCATGCATACGCGTCATTCCGGCGGAACATTTTGCCTGCTTTACAGCGGAGAGCCGCTCGGCGTTTTTTGCCAGCGAGTATCAGATCACGCCGCACTCTGACCGGATGGGCTATCGACTGAGCGGAGCGAAGCTGGAATTGACCATGCCGCTGGAATTGACGTCGGAAGCGGTCACTGTCGGAACGATTCAGGTGCCGCCGGAAGGCAACCCGATCGTCCTGATGGCTGATCGGCAAACGACCGGCGGCTATCCGAAAATCGGCCATGTCGCGACGGTCGATTTACCGCTGTTGGCCCAGTTTAAGCCGGGAGAAATGGTCCGCTTTCAGGAAATAACGCTGAGAGAAGCGCAATCGGCTCTGTTGCGGCGGGAAGCGACGATGAAACGCATCAAGCTTGGTTTACAATTATTTTCAGGCAGGGGGGAGCGGGGATGAGCCGCGTCGATCTCAATTGTGACATGGGCGAAAGTTTTGGAGCGTATACGATGGGGCAGGACGAGCAACTCCTCGATTATATTTCTTCCGCCAATATCGCTTGCGGTTTTCACGCCGGTGATCCGGCAACAATGCGAAAAACGGTGAAATTGGCGCTGGAAAAAGGAGTGGCCGTCGGCGCTCATCCAGGTTTGCCCGATTTGGTCGGGTTTGGCCGCCGCGTTCTGGATATTTCCGCACAGGAAGCTTACGATATGGTCGTGTACCAGATCGGAGCCCTGTATGGATTTGTTCGGGCGGAAGGCGGCGTCATGCAACATGTCAAACCGCATGGCGCGCTGTACAATATGGCGGCGAAAAACGTCCGCCTGGCGGAAGCGATTGCGGAGGCGGTCTATCGCGTTGATCCTGAACTGGTGCTGTTCGGTTTGGCGGGCAGCGAATTGATCAAAGCCGGGAAAAAGGCAGGTTTGCAAACTGCCCAGGAAGTGTTCGCGGACCGAACGTATCAGCAGGATGGCAGTTTGACGCCGCGTACGCAGGCCAACGCCATGATTCATGAATCGGAACGTTCCGCAGCGCAAGTAATCCGGATGGTAACAGAAGGTATGGTCCGCACCGAACAAGGGGTTGAGATTCAAATTCAGGCGGATACGATTTGCATCCATGGAGATGGGCCGCACGCCTTGTCATTTGCCCAAACGATTCGCCAGTCGCTGGTGGCTGCCAACATTGCCATTCAACCGGTTAAATGATCCAACGATTGTCAGAAAGAAGGAAAAGATCATGGAGAAAATCTCCAAACAACATTGCATTTATGAATTTGCGGCAGCAGCCCAGCCCGTGCTGACGGTTCAACCAGGCACTCAGGTCGTGTTTGAAACGATGGATTGCTACGGCAATCAGATTACGGAGAGTTCCTCTCATCAATCGATCGAACTGAACGGGATAAATCCGGCAACCGGGCCTGTCGCTATCGCTGGGGCTGAACCGGGCGATACATTGAAAGTGACGATCGAACAGATCGAGCTGGATGAAGTGGGAACCGTCTATCTTCGCCCTGGCAGCTATGGCGTGAAAAAGTTCGTGGAATATCCGGAAGTCAAAAGGTTCCCCGTTGAACACAATGAGCTGGTGTTTGATCGTTCCCAGCGGATACCCCTTCGCCCCATGATCGGGGTGATCGGCGTTTCACCGCGGGAAGGCAGCATCTCGACACTCGTGCCAAACGAATATGGCGGAAACCTGGACACCAAAGAGATTACGACCGGTGCGACCGTCTATTTGCCTGTCTTTCAGTCGGGAGCCAATCTGGCTATCGGCGACCTGCACGCGGTCATGGGCGACGGGGAAGTGGCCGGTTGCGGCGTGGAGATTGGCGGCAAAGTCACGGTAACACTCGAATTGATCAAAGGAAAGCAACAAGCGCTGCCATTTGTTGAAGATGAACAGTACTATTATGCGCTGGCCTCACATGAATCGCTGGACGTGGCAGCGGAATTGGCGATGGACGGCATGTTCCACTTTTTACAGGAACAGTTTCCTCACTTGACCAGCAACGATCTCGTTTGTTTGCTTGGGGAAAGAGGCGACCTGGCAATATCCCAGGTTGTGAATCCAAAGAAAACAGCGAAATTCCGCTTTCCGAAACGGTAATCTCGCCGAAAACAAAGAAAGTACCGCCGCAAGCCGACAGAGTATGCCGGCGGTACTGCTTGACATTCGGAATTTGTTGGTCCCGGTTCACCGCTGGCCATTTTTGTCCTTTCCTTCATTCCGCAAACAAGCAGTGGAACACCGCGGACGATCTGTGTCCGCTCTTCCTTTTGCGATGATGAAAGCTTTTGCCAGAATCCGTTCACTTCATTACCTTTTTTCTGACAAAATATACTATAATAAGAATCAGTGAACATCATTTTAACTCAAGAGGAGCTTTAGGAAGTGAAGGAGACGAAGAAAACGATCGCCTTGCAAATTGCGGAAGAACTGGCACAACGGATCGCCAACGGAAAGCTCAGCCCAAATGAACATTTGGTTGAAACCAAGCTTGCCGAAGAATTTCATACGAGCAGAGCTCCGATTCGTGAAGCGCTGTTGATGCTTGAAAAGGAAAGGCTCGTCACGCGTGTTCCCCACCATGGTTTTGTTGTCAAAAAGTTCTCCAAGAAAGAGATCCACCAATTGTACGACGCAACTTTTCGCCTGGAAGAAATCGCAATGGCCAAAGCGGTGGAAAACGTGACGGATCACGATATTCAGCAGTTGGAGGAAATTCTTGCCGGGCAATGGGCGGCAATCGAGAGTGATGATATCGTGAGCTATTATTCACTCAATGAGAAGTTTCACGAAACGATTTTCGCGATTGCCAACAATGAATTTCTGGCTGAGATGCATCATTCATTACGGAAATCATCTCGTCCTTTAAGCGTCTTAAATATGGGACAAGGAAGGAACATGCACGCTTCCTATGAGGAACATCGGCGCCAGCTTGATGCTTTGAAATTGCGCGACAAGGAAGCGGGGATTCAAGCGATCCGCGATCAGGAAAGCCGTTCTTTGAAAACGCTCGACATCTTCTATCCGATGTAATTGGTTTTGTTCACCTCGGTGCCCGGGTCAGAGATGGAAAATGTCGAGCGAACACCAGCGAAATGGTGCGAATTGTCGGCAATAAGCAAAATTGTCGACAATATGGATTAATTATTGTATAATGTAAGCGTTACCAAAAACTTGTTCATTATAGGTGCAGCAGCGATTCGTGTCAGGTGGGAGGGATTCAGAAAAGGCAAGTTCGTTAAAAAAATAATTTTTTTATTCAACATTGTCGACAATCTTGTATTCAATAATGTATTATTAACTTGTAAAACATAACCTGATCCGTTTCAACCTTGTTTTTATGTTCGCAAAAGGGCAAAGGGGCGAAACATTCACAACAAAATGAAAGCGGATACATTTTGAATTGGAGGTAGTTGCAAAATGAGCAGTGAAAAATTCAATCAAGGTTTAGAGGTTCGCAAAGCAGTGCTAGGAGCGGAACATGTGGACAGATCATTGGCTAATGCTACTGATTTTGATCGACCCATGCAGGAGCTTACCACTGAATGGTGCTGGGGAACATGCTGGACACGGCCGGGGCTCTCGCGCAGAGATCGCAGCATGATTAATCTGGCGATGCTTAGTGCGCTTGGCCGTCCCGATGAATTGGCATTGCATGTACGGGGCGCGATTACGAATGGAGTTACGCCGGAAGAAATCACCGAAGTTTTTTATCAGGTGGCGATCTATTGCGGTGTCCCCGCAGGGGTGGAAGCGTTCAAAGTCGGCAAACGTGTGCTGGCCGAACTGGAAAAATGAGGCAACAAGACTCTTACCAATGACGAAAGAAGGTTGAGCAAATTGACGAAGTTAGGTTTTATCGGCCTTGGAAACATGGGATTTCATATGGCGCGGAGGCTTCTCGAGCAAGGGCATTCCGTTGCGCTGCTCGATACGAGAAAAGAAGCACTTGAACCATTCCAAGCTTATCCGAACGCAACCATTGCTGCAACGCCAGCAGAAGTCACGCAATTTGCGGATACGATTCTGGTCAGTTTGCCGAATCCGCAAGTCGCAAAGATTGTAGCTTTTGGCGAAAATGGATTAACTTCCGGCAGGGCATTTAAGACGTATATCGATTTATCCACAACCGGCCCAGAAGCTTCCCAACAGATTGCCACCGCTTTAGGCGAACGCGGCGTTGCCTGTCTGGATGCCCCTGTCAGCGGCGGTGTTCCGGGGGCGGAACAGGGAACTTTGTCTATTATGGTTGCAGGTCCGAAAGAAGCCTATGATGAGAACCATGACATTTTGGGGATAATCGGTAACAAAATTTTTTATGTCGGGGCGAAGGCTGGTCAAGCGCAAACCCTTAAAATCGCCAATAATTATCTGTCTGCAGTTGCGTTGATCGCTACGTCGGAAGCGATGGTGTTGGGGGTTAAAGCCGGTCTGGACCCGCAAATTATGCTGGATGTGCTGAACGTGAGCAGCGGACGTAACAGCGCTTCGCTGGATAAGTTTCCTGCCGCCGTTCTGAACCGCAAATTTGATTATGGCTTTAAATCAGGGCTCATGTACAAAGATGTGGCGCTCTGCATGCAAGAGGCCGACCGACTGGGGGCGACCATGTGGATCGGCAGCAATGTAAAAGAATTTTTCAAACTCACAAAAGAGCATCTTGGTGCAGATTCGGATACGACCGAAGTGGTTCGGCTGTTTGAAGATTGGGCCAAGGTTCAAGTGGGAGCGAGCGAGGAGTGAGTGACATGAACGACGGATTAACTCCCAAGCAAGCGGCTATCAAGGAAGCATTTATCAAAGAAAGAGGCTATTGGTCAACGGAGATCTGGGACGATGTGCTTCAGCTTGATCCCGACTTCCTTGCGGCTTATCTGAAATTTTCGGCAGTTCCTTTTCAAAAAAATCACCGCCACATTGATTTGAAGACAAAAGAACTGATTTACATCGCTTTTGACGTCGCAGCCACTCATATGTATCAGCCGGGAACACGGCAGCATATGCAAAATGCACTCAGCTTAGGGGCCAGCCCCGAGGAAATTATGGAGGTCATCGAGCTGGCCAGCGTATTGGGGATTCACGCTGCGACAGTCGGTTCTCCCATTCTTCTGGAAGTATTGAGCGAGCAAGGTACACCGTGCGAAAAGGAATTGACCGAGCGGCAAAAGCAACTGAAGCAGGCGTTTATCGACGAACGCGGCGATTGGTCGGAAATGTGGGACGGCATTCTGCTTTTGGATCCGGACTTTTTTGAAGCTTATCTGGAGTTTTCCGGAGTTGCCTTCAAACACAATCATCTCGATCCGAAAATAAGAGAGTTCATTTGCCTTGCGGTGGATGCTGCTGCTACCCATATGTACGAACCCGGCATTCGTTTGCACATGCGCAACGCCTTAAAATACGGTGCAACAAAAGAAGAAATCATGGAGGTTCTGGAACTGACAAGTACCCTGGGGATCCATGCGGCGACAGTAAGTGTCCCGATCCTGTCCAGTTTCATCAATGGACGCAAAGCATAAACGGTTACTTCCTGCGGGAGATTGAATTCGTGACGCTGGGAATGAAACTTTAGGCAAAGGGGGTTCATTCCCGGTCATTGCAGCCAAATCTGATCAGCGTAAGACGAAAAATATGTTCAGAAAAGGGTGAAATTTATGGCGTCCCAGGTACAAACAACAATTGCGAAAGACACGATCGTCAACAAAAGAAACGCGGCGATAAAGGGAGCGTTTTTAACGGAATTCGTAGACATGTTTGATATTTATTTACCGACAATTATTTTAACACCTGCTTTAGGTTATTTTCAACCTGCAGATTTGCCACAAGGTATGGCGGGAATTTTGACATCGCTCGTTTTCGTTACAACATTGCTCGGACGTCCATTGGGCGCCACCATTTTTGGGGCCATTGGAGACAAAATTGGCCGGCGGAAGGCAACGATCTCTTCCGTTCTCGGATTCGGGATTATCACCTTGCTGATTGCCCTGCTGCCCGGATATAGTTCAATCGGCATTACCGCCTATTGGTTGCTGGTGTTGTTGCGGTTTCTTGATGGCATCTGTTTGGGCGGAGGTTATACGGGCTCACACCCATTGGCTATGGAATACTCGGAAAAACAACAGCGTGGATTTGTCGGCGCTTTCATCCTGTCGGCGTTCCCATTGGCCTACATTGTGATTAATTTACTCGGTATGGTAGCATTTGCCTTTATTCCGCAAGCTGGCCCAGAATCAGCGTATGCCGTGTGGGGATGGCGGATTCCGTTTGTGATTGGAGCCTTACTGGCGTTTTGGCTGGCCTGGTATTATATACGCAAAGTTCCGGAGTCCGAGACCTGGGAGAACTCCAAAAAAGAGAGAAACTCTTTGGCCAGTATGTTTAGAGGAAAAACGGGACGCAGCTTTTTTCAAGTCTTTTTGATGATGAACGGATTTTGGTTAACGCAAAACATCGTGACGCTTATCCTGCCGACAACGGTACTGCGCAATATCCTCGAACTGGACGGGGTACAGGTGACGCTGACCTTGCTGATCAGCTACGCGGTCCTTTTCGGGAGTTATATCGCTGCTGGAATCATCGGACAAAAAATTGGACGTCGTCGTTTCTTCTTGATCCTCGGACCTGCCATCGTCATTTTGGGCACTGCCTTACTGGCAATTCTGTTAAATGGAAAATCGATGCCGCTCGCGCTCGTTATCTTGCTGGTGGTCTTATTTTCCGCAATCGTCACTGCACCGTGGGGCGTCATCGTCACTTATATTAACGAGCGCTTTTCCACAGAAGTGCGCGCTTCCGGTTTTGGGCTCGGCTTTAGCGCTTCTGTCATCCTTCCGTCTTTCTATGCCTTCTACATGAACTGGCTTGGGGGAATCATGTCGTATAATGCAACGATTCTTGCCCTGTTGGTCATTGGCGCGGTCATCGGCACGATCGGTGCTTATCTGGGACCGGAAACGAAAGACGTCGACTTTAACCAAGTAGATTAGGACAATCAGCAAGCAAAGGAGGATACGGAGATGAATTTACCTACGGAGAGCTGCTATTATTTTGGATCTTTTATTGACGGCCAGGAAGTCAAATCGGACGACCGGGCCACGCTGGAAGTGCGCAGTCCCTACGACAACCGCTTGGTCGGAAAAATATGCTGTGCAACAAAGGAAGATGCAGAGCAAGCCATTACGGTTGCCCAGCGCGTGTTTCACGAAACGATGAAGAAGATGCCTGCCTACCGCCGGTCCGATATTTTGCGCAAAACGGCTGATTTGTTGGAGAGCAGAACCGAACAATTTGCCAATCTGCTCGTCTTGGAAACGGGCAAACCGATACGCGAAGCGCGCGTGGAGGTAGACCGCGCAGTACAAGTGCTCCGCTTTGCTTCGGAGGGTGCCAAGCGCATTCACGGTGAAGAAATCCAGTTGGATAGCGCCCGTGGCGGAGAAAATCAACTTGGCCTGACCAGAAGGAATCCGATTGGTGTCGTGGTCGCGATTACGCCTTTTAACTTCCCGCTTAATCTCGTATTGCATAAGGTTGCCCCGGCGATTGCCGCAGGAAATGCAGTTGTTCTGAAACCTGCTGAAAAGACGCCGCTGTCTCCTGTTTTCTTGTACAAATTGTTGCTGGAGGCCGGGCTGCCGGCGGGCGCGCTGAATATTGTGATGGGGCCGGGACAAGATTTGGCAGACCCCCTTGTTACAGATCCCCGGGTGAAACGGGTGACTTTTACAGGCAGCGGATTCGTTGGCTGGAAGCTGAAAGAACTGGCTGGTCATAAAAATGTCACACTGGAGTTGGGGTCAAATGCACCGAATATCGTGTTTGCCGATGCGGACTTGGATGCGGCAGCCGGAGCGCTGGTGCGCGGAGCGGTTGTTACTTCCGGTCAGGCCTGCATTTCGGTGCAAAGAGTTTATGTGCAACGCCCGGTTTATGAGGCTTTGCTTGACAAATTGGTCGACGGCGTCAAAGCGTTGCGTGTTGGAGATCCTCTGGATGAGGCCACAGATGTTGGGCCGATGATTACGGAAGCAGCAGCGGCCCGCGCAGAGGAATGGATTCAGGAAGCGGTCAGACAGGGAGCGATCGTAAGGGCTGGCGGGAAGCGTCAAGGTACTTTGCTGGAACCAACTGTCCTCACAGACGTAACCCCGGAAATGAAAGTCGTCTGTCAGGAAATTTTCGCACCGGTGTTCAGTGTCATTCCTTTTGACGATGAAGAAGAGGCTGTTGCGCAAGCGAATGATTCTGAATTGGGACTGCATGCCGGAGTTTTCACGAAAGATATTAATCGCGCCTTGCGAGTTGCCGATGCTTTGGAAACCGGCGGCGTTTGGATTAATGAAGCTTCCATTCGTCGCTATGACCATATTCCGTATGGAGGGGTCAAACAGAGCGGAATCGGCAAAGAAGGTGTAGCCTACGCGATCGAAGAAATGACCGAGCTTAAATTTATCGGAATCAAATTGTCGTAAACCGCTCTTGCAAATGACGCAGTTGTTTCCATCGGCAGGTGTTCTCGAACCTTGCCGATTTCTTTCCATGAACCAATTTAATATGCCGTACCTTGCGAGGGGTGTAAACAAAGAATGAAGATGAAGACAGCGCAACAACCATATGAGGTCTATGCCATCAAGTATTCGACACGCAACGCCATTTGCAGCGATCATTTCTACGGGGCGATCGATCCGCATGAAAATTACGCCATGCCGATGGATTACTATATTTGGCTGATCAAAGCGGGTGAACAGGCAATTGTTGTCGATACAGGATTCAATGAGAAGGTGGCCGAACAACGAAACCGCACATTTTTGCGATGTCCGGCAAGCGTCTTGGGGAAACTCGGGGTGGACCCGGAGTCTGTTCCGCTTGTGATCATTACGCATATGCATTATGACCATTTGGGCAATTTGGATAAGTTCCCCAATTCCACCTTCGTGGTGCAGGAGGAAGAAATGGCTTTCTGGACCGGAAAGTATGCATCCAAACCTCATTTTCTCCATCATATTACCACCGACGACGTTATTCATCTCGTCCAGGAGAACTTCAAAGGAAGAGTGCGGTTCGTCAATGGAAGCAAAGAAATTTTGCCGGGGATTACCGTCCATAAGGCGGGGGGGCACTCAGCGGGCTTGCAGATTGTGGAGGTGCAAACAGCAAAAGGAACGGTGGTTCTCGCCTCCGATGCAACCCACTACTACAAGAACATCAACGAAGATCGGCCGTTTTGGGTCGTGACCAATCTTGCAGAAATGTACGATGCGTTCGAATTGGTTAAATCGCTGGCGGATTCACCGGAATTGATCATACCGGGACATGACCCACTGGTGATGGAGCGATTCCCGGCAGCTGCCGAAGGTCTGGAAGGGATCGTCGTCCGGATTGCCTGAAAAGATCGCTCGGTTGTTTGGGCAAGCTTGGTAGGAAAACGAGTGGAGGTGGCAAAAGAATGGTTGCTGATCAACAATTGTTCACCCCCGAATGGATGGAACGATTCCGTCAGGTCGTTAACGAAGACCGCGAACTAGCCTGGATTGGCAGATGGATGACTTGTGATTTTGTTTGGCAAATCGGCCAATCCGCTCACTTGTTTCATGTCGAGGCGGGCAAGGTGCTTTCGATTGCCTCCCCTACGTGGAATGACAGCTGGGACTTCGCCATCGAGGGCACGGAGGGGGCATGGGAGAAGTTTGCCAGACCGTATCCTCCCCCCATGTACTATGACCTTCTTGGTATGGTTACGCGTTTGCCGGAGTGTCGATTGACAGGAAACCGGTTGAAAGCCATGCAAAATATCCGTTCGTTAACGAGGATGATGTCGCTGGCACGAGAGGTATGAGGGGGGATAGGATGAAAGATCCAGTCACGGGAAGGTATGTTGAAATTCAGGTGCGAAGCAGGAACTACCGAGTCTATTACGAGAGCGCCGGACAAGGAGTACCGCTCGTTTGTCTGCATACGGCGGGGGCCGATTCCCGTCAGTTTCAGGAGATTTTGCGCGACCGGCAACTCATTTCGCGTTTCCAGGTGATTGCCTTCGACCTTCCCTTTCATGGACGATCGATGCCGCCGGAAGGGTGGTGGCTTGAGCCGTATCGCTTAACCACCGACTTGTATGTGGAATTCATTATGGCGTTCCTGCAAGCGGCTGAAATCGAAAGGCCGCTGATGATGGGATGCTCCATGGGCGGGAATATCACCCTGGAGCTGGCGTATCGTTACCCCGAGAAGTTCCGGGGAGTGATTTCGCTGGAAGCGGCCGCCGCTACGAGAGGACGCTTCAATGATTACTTGTTTCACCCGCAAGTCAACGGCGGGGAAATGTGTGCGACCAATGTCTATGGGCTGATGGCACCGCAAAGCCCGGAACATCTGCGCAGAGATGTTTGGTGGATTTACAGCCAAGGAGCACCTGGCGTCTATTACGGGGACATTTTCTTTTATAGCGAAGACTGGGATGCCACGGACAGGGTCGGAAACATTGACACGAACAAATGTCCGGTTTACCTGTTTACCGGCGAGTACGATTACTCCTGTTCGCCGGAAATGTCCTCAAGGACGGCGAAACGTATTCCTGGAGCCGAGTTTCAGGTGATGCGTGAGATTGGTCATTTTCCGATGAGTGAGAATCCGGCGTTGCTGATGGAATACCTTTGGCCCGTTTTGGATAAGTTTTGCAACAAATAAGGAATGCAGCGAAAACTGTTGCTGCCAGTCAGTTCATTGATGAACCAGTTCGCGAAGACGGGCTGGTTCATTTTGTCAGGCAATTAACGTTAAGTGGTCGATTCTGGGAGTCGCGGGTTACTCACAGTTCAACGGCAGCCAAACAACAGAGGCCAGCGATTTGCTGAGCCGGCCTCGTTACGGGCAGAATGCAAGTCGAAACTGCGCAGGCAAAGTGTCTAAGACGGTTCAAAGCGAATCGGCTTAGCCAAGGTTGCCATCGTCTGTTGACGACTTCGTCCACTCTTACTCGGACAATTGCGGTTGAATCAGTTTGCGTGACGACTGGGTCGAAATGATCATGCCGGAAATAACGGCGGCAGCTCCAATCATTTGGGGAGAAGTTATCGTTGTTCCTTCCAAGATAGAGAACAGCATGGTAACCAGCGGCACAATGTTAAAAAAGATGGAGGTTTTGGCGACACCGACGACTGCGAGGCCGTGATTCCACCATAAGTAGCCAAGCACGCTGGTGAAAACGGCCATAAACCCGACTGCCAGCCATGCCGTCACCGGAATCTCCTCCATAGCGACCGGATTGGTTGCACCAGCGGAGAACAGAAGCAGGCAAAAAGCACCGATGGTCATTGTGTAAGCGGTCGTAGCGGAATTGCTGGCCTTGATGATCCATTTTCGTTGCAGCACACCATATAAGGCCCAGCAGAAGTTACCGCCCAAAACGAGCAAGTCCCCCGCAGAGAACGTGAGGGTACGAATCACTTGCCATGAGCCTTGTGTAATGACAAACATCACCCCGAACAATGAAAGGAACAAGCCGAGTATTTGCCGGAAAGTCAACACCTCTTTACTGATAAAGCGGGCCAAGAGAGCTGACAGCAAAGGATTGGTGGCCATGATCAACGCGCCGTTCAGCGCTGAAGTTGACTCCATGCCTTTGAAGAGCAGCAAATTGAATCCAAACACGCCAATTATGCCGAGAATGAGGTAGATCAGCCAATTGCGTTTTAAGGCGGGCAGATTCATGCGTTCTTTCATTGCAAGAAGGATCAGAAGCAAAACAGCGGCCAAGCCGAACCTCCAAGCGGCGGCAGCGGGGGCGGAAAAATAGTTCACCGCATAAGAAGCGAGATTAAACGAAACCCCGATGAAAATCGAAGTGAACAGCAGCTTTACATAAATGAGCATTTTCATAAAGTTTACCTCCTGCGATTTAGTAGCAACAGCTTACAATTTAGAGTCGACTTGAAGTCAAGCCGAAAAAAGAGAATGCGAAATGTCTTGACTTCGAGCCAACTCTAAGTTGTATGATGAGAAGAACATCGGCACAATCAGGAGGAATAAACAGATGCTGACAATAAAACAGGTGGCGGAAAGAACGGGACTTACCCCATACACACTGCGGTATTACGAAAAAATTGGCGTCCTGAAAATGCAGCAGCGAAAAGACAGCGGAGCTCGCGTCTATACGGAAAGTGATGTGAAGCTCATTCAATGTTTATGTGGGCTAAAGAAACTGGGAATGTCGCTTGAGGAGATCACGGAATTTTTTCGGGATGGTTGCGTCTTGGAAAAAATCGAGCAGGGGGAGGACATCAGCAAATTGACGCCATCATTAAAACGGCGGACGGATATTTTGACGAAGCATTTGCAGGAATTGGAAAAAAAGCGGGAAGAGTTGGACAACATCATTTTTTTAACCAAAGAAAAGCTGGTCATGTACGATGAGTTGTCTCAAA
Organism: Brevibacillus fulvus; assembly: GCF_016908525.1. GTDB lineage: Bacteria > Bacillota > Bacilli > Brevibacillales > Brevibacillaceae > Brevibacillus_G > Brevibacillus_G fulvus. The sequence continues at coordinate 462,350 of NZ_JAFBEB010000001.1, forward strand.
ATAAGCAAAGCTTCGCCACGCGGGCAAGAATCGTCTGATTAGCCGCAGTTGTAAGAGTTCGAGCGCCTGCAGCTTGTGTGGCCAACCACCCATGAACAAAGATGTTTGCGGAACAAGAGCAGAACACTGCTCTTTTTTAGTATATATGAAAGAATATTCACAAAATTGCGATTGTAAACCTTTACAACTTTTTGTAATATTTGAAGTAAGAAAACGTTAAGAGTAGGGAGAAGCTCCCATTCATTGGTGTAATCCTTTACATGAAATTAAAGGGATGTTGAGTGAGGTTATGGCGACGATTCACGACGTAGCAAAACTGGCAAAAGTCTCCATTGCCACGGTTTCCCGGGTAATGTCCGGTGCCGATCCGGTAAACCCCAAAACACAGCAGCGCGTATTGGCTGCGATGGAAAAGTTAAACTATCGGCCGAATGGATTGGCGCGTAATCTTCGCAACTTGCGGACGAATGTTATCATCGCGCTGATGCCCAATATCCAAAACCCGTTCTTTTCCGAAGTGATCAGGGGTATTGAGGATGGAGCGAGAGAAGCGGGGTTTCATTTATTGATTGGCAATACCGACGGCGATCGCGGGAAAGCAAAAGAGTATATGGCTTTGCTAGACGAAAGTCTTGCAGACGGGTTGATTTTGACGACGGCGCAAACGGATCAAGCTTTTCTGGATGAGTTTGCGGCGCACAGACCGATTGTCCTTGCTTGCGAATATATGGAGGGGAGTACGATACCTACCGTTTCCATCGACAACATCAGCGCAGCCCGAAAAGTCGTAAAGCACCTGCTGGCATTGGGACATCGCCGGATCGCGCATATCATGGGCCCCAACGAGGTGATCTTGAGTCGGGCTCGGTTGGCAGGGTACCGGCAAGCTTTGCAGCAACATGGGTTGGAGGTGGATGAAATGCTGGTTCAGGAAGGCGATTTTTCGCTTGATTCCGGGTATCGCGTAACCCGCAAGCTGTTGTCCTTCAAACGGCCGCCTACCGCGATTTTTGCTGCTAACGACGAGATGGCCATTGGCGCGATACGGGCGATTCGCGAGCATGGTTTGCAGATTCCTGATGACATCTCCGTGGCCGGATTTGATGACTTAACCGTATCCTCATTTGTCTCACCGTCATTGACGACGATCCAGCAGCCACGTTACGAGATTGGATACCGTTCCGTCGAAATGCTGATCAGGCTGATACGTTCCGAACCTTTGGCACAGACACAAGTTGTTTTGGATGATAGCCTGGTGATCAGGGAGTCGAGCGGTGTCCCAAAAGAACACATGTGAAAGGAGAGATGTGAATGAAACTGGGGGTATTCACCGTTCTGTTTCAAGACCGTTCTCTGGAGACGGCGCTTGATTTGATCAAGGCGCATGGACTGGAGATGGTTGAACTCGGCGTGGGAGGGTATCCCGGAAAAACCCATGCAGATCCTCGCGAATTGCTGCAAGACGAACAAAAGCTGACGCAACTAAAGACGTTGCTGACCGACCGTGGACTCGGCATCAGCGCTCTGTCTTGCCACGGCAATCCGCTTCATCCCGATCCAAAAAAAGCGGAGCAATTTCAGCAAGATTTTGAAAGCGCTGTCATTTTGGCGGAGAAATTAGGGGTGAACACGGTCATTACGTTTTCCGGCTGCCCGGGCGAGTCGGATCATTCCCGCTTTCCCGTCTGGGTAACCTGTGCCTGGCCGCCGGAACATCTGGAAGTGCTGGAGTGGCAGTGGCAGGAGAAAGTGATACCATATTGGCGGAACATGGCTTCGTTTTTACAAGAGCACCATGTTCGCGTCGCTATCGAACCGCATCCCGGCTTTGTCGTCTACAATACGGAGACTGCGCTGCGGCTGCGGCGGGAAGCCGGAGACACGATCGGGGTGAACTTTGATCCGAGCCATTTGTACTGGCAGCAGATGGACCCCTGTGTTTGTCTGAAAAGTTTGGCCAAAGCGGGAGCGCTGTTTCATGTGCATGCCAAGGATACGTTCCTCGATTGCGAAAATATAGCGCTCAATGGCGTGCTGGACAGCAAATCGTATCGCGATGAACTGAACCGTTCCTGGATTTTTCGCACAGTAGGCTATGGCCACGGTGAGGAGGAATGGAAACGGATCATCAGTACATTGCAACTTGTCGGTTATGAAGGAACCGTATCGATTGAACATGAAGACAGCCTGATGTCGATTGAAGAAGGGTTTGCCAAAGCGGCAGCTTTTCTGAAAAATTGCCTGATTCAAGAGAGGGTGAAAGATATATGGTGGGCCTAAAGGACAACCAGCTTCGCGTCGGGATGATCGGTTACAAATTTATGGGCAAGGCCCATTCCCATGCTTATCGCGATTTGCCGTTTTTCTTTGATGCTCCGCTAACCCCGGTGCTGCAAGCGCTGTGCGGACGAGACGAGACGGCGGTCAAGGCGGCAGCGGACCGGTTCGGTTTTGCCTCCTTTGAGACGGATTGGCGCCGTTTGCTGGAGCGAGACGACATTGATCTGATCGATATCGGGACACCGAACCACACCCATGCGGAAATCGTGATCGCCGCTGCGCAAGCGGGAAAACACATTTTATGCGAAAAACCGCTGGCGATGAATTTGCAGGAAGCGGCAGCGATCTGGCAGGCGGTGCAAGGACGTGATCTCGTCCATATGCTGTCGCATAATTATCGTTTTGCCCCGGCGATCCAGTTTGCCAAAAAATTGATCAGCGAAGGGCGACTGGGCCAGATTTACCATGTTCGCGCGGCCTATTTGCAGGATTGGATTATGGACCCAGCCTATCCGTTAGTCTGGCGGTTGCAAAAAGAGGTCAGCGGGAGCGGCGCTTTGGGCGATATCGCATCGCATATCCTCGATCTTGCGCGGTTTCTCGTCGGCGAAATCGCTTCGGTCTGCGGCATGATGGAAACTTTCATCAAGGAACGGCCGATCGGCGAGATGGCCGGCAATCTGCAAGCAGTCCAAGGAGAGGGGAGCGGAAGCGTCGATGTCGATGATGCCGTCGCTTTTTTGGCCCGTTTTGAAAATGGCGCCTTGGGCGTGTTTGAAGCGACCCGCTTTGCCGCCGGAAACCGCAACAAAAACAAAATCGAAATCAATGGCTCGCTCGGTTCGATTCGTTGGGACCTGGAAAATATGAACTTGCTGGAAGTTTATTTTGATCAAGATGAGCCAGGGTTGCAAGGGTTTCGCACAATTACGGTCACCGAAGATATTCATCCGTATAGCGGTCACTACTGGCCGGCCGGTCATATTATCGGCTATGAACATACGTTTTTGAACATGCTGGATGAACTGATCAACGGCATCGCTGACCAGCGGCAAGTACAGCCCTCCTTTGCCGATGGCCTGCGCAACCAGGCGGTAATGGAAGCGGTGCAACGATCCACTGTCACAAAAAGCTGGGTAAACATTGCCGACTTGCTTCAGGAGGTTGGCGTTTCGTTGAATTGATAGCGTTTGCAAAAAGGGTTAAGGGGGATTTAGGATGAAGCGAGGCACAAGGTTGGGCAGTCTAGTGTCATCACTCTTGCTGATTTCGCTGCTGACGGGGTGCGGCGGGGGTGCGCAACAGGCGAATCAAGCAGATGCAAAGCCGGATTCCGGTACGGCAAAAGCGGAAAAAGTCATCGGAATGAGTTTTCCCTTTGCCGATCACGGCTGGATGGGCGCCGTCATCGAGTATGCCAAACAACAAGGGGAAGAAGCTGGGGTAAAAGTAGAGATGACCACGGCTGACAACCCGAACAAACAGACTAATGACGTCGAAGATTTGCTTACCAAAAAAGTCGATGTCCTCGTCATGCTGCCGATTGAGACCGATGCGCTGACTCCCGCTGTCGACAAAGTGAAGGAAGCGAACATACCGCTTGTTGTTTTCGACCGGGAAGTTGCCAATGACAACTACACCGCTTTGGTCAAAGGGGATAACGAAGGGATCGGCAAGAACGCCGCCGCGTTTATCGGTGAACAGCTTGGCGGCAAAGGAAACGTCGTAGTGATTTCCGGACCTCCAAGTTCGGTAACGACGCAACGCGTTGAAGGTTTTACCAGCGTCATTCAGGAAAAATATCCGGACATCAAGATATTGGCCGACCAAAACGGTGAGTTCCGGAAAGAGAAAGGTTATGAAGTGATGCAAAACCTGTTGCAGGCGCAAAGCCATATCGACGCCGTCTATACGATTGATGACGAAATGGCTTTGGGAGCGCTGCAAGCGATTCGCGAAGCCAAGCGCAGCGAGATTAAAGTGGTGACAGGTGCCGGCGGAGCCAAAGACTTTTACAAGGAAATCAAAGATGCCTCCGACCTGACATTGGCTACCTTTACCTACTCGCCGCTGATGGTAAAAGAAGCGGTCAAGGTAGGCGTGGACATCGCCAATGGCAAAACACCTGCGGAAAAAAATATCACCTTGCCGGCAGAAAAGGTGTCCAAGGATAACGTCGATCAGTTTTATGTTCCGGATGCCAGTTACTAAGCAAGTGATGGGGCAAGCTGTACGCTTGCCTCTCTTTTCCAAAACGGCCTGACCTGGAGGTGAGCGAGTTGAATACAGCGCGGTTGCAAATGAATGGCATCGTCAAACAGTTTGGCGGCATTCGGGCACTGAAAGGTGTTGATTTTTCCCTGCAGCCAGGAGAAATTCACGCCTTGTTGGGGGAGAACGGAGCGGGGAAAAGTACGCTGATGAATATTCTCGGCGGCGTATTGCAAGCAGATGAAGGAGACATTCGTTTGGATGGCCAGGCGGTTCGCATTGCCACTCCCGCTGATGCCCGTCGTCTCGGCATCAGTTTTATCCATCAAGAACTCAATCTGATACCGGACTTGACGGTAGCGGAAAATCTGTTTTTGGGCGCGGAATGGACAAATCGCCTCGGATGGCTGGACGCCAGGCAGATGCAGCGGAAAACGAGGGAAATTATGGACCTGCTCGGCGTTGAGCTGGACCCGCAAGCACCTGTCTCGGGTCTCGACTCTTCACTCAAGCAAGTGATTGAGATTGGCAAAGCCTTGCTGAAAGATTCAACTGTGATCATAATGGATGAACCCACGACGTCCTTAACGGAAAAAGAGATTGACAATATTTTCCAAGTGATGCACAAGCTGAAGCAAAACGGGGTCTCGCTTATTTTTATCTCGCACAAGTTGAAAGAGGTCATGAATATTTGCGACAAGTACACTGTCTTGCGGGACGGAGAGGTTGCGGCGAGCGGAATGATCGGGGACACCGACGAACAACGTTTGGCACAGGAACTGGTTGGCCGCTCTGTGCAGACGCAGTCGCTCTATCGTGAACGGGTTTTAGGAGAAACCGTATTGGAGGTCAAAGGTCTGGCGGCCAAGGGGCTGGCGGATATCCACTTCACACTGCGCCGACGCGAAATACTCGGTTTTACCGGTTTGGCCGGGGCTGGCCATTCCGAGCTGATGGAGACGCTGTTTGGCTACAAAGCGAAAACAGCGGGCGAGATCAAGATTAATGGCCAACTTGTCCAGATCCAGCAGCCGTTGCATGCGCTCGCTCACAAGCTCGGATTTGTTCCGAAAAACCGGAAGGAAAATGGCATTCTTAAAGATATGAGCATTTTGCAAAACTTTAGCCTGGCCGGACTGAAGAAATTTGTCCGCAATGGTTGGATTTTGGAAACAAGGGAACGTGAGCATTTTCGTCACTTTCAAAAGCAGCTGCAGATGAAAGCGCCTCAGCCGGACTTGCCGATCACCAGTCTGAGCGGCGGGAATCAACAAAAAGTGATTTTGGCCAGATGGCTGGAAGCGGACGCCGATATCATCGTTTTGGATCAGCCGACGCAAGGTGTGGACATCGGGGCCAAAAGCGAAATTTATCAGGTGATCATGGACTTGGCCGCAGAGGGAAAATCATTCATCGTCGTCTCCACGGAGATTCCGGAGATGTTGAAATTGTGTGATCGGATTGTCGTCATGTATCAAGGACGAATTGCGCACATACTCGATCGTCAGCACGCGACCGAAGGGAGGATTATGCTGTATGCAACCGGTGCCCAATCAGAGCGCATCTCCTGAACAGAAGCCGTTGGTCCGGGTACAGCGGCTTTGGGAGAAATATAGCGTCATTATCGCTTTTTTTATTCTGTTGCTGGCCGCCGCAGTCGTCAACGAGAACTTCTTTACCTCCGGCAATTTGATGAATATTTTGCGGCAGGTCGCGATTATTGGCATCATTTCCCTGGGACAAACGATCGTGATTTTGTCTGGCGGATTGGATCTGTCCGTCGGAGCTTCGCTCGCGTTGTCCGGCGCAGTCGGGATCACGTTGATGAACGAGACCGGCAGCGTGCTGAGCGGAGTGATTGGAACGCTTGTCTGCGCCGTGCTGATCGGCGTTTTGAACGGAACGATGGTGACCAAGGGCAAAATCGCTCCGTTTATTGCCACGTTGGGCATGATGGCCGCCGCCCGCTCGATCGGTCTTTACTTTGCCGACGGGGGAAGCACAACCGGCAAAGTAGAAGGGTTTACACAGATTGCCAACGGCGAGCTGCTGGGCATCGCCTACCCGGTGTACTTCTTTTTGCTGTTGACCGTATTGTTGGTGATCGTGTTGAAAAAGACGCGAACGGGGCGTTATTTGTATGCCATCGGCAGCAACGAACGGGCCGCGCTATTGTCAGCCATTCCGGTCAATCGGGTAAAGCTGGCGGCTTACAGCTTATGCGGTTTTTTGGTTGGATGTTCCGCGCTGATCGAATCGTCACGCCTCAATTCGATCTCATCGTCCAGTTCGGGGATCAGCTATGAGTTGGATGCAATCGCCGCTGTTGTCATTGGCGGGACGCGGCTGTCGGGGGGCAAGGGGAGTATCGTCGGCACCTTGTTCGGCGTGTTGATTTTGGGCATATTAAACAACATGATCAACTTAATGAATGTTTCGCCGTATTTGCAAGGTTTGGTCAAAGGCTGCATTATCGTGATTGCCGTGTTGTTGCAGAAAAAAGAATAAAGAGAAGGGACGCGGATTCGCCCGGCAGCATACAAATCGCGCAGGCACCACGTCCCTTTTCTCATTAGTCTTTTGCCGATTCCCGTCTCAACTGCTGGCGCTCGTATAACTTCGCAAGGCATATCGCCAAAACAGGCGGGACAGCCAGAGAAAGATACCGGCGACAACGACCGTGATCAGCGTCGCGCCAACGCTCCAGTTGCCAAGCAGCGCGCTGGCCGGCGTACTGGTGATCAAGGCCGCCGGCAAAACGTAGGTTAGCACGATCCGCAGCCAACCGCGATACGTCCCGATCGGAAACCGGGTTGTTTCAAAAAAGGAGTTAAAAACAAATGACAAATCATCGATTTTGATCACCCAGAAGGCGGTGGTCATCAACAGCATCCACAGGGCGTAAATCAACACGAGCGAAGCAAACAGCGTAACGAGAAAGATCAACAAATCGCTTAACGTGGGCACGTATCGTTTCACCCACAGCCCGTAGGCGACCAGTCCCAACCCCAGCAAGACATCGACGAGCCGCCAGAAAACAAGATGGCGAAAACTGACAAAAAACATCGAGTCAACCGGTTTGGTCAGCACATAATCGAGCGTTCCTTTGCGAATATTCTGCAGCAAGCGCGACATATTCGGTTTGAGGGCAAAATCGATCAGTCCTTGCAACGTGTTGAAAATGCCCAACAGTACCAGCACGTCTGCATACGGCCACCCGCCAAGCTGATCGGTTTGAAAAAAGAAAATTTGGATCGTTAAAATCGCGATGGCAATTCCGAACAGACTGGACAGGAGATTGCCCAAAAATTCACTGCGGTATTCAAGTTCTTCGACCAAACAAGTGCGAAAAAACTCGCGAAATATCCGTAAATTCCTCCGCATGTCAGCCTCCTACAGCCTGATTTTTTTTCAATCCGCGTTTCCACAACGCGAACGTCAGCGCAAGAAAACAAAGCATCCAAAAAATCGCGAGCAGAAAGCCGTCCCCTGCCGTGCCGTGAACGTCTCCGGTCAACAGCTCGACGGGAAAGCCGACCATATAGCGGAACGGCAAGTAAAAGCTGAGCTGCTGGATGACCGGCGGAAGAAAGGAAAGCGGGGCGATCCGACCGGAAAAGAACAGCGAGATCGCTTCGAGCATTCCGTAAATGGCAGTTACTTTCGTCACCCAGAAACCGAGCAACCCGAATGAGTAGCTGAACAAAAAACGGATCGCGGAGGCAATGAGCAAAGCGAATACAAACAGCGCCAATTGCCCCCAATCCAGTTTCAGGCGCAAGGCCGGCACAAAAATGGCGGCAACCAGCCAGACCGGCGCGAGGATCACGAAAAAGACGAGTTTATACACGAGATTTTCCGCAATCGCCCAGTGGACGTGCGCAAACGGCCGGACGATATAATAGGAAAACGAGCCTTCGCGGATTTCGCGGTCGAGTTCCCAGACATCCCATGCCGTCGTGAGCCGCTCTACTACAATCAAGGAAGCAAAATAAAGGATAAAGGTGGCAGAGGCCTCGCGATCAATATTCATCCAGACGAGCATCGTGATCAACGGCTGCGTCATCGCGCCGAATACCCAGACCAGTGAAGCCAGGCGGTATTCAAACATCTCCACCCATTTCATCCGGAGCAATACGGCATATTTATGAAGCATGGACTTCCTCCTGAAACGCCAAAGTAATCACTTCTTCCATCGGTGGGTCCTGGATGTTGAGATCGGCGACGGAAAAATCGTGCAGCAGTCGGGCAGATACATCGGTTACCCGTTCGCGGGCCACTCGCAGCGACACTTTGCCTTCGTCCACGCCAACCAATTCCCCGTATTTTTCCCAGGATACGGAAGGGACTTCCGGCAGGCGAACTTCAATCAACTTATAGGGCGTCAGCTTTTCGGACAAAATCTGCAAATCGCCGTCATAGAGCAGTTGCCCGTGGTTGATAATCATGACCCGTTGGCACAGGGCGGTGACGTCTCCCATATAGTGAGAGGTCAGCAAAATCGTCGTATTGTGCTCTCGATTGTATTTGGCAATAAACTGGCGAACTTTTTCCTGGGTATGCACATCAAGACCGATCGTCGGTTCATCGAGAAACAGCACTTTCGGCTGGTGCAAAAGCGTAGCGGCCAGTTCGCATTTCATCCGCTGGCCAAGCGACAGGCTGCGGGTCGGTTTGCCGAGCAATGGCTGCAATTCCAGCAATTCGACCAATTCCTCCAAAGTGCGTTGAAAGGCGCGCTCCTCGATTTCATACACCGCCTTGTTGACAAGGAATGTTTCCATCGGCGGGATGTCCCAGATCAACTGGCTTTTTTGCCCCATGACCAGGCTCATCATTTTTTTAAACTCAACCTTTTGCTCGAACGGAACAAACCCTTCCACCAAGATCTGTCCGGCAGTCGGATACAACAATCCGGCCAGCATTTTGATCGTGGTCGTTTTGCCGGCTCCGTTTGGTCCGAGAAACCCGACGATTTCCCCTGACTCAATCTGGAAAGAAATATCTTTTACCGCCTCTACGGTGCGATATTCGCGATGGAATAGACTGCGCAAAGCATCTATCCAACCGGCGTTGCGAACATGGACCTGAAAGTTTTTTTGCAAATGTTGCACGTGAATCGACATCGGTTTCCCCCTTATCTGCCATTCAAGTTTTCTCTGATCATGCACATGTATTTTTTGCATGGTTTTTCTTATAAAACGCGTCGAGCGGTGAAACGATATATCCGAATCAGAACATGAGACGAAAGAAGGCCATACGGAATGGATAAGAAGCAATGGATTGCGCAGATCCAACGGGATGCGTTTACTTTTGAACAATTTGATTGTACGCCATTAGTCAACGCCATCGGGGAGGCGAAACTGGTCTTGCTTGGGGAAGCCACCCATGGGACTTCCGAATTTTACACCATTCGTGCCGAGATCACAAGAACCTTGATTGAGCAAAAGCAGTTTTCCTTTATCGCCGTTGAAGGGGACTGGCCTTCCTGTTACGTGCTCAATCAGTATGTAAAAGGTTACCTTGAAACCGAAGACGTCGAGGAAGTTTTGCAGGCTTTCAACCGTTGGCCGACCTGGATGTGGGCCAACCGGGAAATCGCCGAATTGGCCAAATGGCTGCGCGCGTACAATGCGGGGTTGGCGGATGAGCAGAAAGTCGGCTTTTACGGCTTGGATGTTTACAGCTTGTGGGAGTCGATTGACGAGATTATGCGATATTTGAAAAAAACGAACTCACCTGAACTGGAAACCGCTAAAAAAGTGTTTTCCTGCTTTGAACCGTATCAACGGGACGGACAGGAATATGGCATTTCGGCGGCTTATTTTTCTTCCGCCTGTGAAGAAGAGGTCGTCCAACTGCTGCTGGAGCTGCAGCAGAAAAAACGCTGGGAACAAGGAGATCGCGAAGCTGCGTTGAATATGGAGCTGAATGCGCTGGTCGCCCGCAATGCCGAACAGTATTATCGGGCGATGGTGCAGGGGGGACCGCAATCGTGGAACATCCGCGACATTCATATGGTCGAAGTGATCAACCGCTTGCTCGATTTTCACGGCAAACAGGCGAAAGGGATCATCTGGGAACATAATACCCATATCGGGGACGCTCGGGCAACGGATATGGCCGAGGAAGGCGAGATCAATGTCGGACAATTGCTGCGCGAGCAGTATGCTGCCGAAGAAGTGTTCGCGGTAGGCTTTGGCACATATCGCGGGACTGTGATCGCCGCCAGAGGCTGGGGAGAACCGCTGCAACGGATGCAGGTTCCTCCGGCGCAAACAAACAGTTGGGAGGATATGCTGCATGAGGCGGGGCCGGAAAACAAGCTGATCCTGTTTAGCGAAAACCGAGAAGCTTACCGCCAACAGGCGATTGGCCATCGGGCGATCGGCGTCGTCTACTTTCCGGAAGATGAACGCGGAAACTATGTGCCCACGATCCTGTCGATGCGCTATGATGCCTTTGTCTATGTGGAGCAAACGAATGCACTGACGCCGCTTGTGGTCGAGCCGGTCTTGGTTTAGCAAAAGAACTCTTTCGCAACGGACAAGCAAGCTCTACAATGAAAGTGTGGTCTTGAATGATCACGCTTTTTTGATGCAAAAGACAAAGGGTGGAAGCTGAATGGAACAAAAAACCATTGCCGCATTATTGGAAAAAGTGCGGACGAACAGTCCTCTGGTTCACAATATTACTAATGTTGTTGTGACCAATTTTACCGCCAACGGCTTGCTTGCTTTGGGCGCTTCGCCCGTCATGGCCTATGCCAAGGAGGAAGTGGCGGAAATGGCGCGAATGGCTGGCGCATTGACGCTGAATATCGGCACCTTGCAGACAGAAACGGTCGAAGCGATGTTGATCGCCGGTCAAGCAGCAAACGAAGCCGGAGTTCCGGTCATCCTTGATCCGGTGGGCGCGGGGGCGACTGTCTTTCGAACGGAATCAGCCCGAAAGCTGCTCACTCAGGTAAACGTTTCGCTTTTGCGGGGGAATGTCGCCGAGATCGCGCATGTCATCGGCGAACGATGGACGATCAAAGGAGTGGATGCCGCGGCCGGGGACGGGGACGTGGTTTCCCTGGCCAAACAGGCGGCGAAGCAGTGGCAGACGACTGTAGTCATTACCGGTAAGGAAGATGTGGCCACCGACGGAGAGCGGGTTTACAAGGTAGGCAACGGACACCCGCTGTTGACGAAGGTTACTGGAACCGGCTGTTTGTTATCATCGGTGATCGCGGCTTTTGCCGCGGTGGAAAGCGATGTGCTTCAGGCCGCCGTCGCCGCATTGGTCAGTTACGGGGTTGCGGCACAGTTGGCTGCTGAACAATCCACAATGGAAGGTCCGGGCAGTTTTCAGATGCAATTTTTGAACCAATTGTCCCGATTGAACGAGCAAGATATTATCCAGTATGCAGCGCTGCAACCAGCAAAATAATTCAGACAGAAACAAGCCATCGACGGTTGATCGATGGCTTGTTTGTTCCTTGTGTAAAGAAGGATTATTGACCGATGCTGATCTCGGCGATGGACGCGCCGATGCCCGGTTTGTTGTCTTTATTGACCCCGCGCGGTTGGTCGTAATTGCTGATGTAAAGCGTGTTGCCGTTGCGATGCAGGCTTGCCGGAAACTCGAGTTTTCCACGGTTGTCATTGACAGCGACATCGCTCACCCGGGCTTTGCTGGTTACTTTGACAATGGCATTGCGTTCGTTGACGGCTACATATAAATCCCCGTTTGCGGCAAAGGTGATGCCATCCGCTCCGTACAGCAACGGGCTTTTCACAAACCGCTCCAATTGGCCAAAGCTGCCGTCCGCTTTTATCGTCACGCGATTGATTTCACCAGAACTCGTATTGGAAATATAAAGGCGATGGTCTGGACCGAAAGCCAGTCCGTTCACGGTAATCGGCTGCGAGGTCCGTTCCGGTTTCAAACCGGTGGCCCATGCCGTTACCTTGCCATCCGGTTTCACGACGTAGATGTTCCCGGTCGCAGCGCCGCTGACATACAAATTCCCCTTTTGGTCAAAGACGAGACCGTTTGCTCCGTTTACACCGCGGGCAAATACTTTTACATCATTGGGAATGATCCAACTGCCTTTCAAGTCAATTGCCGATATCCGATACACTACCCCTTCCTCACCCGGATTTCCCGCACTCGCCAGATACAGATTTCCTTGTTGATCAAAGGCCATGCCGGTTGTCGAACGGGGCAAGAGCGTCAACGCTTCCGCTTTTCCGGTTTCCGTTGAAACGCGGAACAGGCGATGGGAATCCATATCCGCCACATACAAACGTCCTTGGTTGTCCCCGATAATCCCTTCAATTCTCATTCCTGTGGAAAAATACGGGTCGAGATCGGTCAAGATGGAGACTTGCGCTTTTGTTTGCGATACCGCCATATTTTTGGTGCCATCCGCAGCCATTACGGAAGATGCCATCGCCGACAAACTCAAAATAGCCAGTCCCAGGCCAAACCATTTTTTCATTTCAGGTTTCCTCCTTATTCACACTTCGCATACGATCACTATGTTTATTATAAAAAAGGCAAGATCATTCAGAACCAGCCAATTTTCAGTTATTTAACCCGACCATTTGGCAGTTTCGCCAGGCTGTGCTGAACAGGTACCCCCCCGAATAAGATCATTCGTAAGCAGGAAAAACGAAAATAGGGGAGGTTGGCCATGAAACGGTTGCTGAAGATTGCGATGATGGTGCTGTTCGTTGCAGCCTGCGGTTCCGCCTGGTGGTTTTATCACATGTTTCAACATGTGAAAGCAACTGCGGAGCAAATGTACGAGCCATTGCCTGCCCCCAAACCTGCCCCCGGACCTGTACCCCGGAACCCGGCCCCTATGCCGCAACCTGCTGCGACTTCTCAGCCAAAACCGTTGCTGATTCTGCTATACGGCGTCGATCAAAGGCATCAAGCCGGCGGAAGAACAGACACGTTGATTTTGTTAGCGCTCAATCCGGCAAAGAGACAGAGCATGATGCTGAGTATCCCGCGGGATACGCGGACGGAAATTTTCGCGCAAGCCAAGCAGGACAAGATCAACCACGCTTACCAATATGGCGGCAATGCGGCCACGGTCAGAACAGTCGAACAGTTTTTGAACATTTCCATTGATTATTTTATCCAGGTGAATATGGAAGGTTTTGCCCGTGTCCTCGATTCGGTCGGGCCGATTCAGGTGGACAATCCGTTCGCCTTTTCCTATGAAGGCCATCATTTTCCGCAAGGCAGAATTGAGCTGGATGGAGAGGCGGCTTTGGCGTTCGTGCGTATGCGTTATGACGATCCTGAAGGAGATTTTGGGCGAAACAAGCGCCAGCAACAGGTTATCCGAGAGCTGATGAACAAAGGAAAACAAATCGGGACAATCAGCAAGCTCGACGAAATGTTGGCCCAAGTTGGAAGCAGTTTTAAAACAAATTTGACCTGGGAAAATATGCAAGATCTCATGCTCCACTACAAGCCGGCATTGGATCAGGTAGATGCTGAAAAAATCAGCGGGAAAGGAGAGATGATCAACGGCATTTATTATTTCGTTGTCAGCGAGCGGGAACGACAGCGGCTAAAAAACACGATCGAGCAATATTTGGCGCCAACGCCGGACAGTTCGGCGGCCACAGGTATCGCAAGGCCGCTTGAGCAGTCATCTCGCCCTGCTGCAACAAACTGAAATCCGGTACTGCCTTCGCGCACTGTTTGGCTGTAGTTCAGGAAACATTAGGTCGAATGGCGGTGAAAAAGAAAAAGAAAACAGGAAAAATGGAATAAAAAGCAAGCAATCCGTATATCGTGGTATAAATCGTAATGGGACTAGGAGACCTTGTTTCGCTAAAATCCGGCTTTGTTTTCCCGATTCAATCGATCATCTCAAAGATAGCTGGACCAATCAGACAAGGATAAATAAGATCCGAAGAAGTTTTCGGTAAGGAGTAACGACACTATGGAAACGATTGATGTCTCTGCGATAGCCAAAGTTTTGCGAAAACGGGTCAGACTCATTCTGCTGGTGGTCACGCTGTCGGTTGCCATCAGTGGATGGATCAGTTTCTTCGTGCTGGCCCCGCAGTATGAAGCAAAAGCGACGTTTGTCGTCCAGGGAAATAGTCAAGGGGAGGACTCGTTGTACAACGATATTCGCGCCAACCAGGAATTGGTCAAAACATACGGTGCCATTATCAGGAGCAACAGGATCGCAGAAGAAGTCATCCAATCGTTGCAACTTCCCTTGACGCCCGAGCAGCTTCTGAAGAAGATCCGAGTGCAAGAAACGGAACAGTCACTCGTTACAACGATCCGCGTCATTTATGGCGACCCTGCCACCGCCGCCCGCATCGCCAACGGAATTGCCGAATCGTTTAAACGCAATGTTGGTCAGATCATGAAAGTGGATAATGTGACGATCCTTGACGAAGCCAATCCGGAAGGCAAGGCCGTGCAAATTTTTCCCCAACCGTGGTTGTATGTGGCTGTCGTTTTTTTCCTCTCTTTGCTCGGCAGTATCGGATTCTCCTTCTTTCTGGAATATTTGGATCAAACGATTCGCAGTGAAGAACAAATTGAGCAAGTTTTGGCGATTCCTGTCCTTGGTGTTATTTCAACGCTTGAGTCAAGTCAGGGTGGAAAAAACAGGCCGGAGGGGGTAAGTCCAGCTTGAGAGATAAGAAACCGATCATCAAGCTTATTTGCTATACCGATCCAAAAACACCTGCCGCCGAGGCCTTCCGAACATTGCGGACCAACATTCAATTCACCGGCAACGGGCAATATCCAAAATCACTGATGGTTACCAGTGCAGAACCAGGAGAAGGAAAAACGACCACAATTGCCAACCTCGCTGTTGTGTTGGCGCAAACCGGCCTCTCATTGCTCCTCCTCGATGGCGACATGCGCAAGCCAACTATGCATCGTGTCTTTCGATTGCTGAATAGTCGCGGTCTGTCTGATGTTTTGCAGCACGGTATGGACTTGGAGGAAGTGATCCAATCGATTCCCGAAATCGGGATCGATGTGATTACGGCTGGTCCCATCCCGGAAAGTCCCGCCGAATTGATCAGCACCCCGCGTATGCGCAGCATACTCAACCAGCTCACCGAAACCTACGATATTGTTCTCGTTGATACCCCTCCCATTTTGCCCGTAACTGACAGTCAATTGTTTTCCACCATGGTACAAGGTGTGATCTTGGTCATCCGCAACGGCAAGGTAAAAACGACACATGTAAAAAAAGCACAAATGCTGCTGGAACATGTTGGCGCAAATCTGCTTGGTGCTGTATTCAATGACAAGAAAATCGGGAAAGACAGTGCCTACTATTACGAATATACGGAAAAACATAAAGAATAGGGGAAAAGCGATGGTTGACATCCATGCCCATCTATTGCCAGGGATCGACGATGGGGCCAAATCAATGGAGGAAGCGCTTGAAATGGCGCGAATCGCATGGTTGGACGGTATTACCGATATGTTTGTTACGCCGCATTCGCACGATGGTTTGTTCGTAAACCATACAGAACTGATCACAGCGAAGCTGGAACAGTTGCAAGCATTGCTCCGGCTTAAAAAAATTCCCTTACGTTTACATATTGGCGCAGAAATTCATATCCACTCCGACTTGCTGACCAACCTGCGTACGGGAGAACTTCCCACTTTGGGCAATCAGCAAAAATATGTGTTGCTGGAATTGCCGTCGCTGCAGCTTCCCCGCTTTACTGATCAACTGTTGGCAGCGCTTTTGGAACATGGAATAACGCCGATTATCGCGCACCCCGAGCGACTGGTTGTGATCGCCGAACAACCGCAATGGCTGGCGAACTGGATTGAGCGGGGAGCAATTGCTCAGGTGACAGCAGACAGTTTGCTCGGGAAACAGGGAAAGCGGGTCCAGCGCGCAGCAGAAACGTTGATCAGGCAACGGCTTGTTCATCTGCTGGCCAGTGATGCCCATCACGCTGATCGGCGTACTCCCCGGTTGTCTCATGCGTTTGCCCGTCTCCATCAATTGGTATCTGAAGCAGAGGTGCAAACCTATTTGCACAATGGCGAAGCAATCGTGAACGGGCAACCTTGCCGCGTTGTTGAACCAGCGGTGTCAAGCAGACGGAAATGGTGGTTTTGGTAGTAAGAGATAGGGGAGATGGAAGTATGCATATTTGGATGATTGGCTCTGGCTATGTTGGATTAACGACAGGCTGCATGTTTGCTTACTTGGGACATCAGGTGACGCTGCTGGACACGGACGCGGAAAAGATTGCCCGGTTGCAGGCAGGCGAAATCCCTTTTCACGAGAAAGGGTTGCCGGAGGTTTTTGCAGCAGCCCGTAAAAATATGGCATTTACTTGCCGGTGGGATGATTTTTCCACAGGCGCGGATGTGGTCATGGTGGCCGTCGGGACACCTTCCCGGGAATCGGGCGATGTCGATCTTTCCTATGTGCATACGGTTGCGCGGGAAATTGGGCGGCGTCTGATTGCCCGTCACCTGCCCATTTTGCTGAAATCGACCGTTCCGATCGGGACAGCCAAGGAGGTTCAGGCGATTATTCAACAAGAGCTGGACAACCGTGAATGGCCGGGGAGTATCACCGTAATCGCCAATCCGGAATTTCTTCGCGAAGGCGAAGCATTGCAAGACGCCTTTTATCCGGACCGGCTCATTGTCGGAACCGACGATGGACAGTGTCTTTCCACGGTTCATCAACTGTATCAGCCGCTGCTGGAGCAACGGTTTCATCCGCCGGCAGGCGTCTTCAGACCGGTGGGGTATGCGGCGCCTGCCTTGCTGGTTACGAATTCAGCGACTGCCGAAATGATCAAGTACGCCAGCAATGCGTTTTTGGCGATGAAAATATCCTTTATAAACGAATTTGCCAACCTGGCCGACAAAGTCGGGGCCGATATCATCGACGTAGCGAAAGGGATCGGGTTAGACAAGCGCATCGGTCCGCATTTTCTCCAAGCGGGCATCGGATGGGGCGGAAGCTGTTTTGGCAAAGATACGAAAGCGATCGTCCAGTTGGGAAAACAACATGCAACGCCGATGCAACTGATCGAGGCAACGCTGGCGGTGAACCAACAGCAGCGGCAAAAAGTGCTTCATTTGCTCATGGATGAACTGTCCGATCTTCATGGCAGGACGATCGGAATCTTAGGCTTGGCGTTTAAACCGAATACGGATGACTTGCGCGATGCTCCAGCCCTGGAGTTGATTGAACAATTGGCGAAATACGGAGCGAGAGTCAAAGTGTTCGATCCGGTGGCGATGGAGACTTGTCAAAAGCTGTTTCCCACGCTGGATGTGAACTATTGTGACAATGTGGACGCATTGTTTGACGGTACGGATGCGGTCAT
Organism: Brevibacillus fulvus; assembly: GCF_016908525.1. Classification (GTDB taxonomy): domain Bacteria; phylum Bacillota; class Bacilli; order Brevibacillales; family Brevibacillaceae; genus Brevibacillus_G; species Brevibacillus_G fulvus. Next base: position 480,202 of record NZ_JAFBEB010000001.1, read on the forward strand.
TCTCGTTACCGAGTGGGAACAGTTCCGCGATCTGCCTTTTTCGCGATTGGGCCAGTACATGACGGAAAAACGGGTGATCGATACGCGAAACTTTTGGGACCCTGCGCGCTTGCGCAATGCAGGCTTTTCGTATCGCGGGATTGGCAGGGGACAGTTGCCTCGCAAAGAGCGTGTGCTTGTGACCGGGGGAGCCGGGTTTATCGGCAGCCATTTGGTCGACCAGCTTTTGGCAGAAGGATTTGACGTGCATGTAATTGACATGTTCGATGATTTTTATGAAATCGCGCAAAAAGAAAAAAACATTCAACACCATTTGCATTCCAGACACTATTCGCTTTCGAGAGTGGATATATGCCAGCGTGACAAATTGGAGGACATTTTTGCAGCGTGGCAGCCGGAGATAGTCATCCATCTGGCCGCGCGCGCAGGTGTGCGCCCATCCGTGCAAAATGCGGCCGCGTATGTGGAAACCAATGTGACGGGAACGCTCCATCTTCTTGATCTTGCGGCGAAATACAAGGTAAAACGATTTATTTTCGGTTCATCGAGTTCGGTCTACGGGTTGAACGACAAGGTACCGTTTTGCGAAGAAGATCCGCTACTTTCCGTCGCTTCCCCTTATGCTGCGACAAAAATTGCCGGAGAATCTTTGTGCCAAAGCTATTCGAATTGTTATGGGCTTGATGTGATTGTCTTGCGCTTTTTTACCGTGTATGGTCCGCGTCAGCGACCTGATCTGGCCATTCATACGTTTGTGCACAAGATGATGAACGATCAGCCCATTCAATTGTACGGGGACGGCACAACCAGCCGCGATTATACGTTTGTCAGCGACATCGTCTCCGGCATCCGCCGCGCGATGGAGGCAGAGCTGTCAGGTTATCACGTGTTCAATCTGGGCAATGATCAACCGACCAAACTGATCGAATTGGTCAACGCACTGGAATGGGCGATCGGCAAAAAGGCGAAAATTGAATGGTTGCCGCTGCAAGTCGGCGATGTCCCGGCAACTTGGGCCGATCTGCAAAAAAGCAGGCAGGTGCTCAAGTACCAGCCGACCGTCACGCTGGAGCAGGGATTGTCGAACTATCTGGATTGGGTACAATCGCAAGCCAAGGGATGAGTATGATCGGTCGCCTGTACCTTTTTTTTCAAAGTCGCTTCCTGAAGCAGATGATGATTGTGATGACCGGAACAGGGCTGGCGCAACTGCTCACCGTCCTGACCGCTCCTCTCCTTGGGCGGCTGTATGAACCGGCTGACTTTGGCCTGCTTTCACTGTATACATCGATTATCAGCGTGCTTTCCGTCGGCATCGGTCTTCGGTATGAACTCGCCATTTGCTTGCCCAAATCGGATGAAGAAGCAGGCAGGCTTCTCCTGTTAAGCGTCCTTGTCGCCGCCGGCTTTTCCGCTGTGGGTTTGATCTTTCTCAGCTGCGGCGGAAGCGGACTGGTCAGCGGAGGGATTCCGGAGAAGCTGTCAGCCTGGCTCTGGTGGGCACCGCTAAGTTTGTTAAGCATCGGCCTCTTTCAAAGTTTGTCCTGCTGGACGACCAGGCGTGAGGCGTATCTGCACTATTCCGCTGCACAGATCAGCCGGTCCGCAGTCGTCAATATCAGTCAACTGTCGGGAGGCTTGCTGCATCAAGGGTTTTCCGGTCTGCTTGCCGGACAGCTGTTGGGGCAAATCGCTGCCGCCGCTGTGCTCGCCGTCAAGACGTGGAAAGAGCAGCCGATGTTCTGGAGGACGCTGTTCTCGCTGGCTGAAATGAAACAGACCGCCATTGCCTACATGCGTTTTCCGCTGTACAGTACCCCGCAAATTTTGCTGAATGCCGTGTCGCAAAACGTCCCGACGTTCTTCTTGATCCATGCGTACGGATCAACGGTTGTCGGCTGGTATGCCTTGGCACATCGATTGATCGAACTGCCGCTGAGCTTGTTGGGACAATCGCTCGGTCAAGTTTATTACCAGAGGGCCGCCAAAATGTACCAAGAGCTGGCCCGCCTTGATTCATTTCTGTTCGTCTCGACTGCCGGTCTGGCAGCTTGCGGGTTACTGCCGGTCATGTTGGTGCTGGTTTGGGGACCGGAACTGTTCGCCTTAGTTTTGGGAACGCAATGGACGGAGGCGGGACATTGCGCACAATGGTTGGCCATTTGGCTGTATCTTGGCTTTGTGAATACGCCCTCAGTGGCGACCGCGCAAATTTACGGCTTGCAACATTTTCTGCTCGGTTATGAACTTGCCCTGACTTGCGCAAGGATCTTGGTTTTGTTTTGGGCAACCGCGACGATGACAGCGATCACCGCCATTGCGCTGTATTCAGTCATCGGCGCCTGCTTTAACGCGTTTTTGATCGTCTATGTGATGGTCTACGGAAAACGAAAACAAAGCCTGCAAAAAATGGCAGGGCAAGTCTAGACGTGCGCGAACAGCAGTTTGGTGCCGCGATCATTTTGGAAGAGGGAAGAGGGAAAGGATGAGCAGTCAACTCAAGCGATTCGTCTGGGAAAAGAGAATATCATGGCAGGGCAAGACGTTGCAATATTTGCAAAAGCTGCGAGAATGGCAATGGCTTTCGTCAGAGGAATTGAGAGAATTGCAACAAAGGCAATTGCGGGCACTGTTGCAGCATGCCTATGAATATACGGCCTACTATCGTCAATTATTTGACCAACACCATATCGTGAACCGGCAAGGTCAGGTAGAAATGGAGCGATTTGCGCAAATCCCGTTCTTGGACAAAACAATCTTGCGTCAACAGTACGCTTCCTTACTGTCGGCTGATCTCCATAACAGGAACTGGTATTTGAACAGTTCGGGGGGATCAACCGGTGATCCGGTCGAGTTTATCCGCGATAAAGACTACTTTTTTTGGAGTGAAGCGATTAAGGCGCTCGATGATGAGTGGACTGGCCGTGCCCTGACCGATCGGCAAGTCAGATTATGGGCGTCTCCACGTGAGATTGCCGAGGGCAATGAATATTTGCGAACGCGGGTTGGACGCTGGCTGCGCAATGAACTTTGGTGCAACGCCTTTTGCATGGGCCCGGATGAGATGTACAACTTTGTCAAAAAAATGAATTCATTCCGCCCTGTGCAACTTTTGGCCTATGCCGAGAGTTTGTATGAGCTGGCCAAATTTTGTGAACGAAAGCGGCTTGCCGTCTATTCCCCGCGGGCGATTATGACTTCTGCCGGCGTCTTGTACGAACCGATGCGCCAAACGATACAGCGCGTGTTCCAGGCACCCGTGTTCAATCGGTATGGCTCGATGGAGGCGGGGGATATCGCTTGTGAATGTGAATACCACACTGGGTTGCACGTATCATCGCCAACCCATTACATCGAGATCGTGGATAGCCAGGGAAACCCAGCGCCTCCCGGAGAAATCGGCGAAATCATCGTAACGTTGCTTCGCGAGGAAGCCATGCCTTTCATTCGTTACCGGATTGGCGATATGGGAGCGTGGGGAAAAGAGCCTTGTCCCTGCGGTCGCGGCCTCCCTTTGCTGCAGGAAGTAAGCGGACGGGTAACGGATATGTTTATCGATCGTCAAGGCGTCTGGGTTGATGGCCGGGTTTTTCTGTATGCGCTTGATTCAAGAATGTTCATCTCGAAATTTCAAGTGATTCAAGAACAACCGGACATGTTGACGGTAAAAATAGTCCCCAGACAATGGACGGATGACCCGCAGAAAACGTATGCGGCAGAGACCCAAGAGGTGGTGCGGGTCATCCAACAAATTATGGACTGTGAGGTGCGGGTCGAGTATTACCAAGAACTTCTCCCGACTCCGTCAGGCAAATATCGGTATACGATTTCCCATGTTCCGCATTGAGGGAGGAAGCGATTTGCCATACCGTACACACGCCGGTTCCGATCGGTTTTTGTCGGTGCTTGTGTTTTTATATGTATGCAGTGCGCTGCTTTTCTCCGAAACCCCGGTCTTTTCGCGCAGCAGCATTGTGCTTTGCGGGATCATGATCGTTTATTTGCTTGCTTGTTCCCGGCAAAGGGGCGGCTTGCCGTTGTCGCGCTGGATGCTCCTGCCCTATCTGTTTTTTCTGTATGCGCTTGCTTCTGTTTTATGGGCGACAGATATCCAATCCGCATTGTTATATCTGATCAGTTTGTTTTCCAGCATAACGGGTGCGCTCGTCGTGTGGATCGCCTTGATGTCAGGCGCCTCTTGGCAGGCTGTGCTGGGCAGTTGCTTTTGGAGCGGGCTTGTGATCATGCTGAGCACCATCCCGGAAATGAGCCAAGCAACTGAGGGAGAAATGCGTCTGGCCGGCATTTTGGAAAATCCGAACGGAATGGCGATTCAATTGACAGCTGCCGCCTTTTTGCTGCTGACCGCGGAGTGTAGAAAAAAAGTGTATATGGGAGCGGCGACCGTTTTTGTGCTGTTTGCGACACTTTTTTCCGGCAGTATGAAAATGATCATATTTTGGGGCGTCTTCCTGCTGTATCTTGCGGTCAAGCTGCATGTCTGGGCACGAGTTTCCTATTTGCGCTATACATGGTTGACCGTCGTGTATTTGTTGCTGCTGTTGTTGCCCATCGCCATCGGCAGCTTCATGACAGAGCAACTCGAATCGTTAACCGTCACCCAACGTTTTGCCGATTTCCTCGCGGGTGAAAATACAAGTTCCGCGACTCGCTTTTCGATGGCGGAAGAGGCGCTTTCGCTTTGGAGCATGCACCCGTTGATCGGCAACGGAATCGATCAAGTCCGCGTCCTTGGCTCGTTTGGAACGTACTCCCATAACAATTTTACGGAACTGTTGGCGAACTTCGGGTTGTGGGGAACGATCCTGTATTATGTGTTATATTTCGTTTTAATCGCTGGCTGTTTGCGCGGATCGTTGCATAATCAACGCAAATTGCTCGTATTGGTCATCACGGCCAATTCTCTGCTCTGGGACATCGGTTTGGTCAGTTACGCGGAAAAAAGCACATGGCTGCTGCTTGTCGCATCATTTTATCTGTTGCATCAGTCTGCAACTGTTCAACCGGCCAAAAACCCGGTCTTGCTCGGCAACCAAAGTATGGCAAGAGGTGAAGTGCATGATCCAGCGACAGCGAGTCGTCATCGTTTTACCTAATTTGGCCGGAGGAGGTGCCGAGCGGGTGATGGTCACCTTGCTGCGACATCTCGACCGTACCCGTTTTGAACCGGTCTTGCTGGTGATCGATTACAGCGGGCCGTATGTATCCTTCATTCCAGCTGATGTTCAAGTCGTTACGCTGTCGGCCCACCGTCTGCGGCGGGCGTGGCTTCCCCTGATCCGAGCGATCAATCGGCTTCGCCCCGACATTTTGCTTTCGACTATGGATTACGTCAATTTCGCGATATTGGCCGGAAAAATATTGTACCGCAATCAACCAAAATTGATCGTACGGGAAGACAACACACCTTCCCGATCCATCCGGGCGCTCCCGCCGGCAAGAAGAGGGATATTCCGGATTTTATACAAATTTCTATATCCTCAGGCAGATCAACTGATCGTCCAGTCGGAAGGGATGAAAGCAGATCTCCTTGCTTTTCTGCCAAGATTGCCTCAAGAAAAAGTTATCCGTATTTATAATCCGATTGATTTCGCGTTGATTTTGCAACAAGCCGAGCGAACAGAAGCAGCTCGCTTTGCCACAGCGGGCAAACAGATTGTAGCGGTCGGTCGACTTACCCATCAAAAAGGGTTTGATTTGTTGCTGCGCGCGTTTCGTCTGGTCGTCGTGCGATTTGCCGATGCGCAGCTGACGATACTGGGCGAGGGGCCGCTGTTGCACGATTTACAGCAGTTGGCACAATCGTGCGGGATAGCCGAACAGGTCACCTTTGCCGGATTTCAGGAAAATCCCCATGCCTGGTTGGCACAAGCCGATCTGTTTGTGCTTTCCTCTCGTTGGGAAGGGTTTCCGAATGTGCTGTTGGAAGCTCTCGCCTGCGGCTGCCCGGTGGTAGCGACCGATTGTCCCAGCGGACCGCGCGAGATTTTGCAGCAAAACGTATATGGCCGCTTGGTCGAGCCGGATAACGTCGCTGAATTGGCCAGCGGCATGATCGACGTGCTCAGCGGTGACCGGTCATTTGCCGATGGACGGAAACGGGCGCAAATGTATGACGCCGTGCAGGTGACGAGGAGCTATGAGCAACTGTTTGATTGTCTGCGTTTCGCGCAAAGAGAGGAGCCGGATAGAGTATGAGCAAACGCAAATATTTGGCCATGGGGCCGCTTCCACCGCCGATCGGCGGCGACACGGTCTTGTTTTCCCGACTGCTGCGAAGCAGACTGTTGCAGGAGGCCGGAATTGAACTGGAAGTGATCGATACTTCGCGAAAAGAGAAAGAGAGTCGACTCGTTCGCCGACTGGATGTTCGCGATGCGCAAAATGCCGTCCGTTTCCTTTGGCGGGCGATTCGGTTACGACCGGAAGTGGACGGACTGCTTCTGTGGGCAAACAATCGCTTTGCTTACACGTTGGGACTGCTGTTGATCCTGTTGTTTTCGATGCGGCGCAAACGGGTCATCATCAAACTGTTCGGCGGTGATTTTGCCGAAGAAGTCGCCCGGTTGCCCCGCTGGATGCAGAAGCTGGTCAAAAGCCTGTTTTCCCGTGTCGATTATTTATTGCCTGAAACACGGGGATTGTGCGACTTTTTCCGCCAGCGGATGGGCATGGCCGCGGAAAAAGTCGTTCACTTGCCCAATTTTTTGCCGTACCAGCCGCCAATAAGCGTACATCGCTTGCCTGTGGCCGGCCTAAGGACCGTGTTTATCGGGCAAATCCGTACGGAGAAGGGCGTTTTTGACATTCTCGAAGCGGTCAAGAGGGTTCCTGCGATGACGTGCACGTTTTACGGTCCGATTTTTGCCCGGGAACAAGCGCGTTTTCAACAATTGCTGGCGGAAATTCCGCGCGCTGCCTACGGGGGAGTATTGTCCCCCGGCGAGGTCGTTGACAAAATTGCCGAGTACGATCTGTTGCTGCTGCCCAGCTATCACCCCGGCGAAGGTTATCCGGCGGCGATCCTGGAAGCTTTTTTTGCCGGAGTACCGGTCATTGCGACAGCATGGCGCATGATCCCCGAATTGGTCCAGCACGAGGTCAACGGTTTTCTGGTGAAACCGAACTGTCCGGCCGAGATCGCAGCCTGTGTGGAGAAAATTTTGAGCGAGCCGCAACGGTATGAGCTGCTATCGGACAATGCCCGCGCTGCGGCAGAACAATATACGGAGCAAGCGGTGATCGGCGACATTTTGTTACCGTTGTTGGACAGCGGCAGGGCTGAAACGCTGCTTTATCGTGTTCAACCGGGGGAAGGAGGAGGCTAAAGCGATGTGCGGAATAGCGGGAATCGTGACGATGACAGGGGACTTAGAGCTTCCACGGCTGCAGCGGGCGGCTGCGCTGCAAGCTCATCGCGGTCCGGACAGCCAAGGGCTTGCCATCTATCAAGCGGGACATTGGCAGGTCGGGTTTGCCCACCAACGACTTTCCATCATCGATTGCACGGAAGCAGGGGCGCAGCCGTTTGTCCTCGAGGATGGACAGGGTGCGCTCATCTACAACGGTGAAGTGTATAACTACCGAGAGCTTCGCCAGGAATTGCAGACGCTCGGTTGGCAATTTCAAAGCGACTGTGATACCGAGGTGGTGTTGAAAGCGTTGCATCAGTGGGGAATTGCCAAAGCGTTGTCCCGGTTCAACGGGATGTGGGCGTTTGCCTGGCTGGATCGTCGCAAGCGCCAATTGTACCTCTGCCGGGATCGGTTTGGGGTGAAACCGCTTTACTATGCCAAAGTGGCCGGGGAATTGGTGTTTGCCTCCGAAATCAAGACGGTCAAAGAGCTGGCCGGCCGTTGCTTTTCCCTCAACCATCAGGTGATTGGCGCCTACGTCCAACAGTCGCTGCTCGCTGCTGATGAACAGACGTTTTACCAGGGAATTGAAAAAGTGCCGTCTCGCCATACACTCTGCCTCGATCTGTCAGCAGACAAAATTGACATTGACCTAGAGCCATATTGGGAATTTCCGGTGGAAGCGGAGCCGGTTGCCTCGGAAGCGGCGTTGACCGAACAAATAAAAGCGCTGTTTACCGACGCTGTTCGCCTGCGCTTGCGCAGCGATGTGCCGGTAGGCGTGCTGCTGTCCGGCGGAATCGACTCTTCCTCGATTGCGGCCATCATGAATCAGTTGGTTCCTGCTGAAGCAAACTTGCACATCCTTTCGGCAGTCAGCGACGATCAGCGGTTTGACGAAAGCCGCTATATCGATGTGATGAGCAAGTATTTGCAACAGCCTGTGCACAAAGTAATGCTGCAATTTGCGCCCGGGCAAGCCTTTGATTATCTCCACCAGGTGACCTGGCATAATGACGAGCCGATCAGCAGTTTTTCCACGATCGCTCATTACTTGTTGATGCGGCAAGCCAAACAGTTGGGCATAACGGTGATTTTGAGCGGGCAAGGGGCGGATGAACTGCTTTGCGGCTATCGCAAATATCTCGGCTTTTATTTGCAAGCGTTGGTTCGCACGGGAAAGTTTCGGCAAGCCCATCAGCTTTTCCATGCGTTTCGCAAGCAAGGGACGATTCTCTCCCAGTTCTCCTATTCAGAAGCGAAACGGTATTTGCCGTCTTTTTTGCGAAGCAGGGAGGAGGATATCGCCGGGGAAGCGCTGCGAGACTATCAGCCGATTGAGCTTGGACTGCCTGCGCGGATGACGGTAATCGAGCGGCAAAAGCTGGATATCGCCCGTTTTTCGGTGCCCGCCTTGACCCACTATGAAGATCGCATGTCGATGGCTTGGTCGAGGGAAGTCCGGCTTCCGTTTCTCGATTATCGCCTGGTTGAACTGCTGCTACCTTTATCTCCGGCCTGCAAGTTGCGCGACGGCTGGTCAAAATATGTGTTTCGCCAAGCGATGCAATCCGTGCTCCCGGCGGAAATCGTCTGGCGCAAAGACAAGCAAGGCTTTATCAATCCGCAAAGCGAGTGGCTGAAGCAGGAGCTGCGCGAAGAAGTGCTCCGTTATTTCGCGCCTGACAGCCTGATCTTTACCCATGGTCTGATTGATCGGAACAAACTGCTGGCCAAGTATGAGCGGTATCGCCTTCAGCCGGCAGGCCAAGGCGCGATCTGGTTCAGAGATATTTTTCAGCCGCTTGCCCTGGAAGTATGGCTGCGCCAATGTTACCGGTAAAAGAAGTCTGGTTCTGGAAGGGAAAGCGTGTGAATAAAGTACTAACAGGAAAATGTGCAACCGTGGCAATTTGGGCGTTTTGGAGGAATTTTAGTGAAAATTCTTTATATTCATCAATACTTTACAACGAGGGAAGGGAACTTGGGCACCCGATCGTTTGAATTTGCCAAACATTTTGTCCGAAAAGGACACGACGTGACGGTACTGACCGGTGATGCCTATCTGCCTCCCTTGGCGGGGGAGCGGCAGGGAAGATTTACGCGGACCGGCACGATTGACGGAGTGCGGATCATTGCCGTGAAGCACGCTTATTCCAACTATATGGGGTATTTCCGGCGAGTGCTTGCCTTCCTGTTGTTTTTGTTCCATTCCTTCTGGATTGCTTTGTTTCTCCGACGTCCCGATCTTGTTCTCGCGACTTCGACACCGTTGACGGTCGCGATAGTCGCCTTGTCGCTCAAATGGCTAAAGGGAGTTCCGTTTGTTTTCGAAGTGCGTGATCTGTGGCCAGAAGCGCCCATCCAGGTGGGAGCCATTCGCTCTCCATGGCTTATCGGCGGTTTGCGTTTTCTGGAACGGCTCACCTATCGACAGGCGGTGTCGGTCGTCGGCCTTTCCCCTGGCATGGTCGAAGGTATTTTGCAAACGGGGACACCTGCGCAGAAAGTCGCGATGATCCCGAATTGCAGCGATCTGGACTTGTTTTTGGCCCCTGCCGATACGCGGGTAGAGCTGGCCCAGCTTCGCCGCCGCTTCGGACTGTCCGATCAGTTGGTCGTTTTGCACGGCGGAGCGATGGGAATAGCCAATGGGCTGGACTATGTGGTCCGCGCGGCGATCCTCTTGCAACAATGGGGCGAACAAGACATCTGCTTTCTGTTTGCTGGAGACGGCAAAATGAAACCACAGTTGGAGCTGATGTGCCAACAGCACGGTTTGACCAATCTGATTTTTACCGGACCAGTGCCCCGCAAAGAAATGCCCCTTTATTTGTCCATCTGCAATCTGACAATTACTTCCTTCCTGCCTTTGCCCATTTTCGCCACCAATTCACCGAATAAATTTTTTGACTCACTGGCGGCCGGAAAACCGGTAATCGTCAATTCTGCCGGATGGACAAAGGAGATCGTGGAGTCCGAGCGAATCGGGTTTTATGTAAATCCGACAGATCCAGCCGAATTGGCAGCGTTGTTGCAGTCGCTCAAAAGCGACAAGGAAACGCTTGCGGCCATGGGCCTGCGGGCACGCCGTTTGGCGGAAGAAAGATTTGAGCGAGGCAAGTTGGCCGACCAGATGGAACGAGTGCTCGTTGCTGCGTACGAACAAGGACGTTCGATTGACGCGAAAGGAAGGATATATGCGAAATGAAAGTTAAGAAAGCGATTATTCCGGCAGCGGGACTGGGCACGCGTTTTCTTCCCGCAACCAAGGCGCAGCCAAAAGAAATGCTGCCCATCGTCGATAAGCCAGCGATCCAATATATTATCGAGGAAGCCGTGTCCTCCGGCATCGAGGACATATTGATTGTAACAGGGCGGGGCAAGCGGGCCATTGAAGATCATTTCGACAAATCATATGAGCTGGAGGCTTCGCTCTCCGCCAGACAGAAGTATAGCGAACTGGAAGAAATCGAACGAATCAGCAATTTGGCAGACATTCACTATATTCGGCAAAAAGAGGCGAAAGGGCTGGGACACGCGATCTGGTGCGCCCGTTCCTTTATCGGTTCCGAGCCTTTTGCCGTGCTGCTCGGCGACGATATCGTCGTTTCCGATACTCCCTGTCTGCAATCCTTGATTAAAGCATATGAACATTTTCACACATCTATTATTGGTGTTCAGCAAGTACCTCCCGCAGAGGTGGAGCGTTACGGGATTGTTTCCGCCGATCGACTGGCGGCCGACAACGTGCTGTATCACATCCGGGATCTGGTGGAAAAGCCGAAGCGTGAGGAAGCGCCGTCCCGTCTGGCCATTATGGGACGTTATGTGCTTCGGCCGGACATCTTCTCGATTTTGCAAAGTTTGGAGGCAGGCGCAGGCGGGGAGATTCAGTTGACCGATGCGTTGCGCATTTTGTCCAGACAGCAAGCGGTCATGGCGTATGAATTGCCCGGAAAACGGTACGATGTGGGCAACAAGCTTGGCTTTATTGAAGCTACTCTTGATTTTGCCTTGGCTCGCGCTGATTTGCGCGATGATGTACTGGCGCTGCTGGCCGACCGATTGGCGAGCGAGACGGCCGGTGCATCTGCGGCAAGATGAAACGCTGCTTTGATTTGATTGTCGCCTTTCTGTTGCTGCTCTTGCTGTCGCCCGTTATGTTCGGCTTATGGGCGTGTGTGCGAATCCGTTTCGGTTCGCCGACCATTTTTGCCCAGTGGCGTCCCGGACTGGGAGGAAAGCCGTTCTTACTGTATAAATTCCGCACGATGACCAACGAAACCGATCAGCAAGGGCGCTTGTTGCCCGATGAACGGCGGATTACTCCGTTTGGCGGATGGCTGCGAAAATACAGCCTGGATGAACTGCCGCAATTATGGAATGTCGTCAAGGGGGAGCTCAGTCTCGTCGGCCCTCGCCCTTTGCTGATGGAATACTTGCCGCTCTACAACCGGGAGCAGGCGCGGCGTCACGAAGTAAGACCGGGCATCACGGGCTGGGCTCAAGTTCACGGACGCAATGCTTTGACGTGGGAAGAGAAATTTGCGCTGGATGTGTGGTATGTCGATCATCGCTCCTTTTGGCTGGATTTGCGCATTCTCTGGATGACCCTATGCAAAGTGGTTCATCCCGCGGCGACTTCGGCGCAGGAGTTTTTCATCGTGGAGGACTTCACCGGCAGTGCGAGGAAAGCGATGGACGAATAAATGTTTGGCGCAACGGAGGAAAGCGAATGAGTGTGACCAATGAACGGATTTTTTTATCGCCGCCGCATTTGGGGGAAGAAGAGCGCAAATTGCTACTCGACGCGTTTGCTTCCAACTGGATCGCGCCTTTAGGCGAACATGTAGACGCTTTTGAACAAGAGATCGCCGAGCGAGTTGGAGCCAGAGGAGCGGTGGCTCTATCGTCCGGAACGGCCGGTCTGCATCTCGCCTTGCGTTTGCTTGGGGCAGGGCCGACCGATACGGTCTTTTGTTCCACACTGACCTTTGTGGCAAGTGTAAACCCGGTGCTGTATGTGGGGGCAACGCCGGTTTTGATTGACTCGGAGCCACAGACGTGGAATATGTCTCCTGCTGCTTTGGAACGCGCGCTCCAAGAGGCGGCGGCGCAAAATCGCTTGCCCAAGGCAGTGATCGTTGTTCATCTGTACGGCCAGTCTGCTGGCATGGAACCCATAAACCGGCTGTGCGCCCGATATGAAGTCCCCGTCATCGAGGATGCCGCCGAAGCGCTTGGCGCGACCTATCGCGGGAAGGCGTGCGGCACTTGGGGCCGCTTTGGCGTCTACTCTTTTAACGGCAACAAAATCATTACCACCTCGGGCGGGGGGATGCTCGTCTCCGACGATTTGGCTGCCCTGGAAAAAGCACGTTCCTGGGCTGCTCAGGCTAGGGAGCCAGTCCCGTACTATCAGCACAGCGAGTTGGGCTATAACTACCGGTTAAGCAATTTGCTGGCTGCTGTAGGCCGCGGGCAACTGCGGGTCTTGGCCGAGCGTGTGGCCGCGAGAAGAGCGATTTTTCAGCGTTATCAAGCAGCGTTGGCAAAACTGCCGGGGATTTCGCCGATGCCGGAGAGCGCGGATGGAGTGTCGACCCGCTGGCTAAGTGTGTTCACGATTGATGAAGCGGTTTGCGGGTGCAATGCCGAAGCCGTGATCACGGCGCTGGCGCTGGCCAACATCGAAGCGAGACGCGTGTGGAAACCGATGCATCAGCAACCGCTTTACCGTGAATGTCGGTATTATCCGCATGATGACACGCTCAGTGTGTCCGACCGCTTGTTTGCCCAAGGGATTTGTCTGCCGTCCGGTTCCAGTTTGACCGAAGCGCAGCAAACGCGAGTGATTGCCGCAGTCGCCGAGTGTCTTGGGCTCAAGCAGGAAGGAGGCAGCCATGCACTCCTATGAAATGCTTTCGCGATGGTATGAAACGTATCAATCCGCTTACTATCTGTTTGACGCCGATCATTTGTTGGCCAATTACCGGCGGATGCACCGCGCTTTTCAGAACCGTTATCCGCATGTGCAGATCGCTTATTCCTACAAAACCAACTATTTGCCATTCCTTTGCCATACGCTGCATCAGGCGGGTGCATGGGCGGAAGTCGTTTCCGGACTGGAGTATGAACTGGCGAAAAAGCTTGCTGTTCCATACGAGCAGATTATCTTCAATGGACCTTTGAAACGCGAAGCAGAGTTGATCGAGGCGTTGCAGCGGCAAAGTTTGCTCAACCTGGACTCGTTTCACGAACTGCACACAGTAATCCGCTTCGCCCGTTCCCGGCCTGACAGACAGATTAAAGTGGGGCTGCGGGTCAATTTTTCACTGACAGACGCTGGCGACAGTCCGCTGCAAGACGGCTTGCCGGTCAGCCGCTTCGGCTTTTGTGTGGAAAACGGCGATTACCGCAAGGCACTGGCCATTTTGCAGCAAGAGCCGAACATACAGGTGACGGGATTGCACGGCCATTTTTCCACCAATCGCAGTCTGGCGGTCTACGACACGTTGACCCGCAAGCTGAGCCGGTTGGCGGAAGACCTCGGCGATGAGCTCGTTTATGTGGATATTGGCGGGGGAATGTCGGGACCGCTGCCGGCGACGTTTGCCCAACGCGCTCCGACCTACGAAGAATATGCCGAGGTGATCGGCCGGGCACTGCACGAAGAGTTGGGAGCAAGGGGAAAAATGCCGTTGCTGATCCTCGAACCGGGAATTTCGCTTGTCGCGGATACGTTTTCTTTCATTTGCAAGGTGATCGATGTCAAAGAAAACCGCGGGCAGCGCTTTGTGCTGGTTGATGGCAGCGTACATAACATTAAACCGACGCTGCACAAACACCCGATGCCGGTTCAACTGGTGGCAGCGGAACAGCGTGAAGACGCGGCGGAATATCATGTGGTCGGTTATACATGTATGGAAAAAGACTACTTGTTAACCGCTCACAAAGGTCCGCTGCCGCAAGCGGGCGATTTTCTCGTGTTCAGCCATGTGGGCGCGTATACGATCGTGTTTTCCCCGCCCTTTATCAAAGAACGGCCGCCAATCATTGCCTTGTACCGGCAGACGGCGAGAGAAGTGAGAGCGAAGGAAACGAGCGACGAATTTTTTTCCGAGCGACTGTATTCGTTTTCTTTTGCTTGATCAACGATGTAAGGAGAATGTTGCATGAATTTTTTGGTAACAAGCGCCGGGCGCAGAGTGAAATTGATCTGCTGTTTGCGGGAAACACTGGGCGACAAGGGACGTGTGATCGCCGTCGATTGCGATGCCACGGCTCCGGCATTGTATGCTGCAGATGGATATGAGCTCGTCCCGCGCATCGACCATCCCGACTATATCGATGCTCTGCTGGAAATTTGCCAACGTCAACAAATCGACGCACTTTTTTCGCTGATTGACCCGGAGTTGTCTCTGCTCTGCCGGCATGTTGCTGCTTTTCAACAAATCGGCGTGCAAGTCGTCGTTTCTCCTGCCGACGCTGTCGAGATCTGTCTGGATAAGCAGGCCACGAGTGCTTTCCTCAAGCAAATCGGCCTGCCGTTCATACCGACGTACACCGACTGGGAAGATATTTCTACAGCGCTCATGCATGGCAATCTGTCTTTGCCGGTTTTGATCAAACCTCGCTGCGGAAGCGCCAGCCAGGGAATCGCCATCGCCGAGTCATTCGATGCATTGGAGCATTTGTTTCAAACTGGCAACGATCTCGTTGTGCAACCGTATCTGCAAGCTGCGGAATACGGCGTCGATGCCTATGTTGATCTGATTAGCGGCGAACTTATTTCGGTCTTTGCCAAACGGAAGCTGCGGATGCGTGCAGGGGAAACCGATCGGTCCCAGGCGATCCATGAGGAAGCGCTGTTTTCACTGCTCCAGCAACTGATCAGGAGCTTGCCGCTGAGAGGTCCGATCGATATCGACTGTTTCAAATGCGGTGATCAGTTCGTGATCTCCGAGATTAATCCACGATTCGGAGGAGGCTACCTCCACGCCTACCTGTGCGGGGAAAACTACTTTTCCTTTATGCTGGCCAATTTGCAAGGAACTGCAAACACGCCCCGGATTGGAACGTATCCGCAAGGAAGTATTTTGCTGAAATACGACGAAGTACGGCTGATTTAAGCCATGATAACCCAACCCGCCGCATGCGCGGGAAGTGGTTATTTTTCTGGGGGAGTAAGATGAATCGGAAACATAGGCTGTTCATCTCGATTTTGTTGGATGCGATGTTGCTGGCGCTGGCGGTTATCTTCAGCTATCTGATCCGCTTCGAAGCGGAAGTGAGCGAGCCGTTTCTCGCAGGTATTCCGTATGCCTTGTTGATGGTCGTTGGCTGCTCGTTGGCCGTGTTTATTCGCTTGAAAATTTACAACTGTTCCTGGCAATATGCCAGTACCCGTGAATTGTTGCTGTTGACGAAAGCGGCCGCGCTGGCGATGGTGACGTCCTGGGTGCTTAGCTTTGGATCGGGAGCGCTGGGCTTGCACCCGCCGATCCCGTCATCAATTTTTATCCTCGCCGGGTTACTCTCGTTGACCGCGATGGGAGCGTCGCGCATGGCTTGGTATGTGTATCGGCATGATACGGTCAAATACCAGCCGCATCATAAACGAACGCTCGTAATCGGAGCTGGCTCGGCAGGGCGATTGGTTGTGAAAGAACTGCTGGAATCGCCGGACACCACACTGTATCCGGTCGCGTTTCTTGACGATGATCCGCGAAAACAAAAGCTGACGGTGATGGGCGTTCCGATTGTCGGCACTCGCGCTGTTTTGCAGCAAACGGTACAGGCATACAAGATTGAATTAATTATCATTGCCATTCCTTCCTTGGAAAAAAGAGGGGTGGCCGAACTGATCGGTCTTTGCAAAAGAACGGGGGTCCAAGTGAAAATGTTGCCGCGGGTCAGCGACATGATCGAAGGAAAAGTCACAATCGAACATATCCGCGATGTGCAGGTCGAAGATTTATTGGGCCGTGATTCGGTCGAAATCAACTTGCAAGAGATCTCCGCCTATTTGCAGGACAAAGTGGTATTGGTGACCGGGGCGGGCGGTTCGATCGGATCGGAATTGTGCCGGCAAATCTCCGCCTTCCATCCGGGCTCCTTGTTGTTGCTGGGCCATGGCGAAAACAGCATCTACGCGATCGAGCAGGAATTGCGGCGATCGTTTCCTCACCTGGAACTTCACCCGATCATTGCCGATATTCAAGACCGCAACCGGATCGAATCGGTTTTTCAAATGTATCGTCCTGGCATCGTTTTTCACGCGGCGGCCCACAAGCATGTGCCACTGATGGAACAAAATGCGGTGGAAGCGATCAAGAACAACATTTTTGGCACCAAAAACCTGGCGGAATGTGCAGACACCTACCAGGTGGAACGGTTTGTGTCCATCTCAACAGATAAGGCGGTTAATCCGACCAGTGTGATGGGCGCCACCAAACGCATTACCGAATTGATGATCCAAAGTTTGGATAAACAAAGCATGACGAAGTTTGTGGCCGTTCGTTTTGGCAATGTCCTTGGCAGCCGCGGAAGCGTCATTCCTTTGTTCAAACAGCAAATCAGGGAAGGCGGCCCGGTCACCGTGACGCATCCGGAGATGGTGCGCTATTTTATGACGATCTCGGAAGCGGTGCAATTGGTGATCCAGGCCGGGGCTTTCGCGGAAGGCGGCGAAATTTTTATTCTCGATATGGGCAAACCGGTTAAAATTGCTGATCTGGCCCATGACCTCATCCGCCTCTCCGGTTTGGAACCCGGTACCGATATTCAAGTGGTCTATACCGGAATCCGTCCCGGCGAAAAATTGTTTGAAGAAATTTTGACCCAGGAAGAGGGAGCAACGGCTTCCAAGCATCAACGCATTTATGTGGGAAAACCAACCGACTTTTCTTATGAAGACTTTTCCTATGTGCTGCGCAGGCTGGAACAAATGACTCACAGCAGCTATACGCCTTCGCTGAATGAGGAACTGCTGTCTTTATTGCATCATATCGTACCCAGTTATCAAGGAGTGGGCACGCGTTAGCCGGACATTCACTTGCGTTGATCCGAGCTCGGCCCGCACGCTTTGCTTTCTGAAAACAAATAGTCCATTGTACTGCTCTCCTGGAGAATAAGCCGCTGCCCCCACGACAAAAGGGGCAACTTTTTTCTTGCTTTCTTTACATATCTGTCCAAAAAAAGCAAAGCATAGGGGAGAGGAGGTGGACAAATGGCTTTTCATACCCCGCAGCGCGTCGCCGAACTCAGTATCGACGCAGGCACACGCAAGGCAAATTTACCGTTGGCCACGTTGCTCATTCTCGGTTTTTTGGCCGGAGCCTTTATCGCCATTGGTTTTTTGCTTGATATTCGGGTCAGCGCCAATGTGCCCAAAGAGTGGGGAACGTTTGCCGGCTTTTTGGGAGCGGCTGTCTTCCCTTTGGGACTGGTATTAGTCATTATCGCGGGTGGAGAATTGCTGACCGGCAATATGATGTCCGTCACCTTGGCTTTGTTGGCAGGAAAAATATCGGTGGGGAAATTGCTGTACAACTGGTTTTGGATCACCATGAGCAATTTTGTCGGAGCCGTGTTTGTCGCTTACGCCTTTGGCCACCTGGTCGGTTTAACGGCGGAAGGGGTTTTCTTGGCCAAGACCATTGCGATTGCCGACGCCAAGCTACAGGAAAACTTTTTGCAAGCGTTTTTGTCCGCCATCGGCTGCAATTGGCTGGTAACGCTTGCGGTCTGGCTCTCCTATGCATCGGAGGAGGTAAGCGGCAAAATTTTGGCGATCTGGTTTCCGGTGATGGGCTTTGTCGCCATCGGCTTCCAACATGTAGTCGCCAATATGTTTGTGATTCCCGCTGCCATCTTCGCCGGCCACACCACCTGGACGGCGTGGTTGCTCAATTTCATCCCGGTTTTTCTCGGCAACGCTGTTGGCGGGAGTATCTTTGTTGCCCTGCTGTATTGGCTTTCCTACATTAGGGCGGCCAACTGATTGAAAGGAGGCGGTTTTGGTTGCAGACAACATCGGATAAGCAAACGATTACGTTTTATATTAATGGCCAAGCTTTTCAGGCCGAACCGGGACAAACGATCTTGAATGCCGCGGCTGCGCAAAATTATATCATTCCGAGCATTTGTTACCATTCCATGCTGGGACCGATCCAATCCTGCGATACGTGTCATGTGGGGGTCAACGGCAAGCTGACGCGAGCTTGCAGCACAGCGGTGACAGAAGGCATGCAGGTCGACACCCGTTCGAATTGGGTAAAAGAAGCCCAGTACGAAGCGATGAGCCGCATATTGAAAAACCACGAACTGTATTGCACGGTCTGTGACAACAATAACGGAAATTGCGTCGTGCACAATACGGCGGAACTGCTGGAGATCGAACACCAAAAGTACAAATTCGAAGCAAAACCGTATCCGCCAGACAACTCGCATCCGTTCTACCGCTATGAACCGGACCAATGTATTTTGTGCGGCCGCTGCGTGGAAGCTTGCCAGGACCTGCAGGTCAATGAAACGCTGTCGATCGATTGGTCCCGCGAAGTTCCGCGCGTCATTTGGGATAACGATGTGCCTATCGATCAATCCTCCTGTGTGTCCTGCGGCCACTGTGTCACCGTTTGTCCATGCAACGCTTTGATGGAAAAGTCAATGCTGGGCGAAGCCGGTTTCCTGACGGGCATTCCCCCGGAAGTTTTGGAACCAATGATCGATTTGACCAAAGAAGTCGAACCGGGTTACAAGGAAATTTTCACGATTTCAGAAATCGAAGCGTCGATGCGCAAGACGAGGATCAAACGGACGAAGACAGTCTGTACATACTGCGGAGTAGGCTGCAGTTTTGAAATTTGGACGAAGGACCGCAAAATTCTCAAGGTTGAACCGCAGGCGGAAGCGCCGGTCAACGGAATCTCCACATGTGTCAAAGGAAAATTTGGCTGGGATTTCGTCAACAGTGAAGAACGCTTGACCAAACCGCTGATCCGGCGAGGGGACGAGTTCGTGGAAGCGACCTGGGAGGAGGCGCTGTCCCTTGTGGCCAGCCGTTTAACCGAAATCAAGGAAACGCATGGCCCGGATGCGATCGGCTATATCGCTTCGTCAAAATGCACGAATGAAGAGAACTACTTGTTTCAAAAATTCGCCAGGGCGGTTATGGGCACCAACAATGTGGACAATTGTTCACGCTACTGTCAATCGCCGGCGACATCCGGCCTGATGCGGACCGTAGGGATCGGCGGCGACTCCGGCACGATCGAAGATTTGCAGCTCACCGATTTGGTCATTGTAATCGGGGCCAATCCCGCCGAGTCGCACCCCGTATTGGCCACTCGGATCAAGCGTGCCCATAAATTGCACGGTCAGAAACTGGCTGTCATCGACCTGCGCAAGCATGAGCTGGCCGAACGGGCCGATCTGTTTATCCATCCCAAACCTGGCACCGATCTGATCTTGCTGTCGGCGCTGACCAAGTACATTATCGATCAAGGGTGGCACGATCAGGCTTTCATTCAGGCTCGTGTCAATGGTTATGAACAATACGTCGCCTCTTTGGACAAGTTCACGCTGGAATACGCGGAAGAAAAAACGGGCATTTCAAAAGCGGAAATGGTCAGCCTGGCGACGATGATACATGAAGCGAAGAGCATGTGCATTTGTTGGGCGATGGGGGTTACCCAGCATATGGGCGGAACCGATACGAGCACAGCCATCTCCAACCTGCTGCTGGTAACCGGAAATTATGGCCGGCCCGGAACGGGCGCGTATCCGCTGCGCGGCCATAACAATGTCCAGGGAGCTTGCGATTTCGGAACGATGCCGGCCTGGTTCCCGGGGTATGAACCGGTGGAAAACGATCAGGTGCGGGCGCGCTATGAACAAGCGTGGGGGGTCACATTACCGAAAAAACCGGGCATGAACAATCATCAAATGGTGGAAGGAATCACCCGCGGCAAGATTAAAGCGATGTATTTGTTTGGCGAAGATATGGCGCTTGTCGATTCCAACTCCAATCATGTGGAAGAAGCATTTGGGCAACTGGAGTTTTTTGTGGTACAGGATGTGTTTTTCAGCCGGACAGCCCGGTATGCCGATGTCATTTTGCCGGCCGCTCCCAGTCTGGAGAAGGAAGGGACTTTCACGAACACTGAACGGCGCATTCAACGGCTTTATCAAGTGTTCGAGCCATTGGGCGAATCCAAACCGGACTGGCAGATCTTCCAGGAGCTGGCCAATTTGCTCGGTGCGAATTGGCATTATGCCCATCCCGGCGAAATTATGGCGGAAGCAGCCAGACTGGCCCCGATCTTCGCAGGTGTCAGCTATGAACGGCTGGAAGGATGGAACAGCCAATTGTGGCCGGTTTTGCCGGATGGCACCAGCACACCGTTGCTGTTTACCGAACGGTTCGGTTTTGCCGACGGGAAGGCAAGGCTGGTCCCTGTCGATTGGACGCCGCCGTTTGAACCGGGAGCCGACTATGATATTCATCTCAATAACGGGCGGCTGTTGGAGCATTTCCATGAAGGCAATCTGACCTACCGTTCGGCGGGAATCACCCACAAAGTGCCGGAGCCGTGGGTGGAAATTTCGCCAGAGCTGGCGAAAGAACGTCAGCTTCAGGACGGCGCTTTGGTTCGCTTGACCTCCCCCTATGGGGAAGTGGAAGTACGGGCTTTGGTCACGGACAATGTCAGCGGACATGAACTGTATCTGACCATGAATACGCCTGACGAGCGCAAAGCGGTCAACCGGCTGACCAGCAGCTACCACGACAAGACGACACATACCCCCAATTACAAGGAAATGAGCGTCAAACTGGAGGTGCTGGAATCGTCAGGTGAACCGCCGCTGCCACCACATAACCATCGCTTCGGCAACCGGCAGCCGCAAATTGGCATCCGTGTGGAAGAAAAATGGAACCGTTCGGATTTCACACCAATCGATCAGTTGTTTGCAGAGGGGGAATATCATGGCGAGACCGATCACCAACATTAAAAAGTCGGCGCCTTCGGAAGCAGAACAGCAGGCGGAAGCGATCGGAGTCATCCTGAAATCGTTGACCGAGAACCGGGAAGCGATCGTGGAGACGGTCGAGATCCTCAGCCACCTGCATGAAATCGGCGTCTTGGCCGCTGTCAAAGCGCTGCTCATCCAGCGTAATGAGGTCGGCCGGTTGGCCATCCAGCAGCTCAATCAGCCCAGCATGCAGCACTTGATCAAAAATGCGATGACGGCTGTCCAGACGATTGGCAGCATCCAGCCCGACCAATTGCAGCGTCTGTTGAACGGACTTACCGGCGCTTTGGGGCAAACGGGCAATCAAAACGCGGCCGCTAATGCCCCTACTTTATGGGAATTGGCCCGATCGATGAAAGACCCGGAAGTACGAACATCGCTTTACGCCATGATCGGGATATTAAAAGGAATGGGCAAATCGTTCCAAAACGATTCCCGGCCGGTTCATTGAGGGGGAGTGCGATGAAGACAGAAACGTTCAGACTGCAAAACATGTCCACGCCCCAGGACGCCCAGCGGGTCACCTCCGCTTTGCGCGACGTTTGGGGAGTGCGCAATGTCGAAATTGCCCAACAGACGGGTGTAGTTCAGTTGACGTATGACGAACAGGCCGCATCGCTTCAAGACTTTCGGCAAGCGCTTGCTGATGCCGGTTTTCAACTGGAGGGTCAATCATGAAAATCTGTGAAATTTGTGGTGCAGAGCAAACGACAGAAGAGGAGCAAAACCCGGCCGAACGTTATCTCGGCGTATGCGAGGAATGTATGCAAACGATGCAGGATGGCCAGCATTATCGGTAAAAGAGAACCGTCAGCGCGACGGTTCTCTTTTTTTCTGTCGTTTCCACTTGGAATATGGTACGTTGGAGTGAGAATCTGAAAAATTCGGTTTAAGCAAAGAGGAAGCGAGAAATGGACGAGAGAGATTGGTTGATGCTGAAAGTGCTGTTTGAAAAGAAAAATATCACCAAAGCGGCGCAAAGTTTGTATATCTCTCAGCCGACTTTGACCAAACGGCTGCAGCAAATCGAGAAAAAATTTGACGTCATCTTGGTGCAGAGAGGAACGAAAGGCATCCAGTTCACGCCACAAGGTGAGTTTTTGGCCAAGTGTGCGGAGGAGATGTTGCAACGGTTGCGGCAAATCCGGGAAACGGTTGACAATATGGCTCAGGAAGTCAGGGGCACCTTGCGCTTGGGCGTGTCCAATTATTTTACCAGACATAAGCTGCCTAAATTGCTGAAACAGTTCCAGCAACGATTCCCGCAGGTCGAGTACCAGGTGATCACCGGCTGGAGCCATGATGTTTACCAATTGGTTTATAACCGGGAGGTGCATGTCGGCATTGTGCGCGGTGACTATTCGTGGTCGGACGGCAAACAGCTTTTGTTTGAAGAACATATCTGCGTTGCTTCCAAAGAAAAGATCGAGTTGGCCGACCTGCCTGCGCGGCCGCGGATTGAATATGAAAAAGATCTGCTGATGAAGGCGATGATCGACGATTGGTGGCACGAAATGTTTTCCCAACCTCCGTACATCGCGATGGAAGTGGACAAAAGCGACACGTGCAAAGAGATGGTGGTCAATGGGTTGGGCTATGCCATCTTGGCAAGCGTTCTGTTAAATCAGCACGATCAGCTTTATCAAATCCGGCTGACCGATCGGGCCGGGGAGCCGATCGTACGCCGGACATGGATGTTGTATCAACAACAGTCCCGGCAATTGAAAATGGTCGATGAGTTTGTCCGGTTTGTCGGACAAGTGGATTTTGTGCACGATCTGTAAGCGTGCAGGCTGAAGCGTGGCATGCCATTTTTGCATCTTCCGCGAACTCGGAATATTCGGTTATTGTCAAACCCGCCAGTTGGCCGTCAGTTTGCTGCTGACCATCATCGGGTTTCTGCTGCGAGAAAATCTTGCCCTGATTTTGCCCGCAACCGCAACGGATCGGCAAGTTTGATGAGCGTGGAGAAGCTTGCGATCAGGCAACTTTCCACAAATGAGTCTTGAGCAAAACAACCCCGATCACCGCGTTCCAGATGGCGGATGCGACAAAAATGACCGAACCTCCATACCATTCAATCAAATACCCCGAAGCATACATCGCCAGAGGCATTCCGAAGCGGAACAGCGTACCGGTGATTCCGGCGATTCGCCCCATCACATCGGCGGGAGTTTGCTCTTGGCGAAAGGCATAAACCGTAATCGTATGCAAGGAAGTCGCAAAGCCAATCGCCAAAAGGGCCACAACAAACAAGAAGAGGGACGAAGCAGAAAAAGAGAGCAGCAGGTAGGCCAAGGCGTAAGTCAACACCGAACAGCCATACACTTTGCCCAAGCCAAAGCGGGAGCGCCACTTGCTGGTCAACAAACCGGCGGCCAGTCCGCCGATCCCGGAAGCTGACAGCGCGAGCGCCAGCATAGCGGAAGACAGCTGCAGCACATCCTTGGCATAATAAATCGTTGTCATACTGACTACGCAGGAGGTACAGTTGACAAAAATGACGAACCCAGTCAGCATCCAAAGGGAGCGATTGGCGCAAAAAATCAGCCAGCCTTCCTTGATTTCTTGCCAGAAGCTGCTCCTTGGCCGGGAATCGGTTTGGTGCGGGAGGGTTAGCTGGGAAAAGAGAAGCAAGCAAAGTCCGTAACAAATTGCCGTGAGCACGATGCCATCGGACGTGTCCGGCAACATCAGCACGAGCCCGGACAAAGCCGGCCCCAAAATGCTGACCAATGTTTCCGTCAACGACAGTCGGGCATTGGCCATGGTCAGTTGCGGGGAAGGAACGATGCGTTTGACCAGACTGACCTGCGCGTTGAAGTAGCCATAATTCAACGTCATCAACAAAAATCCAAGCACATAATAGGCATACATCGCCTGTGTATTCATCTTGTATAACAGGACAAAGAGCAGCAACAAAAGTGCCTGCAGACCGATCATCCAGATAACCCAACGTTTCTGATCGACGCGATCGACGATGACGCCGATGAGGATGGCGAAAAAGAAATTGGGCAGCAGTTCGGCTGTGCGCATGTTGGCCATAATCACCGAAGAATGGCTCAGCTCATACATCATCAACGGCAAAATGATTTCATACAGTTTGCTGCCAATCGTCAAAAACAAGACACTGATTAACATGATGGAAAACGACTGATTTTTCCGCAAAATGTGCAATTGACCTGTGGTTTCGATTTCCGATTTCACTGTAAATTCCTCCCGACTTTTGCTGTCAGCTTAATTATAGGAGGGGAGTGGCGGAGGAAAAATGCCAATTTTCTTCTGCGATTTTACAACTTTTCTTGACTGAACGGAGCGTACCGATGCGTGTATTGGATGATTACCTGTTGCTGCGAAAAGCTTTTTGCCACATTCCCGTCGATCAACCATTTCAGGTGGCGATGCAGGAATTGGCCGATGCATTGTATTGCAGCAGCCGAAATGCCAAACTGTTGCTGATGAAAATGATGGAACTGCAATGGATCCGCTTTGCTTCCGGCAAAGGCAGGGGACATATGTCTCTGTTGACTTTTTGCATGGACGCGGATGAATTGTTGCTTGCGCAATGTAAAAAGTATGCGGAAAATGGCCGGTTGGAAGCAGCTTTTGTCTTGCTCAACCGTTATGCCAACCAGCATTCATCATTGAAAACAACCTTTCTCTATTGGCTCACGCAATATTTTGGCTACCAGGTGGCCGATCAGGCGGAAGCGTATCGCGAAACATTGAAGTTGCCCATTTTTCGGCCGATTCATACGCTTGATCCGGCGATGGCGTTTTACGCCTTGGATGCACATCTGATTAGTCAAATTTTTAATACGTTGCTCGAGTATGACCACGAGACGGACAAGTTCTTGCCGGGGATCGCCCACGCCTGGGAAGCAAACGGTGCCAAAACAGAATGGACTTTTTATTTACGCAAAGGCATCCGCTTCCATCATGGCCGCGAGTTGACTGCGGCCGATGTGATCCACAGCTTGCGACGCTTGCGTAATTCTCCGCATAAATGGTTGACGAATGCGATCGAAGAGATGACGCTGCTCTCCAACTATCTGGTTCGAATTCAGCTAAACAAGCCGCATTCACTGTTCCTGCATTATCTCAGCTATGTCCCCGCTTCGATTGTTCCAGCCGATCTTTATTCGCTGTCAGTAGACGCGGAATTGGTCCAGCCTGTCGGTTCGGGAGCATATCGCGTTGCCAAACGAACATCCGGCCAGTGCGTGTTGACCGCTTATGATCATTATTTTCAAGGGCGAGCGCATATCGATGAAATCGAGCTGCTCCAGGTCCCGGAAGACTGCGGGGAAATGTTGCTGGGCAAAGAGCCCAATCTGTTGTTAATTCGCACAGGGGAAGAGCGGACGACGATGCCAAAAACGTGGGAAGGAAGAAATGGCATCTTTGGGGCAACGCTCTGCACGTTCAATCTGAACAAGCCCGGCATTTTGCAAAATCGGTCGTTTCGCCAGGCGATGAGCAAGCTGCTGGACCGCCACCAGCTAGTGACCGAGTTGGCCGGGCCGAGCATCAGTCCGGCGTATGCTTTTCATCCTGAGACAAAACACGCCGCCGCTGACAACGCGGAGAGCAAACAGATGGGCCAATGTTTGCTTCAACAATCGGGCTATGGCGGGGAAACGTTGCATCTCTATACGTATCATCGGCACGCACCGGATGCCCGCTGGCTGCAGCGTGAGTACGAAAAACAGGGAATCCGGCTGGAAATCCACATCGTGCCGTGGATTGAGATGATGCGAAAAGAGCTGGTGGAACAGGCTGATCTGATCCTGTTTGAAGCGTTGCTGGCGGAGGGAATCGTGCGCATGATCGAATATTTTCAATCAAGCTTCAGTTTCATTAGACAACATGCGGACAAGTCGCTGCTTGCTTTCGCAGACCATTGCATCGCAGCGTTGTTGCAAGAATCTGAACCCGCCATCCGGGAGGCAAAGTTGCAAATATTGGAAGAGAAAATCAGCGAAGAGCAAGCTTTCCTGTTTCTCGCCTATAAAACGGTAGATTCGCTTTCCCACCCTTCCTTGAAAAATGTCAAGCTGCACCCGCGCGGTTGGGTGGATTTTCAGAAGCTGTGGTTTCAACCGCAGTTCGACAAGTAAGCAAAAAACCTCGGCTAGGCCGAGGCTGTCACTTGCTCAATTCGTTATATGCGGAACGCCGATCATGCGCGGATAGGAAATGGAGACGCCGGCCGCTTTCAATTCTTTCAGCAGCAGGCTGCGCAATTCCTTGGAACAGGTAAAGTAATACTGATCACTGACAAGGGAGGTGACGGTATATTTTGCACCGAGCGCATTATTTTCCACGTCGGTAATCCCGTATAATTGCGGCGGTTCAAGAAATTCGCCATTTTCATCGCGGATGAAATATTCCGGATGGGCCTGTTGCATGTAGATCGAGACGGATTGGACCGCTTGCTCCACATCTGCCGGATCAATTTCGTAGGGAACGTTCACATGGACGACTGCGCGCATCCGCTCACGGTTATAGTTTTGGCTAATTTTGATCTCCGAATTTTGAATGACCACGACATGCTGAGCAAAGGTGCGGATCTTGGTCGCGCGCAGTCCGACGCTTTCCACCGTCCCGGTGATTTGTCCGTTGTTGATACTGACATAATCGCCGACGGAAAACTGATCTTCAAAGATGATGAAAAAACCGGTGATCAAATCTTTGACAAGCGTTTGCGCCCCAAACCCGACCGCCAGCCCCAGCACGCCCGCACTGGCGATGATCGGCCCGACGCTGATGCCGATATTGCTGAGAATCATCACCATGGCGATGATCACAATCACATACCGGGTCAGTGAGAGCAGCAAACTTTCCAGAGTATTCTCTTGTTTTTCGTCCAACCGCGTAATCTGGAAAATTTTGCCGATCAAGATTTTGCGGATTTTCAGGGCGAGCCAAGTAAGCAGCAAAATAATGACAATGGTAAAGCTTCTCTGCATGACCAGGGAGAGGTATGGGGACCAAAATGCCCAGGTGAAATACTGTTGCAAAGATAAGTGAGAAAGAGCTTCCAAGGTTATAACCTCCAACGACTAATTCAAATCGCAGTCAAACTGCATCTGGCCACAGAACAACCTTGATTATAGCGAAGCTTGGCGAAAAATGGCGGACTCGCTTAAAAAGTTCAATTATATTTAATATTTTTCGCGCATCTGCCAATAAAATAGGAGCTACAGGAAAAACGAAACATGGTATGATGATGTTGCCATAACAAAAGCAACGATCAGATTTCCACGGGAAGGACGGGGCGGTATGAGGCAATCCATCAAACGATCATTGACAATAACGGCAATGGCTGTCCTTTTATTTGGCGATACCATTCCGGTATTGGCCAGTTCGGCGGACGATTTTATGGTCGAGTTGTCGTCCGCAGAAGCGGGACAGTCGTCGGCACTGGAATTTGTAATCGATTTTACCCAAAAGGATTATCAGCTCGTCGAGAATAAAGAGGTGCTCATCCAGTTTCCAGCGGAATTTTCGGTAAACCGGCAGATTTCACGGGATGAGGTTACGATCAATGACTGGGAACCGGAAGATATCCATGTAGTCGGCAACACCGTTTCTCTGACTATACCGGATGAATGTGACGGGGACAGTCGCTTGTACATACGCTTCGCCAAAAGTGCCGGCCTGAAAAATCCGCCGGCAGCCGGTTCGTACCAGCTGACCGTCACTCCTTATTTAAAGCGGGTCGACGAACGAGATGGGGAAGAACAAACGTTTTATCTTCGTCTTCCTTTTACGCAATCGATTGAAATTGCCGGAAACGGAAACAGTCCTGCTTCACCGCCCATACAACCGCAAGACAATGCGGATCAGGATCGGGCTCAGGTGCTCATCCAAATCGGCAACCGCTCCGGCACGCAAATCCGCTCGGTCGACGGCCAAGTGCAAACGCAGGTGTTCAGCTTGGAAGCGGCGCCTTACTTGCGCAACAGTACAACATGGGTGCCGTTGCGGTTTGTCGCCGAAGGGTTGGGTGTGCGGGTTGCCTATGATGAACAGACAAGGCAAGCAACTCTGCAAACCGCATCCGGCACGATTTCCTTTACCGCCGGCAGCCGGATGGCCAGGGTGAACGGGAGCGTGGCGGAGTTAAGCTCTGCGGTGGAAGTAAAAAATGGACGGATGATGGTGCCGTTGCGGTTCATTACCGACAAGCTGGAGGCAACGCTGGAGTGGGAACCACAAACGCAAACGATCACAATTACCCAAAAACAATGAACCGAGGCTTAAAACGGATGCTGCCGCATTTTGCGGCGGCTTTTTTTTGCCCTTTTACAAACATGGAGAACAGAACATTCCATATAATGAAGGGAACTGGAAAAAAGAGGATCTAACGCGTTATTTGCGTAAAAAACCGAGGAGGTCGAGAGGTTGGGGACCATTTTAATCAAACAGGCACAAATCATGACGATGAATGCGGAAAATGCCGTTTTTTACGGCGATGTGTTGATTGACGGTGACCGGATCAAGCAGCTTGGCAGCGAACTGCGCATACCTGCCGAGCGAGTAATCGAAGCAAAAGGCAAAGTGCTGTTGCCCGGGTTTGTGCAGACGCATATTCATTTATGTCAAACATTGTTTCGCGGGAGAGCCGACGATCTGGAGCTGTTGGATTGGCTGAAGCAGCGCATTTGGCCGCTGGAGGCGGCTCACGACGAAGAGTCCGTCTACTATTCGGCGATGCTGGGGATCGGTGAACTGATTCGCAGCGGCACGACGACGATCCTCGATATGGAAACGGTCCATCATACCGAGTCGGCTTTTCGCGCCATTGCCGAGACCGGATTGCGGGCAATCTCGGGCAAAGTGATGATGGATCACGGGGAGGAAGTACCCGCGGCATTGCGGGAACGGACGGACACATCGATCCAACAAAGCGTGGATTTACTGGAAAAGTGGAATGGCTATGCGAACGGCAGAATTCAGTACGCTTTTTCACCGCGATTTGTCATTTCCTGTACGGAACGTTTGCTGAAGGAGGTACGAGATCTTTCAGCGCACTATGATGTCAAAGTTCATACTCACGCCGCGGAAAATCGCGGAGAAATTGCTCATGTCGCACAGGAAAGAGGGATGCGCAATGTCGTTTATCTCGATCACATCGGCCTTGCTTCCCCTCGGCTCATCCTCGCTCATTGTGTATGGCTCAACGAAGAAGAGAAGCAAATTATTCGGCGCCGCGGAGTAAAAGTGAGCCATTGCCCGGGGTCCAATTTAAAGCTTGCTTCCGGAATCGCGCAAGTGCCGGAACTGTTGGGCATGCATGTCCATGTAGGGCTTGGTGCAGACGGCGCACCATGCAACAACAATTTGGATATGTTCCAGGAAATGCGCTTGTCCGCGTTTCTGCAAAAAGTTACGCACGGACCGACGATGATGAATGCCAAGACAGTGTTGCGCATGGCGACGCTCGGCGGAGCGGAGGTGCTCGGCTTGCAAAAGGAAATCGGCAGCATTGAACCCGGCAAAAAGGCCGATCTGATCCTGCTCGATCTCAATGATTTCCATGCGTATCCTTCCTATGAAGCAGATCCGTTTTCCCGCGTAGTATATTCGGCGACAAGAGGGGATGTGGACACGGTGATGATCGACGGGCGGATTGTGATGGAACAAAAAGAGCTGAAAACAATCGATCGTTCCACCGTCCTGCGGGAGTCTGACCGTGCTATCAAGCGCTTGTTAAGCAAATTGTAGCGGAAGGATTGCGCCAAACATAACGGCGTATGTGAAGATTGTTTTATACAGGGAGGAGTTTTCGCCTATCTCTGTCGAAGGAGATAACAGCAAGAATTCGCGGCCGATTCGATGGTTCGTTTTTTTCGTCACGCCGCCGCCTAAGAAAGACGATGCGGGAAGTAGACGCAAGGTGTTTGTTCACATGCTGACGAACCGGGTGGACGGCAAGAAATAGGACAACAGACTGCAGTTTTGAAGGAGAGAACAAAATGGCTTGTAACAAAGAAATCCCGCAGTTGGCAGAGATCGCCGCCAATCCGTTGCCAAAAGTAGAAGAATTAATCGATTGGCTCGCTTCGTTCGGAGCCGATCCGGACGGGGGCGTAACGAGACTGCTGTACTCCTCCGATTGGGCCGCCGGGCAATCGGCAATGGCCGTGTTAATGGAACAGGCGGGCTTGACCGTCTACTATGATGATGTCGGCAATCTGTTTGGCCGCCTGCAAGGAAGCGAGCAGACGGGTTCGACCATTTTAACCGGTTCCCATATCGATACGGTCAAATGCGGCGGAAAGTATGACGGCGCTTACGGGATTATCGCCAGCTTGCTGGCATTGGCAAGATTGCGGCAAATGTACGGAATACCCAAACATTCGCTGGAAGTCGTCTCGATCTGTGAAGAAGAAGGCAGCCGCTTTCCGCTCAGTTTTTGGGGCTCGGGAAACATTACCGGTCGCTATCTGCCGGACGCCGTTCCGGATGTGCAGGATTCAGCGGGAACCAGTTTGGCGGCGGCAATGACTGCTGCCGGTTTTGGTCAGGGAGCGTACCGGCCCAGTTTGCGTCAAGATATCGCGGCCTACATCGAACTCCATATCGAGCAGGGCGGCACATTGGAGCGTGAACAGAAAACAATCGGTTTGGTGAAAGGAATCGTCGGGCAAAAACGGTTTACCGTTGAATTGCAAGGCGAGGCCAATCATGCCGGCACGACGCCGATGGCCTGGCGCCAGGACGCTTTATGCGCCGCCGCAGAAATGATTGTCTGGCTGGAGGCGGAAGCGAAAAAACGGGGGGAACCGTTGGTGGCGACTGTCGGCAACATCACAGCGAAGCCGAACACCTCCAACGTCATTCCGGGGAATGTAACGTTCACGGTCGATACGCGACATGCCGATCAACAGCAACTGGATGAGTTTTGCCAGCAATTTCTGCAGCAATTTCAGCGCATTGCGGAACAAAGAGCAATCCGCATCGCTTGGCAGGAATGGTTAAATGACCCGCCTGTTGCCATGCATTCTGCTTTGGTCGAGCAAATTGAGCAAATCTGCCGACAACGGCAAATCGACTATCGCCCGATTTACAGCGGAGCGGGTCATGATGCGCAAATATTTCAAAAAGTGTGTCCGACCGCGATGATTTTTGTACCCAGTCATAAAGGAATCAGCCATTCACCGATGGAATATACACCACCCGAAGCATTGACGGCAGGAATTGAAGTATTGACGGATCTGCTTTATTCATTGGCATATGAGGGGGAACCAGGATGAAAACATACAAAGATTTATCGCCGTCGCCGCGAACAATTATGACGCCAGGCCCTGTTGAGGTTGATCCGCGGGTGTTGCGGGCCATGTCCTTTCCGATTCTCGGACAGTTCGATCCGGAATTTACCGCATTGATGAATGAAACGATGGAGATGCTGCGAACGGTTTTTTACACAGAAAATCACTGGGCGTATCCGATCGACGGCACTTCCCGCTCCGGCATCGAAGCCGTGCTGACCAGCTTGATTGAGCCAGGCGACACGGTATTGGTACCGATATACGGAAGATTTGGCCATTTGCTGGTGGAGATCAGCGAACGTTGCGGCGCGGAGGTAACGACGCTGGAACAGGAATGGGGAAAAGTTTTTGATCCCGCGCAAATCATTCAACAGATTCGCAAACATCCGCCGACCATTCTTGCGTTGGTTCATGGGGAAACGTCGACCGGCTGCATGCAGCCGCTGGAGGAGATCGGCAAAGCCTGCCGGGAACTCGATGTTCTCCTTGTCGTTGACGCGGTCGCAACGCTTGGCGGGACAAAAGTAGCTGTCGACGAATGGCAGCTTGATGCCGTCATCGGCGGGACGCAAAAATGTTTGTCCATCCCCTCAGGCATGGCGCCGATCACGTACAACCAACGCGTCGCAGATAAAATTGCCAAACGCAAAAAAGTGGAACGCGGCTTGCGAACCGCAGAAGCGGATACGGCTTTAACCGGTCGGGCGATTCAAAGCAACTATTTTGATTTGAGCCAATTGCAAGATTATTGGAGCCCTGTCCGTTTGAACCATCATACGGAAGCCACGTCGATGCTGTACGCCCTGCGCGAAGGATTGCGGATTGTGCTGGAGGAAGGACTGGAAGCCCGCTTTCAACGTCATAAACGCCATGAAAGGGCACTGGTGGCCGGACTGACTCAGATGGGACTGAGCCTGTTCGGCGATCCTCACTGCAAAATGCCGATGGTAACTTGTGTCCTGATTCCGGACAAGGTCGACGGCGAATCGGTTCGGCAAATGCTGCTGCATCAATTTGGCATCGAGATTGCCAGTTCTTTTGGTCCTTTGCAAGGGAAAATTTGGCGGATCGGCACGATGGGATACAGCTGCAATCAAAAAAATGTGTTGCATCTGCTGGGAGCATTGGAAGCAACGTTGTTGCGGCATCAAGTCCCGATTCATCCGGGCTTGGCTGTACAAGCTGCTTTGGATGTGTACGAACAGGAACAACGATGAATCTGACCGCATACCTTCATTCCGCGTGCAAGTGTGGCGCCATCGGATGGATGGAAAAAGCAGAACGGTCTCGTACCGTTCTGCTTTTTGCCCGCATTTGCTTGCCGGAGCGACCAAACACGAATATTTATTGTTTGATTAACTCATAATGTTCGGTTATAATGCAAATATCGCAAGGATTACAGGAGGTATTCGATGTATTATACCGAAAAAATCTTACTGCTTGGTTCCGGTGAATTAGGAAAAGAAGTGATCATTGAAGCGCAAAGACTGGGAGTGGAGACGATTGCGGTTGACCGCTACGCCGATGCGCCGGCGATGCAAGTGGCCCATCGCAGCTATGTGATCGATATGCTCGACCCGGCAGAAGTTCGCAGAGTCATCGAAGCAGAGCAGCCCGACTTGATCGTTCCAGAGATTGAAGCGATTGCAACTGCTGAACTGGTGAAATTGGAGGAGGAAGGCTACCGGGTCATTCCGACAGCGACAGCGGCTCGCCTGACAATGGACCGCGAAGGAATTCGCCGGCTGGCTGCAGAGACGCTCGGCTTGCCGACAGCCAAATATCGTTTTGCCGCTTCCTTCGAAGAGTTTGTGACGGCCACGGAGGCAATCGGGTTTCCTTGTGTCATCAAGCCGATTATGAGTTCATCCGGCAAAGGGCAAAGCGTATGTCGCTCGGCCGAAGATCGTGAACGCTGCTGGAAGGTGGCGATGGAAGGCGGCCGGGTACAGGCGACGAAGGTCATTGTCGAGGAATTTATTTCGTTTGATTCGGAAATCACGTTGCTGACGGTGCGGAGCACAAACGGAACGTTATTTTGTGCGCCAATCGGACACTTGCAGCAAGATGGCGACTACATCGAATCGTGGCAGCCCCATACGATGACAGAGGAGCAACTGGAGCAAGCCAAACAGATCGCTGCGACAATCACGGAAGCGCTCGGCGGGTTTGGCCTGTTCGGCGTGGAGCTGTTTTTAAGCAAAGATCAGGTTTATTTCAGCGAAGTATCACCGCGCCCGCACGATACTGGTTTGGTAACACTCGTCACGCAAAATTTGTCCGAATTCGCCTTGCATGTCCGGGCGATTTTAGGCTTGCCGATTCCAGAGATCACCTTGCTGTCTCCAGGAGCCAGTCGCCCGTTGAAAGCAAAGCAAGCGATGGACCATTATCGTATCGAGGGCGTGGCCGACGCGTTGGCGACTTCGAACACACAATTGCGCATTTTTCGCAAGCCGCTTGCCACCGCTGGAAGACGGCTGGCCGTTGCCTTGTCAACGGCGGATACGGTGGAGCAGGCGCGAGAACTGGCAAGACAAGCGTGGGAGCAACTTCGTTTGGTCGCGGATGAACACGAATAGCGTTTAGGTACCTCTTCTGGAGAGGTACCGCTTTTTTTGCATGGCTCTCATATTTTGCGGAATCCGGCAGAAACTAAATCTGGATTTGCCAATATCAGCA
Organism: Brevibacillus fulvus; assembly: GCF_016908525.1. Lineage (GTDB taxonomy): Bacteria > Bacillota > Bacilli > Brevibacillales > Brevibacillaceae > Brevibacillus_G > Brevibacillus_G fulvus. Next base: position 514,580 of record NZ_JAFBEB010000001.1, read on the forward strand.
AAGGAGGGCAAAGAAATGCTGGAGAACTTCTTCAAGCAGAAGTTTGTCAAGGAAGAAGAGGAACGCGAATCATACGAGGATAACCCGGAAGCGGAAGAAGAAGAGGAAGAGCCGCCCTTTATCGAATGGTCTGGTTATATTTAAAAAACAAAAGGAGGAAAGGCACACGTCTTCTGGCACGAAGCGTGCGCCTTTTCCCGGCGCAACGAAACGGTTGTCCTGACAAAAATAGGTTGACAGAGAAAAGGCAGCCGACTTATTATTAGGTGGCTAACAGTTTTCTTCCCTGTCACGAGGAGGTACAGCCATGGATTTTGACCGTAGTGATTCTTTTAATAAGCAGACATTGCAGGAGGTCGCCAAAAAAATTCCGCAGTTGGATGTATCGTCGGTAGAGACTTTGTTAACCTTTATCAAGACTTCCTACAAGGTCCACTCGCTCATTGAAGAAAATCTCGGGTTTTATGGCCTTTCTCCCGGCAGAATCCGCGTGCTGCTCGTCATGTATGTCGAGAATGACAAGTATTTTACCCCCTCAGAACTGGCCGATAAAGTGGGAATTACCCGGGCCACTGTCACCGGCTTGCTGGACGGGCTGGTGCGTGACGGAATCGTCGAACGAAGAAATCACCCCAATGACCGCAGAATGGTCATGATCAGACTTACGCATGATGGAGTGAAGTTATTGAACCGCGTGCTGCCGCCCCATTATTTGCTGATTGCCCAGTTGATGAGCGGCCTGAACGAAACAGAGCGCAAGTCGCTGGTTCATCTGCTGGAAAAAATCGAACAAAATTTGCCTGACCATGCTCAGACACCAGTACAAGAGCCGTGATTTTTCCGGAAATGATCAGGCAAGACCAGCTAACAAAAAACATATATCATTACTTTTATACATAAATAATTAGGCGGCTAAAAGTTTGAGTTGTCTCTATTTTCTTGTATGAAGTTCCTTTTGCAAACAAATTATCCATCTACATCTGGTGGCTAATTTGCTTATAAACAGAAGAATCCCTTAATCGGGAGCGGTTAGGAGAGGAAAGTGGAAATGAAGAAAGAGATCATCATTCCCGCGGTAGCAGTTGCGTTTTTGCTTGGCGGAGGAGCGATGCTGATGGCGAAAGGCTCCGACCCGGTCACTGTGGCGAGTGCCCAAAAAGGAAGCATGCTGACCGCAGAACAGATCAATGTTTCCTTCCAGCAAGTTGGCGGAAACATTACCGAGGTTCTCGTCGAGGAAGAACAGCATGTCAAAAAAGGCGATGTGTTGATGAAATTGGACACGACCGATACCGATCTGGAAATTGCTCAACTGGAAAAACAAATTGCCCAGCTTGATCTGCAAATCAAGGAGTCCAATCAAACGATACAAACCGGCTTTGATAAGCTGGCTACGCAGCAGGAGCAGGCGGAAATCGGCATCAAGACAGCGGAAGCAGCGGAAAAACAAGTTTACGATGGTGCCAGAGATGAAGATATCCGCCAGCAACAGATTGCGGTACAGTCCGCACAAGCGTCCTATGAGGATACGAAAAGAACATACGACCGTACCAAACAACTATACGACCAAGGTGCTGTATCCAAATCACAGTTTGACAGCATTTCCACTTCGCTGTCCCTCGCCGAAAAACAAGTGAAGCAGCAGCAGGAAGCTTTGTCCAAAATGCTGACCGGTGCAACAGCGGAAGAAAAAACCCAGGCCTCTTTGGCTACGGAAAAGGCGAGGACCGCTTTAGCCCAGGTAGAGCAGGCCCGGCAGGATTTGGAGACGCAGAAATTGGCCGTGCAACAGCTGCAAACGCAAAAAGAAGCGCTGGAAGTACAGCTGAAGTCATTGCAGGTGAAAAAGGAACGGGCCACTTTGCTCGCCCCGCAGGATGGCAAAATTATTAAGGTCGTGTCCAAAGCAGGGGAAAATGTGACCGCCGGAGCTCCCGTCATCATGTTGGAAACCGATGAATTGTACTATGATGTGTATCTCGATGAAAAACAGGTGACGAAAATTAAAGCAGGCGGCGAATTGACCGGCCACTTGGTGTCTTTGGATCAGGATCTTCCTGGCAAAGTGCGTTTTATTACCGCAGCGCCCCAGTTTGCCAATCTGCGAATGAGCCGGGAAAAAGGGCAGGCCGATCTGGCAGCATTTCAAGTGAGAGTTTATGTCCAACGTACCGAAGCCCTGCTGCCAGGGATGACTGTCGAGGTGAATGTCGATGAACTCGCTGCGCGATGAATTTGCCTTGATGCTGAGCGGCAAGGCAGGAAAATATTACATTCTGGCCTTGGTGTTTCCGATTATCATCGCACTCGTTTTTTCCGCAATTTTTATTCATAATCAAATCAACGAAGGCGGCGTCCTGGTTATTGATATGGACAATTCCGCCTACAGCCGGCAGTTGATCGACAAGCTGAACGCGTCTCAATATATAGATGTCAAAACTGTTGTCAATGATAATATCGATATCGACCAAGCGCTCTACCATGAAGAATATTTGGCCGTCATCTACTTACCCAAAGATTTGGAAGCCAATCACACGCGAGCCTTGCCCAACAGTATCGGCTTATTCCTGGACAATACGAACATGATGGGCACGGCCAACCTGCGCACCGCCGTTCAAGAAGTCATCACTGCGGAAAATATGACGGTGGCGATTCCGCGGGTGAAGGCCTTGGGAGTCAACGATGACCAAACGACGGGGATTATCAATAATATCACGGTCCAACAAAGATTGTTGTATAACCCGAATGGCAATTACGCCAATACGACTGTTTTGGGATTTCTCGTGCTGTATCCGACGATTATCTATCATATGCAAGTATTACCGTTGATGGCTCGCTTGCGTATGACCGGCAGATTTGAAGCGGAAATTCGCCACAGCTCACCGCTCGGGGTCGCCAGTCGTGTGCTTCCCTATGCGCTCTTTGCCGGAATTGGCATCTATTTTGGGCTGGGCTTGTTAAAAACGGTAGGCGGCTTCCGCTACGCAGGAAACGCGTTTGCCTTGCTCATTCCCATCTTTTTGTATACGATCTCGCAAGGTCTGTTGGCGGTGTTCGTTGCATGGAAGGCGAGACATCCGGGCGAAGCGATGAGCAAAATGATGCTGATCTTGATCCCTGGCTTCTTGTTCAGCGGGGCGACGATCTCGACGGCGTTATTGCCGGAATGGGCAAAGATCGTTGGCAATTTCTTTCCGATGGTTTGGCTGATGAAATTTATCCGCGATCTGGGATTGCGGGGAGCGCCATTATCCGCCTTGTATCCGGAATTGGGAGCGTTTGTTATTTTGTTCGGTGTCATGCTGCTGCTGGTAACGTTGCGCTTTTTGAGTGACAAACGAAAACTGCTGAAGCAACCGGGGGGAGAACCGACCGGTGCGGCACCTGCTCCGTCGATTGAGGGAAGTCATTAACGTGACTTCTCTTTTTTATTTCCTTGGCAAGCGCAGATTTTGCGCTTTTTCCTGAAAATTGCGCAATTTGCGGCGCGCGTCTGTCGAAGTTTGTCTTTTTAAACAGTTTTGCCTGTCATTCTGGTTTGCAGACAAAGCAAAACGGCCTTGCTTCCTGAAATTCAGGCGAAGGCCGTTTCATTTTCTCGGTTTGTTGGGGTTGGTTTGTCCTGTGCCCGTTAATTGTTTAAACCAAGTGTTCGTGCTGTCGATGCATGGATTTCCTGAATTAGTTGCGGATTTTCCTGCAACGACACGCCATAAGAGGGGATCATTTCTTTGATCTTCGGTTCCCACGCTTTTATATGCTGCGGGAAACATTTTTGGATGACATCCAACATGACGGAAACGGCGGTGGAAGCACCCGGCGAAGCACCGAGCAAGGCAGCGATCGAGCCATCCGCGGCACTGATCACTTCCGTACCAAATTGTAACGTTCCTTTTCCGGCCGGCGTGTCTTTGACAACTTGCACGCGTTGCCCCGCCACGACCAACTCCCAATCCTCGCTTTTGGCGTTGGGGACAAATTCGCGCAATGCTTCCATGCGCTGTTCTTTCGATAACATCAGTTCCTTGATCAAATATTTCACCAAAGAGATGTTATTGATGCCCGACGCGATCATTGTTCCAATATTATGCAGTTTCAAGGAAGTGAACAGATCAAGCATCGAACCGTATTTTAAAAACTTCGGCGAGAAACCGGCGAACGGGCCAAAGAACAGCATTTCTTTATCGTAGATAAACCGTTTGTCAAGATGCGGCACGGACATAGGGGGAGCACCCACCGGCGCCTTCCCGTATACTTTCGCATGATGCTGCGCAACGACCTCCGGGTTTTGGCAGACCATAAAGATACCGCTTACCGGGAAACCGCCAATTCCTTTTCCTTCCGGGATACCGGATTTTTGCAGCAAATGCAGGCTTCCGCCACCGCCGCCGATAAAGACGAATTTTGCTCTATGGTGTTCGGTCACACCGCTGTCCAAATTGCGAATTTTCAACTCCCACAAGCCGTCGCGAGTACGTTTGATGTCATCTACATTTTGCTTGAATTTAATGGTAACGTTTTGCTTCTGCAAGTGGTCAAACAACATGCGTGTTAAAGCGCCAAAGTTGACATCCGTACCGGAGTCGATTTTTGTGGCCGCGATTGGTTCGTTCCCTGACCGATTCTTCATAATCAAAGGAATCCATTCGCGCAATTTTTCCGGGTCAGCGGAAAATTCCATTCCTTGGAAGAGCGGATTCCGCGATAACGCTTCAAAACGTTTTCTTAAAAAGTTTACATTGTCCTCACCTTGAACCAAACTCATATGCGGCAGAGGGCGGATAAAATCCCGCGGATTGCGAATCAAATTTTTGTTTACCAAATAAGACCAAAATTGTCTGGAAAGTTGATACTCTTCATTGACTTTGATCGCTTTGCTAATATCTACGGTTCCGTCCGGTTTTTCGACGGTGTAGTTAAGCTCGCACAATGAGGAATGCCCGGTACCCGCATTGTTCCATTCATTCGAACTTTCCTCGCCTGGTTTTGCAAGCCTCTCAAACACTGTAATTTCCCAGTCTGGTACTAATTCTTTCAGCAGTGACCCTAAAGTCGCACTCATGATTCCTGCACCAATTAAGATAACGTCTGTTTGAGTTTGTCCGTTGCTCATGTTTACCGTCCTATCACACTGTTATTTGAAGAAAAGATGGAGTCGCTCCTGTGCCAAGCAACAACCAGAGGGCAGGGGGCGACCTAGTCACACACCTTTTCTGAATTAATGGTAACCCATTCATAGTTTATCACTATTATTAATAGAATAAAATATTTGCTTGCTGAACAAATTGGAAAAATTACGGCGTTTTGGGAATAAGTTAGAACGAAAGTTTAGTCCCAAACAAAAATTATCATGCTGTTCCTGTCACAATCAAGTATATATAAACAAAATATTCGCTAAAGCCGAACGAAGTGACTCATTTTCCGTTCCTGTTTTGGCGGGTTCGCTGTGCTCGTACGGAAAAAACATTTATAAGGAAGAATCTCTTCTGGTGGTTACAGACGGAGCACTTAAACAGGGGGAGGTTGAATAACGTATAAAAAAGGAGGCTACACAGCGGAAAGAGGGGAAGCAAATGGAAAAGTATGTGGTCAGGCAGTTTGAACGACCGGACAAAGCCTTGATCGAACGGTTGGGGGCGCTGGATGTTACAACGATTTACGAAGCGCAAGGGAGAAGCGGGCTCATGCATAATCGGCTGCGGCCGGTCATCCCCGGAAGCACTGCTTGTGGGCCGGCACTCACCGTTCACTGCCAAGCAGGTGACAGCTTGATGATTGAAGCGGCATTGGAAGTTTGCCAACCGGGCGACTTGTTTGTGATCACCGCCGACAGTGATGAAATATACGGAATGGTCGATGACAAAATTGTAAGCGCTCTCATACACAAGCGGATTCGTGGCGTAGTGATTGATTCTGGTGTAAGAAGCGTGCAAAAATTGCGCAAACTCGGATTGCCCATTTGGGCGAAAGGGATTTATTCGCGTGGCGCCACCCAATCCAAAGGCGGCTGGATCAATGTGCCGGTTGTTTGCGGAGAATGCGCGGTCCGTCCGGGGGATGTTATTTTGGCTGATGACGACGGGGTGGTCGTGGTGGCAAAAGAACAAGCGCAAACCGTCTGGGAACAGGCCCGGAAACGACTGCGTGCGGAAGAGGAGGAAAAGAAAAAAATCGCGCGCGGCGAACTGCGCCTGGACTTTGGGGGCTTGCGAAAATATTTGCAAGCAGACAATGTTCATTATTACGAAAGCGAACTGGTGCAAACAGACAGAAAGGGAAATGTTGATCGGTAACACGTCCTGGGTGAAAATCCGCCGTTCAATTGCTTGCCCGGGCATGAGGAGCAACGATGTTCCAGTGCGCGGTCGCTCGTCAAGGAAAGGTGTTACGCCAAAGAGCGATCAACTGAACGCCGGATATGTGTTTACCGTCCACTTGTCTTTGACGAAACTGGAAGCGTAGCGAATTGTCGCTACGCTTTTTTGCTTCAATCGGGCTTGCGAGAAATTACACTTAACCATAATTATATTATGTAAATTCGCCTGTCTCCTTTATGAGAATTCTCCTTTACAAAAAAGGAGTATCAATTGTCAAAAGCTAATTTTAGTATGAAGACAGAAAGGAGACAGCAACATGAGCAAACCGAAAATCTTGCAAATATTGCCGATGTATCATTCGGAAGGAGAGCGTATTTTGCGGCAGGGCGGCGAGGTGATTCGCACCGACCAGTATGATATTTCGCATTTATGCGAGCAGGTCAAAGAGGTGCAGGCCATCGTGTTGCGGGCGCCGGCGCGGATTACTGCAGAGATTATCGACGCTGCCCCGCACTTGCGGGTCATTTCGGGCGCGGGCGTCGGTCTTGACAATATCGATGTGGACTATGCCTCGCAGAAGAACATTCCGGTTTTGCATGCGCCAGCGATCAATCAAGTCTCTACCGCGGAACATGCGATTGCCTTGCTGCTGGCGCTGGGCAAACAGCTGCTGCCTTTTCATCAGGAAATGAGCAAAGGTCGTTATCACGCCCGCACGCTCTTGCAGACACATGAACTGCGCGGCAAGCAAGTCGCTTTGATTGGCTTTGGCAGAATTGCCCAAGAGGTAGCCAAACGGTTGAAGCTGGGCTTTGAAATGGATGTACGCGTATGGGTTCGACATTTTGACAAGGACAAGCATGGATTGGCCGAGCAGCTCGGACTTACGGTCACAACAGACTTGAACGACTTGTTGCCGACAGCTGATTTTGTGTCTTTGCATGTCCCTTTGACCGACCAGACGAGAGGCATGTTTGGGCGGGAGCAATTTCAACGCATGAAACCGACCGCTTATTTAATCAATACGGCGAGAGGAGCGGTCGTCAATCAGCAGGAACTTTATCAGGCGTTGGCGAAAAAACAGATTGCCGGCGCCGGTCTCGATGTTTTTGATCCGGAACCGACGACGGATGCGGACCTGCCGCTGCTTTCCTTGCCGAATGTGATCGTCACGCCCCATGTGGGCGGAACGACTGTGGAAGCCAACTATTTGATGGCAACCGCGGTTGCTCGCAATGTGCTGAAAGTACTGGCAGGGGAACGGCCGGATCACCTCGCCAACCCGGAAATCTTTCATAAATTTGTTTGACCAAAAAGCAAAGGAGCGGATTGATTCTCCGGCATGTAGAAACCGCCGATGAAGTAAGGGTATGTGAACAACGATATGGAGGAGGTGCATCACATAATAAGCAGACGAGTACTGAAAGGTATCAATCTTATTGATCCAGCTGGGGATCATCAGCATCGGGATGCTATTCATGGACGATGTACGTTCCTTCGTTGCTGGTTTTATTGCCTGCCTGGTTGTTGAGTGGGAAAGCGACTGTATCCACCTTCAAGGTTGAAAATGGTGTATTAACAGGTCAAGTTCCGAGTGACATTACTGGATATATGTTGGTTGGATTTATTCCAGATGATGAAAACAAGCCAGTTATATATACGGATTTTTTAAAACCGAACCAAAAATATGAATTAAAGATAAATGATGCCAAAAGTCTAATTCAATTACTCGGACAAGATGGAACAAACTTTGGTGAGGTACTCATAGATTATCCATCCATGAAGGTTGTATATGGGGGAAAAAAATGATAAAGAAAGCAATCTTGGCAGCCGTTTTAACGGCTGTTTCTTTATGGTCAAATATAGCATCTGCCGCTGGTATAACTGAGCCATTAAGGTTAAACGATTATATACGGTTCTATGGTGATTTCAGCCCATCCCCATCAGCAAGACAAGAGGTACACAATGCTCTAGTAAAGCAATGGGAATACCTGATCGTAAAGTCAGCGGATAAATCTCTTATCGAAAATGGGGCCATTACAAGTTTTGATCTCCAAGAAAATACTGGAGAAGATTTTCGGGGATATACAGGTTACACCATGATCTATTTGGATGATGATCCCAATAAGCGTATCTCTACAATTAAATCGCTGGCAACCAAATATAATGGGAATCCCGATTTCGTCTCCCAAAAAGTAGAGGAGTATCTCGATCAATCAGAAACAGGAATGTTCCCGATCGTTGCAAAAGCAAAAAGGCAGTACGGAGGCGAAAATTCGGGAACTGCAGCGAATTAGCGCCAAGTTTCAGCAACGAATGGACGAAATGGCCCAAAGCGGCGAAGATCGTTTTGACGATCGCTTCGGCTTTGTGTAAAGTAGGGATAAGTCAACGATGATCCAGGAGGATGTATGAAAATTACGCTTTCCAAACAGATGTTTGCCAAAAAGTTGCAAGTCGGTGATAGTGTTCCGTTTTCCGATCGGGGGATGTACATCGGGAATGGCACGATCGTCAAAGATGCTGGTGACCACTATGAAGTGGAAGTGGATAACCGGGTCGAGGAAAATTTGCGCCGAACCGGCATCTTAAGCTGATCGCAGTTCCGAAAACAATCATAACAAGACAGCAAAACGCTTCCGTCGCAAACGGAAGCGTTTCGTATTTTTCGGCGGGAGATTTGCCATCCTCTTCGGCACGGGGTTCCCAATCAGCGCAGATTGGTCAAATCAAGAGCGGCAAGCTCTCGTAGTAACCGTTTTTCGATCAGGGCTAACTGCTGTTGATCTCCGGTGGCATTGTTGAGGAATAAAGAGAAACAAAGCCGTTGCCCGTCTTTGGTCGTGACATAACCCGACAGCGTCCGGGTACCTTCCGCCATGCCGCGGTAAGCGCTGATTCGTCGATCAAGGCGCGGCAGAAGGTCAGACAATTGTTCTGCTGATTGGCCAAGCAAGCTGGTAAGTTGGTTCGCGGAGAGCAGGTTGTAACCGCTCGAACCGGAGCCGTCTTTCATTTCAAATGGGCGGGAAATACCCATTCGGCGAACCGTTTCCTTGACGATTTCGATGCTTTGCTCAAAACCGCCTGCTCCGTGTTTGGTCGCACCCAGCGTTTTCAGCAGCATCTCCATACAAGGTGCGCTGTCGTTGTTCAAGCAGAAGCGAACCACCTCAGCAAGCGGCGGAGAGTCATAGCGGGCGACATGATTCTGCGTTGCCGGTGCTTTTCCGCGCAGCACTTTGCTTTGTTTGCTCACTTTGATTCCTGCCTGCTCCAGCCGTTCTTTGAACACAGTTCCCAAGTACAAAGCAGGCTGATCAACGGTGAGCAATTGTTGGCTCAAGGCAGTGCCGATCGGCAGTTTCCCTTGGATCACCAGCGTATTGGTCCCGCGAAGCCGCTTAACCTGCAGCGTCTTGGGCTGATGACGTTCGACAGTGACAGCCTGGTTGGTCACCTGGACATAGTTCGTCTTGGGAGAAAGTTGGACTTGGACAGGCTGTCCGCTTTGTACAGCCGGCGTAATGTTCAACCTGACGCTTCCTTGCTGCAAGGACAAGGCGCTGATCTGCGCGTTCCGGGCATCGCTCTCCCGATCCCAGCGCCATCCGGCCGGCAACCGTTGGTCATCGAAGAAGCTGTCATCAACGATAATATTGCCGTTAAGCTGGGTGATACCGTTTTCCTGCAAGTTTTTGACCAATTGCGACAAGGTCAGTCCGCCGGCGAGCAGCGGCTCTTGATCCGCGATCAGCGGATCGCCGCCCCCCTTGATGAACAGATCGCCATTTACGATCCCTTGGGGGTCAGGCGGAGCCGCAAGAGAGACTTCTGTGTGAAACCGGTAGGCTGGTCCGAGCTGTTGCAAGGCCGCGACAACCGTCAGCAACTGGAGGTTGTTGGCTGGGAAGAGCAGCTTGTCGCCGAGCCGCTCATACAGCAGCGAATCATCACCATTGTCTCCAAGGCGGCGAATCGATACACCGGCAATCGTTCCGTTCAGCTTGCTTTGTTGCAAAATCCGCTCGAATCGGGCAGACGCCGGATACGACTGGGACGTTGCCAGCTTTTGCTGCGGCATAGCGAGCTGGGGATACTTCGCCAACAACACAGCCAGTTTATCCTGAAACGCTTGAGCGGCGGAAGCGTCCAACACGCCGTTCATCATCACGCAAAAGATCAGGCGATGTCCGTTTTCGGCCGTAATGATGCCTGCGAGCGAATTGACGCCGGACATAGAGCCTGTTTTGGCCTGGAGCCTGGCCGCGGCGGCTGTATCTTTCATGCGGTGTTGCAGCGTTCCGTCCACACCGGCAATCGGCAAGGAGCGGTAAAAATGATCTCGATACGGTTGCCGATCAACATAGCGAAGCAGTTGGATCATGTCCCGGGGAGAGAACAAGTTCAAACGCGACAGACCGGAACCGTCCGCCTGCCTGTAATCGCGAACGCCGGCTTTCTGCAAGAACTCCCGGACCACCTCGGTGCCTGCCGCAAAACTGCCTTGCTGCTTTTCCAACGCCCCCAATGTTTTGCAAAACATCTCGACATAAAAGTTATCGCTTTCCTTGTTGGCATGGACAATGAGTTCAGATAGCGGCCGGGAGTAATGTGTCGCCAACAGGAGAGTTGCATCGTCCATCACCGTTTTGCGGACGTGAACATCCGTAGCAAAAACGATCCCGGTTTCAGCCAATACATGTTGAAAGACGTCTCCCACAAACAAGGCGGGATCGTTCATAGTGAAACCGGCCTCAACAGGCGGGGCCGCTTTGCCAATCGAGCCGCGCAAGGTGATCGTATTTCCTGAAACGGACCGCTCTGCTTCTGTTTGATCTTCATCGCCATCTGTAATCGTGAGTTGATTATTCAGCCTGACATAGCGGTTGGGGGGAGTATAGGTGAGTGTTGGTCTTTCGCCAATCCGCCTGTCAGGGATGATGTTGACCGTGACGGTATTTTCGTTTACAGCCAAACTGCTGATTTGCGCGCTAAAGTCATACGCTTCATCATCCCACATCCAGGCCGGTCCCAGCCGGGTTCCATCAAAAAACGAGTCGTCCACCATGATCGTTCCGTTAATTTTCCTGATGCCGACTCGCTTCAAATCCCGCGCGAATTCCGCCAATTGTTCAACATCAAGCGAAGGATCGCCGTAACCTTTCAAAATGACATTTCCTTGCAATACACCGGAAGAGCTCAGTGTTCCGTCCACATACAACTCCGTTTTAAATTGATAGGAGGGTCCCAAGCGGTCAAGGGCGGCCGCCGTTGTAAACAGTTTCATAATGGAGGCAGGCACAAAGTTTTGCTCATGGTTGATGGTAAACAAGTGCTGCCGGGTAGACAAGTCGAAAATATCCATGCCAACGATGCTTCCGTTGCTCTGCGGATCTCGTTCCCATTCGCCGAGCAGGTTCCTGATCTGTCCCCCTAATAGCGAGGAGCCTGGTGTCGCTTCTGCTGCCAGCGAACCGTTCTGAACGAGCAGCAGGCTGATCATGAAGACGTGACAGAGGGAGAGCAGAGCATTGCTTGCGAGCAGCATCGTATTCCGCTCCTTTCTGCCGTGCTTGTCCCGCCATACGATTTTTGTTTGTTCAGGGGATATCTACCAGATTCACTCATGGACAAACCTCCTCTTCTTCGCGTATTCCTTATTTTACCTTCATTTTGGTTTTTCTTCCAGTTGATCAGCATTTGCCCGATTCTAGGTTTGTAATTATTGTTAGGTTTCGCTAGAATAGAGATTGTCCTTCTTGATCGGGAAACAAAGCTCTGTCTTCCTCGACTAAGAATGGTTGTTGCTGTGCACTGCAGTTCGTTATCGATTGTGCATCCATTTAAATCTTGCCTTGGCAAGATCCATTGATTCCCTCTAATGTAATTATTTTCAATATTTTCTCTTTTCATCCACAGAAAAGCTTTTTACTTACCTTCTTCTTTGCTGACAGAAGTGGCAGTATCTTGCGGATAAACGTAAAAAATAGGGCTGAATGAACATGTTATTGAGCAGAATTTTTATAATCTTCTTATTTATAATCAGTATAGGGGCGGCCGTTTGCTCCTGGCACACGTTTTCCTTCGATCTGCAATATGTCAAAACATTGTGCGTGTATTTGTTTTTTTCCTTGCTCTATTATCACTTGCGTTTTGTCAGCCATTTGGGAACCAAAACAATCGAATACGGGATGAACTATAATCTCTCGTTTGTGATCGCCACGACACCAAGCGGTTTGCTCTTCTTTGAACTTATATACCGATTCCTGATTTATTTGTACAAGGGGTCCCGCCAACATTTTATCGAAAATATACGCTAAGCCTTCGGATGTTTCCGGCTTCGCTTTTTTTCTTACTCTAAGTTCAATAGTCCGGGCGGCATAGCCCGGACCACCGGTTATTCAACTTCCAGTTCTTTCAGCGGTGGATTGGCCATCTTCAAATAAAAGGTTGGCGCTACGGCGCTGACCCTTTTCTTTTTAAGGAGTAAAAAGATCAAACTGGACTCTTTGGCTTGAGATACTCACGTTTACAAATATGGTCCATAAAGTAATCCGTCATCCAATTATGGCGGACGTCCCAGAAGCACATATTGCAACTTCTTTGATACAGGAATACTTCCAGGATTTGTGGGAATAAATGTTTATTAAGTTCATGGCTTCCTTCCAGTTTGGATAACAAGCTGAAGAAGAAGGAACCATTTGTTGTTGAGGGGACTATTCGATATGGTTAATAAAACAGGTTTCGCCATTGGCACAATCCCATCGTTTTCCATCATTGCCTTAGCGGTAGGGTTAATGAACCATGTCATGGTCATTCCCTCCTTGTTGCAAGAGGCGAAAAGAGACGCGTGGTTAAGTGTTTTGGCCATGATTTTGCCGTATATAATATGGACACTTATTCTCTACTACATCATGAAAAAGACAAAACAGCAACCGATTGTGACCTGGTTACAGGGGAATTATGGAACGGTCATTTCCGTCGCATTTCGTTTTTTTTTCATCGCCTATCTATTTTTGATTATTGTTTTAACGGTAAAGGAAACAACCACTTGGACGCATGCCTCCTACTTGCCAAAAACGCCACAACTTGTTTTATCCGTTTCATTGATTCTTTTATGTTGTTATGCCGTCCATTTCGGACTCCGAACCATTGCGATTACTGCAGGCATTTTGCTGCCGTTCGTGGTCGTATTTGGGGATTTTGTCATGAGCTCCAATCTTCCCAAGAAAAATTATGCTTTGTTGACACCCATCATGGAACATGGAGTGGAGCCCGTTCTCAAAGGATGTATGTATGTAGGTGGAGGACTTGCAGAATTCATTATTATTCTGCTATTCCATCATCGAATGAAATCGAACATTCGTCCATGGTCGTTATGTTTATTAGCCATCTTCTTGGTTATATTGGTATTTGGGCCCGTTACGGGTGCAATCGCCGAATTTGGACCTTTTGAAGCAGCCAAACTGCGATACCCGGCTTATGAAGAATGGCGTCTCGTACAAGTTGGAAATTATATTCGGCATGTAGACTTCTTATCCATTTATCAGTGGCTATCGGGGGCATTTGTCCGGGTTTCCATTTCGCTGCTTTTACTAATCGATCTATTGCCAGCAAGTCATAACAAGAACTTTAGGCTTGTATGGTTAACGCTCCTCGGCATCATTATTGTCGTCGTTGTTGAGTTACCCGTCAGCGACATGCAATATGCCAGCTTTTTGAAACAGGTATATTTACCTTTGTCATTAGGTTTAGTTGTAGGGGTATCGCTTTTGTTGTTTATTGCTGTACTCGTGAAAAATAGAACTGGAGTGAGACATAAATGAAATTTCGCCGGTTATGGAAATCCCTATTGAAAAATCATACATCTTCCCCGGTACCATCGGTTGCCCTGCCCCAAAATCACGAATGGTCACCGGAAGGGTTCCGCTCCTTATTTCGCAATTGCGCAGATGTGAAGATGGATAAGTATGACTTTGGCGATGTGGACTCCCTGCAAACGGTACACCTTATCTATTGCGAAGGGTTGGCGGATATACAGCAGATCAACGAATACGTGCTTCCGCGATTGGAAAGTATGTTGCATCATTCGAAACCTGGTATAGGGTTCGATAAAAAGCTGGAATTAACCCGAGTCGATCAGACTGGGGATCTGACAACCCGCGTATTTTCGGGTCAACTCATCATTTACTTTTCAAACCTGAATGCTCTTTATGCATTGGATATTGCTTCTCCCCCTCATCGAAGCCCCTCGGAATCAAACACGGAAATATCCATCAAAGGGCCAAAAGACGGGTTCGTGGAAGAACTAACAACCAACGTAGCATTAATTCGCAAACGCCTTCGCACCAATTCCCTTTGTTATGAACAATTTACGATTGGAAAAAGGAGCAACAGCAAAGTGGCTTTGCTCTACATCGAAGATATCATTCAGCCTGAAATTGTGAAGGAGGCGAAAACCCGCTTACAACACATCGATATAGATGCCATAATGGGGAGCAGCCAATTGGAAAAAATCATTTCCGATTATTCGTTCACCTTATTCCCTTTACTGGATTATTCCGGTCGCCCCGATTATGTGGCAGACTGTCTCATACACGGACGATTCGCCGTTATTGTCGAGGGGGCCCCTAATGCCATTATAGGACCTGCCAATTTAACCCTCTTACTAAAATCACCTGAAGATGCCTATTTCCCGTTTTATTATGCTACTTTGGGGATGTTTTTGCGTCTTGTGGGTCTAGTCATATCATTGCTGCTGCCGGGTTTTTGGATTGCGCTTTCGTCCTTTAATGTGGAACAAATACCGTATCCACTTTTAGCAACGATTTCGGTGTCAAGAATTGGCTTACCTATGCCTGGGCCCATGGAGGCTATTTTAATGATCTTTATGTTCGAGCTGTTTCGAGAAGCCGGAGAGAGGCTGCCTAAAGCGGTTGGCCAAACGGTATCTGTTGTTGGGGGAATTGTGGTTGGGGATGCAGCCATTCGTGCTGGACTTGCCTCAACGACTTTGCTTGTCGTAGCGGCCGTAACCGCAGTTTCAAGTTTTACATTGGTCAATCAATCGCTTGTGGGTTCAGTTAGCATCATCCGATTTTTTGTATTGATTTGTTCGTCGGTGCTGGGCATGTACGGATTTATTTTGTCTACGATTGCGATTGTTTTGTATCTTTCGCGGTTGGAGTCCTTTGGTGTACCGTATCTTGCCCCCTTATCCCCTTTAACTTGGAAGGACTTTATTGCGGCTGTTATCCGAAAACCGTGGAACACAATAAATCGCCGACCCGAAATGTTGCATACGAAAGATTCCACGAGAAGAGGTGATTCCTAAATGTCGGGATGGAAGAAATTGACGTCCATCTATTTGATATTCCCACTTCTTTTAACTGGCTGCTGGGATATTAAGGATATTCAAGATGTCAATTATTTAACAAGTATCGGGATCGATTATGTCGAGGGTCAATACGTCGTTTATGGGCAACTGCTGGACTTCTCGGATGTCGCAAAAATGGAATCAGGGAAGCCGCTCCAGCCAATTCCCGTGTGGGTCGGTCAAGGCATGGGGGATACGACACTTAGTGCCGTTAATGATTTGTACCACACATCGGAGATGCGGATTTTTTATGGCCAAATTATCACCGTTGTCGTAAGTGAGAACGTATTGAAAAAGGGATTAAAGGAGATCGATGAACTGCGGCACCGCTATTATGAAATGCGCTACACACCATGGTTTTTTGGCACTACAGAGCCGATAGACCAAATTTTCGCGGTAACTCCTTTTTTTAATCTATCACCGCTTATGTCATTGCTTCATCAACCGCAGGAGAGTTACAAACAAGAATCGGTCATTGCCCCGATAACCTCGAGGGAGTTCGTGTCCGATATCCACGAACCAGGAAAGGCGACCCTTTTACCTTCTTTATCCATTTCGGATCGGCATTGGAAAAAAGGTGGAGACCCGCATTCGATGCTTGAAATGGATGGTGTTTTCGTTTTGCAGGATGGAAAATATCGAGGTCGGCTCACCAGGGAAAACATTCCGGGCCTCCGCTGGGTGGAACCCCAAACCCAACGTAGCCCTTTAATACTTCGCAGTGGTGGAAAGCCACAGGTTGCATTGTCTCTCGAGAATCCAAAGGTTAAAATCATTCCGCATGTCAAGGGAAAGGAAGTTACGTATACCGTCGATGTTAAGCTTTCGGGAAATGTTAGCGAGATCATCCAACCCATGTCTGAACGGCTTATGGAGGAGAAAGCGGCAGAACTAGTACAAAATGAAATCAAAAGAACGTTCGAAAAAGGGCTTGAAATCCATTCCGACCTGTTACAACTGGAACATGCGCTGTATCGTCAGAAAAATAAAGATTGGAAAAAGATCTACGCGGAAAGAGATTTCAAAATAACAACGGAATCCCTTCAAGAGATCAAGGTTTCAGTTAAATTGAACAATGCAGGGAAACTAAAGTTACCTTGAAACATGGTAAGTGTTGAAGTGGATGGAAGGGGGTCGATCAGGATAAAAGGAAGGAATGGCTAAATGAAACCCATTTCCAGATAACTACAAAAGAGGTGTTCCACAAAATGACACGGGGTAGGAAACTGTTATGTTCGTTAATTCGAATCTGCATCACTCTTAACTGGATCGTTGCGATTTTCTTCGCGTTCCACTTCGCAATAACCGGGAGGATGTATATGTCAAGCTCCCCGGTTTCCTCAATGTTTGTTATATTTACCTGTATCCTTGTTGCAGTCCTGATTTTACCCCAATTTCTCAAAGACATAGAGAATGGGGTTAATAACCCCGAGGATAGTAAATGACGTCTATTGCTTCTCGTTGGCTATTTCATGGGAATCCAGGAAAATGCAACGAACGGCCGAATGATGAAGAGAATTTAACAAAACATCTTGTGGGTATTTCCAGATTTATTTTCGTGGTTAGTATTGCCAGCCAGATCGGGGATTTCGTAAAATATCGTTCTGGGAAGACAGTTGGCGCAATCAGTCATGTTTAAACTATTGCCGCAATCTGGAGAACTCATTTGGGAGCATTATAACGCGGACTGGGAAACTGGGAAATCGATTGGAATTATAATAAGGGAAAAACAAAAGACGAAACTCGTCCGTATGGATATATTTTTGGTCATTCTATTGAATGGTGCAAAGTTGCTTGATCAGTACGCTCCGGAGGTTTGGCATGCCCTCTATGCCGAGCGATTATTTCGATTTGCAGCGACCAAGGGAGTGGACCGAGAGAATGGAGGGATTTTCTACTCGATGGATGATCCCAATAGGAGAATCATCGATACCGACAAATCGTATTGGGTCATGGCCGAAGCGATCGGTGCATCTGCACTGTCAGCATCAAAAATTGGGCAATCTGAATATCGAAAGTGGTATATCGATATTTTCAGTTATTGTTGGTGACCATAAATTCGGAGGCTCCAAATTGTGCCGTTTCTTCATTTTCGGCAGATGTTCGGGGGGCCGGATAATGGCACTAAATCAGGACCTAACGACGAACGTCGACCTCAGACGTTAATCAATCTCATTTTCCTAATCTTCGTTCCTTTACGTTGAAGAGGTCAACAAATAATAGCATGCTCCCTCGACGGTTTGTTCCTAAATCACAGGATAATATTGTTTATATCTTGGGTTACAGTAGTAGGTTTACCCAAATTCGGAAACTTCCCATTTCCCTTAATTACTCCAAACTCTACAAAGCGAAAGAAAAGTTATTTGTAAATCCCGCCGTGCGAATCAATAGCTCGTATATAAACCACCTTCTCATCGTGATTGATTTCGAAAAGAATTCTTAACGTACCGATCCGCAGTCGGTACAGGCCAATAAAGCCTTTCATTGGTTTGATATCTCCAACTGGAGGAATGATGAGCAGACCTTTCAAACCTTGCGTGATTTGTTCTTGAATCCGCTTCTCTTGCTTGGCGATAAATTTTACCGCATCTTTATGGTAAGTCAACTTGTAGCCCAAACTCACACTTGGCTACCTCCCCCGACACATATCCGGCATCGCTTTTTAATTGGCGAAGTTCTTCTTCCGTCAAAGGCTCGTCATCGGGTTCTTGCCGATCTATCTCTTCCCAGCTCAGCGGCTTTCTTTCCGAACGTTCTATTAAATATTGAAGAAAGTCAAAAGCTGTTTTTTGATCGGGTTCTTGGAGCCGTTCAATCAGGCTATGCAAATCGTCTTTACGAACTACCATGAAGGAATGACCTCCTAATTTTCTAACGACCGCTAATTAAGATTAGCGGTCGTTATGCATTTTCAGAACGCACACTTGATGTCCGCTAATGTATAGGTTAAGATAAGAATACCATGTCCGCTAATGTAAGTCAAGATTTGGAGGCTTTGCTAATGAGAGAGACGACCGGGATTTCGGAACAGGGTGAGCAGACTATTCATGACTTCATTCACGCTCTCACCACCCGCGAAGATTTGAATCCCAAAACGCTAAAGGAATACGCAAGTGACCTGAAACATTTTATTGGTTGGTTTGAAACAGCCGACCACCAAGAGGAAGAAGTTATATTTCGAATCGAAGATGTGGCTACTCCAACATTAACACGATACCGGGAAGCCGCGCAAAAAGTGATGGAATTAAAACCGGCGACCATTAATCGGCGACTTATAACTCTGAAACGTTTTTTTGAGTGGGCCACTTCGGAATCCAGGATTCGCCGTGATCCTTCCAAGCCGGTCAAATTGGTTCCGGAAGAAAAGGTAAGCCCTCGGCAGATGACTGACAAGGAAGAAGCTGCATTGATTGCTGCGGCCGAGCATAGCGGCTCTCTCCGGGATCAGACGATCCTTATTGTCATGCTTCATACCGGCATCAGAACGATGGAGGTTTGCGACTTGACTCCCGGCGATATTCAAATCGGAAAACGCAGCGGTCAACTTACGGTGCGGTCCGGAAAACGAAATAAACAGCGTGAAGTACCTTTGAACGCAACGTGCAGATCTGCTTTGGAAAAATATCTGACAGTTCTTCCTCCGGATAGTCCTTATCTGTTTCCTTCGGAGAAAACTGGCGATCGATTAACCGAACGAGCTTTACGCCATTTGATTCAAAAATACATGAAAGTGGCGCGGCTCGAAGGACTGAGCGCACACGATCTACGGCACCGGTTCGGGTACGTGATGGCAGAGAACACGCCATTGCACCGCTTGGCGCAAATTATGGGACACGATAGTCTGGATACAACGATGATTTACGTCAAGGCGACTCGCGCGGATCTGCAATCTGAAGTCGAAAAAATAGCATGGCAATGAGGGGATGAGAACGATGTACGCGAGAGTAAGGGAATTGCTAACTCCGGAGGAACGGCTGCAATATTTGCAAATACCGCCTAATCTCGGCGAATGGGAATTGGGCACCTATTTCACATTTACCCAGCATGACCTTGAAATCATTCAGCAGCGGCGAAGAGATTATAATCGACTCGGCTTTGCCGTGCAGCTGTGCGTACTTCGCTATCTCGGCTGGACGCTCTCTGACGTAAAAGAAGTACCAATTCAAGTCCTTCGTTATATCGCTAAACAAATCAACGCCGATTTGGAGTCTTTTGCATCTTACGGCGAACGAGAAGCCACGAAATACGAGCATTTGGAGGAAATCAGGAAGGAATATGGCTTCCAGACGTTTACCTTGAGTGAGTATCGTTCCCTGTGCAAGCATCTTTTTAACCATGCAATGGCGAACGGTAATCCTCTACACTTGATTCAACTCGCACTCGAAGAGTTACGCAAGCGTAAAATCATACTTCCTTCAATGGCCACGATTGAAAGAGCAGTTTGGGAGACTCGCAAACGAACAGAAGAAAAAATATTCAGGCTGCTCAGTAGCTCGCTTACAGAAATACAGATTGCTAAGCTGGATCGAATCTTGACCATAATGCCGGAAAGCAGCAAAACCTACTTGGCATGGTTAAGGGAAATTCCCGGTACCAGCTCTCCGGATTCTTTTTTGAAGGTTATTGAAAAACTCGAATTCATACGTGACTTGCAGCTACAAGTCGATACAAAAGGCATTCATCCGAACCGGCTGCGGCAACTTTCTAAAATTGGTTCACGCTACGAACCTCACTCCTTCCGTCGCTTTGATGATCCAAAAAAGTACGCGATTTTAGTAGCGTGCCTACTGGAGCTGATTCAGGATTTGACAGACCTGGCTTTCGAGATTCATGACCGGCAGATCATGATACTGCTCTCGAAAGGGAGAAAAGCCCAAGAAGAAATTCAAAAGCAAAACGGTAAATCGATCAACGAAAAGGTTGTTCACTTTGCCGATCTTGGGGCGGCTCTGATCAAAGCTCGTAGTGAAGGTGTTGACCCATTTGTTGCGCTTGAAGCCGTTATGCCGTGGGATCAGCTCATCGAATCCGTGGAGGAAGCCAAGCGGCTGGCGCGGCCCGTAGATTATGACTATTTAGACTTATTGGAAAAGAAATTCTATGCGCTCCGGAAGTATACGCCAACGCTGTTAAAATCGTTGGAATTTCACTCAACTAAGTCGGCGGAACCGTTAATGAAGGCGGTTGATATCATCCGGGATATGAATGAAACCGGGAAGCGAAAAGTTCCGGAAGGCGCACCGCTAAATTTCGTTTCAAACCGTTGGCAAAAGCACGTCTACGATGATGACGGAACGATCAACCGGCATTATTACGAAATGGCCGTTCTGACAGAACTGCGCAATTACGTTCGTTCTGGTGACGTTTCCATTGTCGGGAGCCGTCAGCATAAAGATTTCGAGGAATACCTTGTGCCGAAAGAAGACTGGAATGGCATCGATCCAAATGCTACAAAGCTTGCCGTCAGCCTTTCGGCAAAAAATTATCTTGAAGAACGGACTGAATCGCTTCTTCAAAGATTAAACTGGGTTTCCGAACATATCGACGAGCTGGACGGCGTGAATTTGGAGAACGGGAAATTGCACATTGAAAGATTGGAGAAAGATGTTCCGGACGAATCTCGGAATTTCAGTCTTTCCCTTTACGAACTTCTTCCACGAATCAAACTAACGGATCTGCTCATGGAAGTAGCCAACTGGACGAATTTTCATGAACAGTTTATTCACGCCTCCAGTAACCGCACTCCGAACGAGGAAGAAACGAAAATTCTTATGGCTACCATTATGGCAATGGGAACGAACATTGGACTTACGAAAATGGCTGAAGCCACGCCGAGCATTTCATATCGGCAGATGGCTAATGCAGCGCAATGGCGGCTGTACGAAAACGCGATGAATAAAGCGCAGGCCGTTCTTGTTAATTTCCATCATAAGCTGGCGCTGCCCTCATACTGGGGAGACGGTACCACCTCATCATCCGATGGAATGCGCGTCCAGATCGGTGTTTCGGCGCTTCATGCAGATTCGAATCCTCACTACGGTACCGGGAAAGGCGCTACGATTTATCGGTTCGTGAGCGATCAATTTTCTACGTTCTACACGAAAGTCATCAATACGAACGCTCGGGATGCCGTACATGTCATTGATGGATTGCTGCATCATGAAACGGATCTGACCATTGAGGAGCATTATACCGATACAGCCGGTTACACCGATCAAGTCTTTGGTTTAACACATTTGCTCGGATTTCGCTTTGCGCCGCGCTTACGCGACTTGGCTGACTCCAAACTGTACACAATTGGGAAGCCTGCCGACTTCCCTAAACTGGAGAAGCTGCTGCGAGGTCAGATCAACACAAAAATCATTCAGGAAAACTATGACGATGTTCTCCGACTGGCTCACTCCATCCGGGAAGGAACGGTTTCGGCATCACTCATTATGGGGAAAATCGGCTCCTATGCAAGACAAAATAGTTTGGCTACCGCACTCCGGGAAATGGGTAGAATCGAAAAAACAATCTTCATCCTGGATTATCTTTCAAGTGAAGCGCTACGGCGAAGAATCCATCGGGGATTGAACAAAGGGGAAGCCATGAATGCATTGGCCAGGGCGATCTTTTTCGGCAAACATGGAGAACTGCGAGAACGCGCTCTACAGGATCAGCTCCAGCGAGCCAGCGCATTGAACATCATCATTAATGCTATTAGCGTTTGGAATACCGTCTATCTCCAGCAAGCATCAGAACATCGCAAAAAGCAAGGTAAGCTTCAGGAAGATCTACTAAAGCATATTTCACCACTTGGATGGGAGCATATCAATTTCTTAGGAGAATACAAGTTCAATTTAAGGCAGAATACTTCTCTTAATTCATTGCGTCCGCTTAAAGAACAGGACATTGAATGAAAGGTTGGTCCGGGTGATAGTCCCGGACCAGCTTAGAGTAAGAAAAAACGCCAAGCCGCACATAATTGAGGGCTTAGCGTATATTTTCGTTAAAATGTTGGCGGGACCCCTACAAAAAATATACGCGCACCGCAGATCCGGAAGAAGGAATTGATTATTTTTACAATGTCGGTTCCTTTGTCCTGCAAAATACG
This sequence comes from Brevibacillus fulvus, assembly GCF_016908525.1. GTDB lineage: Bacteria > Bacillota > Bacilli > Brevibacillales > Brevibacillaceae > Brevibacillus_G > Brevibacillus_G fulvus. The sequence goes on from NZ_JAFBEB010000001.1 coordinate 537,372, forward strand.
ATTGCCTACGCAATCTATCTGGCATTTTTGCAGCCGTTTTTTGATTTTCCCTGGTATCACTGGATTTCTTTGTTCGTGCTTGTTTGCCTCAACACGTTTTTGTCGGACTCATTTCTGATTATCAGCTTGTATTGGGATAAACAGATTCGCGCTTGGGATGATGCGGTAGCCATATATCGAAAAAGGGACCTTTCCGATATTGTGAAAACAACCTTTATCAACGGCTTGCTGCTGCATTTCCTGTTGGAGCAAAACTGGGTTATGCTGATCGGCCTGTTCATGCTGACCTATCTCATTGGCAGCACATTTTTGCAAAGCATGCAAAACATGCAACACAAAATGGAACGGGACAAGTTTGAACAAATGGCTTACACCGATTATTTGACCGGTGTCTTCAACCGCGCTTATATGGAAAAACAAATGCTGGAATTAAATCAAAAACGGGAAGCGGTAGGCGTTGTTGTAACGGATATTGATCGTTTTAAAAAAATCAATGATCGGTATAATCATTTGGTCGGCGATCAGGTGATTATCCATTTTGCAAAAACGATCCAGGCGCTTCTCGACAAGGAAGACGTCCTGATTCGCTCCGGGGGAGAAGAGTTCACCATCTTTCTTCGCAATCGCTCCTTTGAAGCATGCGTCGCGCTGGTTGAACAGATTCGGCAGGAAATCGAGCGCAGTATCATAAGGGTGGAGTTTGGCGAAAATATCGTAGACATTACTTACAGCGCTTCGTTTGGACTTTCCTATCGAAACGCCAACAACGCCGATCCGGTGGAAAAGAACTATGTCAAGGCGGATAACTTGTTGCTTCGTTCAAAACAACACGGGCGCAATCTGATCTCTTATGAAGAAGATGCTGTGACGCTGCCGCAAAGTGTCAATGCAGGGGAAAACATGTAGTATGATAAAGATATGTTCAAATTGATTTGAACCAATCATTCCATGCATTTCTTTCGTAAGGAGGACACAGTATGTCCAGGCAAACCAATAAACAACTTCGCGATATTCCGTTATCGGTACTCGATCTGGCGCCCGTTGTGGAAGGAGCCACACCTGCTGCTGCTTTGCGCAACAGTCTGGATTTGGCCCAACATGCGGAAAAATGGGGCTTCCATCGCTACTGGTTGGCTGAACATCACAATATGACCGGGATTGCCAGTTCGGCAACATCGGTTGTTATCGGTTATATCGCCGGGGGCACGACCAAAATTCGCGTCGGTTCCGGGGGGATCATGCTGCCCAACCATGCTCCGCTGGTGATCGCCGAACAATTTGGGACGTTGGAATCCCTCTATCCGGGACGTATTGATCTTGGACTGGGGCGGGCTCCGGGGACAGATCAAGTTACAGCCCGTGCATTGCGTCGCGATCTGAACGGACGCGCCGATGATTTTCCCGAACTTGTCGAGGAACTGCGTTACTACTTAAATCCGCCTGTTAATCCGGAAACGATGCCGGTGCGGGCAATTCCCGGCGAAGGATTACGTATTCCGATCTGGTTGCTGGGTTCGAGCGGCTTTAGCGCTCAGTTGGCCGCTCAACTAGGCTTGCCATTTGCTTTTGCCAGCCACTTCGCCCCGAATCATATGCTGGCTGCTCTGGAATTGTATCGCAACAGCTTCCGGCCATCGGAAGTGCTGGCCCAACCTTATGCCATGGTTTGCGCCAATGTGGTCGCGGCGGATACCGATGAAGAAGCGCAACGTCTGGCGACTTCTATGCAGCAGCAATTCCTCAATCTCGTTCGCGGCCGTCCTGGTCAGCTACGACCACCGGTGGACAGCATGGATGAGATTTGGAATGAATTTGAACGGGTTGCGGTGCATCAGCAACTGCGCTACATGTTTGTCGGAAGTCCGGCCACAGTTGAAAAGCAACTGCAAACGTTTTTGGATGAAACACAAGCCGATGAACTGATGATTACGGCCCAGATTTATGATCATCAGGCACGGTTGCGCTCCTACGAACTCGTCGCGGAGCTGGTAGGCAATAAATAACGGCCAAAAAATCCCCTGCGGTATCGCGGGGGATTTTTTCATTCAGTAGAAAAAAAGCCCCCGCCCGCCGGCGAAAGGCTTTGGTCATGCAGGCAGCATATAGACGGTAACGCTTGGCCGCTGTTCGGCTGTTCCTCTTTGCAGTTTTCCTTCTTGCACCAATTCATTCAAGCCTTGTTCGATTTCAGCAGGGGAAACATCGAACACCGAAGCGAGCCGTACGGTGGAAACCGCCATGTATTTCGGAGTTTTGGTAGAAGAATGAATTGCCGTTTTGACTCGCTCAAATAGCAAATTCTTATCCATCCCATTCAGCTCCTTTCTGTTGCCTGCAAAGATTAATGTACCCATCTGCGAGCTTTTTAGAATGCAATGAAAAAGTCAAGTATAAAAGCGCTGTTTCCTAAGGCAAACTACAAACGGGTCAAAAGAGAACGAAGCAGACAGGGGATAGGTCAATGCGTATTATTGTGCTCGATCAGCAAAACAAAGCATGGATCAGAGAGATTGCCGCAGAGTCGGAGACATTCAAACAGATCGTCGGCGAGTTTACCTCACAACGGCTTGGTCATTACCAGCTGTTGGTCAACCAGGCAAATCCGCAGGCGTATCCGCGGATTATCACCAAAGTGGATACCGACGGAGACGGCGACATGGGGAGCTTTACCGCTTTGACGGATGATGATCTGCAGCGCATCCAGGAAGAGTTGCAGATCGAACCATTCAGCGTGGCAAATCTGCCAAACGGTTCTGCTGCCGATGTGGAACAAGCGTATGGAAACGAAGATGGGAATGACCATTACGCAGGGTGAGAAGTTGAGGACATAGCGATGTCGAAGCCCGCCGCGCTTGTAAAACAACGTTGTTGAACGAAAAAAAATTCTCTTCTGGCAAAAGTCGACAAAAAACAAGAAATCCATTCAGTATAATGAAAAAGGAAAAAACTTTCCAACATAGGCTGTGGGCGGGAGTGTATGGTATTGAAATCGATTCGAAACATATGTGTTCCATCGCTTTGCGTCATCCTCGTCATCTCTTCCCTGGTATTGGGATCAGCGAGCAATTTGGTATCGCTGCTCTGTTCCGCCGGTTTGTTTGCGTTCAGTTTTTTGTTTGAAAAGAGATTCCCCCTTTTATATAAAGTACGTTTGCTTGCTTTGGTATATTTTCATTGGTCGCTTCAGTTAAATTGGGCGATGATTCTGTATTATATTTTACTTGTATTCTCGTTGAGAGAGAAACAGCATTATCTGAAGGTGATGCTGACCGCTTTGTTATATTTGTCGCTGTATACGGCAATCCGTCTCAGCTACAGTCCCCTTAGCGAATACACTCTCCTCGTTACCCTATACGATCTGATCAGTATTATGCTTTTTGCTTTGATCGTCCAGTATATTTATCGCGTGGAATTGGAAAAAAGCCGTCTGCTGACAGAAAACGATCTGCTGGTCATCCTCGATCCGCTGACAGGCTTGTTAAACTACGACGGTTATATCGATTGCATCCAATCGCTGATTCGCAAACAAACCAGATTTTTGCTCGTATTGCTTGATTTGCAAAATTATAAGTCGGTCAATAATAAAAGTATCCAGACCGGAAACGAAACATTGGCACAAATCGCGCTTGTCCTGAAAAAACATTTTCCCAACGCTTACGGCATCGCCCGTTATGCCGGAGACCAGTTTGCGTTGCTCCTGCCGGCTGGACAAGGCAAGGAAAAAATGGAGAACTTGTTGCTCTCCAAACGGTTGGGCTTTGAAGTCACTTTCGGGATCGCGCAATATCCGGAAGAATCACTGACAAAAGAGGCGATCATCTCCACTGCGGAAGAAAGATTGTTTCAGCATAAACGCGCGGTTTGGCTCAAGCGGGAAGAGGAATTATTCCGTTCGGAAAAACTGAAGGTGGTCGGGGAGCTAGCGGCCGGGATGGCGCACGAGATTCGCAACCCTTTGACAACCATCAAAGGCTTTTTGCAAATTTCCGCGAAAAGCAATTACAACATAAAGCCCTGGTTTGATGTGATTATGGAAGAAATTATGCGGATGAACGAATTGACCGCCGAGTTCTTGCAATTTTCCAAACCGCACATCAGCAACCTCAAGCCGGAACCGATCGTTGACTGTATTCGGCGCGTCCTTTCCTTGACGGAATCAGAGGCGTTGGCCAGAGGTCATAACATTGTGCTGGAGACACCGCTAAGCGACAGCTTGCTGTTAATGGATCGCGATAAAATCGTGCAAGTTTTGTTAAACTTGATCCGCAATGCCTTTGAAGCGATGGAGGCCCCCGGAGAAGTTTCTATTCGCACCATTCTTGCAGACAAAGACATTTTGATCGAAATAGAAGACACTGGATGCGGGATCGCGGAAGAAGTGTTAAGCAAAATCTTTGATCCGTTCTATACGACGAAAGAGTCGGGAACCGGATTAGGCTTGTCGATCTGCCAGAAGATTATTCAGGACCACGGCGGATCGCTGCATGTACGAAGCATCGTCAACTGCGGAACGGTGTTTAGCATTCGTTTGCCCGTGTGTGAACAGGAACCATCTCCGGTATACGCGGCAGTCGGCGAGTCAAGATAATAAAAAAAGAGTACCCTCGGCAGCAGCATGTCGCCAGGGTATTTTGTTTTTAAGCCATTCAATGTCGAATTGATGGCTCTTTGATCCGACAAAACAAAGACTGGGGAACGCTTTAATACGCGATCCCCAGTCTTTGTTTTTTACTGATAAATTTTCCAGCCGACAACACCATTTTTCGGATCGCGAATCGGTTTGGCGTAATTTTTACTATGAATCCAGACAAGAACATTGAGGCGATAGTCGTCTTTTTCAGAAAGCGCATAGTTTCGGAAAATAATCATGCGGATTACCTCCTGTAAGCGTTTTCAAAACCTATCTATCCGTATTTTATGGTACTTTTCGGTATCTGTCAAAAGAATTTTCAATGAGAGAGAACGTTTCATAACTATGTTAAGTCTATGTAATAAATAGTGGCAAGCAAGCGATTCGCTTCCCCATCCATACCTGCGATTTTTCGTACGCCTTAACAGCAGACGGCAACAGAAGAGACGGAAACGCGAAACGGATCTTGTAAAACGGAGTTGATCTTTCCTATGAAGATCATGTAGGGTAGGTAAGTAGACTTAGACGAGACGAACAAATTTCGCAGAGGGAGAACCGCCATGAGCTTTCAGCTAACCGAACGGACGATCAAATCGCTGTGCGGCCAAAGTTCCTATCAGAAGGGCGAGGCATACCGCCGTGCAGGAAAAGTGAAACTCTCGCTCATGGAAACTGATGTGGAGCGCCTGATTTACGAAGCGGACGTCAAGGATCACGGCAGTTGCCGGGTTACCGTGGAAATTCAGCGTGACGGACGGATCGCGGCGCAATGCTCTTGCTCGGTCCATTTTTCATTCGCTAAATATTGCAAGCATGTTGCCGCGACGCTGCAGCAGATTCGCAGTGTGCAGCATCTGGAAGAGAAGATGGGCGAACCGCCGCTTGCGGAAACGGAAATAAGCCGTCCTGAGGCCGTGCGCGCGGCTGAACTGCAACTGGTCAACCGTGTGCTCGACCTGTTCCAATACCGACAGCGTCCCGTCAACGGTACTCGCGCTCTTCTTGAAAGCCGGACGCCGCTTACAGTGGAATTTCTCGTTGCGCCCTATTTGTTCGGCCCGCGCAAACATTTGCTTGGCATCGAGCTGAGAGTTGGGGGCGACAAGCGCTATGTTGTGCCGGACATTCGAGCGTTTCTGCGCCATTTTGAACGCGGGGAAGAGTACGCTTTTTCGCGGCATTTTACGTATGATCCGGCCCAGCATTGCTTCAACGCCAGCGATGAGGCGATTTTCGTCCAACTGATCGAAATCCGCCGCAACGAAAAATTGCAGCGGGAAGCGGCGGGCGCTCTTTATACCGGAGAAGTGGACGATACGCGAACGATGCCAATTCCACCTTACGCTTGGGAAACGCTTGCGTCCAAGCTGGCAAAAGCTCCTTTAGCCAAGCTGCAGTATGGTGAACGCACCTACGACGGGATTGATTACCGCGCGGATTCGCTCCCGCTTGCGTTCGAATTTGACCAGACAGAGGGAGAAGAAGCCTTTCGTCTCGACATCCGCGGCTTGAATGACAGCGTGATTCTGGAAGCATACGGATTGGCCCTGTCGCAAGGACAGTGCTTCAGGCTGCATGCCGATCAAGCGAAGCGGCTGATCGAGCTGCAACAAATTTTGCGAACTGCCGAAACGCAACAAATCCGCATTCCGCCGGGACAAATGGAACCTTTCATGGAACGGGTCGTTCCCGGACTGATGACACTGGGTGACGTTCGCATCGCCCAAGCTGTCTCGGAACGAATCGTTCAATCCCCGCTGGAAGCCCGGATTTATTTGGATCGGGTTCACGACCGCTTGCTCGTCGGACTGGAGTTTCAATATGGCGATATTGTGATTGACCCGCTTCAGGGGGAAGGTGCCCGGCGAGGAGAAAAGCGGATTCTTCTGCGCGAGGGGGAAAAGGAAGCCCGCATCCAGGAGCTGCTGGAAACAGCCGGGTTTACCAAGACGGAAGGCAGCTATTTCCTGCAAAATGAGGAGAGGGAGTACGACTTTTTATACCATGTCGTGCCCCAGTTGGAAAAGCTGGCGAAAATTTATGCCACGACCGCGGTGAAGGCAAGACTCATTCCCGGCAATCCGGTCCCGCACCTTTCCGTGGACCTTGATGAACGAACGAACTGGCTGGAGTTCCGCTTTCAGCTTGACGGGATTCCCGAAGCGGAAATTCGCCATGTCATCCGTTCGTTGGCGGAAAAACGCAAGTATCACCGGTTGCAGGACGGTGCGCTGCTTCCGCTGGAGACAGACGAGTTTCAAGATATGATCCGTTTTCTCAACGAAGCAGGCCTGCCGAAAGGGGAAGCAATCGGTTCGCATTTCCGGCTCCCGATCGCGCGCGCTCTGCATTTGCTGGAGGGAACCAACACCGGCGGCGGAAATGTCGTCCGCCTGGGACAGTCGATCCGACAGCTGCTGGAACAGTTGCGCAATCCGCAGCAGCATGCTTTTCCCATCCCGGAGGCATTGACCCCTGTGTTGCGAGATTACCAGCAATTTGGCTACCAATGGATGAAGACGCTGGCCTATTACCGATTTGGCGGCATCCTCGCCGATGACATGGGACTGGGCAAGACGCTGCAAAGCATCGCCTTTCTCGTTTCTGTCTTGCCGGAGATCAGGGCAAGGAAACAGCCCGCCCTGATCGTCACACCGGCCTCGCTTATGTATAACTGGCGCAACGAACTGCGCAAATTCGCGCCCGACATCAAAGCGGTGATTGCGGACGGCAGTAAAACCGAGCGCACCAAGACTTTACAGGAAGCGGAACAGGCTGACGCGGTGATTGTCTCCTATCCGTTGTTACGCCGGGATATCGCCCGTTACAGCGGACTTTCGTTTCATACCTTGATACTGGATGAGGCCCAGGCGTTTAAGAATTATACGACCCAAACGGCGCGGGCGGTGAAGTCACTTCGGGCGGAGTACAAATTCGCTCTGACCGGTACGCCGATTGAAAATTCATTGGAGGAGTTATGGGCGCTTTTTGATGCCGTATTTCCCGGCTTGTTTCCCGAACGCAAAGCGTTTGCCGACTTGCCGCGGGAGACGATCGCCAAACGCGCCCGCCCGTTTTTGCTGCGGCGATTAAAGAGCGATGTGCTTCAGGAGCTTCCGGAAAAGATTGAGACGCTGCAAATGTCTCAGCTGCTGCCGGAGCAAAAGAAACTGTATGCGGCCTATTTGGCCAAACTGCGCCAGGAAACCTTAAAACATTTGGACGAAGACAACTTCCACGCCAATCGGATAAGGATATTGGCTGGTTTAACCCGCTTGCGCCAGCTTTGTTGCCATCCCGCCTTGTTCGTTGAGGATTACACCGGAAGTTCGGCAAAACTCGAACAACTGCTGGAACTGATTGAAGACAGTCGCCGCGCAGGCAGGCGCTTGCTTGTCTTTTCGCAGTTTACGGAAATGCTTGGGCTCATCAGCCGTGAACTCGGTTACCGGGGGCTCCCGTTTTTCTATCTGGATGGGAGCACGCCAGCAGCCGAGCGGGTCGAATTGTGTGCCCGCTTCAATGAGGGGGAGCGCGATCTGTTCCTGATCTCGCTCAAAGCTGGCGGCACCGGATTGAATTTGACCGGCGCCGATACCGTCGTGCTGTACGACTTGTGGTGGAATCCCGCGGTCGAACAGCAGGCAGAGGACCGCGCCCATCGCATCGGCCAGAAGAAAGTCGTGCAAATCATTCGTCTTGTCGCCCAAGGGACCGTGGAGGAAAAAATGTATGAACTGCAGCAGAAGAAAAAGTCGTTGATCAGCCAGGTGATCCAATCTGGCGAAGAAGCATTGTCCGCCTTGACCGAGCAAGATGTCCGCGAGCTGCTGACGATTGAATGATGTTCCTCTAATAAATGGCAAGCCCTGCTTGGCAGTAATTGCAACAAAGCTTTATTCCTGATGAAGGAGTAAAGCTTTTTTCTTTGCCTATTCCGCAAAAAAGCAAAAAAATTCCCACTCGTTCCGTATAGAGAAACACCGATATAGTTTGGCCGATTCGCAATCCGTAAGATAATGATTGTAAGTGCTTACATTTCCAGCGAGGGGAGGATGTTTATGCCGCTGAATATGGCGTTGCTGGCCGCTCATGTGCCAAGCATGTGTTACGAGGAGAAAGTGCCGGATTTTCAACAGGAGCTGGTCAAAGGCATGAAGAAGATGAGGGATCGCATCCACGAGATGCAAACGGAAGCGATTGTTCTGATGTCTTGCCACTTTCCCGGCACGTTTCACCATTATGTGGACGCGACTCCGCATCATCGCGGGATTTTGACATCGGTGGAAGCCCCTGATCTGATTTCTGATGTGGCCTATGACTATCCTGGGGATGAACAACTGGCCAACCAACTGGTGAAAGCAGGCGTAGAGGCGGGGCTGCCCGTCGTCGGGTTTGATGATCCGACTTATATTTGGGATTACGGTACAGTCGTTCCGCTGCGCTACTTGACCCCTGACGGGGACATCCCGGTGATCAGTTTGTCTGTTTGCTGGTCCGCCAGTCTGGAAGAATCGTGGCAATGGGGCAAAGTGATCGGCCAAGTATTGCGTCAAAGCGAAAAACGAACAGTGTTTATCAGCAGCGGCGCGCTATCGCATAATCTGGTGCGCGGTCGCCATCACATGCCCACCTTGTCGGAACAGGCGATGGACAATCAATTTATTGAATATTTGATGAAATTGGATTTGTCCGCCGCCCGTGAAATGCTGACCCAGTATGCCCGCATCTCCAGCGTGGAATCGGGCGGTCGCCATTTGGCCGCGCTGCTCGGCGTACTGGAACCGAATCAAAAGGCGGAATTCTGGGGGTATGGCCAATCATCCGGCAGCGCCAACGCCGTGATCTCATTTGTATCTTAACATACAAGCAAAAGGAGAGAGACCGATGCAAAGAACGTCGTATCGACCGATTGATTGTTTGCATTTCATTGATGGACGCTTTATGCCGTCGTTGAACGGCAAAACATTTGCCAATATGAATCCGGCTACGGAAGAAACGCTCGGAACAGTCGCGGAAGGCGGAGCGGAGGAAGTGGATCTGGCTGTTCAAGCGGCGAGAAGAGCGCTGAATGGCCCGTGGAAAAAACTGAGCGCCAACGAGCGAATCGCGATTATGCGCAAGATCGGAGACCTGATTTTGGAAAGGAAAGCGGAGTTGGCTGCGCTGGAATCGCTGGATACCGGAAAACCGCTCTGGCTTTCGGAAAGCGTGGATATTCCCCGGGCAGCCTACAATTTTCATTTCTTTTCCGACTACATCCGCACAATCACCACGGAAGCGACCCAGCAGGACGATGTGGCGCTGAACTACGCAATTCGCCGGCCTGTCGGGGTGATCGGGCTGATTAATCCATGGAACTTGCCCTTGCTGCTCATGACTTGGAAACTCGCGCCCGCGCTGGCCGCAGGCAATACGGTTGTGATGAAGCCGGCCGAATTGACGCCGATGACCGCGACTGTGCTGGCCGAGATTTGCCGCGATGCCGGCGTTCCCGATGGGGTCGTCAACCTGGTGCACGGTTTTGGTCCCAACTCGGCAGGCGCCGCCTTGTCTTCCCATCCCGACGTCAATGCGCTCAGCTTCACCGGGGAAACGACGACCGGAAAAGTGATCATGGCCGCCGCTGCCCACTCGCTCAAACGCCTCTCCTTCGAGCTCGGCGGGAAAAATCCGAACATTATTTTTGCCGACTCGAATCTCGATGAAGTGATTGAAACCACGTTGAAGTCAAGTTTTATCAATCAGGGGGAAGTTTGTCTGTGCGGCTCGCGCATTTATGTGGAACGGGCGGCGTATGAACCGTTTCTCGACAAATTTGTCGCCAAAACGAAAGAACTGGTCGTCGGTGAACCGTTTGCGGAAAAAACGAAGGTGGGGGCCTTGATCAGCGAGGAACATTACGAACGGGTCACTGGCTACATTCGCCTGGCAGTGGAAGAAGGCGGAACAATCCTCTGTGGCGGCAAACGCCCGGATGGATTGGATACCGGCTACTATCTGGAGCCAACGATCATCACCGGACTTGATCGCAAATGCCGGGTTGTCAATGAAGAAATTTTCGGACCTGTCGTCACGGTCATTCCGTTCGATTCGGAGGAGGAAGTGCTGGAACAGGTCAATGACACCCACTATGGTCTGAGTGCGACCGTCTGGACGAACGATCTGCGCAGGGCTCATCGTGTGGCCGGACAAATTGAAGCCGGTATCGTTTGGGTCAATACCTGGTTCCTGCGCGATTTGCGGACGCCATTTGGCGGGATGAAACAAAGCGGGATCGGTCGGGAAGGCGGTTTGCACAGCTTCGAATTTTACACCGAATTGACCAACATTTGCATCAAGTTGTAGAGGGGGAGTGCGGATGAATGAAAAAGTGAAAACCTATGCCCGGCTGCTGGAAATGGCGATGGAAAAGCGGGAAGCTGTGGCTCCGCTCACCAGCGCGGACCCTGCTTTCACCATTCAGGAAGCCTACCAAGTGCAACTGGAGACGATCACGCAAAGAGTGGAAGCGGGTCGGCGAATCGTCGGCAAAAAAATCGGGCTCACTTCGCTGGCCATGCAAACTTTGCTCCAGGTCGACCAGCCCGACTACGGGCATCTGCTTGATGACATGGCTGTGGAAAACGGCGGCGTGATTCCTTTCTCCCGCGTGCTGCAGCCGCGCGTCGAGGCGGAGATCGCCTTTGTGCTGAAACAAGAGCTGATCGGCCCCCGAGTGACGGCACTGGATGTCTTGCTCGCGACGGAATATGTGCTGCCGGCCCTGGAGATTGTCGACAGCCGCATCGCCGACTGGAAAATCAAGCTGGCAGACACGATCGCCGACAACGCTTCATCCGGCCTGTTTGTTTTGGGGGGAAAACCGGTGAAGCCGGACGCTGTCGATCTGCCGCAAATCGGGATGGTTTTATACAAAAACGGCGAAATGATGAACACGGGTGTCGGCGCTGCCGCGCTGGGTGATCCGGCAGTTTGTGTCGCCTGGCTGGCCAACAAATTGTTTGAATACGGCATCACGCTGAAAGCAGGCGAGGTCATATTGTCAGGGGCCTTGTCGGCAGCGATCGATGCCAAGCCCGGCGACCAATTTCGGGCAAGGCTGGCCCACTTGGGAGAAGTGAGCGTCAGCTTTTCGGCCGACTGACAGTCGAAAGAGATGGAATCGGTAAAGGATGGTGACAGCGATGACGAAAGTGAAGGTGGCTGTGTTGGGCTCTGGCAATATCGGCACAGACCTGCTGTATAAATTGCGCCGGTCCAGCGTGTTGGAGTTGACGGCGATGATCGGGATCGATCCTGCTTCCGACGGGCTGGCTCGCGCCAAACAATTGGGCTGCGCCACATTTGATACAGGACTGAACGATTTTTTGGAACAACAGCCCGAGCTGGCCGAGATTATTTTTGATGCCACTTCGGCAAAAGCGCATATTCGTCATGCCAAAGCGTTGCGCAATGCGGGAAAGGTAGCGATCGATCTGACGCCGGCTGCCGTTGGGGCGCTGGTTGTACCAACCGTCAATATACAGGAGCATCTCAATGAAACCAATCTCAATCTGGTGACGTGCGGCGGTCAGGCGACGATCCCGATCGTCCATGCGATTCAACGGGTAGCCCCTGTCGAATACGCCGAGATCGTGGCGACGATTTCCAGCAAAAGCGCCGGCCCCGGGACGCGGGCGAACATTGATGAATTTACGGAAACGACGGCGCGCGGGATTGAAAACATCGGCGGAGCGAAAAAAGGGAAAGCGATTATCATCCTGAACCCGGCGGAACCGCCGATTTTGATGCGGGACACCGTCTATGCGCTGGTGGAGCGCGAGCGGTTGGATCGGGCGGCTATCACCCGTTCCATTGTGGAAACAGTGCGCGCCATCCAGTCATATGTGCCGGGCTATCGGTTGCGCACAGAGCCGCTGTTTGACGACAACAAAGTAACTGTTTTTCTGGAAGTCGAGGGTGCCGGTGATTATTTGCCGACCTATTCCGGCAATCTGGACATTATGACTGCCGCAGCCGTCAAAGTAGCGGAAGAGATCGCCCGCCATCGGCTGGAGGGCGCGGCAATCGGGGAGGAGATGCAATCATGAGCGTGCAGCGAGACGTGGTCATTACGGAGGTGGCGCTTCGCGACGGCAGCCATGCCATTGCCCATCAGTATACGGTCGAGCAGGTGTTGCAGGTTGCGAAAGCGCTCGGGGAAGCGAACGTTCCTTACATTGAAGTTTCCCATGGGGACGGATTAGGCGGATCGTCGCTGCAGTACGGATTGTCAAGAACGAATGAAATGGAACTGATTGAAGCGGCGGTATCCGTCTGCGGCCCTGCCAAGATCGCCGTTTTGGTCATCCCGGGAATCGGCACGATCAAACAAATGAAGGAAGCTGCCAATCTCGGTGTAAAAATGGCGCGGATTGCCACACATGTCACGGAAGCAGACGTCTCCGCACAGCATTTGTCCGTGGCCAAGGAAATGGGGCTGGAAACGGTCGGATTTTTAATGATGGCTCACATGGCGCCGGTGGAAAAACTGGTCGAACAGGCCGCGCTGATGGAAAGCTACGGCGCCGATACCGTCTATATCGTCGATTCCGCCGGTGCGCTGTTGCCCCATCAAGTGCGGGAAAGAGTGCGCGCCCTGCGGCAATCGCTCGGTGTAAACATCGGCTTCCATGCCCATAACAACCTGTCGCTGGCAATGGCCAACACGCTGGCGGCCATCGAAGAAGGGGCCCAACGGATTGACGGAAGCATTCGCTGCCTCGGCGCAGGAGCCGGAAATACGCAAACCGAGGTGCTGGTCGCTGTCCTCGACCGGATGGGGATTCAAACCGGGATTGATCTTTACAAAATAATGGATGCCGCCGAGGAGATTGTGGCCCCGATTTTGCAGGTGCCGCAGGAGATTACCCGCGATAACCTTGTGCTCGGTTACGCCGGGGTGTATTCGAGCTTTTTGCTGCACGCCCAACGCGCGTCCAAACGGTTCGCGATCGATTCACGCGATATTCTCGTGGAATTGGGGAAACGCCAGGTTGTCGGCGGGCAAGAAGATATGATCGTTGACGTGGCTGCCGAATTGGCCCAGCAGCAGCCATAACGGGGGAGAGGGGGACGTTTCATGGACAGAGCAACAGCCAAGGAACTGGCCAAACTTTTGATCAGTGCGGAAGTGGATCGCCGCGAGGTCAGCCGGATTTCGTTGGATCATCCCGATCTGTCGGTCGAGGATGGTTACCAGATTCAGGAGCAGCTCGTTCAGTGGAAACTGGAAGCCGGTTATCGGATTGTCGGTCCGAAAATGGGATTAACCAGCCAAGCGAAAATGCAGCAAATGAACGTCAATGAGCCGATCTATGGCTACATTTTTGACAATATGGTCGTATCCGGGCAGGAACTGGCGTTCAACGAGCTGATCCATCCCAAAGTGGAAGCGGAAATCGCCTTCGTGCTGGGGCGGGACATCGAGGGCGGAGGAATTACCGGCGCCCAGGTGTTGGCGGCCACCGAGTATGTACTGCCCGCCCTGGAAATTATCGACAGCCGCTATCGGAATTTTCAGTTCACCTTATCCGATGTGATCGCTGACAACGCCTCTTCCGCGAGAGTCTTCTTTGGCAGCAAACTCGCTCGCCCCGACGAGCTCGAGCTTGATTTGGTCGGGGTTACGTTATCTATCAATGGCCAGATTCGCGAGTTGGGAGCAGGGGCAGCGGTCGTGGGCCATCCCGCCCATTCGGTGGCGATGCTGGCGAATATGCTGGCGCGGAAAGGAATCAAGCTGAAGGCGGGGCAAACGATTTTGACGGGCGGCATTACCGGCGCCGTCATGCTGAATGTCGGAGATTCGGTGTCCGCCAAGTTTGACGGCTTGGGCAGCGTCGAGTTTCGCGTAACAGAACAGAAAGGATGAGGCAAGGTGCCGATTGTTCAGATTCAAATGATGGCCGGCAGACCGCCGGAGAAAGTGAAAAAGTTGATCGAGCGCGTTACGGACACGGTGGCTGAAGAGCTCGGCTCGCCGAAAGAGCGGATCAGAGTGCTGGTGACTGAAATCCCGAAAACGCATTGGGGGATTGGAGGCATCGCCGCTTCCGACAGAGAGGATCGTTAAGCCATAACCGTTCGGGCAGGAGGTCAGACCATGTACGATGTTCATACCCATTTCATCCCCACAGAAGTGATCCGTTGGCTGAGAGAGCATCAGTCGCTGGTTCAAGCCGAGTGGAACCAAAAGGAAGCGAAAACGTCAGAATTTTTACGCATAAACGGAAAATGGGAGTTTGAATTGAAGCCATACTTTCTTCAGGAAAATCTCTACTTGCAGACTCAGGAGCAGGCAGGGATTCGTCACTCGCTCGTCTCCCCGGTCCCCCAGTTGTTTTTGTATGAATTGGAACCGGCCATTACCGCGGAATTGGCTGCTGTATACAATGACAGTCTTGTCCGATGGACACGGTCACATCCTGCCAGACTGTCTGCTTTGGCGACCTTGCCGCTGAATCGACCGGAACAGGCCGCCGCCGAGCTGGAGCGGGCGATGAACCTTGGACTTCGCGGTGCGATTGTCGCGACCTCCTGGCAAGGACACCGGTTAAGTGACGATTGCTTTGCCCCGTTTTGGGAAATGGCCAATGCCAAGCGGGCGATCGTCTTTCTGCATCCGTTGCTCAGCACCGATCCGCGGTTAAATCGACGGATGATGCCCAATTTGATCGGCATTCCGTGGGAAACGACCGTCTGCGCAACGGACCTCGTCCTGTCCGGGACGTTGGAGCGGTATCCGGATGTCAAAATCTTGTTGGCACACGGCGGCGGATATTTTCCGTTTCAACTCGGACGGGTGCAAAAAGGCTACGAGACATGGCCCGCTGTTTCCACAGGCGTAAAGCAATCGCCAAAAGAGCTGGCCAGGCGGTTCTGGTACGACTCCGTATTGTGGAGCCGCGACAGTCTGCAGCTTCTGATCAGCTTGGTAGGCGAGGAAAAAGTTGTGCCTGGCACCGATTTTCCGTTTGATCTCTGCGATTTCCCGCCAATGATCAACGGGGAGAAATCTTTTCACCGTTTGCTGGAAGCGGATTTGTCTATTCACTGACACAAGGGGGGCAAAAAATGCGGACACAGGTTGGAATTATTGGCGCAGGACCGGCTGGATTGCTGCTTTCCCATCTGCTATACCTGCAAGGGATCGAGTCGGTCATCGTGGAAACCCGTTCGCGTGAAGAGATCGAAGAGACGATTCGCGCCGGGGTGCTGGAGCAAGGAACCGTTGATTTGCTGAATGCCATCGGTGTCGGCGAGCGGCTGAACAAGGAAGGGCATTTTCACGAAGGTTTTGAGCTGCTCTTTCAGCGCAAGCGGCATCGCATTCATGTGCATGAACTGACCGGGGGCAAGTATATCACTGTCTATGCGCAACACGAGGTGTTGAAAGACTTGATTTCAGCTCGCCTGCAAACAGGCGGACAGATCCGGTTTCAAGCGGAACAGGTCAGCCTGCACGATCTTGACAGCGAACGGCCGAAAATCCGTTTCCGGCAGGGCAGCGACGGGGAATGGCAGGACATCGTTTGTGACTTTATCGCTGGTTGCGACGGCTTCCATGGTCCAAGCCGTCCAAGCATCCCGGCAGCCAGGCGAACCGAGTATCAGAAGCTGTATCCGTTCGGATGGCTGGGCATCTTGATCCAAGCGCCGTCATCAGCGCCCGAATTGATTTATGCCCGGCATGAACGCGGCTTCGCTTTGGTCAGTACGCGGTCTCCGGAGATTCAGCGGCTGTATTTGCAAGTCGACCCGCGCGACGATCTGGCCAACTGGTCGGATGACCGCATCTGGACAGAGCTTCACGCCCGCCTGGAAACAGACGATGGTTTTCAGCTGATTGAAGGACCGATCTTCCAAAAAAATATCGTCTCGATGCGGAGCTTTGTTTGCGACCCGATGCAGTATGGCCGCCTGTTCCTGGCGGGAGACGCAGCCCACATCGTCCCGCCGACCGGTGCGAAAGGATTGAATCTGGCCGCTGCCGATGTGCAAGTGCTTGCCCGTGGCTTCAGTCTGTACTATCGGTCGAATCAGCGGGATTATTTGGACCGCTACTCGGAAATTTGCCTGCGCCGCGTCTGGAAAGCAGAGCGATTCTCCCGTTTTATGACCACGATGCTGCATCGAGACGAACAGCATTCTCCATTTGACCAGCGGCTGCAACTGGCCGAACTGGAATATTTGACATCCTCGCGTGCTGCTTCGGTCAGCCTTGCCGAAAATTATGTCGGTTTGCCGCTGGAGTTCTGAGGAGCGCAAGCAACGAGCAGCCCATCTCCGTCGCACGAGCATGGACTGCTCAAATCCATCGCCGCCGTTGGCTAGTATCCATGTTTGCGGCGATAATATCCCATCTTTTCCGAGATTTCCCGGCTCGCTTCTTTGACTTTTTTGACAAGAAACGGGATTTTGGCGCGGGTCAGCCGTTGCTTTGGCCCGACAATGGTAACGGCGGCAATAACTTGTCCGGTGTAATCGCGAATCGGGGCGGCAATAGAGTGAACTCCTTCCAGAAGCTCTTCATAGCTGGTCGCATATCCGTTCTCCTTAATCTTTTGCAAATGTTCACGCAGCGCAACCGGATCGGTTATCGTATTGTGCGAATGCTTGACCAATCCTTTTTGCAAAAGTCTGTCAAAAAATGCCGGTTCTTGATGGGCCAGCAAAACTTTCCCCGAACTCGTACAATGCAGCGGATTGCGTCTGCCGACATGGGTCAGGAAGCGAACGTGGTGGTTGCACTCGATTTTCATCACATAAATGACTTCACACCCGTCCAATATCGCGATATGCGCGGTTTCCCCCACGTGATCGACCAGCTTGCGGATGATCGGCAATGACTCTGTATATATGTCCAAAGTTGAGGTGATCACGCCGCTTAAAGCCAGAACGGAGTAACCCAGCCGATACTTTTTCGTTTTTTCATCCTTCACCAAAAAGCCTTCGCTGACCAATGTGGAAACGAGCCGGTGCACCGTGCTTTTTCCCAATTGCAGCGAAGCGGCGATTTCCGTTATGCCTTGGCTCGGCTTTTCCAAAGAGTAGGAACGAAGGATGCGAAGAGCGTTGCTTAAAGACGACAACATCCGTTTTTCTTCGTTGGCGGCCATGGAACAGACCTCCCTCTCATTTTTGCCATTCATTATATATCAAAATATTACCATTATTCCCTGTTCTTAACATAAATTTTCCGCAAAAAAGCATTCCTGTTTACTATATCGGAACAACGCTATTTGGCTCTGTTCCGCTGAAAGCTATAGTTAGGATAAAATCCGTCACATGCCGGCGGCAGCGCCAGACAACACCTTTTGTAAGCGCATACAAAAACGCTGAACGCATGGCTGTATGATCAGGCAAGGAGGTTGACTTCCGATGCAAAGAAGGAATATCGATCCGCAAATTCTGGCAGGCATCAAAGAAAAAATGGCACAAGGCTTGCTGCCCCAGTGGATTTTGACCGATCCGGCCATTTACGAACTGGAGCAGGAAAAAATTTTTGCCCGCACCTGGCAATTTTTGGCCCATGAATCGGAACTGACGGAACCGGGAAGTTATGTCACGCGTTGGTTGGTGGATGATCCGATCTTGATCGTGCGGACGAATCAGGGCGAGATAAAAGCCTATTTGAACTCTTGCCCGCATCGCGGCACCCAATTGTGCACCGCTGACTTTGGCAAGAAAAAAACGTTTATCTGCCCTTATCACGGCTGGAGTTTCAACCTGAACGGAGAGTTGATCGGTGTGGTCGCGGGCGACAAAGTGTACGGCGAGGAAATGAACAAGGAGGAATGGGGGCTGCGTCAAGTACCGCGGCTGGATTCCTACCAAGGAATGATTTTTGCCAATCTCGACCCAAATGCGCCGCCGCTGGCTGAATATTTAGGCGATATGAAATGGTACATGGATATTTTGCTCGGCCGAAGCGACGGAGGAATGGAAGTGCGCGGCATCCCGCAGCGCTGGGTGGTCAACACGAACTGGAAACTGGTGCTGGAGAATTTTTCCGGCGATCCCTACCATGTGCAAACGACACACCGCTCGACGGTGGAATTAGGCATTAGCCCGAAAGATCCGCTCTACGCAGGATACGGCCATCAGGTTGTGTTGCAAAATGGGCATGGAATCAACGTGATCACCGCCTCCGCACCGGGCAAGAACGATCGGCCGCCGTATCAAGGCTTGCCCGAAGCGATGTGGCCGATGTTTGAACGAAACTTGATACGGGAGCAAGCGCAGGTCTTCTCCAAAACGACCGTGTTTGTCGGGTCCATTTATCCGACCTTGTCGTTCAACAGCCCGGTGCATGGAAGCGAAGGACATCTGCACAATTACTTGAATTTTCGTCTGTGGCGACCGCTTGGACCAGAGCGGGTAGAGATTTGGTCATGGTTTATGATCGACAAAGCCGCTCCGGAATCCTACAAAGAAGATGCTTACAGAGGGTATATCAGTTCTTTTGGACCTTCCGGCACGCTGGAACAGGATGATACGGAGATTTGGACGCGCGTCGCTCAGGCGAGCAAAGGATTCATGTCGCGGGATAAGATGCTGAGTTACAACAATTTGCTCAACTACTTGATGGGCTTTGATCGCGTACAACCGGACCCATCGTTTCCCGGACCGGGCCTGGCCTATCCGACCTGCTATCTTGATGCGATCCATCGGGCGACACATGAAAACTGGCTGAAACTGATTTGTGAAGATTAAGCAGATCTGCAAAAGGAGGGAATGGTCTTGATTGCCGAGGTACATTTTGAAATCACGCAATTTCTCCATCGGGAAGCATTTCTTCTCGATAGCCGGCGATTTGCCGAATGGCTCGATTTGCTGGCGGATGACATCGTCTATCGAATGCCGCTGCGCGCTACGCGGGAGAATCGAGACGGTTCCGGCATTGTCGAGGCGATGACATTTTTCGAGGAGACGAAAACATCGCTGACCACCCGGGTCAATCGCCTGGGAACAACCTCGGCCTGGGCAGAGGACCCGGCGCCAAGAACACGGCATTTTGTCTCCAATTTGATCGTTGAACAAATGCCTGACCAACAACTCGTCAAGGCGCGCAGCAATTTCTTGCTGAAACGGAGCCGGGCTGCCGATCTGTCCGCTGAAGAATTGTTTGGCGAGCGGATGGATGTGCTGCGCAAGGAAAAAGATGGCTGGAAGCTAGTCACCCGGACGATTTATCCGGATCAGACGGTCATTTCGATGATGAATCTCAGCATGTTTTTGTAACAGCCGTAACGGGACGTATCCGTAAAAGAGGGGGTTAGAATGATGAAAGAAACAAGAAAAACACGATGGACACGAGCCTGGCTTTGCGCAATCTTGGCGTTGACGCTGCTGCTCGCCGCGTGCGGCAGCCAAACCGCATCAGAGAGTGCCGGAGGATCGGGGGGCACGAATGGTTCGGCCGGAGCGAGCGAGCCAATCAAAATTGGCGCGATACTCTCGTTTTCCGGCAACTTTGCCCCGCTGTCGGAAAGCATCAAGGAAGGGATGGAACTGTATTTCGAGCAAACGGGCAACAAGATCGGCGATCGCCAGGTCTCGATCGTCTATGAAGATGACGAAGCCAATCCGCAGGTCGCATTGCGCAAATATCGGCAGTTGGTTGAAAGCGAACAAGTTGACTTGCTTGTCGGCCCGATCTCTTCATCCGTCGTCTATGCGCTGCGCGACGTCATTGAAAAAGACAAAATCGTGCTGATCGACGCCAATGCGGCCGCCAACGATATTTCCTGGGACAAAAAAAGCGACTACATTTACCGCGTATCCATTTCCAACTGGCAGGACGGCATGCCGGCAGCGGAATACATTGCGCAAAATATCGGCAAGAAAGCGTATGTGCTTGCACCCGATTATCCGGCCGGGCATGAAACGATTGAAGCGTTTGAGGATGCTTTCAAAAAAGCCGGAGGCGAAATTGTCAAGGAGGCTTGGCCCAAACTCGGCAACAACGACTATGCCACCTATTTGACTGACATTTTGCAAACCAAGCCGGACCTTGTGTTCTCTTTCCTGTCGGGCACCGATGCAATTCGCTTCGTGCAGCAGTATGAACAGTTCGGGGTTAAAGGGAAGATTCCGCTGACCGGTACAGAGGAGTTTTTGGATCCGTTAGTCACAGAGCCAACCGGACAGGCCGCAGAAGGAATTATCGGAGCGACGATGTATACTTCCTCGCTTGACAATCCTGTCAACCAAAAATTTGTGGAAGCGTTCACCCAAAAATATAACAAAACACCGAACTACTTCAACGTGCAAGGGTACGATTCGGCTCAAGTGATCGCCAAAGCGATCGAACAGGCCGGCAGTACAAATGCGGATGATCTGATCAACGTATTGAAGGAAATCAAATTCAGCAGCCCGCGCGGCGAGCTGGCCATGGACCCGAAGACGCATAATTTGGCACTGGATATGTATTTGGTCAAAAACGTCTGGAAGGATGGCAAGATCGTTCAGGAGGTTCTCGGGATCGCAGCAAAGGGACTGAAAATTCCGGAGACTCCGCCGACTCCATCCAAATAAACGCTGAGCTTTCCCGGGAGAATCCCCAACTCTCCCGGGAAACCAGCGAGAAAAGGAGAAGAGAAGACCATGACGACGTCCACCTTAGCGATGCACATTTTGAACGGTTTGGCCTACGGCATGCTTTTGTTTATGATCGCAGCCGGATTGTCAATCATCTTCGGCTTAATGAATATCGTCAACCTGGCCCATGGCACGTTTTATTTGGTTGGCGTCTATGTTGCCTACACATTTGTCCAACAGGGAACCGGATTTTGGCCGGCTTTGTTGCTGGCAATCGTCATTGTTGCCGCCTTGGGGATGGTGATGGAAAAGGTTTTAATGGAGCGCGTCTATGGCAAAGAATTGGAACAGGTGCTGCTCACGTTTGGCTTGTCCTTTATTTTTGCCGACGTGGTGAAATGGATTTGGGGATCAAGCCCGCTCACTTTGCCGGTACCGTCAGCGCTTGATTTTTCCTTGAATGTCGGACTGACCGAATTCCCCGCTTATCGTATATTTGTCATCGGCATTGGCTGCCTGCTGGCCGCAGGTCTATGGTACATGGAAAACAAGACACGGATCGGAGCGATTATCCGCGCGGGTGTGGATGATCGAGAGATGCTTGCGGCGCTGGGAATCAACATCAAAATTGTTTTTACCGCCATTTTTGCGGTAGGTGCGGCGCTCGCCGGGTTAAGCGGCGTATTGGGCGGACCGATAATGGGCATGTACGTCGGAATCGATTCGGAAATTTTGGTCTCCTCCCTGGTCATCGTCGTCGTCGGTGGTCTTGGCACGTGGAAGGGAGCGTTTATCGGAGCGATCCTGATCGGTCTCACCGATACGTTAGGCCGTGTCTGGTTTCCTTCGCTGACCATGGCGATGATCTTTGTCATCATGATTATGGTGCTGTTAATCAGACCAAACGGACTGTTTGGAAGGGGGGCACAGGCATGAAGGCATCCGCGTACGGAAAACACATCGGCTGCATCGCCTTGTTTTTGCTCTGCCCGTTCATCCTGACCAGCTACGGCGTGAAGTTAGCCAGTGAAGTTTTGATCATGGCCATTTTTGTAATGAGTCTCGGCTTGATCATCGGTTTCGCCGGTCTCGTTTCGCTTGGCCACGCTGCCTTTTTTGGCCTTGGGGCCTATGCGGTGGCATTGTTGGGCAATCATTGGGAGAACACCTATTTGCTGCTGATAAGCGCCCTCGTCATTTCCGGGCTGGCCGCTTTTTTATCCGGACTGTTGTTCATTCGTTCATCCGGCGCCTACTTTTTGATGATTACGCTTGCCTTTGGCCAGATGATCTACGCTATCGTCTACAAACTGGAAGATTTGACCGGGGGCGCTGATGGCATGGCGGTTGTCGCCAGTCCGAACCTGGGCGCAGGTCCGATCGACAGCCGCCTCGGCTTCTTTTACCTGACCGCGGTCGCTTTCCTCATCAGTTATTATTTTCTTCGTCTGTTAATCGCTTCGCCCTTTGGCAAAAGCGTGCGGGGAATCAAAGAGAACGAATCGCGCATGACCGCTCTCGGTTACCAGACACGCACTTACAAGTTGGCAGTCTATACAATCTCCGGCATGCTGGCGGGCGTTGCCGGGGCGCTATACGCCTATTTCAACCAATATGTGTCCCCGGATTTGCTGTACTGGATGTTCTCCGGGCAAGCGCTGATTATGGTGATTGTCGGCGGCGTCGGAACACTCGTCGGACCAGCGATCGGGGCGGGGTTCTTTGTGGTTCTGCAAAACTACATCAGCTCTTTTACCGATCGTTGGCCGCTGATCATGGGACTGATCTTTGTCTTGATCGTCCTCTTCGGGAAAGGCGGCATTATGCAGATCGCCGCGTTGCTTTGGCAACGGTTCCGTCCGCAGCGCAACAGCAAACCCGCGCAACAGGCGATGGCGAAGGAGGGGAATGGAATTGAGTCTGTTAAAAGTTGAACACTTGCACAAATCGTTTAAAGGGCTGCATGTGCTAAAGGACGTATCCCTGGCAATCGGCGCGGGAGAACGCCATGTCATCATCGGGCCTAACGGGGCCGGCAAAACGACCTTGTTTAACTGCATCACCGGCACTTTGCCGATCGACGCGGGCACGGTTACCGTCAACGGACAGAAAATCAGCGGCCTTCCCGCCTATACCGCCGTGCGGGTCGGCATGTCCCGTACCTTTCAGAAAAACAATCTGTTCGGCAGTTTGACGGTGGAGGAAAATGTGCAGCTGGCCGTCAATGCCTGCAAGCCGCATCGTTTTCACTTTTTGAAACCGCTCGCTCGATATACGGAGACGGTCGAAGAAACGGAGTCGCTGCTCAAACAATGGGATTTATGGGAGCGACGCAGCCGCGTTGTCAATGAACTTTCCTACGGGGAGCAGCGATTGCTCGAAGTGTTGTTGGCGCTCGCTTCCAAACCGAAAATCTTGTTGCTTGACGAACCTACTTCGGGTATGTCACCGGCGGAAACGGTGCAAACGACCAAACTGATTCAGCGCATGCCGCGCTCGATCACGCTGCTGGTGATCGAGCACGATATGGAGGTTGTCTTTTCCATCGCCGACCGCATTACGGTTTTACACCACGGCGAAGTATTTGCCAGCGACACGCCTGGGAATATCAGCGGGGATGAACGGATCAAGGAGATTTATTTCGGAGGAGGGACCCTGCAGCATGCTGAAGCTTGAACAAGTTCATACCTATTACGGAAATAGCCATATTTTGCAAGGGCTCTCCTTTGAGGTGCCGACTGGCAAGTGCATGGCCTTGCTCGGCCGCAACGGCGCGGGAAAAACAACGACCATCCACTCGATCGCCGGCTTAACCACGCCGCGCCACGGTCGGATCAGTTTCTGCGGCGCGACGATTTCCGGCCTGCCGTCGTACAAAATCGCCCGACAGGGAATTGCCCTGGTGCCGCAGGGGCGGCGCATTTTTCCTTCCTTGACGATTCGTGAAAATTTGACCGTATCGGCGCGGGAAGCGAGGCAAGATCGCAAAGCCGGGCAAAAGGTGTGGACGCTGGAGGAGGTTTATGAACTGTTCCCAATCTTGAAGGAACGGGAGCAAAACATGGGCACGCAGCTTTCCGGAGGGCAGCAGCAGATGCTGGCGATTGGCCGCGCGCTGCTGACCAACCCGCACTTTTTGCTCATGGATGAACCATCGGAAGGATTGGCTCCGGTCGTGATCGAGCAGATCGGTGAGATCATTCAAACTTTGAAGAAAACCGGACTGTCCATCTTGCTGGTGGAGCAAAACTTTTATTTGGCCTGCGCGGTGGCAGATGAAGTGCTGATCATGAATAAGGGGCAAATCGTCTGGAACGGTTCGCCACAAGCGCTGTTGGCCAACAAGGAGGTACAGCATCAATATTTGGGCGTATAAACCGCGCGGCCGCGACGTTTCGCAACGTGCAGGCCGCCACGAGGGGCGTAAACTGAAAATTGCAGGAAGGAACCGGCAGCAATCACTCCGCGCACGTCAATCCAATAGAGGGGATGCTTTGGCGAAGATTCGGTTGGACAGCATGCAGGCAGTGAGGTTTGCAAAATGCGGATCTAGCCAATGATTGCCCTGATCTTATTGGCTTTTGCGATTATTTTCGAGCAAACACCAACAAGCCAATGAGCATCGGAATAATAACAAGCAACCCGATGGTGAAACTGGGGAACGGAATGAGAGTGGCGTATATGGAACCAATCTCGCCAACAATGGCGGCGCATACAAAAGGGATGGCCGACCTGGCTTTGTCCAGACCCGGTCGGGCAAAAAACATCGCATCCCATACATTGTAGGCATAAAACGGAGAATAAAACAGCAGGTATTGGAAATTGACCGTGCGAATCGCATCTGCATGCTGACCGTTGAAATCCAGGTGAATGGCTTGGTTGATCAGAGCGGCGGAGTTGTCAAAGTGCTCAAAAATCACAAACACGAGTCCTTTGATAAATTGTCCGTTGTAGATTTGGCCAAATCCGGGCATGACAATCGAGAACAGTGCAGCTATTATTCTCATCAACGAATCGATCCTTAAGAATAGTATTGATGTTGCCGTTTCACTCGGTTCATTCCGGCGAGCGGATAAACCGCAAGTGCCAACGCAGAAACAGCATACCGAGCACATAAACCAGACTCGAGTACCATAAGGTCCAGCCTTTATAAACGAGGAATTTAAAGTAAACGAACAGTGACTCCAAAACGAGCGAAATGATCACAACGGCGACGAGGTACAGCCAAAATTTTGCCTTCCCTTTCGGCAAAAAGTTGGTAATGATCAATCCGTAGGAAGGACCGATCGTAGCTTCCAGAATAATGTCAACAACATGAATCTCTTTGTCTACATCGTCAAACAAGTCCAGAGCAAAGCCAACGATACAATCAATAAACAAGGTGATGCCCAGCATGGTCATCCCGGTCATATACATCTCTTTACGAGTAAGACGCTTGGGCATCAGCACGATGATCAGAAAATTGACTGCCAAAGCAATAAAAGCAAACGTATACATTGGATTCAACCTTTGTTTTGGATTACCAGTTATTTTTACCATTTTTCGTATCTCTATGTAATGCAAATGCACCGGCAAAAAAGCGGCAGACCGTATGCATTTTGCGCTGCAGACCAAAACTACGCGGGAACAGCAAACTGTAATGCAAATGCACCGGCAAAAAAGCGGCAGACCGTATGCATTTTGCGCTGCAGACCAAAACTACGCGGGAACAGCAAACTTTTATAAGATTGGAGGCAGCAAATGACTGCGGTCAGCTTTAACGAACAATTCCCTTCCGATATCCACGAGCGGTTGAAGAACAAAGATCGGATGATTATTTTGGACGTGCGTGAACAAGAGGAGTGGGAATCGGGCCATATTCCCAATGCAAAGCATATTCCGCTGAACGAACTTCCTGAGCGGCTGCAGGAACTTGATCGCCAGACGGAAACGGTTGTCGTCTGTCGCAGTGGTGGACGAAGCAGCAAAGCGTGCGAGTTTCTCGCCGCTCAAGGCTACAACGTGACAAACATGAACGGCGGAATGAATAAATGGTATGGCGAGGTTGAAACAGGCAAGTCGACATAAAAAACTCCATTGTCAACCGGATCGCCACCAGTGAGCGAGCCGGTCCGTTCAAACAGAAGGCGGAAGTGCCAATATTTGTCCCTTGAGCATAAAGACGCTTTTTTGGTATAGTAAGAGTCCACCCACCGACAAGCAATCAGTGGGACCGATCGTTTGTAAATCACAAAAATCGATAGAGGTACAAAGGTAAACGAAGAGAATCGCAGGGACGACGATGTCCTTGAGGAAAGTCCACGCTCGCCCAAGCTGAGATGCTTGGAGTTTGGAGGCTAGGGCTAACAACCCTAGGGAGCTGTACATCAGCTTACGTCAGGGAAAGGGGCTACGTCCGTTTGCGGATATGTCCCGAATACCTTGAAAGTGCCACAGTGACGAAGTTTCCATGGAAACGTGGAAAGTGGAACGAGGTAAACACCCTCTGCGAGAAACCCAAATGTTGGTCGGGGAACAACTCCTAAGGAAACGAGAACAGAGGAGTTGCACATCTTGGGCAAACAAGATGTGAGATAGATGATTCTCCTTCATTGTGCGAGGATGGCTTCCGTTGCCAGCACGACGAAGAACAAAACGTGGCTTACGGACCCTTTGTACGCCAGAAAGTAAAAAACCTGATGATCCTCATCGCGAGGAACACCAGGTTTTTTTGCGCGGTTTTTTCGTTCCTAGGAAGGGAGCAAAGCGCCTTTTACCTCGTACGGCTCAAGATCAAGGTCGACCTCTTGTCCCAAAGCCAGCTTGGCCAGCTGCTCACCAATAAATGGCCCCATCGTCAACCCTGAAGCACCCAGACCATTCGCCACGAGAATTCCTTCATATCCGGGCAAATAACCTAATACGGGGAGAAATCCGGGTGTAAATGGGCGAAAACCGACTCTGGCTTCGAGAAACGTGCTGTCGGCCAAGCCGGGTGCCGTTTCCAATGCTTTGGTCAATACTTCATGCATGCCGCCAGCGGTGCGGCGCGTGTCGAAGCCGTCTACCTCGTTTTCGTGCGTCGCGCCCACGACAATCCGCCCGTGTTCAAACGCCAACATATATTGATCGCTGGGGGGCATGACGACCGGCCAGTGTTCCGTATCTGTCTTGGGCAATTCGAGATGAACAATTTGCGCTTTCTGGAACGTAACCTTGAACGTGACGCCCAAGGGAGCCAGTATTTGCTCAGCCCAGGCACCGGCGCAAACGATCACGGTGTCGGCTTCAAGCAAGTCCGCTCCCACTTTTACACCCGTCACACGTTGGGCATCGCAGTGGAGCGCAGCCATTCCCTTGATTCGTCTCGCTCCCAATCTGACTGCCGCCCGCAGCAGGGCATCGCGCAACGCTCGACCATCGACACGGGCGGCACCGCTGATGTGGACCGCTCCATAATCATCAGCGAGCGGCGGAAACAACGACTTTGCTTCGGCAGACGTCAACAAAGTGATCTCGCCAACTTCGGGCGCATCCTCTTTGCGTTTGACCGCACGTTTGACCATATCCGCCAACTTTTGCGGATTTTTGTGAATACTGATCGCTCCAACCCGCCGATAACCGGTTTGCGTTTCACCCGCTTGCTGCAATTCATCGATCAGCGTCGGATAAAAGCGAGCCCCGCTCTTGGCCAGTTGGTACCACGCCTGATTGCGCCGTTGCGACAGCCATGGACAAATAATGCCCGCCGCCGCATCGGTAGCTTGTCCGTTGTGCGCTTCGTCAACGATCGTGACCGGAACGCCGCTTTTCGCCAGCTGGTAAGCCGTGGATGCTCCCAGTATTCCCGCACCTACTACAATCAAAGATTTCATTTTTGCAACATCCTCTGTCCATACGCGCTTTCTTCTCGCAAAAAGCAAGTTTTCTCTTTATATTATACCGTGCTGGCATCGATTGACCAATGCCGGGCTCGTTCGCGAAATGGCTTGTTCGAACAAATTGCGCCAAGCTCAAGCGATTTGCTTCCAGCTTTGATACAATCAAGACAAGGAATCAACGCGACATAGCCCAGTTTACGGAGGAATGCATGAAGACAAAAGGTTTGTTGACGATCGCATTACTATTCTCTTCCCTAGTCGTTCTTGCTCCCGTCTGTTCGGCAGCTGCCGACGATGCAAGCAATCCCGCACCGCTGGCGATCACCCATGTGACCGTCGTCGATGTGAAGAACGGTGCTCTTTTGCCTGATCAGACTGTCGTGATGGACAACCGCCGTATCGTACAGGTGATACCATCCGGCCAAATCCGCTTGCCGCAAGACACCGTTGTTTACGACGCGACCGGGAAGTTTGTCATCCCGGGCTTGTGGGACATGCATGTGCACCTGCTGGATGATGAGCAGATTGCGTTTCCGTATTTGTTGGCCAACGGGGTAACCGGCATTCGCGATATGGGAGCGCCGCTGGAAGATGTCCAGAGATGGCGGGAAACGCTGCTGGACGGGACGCCGGCACCGCACGTATTCTTCGCTGGTCCCGCGCTCGATGGGGCGAGAACATTGGGGGATGGTTCACTCATGCAGGTCAATCTCCGTTCCCCGGAAGAGGCGCGGGCGGAAGTGGATCAATTGGTTCAGGCCGGCGTCGATTTTATCAAGGTGTATACATATCTGCCGGACAACGTGTACAAGGCAATCGCCGATGAGGCCAAGGAACAAGGCATTCCCTTCGCCGGTCATGTGCCGTTTGCCGTCAGTGCCAAAACGGCAGCGGAGATGGGCCAAAAAAGTATCGAGCATCTGTACGGTGTGCTGATCGCCTCTTCCAGTCGGGAAGCGGAAATCAGAAAGAATTATGCCGACCATTTATCCTACATCTTTGCTGTCGACCTGGAAGCGGCCCAATCTTTCGACAAGGCGAAGGCGCACGCTTTGTTTGAGACTTTTGCCAACCACGATACGCATATGGTGCCGACGCTGGTTGTGTATCACAACCTGTTAGGCCCGATCGATCCCGCGCTTGCTCAACATGTTCCGACCGACATCCAAAAATATTGGGAAGATTACCAAAAGCAAATCAAAGCGAAAAACCCGGGGGCACAATTGACCCAATCGGTCATCAGCCAACTCTATCAAATATATCCGCATTTAATCGACGAGATGAACAGACAAGGCGTCCCGATTATGGCCGGGACGGATACGCTTTGGCACGAAAAAGAGCCGACGCCTAACCTCGTCTTTGGCTTTAGCCTGCATGATGAACTGGAATTGCTGGTACAAGCAGGGCTGACTCCGCTGGAAGCGCTGCAAGCGGCGACGATTACACCTGCGCGTTTTCTGGGCATCGAAAATTCATCAGGCAGCATCGAAGCGGGAAAATGGGCCGATTTGGTGCTGCTCGACGAAAATCCTTTGGTTGAGATTGCCCATACGCGCCAGATTTGGTCGGTAATCAGCGATGGCCGCTATCTGGACAAGCAGACGCTGCAAGGAATGCTCCGCACGTTTCCCCATCCCGACGTTAGCGGGCAAACTTCTTGAGAATAAACTGCGAATCGCGATGGCAGCGTCGCAAAAAAAGCGCAGGGAAGCAAAATCCCTTGCGCTTTTTTGTCTGATTAACGATTGCTTGCCTTTCTATCAAATGTTTCTATAAACCGTTGCGCCACTTTTGAAAGCGGCCGCTTGCGCTCCCAGATGAGGAGGTCTTATTCAGGAGGGTACAACAGACTGATAGACTTTCTCTTTCCATTCTGCGATTGGAGAAGATTTTGGCAAACAGCTGAAACTCGCAACCTCGCAATTCGGCGCGTGACTGGATTCGATCGGGCGGGCAGGACGGTGCTTGCAAGCTGAAGGAACAGAGCCATCTTGTCTTTAAGTTTTGTATCTTTCTGAATAATCAGTAAATAAGTTTATATCACTATGCATAGCATGGATTATAAACAGGGAGGTGATCTTTGGATGCCACAAATCACGGTACAAGGGGAGCGCTGGTTCCCTTCCGAGAAGAGCTTTGCGGAGGATATGCCCCACTTATGGGGGGACTGGTATTGTGACTCAGAGGTAGGCAAGCTTCATACCGTGTTGCTGCGGAGGCCGGGGGCGGAAATCGATATCGTGAATCAGGACAATTACACTCAATTCCGCTGGAAATCCCCCATGCAGACCGATCGTGCGCGCAGGCAGCAAGATGTTTTGGCACAGCTTTATCGAGAGCATGGGGTACAAGTCCATTATGTAGAGAACATGCGACCAGATAGACCCAATGCGCTTTATTTGCGTGATCTGATCGTGATGACACCGGAAGGCGCGATCGTGTGTCGACCGGGCATCGAAGCGCGCAGGGGCGAAGAACGCTATGTGGCAGAGCAGCTGGCAAAGCTGGGGGTTCCCATCTTGAAAACGATCAACGGGGACGGTTACTTTGACGGCGCCTGTGCCATGTGGGTAGATCGGCAAACGGTCATTATCGGAACGGGGGCGCGTGCCAACAAATCGGGAGCCGCTCAGGTGGAAGCGGAATTGCGCAATATCGGGGTTACCGACTTCATTCACTTTGAAATCCCGTACGGCCATGCCCATATTGATGGTCTATTGAATATTTGCGATAAAAAGAAAGCGGTCTTGTTCCCTTGGCAGGTTCCTTATGACGTGGTCAAACCTTTGCTTGACCGCGACTTTACCATTATTGAAGCGACGAATCTCGCAGAGGTGAAAGAGTCGTTCTGTACAAATTTTGTCGCGCTGGAGCCAGGAAAAGTTCTGATGCCGGCCGGCAACCCGGAAACGAAAGCCAAGATGGAAGATGCAGGGGTGACTGTCATTGAAGTGGAAATGGACGAAATTATGAAAGGTTGGGGTGCCATCCACTGTATGACCGTATTTTTACGCCGCGATCCGATCGGCTCGTCATGAAATACGAAATGGAGGAGGGAAGGGAATGAACAAGCTCGTTTTGACCTTTTTGGTCTTGCTCATGCTGTTTGTGACGGGATGCTCACAGGAGACAGGTGTCGGTCAAGCGGCACCATCCACCCTTGATCAGATCAAGGAGCGAAAAAAACTGATTATTGGCACTTCTCCCGGTTATCCCCCGTTTGAGATGAGAGATAAGGAGCGGAACTTTGTTGGCTACGACATCGATTTGGGGAAAGCGATCGCGGAGTCGTTGAAGGTCGACGTCGAGTTTAAGGAATTTGAATTTAGCGGGCTGATCCCCGCGCTCCAAACGGGTGACATCGATATGGTGATTTCAGGAGTGACGATTCGTGGAGATCGTGCATTATCTGTGAGCTTCTCGAATCCGTATTACACCTCTGGCCAGGTATTGATGATTCAAAAAGGGGACAAAGCCACCAAAAGCTGGAAAGACCTCGATCAGCCTGGCAAGAAGATCGGTGTTTCCCAAGGTACGACAGGCGCGCTGCTCGCCAAGCAACTGTATAAACAAGCTGAAGTGTTAGATTTTGACGGCTTTACGAGTGCGTCTATTGCGCTGAAGGGCGGACAGATAGATGGGGTCGTTTTTGACGAGCCGGGCATTCGGATGTATGAAGTCATGAACGCCGATTCGGTCAAAGGGGTTTATGAGTTGATTTCGAACGAAAATTTGGGAATTGCCGTGCGCTTGAACGATTTTGCCATGGTCAACTGGATCAACTCATTCCTGTATTCATATCGGGGCGGGGCGGCGGAGCAAGCCTCATTTGCCAAGTGGTTTCAATCGAACGACTGGATCAATACCGTAGAGCAGACGAACGGATAGCAGGAGGAGGAATACTGCATGCATTGGAATGTCATTCCCGAAAATATTGATCTACTCCTCGAGGGCACTTGGTTAACCATTGAAATTTCCGCATTGGCGTTGCTCTTTAGCATCCCGATTGGCGTATTCATCGGACTTTGTCGGGTAGCGCGCAATCGCGTCATTGCCAATCTGGCCATCGGCTATATTGAATTTATTCGCGGCGTACCGCTCCTCGTCATTCTCCTTTGGATCTATTTCGTGTTGGGACGGTTTTTAAAGCTCGGCTCGTATTGGTCAGCAATCCTTGGCTTGTCTTTGTTCTCCGCTGCTTTCATTGCCGAGATTGTGCGTGCAGGCATCCAGTCCGTACCGCGTGGACAGATGGAGGCAGCCCGTTCATCCGGCATGACCTATGCACAAGCCATGCGTTTTATTATTTTTCCGCAAGCCATCCGCAAAGTATTGCCTCCCATGGCATCGCAGTTCATCATTCTCATTAAGGACTCTTCGCTGGTTTCCGTTATTTCGGTAGTCGATCTGACACTCGTGGCGAAAAACCTGGTGGCAACGTCGTTTGTCGCGTTAGAAATTTGGACCTTTGTCGCCCTGCTTTATTTCTGTCTGACGTTCTCATTATCTCAGCTCATCGGTTTATTGGAGCGGAAATACAAAGTGTTGGAGTAAAGGGGGCAAGCGATGTGATCCAGGTGAACCAAGTAAGCAAAAGCTTTGGGCATCAGCAGGTGTTGAAGGCTATCAATCTCACGGTACCGAAATCGCATGTGTACGCGATCATCGGTCCGAGCGGCGCTGGGAAAAGCACGTTGATTCGCACGATGAATGCCCTGGAATCGATACAAGCGGGCGAAATCTTGATCGATGGTATATCGGTGCATGACAAAAAGACAGACATTAATAAACTTCGAGCCGATGTTGGTTTTGTGTTTCAATCCTTCAATCTGTATCCACATCTGACAACCGTGGAGAATGTGGCCATAGCCCCCATACAGGTAAAAAAAGTCCCGAAAAAAGAAGCGGAAGAGAAGGCGAGAGAGCTGTTGAGCTCTTTGGGACTGGGGGAAAAATTCGCATCCTATCCGGGACAGCTGTCAGGCGGACAGCAGCAACGTGTAGCGATCGCACGGGCACTGGCGATGGACCCCAAACTTATGCTGTTTGACGAGCCGACCTCGGCCCTGGACCCAGAAATGATCAAAGAGGTACTGGATGCGATACGCAAACTTGCCGCGAGCGGAATGACGATGGTTGTCGTTACGCATGAAATGGGCTTTGCCAGAGAAATTTGCGACCAAATTGTGTTCATGGCAGATGGAAAAATCGTTGAGGTGGCCCCGCCCGAACAGTTTTTCAGCAATCCCCAATCCGAGCGGGCGAAGGACTTTTTGGCGAAAGTATTACAGCATTAATCGGCGGGGGGGATTCTGATGAAAGTCGACTTGATCATCGCGCATGGATATGTTATCACGATGGAAGGCAAAGGCGTCGGCATGATCGCAGACGGAGCGGTCGCTGTTCGCGGGAATACGATTGTCGCTGTTGGCCGCAGCGATGAAATTTTATCAAACTGTCAAGCCGATCAGCTGATCAATGCCACAAATAAGCTGGTCATGCCAGGACTCATCGACGCTCACATTCATACGGGAATCTCGATCTATCGGGGGATGGCCCAGGATATGTCGCACTGGATGCAAAAAGGGCTGTGGCCCTTTAAGAAGAACAGCGAAGAAGATGACGCCGCAGCCGGCTCGCTCGTTAACATTATTGAAGGTATCAAGGCGGGCACAACCACCTTTTGCGATTACGATTCATCCATGAACCGGCTGGTGCAAAACTATTCAAAAGTAGGCGCCCGTGCCAGAGTGTGTGAAATGATCAATCAACTTCCGGATGATATCAGTTCCATTCCCGTAGGGGAACTTTACCCGTTTGATCCGGCGATCGGAGAAAGAAAACTGCAGGCAAACATCCGTCTGATCGAGCAGTGGCACGGCAAAGAAAATGGCCGGATCACTTGTCTGTTTGGGCCGCAGGGGCCGGATATGCTGGAGCTTGAATTGTTGCTGGAAGTAAAGGCTCTCGCCGAAAAATACGATACCTTGATTCACATGCATGTGGCACAAGGGGATCGGGAAATCGCGCAAATGGAAAAGCGCTATCAGAAACGTTCAATTCCATTCCTCGATGAATTGAATTACCTGGATCGCCGATTGATGGCTGTGCATTTGACTGAGGCCACGAAAACAGAAACACAGCTGGTTGCCATGCGCGGAGCATCGATGATCTGCTGCCCGGGCAGCATCGGGATTATCGATGGGTTGGTACCGCCTGTTCTGGATTTTATCGAGGCGGGTGGAAAGGCGGCGCTAGGCTCCGATCAGGCTCCGGGAAACAACTGTAACAACATGTTTAATGAAATGAAGTTTGCAGCGATCTTAAACAAGGTTAAGCGAGCAGATCCCCGCGTTTTCCCTGCCTGGCAGGCGTTGCGTCTGGCAACGATCGAAGCCGCACAAGCGATCGGATTGGATCACGAAATTGGCAGCTTTCGCCCGGGCAAGAAGGCGGATATACTTATAATTAACTTGTTGGAAGCCAATATGACACCGATTATCACCGACCCTATCCGCAATCTTGTCCCAAATCTCGTCTATTCAGCCCGCGG
Source organism: Brevibacillus fulvus (assembly GCF_016908525.1). GTDB lineage: Bacteria > Bacillota > Bacilli > Brevibacillales > Brevibacillaceae > Brevibacillus_G > Brevibacillus_G fulvus. Next base: position 572,002 of record NZ_JAFBEB010000001.1, read on the forward strand.
GAATGAGGTGGAAACGGTGCTGATTGATGGACAACTGATTATGGAAGAGCGAAAGTTGTTGACGGTGGATGAACAGCTCGCCATCAAGAAAGCGCAGGAAGCGGCAAACGAGATCAGTCGCCGGTCGAAAAACGACATTATCGCAGCGGGAAGCGATGTCTATCACATGATGGAAGAGGGGTATCTGTAAGATGACAACCATATTTCGAAATGGGTTCTTTCATACGTTGAATCCGGCTAAACCACTGGTTGAATCGGTAGTGGTGCAAGATGGGAAAATCGTTGATCTGGGAAGCGAGGACGACATGCTCTTGCAATGGGGGCGCAACGATGTCAAAGTGATCAATCTGGAAGGAAAGTTCGTCACACCCGGTCTTATCGACAGTCATCTCCACCTGTCCGGTCTGGCAATGAGCTTTTTATCCGTTGATTTAAGCCAGGCAACTTCCAAAGAAGAACTGCTCCTGACAGTAAAGAAGAAAGCCGCGCAAACCGCTGAAGGAGTTTGGATTCAAGGCAGAGGATGGGATGAAAACCGGTTTTGCGATCATCTTTTGCCGACCATTGCGGAACTAGATTGAGCTGCCCCGCATTGTCCGATTTTTCTGACGCGGATTTGCGGCCATGTTTCCCTGGTCAATAGCAAAGCGTTGGAAATGGCCAACTACTCACCCGATATGCCCATCCCTCCCGGGGGCACAGTCGTGCTAGATCCGACAACGCAGCAGCCGACAGGGTTGTTGCTGGAAACGGCGTCAGAAATCATCGCGCGGCACATTCCCGCACCGACATTCGCGGAGTGGAAGGAATCTCTGCGGAAAGCGATGACTGCGGCGATGAGTCATGGCTTAACGAGCGTACACACCGAAGATTTGCGTTATCTGGGCGGACTGGAGCAAACATACAAACTATACGATCAGTTGATCAATGAGGAACAGAGCGGGTTGCGTTGCAATTTGCTGATCTATTATCCATTCATCAAACAACTTCGCGAGTTGGGGATGTATGCGGGGTATGGAAACGCATCGTTGCAGATCGGAGCGGTCAAGATTTTCGCAGATGGCAGCTTTGGGGGCCGAACCGCGTTGCTCTCCAGTCCATATGAAGATAAACCGGACGAATATGGCAGCGAAATCCATGATCTGGAGCGCTTAACCGAGTTGTTTCAGGAAGCAAGAGAAGCCATGATGCCGATTGCCGTTCACACGATTGGCGATCAAGCGCTTGATCATGTGTTGACCACTTTGGAGAAGTTTCCGCCAGTGAAGTATCGGGATCGAATGATCCATACCTCGTTACTCCGTGCCGATTTGCTGGAAAGACTCCGTAAGCCAACGATCGTTGCCGATATTCAACCGCGTTTTCTGGTCGGTGATTTCCCCTGGTTGATCGAACGTATTGGAGAAGAGCGGGCAAATCAGTGCTACATTTGGAAGTCCATGCTCTCTTCGGGAATTCTTTGCGCTGGAGGTTCTGACGCGCCAGTCGAGCCGATCGAACCATTGCTGGGAATCCACGCCGCTGTGACACGCCGCTCACCGCATGAGCAGCACGCCGGCTACAACCCGGCTGAAAAACTAACGATGGCGGAGGCGTTACAGTTGTTCACGCTCGGAGGTGCCTATGCCACCAACGAAGAGCATGTGAAGGGCACGATCAGCGTCGGAAAATATGCAGATATGACCGTTTTCTCGCATCATCTCCTCGAAATCGATCCGGATGAATTGTTATCTACGCGGATCGAGAAAACGATTATTGGCGGAGAAATTTGTTACGACAAAAACCTAAGCTAATGGTTTTCCCAAGGCGCTTGTTGAAGAAAACAGCTTGCTTCGCGTTCATGCGGAAGCTTGACAAAACGATATAAGACTCATCAGAAAGGCCCGATCAGATCCATGTCCGGACGATCGAGTCTATTTTTTTCTGCCGTGCCTGTCTATCCGGCGTACTTCGTCATTCCGCAGCAAAATCGCAGGGGAAAGGCAGAGGAGGGGAAAACGGAACAAGGTGCTAACTCACATAATCGGTCAGTCATTCTGAAGAACAGAACAGAGAAGAGAGGCAAGCAGGGAATGAACCGATTGACGGGTGGAAGAAAACAGATGCACGTCTGTTAGGTAAAAGCTCGAGTAAGCAAATATTTCACAAAACGCTTAAAAAAGTTGCTGTTTTTAATCAAATTAAAAACAGTACATGAAATGTCAATTTCATGTACTGAAATCAAAACAGAAAGCAAGGATGATGAAGAAGCTGCTGGCTCTTGGGTCAGCCAGCTAAATTTGAGTCTAATCGATGTGATGACTGACCATCTTGCCAATTTGTGTTCAATTGTGTTCATTGATTGCGTCAATCCGCCAAAAATCACATGTTTTAACGGTTGTGCACCGTTTATCGGCCATTATTTTTATTGATGAGTTTTATCCAATAAATCTCGGTTGATGATTCATTCCACGCCCAGAAGAAACCGCTGCAGCGGAATAATAATGAAACAGCGTCCAATATAAACGATCCCAGGCGACCGTTTTAACATTCGTACAACCATATCAGAACAACAATGATCCATTCAGTTCGAATCATTGTGCGTGAACCACAAAAATCCGTCTGTGCCTTTCTTTTTCGTTTTATAAGTTTACATAATATATATTATCGGACTCAAAGAAAATTATCAAAACAGACCCTGTTACGGTTCTTGATCTGTTTCCTGCGACCGCTGAATGAATCTGGCGCTACGTAAAAGTAAGCTATCGCTTCCGTCAAAAGATTGGTTGAATGCACAGTTTCAAGCGTCCGGTATAAAGAGTATAAAGAAAAGAAGCTTTTGGGGACGAAAAAAACAGCACGCTTGTCCATCAGGCAAGTGTGCTGTTTGTCATCATCAAGACCAATCTGTTCTCCGGTAGTCGGTGCGCTCATAACGATAGCGGTTTCGGCGCAGCCGCCGTCTGTTGCGGATTCTCGCGATCAAAACGGTCAGCAGGAACAGATTGAGCAACAGCCAAACAATGAGCAGCGCATAATACGGCGCATTGGATTGCCCAGGTACTTGCGGTGAGGCTGTTTGCTGAACGGATTTTACCTGTCGCGGCGGGGCTTTTTTCTGCAGGGGAAATTCTTCGCCGTCTGCCCCTGCTTGCACGACCAATTGACCGTTCGCCGTTACTTCTTGAACGATTGTGGAACCAAGCGGTACCGTTACATACAAATCTTGATTCGTGTAAAATTCCTGTTTCGGTTGATCAGGTGAAGTTGATGCCAGTTCAAACGTGTCGCCAGCTTTGGCGATTTGCTTTGTCTCGTAATGCGCAAAAGCGTAATCGAGCATTTTGGTTACATCCTTGTAGGCGTAGTTGCTCGAGGGAGCTTTCATCGTCACCGCGATAAATTCACTCTCGCCCCGTTTCGCAGACGTAACCAGCGTATTCTGGGCCTGATCCGTAAAGCCGTTTTTAATCCCTGTCGTCCCTTCGTAACTCCATAGCAATTTATTATGGTTTACGATCGTTGTCTTCCACTCTTTCCCATCCCATGGCAATGTTTTGGTAGCGACAATCTCACGGAAAATCGGGTTGCGCATGGCGTACTGTGCAATCTTGGCCATATCGTAAGGGGTTGTATAATGGTTATCGTCATGCAAACCGTGCGCATTGGTAAAATGTGTATCCTGTACGCCGACCTTCTCCTGCAAAAAGGCGTTTAATTGTTCGGCAAACTGTTCCGTGGTGCCTGCCAGATGCTCTGCAATCGCGGTTGCCGCATCGTTGCCGGAATTCATTAATAAGCCGTATTCCAGCTTTCGCAACGGCACTTGTTCCCCTTCCGCCAAGTAAACCCGTGTGCCCTCTTCATACCTCGCCTTTTTTGAGACGGTTACAATATCATCAGGATTTCCATTTTCAATCGCATAAATTCCGGTTGCAATCTTGGTAATACTAGCCGGAAACAAACGTTCGTGCGGGTTTTTCTCAAACAGAACCTTGCCTGTTGTCGCGTCAATCAAGACAGCGCCTTCTCCATTAATCATCTCGTTCGTCAGTTGATCGTCTGCTTGAGCAGATGCAATGTTGGCTGTTCCCATTACCAAGAGCAGGCAGCCCAGCAGAACCAGTTGTCGGACTAATGTTCTCATTCGTAGCTGTAATTCCTTTCATTTTTTCAAAACGTTCTCTACACACTCTACCGTTTTTTGAGCGAAAGGACAAGGCTTGTACGTTACTCGCCCAGGCGTTTGCCCAACAGATCATGGATCATTTTGAATTTAGGGTTGTCCTGAAAGGCTTGTTCAAAGCTGCTCACATGTTCGCGATAAAGCGAAGCAGCCGATTCCATATCTTGTTTGACATAGAGTGAAAAAATCTCTTCCAATTTCTCTTCCAACGTGTTGTCCACCGGCTTCGGCGTCAATACATCCTGGCGCAAATTATTCATCAGAATGTCCAATTGGTGTGTAATCATTGAAGCTTGATTTAAATGCTCCAGGACATCTTTTGGAATGTTTCCGTCATATTTGTATCGCAGTTCATGCTCGTTTGTGGCCCAAAAATTCATACCCAGCGTCCGGATTTGAATCTCACAAAACAGCTTCTTTTTCTCGCTGCCATGGTAAACCGTATAGGAAGCGATCATGTGAATGCTGCGGTATCCCGAATCTTTCGGATGGGTGATATAATCTTTAATGTCGTGCACGATGATGTCTTCCCGATTTTGCAAAAGCTGCATCACTTCCCGCACATCATCAATATAGCGGCAAACGATCCGCAGACCGGCAATATCCACGATTTCGCGGTTCAGTACCTCCATCCAGTTTTCCTGTGTGAAGTCGATTCCTTTTTCCCGTGCTTTTTTTAATAAACTATCGATTTTTTTGACTCTTCCTACGACAAACTCAATCGGAGAATATCTGCCGCTTTTCAAAAAGCCGTATTTGATTCCTTTTAATTTTATTTTCAACTCGTCTACCGCCTGTTCGTACGGAGCGAGGAAATGTACCAGGCTATTAAACACTTTTTTTGGAACTTCTGTCTTCATCTTTGCTATAAACCTCCTCAACAAGCCCGGGAGTGAACACACTCAAACTAAGGAGCGGAAACAAGCAAAAAAATCGCTTGGTTTTCCCTCCCTTTCCCAGTATACCAAATAACAGAGCGAATGAAAAAGGAAAAGGAGGGTAATCCCCCCCTCTCACGGTGTGGTTGTATCTTTCTTGTCAGGATTGGACATATTCTCCAAAGCCGATTGTACCTTTGTCAACCACTCATTCGCTCTTCTTGTTTTTTCTGTTAAATTATATAAGTTTAATTTGCCAAAATTTTGTTCTCTCCATTTTTGGTGCCATGTTTGTACGATTTCCGGATTGGCGCGAATTTCTTTTACTCGATTGCTGTCACTGAGCAACCATTTGGAGAAATTGGGATTTTCCCGCAAAATTTTGTTGGCGGCTCTTCTTGCTGCCCTTCTCCTCATCCGTCGATGCTCCTTTCAAAACGCATACCTCGGTTTCTTCGGTATTTTACGAACGCGTCCATTTGTTTGCTTGTGCCATCAACCAGAACTAGGAGAATGGGCCTGACAGGATCGTTACCCGACTTTTTATAAAAAGGGAAAAGGGGCCCCGTAGGACCCCTTCTGTGCATCCAGCTATTCAGTTTGCGGAAAATTAACGTCCAGCAAGTTGTTGTTCTGCAAAGCTTACGAGACGCTTGGTGATTTCTCCACCGACAGAACCGTTTTGGCGAGAAGTCGTATCTGCACCAAGAGTTACACCAAATTCAGAAGCAATTTCATACTTCAATTGATCCAGAGCTTGGTTTGCTTGAGGAACCAACAAGTTGTTGTTATTACCACCGTTGTTAGCCATTTGTGATGCCTCCTTAAGCATTTTTTTCTCTCGGGACGGGGTTGCACCGCCAGCTATATGCTTCTCTTCAGTGAGACCGAGAGGCGATGGGAAGTTGTTTTGTTGTGTTGGTGTTACTAGGATGCCTCCAGATTCATCTTCAATCCCTTGTAATTTTTGTAAGGAGGAAATGTGTTATAATCATTCAATACAAGATGAGAGGAGAACAACAGTTTGAGTTTGCAACCAACTATTTTGCTGATTGACGGAATGAGTTTCCTGTTTCGTGCCTTTTACGCTTCATCTTGGACAGGCAGTTACCGTCAAACCTCCTCGGGGGTTTACACCAATGCTGTCTATGGTTTTACCAAGATGCTTCTTGATTATACAGAGGCGCTTTCCCCGACCCACGTCATTGTCGGATGGGACGTCGCTTCCCGCGAAACGCTGGTTCGCAGCGAATGGTATGCGGGGTATAAGTCCAATCGGGTGTCGCCGCCGCCAGAACTCGTGCCGCAATTTGAACTGGTCAAAGAAGTAACAGCAGCATTTTCCATCCCGAATGTTGGTTTGCCCGGCTATGAAGGCGACGATATTTTGGGAACATTAAGCACTCGCTTTGCCGAAGAAGGCAGCGAAGTCGTGATCGCCACCGGCGACTACGACAGTCTCCAGCTCGTCGCGCCGCAGGTGGCGGTGAAAATTTTAAAAAATGGCGGCAAACATGAGCACTATACACCGGAAAGCCTGCGGGAACTGCGCGGCATTACGCCGGAACAGGTCGTCGATCTTAAGGCATTGCAAGGCGACACCTCCGATTGTATCCCCGGCTGTCCCGGAGTCGGCGAAAAAACCGCCCTGAAATTGATCATGGAATTTGGCAGTCTGGAAAATCTGTATGCCAACTTGCATCAATGCACAGCGAAGCTGAGAGAAAAATTGGAAACACATCAAGAGCAAGTGTATCTCAGCCGGAAATTGGCCACGATCTTCCGCGATCTTCCGCTTGAACTCGCGCTGGATGAAGCCCAGTGGGCGTTTGATCGGCAGCAAGTCGAGCAAAAATTTGACGAGCTGGAATTTGGCAAAACGATGATTTCCCGACTGGCCAAAATGTCCCGTCCGCTTGTCTGAACAACCAGCCGCCTCGGCTGATGCATAACACGAAAAAACAAACCAGGTCGCGAGCAGACCTGGTTTGTTGTATGGGCAAATGCTTGGGCGGGAACAATAGCGAAGCGGTCGCCCGCATTCCTTGCGGTTACTGTTCGAACACATCCAGCAGCAAGCCCGTATTTTCTTCGTTAGACGTCTCCCAGGTCGTAGCAAAGCGGATCTGGTGGGACACGCCGGCAATATCATATTTTTGGATCAAGTGTTGGCGGGCTGAGCCGACGATCAGGCTGTGCAGTCGCACCTGTTTTTGTTTGGCCAATTGTGCCAGCATCCCTTGCACGTTTGGCGAGATTCCGCCGACCCCGTCGGTGACCATAACAAAATCGGCGCTGCGAAACGTTTTTTCGCCATCCACCAGCTCGATCGCCCGCTTCAACGGCGCATCAAAATGCGTCCCCCCGCCGAATGCCATTTGGGCCAAAGCATAAAAAGCCGGCCAATTGGGACGCCGATAGTACAAAGGTTGTTCTTTCAACTCCCCTTTGGCGCCAAACAACAACAGCAGAAAATCGCGCTTCTCCAGCAAACTGAGCGCAGCGAACGTCATGACGAAAATTTGCGCCAGCTTCAGCTTGGCACCGCGCATCGAATGCGAAGTGTCCAGCATGCAAATCACCGGACCTTTCGGCGGCTGTTCCACCCACCCCGCCGTATCATAGGTAAACAATTTCTCTTCCACATATTTGAGCATAAAGTAGGTTTCCAGTTCCGGATCAGCCAGAAGCACCGCTTCGCTTGGCAGCAGATGTGAAATATCGTTGGATTGCCGCAAATCATAGTATTCTTCGGGCAGACGGTTGCGGCGGATCTGTTTTTGCTTCACACGGATTTCGTGGACATTGCGGCCCACTTGCTGGATAAACTGCAGCAAATCCGGATATTTTTTTAACTTTTCCACCCACTGCAAATATTGTTCAAAGCTTTGCCGCCGCAGCTTGCCCAATTCGCTACCCCACCGGCGATTGGCAAACCGTTGGCTGGCCAGCAGCAAATCATGGACCAAACTGCTTTCCTCCGCTTCCTCCGCGAGAGATTGCTTCAAGGAGCTTTCCACCCATTGGCCCAGTTCCTGTTCAAACCGTTCAATGGCCGCTTTTTCCTGCCGCTCCAGCCTGTCCAGCTGTTTCTCCCGTTGCGCCAGTTCCTCCTCCAGCTTTTTGCTTTTTTGCAGCAATTTGCTGCGCTTCGTAAATTGCGTTTTCATTTCCGCGCGCGTTTCTTCCAGCCGCTGACGCAACGCCTTGATCTCCTGTTCCACCAGCGGGCGATGATCCCGTGCGGACTGCTTGTCTTCGACCATCCGTTTGCCCTGCTGCAGCGTAAACCCGGTCAGCCGCAACTGCTCGATCTGTTGGTCGGTCAAACGTTCTGCCACATTCGCTTGCTGCTCCCCTTGCTCCCCTTGCAGCTCCTGCATTCCGAATGGCCAGGGACGCTGTTCTTTCTCGCGGCGCTGGACTTCTTCGGCATACGTTTGACTGAGCCACATCAGCGCTTTAATCGCCGTTTTGAAGGCAGCGCTCTCCTGTCCTTCTGTCCGCGGATGGATCAGCCGGTAAAAATACTGTTTGCGCAGCGTTTGCACCAGCCAACGATGAAAAGGAGGAGCGTCTTGTGTCTGATCCAATTCCGGGTCAGCAAGATAAAAGCAAAGGAAAAAGTCGGCCAACAGCTCCCGGTCAAACCATGCCGCGCGAAGTTTGGCCTGCTCCATCCATTCCTGGGCAACCCGCGACGAATGGAAATAAGCGTCAAACAAGTAACGGTCAACCCGTTTGCAGCGAACAATCATGGCGCCCCTCCTGACTTTTACAACGTGTAATCATAGTCGATACCGGGGATTTCCTTGTCAAAGATCGTTCGGTACAACCCTTGCAATACTTGTAAGATCCGCTCTCCTTCCACGCGCAAATGGGCAAATTTCACGGTGTACGTCTCCGCTTTGAGAATCAAGTAATTTTTGCCGCGAATATAGGCTTCCAGATCTTTTTCCTTTTGCAGCCAGGCGACCAGCCTGTTTTTCAGCTCGCGCGCCGTTTCTTCCAACTCCCAGCGGCATTGTTCCAGCATCGCCCGATATGTTTCCGCTGTCTCCTTGCCCATTTTTGATCCAAGCTCTTTTCTAAATTGGAACGACTGCAGCTCGCTTTCTTTGTCGAGCCATTTTTGCGCCACTTGCTCATATTGGCGAAGCGGCAGTTCATTGGCAATTTCCGCTTTCAACGCCTCTGTAAACCGCTGTTCAAACACTTCCTGCAAGACAGGCAGATCTTCCGGCACGTCCCACAGCATATGCGGGGTGAAAATCGTATCCCAGAGAGAAACGGTATCCCGGCCATTCAGTACGGCTGAAGTTTTCCAAACTTGACCGATTTTGCTCCAACGGCGATCGGACAACATAAATTCCTTTTCTTCGAGGTCCTGCTTTAAACGGTATAAAAAATAGACCAGCGACTCCGGCAACGCCGCTTGTCGGGCGGCCGCCTGCACGTCCTTGACATCATACAGCGAAAACACGACCGGCAGTTGCTCCTGCGTCTGGTTAAACATCGCTTCATAACTCGACGCGGTTTTCAGGTAACCAACCTCATAACGGATTAAAAACCGGTCATACAAGGCGGACAGTTGTTCATAATCCTCGGGCAGTTCGTTGGAGGCGGCGATGAGAAACAGCAACGGCACCTGTTCCTTTTCCCGGCCATTGAAGTAGACCCGTTCATTTAAAATGGATAAAAGCGCATTGAGTATCGCGCTGTTCGCTTTAAAAATTTCATCCAGAAAGGCGAATTGGGCGGTCGGCAAGTAGCCCGCCGTTTTCCGCACATACAAGTCTTGTTTTAACTGTTGCAGCGAGACGGGACCAAAGATCTCATCCGGCGTGGTAAAACGGGTCAACAAGTAATCAAACCAATGTTCGGAGCCGAACAGTTGCGCGATGCTGCGCGCCATTTGCGATTTGGCGGTACCGGGCGGACCGATCAGCAGCGCATTTTCCCCGCTCATGATCCCCAGCAGCAAAAGCCGGATAAGTTCGCTGCGTTCAAAGAAACGTTTTTCCAACAACTGCATCGCTTGTTCCATTTTTCGTTGCAATGGCTGTATTTGTAGTTTCATCGTATGCTTCGGCCACTTTGACAAAAAGGTAAAAGTGCCGTCTGTCCCCCTCTCGTTTCAGCTCCATCTTTTTCCGTTATTATAGTGACACAACGAGCGACAAAAAGCTAGTTTTCGCGTGGTCGTTCGAACAAAAGACCGCGGTGTTTGGGTAAAACTAAACTCAACGATTAGCGACAAGGAGGTGGATCTTTTGCCGCAGCTGCAGTTTTCCGAAGAGGAGTACCAGCGTTTGATGGAACGTGTTTACAAAGTCCTCGACCGCACCGAAGAGTTGGATCATGTGACGCACCATCTGATGTGGGAAGTATGGCGTCTGCTTCATCACGGCAAGGTGACTGAACCGCTCCCCATTCAGCAATCCTGAAGAGCCCACGTAGGTATTCACCCATTTTCTGACCCCGACATATGGTGAGAAAAAAGGGCACCCCTTGCCATCAAAAGTAAAGGAGGGGTTGGAATGGGTGTTGCGCTTGGCTCCGTGCACTTGATCTATGTCCTCTTTATCCTGATCATTATCGGCATGATGGTGATCAGAAGGGAAACGAGTCTTGTCTGTATTATCGGGATTGTCTTGCTGGGGCTGACAGCCACCGGTTCGCTCACCGCTTCCATCAGCGGAATTTTCAACAGTTTTATTTATGCCATTACCGAGCTGTTGCCGACGATTCTGGTGATCTGTATTATTGTGGCGATGAGCCATGTGTTGACGGAAACCGGCATCAATGAAACGATGATTCGCCCGATCTCCAGACTGGTGCGCAATCCGGCGGCCGCCTACTGGGTGATCGGGATTGTCATGATGATCATTTCCTGGTTCTTCTGGCCATCTCCCGGTGTGGCATTGGTGGCCGCGGTTATGCTGCCGGCTGCTTTGCGCGTCGGTCTGCCGGCGATTGGCGTGGCAATTGCGATGAACCTGTTTGGGCATGGCATCGCTTTGTCCGGAGATTTCATTATTCAGGGAGCGCCGACGTTAACGGCCAAGGCTGCCGGCATTCCCGTGCAGGACGTCATTACAGCGAGCGTACCATTGGTTGCCGTAATGGGCTTGGTCACGACCGTAACCGCCTTTTGGCTGCTGCGGCGCGATTTACAAAAAGGGAAGCTGCAGGCAGAAGGCCAGCCTGGCAAACCGGCGGCGACCGATCCCGCTTCCCGGCGGCAAACGTCGCTTTTGGGCAAATCGGTCGTTCGCAGTTTGGCTATTGTCATCCCGCTGTTGTTTCTCCTCGATGTGGCCGCCATGTTCGTCTTTGATTTGAAAGGCGGCGACGCCACTGCATTGGTCGGCGGCACCTCTCTGCTCATCCTGATTCTCGTCACCCTGATCGCTCATCGCAGCGCGGCGTTGGAACGGGTCACGCAGGAGTTGATCAAAGGCTTTCAGTTTGGCTTCAAGGTGTTTGGCCCGGTCATTCCCATCGCCGCCTTCTTTTATATGGGCGATGCTGGGTTTACGACCGTCTTTGGGGAAGTGCTTCCCGCCGGATCGCAAGGGATTGTCAATGATTTGGGGATCGCTTTGGCCCACATGCTCCCGATCAACCGCGAAGTGGCGACGGTAACTGTGGCGTCTGTCGGGGTTATTACCGGCCTGGATGGATCGGGCTTCTCCGGCATCACCTTGGCCGGTTCGCTCGCCCAACTTTTCTCGGCGGCACTGGGAGAAGGCATCGCCACCTTGACTGCCTTGGGGCAAATCGCTGCCATCTGGGTAGGCGGCGGTACGTTGGTGCCATGGGCATTGATCCCGGCGGCCGCCATCTGCGGGGTCGATCCGATGGAGCTGGCCAAGCGAAACCTGCTCCCCGTCGTGATCGGCCTGATCGTGACCACGATCTTTGCCATGTTTCTCCTGTAAACGAAAAACAACAGGAACTCTTTGGAGTGTTCCTGTTGTTTTCGTTTCTGCGTGACGATCGGAAAATCAACGATATTGCTGAACGAGCTGGCGATCGAGTTCGGCCGGCTCCGTCACAGGAGACTGGCAACTGAAATTTTGGCACAGGTAAGCCGTCACCTTGCCCTCCAATGGCCGCTTGTCCCGAACTGCTTCCGACAACTCGGCCAAGCCACCGTCCGGCTCATGCACAGCAACAAACAGCAACGGTTCATAGTCGGTTCGCGCCACCTGAAGCATAAGCGCGGTCTGTTCGGCTTCCCGTTCGCCGGCAATGACCAACTGCCGAACAGGGCCCAACAACAACTGCAGCGCAAGCAAGGAGAAGCTGTAGCCGATCGGGTACTCCTCGATACTGCCGGCAAAAGCCTGCAACAATGTCTCCGCTTTATCCCGCAAGTCCATTCGGCCCGTCAAATAAAACAGGACGAGCAAATCATAAGCCGCTACCCCGTTGCCCGACGGTGTCGCTCCATCATAAATTTCTTTTGGCCGGGCAAGCAGTTGTTCCGCATCGCTGCCGTAGAAAAACAGTCCCCCCTCCTGCTCATCCCCGAACAGGCGAAGCATATCGTCGGTCAGCGACAAGGCTTCTCGCAAATGCGCCACGTTTTGGCTGGCTTGATACAATTCGAGAAGTCCCCAGATGACAAAGGCGTAATCGTCTAAGTAAGCGAGATGTGCCACTTCGCCGTCGCGGTACCGCGCCAATAACCGCCCTTCCGGAGTCCGCAGCACGGTCAAGATGAACTGAACCGCCTTTTCGGCCGCTTGCAAATACTCCGCTTCATTCAGCACTCTTGCCCCTTTGGCCAAGGCGGCGATCATCAGGCCGTTCCAGGCGGTCAAAACTTTGTCGTCCTTGCCGGGATGAACCCGCTGTTCCCGGGCGGCAAACAGCTTCTGACGGGCCATCTCCAACATTTGGCCCAGCTCATCCGGATTTTGTCCTCTCCGCCGGGCAAACGTTTCCAGCGGCTGGCCGATCAAATTCGGGATGCTATGGCCTTCAAAATTGCCCCTGCGCGTAATGTCATACGCTTCACAGTACAACGCTCCCAACTCCGGACCAAGCACCTCAGACACCTCTTCCGGCGTCCAAACGTAAAACTTGCCTTCCACGCCTTCGGAATCAGCATCTTCCGCCGAATAAAATCCGCCCTGCCGATCGGTCATATCGCGCAGGACGTAGCTGAAGATTTGCCGGGCGGTGGTTGCATAAGCGGCGTTGCCCGTCGCTTCATAAGCTTCCAGGTAGGTGTAAGCCAAGAGCGCATTGTCGTAAAGCATTTTTTCAAAATGCGGCACCCGCCATTCGCGATCGACGGAATAGCGGGCAAAGCCAAAACCGACGTGGTCGTAAATCCCGCCTTGCTGCATTGCTTGCAGCGTCTTTTCGACCATCCCCAAGGCTGCGTGTTCGCCGCTTGTCTTCCAATGACGCAGCAGAAACAGCAGGTTGTGCGGCGTCGGGAACTTCGGCGCTTCGCCAAACCCGCCGTACTCAGGGTCAAACTGCTCCTGATACAGTTGAACCGCTTTGGCAAAAATAGGTTCGCCTATCGATCCCGCTTCCGTCCGCGACAAATGCGGTGTGAGGCTGTCGACGATTTGCCTGGAGTGGTGTTCCAGCTCGGCGCGATCCTCCGCCCACTTGTCGGCAAGTTGCCCCAAAATGTCCAGCAGACCGGGATGGCCCCATTTGGACTCGCGGGGGAAGTAGGTCCCGGCAAAAAACGGTTGTTTCTCCGGCGTCATCAAAATCGTCAGCGGCCAGCCGCCCTGTCCGGTCAACGCCTGACAAAAGGTCATGTACAAGTGATCGACATCGGGGCGCTCTTCCCGATCGACTTTGATCGCCACATACTGCTCATTGAGCAGCTCGGCCACCTGTTCATTTTCAAACGACTCACGTTCCATCACATGACACCAATGGCAGGTGGAATAGCCAATGCTGAGAAAAATCGGCTTGTTTTCCGCTTTGGCCTTGGCAAATGCCTCGTCCGACCAAGGATACCAGTCAACGGGGTTGTAAGCATGCTGCAGCAGGTAGGGGGATTTTTCGTTGGCGAGCCGATTCGGTTTTCGATTGATCGTCACAGGCACCCGCCTCCTTACTTGAATTTTCGAGATCGACCCTGATAGATCTAGTATGACCCATCCGCGCCCGCGCCTATTTTGATTTTTTATTCGATAACGATAGCCCTCCCCGCCTGTTTGGCTTGTTCCATGATAAGGTCGACTTCTCCCTTGCTGGCAACATTGTGTCCGATCGTCATTTCCGCCGCGCTTCGTGCGGTCAACGGTACTTTTGCCTCGTGGGCAAGGTCTTGTCGGTTCCAGAGCGCTAATTTTACCCCTGCCTGCAAGTCAAAAAAAGCAACCGCTCCATGCGCAAATTCCTGACCGACGATCCCTTCTGTCGGCAAGCCCAGGCCATCGCGATAAAAAGTCACCGACTTTTCCAGATCATCGACGCCCAATGTCAGAACCGTAATCCGCGGTTTCATCCGCTTTCCCTCCTTTTGTTGTCATTCTTTCCACCAGGGCGATACCGACAGCGATCGTTGTTTGTGCAAGTAAACCGTTTCGCCAATTTTCGGCGCGATGAGAGGAACATGGGTTGCTTCGGCCTGTTTCCATGCGCGTTCGACTGGTTCTGCCCAACCGTGAAAGGCAAGGGAAAACGCTCCCCAGTGGATCAACATCATCGTTTTTCCCCGTACATCCAAATGGGCCTGCACCGCTTCTTCCGGCTGCATATGAACCCAGGACCAACGCCGATCGTATTGACCGCCTTCGATCAAAGTCATGTCAAACGGGCCATACTTTTTGCCAATATCCAGAAAATGGGCATCGTATCCGCCATCTCCGCTCGTATAAAAACGCGTCTGTTGCCCAAGAACCACCCATCCTCCCCATAAAGTAGAATCGCGATTCAACACTCCTCTTCCGGAAAAATGCTTCGACGGCGTGAACGCAATCGTTAAGCCTTCAAACACGCGTTCGTCCCACCAGTTCAGTTCCGTAATTTTCTCTTTGGCAACGCCCCACCGCAGCAAATGGGCTCCGACTCCGAGCGGAACAAAAAAGTGACCGACCTTGTGCATCAGTTTCTTAATGGAAGGATAGTCCAGATGGTCATAATGGTCGTGGGTAATCAAAACAGCGTCGAGAAACGGCATTTGATCAAGAACCGACAGCATGTCTTTGCTGAACCGTTTGCTGCCAGCGAAAGAAACCGGGGAGGCAACCGGGCCGAACATCGGGTCGACGAGCAGCTTTTTCCGATCGATACTGAGCAGAAAAGCAGAGTGGCCAAACCAGGTCAGAATGTCTTCCTCGCCATTGATCAGTGTCCAATCGATCGGCGAAACAGGGATGTCGCCGCGAGGTTTCCGATCGGTGCCGCCGGAAAACGAATCGCGAATCATGGAAAACAGATCGCGTGCACTCATATTCATGTTCGTCGGCACCAGATTGACAAATTTCCCGTTCATATAGTTGTTCAACCCGGTATACGCCTGCTTTTGTTCTTTGCTTGCGTTACCGCCAAACACAGGGTGTACGTTTAAAAACAAAACCACAGCAAGACAGACCAAGACAAAAAAGAGAAATGCGTATAACATGGTTTCTTCTTTATTCCTTTCTGGGCTTTCTCCCCAGGTTGATTTTAGCATTTATTTACAGTTGCGGACAGACGCAAGCGACCGATTATCCCAGCAGAGCGACCGTTTGGGATAAATGACGCTTCAGGAAATGGTACAGCTGCAAGCTGGCGTGATTCGCGGAATGTTCGGACGGTCTGGAAACAATTCCGAAGCTCATGCCGAGCAGATCGCCGTTGACCGTCCTGATCACGGTACCGGCGGGAACCGGCTGCACCAAGATCTTGGGAACGAGGGCAATCCCCAGGCCGTTTGCCACATAATGCGGCAAAGCGGTCATACTGCCAATTTCCATCGTCTCAATGGAAATCGCTCCGTTTTCCTGCAAAACCATCTCCAGTTTTCGCCGGTAGGGACAGTTTTTCGCAGTAATCAGCAGCCGATATTCCCCTAAGTCTGCAAGCGTTACGTTTTCTTTTGCGGCAAGCGGATGATCTTCCGCCAGCAACAAGACAAATTCTTCGATCAGCAACGGTTCGTAATACAGCTCGGGACTGAGGTCCGGCGCGAAACAGACCGCAAGATCCAGTTCTCCTTTGCGAAGCTGGTCCGTTAAGCGCGGCGTATTGGCAATATCCACGGAGAGCTTGATTTTGGGAAAGTCGGCCAAAAACATGGCAAGCAGTGAAGGCAAACGATAGCTGGCCGTCGGCTCCGTCGCTCCCAAGCGAATCTCGCCCCCTTCCCCTGACTGCAGCTCCGCCAGAGTGGCCGTCAAGCGTTCCATGCTTTTGACGATCGGCAAACTTTGCTCATACAGCAATCTTCCCGCTTCCGTCAAGCGAAGCGACTTTTTCCCGCGTTCGATCAGCTGCACACCCAATTCGGCTTCCAGTTTTTGTATCTGCATCGTGACCGTTGATTGCACATAATTCAGTTCCTCTGCCGCCCGCATGAAACTGCCGGACTGTACGATCACCTGAAACGTCTTTAATGTTTTCCAATCCATCTCATTCACCTTTCGATTCACGTTTGTTGAATTTGTAATTCAATTCATTCAATTATACAAATGAAAGCCAATGATTTACAATCACTACTATCAAACGGTAAGGAGATGGCAAATGATGAATCTTGCAAACAAAGTGGCGTTGGTTACGGGCGGCGGTACGGGGATTGGCAGGGCGACCAGCTTGGCGCTTGCCGAACGCGGGGCGATTGTTGCCGTGAACTATTCGCGATCAGCTGCAGAAGCTGCGGAAACGGTGGAAATGATCAAGCAAAAAGGCGGACAAGCGATCGCCATCAAAGCGGATATTGCCGCAGACACGGAAGTCAGGCTGATGGTGGAACGGGTGGCGGAAACGTTCGGAGGAATTGATCTGTTGGTCAACAATGCCGGTATTACCCGCCATATCCCTTTCCAGGACCTGGAGGCGGTAACCGAGGAAGTGTGGAATGAGCTGTTTGCGGTGAACGTCAAAGGGATGTTTTCCTGTGCGCGCGCTGTCGCCCCATACATGATCCGCAGGCAGCATGGGGCGATCGTCAACCTCGGCAGCATTGCCGGAAATACCGGGCTGGGTTCTTCGCTGCCGTACGCGGTATCCAAGGCCGCCGTTCATGGCCTGACCAAATCGTTGGCACGCGCCTTGGCGCCGTTTATCCGGGTAAATTGCGTGGTACCGGGAGCCGTCTCGACAAGATGGTGGGCCGGCAAAGAAGAACAAATGCGGCGATTGGCTCCCAATCTGTTGCTGCAAAGCATTTCCACACCGGAAGATATTGCCGCTTTTATATGTGCCGCACTTGAACAAGAAGCGATGACCGGACAGATTATTACCGTGGACAGCGGACAAACGCTCTGATCGCGCACAGGTTCGTCGCTCGTATCTTGTCTTATTGCAGTTTTTGTCTGGTTCCCGTTATCGCTGCCTCTCGAATCGAATCCAGCAGGCGATGCAAACGGACGGCATCGTGGAAGTCAGGGGAACAAAAGGCGGCGGATTGAATATCGTCCGCCAGCACCTCATGCGCTTTTGCCACGAGCAACAACGGCGGTTCCGGTGACTCGTTTTCTGCAAAGAGCGTCGAAAAATGCTGCTCGTTACCGGCTCGTACCGCTGTAACAGCCCGATAGGTCGTCTGTTTGGCGATCAAATTTCCAAACTGTACATGGCCTAGCGAATGGGATTGCTTGATCTGAATCACCCCTTTTTCCCCCTGGATGCTTAGGGAAAAAACTGGCACGACGGAAGCGATCGCTTTTGGAACAAATGTATGCCGCGCATGGACTGGAGCGAGGTCGTACCCGGAAGCATTATGAACTGTCGCCAGTTGAAAAGCAGTTTGTGGAAACAAGCTGTTTTTTATAAGGAAATCTTGTTTTGCGACCAATACATTATGGGAAACGAGTTGAACACCAGATGGACGAATCGAACTGCTCCGCGATCCAAATCAAACGAATCTATGAACCGCACTCTGCTGAAGATGGCGTGCGCATTTTGGTCGATCGTCTGTGGCCGCGCGGCATTTCCAAAAAGAAAGCGTTCATTGCCGAATGGATGAAGGAAATCGCACCGAGTCCCGAGTTGCGTAAGTCGTTCTGCCATCAACCGGAGCTGTTTTCAGCGTTTTCCGCGCAATACGAACGGGAATTGGCCGAAGATCCGACCCGCTGCGCACTCGTGCGGCACATCTGTGAGATCGCCAAAGAGAACACTGTCACGCTTCTGACTGCGACAAAAGATCCTGTATACAACCACGCCGTCGTCTTGCAGCGGTGGCTGGAACGGCACTGTATCTGATTTTGTCGCATCCAAGCGCGCATGAAAAAGGTTGCAAGATCGGCGGGAAAGCCGGTTGCAACCCTTATTCTACTCCGCGATATTTTTTACTACTTGAAAGCCGAGCCGCTTGCCCAACTGTTCGGCCGTCAAAAAAACCGATGCTGATTTGGAAGGGCCGAACCGACGCTATTGGTTTCCCGCGACAATCTGATCCCAAATGCCTCCGTTGCCGTAAAGTTCTTTGTTTACTTTGTCCCAGCCGCCCAAATAGTTCGTGTCAAACAAGCTTGCCGGTTGTTTGTACTGGTTGGCATACGTTTTGGCAATCTCCGGGTCTACCGAACGGAAGCCGCTTTCGGCAAATATTCGCTGCGCTTCCGCACTCCAAAGGAAGTCGAGAAACGCTTCCGCCACTTCCCTTGTGCCATGCTTCTCGACGTACGCGTCAACGACCACAGCCGGATTTTCGATGGCGATCGTATAGGGGGGCACGACTTCCTCGTAGTTTTTGCCCGACTTGATCCGGTCGATCAGTTCATTTTCATAGGTGATAATCACGTCGCCGACGCCTTTGTCAAAGGTTGCCATCGATTCCTCCCCGCTCTTGTCAAGGGTTTTCACATTTTGATAAATCCGACTGAGCATTTTCTTGGCGGCAGCAGGGTCTGGCTGTCCCGCTTCCGCAGACTGTTTCAGCCCTGCCCCATAAATGGCGTTGACATCCCATTTCGCCCCGCCCGATGTTTTCGGATTCGGAAGCAGGACTTCGATCCCCGGCTTCGTCAAGTCAGCCCAGTCCTCGATTGCTTTCGGGTTCCCTGCTCGTACGCCCAAGGCCACAATCGAGCCGGTAATCATCCCGCCATGCGGCGCCTCTTTCCACTCATGGGTGATCAAGCCTGCCTTGGCAATTTTGTCGATGTCTCCTTCCAAGGATAAAGCGGCAATATCGGCTTCAAATCCATTGATAATGTTTTGCGCCTGTGCGCCCGATGCCTGATACGATTGTTTGAACTCGACGGTTTGCCCCGTCTTTTCTTTCCATTGTTTCTGGAATAAAGGGAAGATTGCTTCAAATTCCTCCTTGATCGTTGAATACCCGCCGATCGTCAAGCTGACTGTTTCCGCCGATCGCGAGCTGGCATCGGAAGCTGGCGTCGAATCCGGCGAGGCTTCCGTGAAAGAGCAGCCGGACAAGACAGCGGTGAAAAGCAAGCTGACGAGAGTGGCGAGCGAAATCTGACGCTGCCCGTTGTTCTTCATTTGGACCCGCTCCTTTTTTCCGTTGTCGGATATACATACAGTCGTCTTTGACCTTTCCTGCTCCGATTTTCCAGAATGCGGATATCGGACGGGGCAAAGACAAACAGTTGCTGGATGAATACGCTGACGCTGTCTCCCGCCTGCAGCGCCTCTTGATGCAGCGGCTGATACGTGAACAAGGTCATGCCGCCCGCGAGTTCGACTTCCACATACCAGGCATCGCCGCGGAAATGCACATGAGTAATTTTGCCGGGTTCTCCCGCTTCTGCCGTTTGCGGATGGTGCGTCGCGCGCAGCTCAATCGCTTCCGGACGAATGAACACTTGTGTACCCTCCTGCCACTCGCCTCCAGCGCGGTAGGCGGAAAGCTCCGGAAACCCTTGCAGCGCAACCGGCGCCTTCAGCTTGTTGGACTCCCCGATAAAGCTGGCGACGAAAGCGGAAGCGGGGTGATTGTAGATGTCCCAGGGCGCTCCCTGTTGTTCCACGCGCCCTTTTTGTACGATAATCAAATCATCGGCCACCTCCATTGCTTCATCCTGATCGTGGGTTACGAAAATCGTCGTCGTCCCGAACTGATTGATCAAGTTGCGCAGCCAAAGGCGCAGCTCTTTGCGGACTTTGGCATCGATCGCCGCGAACGGCTCGTCAAGCAGCAGCAAACGAGGTTTGGGTGCGAGCGCCCTGGCAAAGGCAACGCGTTGCCGCTGCCCCCCGGAGAGTTGATGGGGATACTTGTTCTCTGTTCCTTCCAGCCCGATTAGTTGAAGAAGTTCGTAGACGCGTTCGTTGATCGCCTGGCGTTTTTGTTTTTTCACTTTGAGTCCATAGGCGACATTCTCAAATACGGTCATATGTTTGAACAGCGCATAGTGCTGAAACACAAACCCGATCCCGCGATCCTGAACAGGGATCGGGTTGACCAGCTTTCCGTCGAAGTAAATTTCGCCCGCTGTCGGCTGCTCCAATCCGGCCAACATGCGAAGAATGGAAGTTTTGCCGCCGCCGCTAGGCCCAAGCAGACCAACGAGATGCCCGTTTTGGATTTGAAAGCTGGCTTTGTTGACCGCAGCAACGTCGCCAAAAGTTTTGACCAAATCTCTCACTTCAATGTGCATGCAACTGATCTTCCTTTCGTTTTTTCATCCATTCCAAAAACAGCAAGATCACAATCGAGATGAGCCCGAGCAGCAAGGCAACACTGTTGGCCGCAACCAGATTTTGATCGATCGAATCCTGGTAAACCAGCGTCGTCGCCGTCTGCGTCTGCTTGACGATGTTACCGGAAACAACCAGCACCGCGCCAAATTCGCCAATCGCTCTAGCTGCCGTAAGCGCCAACCCATAGTACACAGCCCAGCGAATTGACGGCCAGGTGACCCGAAAAAAGGTTCGGATCGGCCCTGCGCCAAGCGTTGCCGAAGCTTCCTCGGCAGTTTGCCCCAGCTCGGTCAACACCGGCACGAGTTCGCGTATCATGAGCGGAAAGGTGACAAAAATCGTGGCCATGACCATGCCTGGCAGCGCAAACACAATCTTGAAACCGACATTTTCAAAGAACGCCCCCAGCAAGGTGTTCGGCCCGAACAGCAAGATGATCATGAGTCCGCCGATCACCGGCGAAACGGCAAACGGCAAATCGACAATGGCATTGAGCAATGGCCGCAGCCAGCCGGCAAGCCACGGTCCCCGCACCATTTGCAGGGAAAACAGAATCCCCAGCACTCCGTTGCACAGCGTTACGATCAGGACGATGATGAAAGACACTTGCAGGGCGTGCAGCGACTCCGGCCGCATCAACGCCTCATAGATGGCGGCAAATCCTTCCGCCCCGGCCCCTGCGAGAATCCCCAGAAAAGGAAGAACGAGAATCAGCACGAACAGCAGAACAGTCAACAAGATAAACAAGCTTCTCATGTCACGATTCCCCGCCTTTTTTGCAGCGCCTGAACCGCCCATAACACGAGAAAGGACAGTGTCAGCAGGACGATGGAAACGGCCGCTGCCCCCTGGGTGTTGAAATTTTCAATCTCCCCGTAAATAAACACGGAAGCGACTTGCGTTTTCCCCGGAAGATTGCCGGATATCAAGGACAGGGCGCCAAATTCGGCCAACGCCCGCGAAAAGGTCAACAAGCCGCCGGCAATGATCCCCGGCACAACCGCGGGCAACAACACTTTGCAAAAGGTGTACACCTTGCTGGCGCCTAACGTGTAACTTGCCTGCTCTTCGGCAAGGTCAAACTGTTCGATCAGCGGCTGCACAGTACGAATGACAAACGGGAAGGTAATAAACACCATGCCAATGACAATCGCTGTCTGGTTGAACAGCAAACTGATGCCGAACGCCTGAAGCCAGCTGCCAAGCAAACTTTGCGGCCCAAGCAACGTCAGCAGCATCAGACCGGATACTGCGGTTGGCAAGGCAAACGGCAGATCGACCAGACTATTGAACAGCCGTCTGCCCCAAAACCGGCAGCGTACCAAGACGAACGCACTCATCGTGCCGATCACCGCCTGGATCACGGTCGTAACGACACTCAATTTGACCGTCAGCAGGATGGCCTTCCAGGCGATGACAGCCGTCAGCGCTTCCCAAAACGGCGTCCAACCAAGCGAGAATCCTTCAGCGTAAACAGCGGCAATCGGCATTACGACCAAGACCAACAGATAGCCGATCAAAAGGGAACGCACGGCGATTTGATAAGGTGTTACCGTTGGCATCACTTTCAATTTTCGATCCCTCCAAACGTAGTTCAATGGTGGTCGGCAGAACAAAAAAGACTCCTGACATCCTGACACAACTGGCATGTGTGCAAGATGTAAGGAGCCTTCGGCGGTCCGATCGGCCAACATTATTCATAACGAGTTTCCGACGTTTTTCGTTTTGTCGCCGGATTTTTATCCAACGCAAAGCGATGTTTCTCCAATCTTTCTATTTGGGTAATTTGCGAATCATGCACGGTAATATGAACCGAGCCATACTCCAAACCTTGGATCGTCTGTATAATCCGATCGATCCATTCTTGATCCAGTCTAATTTTTGACAAGGAGACTCCCCCCCGCATCCGGTTTAATTTTCCGCTGCAACAAATCCTCCAGCGTAGTCTGATCCAGCACTTCGGCAATTTTGTCTCTGACCAGCACCCAAAGCGGCTTCAATAGACAGCCCGCTTCCAGCGAACATCGCTCGTAGGAAGTGACGCTGGCACAGCCCATGGGAGAAAGCGGCCCTTCCAGTTTGCGGATGACCTCTCCCACATTGATCTCTTCCGGGGGAAACCGGAGTGTGTAACCGCCTTGCATGCCGCGCTTGCTGTCTACATAACCGAGTTTCTTTAACTGATGCATGATTTGTTCCAAGTATTTTACGGTAACCATCGTTTTTTCGGCGATTTCACTGATGGGTAAAATTTGGCCTTGGTGTTGGCCCAAGAGCAGCAATGAACGCAGGGCGTACTCCCCTCTGCTGGATACTTTCATCGAATCCTCTTCCTTTCTATACTCGACTAATCAAGTAAACATTTTGGTGAAGATCGCTGGCATCCCGTAACCCATCCTGTATAATCCATATCTTATTCCGATTAATCATAGTTGTAAAGTATGAATTGGATAATTTCACCGATTATCCGAAGACGCCGTTTCCTGTTGATTCTTGCTTTTAACGTATGATGAGACGCTCTGGGTTGACACCTAGACCGGTTGGCAATTTTCAAACCTATGTCGCCCAATTTTCCCGGCCTTGTCCACTTAATCCGTTTAAACCACTTTGTTTTATCTGAATAAATGGTTTTGGCATGGGCACAATTCACTATAAACTCAACCGACGACGCGAGGTGCTCTGGCCATGGAACAGCTAAAGAAATGGGATTTGATTTCCCTTGCTTCCATTCCGTTGATTATGACATTAGGCAATTCCATGTTGATTCCCGTACTGCCGCTAATGAAAAAACAGTTGGGGGTTTCGTCTTTTCAAATCAGTTTGATAATTACGGTGTATGCTTTTGTTTCGATCTTGTTCATTCCGCTTGCCGGTTACTTGTCTGATCAAATCGGCCGAAAGAAGGTGATCATTCCGAGTCTGTTCCTTGCCGGTACAGGCGGATTGGTGGCGGGACTGGCTTGCTGGTTTTTCGAACAGCCGTATTGGTGGATACTGGCGGGACGTGTCATTCAAGGTATTGGCGCGGCGGGCGCCGCACCGGTGGTCTTGCCGTTGGTGGGAGATATGTTCAAACGTGAACAGGATGTCAGCCATGGGCTGGGCGTTATAGAAACCGCCAATACCGTCGGCAAGGTGCTAAGTCCGATCTTGGGCGCGTTGCTGGCCGGATTTGTTTGGTTCCTGCCGCTGCTCTCCATCCCGGTGTTTTGTGCGGCCTCGCTCCTGATGGTGGCACTTTTGGTCAAATCTCCCCGCAAAAGCGATGCGGATAAGGACTTGGCAGTTTTTCTGCGTGGGCTGAAGCGGATTTTCAAACAGAAAGCCCGCTGGCTATCTGCCGTTTTCGCCGTTGGCGGGATCTGTATGTTTGTCTTGTTCGGTGTGCTGTTTTATTTATCCAGCTTTCTGGAAGCGAAATATCATATGGAAGGCGTGCGCAAGGGATTTATGCTGGCGATTCCGTTGACCGCTTTGTCTGTCGCCTCCTATTTCACCGGGCGCGGCATCGGACAAGACAAACGACGGATGAAGCGAGTCTGCTTCAGCGGGCTTGTCCTGCTAACAGCTTCGATGTTTGGCGGAGCGTTTTCGACGAACATTTTTTTGTTGCTAAGCGTTATCTTCATCGGCGGCATCGGCATCGGCCTGGTTCTCCCCTGTCTGGATGCTTTTATTACCGAGGGAATTGCCAAACCGCAGCGTGGCACCGTTTCCGCTTTGTACAGCAGCATGCGCTTCGTCGGAGTGTCGCTGGGACCTCCGCTCGTGTCGATTCTCTCGGAGAAATCCCATCTGATCTTGTTTGTTACTTTGAGTGGCGTCAGTGCGGTTGGTTTGATCCTGGCTCTGTTCGCCATTAAACCGAAACAGCGAGCAGCCGCTCGCTCGCCTTTTTCCTCCAATGCCTTCAAAGCGAAAGACAGACAAAAAGCATAAATAAATGGCCAGATCATTTTGACTGATTTGGCCATCCGTTACCTTCGTCGCTTCCGTCTGTTGTTTATTCCTTTTCTTCCAAATCGTATTCGCGCAGTGCCTTCTCAATATACTGGTTATCGACAACAGCGGAGACATCGATTTTTCCTTTCAGTCCCCCCTGGGAGACGAGGAAGTCGGCTGTCTCCTGCTGCATCTGAATCACTTCCGGGGTAGTCGGCAGATTCAACGGTTCGGTATTTTCCATCACCCGACGCATCGTTTCTTTATCTGTTTTTTTCAAGGCTGCGTAAAGGTCGATCGCTTCTTCCGGATGTTCCTTTTGCCACCTGGTCGCTTTTTCCATCACTTTCAAATACAAGACGACAAGATCGGGATGCTCTTCGGCAAATGCTGAGCGTACGATATGAAAGCCCGGGCTGTATGCATTGATCGCTTTGCCATCCGCCAGGACTCTTGCTCCGTTTTTGACGACCTCAATCGACGGATACGGTTCCCAGATTGCCCATGCGTCTACTTTTCCTGTTTCAAATGCGGGTTGTGCTTCATCGGGCTGCAACTGGATGATTTTGACGTCGCTTGGTTTCAATCCGCTATAGTCCAGTGCGTGAAACAGCAGCCCATAGCCGCTGCTCGCTTTGGCGACCGCGATTTGCTTGCCTTTTAAATCTTGCAATGTTTTGATCGGACTATCTTTTGTCACGAGAATCGAGTCTGCTTTTTCCCCGAGACTGCCGACGGCGATCTCCTTAAATGGCACAGCGGCTGCCTGACCGGCCAAAACCGGAATATTTCCGACTCGCCCAAAATCCAGTCGCCCGGAGGCGATCGCCTCGAAATGCGGAGGCCCGCTTTGAAACTCCACCCAGTTTACTGTTGCGCCCGCTTTGGCGAACTCCTCTTCAAACCAGCCTTTTTCTTTGGCGAGGAGCAAAGGCGAAATGCTTTGCTGAATGCCGATATTCACAACGATCGCTTCCTTGCCCGGCTCTGCGCTTGCGGCTGCATTGGACCCGACCGGTTCGCTTCCGGAACTGCCGGCTTGTGTGAGTGAGCAGCCCGTCAGCAGAGCCAAACTTACAAGAAACATGAGCGGTATGCTGAACTTCTTCCACCGTTTCATTATCTTCCCCTCCTGAATACTCACGCCATAGTTCCTTCGCCTTTGTAATTGTCCCGCCATTTCAACAGGCGGTTTTCCAAAAACCGCACGAAGGAATCCGTGATCTTGCCCACGACGGCAAAAATGATAATGCCCACAAAAACGATGGCGGTTTGACTGAATTGTCTCGCATCGGTAATCATGTAGCCGATGCCTTCACTGGAGCCCATCAATTCCGCTACCACCAGTCCGAGCCAGGCAATCCCCAACGAGAGCCGTACCCCCAGCAAAATATTGGGCAAAGCTGCCGGCACAATCAGCTTGGTGATCAGCTGCAGACGGCTAAACTCCAAGACGCGGGCCACTTCAAACAAGCGGGAATCGACTCCGCGAATCCCGAGAAAAGTGTTCAAATAGATCGGGAAAAACGCCCCCTTGGCAATAAGAAGTATTTTCGACAGTTCGCCAAACCCAAACCATAAAATAAACAACGGCAACACCGCCAAATGCGGAATCGTCTTGATCATCTGAAATGTCGGGTCAAGCGATTGCTCCGCCTTGTTGAAAAAGCCAACCAACAGGCCGAACAACAGGCCCAATCCGCCGCCCAGCAGGAATCCGATCGAGGCGCGAACCACGCTGATTTTGAGATGGGCAAGCAGTTCTCCCGATAATGTCAGCTGCACAAACGCTTCGGCAATCTCCAGCGGGGTCGGCAACAAAGTGGGCGAAACAAAGCCCAGCGAACCGACCATCTGCCAGATGCCGACAATGAGCACGGGCAAGAACAGCCCGCGCACAGTTGCCTTCCACTTTCCGCCGCCTTTGCCGAGCTTTCCAGCCCTTGGGGCAAGCACTCGTTCCGAGCCATGGGCGGTACGAATCATCTTTTCGGTATTTTCCATCTTCTTCCTCCCCTTTTCAATTTCTCCGTTCAGCGTTCCACCCTTCGCATATGTTCCACTTGTTCAAACTCTTGCATAACTTTCTGGCGAATTGCCTGAAAGCCGCTGCTCGAGCGTTTGCGGGGATAAGGCAGATCAACCGGCACGATGCGGCTGATCCTGCCGGGTTTTGCGTCCATGATGAGGACGCGGTTGGCCAAATAAATCGATTCGTCAATATCATGCGTAACCAAGATCATCGTTGTCTTGTTTTGCTGCCAAATGTCCAGCAGAACATTCTGAAGATGATTGCGCGTAAAAGCGTCCAATGCGCCAAACGGTTCATCCAGCAACAAAATTTCCGGATTACGCAATAGCGCTCTGGCGATGGCCACTCGTTGCGACATCCCGCCGGACAATTCTCGCGGATACGCGTTTTCAAAGCCTTGCAATCGGACCGTGCTGATCAAAGCATCCACCTTTGCCCGCACTTCCGGGTCCTTCAAGGACAAATCCGCCGCGATATTTTTTTCCACCGTTAGCCAAGGAAACAGGCGATGTTCCTGAAAAATAAAACCTTGTCGTCTGCCAGGTTTATCAATTTTTGCATGACCAAGCGTGACTGAACCTTGATAATGCACATCCAACCCGGCAATGATTTTCAATAATGTACTTTTTCCGCAGCCGCTCGGTCCGATGATCGTGATGAACTCACCCGGTTCCACCTGGAAGTTGAGGTCTGCCAGCACATGCACCTTGCCCTGCGGTTTTTCAAATGTTTTTGACAGCGAACTTACTTGCAACACATTGGATGTTGTCAAAGGTAACCGTCTCCTTCCGTCATTGTTGTCAGATCACAGGCAGTCAACCGCCGCAATGAAAACGGCAGCAAAGTCCGCACAATCCGAGAACGTTTCAAACCTTCATGCCTCTGATTGACCAGTCAGCGTAGCAAATCGAAAACTGTTTTAAGAGCGAGATGGCAATGGGGGCACGATTCCGTTGGCGATCATTTCCCCTAATGGACTGGTATCGGCATATCGGCGTACTGTCTCTTGGCTCACCAGCGGCAAGCGCGGAAAGAGCAACTCGGCAACGCGGTACGCTTCTTCCAAGTGTGGATAGCCCGAGAAAATAAACGTTTCAATGCCAAGCTCCGCATATTCCAGCATGCGCTCCGCCACAGTGTCCGCATCCCCGACAAGCGCCGTTCCGGCCCCGCCGCGCACAAGCCCAACACCCGCCCACAAATTCGGGCTAATTTCCAACTGACTGCGGTTCCCGAGATGAAGCTGGGCCATCCGGCGTTGCCCAACGGAATCCATTTTGGCAAAAGCGGCCTGTGCCTTGGCGATCGTCTGCTCATCGAGCCTGGAGATCAGTCGGTCTGCATCGCGCCAGGCTTCCTCTGCCGTCTCTCTGACGATGACATGCAAGCGTATGCCAAAGCGAACCTGACGCCCTCTAGCTTCCGCCAATTCCCGCACGCGGCTGATTTTCTCCTTCACCTGAGCGGGCGGCTCTCCCCAAGTGAGGTATACGTCAATGTGTTCGGCTGCCACTTGCAGCGCAATCTCCGAGGAACCGCCAAAATACAGTTTGGGGTATGGCTGCTGGATGGTCGGAAACAGCACTTTAGCTTTTTCCACCCGAAGATGCCGGCCAAAATAATCGACTTCCTCGCCTTGAAGCAGCTTTCGCCAGATCGTCAAAAACTCATCGGTTACTACATACCTTGCGTCGTGATCGAGAAACAATCCATCCGCAGCCGCTTCTCCGGGGTCGCCGCCGGTAACGATATTGATCATCATGCGCCCTTGGGAAAGCCGGTCAAACGTGGCCGCCATCCGCGCCGACAACGTAGGAGACATTAACCCTGGACGGACCGCCACCAAAAATTTTAGGCGTTCGGTGACGGGGATCAAAGTGGATGCTGTCACCCACGCGTCCTCGCAGGTACGCCCCGTCGGCAGCAACACTCCGCCAAATCCAAGCTGATCAGCTGCTCGGGCAATTTGACTGGCATAACTCCAGTCGAACTCCCTCGCCCCTTCTGCTGTTCCCAAATAGCGGCCATCTCCGTGTGTGGGGATAAACCAGAAAATTTCCATGCAATCTACATCCTTTCCCTTTTAATATAAAAAAGGCTCCCACGCCAAACCCTGAGGGTTGGTGATGGGAGCCTTCGGTGATCCGATCGGCTGGCTGATTAAGGAGAGCTTTCGATACGCTGTGCGGCTGGTCCCCGGATTGACCCGGGTCGCCGGTCCGGGTAGCGAATGACACTCGGCTCGCAGAAACGACCCTTCTTGCCGCACAAACGGCTTTGTTTGCAAACGAATACTTGACTGGTCAAGTATGTTTTTCAGCACAAATTGGGGAAATTGCGGAATACCTTCCTGTATCATGATCTTAAACTGATTAATCCTATCTGTAAAGTATGAAATTTACGAAACGGCATTATCTCCGTTCCCGTTTTCTGGTTGGTCATGGTTTCAACGTATGCGGAAAGCGGCTGGGGTGCCACCTACTTTTTTTGCAATTCGCCGAAATTCAAGCCGCCCATTTGCCTTGCCCCCGCGGCAGTTTTTAACGGGGCAGTCGGTTCTCCGAGAATCCGTTGGTCGCACGATCATCACGCAAACCCGTTCGCATAAAATGAGTCGCTTGAGGAAAGCTTCTGCTTAGGGATCATCATATCTTCCTGCCGGTTCTGCAGTATGTTCGAGGAGAGGGTTTTGGCGCCATGGGGAAACAAAAAGAACAACAAACAAACGGAATCCATACCGCTTTTCGACAAGCGTTTCGCTTACGGCAACATCCTTTTCCTTATTTCAAAGCGTTCCGGGCCGGGTTGGCTGCGGCACTTCCCGTTTTTATCGGGTTGTTGTTCGGCCATTTCAACTATGGGTTGCTGGCCAGTTTGGGCGGCTTTGCCTATCTATACGTGTTTAATCAGCCGTATGCGCAACGGGCAAGACGAATTTTCATCGTCGCTGTCGGACTTTCGCTTTCCGTCGTCTTGGGCACGGTCTTTGCCCCCTATCCGCTTTTCTCGGCCTTTGTCATGGGATTGATCGCGATGGTTTCCATTTTCATTTTTGGTGCATTGCGCATATCAGGCCCTTCGGTCATCTTTTTCGTGCTCACCTATGCAATGACGACGGGGATGCCGATTGATCCCACACTGGCCCCGCTGCGCGGCGGTTTGGTGTTTCTTGGCGGAATTTTAGCCTGGTTAAATAGCATGCTCGGCTGGTTGGTCGAGCCGCATGCTCCGGAAGTGTCCATGTTACAAAGAGTCTATCGGGAGCTGGCCGGTTTTCTGGAAGCGATTGGCACAGACCGTTTCAATGCGGCAAGACAGCGGGTGGTTCGCACATTAAAAGAAGCCGAAGAGATTTTGATCGCGGGCTGCTCCTCGTGCTTTTCATCGGCTATGTCAAAGCGGTTGTTGTTCCTTTATGAACAAGCCAATCTCATCTATTTGGATGCCGCCGCTTTCTCTCTGCGAGAACAAAGCAAGCTGCCTGCAGCATGGGCGAAGTCAGTGGCGAGTCTGGCCGAACGGATTGGCGAGAATGACTCAAGCGAGTTGACCCTGCCGCAGCCAGAGCCGGCCGATGCAGAATCGCAACAGCTGGTCGAAAAAATATATCAGGCCTATGCCATCTTGAATCAATCGTCCGATCAAATCGGACAGGAAGTGCAAATCTTTCAGCCCTCCCTGAAATCGGAATTTCTTGCCGCGTTTGATAAAAACTCGATCGTTCTGCTGACCGCTGTCCGCACCGGACTCGTGGTGATCATCGCTGCACTTGTTTCGACTGTTTTTCCTTTTAGCCGTCCTTACTGGGTTCCGTTGTCTTGCGTGGCCGTAATGGCTGGATCTACGTTCATCGGTACGTTTCATCGCGCAATCCAGCGGGCGTTTGGCACGCTCATCGGCGTATTGATCGCCAGCTTGATTCTAGCGCAAGTGCATAACGGCTTCGTCGTCGCTCTCTTGATCGTAGTCCTGACATTTCTCACCGAGATTTTTATCGTTCGCAATTACGGCCTGGCCGCCATGTTTTTTACGCCCAATGCCTTGCTCATGGCGGAATATTCCGCCCAGCAGTTTAACTTCCCGTATTTTGCAACCGTCCGGATCACTGACATTTTGGCGGGAAGCTTGCTAGGCTTGGCGGGAACGATTTTGATCGGCAGACGCCTGGCGTCCAACCTGTTGAACCATTTTATCGCCAAAACGATCAGAAGCCAGGGACAATATTTGCTGCGGTTGTTTTCGGCCCGCAACCAGTCAGTTACGTTGGAAATCAGCCGGGAACGCAACAAAATGCGGACCAATCTGACCAATCTGATCGCGGTGTACCAGACCGCCTCGGGAGAATTAACCGGCAAAGAACAGGTGGAAGCGTTTTGGCCGCTCCTCTTTTCGCTGGAACAGCTGGGCTACTATCTGGATGCCAGCGCAAAAAATGATGAGCGCCCCGGACTGTCGGCAGCAGAGCTGGCGCGTTTGCTTTATTTGTTTGAGTCAATGGCCAGTTCTATTGAGCACCAATTGCCGTTTGAAGGACAGGAAGTCCCGGAGATTACCGGATTCCCCAATCTTCGTCACGAACTTGTCGAGATGCAGAAAGCGCTGAAACAGCGCCATTTGCCGTTGAACAGCTGACAGTTGCAGATAAGTCGCGATTGGGGCGCCCATGCAAACAGCGGAAAACTGAACCGGCGAGACATGGGCGGCAACCGGCAGAAAGCCAATCAGCAATAGCAGCTCCCAACAGTTGTCGTGACCGGTTTTCCGACAAATTAACGGAGTCGCTTTGCTCAGCGAGTAACCGCCACTCCAATCGCGGAATGTTCCCACAGCAGTTTTTTAACCAATCCGACTTGCTCGGCACTGCAGGTAACAATCAGGATGACTTCACCTTTTATCCCGCGGCGAATGTGACGCTTGCCCTTCCCGTGACGAAAACGGTATAAACACCAGCTGGCGAACACCCCGAGGACAAACCCGCTGCCGCCGCCGATCAATCCCCAAATAATCGGCCCCCACTCCCAAACAAAACCTTTGCTAGCTCCAATTGTGGCAAACAAAAAAGCGAAAATAAAACCCGTATCCGTAAATGACAGGCCATCGGTATAATACATGCTATCGATGAACTTTGGCTCCGGATGTTGTATTTCCAAAGGTACGGCATAGATCTCATGTACCCCTTGGATTTTTAGTTCGGAAATCACTACCTCCAAGAGAGAAGTGTACGCAAATGTCGCAAAAACTTGCATCATTTCACCTTGCTTCCTGGTATCACGAACTTTCCAGCTGGTTGATAATATTGCTGAAGATATTGACGCAAATCATCTTCAAACAATTTATTGTTTTCAATTGCGTTCACCGTTGAATCATAGATCGAAAAAAAGTATAACGACGGAAAATACAACAGCCATTGCGGGTCCAACACCGCCGACGAAGAAGAAATGTCGCCCAAGATCAAATAATGGATCGCCAAAAGCAGATTGGATTGATCCACAATGATAATCGTATAGATAAGAACAAAAGCGGCAAAGACGATCCGATGCAGGTATAACTGACCGACACTGGGGATTCCCATGGACCAGATCGCCGCCAGCCAAGGCTTCCGCCGATCGAGATAATTGATTTCCAATCCGCCCATGCTGAAGGTGCTGTAAGGGGCATTTTCCCGTTGGGCTAGCAAATAAATCCGGTTCAGGTCAACGGTTGTTCGATAGCTGTCCCAAATCGCGAAAAAGTAAACCGGAATGTACATCGCCATGTACTTGGGATCGATCAAATTCCGCGCTGCCTGAAACTGGCCATTGAACGAACAAACCATAGCCAGATTCAAATGAATCGTTTGATTGATAAACATTTCCCAGATGATCAAGGCATATCCCCGCAAATATTTGTTCAACAGCAAGTGCCCAAACCCCGGAAAGGCCACCGACCAGGCAGCAATGACCAGCGGCTTGCGCAAGTGAAGCTGTGTCGTGCCAATGGGGCTGACCAAAGCTTTGTAACGCCGATTGCGAAAGGGATTGCGAAAATTGTTCACGGCCGTCACTCCCGCGTGCAT
Organism: Brevibacillus fulvus; assembly: GCF_016908525.1. Classification (GTDB taxonomy): domain Bacteria; phylum Bacillota; class Bacilli; order Brevibacillales; family Brevibacillaceae; genus Brevibacillus_G; species Brevibacillus_G fulvus. Next base: position 604,875 of record NZ_JAFBEB010000001.1, read on the forward strand.
GTTAGGTTCGGTATGGTTCGCTTCGGTTAGTTTTACCAATTCTCCCCGACTTATAAGCCAAAATAAGGATTCGGCTTTTGTCTGCCGAAAAAAAGACCCGCTGCGCAACTTGTTTGCGCAACGGGTTTTGCCGAACTTAATGCTCGGGCAGGGCGTCCATATATTCTTCCGACATTTTCAGCAACTGTTGGATTCGCTGTTTGTCCTCGGCCGGTTCATAGCCGATCCCTTGTTCATCCAGCGGCACATTGTACGGTTGTTTTCCGTCAACATGAATGACATGGTCATTGATAAAGGAACCCTCCGGCATGTAAAAACGTTCACCCAGCAAATTGCGGTGGCTGTTTAACAAATCGGTCCCAAAGTGAATCTGTTTGTCCAAAGGAATGCCAAGCAGATTGGCCAAAGTTGGCAAGACATCGACCTGACCGCCAACATTTTCGCGAACTTCCCCGGTTTGCTGATGCGGCACTTTCACGATAAACGGCACGTTAAACACATCGCGAATCGTATAATCACGGCCCAACATGGAAGTGACCAGCGACTTTCGTTTGTTCGCCTGATCCAACGGGAAACCGAAATGGTCGCCATAAACGACAAACAAAGTATCGTCCCACAGCTGATCTTGTTTCAACTGGTCAATGAACTGTCCCAACGCCCGATCCGCATAATGCGTTGCCAGCAGATAGTTCTCCAAAAATGTCCCCGAATAGTCCGGAGGCAAGGTAAAGGAGTCCAGCTTCGCGCTGGGGATTTCAAACGGATGATGACTGGATAGGGAGATCAGGTGCGCGTAAAACTTTTGTCCGCGATGTTTTTGCAATTCACCAGCCGTTTTGCGGTAGAGCACTTCATCGGAAGCTCCCATCCCGACCAAATCCTCTTTGCCAAAGAAATCATCATCAAAGTATGTGGAAAACCCTAAAGCGGGATACAAATCATCCCGATTCCAGAACGAAACGTCATTGGGATGGAAAGTTGCCGTCCAATAGCCGCTCGCGTTCAACAGCCTTGGCAAGCTTGGAAACGCCTTGTTTCCGTAAACTTGCGAGATTCCCCCGTTTTCCAGCGGGTACAGCGAGCTGTTGACAATGAACTCCGCATCCGATGTGTTCCCCTGACCAATTTGCGAAAAAAAGCGCGGAAAGTAATAGCTTTCTTTCACGAGTTGGTTCAGATTCGGCGTAACCTCCTGGCCGTTAATCTTCAAGCCGATCAGGAAATTTTGAAACGATTCCAACTGAATCATGATCACATTTTTGTCTTTGGCAACGCCAAAATATTGCGGATTGACGATTGGGTCGGTTCCTTTGATTTTCTGAATGTCCGCATTCGTAAATGTAATTTTGCGCTGCTTTTTGAAAGCGGTCTTAGCCAAAACTTGCTCTGCTTCATAGTAAAAAATACCGTGGTCCAGAGCAGAACTGCTTTCCGCATGCCCGATCATGACGAAGGAACCGGATAAAACAAACACCAAAGCGAGCAACACGATGGCAAGCGACAGTTTTCGCAAGCGGAGCCGCGTATATCCGATCACTCGTTTGGAAAAGCCGGACAATCCCAACAGCAAAATATCCACGTAAAAGAGCGAATAAATCGGCTTTAACAGCGAAAACACGCTGCCCTGAATCCCCCCTACCTGACCGAGTTGCAGCAACGCGTAATAATTGACCATTTTTCCAAAAAAGTCGTAATACATCGTGATTCCGAGAAAAAAGGTTGACGCCAGCAAATTGATCAACAGGTAAGGATAATTCTTCCATTGCTTCGGCAAAAACTCGAAAGCTAACGTCACGACAAACAAGAACAACGAATCAAACAGAAAGGAAATAAAGCTGACCTCTCCCTGAAACATATACAGCTTGACTGCATATAGCTTAATCATCAACAAGCAGAATGTGATGATTGAGATCGGTATTTTTATTTTTGATGTTGACTCCAATCTAAAGGCCACCCTTTCAAGCGAATTAAAATTTACCGCTACTCATTATAACCACTTCTGTGAAGATGTGAAATACTTGATAAGAGAAAGTAAAGATATTGTTTTTTTTTCGCAAATGTCTGCACAGAATAACAACAGCTTTACCATTTTCTCCATGCTTCAATCAACAATGGCAAAAAATCAAACGCCGACCGCGATCTGCTTACGCGCCGGCGTTTGACTCGTTCCTGCACTGCTTCAAGCGAATTGCAACGTTCGAAAAGAAACGGGGAATTCCTTGACGCCATAAACAAACGGACTCGGGATGGGAGTCAGTTGGATACCGGATTGAAGCTGAATTTCTTTCATACGTTCCATCATCTTACGAATGGCAATCTGTCCCTCCAATCTGGCCAAAGGCGCACCCAAACAAAAATGGATGCCAAAGCCAAACGACAGGTGCGAATTCGGTTTGCGCTCCAATATAAACTGATCAGGGTTGTCAAATTTCGTCTCATCGCGATTTGCCGAAGCGACCCATGAAACAACTTGATCACCGGCTTTGATTCGCTGACCGCCGATTTCAATATCACGGGTCGCCACCCGGCCAATTGCTTGAACCGGCGGATAATAGCGCAGCACTTCTTCAATAAATGCCGGAATGTCCTCTGGCGTTTGCGAAAGCCGCTGTTGCAATTGCGGGTCTTCCGTCAACCGCCGTACGCCATTGGTGATCAGATTGGTCGTTGTTTCATTTCCGGCTGCCAGCAGCAGGATGGAGAAACTGATCACTTCTTCATCGCTCAGTTTTTGCCCTTCGATTTCCGAACGCAGCAAGATGGAGATTAAATCTTCCGCCGTTTCCGTGCGGCGTTGACTGATAATCTTCGTAAAATACGCCGTCAACTCATCGGTCGCCTTTATTTTTTCATCAATCACTTGCCTGAATTCCTCATCTGTATTTTGTTCCGGCCCTTTCACCAGAACATCGGACCACTCTTTGAACAGATGGCGGTCTTCCGGAGGAACACCCAGCAGTTCAGCGATCACGATGACCGGCAACGGCACCGCAAAGTCATGAACGATGTCCATTCTTCCCTGCGACAGAACAGAATCCAGCAGTTCATCGGTAATCGCTGCGATGCGCGGTCCAAGGTCGTTGACTACTTTTGGCGTGAACGCTTTGTTGACCAGCGACCGCATTTGATTATGCCGCGGCGGGTCCATCGTCAAAATCGTCTCTTTTTCCCGAACGGCCAGCGCTCGCCGGGAAGAAAAAGCAGCCGGATCTTTCAAAACGGCGTGAACATCGTCATAGCGGAACACATCCCAGCAGCTGCGCGTCTCGTCATAGCGAACCGGCGTAGTCTGCCGCAACCTGTTGTAGACGGGAAACGGATGGATGCGCTTCTCCGCGCTGTCAAGTTCCGCGATCGGGATAATGTTGGCATATCGATCTTTTCCTTCTGTGACCATACAGTCAGATTCTCTCCTTTGCGAATGGAATACACCCTGCTTTTTGCCGTAAAACGACAGCACTTAGCCTTCCCTCGCATTGCCATCAACATGCAAACACAAAAAAACGCCTCCGTTAAACGGAGGCGTTTTTTTCAAAGAGTGATTACAGTTTTACTACGTTCTCAGCTTGTGGACCACGATTTCCTTGAACGATGTTAAATTGAACCCGTTGACCTTCATCAAGGGATTTAAAACCATCGCCTTGGATAGCGCTGAAATGTACGAATACATCGTCGCCGCCTTCAACTTGGATAAAACCGAATCCTTTTTCAGCGTTAAACCATTTTACAGTTCCTGTCGTTTGCATAATAAAACCTCCAACAAATTTGATTAATATGTTCCTTATATTTACAAGGTAAATAAAAATTCACATATTAGAAAGAGCATCAGTCTAAAGGAGATGACAAGCTTTCTAATATGTGAATTCGTTTTCCCCAATATATGAATGGCATATTTTATTTGATAAGAATAGAAATGGAACAAAATCTTTGTAATCTCAAAACAACGAAAGCCCTAACCTCTCAATCGTCCATGCGGCTCCTTGGACCGCGCCTGTGTGAATTGTTTCAAACAAAAAGTGAACCATAAAACATCTTATCTTCGTATCTTACACTGTTAAATTGAGTTTGTCAACACCTGTTATACCCGTACAATTCTTGTCCACAATTATCCAATTTCGCTTTATCACTTTCTGCTCAAATATGTTATGCTAATAATATAAATTTTGTAATTTCTTGCAGCCCTGTAAGGGAGTGATGAGTGATCGAACGTGCAGACACCTTCTTGTACATCACGATCGGTGAAACATTGAAAAGGTACAGGCAGCAAGCGAAATTATCACTATCCGCTTTGGAAAAGCTGACAGGGGTCAGGAAAGGCGTTATCTCCAAAATTGAAACGGGGGATACAAAGCATCCTGAGTTCAAGACAATTAAACCGATAGCGAGAGCCCTGGAAATCCCGTACGAAAAGCTGATCGAACATTACGTTGAAATTGAACAGCGGAGCGATATTTTACAAGAATTGTTGCTAGATGCCATCGAGTTGTCCAATGAGGCTTTGATTGAAAAAGTAGCCACCCGTTTTTTGCAAACCCCTTCGATTGACACGTTCTCAGCTTTGCAACGGCTTTATGACCTCACAGAAAACGTCGCTGAGACTCACATCAAATCGCTTTTGTTTCGCGTGATAGTGAATTACAGCAGGGAACGAGGCGTACAAGAATATGTTGCCAAAGGCACGTTTCAAATTTATTTGATCGAACGCGATGATTTTACCCGTTTAGACAAAACATACCAGACCAGTCGTTACATGCTGTATTACAAAGATTTTCTGTCGTTTGACGAAAGAATTTTGCTGCATTACAAGCTGGGCGTTCACGCCTACAATTTGCGCTATTATGAAGACTGCGTCGAATTGTGCCAATATGTTTTGCAGCATGACGTAACGAATAGCAAGGTGAAGGCGGATTCGACCTTTGCCCTGTGCAACTCCTACTACTATTTGGGCGAATACCAGCTGGCCGAACGTTACCTGGACGAGTACAGCCGCTATTCCTATCCCGGTGTGTCTGAAAACATCAAGCTGCTGAAAGCAGTGATGCTGTGGAAAAAGGGCAACACCGGCGCCGCCGCGAAACAACTGAACGAATGTTTGAACAAGGCCGGCGAGCATGTGTTGCTTCACGTGGTCAATCAACTGTTTGAACTGTATATGCAAATCCACGATTGGACGGGGATCGAAAGTCTTTTTCAACATGAAGCAACCATTCAACGGCTGCCCCTGCTTACCCCGTTCAAACATGCAGAATACGCTCATTATCACCGGCTGAAAGGAGATTATTACTGCCAGCAAAAAAAATACGAACAGGCAGTTGATCCTTATTTGCAAGCCGCGTTGACTTATGGCAACATTAACGACCATAAACAGAGCTACGAATGTATCAATCAGGTGCTTCAGCTTTGCACAGAAGAATTAAAGGAAAATTATGTGCCAATTTTACAAAAAGTACAGGAAATTTATGCTAAACTTATCTTAAATTAGGTTTAGATATTTTAGGAGGTATTTATGATGAAAAAAGCGATCTGGAAATTAGTTGCCTTGGCCGCAGCATTCATGCTCGTACTGTCTCCTGTGACTACGCAAACAGACCAACAGACTGATTCAACTTCGAAAATTTCCCCGATGAAAGTCGGAGACCCTGGCTGGTAAGAAGCCAGGCAGTTGCGCTTCGTCTATCCATTCCCGCAAATGCTGCACCATTTCTGGTTGCACTTTTGCGGGTTTTTTGATTTGTTCGATTGGGAGCTGATCCCGTATACTTATGGAGTGACTGCTTGTCTTTCATACATACTGCCGGCCTTACATCTGGATTAATGGAGGAATTACGTTCGTATGCATCAATCTGCAAAAAAAGAAGCAATTCAGTTAACAAGAGGACTTATTTTACTAATGGCAACCACTTGCGGGCTGGCGGTAGCGAACCTTTATTACAATCAACCGCTGCTGGCGGACATGGGCCGCAGCTTTCACGCAAACGCCCATGAGATGGGGTATACATCCATGCTGACACAAGTCGGTTACGCTGTCGGCATGTTTCTGTTCGTTCCATTAGGCGATATTAAAGAACGGCGGAGATTGATCACCCTGTTATTGTTTGCCGTGGCGTTTTCCCTCGTTGGCGTTGCAACCGCGCAAAATTTGCTGTGGGTAAATATGGCCAGCCTTCTCGTCGGATTTACAACCGTTGTCCCGCAGGTAATCGTTCCGTTGGCCGCCCAGATGGCCCCGGAAGCAGAACGCGGCAAAGTGATCGGAACGGTCATGAGCGGTTTGCTGTTTGGCATTTTACTGGCCAGGACCGTCGCCGGCTTTGTTGGCGGAGCGTTTGGCTGGCGCAGCATGTACTGGATTGCCGCAATTTTGATGCTGGCTTTGGCCATTATTTTGTGGCGGCTGCTGCCAAAAAGTTTGCCGGAACAATCTTTAACGTATGGGCAACTGCTCAAATCGATGGGCCAGCTTGTTGTCGGGCAACCGATCCTGCGCGAAGCATCGCTAATGGGCGGATTGTTGTTTGGCGGTTTTAGCGTCTTCTGGACTTCCCTCTCCTTTTTTCTGGAAGGAGCCCCTTACCATTACAGCAGTGAGGTCGCCGGCTTGTTCGGATTGGTCGGAGTTGTCGGCGCGTTGGCGGCGCCGTATGCGGGGCGGCTGGCAGATCGCTACAGCGCCAATATCATCGTCGGGATATTTGTTGTGATTACCCTGCTTTCCTATCTCTCGTTCGGGTTATGGGGAATCAAGCTCTGGGGCTTGGTGCTTGGCGTTATTTTGCTGGATCTGGGGGTACAAGGAGCGCAAATTACCAATCAAGCCCGTATTTACAGTCTTGTTCCGGAGGCGAGAAATCGCTTGAACACCGTGTTTATGGTCACCTACTTCGTTGGCGGCGCGATCGGTTCCAGCCTGGGCAGCTACGCCTGGAGCAAGTGGCAGTGGGCGGGCGTCTGTCTGGCCGGCTCCATCATGATTTTGCTAAGTTTGCTTGTCTGGAGCTGGGGCCGTTTGTCCGCAGCCCGAAGCGGATCGCATTGAACATAAAAAAGTCCTGGCTACTGTTCCAGGACTTTTTTTCAAATTATTTAACCAGCTTTTTTTCTGCCAATACTTCCAACAATGCTTGTGTAAATTTCAAGCCGTTTTGCACGGCCGGTTCTTTTAACATTTTTAACAAGCCAAATACGGATACCGTTGTTGTATTTTGCGCTGACCGTTCTTTTGCTTCCCTCACGATCGAAACGCCGTCCTGAATCCGATCTTTGACCGGTGATGCGAGGGTTTCCAGCGTTTCCGCGACCGTTACCAAATTATCTTTATTGGCAACCAATTCGAGGAACGGAGCGACTCGATCCAACAGTTCCACCATCTTGGCGATCTGCGGCAGCTTCTCGATAATCGTCAGCAGCGCTTCCAAATTTTCTTTGTTCAGCACATTGCTTAATGAAAAAATCGTATCAGCCAGAGAATTGAAATTTTTGGGGTCTGTCGCGAAAGATGTGACGGTGCCAATCCCCTGCTCGACCTTCAATACCGCATCTTTGATTTGTGGCAGTTTCTGGATAAGCGTCACCATTGCCTCTTGTACTTCTTTATTCGACAATTCCTCCAATAAAACGCTTGCATCTTGTTTGGAAGCTGTATCCATCCTTCTTCTCCCTTTCTTTTCAGAACATTTAAGTATGTAGCTTGGTAAAGCTGGCAAGGTTTAACTCCATTATAGCATTCCTGTACAAAGTATAGCATACACCAAATACATTTATTTACGATTGCACCAAATGCCGTCTATTTTATCGCGATCGTACGAGAGTGCGCAAAAACCCTGCATCCTTGTTACCGGACACAGGGTTTTCGCTTGAAGCTGCTCAATATTCCACTTTTTTGACAATCCACTGGTTCGGACTGATTGCCACCTGGCGATACCAACGCGGCAATTCTGTAACCAGTCGGGTCGGTCCCGGCCAACTCGGGACATCATCAAACACAATATAGCCGCCCGTTTTTACATAAGGACTCCAGAACTCAAAATCGCGCCGGACATCTTCGTAACGGTGCGATGCATCAATATGAAGCAACCCGATTTCCGTTTCCAGCGGGATTTGTCGCGTCGCCCGAATCGTATCCATGCGGATTGGGTTCACGATGTTTTGCAAACCAAGTTTCTCCATATTTTGCACAAACTCTTGATACAATTGATCTTCCCCATAATTTTGCAGCAATTGTTGATGAGCAATCTCTCCCGTACTCCCCATCCAATGATCCACGGCATAGAGGGTTCCCCCGCCCCTGTCCAACAGGGAAAATCCTAGCCAAGCTGTGGACCTTCCTTTCCACGAGCCCAATTCGACAATAACCGCTGTTGGAATATGCTGGACGCCCAAATTGTACAAAGTGCCGCCTGCCTGGGGATTCAACCACCCCTGAATCGGTTCAATCTGTTTCGCCAACTCCGCAATACGTTCGGCGTTATCCTTCATGACAACCTCCCTAGCTTTCCTTGCCGGTTTTATTGATCGTTCTTTTCATATGTATTAAGAGAGAAACGGCTTGGTGAAGGATTCTGTCCTGTCATGATCCCCGTTTCCGCTCCGTACTGAGCGCATATCCTGTAAGCATATGCTAGGAAAACAGTACTCAACGAGGAGGAAATGTATGACAACACCGACAAACGAAGGGCTGCCAGAAAGCGCAGCGGATACCATTCTTGACGTCAAATGGGGAGACGTAAACGGAGATCAAATTCCCGAGCTCGTTTATTTGGTCGGGCAAAAAAATCCCGAGCAAACAAGCGGATACGTCGATTCAGTAAAATTGGTGATCATTGATCGCGTCACGAACAGGAAATATACGATCGCGCTGCCCGATTTCGCCGGTTATCAACCGACGCTGTTTTTGGGGAACTTTACCGGACAGCAAGCGAAGCAAATCATGGTAAGTGCTGACACTGGCGGAAGTGGCGGGTATACGATTAACCGGATTTATTCGTTTGAACAAAATCAATGGAAAAAATTATACGACAACGACTGGTATATGCAAAACTTCAGCAATACATCGGTCAATTATCTGGATGGGCAAAAAGTTCGAATCATCAATCGCTCTCTCGCAAAGGAATATTTGCTCGACATCAGTTTGCGCGACCCCGCTTACTTAAACGAATTGTATGACGCAAACGGTAAGCTGAAACAGCCGCAACAAGGGGAAGTTCTCGCTGTCGGCGGCGCATTTCCGCTGGACCGAAACCGGGATGGCGTTTTTGAGTTGTTGCTGTTTCAACGAATCATTGGCCGGTATAACGCCGACACGTTAGGCTACCTGCAAACATGGGTCACTTGGGATCAGACAAACGCCGTCTTTTCCCCGCAGGAACAGCAAGTCAGCAGCAGCGGCGGCGCACCATTGACAGCAGGGAGAGGGATCATTCCCTCTCAATGAAACGTTGTCCCCGGCTTGAACTGGATCGGCAGCGATTTGACCCCATAAACAAATGTACTGGGAATCGGTTTTAAATCGCTGCCCGGAACCAGCTCAAGCTGATGAAAATGTTTGAGGATCAACGGCAAGGCGATATTTGCTTCCAGACGAGCCAAGGGGGCACCCAAACAAAAATGGATTCCATGGCCAAACGCCAAGTGGTGATTGGGCGAGCGGTCTGCGACAAACTGCTCGGCATCGGAAAATTTTTGCTCATCCCGATTCGCCGATGCGATCCAGGTCACCACTTGCTGACCTTTCTTGATTTGCTGGCCGTTCAATTGCACATCCTCGGTTGCATACCGGTTCATCGCAAGAATCGGTGAATAGAAGCGCAGCACTTCTTCGACCGCTGTTTCCATCAGCTGAGGTTCTTGTCGCAATTTTTCCTGCAGTTCCGGGCGTTCCGTAAACAATCTCACCGCATTGGTGATCAGATTGGTCGTTGTTTCGTTCCCTGCGGCCAGCAGAACAATGCAAAATTCCATGATTTCTTCATCTTGCAATTTTTGTCCGTCCAGTTCAGCCTCGACCAATTTGGTAATCAGGTCATTGCGGGGCTGTTTTCTTCTTTCGGCGACGACCTGCATAAAGTACTGATCCAGTTCTTGTCTCGTCCTCCCGCGACGTTCCATGAAACGTTTGATCGTCGCTTCCGAGTCGTCCTCGACAGTCTCCGCGATAACATCGGACCAGTCTTTAAACAGTTTCCGATCTTCCGGGGGAACGCCCAACAGTTCGGCAATGACGATCACCGGCAATGGTGTGGAAATTTCTTTGACCAAATCGATTTGTTGCTTGCCCTTTGCTTGATGCAACAGCTCTTCGGTTATTTGTGTAATCCGCGGTGCCAGCTCGGCAATCGACCGTGGTGTAAAAGCTTTGCTGACAATCGCTCGCATTTGATTATGCTTGGGCGGGTCCATCGAGAGGATGCTCCCGAGCAGCACTGCGCCTACGGCCGGTCTGGCTGATGAAAATGTTTGCGGATTTTTCAGGACAGCCAGAATATCGTCATAACGGAAAAGATCCCAACACTGGCGATGCTGGTCAAACGAAATCGGTTGGGTCTGGCGCATTTCTTTAAACCAGGGAAAAGGATTGAGCTTTTTGTCCGCTGTGGCCAACGCCTTCACTGGGATGGCCAAACCGGAAAGCTTCGGTTGTTCGGATAATTCCACGCTGATCTCTCCTTTTCGATGAAAATCATACTTATTCTCTTTCTGTTCTGCTATTTTATGTATAACAGAACGTTTCTATCCAAGATGTTTGCGTGCCGCATCCATTCTGCGGCTCGTCTATACAAAAAGCCGCCTGTTCGCGAAGGCAAACAAGCGGCTTTTCTTGCTTCTGGCTTTATAACGCTTTAAATTTCCGCATATTTTCCGTAATCGCCACTTCCGTTGGCAGTCTTTCCATACTGGATGCCCCAAAGAAACCGACAATTCCCGTCGTATGTTTCAGCACATAATCGACTTCTTCCGGTCCGGAGATCGGGCCGCCGTGGCAAAGCACCAAAATGTCGGGATTGACTTCTTTGGCTGCATCGTGCATCGCTTGCACGTGTTCGACCGCTTCCTCGAGGGACAAGGCTGTTTTCGCACCGATGGTTCCGGACGTCGTCAGTCCAACGTGCGGAACGAGAATATCCGCTCCCGCTTCCGCCATTTTACGCGCCTGCTCCGCATCAAACACGTAAGGAGCTGTCAGCATTCCCAGCTGATGGGCTTGGCGAATCATCTCCACTTCCAGATCATAGCCCATCCCCGTCTCTTCCAGATTGGCGCGAAAATTTCCATCAAATAAGCCAACGGTGGGGAAGTTCTGAACACCGACAAAGCCCATCTCCTTTAACTGGCGCAAAAAAACTGGCATTAACCGAAAAGGGTCCGTCCCGCACACTCCCGCCAGCACCGGCGTGCGTTTCACAACCGGCAACACCTCGCCCGCCATTTCGACGACAATCGCATTGGCATCGCCGTAAGGGAGCAAACCTGCGAGTGATCCTCGCCCCGCCATCCGGTATCGGCCCGAATTATAGATAATAATCAAATCTGCGCCGCCGGCCTCCGCACACTTTGCCGATAAACCCGTACCGGCTCCCGCTCCGATAATCGGCCGCCCTTCGTTTACTTCTTGCCGCAATTGGCTTAATGCTTCTTCTCTCGTCAGCATCCTATTTCCCCCTGGTATGTTTCTGTTGATAAAGTTCATGCAGGTGTTCGGCCATGGCGATCGCGAACCGGGGATCGTTTATCTCCATGTCCAATTCCCGCACTTCGACAACTTGCCGATCGAGCTGTTCACGCAAAGCGGTCAGCAGCGCTTCATCGGCAAGCGGATCGTGAAAGACGTTTCCTTCACTGGCGATCGCCGACACCCCTTTTAACGGAACAAACAAGGTGACCGGCCCTTTGGATTGATTCAGCTTGCGGGCGATCCTGCGGCCAAGCTCGGCGCATTCCTCCGGGGTCGTTCGCATCAAAGTGACGGTTGGATTATGTTCATACAACAGCCTTTGTTGAAATTTTTCCGGTACCGTTTGGCGCGGCCCGAAATTGACCATATCCAGCGCTCCCAAGGATACCACCTGCGGAATCTCCATGTCGCCCGCGGCTTCCAGTCGTTTCGGTCCCGCGGATAAAACTCCGCCGACGAGATCATCGGCCAGTTCTGTTGTCGTCAAATCAAAAGAGGCTTGAATAAAACCGTCACGAATCAGTTGTTCAAACGATTGCCCGCCGGCTCCGGTCGCATGAAAAACAAGCACCTCGTAACCCAGTTCTTCGAGTCGTTGCCGCCCGGCCATGACAGCCGGAGTCGTGACGCCAAACATGGTTGCCCCGACCAGCGGTTTGTTCTCTGGCAGGAGCACCGGCGCAGCGGCGACCATCCCGGCCATCGCAGCCGCAGCATTGCTCAAAATGCGGGCAGACAACTGATTGATTCCGGCAATATCCACAACGGAATGCATCAGCATCAAGTCCGAACCGCCTACATAGGGACGCGTATCTCCGGAAGCCATCGTGGAAACCATCAATTTCGGCACGCCAACCGGCAGCGCACGCATCGCCTGCGTCGCGATCGCCGTTCCGCCCGAACCGCCCAATCCGAGAATTCCGTCCAGATTTCCCGATGCATAGAGTTGGGAAACCAGTTTAACCGCACCGGCTGCCATTGCACCAACGGCCGCCCCGCGATCTCCAGAGGCGATCAGATCGGGCAACGATGCGCCCCCGGCCAGAGCAACCTCTTCTCTGCTAATATCGGCCGCCACTTGCGGGGACCCCAGTATGCCAGTATCCAGCAATATCGTGCGAAGTCCCGCTTCATGCAAACGTTCCCGAACAAACCCGTACTCGATACCTTTTGTATCCAGCGTCCCCAGCAGGACCACTGTTTTTGCGCTTGCGGCATCTTGTCCCAAACCCGGCACCTCTCTTCTATCTATTTCTCGCTTCATTCAGCGTACATTGCCTATATAAGCAAGATTGGTGCCAAGCGCTTGTGCCTGAAAACGCTGCTGTCTGCACCGTTTTCGGGCACAGCTTGAATCGAAAGCTGAGAAAAATGCTTCCCACACTTAACACAGTGGGAAGCTCTTTGCTCACTCCCGTTGCTCGGTTTGCGGTTCGATCTTGTATTTTTTCATCTTGTTGTACAGCGTGCGTCGCGTTATGTTTAACTGTTTGGCTGCTTTGCTGCGGTTCCACAGCGCTTTTTGCAAAACTTGCAGAATCATTTCCCGTTCAAAACTGGCCACCGTAGTCAGATGGTCAGCAAACCGCGGCTGATCATCCGGTACAGTGAGATGATGCTGACGTTCCAGCGTTTGTTGGACATAACCGGGTAAATGAGGCAGACCAATGATTTCCCCATTGCACAGAATCGACGCTCGCTCGAGCATATGTTCCAGTTCTCTGACATTGCCGGGATAATCATACATGGTCAAGGCATCCATCGCCGCTGGCGTCAATTTGCGGATGGAACATTGAAATTTGTCGTTGATTTTGTGCAAAAAATGATGAATCAGCAACGGGAGATCCTCTTTATGCTCGCGGAGCGGCACTGTCTGAATCGTTACGACATTCAGGCGATAAAACAAATCTTCGCGAAACCTGCCTTCCGTGACAGCTTTGCGCAAATCAACATTGGTCGCGCAAACAATTCTGACATCAACCTTGATCGTTTTGTTGCTGCCCAGCCGCTCAAATTCTTGTTGCTGAATCGCCCGCAGCAATTTCGCCTGTGTCGCCAGGCTCATCTCCCCGATCTCATCGAGAAACAGCGTACCTTTATGCGCCAGTTCAAAGCGGCCTAATCGCTGTTGTGTCGCTCCTGTAAATGCTCCCTTCTCATGGCCGAACAGTTCACTCTCCAGCAGGTTATCTGGCAAAGCTGCACAATTTACCTTGATGAATGCTTCTCCTCGTCGATCACTGCAATCGTGAAGTGCTCGCACGATGAGTTCTTTCCCCGTTCCGCTCTCACCCGTTACCAGTACGTTCACATTTTTGTTGGCCACTCTTCTGATCAGTTCGTACAGTTCCTGCATCGCCCGGCTTTGGCCAATCAATTCGCCAAATCCGCTCTGTTTTTGCAGATGCTCTCCGCGAAAGCCGGCGTTATCGGCCAAACCGGTGAAATTTTTAAACTGATCGGTTATTTCCTTGATTTTGGCTTCTGTCGGCAACCGCTCAAAACAGGACCCGCCGATCGTTCCGATGATTCTCGTTTGTTTGTAGAGGTACCCTGCTTGTTCCGGCGATACAATCGGCCCGCCATAAACCATGTGATAACTATGGCGATTCATCCGCCTGGCCGCTTGCTCATTCCGCTGGACCAACACAGCCGCTTCTTCAAGACTTAAGCCAGTTTTCACTCCCGTTTCTCCGCCGATGGTCCAGCCCAGATGGGTACAGATCACGTCAACGTTGGCGGCAGCCATTGCTTCCGCCTGCAACTCGTCGAAAACAAAACCGATCGTAAACAGGCCTGCGCGAGCGGCTTCCGCCAAAAAGTCAATTTCTAGTTGAAAACCCAAGCCTTGCTCTTCCAATGCTTCCCTGAACTTGCCGTCGATCAGTCCCACGGTAGGAAAATTGTTGACGCCATGAAAACCTTCCCTTTTGATCTGTTGCAGCAGTTTTTCCCGATCCACCGTCGGGTCTGTCGCGCACACGCCAAAAATAACCGGCTTTCCCTTGGCATTGGGAAGAAGTTCGCGGGAAGCAAAGTCCAACACCATTTGATTGCTGTTGGCAAACGGCAGCAAACAGCCCATTGCGGAGATGCCTGAAGACCGAAATCGCCCTGCATTTAGCGCCAGCAAAAAATCCGCTCCGCCTTCCACTGCTTGCCGCGCTGCAAAGCCCGTTCCCGTCGCTACCCCAATGACGGGCCGGTTCTGTTTCAGCATCTGCCCAAATGCTTGCCTTACCCATTCTTTCGGTTGTAACATGGCTAAACCTCCTGAACACTTTCGATCCTGACTAAAAACAGGCCAGATTTGTAAGCGCTTCCATTGCCGCTATCGCTCAAGAGGGCAACGAGCGATGAAAGGACGGGAGCTAATCGGAGTGATGTGCTCTCCTGCTTCGCCGCTTGCTGCCCTCCGACTGCCGTTATGGATTGATCCGCAAAACGATTTTTCCGATGTTTTTGTTTTCTTCCATCCGCTGGTGCGCTTCATTGGCGTCACGCATATCCCACACGGAATCAATGATCGCTTTTAACCGGCCCTGCTCAAAGCGGGGCATCGCATATGCCGCGAATTGTTGGGTCAGTTCAATCTTTTGCTGAACGGGCTTCGAACGCAAAGTGCTGCCAATCAGTTGCAGACGACGCGCCATCAACATTCCCAGGTCTACCTGCTCCAGTTTGCGTCCGCCCATCGTCGCAATCGAAATCAGCCGTCCATCGGTGGCCAGCGAGCGGAGATTTTGCTCGAAATAGGGAGCTCCGACGAAATCCAAAATCAAGTTGACGCCTTTTTGTTCGGTAATCTCCTGCACTTTTTCGCCAAACGGCCCTTCTTTATAATTTAAGCCGAAGTCCGCTCCCAGTTGCAGGCAAAAATCAATTTTTGCCTGACTGCCAGCGGTAATGATCGAACGAGCGCCGGCCTCTTTCGCCAGTTGAATTGCCGCAGTACCAACGCCGCTCGCCCCGGCGTGAATCAAAACGGTTTGTCCGGCTTGCAGTTGGCCCAATTGGAAAAGATTCAGATAAGCAGTCAAAAAGACCTCGGGAATCGCCGCAGCTTGTTCAAATGTAAACGAATCAGGTATCCGCATGGCCATCGCCGCCGGTATCACGACGCGCTCGGCGTAGCCACCGCCCGGCAACAAGGCAAATACGCGATCGCCCGGTTTCCAGCCCGTGACGCTGGCGCCAACCTGCTCAACTACGCCGGCCATCTCCAGGCCGAGGATAGGCGAAGCGCCCGGCGGCGGGGGGTATAAGCCTCGTTTTTGCAGCAAATCGGCGCGATTTAAGGCGGTAGCCCGCACGCTGACCAGCAGTTGGTCACTTTCCGGCACAGGCTCTTCCCAATCTCCAATAAAGAGTCGTTTCGTTTGTTCGTCTATTAAAACCGCTTTCATGGTCAAACCTCCTTCGGAACAGTGTCTGCTTACATTTTACACCCTTTCGCTTTCGAAACGGAAATGGAAAGCAAAAAAGACTGCACTTCACGATGAAGAAGGCAGTCAGTCAACAAATTCGTTCAAGGGAATCGCACCACATTATTTGCCCTTGTCATGGCGGTAAGGGATGTAATGTTGGTTGCATCCGTAACCATCACACCGACCGTATACGTATTGCTTCCTGTGGCCGGCGCTGTATCAACATACGTATTGGGGGTTACGAAGATGGCTGTACCTGCTATGGCTAGACTCCGCTGAACGGTTGTTGTCGTAAGCAGTACACCATTTCTTCTAACATTAATATTATAGGAGAGAGTGGAATTAGCAGTAGACACGGCTGTGATCTGCACGGTGGTGTCAATTTTTAAAGTTTGGCCAGCCACGACAGGGACAGGCCCAGTGGTAAGCACGGTTGTTTCCGCGCCCGTCAAGGCGATTGGCTGAGGTGTAGCAGTTTGCGAAAAGAAGATGGTTGAACCTGGGCCGGTTGGACCACCTGGTGCAAACAATTTGCTTAACATTACATCATCGACAAAAATATCGGGACTGTTTTCCGAAGGCAATTTGTTAATGACGAGGTAAGCCAAGGCTGCGGCTGGCCGGCTAGATTCAACAGATTTTTTCATAAAATGGAAAAACGGAGGCGTTTGCTTCGCTACGCCCCCTTGGTGCTTTCCTTTTAATGGCTTCCTGTACCTGTTTTCAGCGATGTTAGCAGAATTTATATACGTAAAAAAACAGGCAACCTGATGTGTTCATTTTTGTTCTATGCTTGTTTTGCCCAGCGATCGGATTTTCGCCTGGGTGATCGCCAAATTGTTTTGAATCCGTTGATCTTGCGGAGCCATCTCGGCAGCGATTTTGGCGTAATGCTCCGCTTTTTCATACATACCCAGATAATAACAAGCCATCGCTCCAAGATCATAGACGCTCGCATTCCAACAATACGGTTCATTGATATAGGTGATTGGTCGTTGGGTAATTTTCAATGCTTCCTCGATCATGTGATAGGCGGTTGTCCAGTCTTTTTCCATGTAAGCTAGAACTGCCATATCGACAAATGGTTCGCGAAGATGCGGCGCTTCTGCGATCGCCCGATAATACCAATTGCGCGCTTCTGCAAAATCGCCCTTTTCCCGGTAGGAACGGGCGATATACCGCATGGAGGCGCAGCGCTCGTCTTTCCACAAGGCGGTCGGCAGTTCCAAATGCCGCTTCAAGGTTTCAATGCATTTGTCCCACATCCGGTAGTACATGTATTCGCGCCCCAAGTAATGCACATTCCGGTCGTAATCGGGAGCTTCCTTGACCGAGAGCTCCAACAAGGGCAAATATTGACTTCGCGGTTTTCCCTGATCCGGAAAATGATTGATGTACAGGCTTAAATCTTCCACGTAATGTTCCGGATCATCACCATAATATTGCAAAATTTCATGGACCGGATGAACCCAGCGAAACCCATGGCGACGATGAATTTTCTCTGCCCGGTATGACTTTCCCCGCGTGCCGTCGGGGTTAAATAACCACGTAAACATGTAGCGCATCCGAGTCGCTTCTGGCGTCCATGTCCGTTCAATTTTTTCGCGCCATCCCGGTTCGCATACTTCGTCCAGATCCATGCAGATGCAAATATCGATGTCTTTGGGAACAAAACTGAGCGCGGCATTGCGGGCCAGATCAAATCGCCAAGGATCGACTTTAATAGTTTGCACAATGGCGCCTCTTTCCCGCAAAGCGGCAGCGGTATCGTCGCTGGAACCGGTGTCCGCAACGACGACGACGTCGGCATCCTGGATCGAATCCATCCAACGGTCTACAAACTGTTGCTCATTCTTGCAAATGGCATAAACAGCAATTTTCAAGTTGTTCATAGCGTAAACCCTTCTTTTTTCACGTTTTCGCTAATCTGCTGTTTCCACTGCGCAAACTTGTCTCCCCACGCTTCCGGATTGTAAAAGGCATCCATTTTGACCGCGGTATGCTGCTCCGCTTCCAGAATCGCGGAAAAAGCTTCGCGAAACCGGCCAAGCTGAAAAAGATAGGTCGCCTTTTCAAAGATCCATTCCCGTCGCGCGGGCAGATGAAGAATGGCCAGATTCAAGTAAGCCAAGGCTTGATCCGTTTGCTGGAGCTCCCGGCAAATCTCATATTTCAACCGGTAAATAGCGGCAGGATTCATTTCAGGCAGACTGGCTGCCTTGTCGATGGCCGTTTGCGCTTCTGTCCATTTTCGTTGCCGCGCATAGACCTGGGCTAGATGATACCAGGTTTTCCAATTGTTCGGGCGTTCTTTGACCGACCATTCCAACAGTTTTTCGTAGTTTTCCGGAGTCGTGTCACGGTATGGTTGGCGGAAAATCGTCAGTTGATTCAGTTCCTTGATAATCGCCAAATCCTGATATTCAAGCACCTCATGAACCGGGAGCTTCCACAAATGTCCTTTGCGCAGATGGATTTGCTGTGCCCACCCTTCCAGTTCCGTTGCATCAGGCTGAATGATTTTTAGTCGATGGGCAAATCCGGTGATCCCGCTTTCCCACGCCGCATTTATTTGCTCTTTCCAGCCCGGTTCCATATATTCGTCCAGTTGCAGGCAAATGCATAAATCCATCGCCGGACTTACCAACGATAAGGCAATGTTTTTGGCATCGTCAAACCGCCAGGGAGACAGGCAAAGCTCGTAACGTTGAAGATGAACCGCGGGATGTTCGCGAGCGAACTCGTCGATCAGCGCTGTCGTTTGATCAGTAGCCCCGATATCGCAGAGGACGATTTGATCGGCTTCTTTGACGGATTGCAAAAATCGCCGAACGCCCTGCTGATCATTTTGATACAAGGCATACACAGCGGTAAGCGGCTGGTTCGCTTTGCTTAGTGTCGCTTTGGACTGAAACTGCGGATTGTAGCCAACATAGACGCCCATGATCCCTTCCCGATGAGTCAAGCCGAGGTGAGGAAAGGTCGCCATTACTTCTTCGTGTGTCCAATCATCTTTAACATGAATTTCGTAGGGATTGCCCAAATAAGCCTCTTGCGGATAATGTACGATAGGGATGCTGATGACAACAAATTCGCTGGCCGTCAGCAATTTTTCATAGACCTGCAAAGCTTCTTCCTTTGTCATATGTTCCAGAACATCGCCGCAAAACGTGATTCCGTACCGTTTGGCTGGTTCAAATGTCCGGACATCCTCGCTGAGTACGAGATCATACTTTTGCTGCAACTTGTACATCTCATGATACGGCTGCCAAATTTCGATTGCGGTAAAATGCGTCCCTGGCAATTTGGAACGCAACAGCTCAGAATAAGTGCCGGCACCCGCCCCAACATCCAAGATCGAGTTTTCTTTGCAGTGATGGATCAGTCGCGTTACCAGACGTTCGATCCAAGCCTTACCTTGTGTTGAACTAAATGGCATAGTGCCTCCTTTCCCTCCCCAAGCGCATGACCGATCATACGGCCCAGCATGATTGTCCGATCTCGTTACAAGAATATTCGCAGACAGCCAAGTCGTGCTTGTCACGTATCGAAATGGGTCAGATGACTTGCTAATAGACGCCAGCAAAAAGGCAAACGCCAGCCGACCGTCTCGCCGGTGCGAAAATAGACGAATTGCTCCCGCTAGATGCCTATTCCCCCAACGTGGATAAACATATACATATGGTACAGTACATCACTAGGAGTGATTCGATGAGACGCAAGAAGAGAGAGACAAAAGAACGTCTTGTCTCATGGGGTTCTTCCAGTTACGGAGACAATGCGTGCGCTCCATCGCTGAATCCGTACGGGGAGATTCCTCCAGGGGTTGGTCCATTTATGCAGCAAGGTTTTCCTGCTCCTTTTCCCACTGCTCCTGCCAGCCCCGTAGAACGACGCTACTGTCCGCCGCGCACACCAGCTGCGGTTCGCCCGTATGCAGGGGCAGGCGCTCCCTTTCCCGCTGTTCCGCCCTATCCGTACGGAGGACCTCCGTTTGTTCCGCTCCCTTATGTTCGTCCCTACGCAGCCGCGGCCGGCCCAATCTGCTACGATGCATGCTGTGCAAATTGTTACCGCTGCGCCGCCTATGGCAGCAGAAGAGCATGCCAGTATTGCCGCCGACGTTGTCCCTCTTAAACTCCCGAAAAAGCTCGAACATGACGTTTCGAGCTTTTTTCATTGGCTCTGTTCGTCTCGCGACAGATTCCGCTTTGATTGTTCGTACATGAATCCGATGACCGGGAGAGATACTAGCAGGAGAGCTACCATAAAGAGGGAAATGAGGGATCATTGTGTTGAAATCACTCTTGCTGGCCTGCCTCATTTGGACAGTAAGTATTGAAACGGGACAAACCGTGACGGAACTGGCCAATCTGAAACTGGACATGAGCCGCTCTCAAACCGAACAAGCCTTGGTCAATCGCGCAGCCTTGATTTTGATGGTGAATTGTGACGGCAGCTATCAGTCTTATCCGACCAACCGCACAATCCCCAATGGAAGATTGGTTCACTATGTGCAGAATTTGAAGGTCGAGAAGCAAGTGAAAGGAGAAGTCGGCCGTGACATTCGTCTCGTCACGACAGGGGTTGAACCGCTTCCCGATCCTTCTCATTCCTCCAACATCACCTATCCGGGGGCGCTAGCCGAGGGCAAGTATGCCCTGTTCTTGCAGCCGGTAAAAGGAACCAATTTTTATTCTTTGGTCGGCGGTTGGCAAGGCGTCTATCCAATCATGGATGGAAAAACGATCGCCTTGAAAGGACACGGCTTCTCCCGGTTCGATAACCTTTCGCCGGAACAATTTGAGCGAACGGTGAAAAACTTGCTCCACCCCAGAAACCGTACGACCTTTTTGCAACAGCGGCAGTCGCTCTCCCCGCGCGAGACGACTATACAGTGGACACGAGCAAATACGGCGGTTGTTCTTCGGTGAAACAACAAGGTTCCAACGAAAGCAATTGAATGTAGACGCCATGGTTTTGCAAACTGTCATGGCGCCATTTTTCCTGCAAGTGTTGCAAATGGACCGTTATCTCCGGTTCACCGGCCGGACTAACCAACTGGTTGATCAAAAGCGGATGCTGGGGTTGATAACCCCCAGCCATCAAAGATTCGTCCCAACCGGTCGTGATCTCCTGAACGAGAATCGCCAGATCCGTTTGATGAGCGGGCAACGGTATTTGCAAATTCATGGATGTAACGATCATATCGGAAGGAATCGAGGCGATATTAAAAGAGACATATGCTTCTTTGCCCTGCACAAAGAAGCGATTGGGCAGAAAAAACATACATTTTTCAAAGGAAACCACTGTGCTCCCCCCTTAGTGCGGCAAATTTTCATAAATGGCTAACAGCTGTTCCACCACGACGTCACTGGCATGATACTTTTCGACATACTGCCTTCCCTGGATTCCCAACTGTTGGCGCAATTCGGGTTGCTCCAGCAACTTTTTTAATTGTTCATAAAGAGTATCCGGATTTGCGTTGACAATCGGCAGGTCTGGCGGAAACTTCGCTGCCAAATCATCGCGTATATAAGCGACGACCGGCTTGCCCAGAGCCATCGCTTCTACGCTGAGCAACCCGTGCGAACCGCAGCGAATCTGGTCGATAATAATATCGGCCTGAGCGTACAGACGCAGCGCTTCTTCATTGCTCATCTGTTCAATCCGCCGATAGCGGAATGGATACTGTTTCTTCAACTCAACCAATGTCTGTTCGATACTGGCCGTTCCTTTAAACTCCGGATTGGTCGGTGCGTGCAGAATCAGTGGAGTCGTCTGTTCCAAAGCCGGATAGACAGGCTGGAAACGAGCAAGTTCTACGGCGATCGGCACAACATGGACTTTTTCATAATAAGGTTCCACGTAAGGCAACACTTCATAGTCCTGCACGATTGCTTCTTTAATATATTTGCTGATTTCGCTTAATCGCTGATGAATTTCTTCGTTCGGCGGCGAGTCGCCGGTGAATACATACGGATTTCGCTCCCGGGCCTTGTCATGGAAGCGCACGTCATTTCCCCAATGATGCATCACCATTTTCTTTCCTTTTCCCGCCAGAATCGGCAAGTCGGCAAAATTGTCGAGGATGGTGCTGCCGTAGTGAAAATGATAGACATCGAAGAAATTGAGCAGTGGTTTATATATATTTTGAATTTCAAACCAGTCTGTATTGATCAAATGATCTTTATAGCCCAAGTAACTATGAAACGTATTGTAGCCGACAGACAAATGTCCTTTGCGCTTGAGCGCTCCGCTGAGAATGCCCATTTGCCCTGCGATCTCAATGATGCCGTGAAAGATCTTCACCCCTGCTTCCCTCCTTCCCGCAGCCATTGATAGGTTTTTCGCAGCCCATCTTCCAGGGAAATCCGGACCCGCCAGTTCGTTTCGTTTTGCAATTTGCTGCTGTCCAACACTCGGCGGCTGATGCGATCAACCGTCCGTTTTGGTTGATAGAGTATCGCTCGCTGCTCGTTTTGCGTAATCCGTAGCACAGCTTTTGCCAATTGATTGACGCTGGTTTCCACACCGGTCCCCACGTTGTAGACTTCGCCGGTTGTCCTGCTCTCTCCGCTTACCGTCAACAATGCATCGATCGCATCGTCGATATAGGTGAAATCTCGTGTTTGCTGTCCGTCTCCATAAATGATCAGCGGTTGATCTTGCCAGATGGCTTCAAAAAATTTGGCGACCACGCCGCAGTAAGGGTTGGATGACAATTGACCAGGTCCATACACGTTGGATAAACGCAGCGTCGTTACGGGGAGTTGATACATGTGATAATACACCTGGCAATAATGTTCCATCGAAAATTTGCTGGCGGCATACGGCATTGTCGTTTGATGCCATGTTTCCGGTGTCGGGAGCAGCGGTGCATTGCCGTATACCGAAGCCGTTGAGGTGTAGATCATTTTTTTCAGCTTGCCCCCGCATGTTCGCGCTTTTTCCAAGAGCAGCAGACCTCCGGCCAAATTCACCTGAAAGTCAGCAAAGAGGTCGGTCGCCGACAAGACCAGATTGCGGCAAGCCAAATGAAAAATCCATTCGACTTGCGGCAAAATTTCTTCCAACAGCGCTTCATTCAACAGCGAATCGTGGTAAAACACAATGTTGTCCGCTTGCGGGATCGCCTCCGCCTGGCCCGTGCTCAAGTCGTCAATCACATAAATTTTCCCGGCGATCGGTTGCAGCCGCTTGACCAGTTGCGAGCCGACGAAGCCGGCCCCGCCCGTAACCAAAACATTCCCGTAATTCATGCTGAAACACCCTTTATCGTCATCTTTGTTCCCCCGATGGGGCAGTATCCGCAAACTGAAGCATGGCCTCGATTACCTGATCTTGCTCCGTCTCTTGCAGAAACGGGCTGAGTGGGATCGCGATGAGCGAAGTCGCTGCCTTTTCGGCATGCGGCATATTCCCCGCTCGATAGCCAAGCGTTTGGTACACTTTTTGCAGATGCAGCGGCAGCGGATAATAAACCCCTGATTGAATTCCCCTTTTCTCCAGGAAAGAGCGCAGCCGATCTCGCTCCGCGGTCTCCAGGCAAAACAGATGGTATATGTGGGTACGGTCGGCCGCTTCCGGCTGGATGCGAAACAGCGGCTGATGTTGCAGCCTTTCCCGGTAACGCGCGGCCAACTGTCGGCGCCGTTCGTTCCACTGCTCCAGCCGCTCCAGCGCAATCAGCAAGATGGCTGCATGCAGTTCATCCAATCTGCTGTTGTAGCCCATCCGCTCATGATAATATTTTTGGCGGCTGCCATGTTGGCGCAATTGTCGCAGGTTAGCGGCCAGTTGATCATCAAAGGTCGTGATTAACCCGCCATCGCCAATCGTACCGAGATTTTTGGTGGGAAAGAAAGAGAAGCAGGCGGCGTCTCCCAAAGCGCCGACAGACTTTCCTTGATAGGTGGCACCGAACGCCTGGCAAGCATCTTCAATCACCCGCAAATGATAGCGGCGGGCAATCTCCTTGATCTCCGCCATGTCAGCCGGCTGGCCAAACAGATGGACCGGAATAATCGCTTTCGTAGCCGAGGTAATCTTCGTTTCGATCTGGCGGTAATCGAGATTGTACGAATGCGGATCGATATCGACGAAAACGGGCCTCGCGCCTACACGTGAAATGGCTTCCGCCGTCGCAAAAAAGGTGAACGGCGTGGTAATCACCTCATCACCCTGGCCGATTCCGTACGCTTCCAAGGTTAGTGTAAGCGCATCGGTCCCGTTTGCGACCCCAATTGCATGGGGGACGTGCAATTTTTCGGCAATTTTTTGCTCCAGTTCGCTTACCTTTTCACCCAAAATATAGTGACCACTGTCGATCAAGCTGGCAATTGCCTGAAGAATCTCCGTCTGGATGGATTGAAACTGGCGAGTCAAATCTACCAATGGAATCATTTACACCCCTCCTTTTCGGGCGGCGATCATTTGTTCAAGCTGTTCCCAGACTTCGTTTAGTCTCGCTTCATACGTATGGTTGCTTACTACCGCTTTCCGAGCGTTTTGTCCTATTTGATGACGTTCTGACGGTCGATCCAGGTAATAGTCGACCAGTTCTCTTGTTTGCGCCGGACTTTCCGTCAAAACCAGTTCCACCCCGTCTTGAAACAACCGGGAAAGCTCAGCGGTTTTGCTGGCAATCATAAACGCTCCGGTCCCCATGATTTCGAATGTTCGTTGCGACAATTGGTCGAGAGCATTTTGAACCCCCAGCACAATTTTCGATTGATGATAGATGAAGTAATTATGTTTATACGGCAAATACCCGTGCAGAATGGTTGGCGGAAGCTGCACGCCAAACTCTTCTCGAATCAGTTGCCGATCCTGCTCCCAGCCATAGCCCCAAATGTGCAAATCCCGATGACCTTCGACAAGCGGAAACAGCAAATGCCGCAAACTTTCATACCGAAACGTTCGTTGATGCAGATGTGTAGTGCCAATCAGAGTAATGTCAAATAATTCATTGGGCTGTGCCGGCTTGGCCGGGAACATCCGCGGATTAAAGGCAAAATTGAAGAATTGGGCCGGAATTCCCAGCGCTTTGTATTCGTCCACGCAGAGCGGGTGGACTGTCCAAACCAGATCGGGCTGAATGCGTCGGATGAACGGAACGGACCATTGTTCGAAAAAAAGGCGGTCTTCGGTAGCCCAGTATATATGAAAAAGATTGTACTTCCGGCACAGTTCGGCAAGTTCCCCTTCCTTCAATCCATACAAAGGCAGATCGCAACCTACCGTTAACAAAATATCGGGTTTGAAGTAGGCAATGCCCGCCTCAATCTCCCGCATATTCCAGGAAGTCTGGTAAAATACCTGATTTCCCCGTTGACTAAGCGCGTCCCCCAAACTGTTTAAATAGATGGAGCGATGGTCCAGAAAAAATATGCGGTACATCATCCTCTTTCCCTCCCTTGACAGGTCGGTACTCGCATGGCTAGATGCGGATGATTTCGGTTCCGGCCTGATTTGGCACAATATTGCGGGTGTCAATCACACATTGACTATGCATGGCGATCTGCTGCCAGTCCATCGCCGAATGGTCAACGAGCACTACGACGATGTCCTGCTTGCCCAAAGCTTCCGGAGTCAACTCAAATCGATTTACTTGGAACGGCGGTTCCCCGGTATACATCGGATCATAGACCGAAACGTTTACTTTTTTCATCAGCAAATGCTCAATGACGCGCAATGCGGCTGATTCGCGAATATCGTTAACGTCTTTCTTATAGGTTAGTCCAATAATGCCAACGGAAGCGTTTTGCGGATCAATGCCTTTTTTGTCCAGTTCCTCCAGGACACGGCCTACAATTTCATGCGGCATTCGTTCGTTAATCATTCCCGCCAAATGAATCATCGTCAACGGAACGCCCTCGCGCAAGCCAATCCACGAAAGAAAGAAGGGATCTACCGGGATGCAATGTCCGCCGATACCGGCGCTCGGGTAATAGGGCGTAAATCCCAACGGTTTGGATTTTGCCGCTTCAATGACTTCCCACAGATCGACCTGCATCCGATTGGCCAACAAATTCACTTCATTGATAAACGATATGTTGATCAGTCGTTGGCTGTTTTCCAACATTTTCACAAATTCCGCCACTTTGGTTGAAGTGACGGGAACAATTGTCTCGAACACTTGCCCGTAAAATGCTTTTACTTTTTCCAGACAAGCGGAGGTCACTCCACTGATCACTTTGGGAATCTGCCGCAAAGTTAGCTGCTTGTTTCCCGGATCGATGCGTTCGGGTGAATAGCCGAGATACAGATGTTGTCCAATGATGAGACTTTGCGGATTTTGTTCCAGCAATGGTTTGACAATCTCTTCGGTCGTTCCGGGATAAGTGGAACTTTCCAGAATCACCGTCTGATTTTCCCGCAAATACGGCGCTATGCTGGTTACCGCCGATTTGATATACGTAATGTCTGGTTCCCTGTTGGTCAGCGGTGTCGGCACACATATGACAATATAATCGGCTTCTTGGACACGGCGAAAGTCTGGCGTTGCTTCAAACCTGCTGCTTTCAACCATGGCCCGCAAGTCGGCATCGCTAATATCGGAAACATAGCTTTTCTTTTGTTGAATCGACTCAATCTTGGCCTGGTCAATATCGACCCCGATCACGCGATACCCCTCAGCAACAAATAGCTGTGCCAACGGCAAGCCGACGTATCCGAGGCCAATCACAGCTATCGAACTGTTAGTTGACATAATCACACCCTCTTCGTTTTCTCTATCTCTCTCTGTTAATTAGGACCCTGGGTAGGCGAGAACAGCAATTGATCTTCACTGGTCAGCAAACTGTGGGAAAGCTGGTCCAGAATTTCCCGCCGTCGCAGATGATCAGCAAAAAAGACGCGGTCGCCCTTGACTGAGCGTGCCCACTCAATCGCCTCAATGTGATCGCCCAAAATCATCTGCTCGACGCGGTTGTTTTCTGTGGAATTGTACAGGCGAACTTTGTTCGGCTTAAACACATTAACAAAATGGACACAGCGGATGCTCAGTCCCAAAATGGCCGCCATCGCTTGCGCTTTTGGCGGAACGGCCAGATTGTTATAGCCAATCAGCTCCACCGCGCTTCGTCGCATCGCATTGGGCACCGCTGTCAACGAAGCGTAGCCCAGTTCTGAATGAAGCAAGCTTTTGTTGAGAAAAGCTTTGGCCAAACTGACATAATCGAGAAGTTCCGTATTGGTGTAAAACGGATTGACGTCATTGAGAGCCAGATCGACACCTTCATAGCAAGCCGCTACGAAGGGAGCGAGGTCTTTGGAAGAAAACACGATGTCCCCATCGAGGAACAGCAAAACATCGCCGGTCGATTCCCTCGCGCCGATCGCCCTGCCGACATCATGGCCCAGCCGAAACGGATAAGAAATGCATTTGACGCCATGATCGAGACAAACATCCAGCGTCTGGTCCGTCGAACCGTTCTCGATCACGATGATCTCTTTCGGATTGAGCTTCTTTACGCTTTTTAACAAAGCGCCTATCGTTTCTTCCTCATTGTAGACTGAGATGATCACGGACAAATGCTGCTGATTTTCCCGCAAAAAGGAGGCTTTGTACACTTTTCGCAAAAAAGAATCGTCATGTTTTTTGCCGACGCTGGCATTTTTTGCACTTTTGCTGCCGCTCTCCCGCATGCTTCGTCTGCTTTTTTTCTCCTTCTTCATACCGCTTCACCTCCTGCCGCTTTCTTTGCTTACTCCCGTCCGTATATCCAACGCAGATGGTTTTCTCCCGGCAAGCGGAGCAATTCCCGTTTGCGGAGAAAATCCGTTAATTCCGCCCGACTGCCGCGCTGGTCAAGCAGATAGCAGATGGCTTCCAGATGATCGCCCAACACAAGGGAAATAACATCTTCGCGACGCCCGACTCTTCGTTTATTAAACCGTGCCGTGTTGATAAAATGCGCCCGCTTGATCTTCAACTGATTGAGCACCGCCTTTACTTGCGCTTTCGGCGGTATCGCCAAATCGGCATAACCGATCACTTCGACCGCTTTGCGGTTTAGCGCATGGGGAACGGTCGTCAGCGAGCTGCCCACGAGGTCAGGTCGGCCCAGCATTTTGTTCAGCAGCCGTTTTGCCACCGAAGTGGAATGAATCTGCTTTTTCGTTTTATTGCCAGAGTAGGAGTTGAGTACAATATCCCAACCTTGTTGCACATCTTCCACGTATTTGCGTAATATATAAGCGGGTATCACGAAATCCGCATCAATGAACAGCAAGATGTTCCCTTTGGCGAAATAGGCCCCTACCGCCCGGCCAACGTCGTGTCCCAGCGAAGCATCCATTTGGATCACTCTGGCGCCAGCCTGTTGGGCCAATTGGGCTGTACGATCTTTCGTACCATTGCTGATGACAACAATTTCGATGTGCTCCGCAATTTGTTTAGCTTCCTCTACAACCTTCGCGATCGTCTGCTCCTCATTTCGCGCCGGGATGATGACGGAGACAAGGTCCGCTGTGCTCATTTGGTTCTGATCCACTCTTCACTCCCCCCTCTTTGTTGTCTTTTCATTCTTCGATACTTTACGCATGCCACATCAGAATGGACACGGCTGCTGTCATCGGGACAAAATCCAAAGGGACAAATTTCATCCGCAAAAGAAACAAACCGCCTAAAGACGATCGCAAAGGCAGCCGCAAAGTGCAGAACGTTTGGCATCTTATTTGCAAACATAAAAAGACAGCTTGCTCCCGATGGGGATAAGCTGTCTTATGTCGATTTATCATTTGGAAATTTGTGTATACATAAACAGTCCAACAGACAAGGCGCAAACAAGAATAACCAGAACAAAGGTCAGAATTACCCATTTGCCGCTATTGGACTCTTGATCGCGCTTACTCATCCATCCTGTCCTCCCGCAAATGGGCGTTGTCGCAAAACGGCAACTTTGCCGATCTGCCGCAACCGCAAATCGAAACGACCTGTTCATGTTCGATTTTCACCAAATAGGGGCGTTTTCCCGTATTTTTTCCATTATGCGACCCGTCACAATAGGGAGGCTCTTCTGTCAAGCCACAGGCACAATACATTTTTAAGCCAGGCTCTTCCTTGATCACGTACGGTTTATTCTTGTCGTACAGTCCCATGCATCATCTCTCCTTGCTCCTACTACCTCTTATTATAATCTTACTTTTTGCATGCAACCGCAAGACTCTATGACGATTCGGTGAGAGATTCTGCCAGACAACTGTCCGTTTGTGTGGTTAGTCGATTTGCTTCATGACAGCATCTGCCTGTACAGGTTGCCCGATCAGCTTTTCGGCATACATCCAGTCACTCAGCGTTTGCCAATTGGCTTCTGTTTGGGAGCCAAATGACGCATCGGCGGATTGCATCAAAGGCAGCAAAATATGCAAACTTTGTTTTTCCACCTGTTCGTCCAGCGGAAATTCCTGTGCTTGTTTGCTTAACAACAAGTTCAAGGCTTCTTCCGGATGAGCGTTTACATAAGCCTGCCCTTTTCTGGCAGCTCGCAGGAACGCCGCCAAGGCCGGTTGCTTCTTGTTTAACGTCTCGTCACTCGTCGCCAACACCAGCTCATAATAGTCCGGGATGCCAAAGTCGGTTGGCTTGAATACTTTCAACGACACACCATTTTTTTCGAGCAGGAGCTGTTCGTGGTTAATATAACCGCCGACGATCGCATCCACTTGTTTGCCCGTGAGCGCCGGGATCAGGTCAAAGCCGACATCAGTAAAAGTCAGACCGCTGTCATCGCCGCCATCTGTCTTCACCATATTGCGGACGATCGATTCATCCAGCGGCATCGAAGGAAAGCCGATGCTTTTACCGGCCAGGTCTTTTGGCGATTCAATCCCGCTTTCGCTTCTGACCATCACCGCATTTAACGGATGCTGAACCAATGCGGCGATCGACACAACCGGCAATCCTTCGGAACGAGCCTGGATGATTTGCGGCTGGTAGCTGATCGCCAAATCGAGCTGGTTGGCAGCCGCCAATTTTAGCGGATCATTCGCATCGGACGGCATTTGCAAATGAACGTTGAGATGTTCCTCGCGAAAATACCCTTGTTGTTCGGCGGCAAGCAGGAAAGAATGTACCGCATTCGGATACCAGTCCAAGCCAATCGTCAACTCTGTGATGTCCGAAGCCGACTGGTCTGGGGCTGGTCCCGCGTTTGGAGCGCTTCGTCCATTTTGCGGGGAAGCGTTGCTGCCGCAACCGGACAGCGCTGCCGCCATGATTACAGTCAAGCAAGCGTTTGTGAAAAACTTCCATCTTTTCATAAAAAGCGTTCTCCTTTATTGATTTTGCGTTTCCGCCTGCGGCCGGTCATCCGTTTCTCCAGCAAACCGGCCAGCCAGAACAGCATAATGCCCAAAAAAGATAACAGCAAAACGGAAGCGAACAGCGCAGGCGCCTGAAAATTACCGGACGCTCTTCTGCCAAAGTAACCAAGGCCGGCACTGGCCCCCAGCCACTCGCCGATTGTTGCCCCGGAAACGCTGTAAGTGGCGGCTACTTTTAGTCCGCTGAAAAATTGCGGCAGACTGCTGGGAACCTGCAGCTTGACAAACACCTGCCAACGATTGGCGCCCATCGTCTTGAGCAACTGCACCATTTGCCGGTCGGCGCTGCGGATTCCATCAAACGCGCTGACCACGATCGGAAAAAACGTGAAAAGGATTGTCACGGCAATCTTTCCGGACAGGTCATAGCCAAACCAGAGAATGAACACCGGCGAGAGCGCAATGATTGGAATCGTTTGCGAAATGACCAGGTACGGATATACGAGCCGCTCCACTGTACGGCTGAAATTCATCAAAAAGGTCAGCACAAGCGCGACCAAGATCGACACAGCCAACCCCAGCAAAACTTCACGCAGCGTCACCCACAGATGCAAGCCAAACAAAAGTTCGCGCTGTTGCCATAAAGCGGCCAGTACGGATGAGGGCGGCGGCAAAATGAACGCCGGCATCTGCAGCAGGCGACAAACCGCTTCCCAGACCACGAGGAAGAGGACGATTGACAGCGTAAACCAAACAATATTTTGCCTTCTCCCGTTTGTCATCGGTTGTCTCCCCTTTGCAAGCGCACAGTTGCCGGTTGCCGTGCTTCCCGCAAAACCCTCCAGATTTGCTCGCTGGTCTGCTGGAATTGCGGCAGATGACGATTTCCCACCGTTCGCGGGCGCGGCAATGCGACGTTGAACTCATGAACTTGACGGATGGGCTGTTCGCTCAACACCAACACCCGGTCGGCCAACAAAATCGCCTCATCGATGTCGTGGGTGATCAGGATGATGGTGATGCCCAGCGTTTGCCACATCGACAGCAGCCACTCTTGCATGTCCACCCGGGTAATGCCGTCCAACGCGCTAAACGGTTCATCCAAAAGCAGCACGCGGCATCCCGTGATCGCCGCGCGCAAGAAAGACACCCGCTGCCGCATCCCGCCGGACAGCTCTTCGGGGTAAGCATCGGCCCAATCCGCCAGGCCAAAGCGGTCTAGCTGTTCAATCACCCGTTTGTGCGCCTCCCGTCTGGACAGTCCCTGAATTTCCAGCGGCAACGCGGCATTTTCGACAACTGTCCGCCAGTTCAGCAGCAAATCTTTTTGCGGCATGTAAGCCAGTTTGCCCAGCCGATTCTGCTCTGGTTTGCCATCCAGCTCGATCGTGCCCTCGTCCGGTTGCAACAACCCGTTAGCCAGCTGAAAAATGGTGCTTTTGCCAATTCCGCTCGGGCCAACCAGACTGACAAACTCCCCGCTGTTCACTTGCAACTGTAATTTTTGCAGGACCGGCTGAGTCCCATAAGAGAAGCTTACTTGCGAAAATTGCAGTTTCATCGGATTGGCCAGAGCTCCTCCCGATAGGCCATCTCCCAGAACAAATACTCCATTTTCGAAGTCGTCAGAAAATGCTGTTCCAACCTGGCCCTGTCCGCTTCGCTGCTGTCCGCAGCCAGCCGATCCAGCAAATCGATCAGCCATTGCGCCAATTCGCCAAACTCGTCAGAACTGTATGTACGGACCCATTCGCCGTACAACGGGTGAGCGAGCGCGCCGTCCGCTTTCGCCAGCCGTTTGCCGATTTCCCAATAACTCCACATGCACGGCAATACGGCGCTGACCAGCTCCGCCAACGTCCCCTGATAAGCCACCTTTAGCATATAGCTCGTGTAGGCGTGCATGACAAAGCTCGGTTGACTGCCCTCCAGTTCGGCGGCACTGATGCCAAAGCGCTCGGCATAGGCCCGATGCAAAGCCATCTCCTCATTCAGCGTGGCTTCCTGCAATTTGGCAAAACGCGCGCTCGTTTCCAAATCAACCGCTTTCGTGCTGGCAATGGCAAACAATTTGGCATATTCCAGCAAAAACAAATAGTCTTGTTTCATATAGAAGGAAAAAGTATGCGGGGATAGCGATCCGTCACCCAATCCCGTGACGAACGGATGGCGATGCGTTTGCTCCCAAATCGGCTGCACGGCTTGGTACAACCGCTCACTGATACGGTTCATCTTTTCACCTCTCCTTTGCCTTTCGGAGTGTTGCACCACTCCGTGATAAACTGGGCCAAAACTTTGGCAAATGCGATCAATTCGGCAGGATCAACAGATTCATCGACGCTGTGAGCCTGGTTTAATTCTCCCGGGCCAAAAATGGCAGCAGGGATGCCTTTGTGGGCAAACCAGCCGGCATCATTGACAGAAGGAGACATGGACAACGTTGGCTCCCTTCCGGTCTGTGAAGCGACCGCATGTTGCAACGTTTGCAGCGCTGGATGTCCCTCCGCCAGCTCCAAGGACGGGAAGATTTCCCCCCGCTCCTCGATCATCGAACGGCCGCCCCAGCGAAAAGTTGGCGGATGATGGCGCAGCCAAGGGTCTGCTGCCGCCGCCGCCAGGACATGCTGTTCGATTTCTCGCGCAACGTCCGCAAACGATTCATTCGGATAGAAATGCACCGTAATCCAGAGAGCGCAGCGATCGGCGATAAAAGCGGCATGTCGTCCGCCTTCAATCACCGCCGGATTGATCGTAGTCGTCCCGTGGCCAAAACCGGGATAGCTTTTCGTAACCGCCCAGTGGCGTTCCAACTCCTGCAAAGCAGCGATCACCTTCATCATTTTTTCGATCGCATTGGCCGCAAAAACTCCGCCGCCGGCATGGATCGTTTTCGCCCGCATGCCGTCATGCAGCGTGGTCGGGCTTTCAATCGTAATCCAGCCGGTAATCACGCCGCCTTGTCCTTGTATCCGCAGATGGCTCGTGTCCATCACCAGAGCAAAATCGGCGGTATGTCCCCGTTCGATCGCGGACAGCGTGCCCGCTTCGCCGGCTTCTTCACCGATGACCGATTGAAACAGCAAATCGCCGCGCAGTTCCACGCCGTACTCTTTGAACAATTTCAACACAAACAGACTGGCCGCCATTGCCCCTTTCATATCGGCCACGCCGCGTCCATACAGACGACCGTCGGCTCCCTCGGTCAACGCAAACGGCGGATATTGCCATCCGCGCTCCTCGCCAACCTCGGCCACGTCGATATGACCATTGACAACCAAGCTGTGATAATGCTCCCGATCGCTGCCCGTCCGAATGCCCACCACATTGTCATCACCGGGATAAAGCGTCCAACGATCGACATCAAAGCCAAGGTCGGACAGCTGCTTGGCCAACCATGTCTGGGCTTCATCGGTATTGCGGGCGGGCGGACTGACGGTAGGAAAAGAAACCAATTGCCGCAGGAGAGCGAACAATTCCTCCCGCCGCTCGCTAATCGCTGCTGTAATCTGCGCGAGCATCTTACTCGATCATTCCTTCCAGCGGGCTGCTGGCCGAGGCGTAGCGCTTTTTCGGAATCCGTCCGGCGAGGAAGCCCTTCCGCCCAGCCTGCACGGCCAGTTTCATCGCCTCAGCCATCAGCACCGGATGTTCAGCCTGGGCCACTGCTGTGTTCAGCAACACGCCATCGGCTCCCAGTTCCATCGCTTTCGCACAGTCGGCAGGCGAACCGATTCCGGCATCGACAATCACCGGCACCCGAGCGTCCTCGATAATAAACCGCAAATTGGTTTCATTGAGAATCCCTTGTCCGGAACCGATCGGAGAGGCTCCAGGCATAATCGCATGCACGCCCGCTTCCTGAAGGCGTTTGGCCAAAATCGGGTCATCATTGGTATAGGTCAGGACAATAAAGCCTTCTTCCACCAATCGGCGAGAAGCTTCCAGCGTGCCGATCGGGTCAGGCAACAGCGTCCGCTGATCGCCAATCACTTCCACCTTGATCATGTCGCACAAGCCGGATGCTTTGGCCAGGCGGGCGATGCGCACCGCTTCATCCGCGGTATAGGCTCCAGCCGTATTGGGCAACAGCGTAAATTTTTTCAAATCCAATTGTTCCAAAAAATTGGCGGCGTGCGGATTATCCAGATCCAGGCGGCGGATGGCAAAAGTCAATACTTCCGCCTCCGACACGGCAACCGCTTGGCTTTGCGTCTCCAAATCGGCAAATTTTCCGGTCCCCAACAGCAACCGCGAATGAAACTGATAGGGTCCGATTTTCAATACATCTTCCATTTTTCATCCTCCTCCCACAAAATGAACGATTTCAATCCGATCCCCTTCCGCTACCGGTGTTGTCTCATAACGGGCGCGATCAACGATTTCTCCATTTGCTTCCACGACCACAATCTTGGCTTGCAATTGGAAATAATCCAGCAGTTCATGGACTGTTCTCACATTGTTGACTTCTACGATTTTTCCGTTAACCTGAAGTTGCATCATGTCCCCCCATCGGCACAGAAATGATAAAAAAACAAAAAAGCTCCTTCGCCTGCCGGTCAGCCGACAAGGAAGAAGCAGACATCCTGTTGTGCAAAGCAGATGATAAAAAAACCATCCGCCGCCGGATGGTTATCGCTCATCAGAATGGTTTGGTCAGTGCAAAGCTGCTTCACTGAACAAATCACGCTCATTGTTGATTTACCTCTTCCTCCGCTGGCATGACCCAGGTCAGGTTCTACGGTCAGCAACACCTTCGTTGCAATCTCAGCCGACTATGCTCGGCCCCCGTTTGGCAATGATTATGAAGTTGGGTACGAACTAAAATTACCACGCAGTGTTTCGTTTGTAAAGCAAAATTATCCGGATTGCTTCTCTGCCTTATTCGCCAAAGTAATCCTGACGCAATTGTGTCAACTCTTGCAAGGAACGCTGCCAAAACGCGATTCGTTTTTCTGCGAGCCTCATTTCTTGCAGCAAGGCTTGTTGCAATGATTCCCGATAGTCGGGAACTTCGCCTGCGTACGGCTGCAATTGCCCGATCGGCACGACTGCCTTTTCTTGATAAGCCAGTGCGCGACGCTGATGGAACAACGGTACCTCGACTTCCTGGGGATGATGCAAGTCACCTTGCTCCGGATGCTTCACCACCGCCAAAATTTTGACCACAGCCCGCGGCGGCGTCCATTCTATCAGTTCTGCGATATACTGACCGCTTTTGTAGGTCGCCAAAACCAAATCTCCAGCGTTACCGGCATCAATCGCCATGAAACTTCACTCCTTCGTTACGGTCGTCTTGCTGTTCAACGCCTGTTCCAGTCGATTCGCGGCATGCTCCATCACTTGCTGCACCGGGATGGAGGCAATTCCGCCGCCTTGCGCCATATGCGGATTACCGCCGCCTTTCCCCTCGATCAGGGGAAGAACCTCTTGCAACAGTTGGTTCATCGGATAGTGTACCGCTTGTCCGCTGGCAAACACCAATTGGGTTTTCTCGTTGGCCGCGAACAGCAATGCCACGCTTTGCGATGACAACTCCGCTATGCGCTGTGCCAGCTTTTGCAGCGACGGCATCGGCCGTTGGGAAAAACATGCTGTCACCAACAAGGCGTCTTGTACGGATCGGGCTTGCTGCAACAGCTCTTTTGCTTCTGTATCCAAAAGCCGGGTTTCGGCCGTTTGCAACGCTTTTTTCATCTTCTCCGCTTCTGCCTGCAGCCTATCCACGGCAGCGGGCAGCTCCCGTTCCGGTGCAAGCAATTGCTTGGACAGCGTCTGCAAGGTTTGCATATTTTTGCCCATTTCGGTCAATACGCGCCAGCCACAGATGAACTCCACCCGTACATTTCCTTTGTTTCGCTGCCAGGTCAAGATTTTGATCGGGCCAACTTCGCCGGTATGAGACGGATGCGTACCTCCACACGGATTGTGATCAATATTTTCGATCGTAACGATCCGGATATTTTCCGTGACAGTCGGCTGTTTGCGCAGCGGCATGGCGGACAGTTCTTCCGTTGTCACAAACCGGGCGGTAATCGGCCGGTTTTCAAAGACGATCCGATTGGCTAACTGTTCCGCTTGCCGCGCTGTCTCTTCCGTCAGTTCAGCGGTGGCGATGTCGATCGTCACCCGCTCTGTTCCGAGATGAAAACCAACCGTCGGTGCGCCGAACGTATCATCAAAAACGGCGGAGAGAATGTGTTGTCCGGTATGCTGCTGCATGTGATCGAAGCGGCGTTCCCAGTCAATGCTACCCGTCACCTCCGCAGCGGATTCCGGCAGACTGCGCTCCAAAAAGTGCCTGATCTGCCCGTCGATCTCTTCAACCTCCACTACCCGCACGCCGTTGATCGTGCCAAGGTCGCATGGTTGTCCGCCGCCTGTCGGATAAAAGACGGTTTGCCGCAACACCACGTACGGTCTGCCAGCTTGGTCAACTCCCGCCTCTTCCAAGGTGGAGGTGAAAGTTTGGCAATAAGCGTCTGCGTAATACAATTTGTCGTTGTTCTCCATAATTTCTCCTTGTCGAACGATTTTTTCTGCGTCGTTTATGCTATTTTTTGACCAACAGCGATTCTTGCCGGATAATAAAAAAAGGAGGTGCCCTGTATGGTCAAAAAATATTTTACCGTTGAGGAAGCAAATGAACTTTTACCATATGTAAAATCGGAACTGACTTTTTTGCAAAAGACAAAAGCGGAATTTTATCAAAAGTATCACGAGCTGCAAGCGCTGAAAAAACAGACTTCCGGACAATCTGCCGCTGAAATTGAGTCGGCCGTTTTTGCCTTGGAATGCTCGCTGGAATTTCTCGAGCTGGAGTTGCGCCTTCATATCGAGCGGATTCAAGAAAAAGGCATCCAACTGAAAGACATCGATCTCGGTTTATTTGATTTTCCGGCCTTTGTTGACGGTCGTGAAGTGCTGCTCTGTTGGAAACAAGGAGAGCCCGCCGTCCTGCATTATCACGGACTCGACGAAGGCTTTCTCGGCCGCAAATCGCTCTAGCCGCGCCACCCGCAAATACTGCTGGCGGGAATTGCAACGCTTCTTCCTGCATTCTCCGCCTGCATGCGGCGAAAAACGTTCAGGCGCAATCCTCGATCGCCGCTTCTTTTCTGTTTTTATCTTATCATGTTGCCGCTCAGAAGCAACAGTCTCAGCCATTCTCGTTTTCCCAATACGGCCTTAATTGCTGATACAAATAATCGACCGACTGCAGCGCATAGAACCGCTTCACTTCCCGCCCTTGCGAAAAGACAAGCAGACACGGCACGCTTTGCACCTGCCATGACTGTGCCACGTCCGGCATCGTATTGATGTTGGCTCGGCAAATCGCCAATTGCCCTGCCGACAGCTCCATGATGATTTGCAACATTCGTTCAGCCAGCTTGCATGTGCCGCAAAAAGGCGTGAACAACAACAACGCAAATGTCTCCTGCCGCGCTTGCTTGTGTCTGATCTCTTCCCGGTTCAACAGTCTCATGGCATCCGTCTCCCTCTATGTCCGAATTGATTACGCAAACAAAAACCTTGCAACCTGTTGTCGGCTGCAAGGCTGTCGACCGTTACCCTTTCAGCAAAAACGGATTGCCGTCCGGGTCGGTAAAGCGAGCGAATGTTCCGTTTTGTTGATCTTCCACATAAACGGCAACCGTCGCAATTTGTTTGATCATGCTTTCGATCTCCTTCGCTGCATCGTAATACTCAGATCGTGTCGACTCTACACAACTGTCGGTAAAGGCAGGACGCGGGTCACATTCGGCAAATGATTCAGCGCCGCAATCACTTGTGGATCGATCTGCTCATCCGTCAAGGAGATAAGCAGGGCGTTCTTTCCTTTTTGCTCCCGTGAAACGTTCAGCTTGGATATGTTCAATTGATTTTCCGCCAGGATTCGCGAAACATCATAAATAACCCCTGGATAATCAATATGATAGACCAGGACACCGTGAGCGCCAGCGGTAATGCGGCAGGTGCAATAATTGACTTCCCCAATATACACATCCCGGTAATCCCGCGCCAACAAATAGCGGTTGCCGGCGACTTTCACGATGGCCAGCTGATTCGAATACTCGCCGGAACTGGACTGTACGCGCACATCTGTGCCCAAACCGGCCAAAAGCGCGGCTGTCATCTCGCTTTGCCGTTCATGCGCTAATATGTTGAGACTGGCCTCGGTCCAATCCGGTTCCAACAAACGGATCATTTTCGCCAAACTCGTCAATTGGCTGAATTCCTCCATATTCCCACACACCTTCAATCATTCGCAGCTATTCAAAAATCCATGCTTCTTTTTCTTTTATTATAGAAGAGTAATTGTTGGCGCGATACCAGGCTGTCATCGTTTTACCGTCTTTTGCGTAGGTAATTTTGAATACGGTGTTCCCCTTCCCGCTCTCGCCAAACGGGCTATCCTCTTGCGATACAATCTCAATATGCTGGACTTCGCCCTGATGTGTGGCGATCACCTGTTTGATCTCCTGGACATGCTGTTCGTTTGCTCCCCGCATGCCAAAAAAACCGATCAAACCCATGACGACGGCCAGCAATAAAAAGCCGATTACGACCACTTTTGATTTCGTTGTAGCTTCCACTCGGTTCTCCTATCCTTTCTGCTATCATGCCATCGGTGTAACTTGGTCGATCGTGCCGCCGCCAAGACAAACCTCGCCATCGTAAAAGACGACTGCTTGTCCGGGCGTTACCGCTTTTTGCGGTTCGTCAAACAGCACTTCCCATGTGCCGCCTTCCGCTTGACGCACCCGCACCCCTTGATCAGGCTGACGGTAGCGGAATTTCGCCGTACAAACCAATTCACCTTCCGGCTGTTTGCCGCTTACCCAACTGACCTCTGTCGCTATCAAGCTGGTGGAATACAGCCGCGGATGTTTGGCGCCTTGACCGACGACCAGCACATTGCGTTTGAGATCTTTGTCCACAACAAACCAAGGTTCCCCGCTCGTTCCGACGCCGCCGCCAATCCCCAAACCTTGCCGCTGTCCCAATGTATAATACATCAATCCATCGTGGCGGCCAATCGTTTCGCCTTCAACCGTCTGAATGTCGCCAGGTTGCGCCGGCAAGTAATGCTGCAAAAACTCGCGGAAGTTCCGTTCGCCGATAAAGCAAATCCCCGTGCTGTCTTTTTTCTTGGCGGTAGCCAGTCCGGCTTGCTCGGCGATTTCGCGCACTTTTTGCTTCGGCAGGTGGCCGATCGGAAACATCGTTTTGGAAAGCTGATCCTGGTTGAGCAAATTGAGAAAATACGTTTGGTCTTTGTTGGCGTCGATGCCCCGCAACAGTTTGAACTCGCCATCCCGTTGCTCCACGCGGGCGTAATGGCCGGTGGCAATGAAGTCGGCACCCAAATCCATCACTTTGTTGAGCAGCTCGCCAAATTTGATTTCCCGGTTGCACATCACATCTGGGTTCGGCGTCCGGCCCCGTTTATATTCATCCAAAAAGTATTGGAAAACTTTTTCCATGTATTCTTTTTCAAAATTGACCGTGTAATACGGAATGCCAATCTGGTCACAGACGCGTCTGACATCTTGGAAATCGTCTTCCGCCGTGCAATGGCCAAATTCATCGGTATCATCCCAGTTTTTCATAAAAATTCCGATCACATCGTAACCTTGCTGTTTTAACAAATAGGCAGTTACAGAAGAATCGACGCCACCAGACATTCCTACTACGACACGCGTCTCTTCAGGTCTTTTCATGTTCTGACTCCTTCTTGAAAAATATCTTTTCTATACAGCTTACCACGTTTCTCAAAAAGAATCATGTTTGAAGATACAAAAAGAGACAGCGCAATGCAAGTCATGCGACCGCTCGAGACGAGCAAGCTGACAAATCCGTTCCCGGATGCATAAAAAAACTGCCTGAACATATACAGGCAGATCAGCAGTTGTAAAAAGAACATTATTGTTGGTCGGACACTTCGTCCTTG
Organism: Brevibacillus fulvus; assembly: GCF_016908525.1. Lineage (GTDB taxonomy): Bacteria > Bacillota > Bacilli > Brevibacillales > Brevibacillaceae > Brevibacillus_G > Brevibacillus_G fulvus. The sequence goes on from NZ_JAFBEB010000001.1 coordinate 645,193, forward strand.
ATTTCGGCGCGGAATCCTTCGATGCTTTCCTCACGACGCCGGTTTTTTTGCATGATGTTGCTTCGTTCCTCGGCGGAGATTTCATCTTCATGGGCATTCAGATAGTCTTTGGCTTCATCCATGTTTTCCATCGTGTTGGAAATCATCTTCTGAAGTTTTTCTGCGTTGTCTGAACGATCATCCGGCTTTGCCATACCTAACACCCCTTTGGGAAACAGTTGTCTTACGTTAAGCAGTTTGTACAACCTCGGGGCAGTTTATGTATGCGCCAAACGCTCAAGATCTGCCGATACGGCCATAAACAAAAAACAAACCGTATGTAAAGATGGCCAAGTACAGGACAGTATCCCAAAGACCGACCCGATAATATTCATACAGGATTCCCAGCGCCATCGAAAACGACCGGATCAAGACGTAGCCGACAAAAAACTTCAGAAAAAATGAAACCCACTCCTGTGACAAAACAGAAAGCCTCCTTATCTCACTTTCTTCATTCCTTTTTTATTATAAGCCTGATACGCTCGTTGGTGTCATTTGATTTTGTGCAATTTTGGCAGAAGATGAAAAAGATTTGAAAAAAAGCGAACCGTTTTGTAGTATAACGATATGTCAGAATAGTTGCCATTTTCTTGCGCACGCAACGATTGTGGCTATCCAAGGGGTGCGTGATTGTGTTTGTCACCGGTTTTTTGTTAAGTTTGTCGCTTTGTCTCGATTTGGGCATCGTTAATGTGGCCATGGTCAAGACCGGCATCGAACGAGGCTTTTTGCCTTCCCTCTCCCTCGGCTTTGGCTCCTGCTTCGGAGATTTGGCCTATGCTTTGCTGTCAATGGTCGGGATGACCCTTTTGCTTGAATATACGGTTGTTCGCTGGATATTATGGATCGGCGGAACCTTGTTTTTGCTGAAACTGACCTATGACATGCTGAAAGAGGCTTTCCGCGGCAAACAGCTTTCCATGAGTGGGGACCCGCTGCAAAAAAAACCAAACTTGCTTGGCTTGTTTGGCAAAGGCGTGGCATTAGCGATGGCTTCGCCGAGTGCCATTCTCTGGTTCGCCACAGTCGGCGGCAGTCTGATCGCTGCGCAAACCGCCCACGCGCAGACCGGCTACCTTCAGTTTCTCGCCGGATTTTTTACGGCCGGCTTGCTCTGGTCGCTTGTCATCGCCTTTCTCAGTTCACGCGGCCGAAAACTGATGGGCGGCAAACTGCTACGCTCATTTTCCATCACTTCTGCGCTGATCTTTCTGTATTTCGCTGCCCATGTGTTCTGGAATGGCTATACCGAATTTGTCGCTTTGTAAAAAGTCAGCTTGTCTCCGGCCTGCGCCGCCATTTATACAACTGCGGCATGAAGGAAAAAGAGTGTTGGAAGACAGCGTCCGGCGATCCGTCGGAGGCGATTTGCCCCTGGTAAAGAATCGTCACCCGATTGGCATACGCGAGCGCAAATTCCACGTCATGCGTGATGACGACCGTGCTTTTCACTCCGGGCAACTGATGCAGCAAGTGATTGAGCTTGTCTTTTTGCCGCTGGTCCAGGCCGCGTGTCGGCTCATCCAAAATCAGCAGTTCCGGACTGGCTGCCAGCAAAATCCCCAAAGCAAGCCGCTGCCGCTCCCCGCCGCTTAAATCATGAGGATGACGATCGCGATAGAGCGACAACCCGGTAACATCGAGCAAAGCCGCCAACGTCCAATCGGCTTTTCCCGGATTTCCGAGGGCAAAAGTCAACTCTTGCTCCACGGTTTCATATAAAAAGTAATCGCTCGGATTTTGCGACAGATACCCGATTCTGCCGTGCATCAATGACTGGTTCGCATGAATGGCATGGCCTTCCCAGGACAATGTCCCTTGTCGCAGCGGGACTGCTCCGGCCAGCACTTTGGCCAGTGTGCTTTTGCCTGCGCCATTTTCCCCCAACAACGCGATCCGCTCGCCTGCGCCAATGGTATAGGACAGTTGATGCAGCACATCCCGCCCCTTTTCATAGCCAGCTGTGCCATGTTCCAAGACGAGCAAAGGCGCACGCGTTTGTGCCGCTGTCGAAGCAGTCTCGGCCGGCTCCCGCTGTTCGGCTGTATTTGACTGCGCCCGCGCTTCTTTGACGGTTATCGGTACATGCTCTCGCTGACCGCCAGATGGCTTCAGAAAATGCCGGGTAATTGGCGGCAAGTAATTTTGCCATTCCGGGACAGAATCCGCTGCCAGTTGGATAAACCCCCGCGGTGAACCATCGTATGCGACCCGCCCCTGGTCGAAAAAGAGGATGCGATCGGCAAGATGGAAACAGCGATCTACTCGATGCTCGCTCATCAACACCGTCAGCCCCCATTCTTCATTCAGCCGCCGCAACACATGAAGCACCGCTTCGGCATGGACCGGATCGAGCTGTGAAGTCGGCTCGTCCAACAGCACCACCCGCGGATACAAAGTCAGCAAACTGGCCAAAGCAAGCCGCTGCTTTTCTCCGCCGCTGAGCGTGTAAGTTGCGCGATGCAGCCAATCTCCCAGACCAAACAGATGGCTGATCTCGGCCAGTCGGCTCCGCATCTCTGTCCACGGCAATCCGATATTCTCCATCGCAAACACCAGTTCGCGTTCGACCGTATCCAGCAAAATTTGCCGCTCAGGGTCCTGATTGAGCAAGGCAAGCGAACGGACTACCTCCCGCTGCGACAACGTATGCAGCTCTTTGCCGGCAAACATGACGTTTCCGCTGATGGTTCCGCCATAAAACCGCGGAACCAGCCCGTTCAACGCCCGCAGAAAGGTCGATTTGCCGCTCCCGCTCGCTCCGAGCAACAGGACAAACTCTCCTTCTTCGATCTTGACCTGGATGTTTTGCAAAGCTGGCTGCTCGGCTTCCGGATATTGATAGGTAAGTTGTTCGCAACTGCACAGCACCATCGTCACATTTCCTCCCCTCTGCGAAACCAAATGATCGGCACAATTGATAAAAGCAGAAAACAGCCCAATCCAAACAGGTCACCAAGCGGATCGGGCCAGGAAAAAAGCGGAAAAAAGGCGAATTGACCTACACCCAGCCCTTTGGCATACAGTGCAAATGCAAACGGCAGCAAAAGCAGCAGGACCCCGGTTTTTTCCCGTGGCCGCAACGCCATTCGCTGGTAGCTCGACCTTTTCCCGCTGCCAAACCCGCGCGCGTACAATGTTTCCGCTGTCAGCCATGCTCCTTCCAGTGCGCTGTGCAACAAAGGACGCAGCAACAACCAGCTATACCGAACCTGTCCCAACCCGTTTGCCCGCTGTGGTTCCAGTCCCCGCAGTTTGGCGGTTTCCCGAATTCGCCGGTATTCGTGCTGCAGGAATGGAACCAGGCGAATGGACAAAAGCGCTGTGGTAACAAAGCGAGGCGCCGCTTCGGCAAACAGGAAAAAAAACCGGTCATGATCAACCAACCGTTGAAACAGTTGGGAGACGAGCAGCAAAATCACCAGACGGATGACGCCGCAAAGCGAATAACTCAGCTCTTCCACCGTCGCATCCAGCCGTCCCAAATAGGGCAAAATCGGCCCTTTCCACAGATAGGTTCGCCCTTCATGCAAAACAAGCGTGTTCAAGCATAAATAGGCGAACCCGAACAGCAACGTCATTGCAAAAAACGGCCGCAACTGCGCAAATGCCCCTTCTTGTTTTGCCCAGACAGCGATCAATACCAGTTGTCCACAGAGAAACAATGGATGCAGTTCCCATAAAAACGCAAACAGCAGCTGTGTCGCCAGATGCAATACAACAATCGCCGGATGGGCGATTTGCCAAACATTCCGTTCTGCCTCACTTTTCACCGTCCGCACCTCCTTTCCATGCCGGAAAACGGGCGATCACCAGACGGCGATGGTAACGCGCCAAAATTCTCGCCGTATTTTGCGCAAACAGCGCGGAAAAGAAAAAATTCCCCAACGCATGCGCGGCATCAAACGGCAGGGAACTGACATACAGGCCGATGAATGTACGAAAATTGGCCAATGCCCCCATTCCGGTATAGATCCACAAATTCATGATCCAGCCGTAGAGAAAACCCCACAGCGTACAATGAACGATAAACAGCCAACGTCTGCCTGGCCGGTCCAACAGCGGCGCCGCACCGCGCTTGCGCAGTTTTCCCAGCAAGCCGGAAGAAGCGCCGCAAAGCCCCCAGGCCAGCATTTGCCACACCGTCCAAGGACCTTGTCCCAAAAACAGATTGGAAAACAAGGGCGTGATCGCTCCGACCAAAAACCCGGCACGCGCGCCAAAAATATACCCGCTCAACATGATCAGGAAACTGCTCGGCTGGACGCTCGGGAGCACAGCAAACGGTATGCGGACGATTGCCGCCAAACTGCCCAGCGTGGCTACGACCGCAAGCTTTTTTTCATCCATTCTCGCTTTTTCCGCCACCAGCAGAATCAGCGCAAACAGGGAAAGCAGCGCGACCAGCAGCACAATGCCTATATTCATTGCTGAACCTCTTTATCGACAATCGGCAGTTGGATTTTTTGCTGCTGATTGAGTACGACAGAAAAATACGGTTGCAAGGGCCATTGCTCAGCTTCATCGGTCCGCAGCAAAGCAGCCGCATTCTCAACCCCTTGGCGGTCCGTACCGGACACGATCCACAACGGCTGGCGGGTTGCAGGATGGATCGTGGCCAGAAGCGTTCCTGTCCCTCCGCTGGTCCACACTTTCCGCGGCTTTCCATATTGATCAAACGTACGAATGCCGTCAGCCGTCAGTTCGGCAAACAGTCCGAGCTGCTGCTTTTGCTCCCATAGCGACCGAAGAAACGCAGAGTTGGCCAACGCTTTGCTGTCACCGACCAGGATCAGCGGATGAGCCGCCTGCAATTCTTCATCATTCCAAGCGATTTGCTTGACTTGCCCGGCTTTGTGCGCTGTCAGCCACGCCGCCGTTTGCCTGGCCAGCGCTTCATAACCGGGACTAGCCATCACCACGGCAGTCTGCGCCGCTTCTGCAGCCGCATCAACAAATGGGTGCGGATAGGCTCCGATTTGCGCGGGCGTATTGATCGCATATTTCCAGCTGTGATAATCCCACCAAACGACGTCTCCCGCTTTCACCGTATATTCGGTCGCGGCTACTTCCGCCGCCTTCCCGTTGACATAGTAAAACCAGTCCTGCTTTTGCTCCCCAGAACCGGTCGAGCCGATTCCCATGATCGACTGAACAAACGAGCCATTGTAGCTTGTTTCTACCTCGTCGACTGTATCCTGTAACAGATCGCTCACCGTTTCGGCTTGTCCGATCGGCACTTGTTCATCCAGCAAAGTGCTGGCGCCAAAATCGCGCGTGATCCACAAGTGCGCAATCGGCTGCTCTGGTTGCTTATCTGGTTGCGGTGTTACGGAAGTTTGTCCTTGAGGCAGCGGACGCTCGTTTGTCTGCGCTTCGCGATATTGATAAAGTCCCACCGCAGCGGCAAGCAAAAAAACGCAGACCATTGCGATCGTCAACCATTCTTTGCGTTTCACGTTAATCCTCCCTTGGTAATCCCAGTAGAAAAAATTTTGGGGCAAAAGAGGTCAGAAAAAAACCTCCCTGCAGACAGAGAGGTGCGAAAAGACGTTCGAATCCCCTACATCAAAGACTAGCGGACCGCGATCGACACCCCTCTTTTGTTACACCCGCAAAAGTAGGATTCAAACCGCTTGGCAGGTCTCCTGGCTCGCACATCAACCGCAACTCATGCCTTCCCGGCCAACCGCGGCCAGTGGCTTTTCGTTTGAGCAACGTCCGTGCATACAGTAGCGGGGACTGCAGTGGCTTCTCACCACTTTCCCTTTTCAATGACCATTCCGGTCATCACCGAAGCGGAGTCGTTATGAAGTTATGTTAGGGTGCGCAACAAGATTCTCCGATTTGCCATGCCCCCGCCGCCTTGCGCATCTTGCGGATGTCGCTGATCGCCTCCTTGTTCAAGTGACCGTAAATGTGCGGGTACAACAAGCCGTCTTTTGCCCGTTCATACAGAATGGGGGCGGTAACTTGCGATTCGTCAATAACCAGCAACAGCAGCTCTTGTTCAAAATCAGGATAGACCCTGTTGGCCACCCGTTCCACCAAGTCTTCCCCTTTTGTCGCGTGGATGAACCCTTCCTCATCATAATCTCTCGGCACGTAATCACGGCGCTCGGCAAATTGTTGCCAATACTCAGACGGCACCAGACAGTAGATCGTCGACATGTCTGCATCGCTCCTTTCACTTCTGCTGTTTTATGGCATTATCTATATGACGAATTGCCTTTTGATACGTCATTTCGCTGATTTGCCCTTTTTCAAAAATCCAAACGTAGTAATTGCGCAGCGATAGCAGGTCGACCCAAGCATCCTTCGACTGCGGATTATTTCCCGGCACTTCTCCCGTTACGTCTCCATCCCGGACGATTTTTGCCAGCTCGGTTGGATGTATGCCGATTTTATAGGCAATCTGGTAGATCGGGATATTCATTCTAACCACCTCTCTTCGCTGTAAACATCCGAATTCTTATTGACTCTGCGCCCAAACGTTCCGTGCACGCTTGTCAACAACCAGCAAGAGTGTATCATGCTCTATCTGTTTAAGCAACAATCGGACGGCGGTCGGCGAACCGTTCCGCGCGTTTTCTCACGGGCATAGCCGCCAGCAAGAATGAACAAATTAGGAAGGCAAGGAGGTGAATGCATCCATGGCCAAGCGAGAAGAACGCTCCGCTATGACCGCTCGACAAGCTGCGGAACAGATTCAAAACAGCTCCCCCGACTCGGCGGCAAACTTGACGTCAACAGAATTCGCCAGTGAACAGGCGGCAGCCAATCGTCAGCAAAATCAAATGTTTTCCGCACCAGGCAAACGTTCTGCAGAAAATGAAACCACTTCCTGAACAACAACTGGCCCTCCCCTTTGCGGAGGCCTTTCTTTTTCCCGCGTCCCTTCACCGGCAAAGCGACTTTTTCGCCAGACCTGTTGAAATTTGCCTTCCTGTGACATTCTCCCCTTTCCCTCGGCCGGCGATTGGCATATGCAATAGTAATCGGAAAGGGGTGACAACTTGTCAACGAACAATCGAATCGTCAACAGCAGTTTTTCCGAGGGATCATTGGCTCCTTGGTTTGCCGATCATGTGGAGCTCGATCGAACATACAGCCAAACCGGCTCGTTCAGCGCGAGATTGGAGGGAGGCGCGGTCAATGCCTATCTTGGGCAAACCGTTGCCGCCGAAAGCGGTCAAAGCTTTACCCTGCAGGTGACTTTGGGCAAATTTGCCCCCATCGCCAGCCCGCCGGTCTCCATTTCGATCGCTTTTTATAACGACGCTTTTCAACTGCTGGAATACGGACTCGTCTACAATCTGACCAGCGGCGAAGTCCCTGAACAAGCATGGCTTGACCTGCTTTTGGTCACGACAGACGCACCTGCGTCGACGGCCCGGGCAATGGTGCTGATCAACAAACTGCCGCTCGAGGAAAGCGCCGCGCTGTTTGTGGATCGTTTGACACTGACCGCACATTCGGACAAAGCGGAACAGCCGGATGTCAGCAAATCGCAACGAACGCTCGACGGCGTCCTGCCATCGTCCCCGTTTCCCCTCCGCACAGCTTACGGACATGTCTGCAATAATACCCGACAGATCGTTCATCCGAATTCAACCGTCTCTTTCGATCGCAAAGGAATCTGCGAGCAAGTGCTGCACCCTGCTCCCGACATGTTGCAAATCGTGCTTGACGGGGACTACCTGCTCCTGTTTGATGTGCTTGTCCAAAATCAGACGGCGGAATTTTACCAGTCTGCCTTCCATGTGACGGTCGATCATCAATCGCAAGCAACAGCCAGCTATGGGCAGGAATTTTCCGCCCCGATCAGCGGATGCTTGCAAATCACCGGTTCCAGCATTCTCAGGCTTGCGGCCGGCCAGCAAATCCGCCTGCTCAACGCCGGCAACTTTCCGGTGACCTTGCCAGCCGTGCTGGGCGTCGACTCCTTGAATCATGTCAATGCCTCGCTCCGCCTGGTTCGTTTGGGTCCCTAGCAACGGGATGCCAGCGGGACCGTTCCGTAAATAAATTACTTTTCATGTTAGAAATTATGACATATAATTACCTCAAAAAGTAGCGGAGGTGTCCCGCCTTGTCAAAGATCGTCATACGCGACGCTGAACCAAATGATTTGCCGGCCTTGTTGGCCATTTACAATTATTCTGTCCGATCATCCGCGGCAACCTTTGATTTGCAAGAACAGACGTTACAACAGCGTCAAGCATGGTTTGCCAAATACAATGAAAACTATCCGCTGTTGGTCGCGGAGGAAGCCGGAGCGATTGTCGGCTACGCCTGCTTTGGCAAATATCGCGACAAACCTGCGTACCAACAAACCGTGGAATCGTCGGTCTATGTTGATCATCGCCACCAGGGAAAGGGAATCGGCAAGCAGTTAATGCAGCGCTTGATTGAACGGGCGAAACAGCTCCAATACCATGTGATGATCGCAGGGATCACGAAAGGAAATGAAAGCAGTGTCGTGCTGCATGAACGACTCGGCTTCCAATATGTCGGCGTGTTTCGGGAAGTTGGCTTCAAATTTGGCCAATACCAAGATGTGGAGTTTTATCAGCTGTTTCTTTGATGAAAGGAAGAATGGGATCGCCTGGCGCGTCTTTGCAAAAATCGGCAGCAAGGCGCAAGCTGCCGGATTCGTTCGTTATTTTCGAACCCTGACCACACTTCCCCTGTTATGGGCCAACAGTTCCTGCGGACTTAGCCTGGTTAATGAAAACGGTGAGCCTCCTCCCGTATACAGATAAGGAACCTCCATGACTTTCGGATCAATCAGAAACGTTGCCGGAAAACCGAAGGACGGAACACCGCCGGCAGGGAACCCTGTCTTTTCCAGGATTTCCGTTTCCGTCGCCAGCCGCGGAGGGCTTGACTGCAATGCTTTCGCTACCCGACTGGTACTGGCGCGATCTTCTCCTTTGACAATGGCAACGATCAAGCGTTCGTCATCTGCGACCATACAGATGTTTTTGACGAAGTGCTGAATGGGTTCGTTCACCGCTGTCGCCGCTTCCGTAACCGAATGGCAGGAGTGCGCGAGAATGATATGTTCGGCCTGTAAACCGGAATCGGCGATGAAATCGATCACTTTTTGATGATACAAGTCCATTTAAAATTCCCCCGATTTGAAATAAGCCATCATCTGTTCTTCCCCCGAATCATCAACCGGAAAAAAGCCACACTTGGCAAAAAAACGATCGGCGGCGGTATCCGCCGGCGAAGTGAGCACCCAGTCTGTCTCGGATGCGGCCTTGACAAAATTGACCAACTGTTCGCCAATCCCTCTTCCCCGGTACGCAGGATGGACGATGACGATGCCAATCAAGGTATAGGGACGATGTTGTTTATGAGCCGATCGTTCTTTTTGAAAATGAATCACGCCAAGCAATTGCCCTTGATCCCAGTAACCATAAGCGGGCAGCCCTTCTTCCATCATATCGCCCATCGCCAGCAGCATGCCGGTTTCATTCCCTTCCTGCTGGGCGAACAGTCGGGCAAACCTCTCAAGTTCCTCTTTACGGATTGGTCGGATTTCAGCCATAGTCCCTCCTGAACATGCAGATCTGTATGTATTGTTTGCAATTAACCGAGCGGCTGCTTTTTGGGCAATACTATCCCCCATCAGGAGGGAAAACCGATCATGAGTAAAAATGAAGCGAAGAAAACAATGAGATTTTGGATCTTTTCGGGAGTTGTCGCCATGCTGGCTGCGCAAATCCCGTTCTTGCTCAAAATACTGCTGCCGCCGTCAGCGATCGACCAAGCAATCCCGCAGCAACCTTCGCGAAAATGGATTTGGCTATTGCTGGCGATCATCCTCATTTTGCTTGCTGTCATTGTTTGGTTGGCAATTCGCGCAAATCGCTAACAGCCATTGCTGTTCAACACGATCCTTCCGTTGGTAAATATAATCAGACCTGCTAAAATGAAAGGAATCGCTACGCCCAAATTGCTTTTGAGGTGATTCCTTTGTGGGTTTCGATCGTTCTGTTTTTGCTGGCCGGCCTGGCTGAAATCGGCGGAGGCTATCTGGTTTGGCTATGGTTGCGGGAAGGCAAACCTTTCTGGTTGGGGTTGGTCGGCGGCCTGATCTTGATTCTCTACGGCATCATCCCTACCCTGCAAACGTATCCCGCGTTCGGCCGCATCTATGCCGCTTATGGCGGCCTTTTTATTGTCCTTGCCCTTCTGTGGGGCTGGTGGATCGACCACAATCGTCCCGATCTGTATGATTGGATCGGTGCGCTATTTTGTCTGCTCGGCACAGCGATCATATTGTTTGCGCCGCGTCCCGGCTGACACAAGCATTGGTACCATTTGCATAGAATCAGGGATACCCGCCAGGGAAACGCTAGTCTTGTAACTCTTAACAAAAGGTGGGCTTATCCGTGGCAACTGTACTTTACATTACCGCACATCCAAATGACGAAACACAGTCATACAGCATGGCGGTGGGCAAAGCGTTCATCGACGAATACAAAGCGGCCCACCCCGACGATCAAGTGATCCATCTTGATCTGTACAAGGAAAATATTCCATACATCGATGCTGATGTATTCAGCGGCTGGGGCAAGCTGCGCTCCGGCAGTTCCTTTGATCAGCTCTCCGCAGAGGAAAAAGCCAAAGTCGGCAGATTGTCCGAACTGACCGATCAATTCGTCGCCGCAGACAAGTATGTCTTTGTTACACCGATGTGGAACTTCTCTTTCCCGCCGATTATGAAGGCTTACATCGACTCGATTTGTACAGCCGGAAAAACCTTCAAATACACAGAACAAGGTTCGGTGGGGCTGCTGACGGACAAAAAAGCGCTGCATATTCAGGCCCGCGGCGGGATTTATTCGGAAGGTCCGATGGCGGAATTGGAAATGGGCCATCGCTTTCTGTCAGTCATCATGAAATTTTTCGGGGTTCCTTCCTTCGAGGGCTTGTTTGTGGAAGGACACAACCAGTATCCGGATCGGGCTGAACAGATCAAACAAGACGCAATCGCCAAGGCGAAACAATTAGCGAAAACTTTCTAGCCGACAAACAGCAGTTCCACACGGGCTGCTGTTTTTCTTTCATCAAGGTTACGCCTGTGCGGTCAACGGATGTTTGAAAGCGGCCGGCCAGCGATACCCGGCGGGAACCTTCGCAAACATGACTTCACTTCCCGCGTATGGTGTTAGCTGAAAATCAAGTTCCCGGTCGTCGGGAGTAAAATGAAACACAATTTCCGTCGTTTCTGTCCGAACGATTGATTTCAATATGTTGTCGAGACGAATCGGCTTTTTGCTGATGATGTCAAACAAATGCAGTTGCGCTTGATCAGCCTGAAAAATGACAATCGCTTCTTCCTCGGGCAAATAATACGCGTCTTGGCGAAACGCCGACAGGCAATAAAACATAAACAGCTCCGCCGTGTGCGTCGCGGAAAAAATACGGGAGAGCGGAACTCTGTCGCGGGCAAATTCAAAGAGAAACTGTTGATCTTCCCGCTTGCTCCCATCAAGTTTGCGCAAGTTCCGTGTCGCGGGCACATGTGCATAGTGCAATCTATACTGTTGTTCGGGCACGGGACGAAAACCGTATTTTGGATAAAAATCCAACACCGTTCGGTTTGCAAACAAGTACAAAACAGTTGATGGGCTGTCCCAATCAGCCAAAACCCGCTGCATCAGGCTGTTCGCCAACCCTTTGTTGCGGTATGCGGGATCGGTCATGACGGTTCCGATTTGAACCGCCGGCTTGCATTCCCCTTCCACCAACAGCGTGATCTTATTCACGGAGACATTGGCAACGACACGCCCCTCATCAACAAAGGAATAAGGAATATACTTGTCCGTCCAGTAACCCGCTTGATACCACGTTTCCAAATCTATGCCGAATGTGCGTTCGGCCAGTTCATGCAAACTGGCGCGATATAGTTCCTCTGTTTGATACCCTTTTAAAAATCGGAATGGTTCCATCGAATAACTCTATTCCTCTCAAAAAGTAGATCCTATCCACCATACTACCAGTCGAATTATACAAATGAAACCATTTTCCTGTCAGGCCGACTTCTGTTTTTTGGCCATATTTCGCACAAACGTTAAATTTCCCACGACAATCGTCAGCAAGATTGGATATAAGAGTGCCGAATACCAAAATTTCCACCCGTGGTAATAAAAGTAGCCCGCTTTAAGCGAAACCCATTCGTAGATGAGGGAAAAGATTGACCAGCCCAGTATATAGCAAACTTTTGCACCCCACCGTTTGCCGGAAGGAATGTAATTGACATACAAGATGCTAATCGCCGGATAGATCCCCAGGATGACAAGCAAATCCCTCCATTCCGCATTCTCGTTAAAATAACCATACAGATGGTACTTGGCGCTGAAAATAAAATCCAATAACAGCTGAAAAAAGCAGGAAAACAGCATCGTAGCGTAAATCTCGATATGAGACAGCCGTTTAGGCACCAAAAAAGCGCACGCATTGAACAGCAAGATGGAGGCAACCAACACAATCAACCGTATCACCATTTTTCTGTTTTTCTCATCCTAGCTTTTCCTCGCTTGCTTTCGCCTAAACGGACCTATTACGCCAGAAAGTCTTATAAATTTCCTTTTATTGGTAATGATAGTTGACAATATGAACTCCAAGGTGATTTTTTTATGCACGTGCTTATTGGCCTGTACGTTATTTTTTGGCGCTGGGGGGACTGGCGAAACTGGGCACGGTACCATCCCACCATGCTCTACTATGCCGCCGGCAACCTGCTTTATCAATATTTGACGGCCAATCATTACCTTTGGCGACTGCTTCCTGATCGTTTTCTGAACCATACCTTGACGGAATTGCTCTACACCTTCCTGATCTTCCCTGGCACAGCCCTGCTTTTTCTTGGCAATTTCCCCGCTTCTCGCGGCGGAAAGTGGAGGCACTATGTACGCTGGTATCTGCTCTATGTCGGGATGGAATCGGTGTTCGTCCTGACGCATCACATCGATTACCAATATGGCTGGAACTTGTTATGGTCCGCTCTGTTTGACCTGATCATGTTCCCAATGTTGCATCTGCATCACAAAAGACCGCTCGTCGCGTACGGGCTTTCCGTTCTTATCATCATCATTTTGGTATGGTACTTCAACGTTCCGATCCATATTCCGATCGAACAGCGAAAATAAATCGAACAGCCTTTCCAAAAACAGGCTGATGAATGGTGATCCGTCCATTCCTTCCCTGACGCTATTCATATGATGTAGTGAATGTTTCCTGCATGTCAGCCGTCATGAGCATGGGAGAGGAGTGGTGCAATGCGTATTCTCGCCTTATTATCGTTCGACATTTTCAGCTGCTCCATCGGCAAGGCGTTGGAAAGTCTCGGACATGAAGTGTGTTATCTGGGAAGTTTTGAGTTGGATCAGTTGGACCAAACAATCGAGGAATTCCAACCCGATCTGGCCTTCAGCATGGGATGGGATATTTGGCATGTGAACTATTCCAATGAAGGACGTATCCCCGCCGTCAAGGAGATTTTGCACAAGCACAATCTGTTTCACGTCTATTTTGCCGAAGAAGATTGGCTGCATCATGATGCCTGGTCGCGCATTTATGTGTCCGAGATTCAGCCCAATTTTGTCCTGACAAGAAGTGCTGCCTGCATCGAGCGTTACGAGCAAATGGGCGTACCCGCCGCCTTTTTTGATGTTGGTTGCAACCCTGAGTTTCACAAACCGGTTCCGTTCGAACCCGCCTATGCTTGCGATGTCGCCGTCACAGCCAACCCTCACTTTGGTTTTGGCGAAATCCGGGAAAAAAGCATCTCAGATCTGGTTCTCCCTCTATTCGATCAACCGTTTCACACCAAAATCTGGGGAAGAGGCTGGGATCAATTGCAGCATTATTTTGCGGGGGTATCAGCGCCTGCTCACATGCTGCAGGGAAGCTTGCCGTTCACGGAAACACCGAAGGTATACAATTCGGCGAAAATCTCGATCAGCGTGCAAACCTGTAACGATCAGTTAAGCAACCGGACCTTTGATATTTTGGCAAGCGGCGGCTTCCTGCTGACTTCCGATACACCTTGTGTCAGGGAAAAGCTGACTCCCGGGGTGCATTGTGTTGTCTCCAGCTCGCCGCAAGAAACGATTGAGCTGATCCAATATTATTTGGCTCATCCGGACGAACGGGCAGAAATCGCCAATGCCGGACGCAAATATGCCATCGAGCATTTTGCTTATCAAAAGACATTGACCACGATCTGGCCGACTATACTCCAATACTACACCGCTTTCCGGAAAAATCCGGTGGAAAACCGCCCGAAAATCACCCTTGAGCTTGAGAAAATGTCCTTTGATGATTGGTCTTCCTACAATGCTCTCAATACTCGCCCTGGTTATTTGCTGGCTGGCGGAGAAGTAAACAGTTTTGTGCAAAAAATAATTCCCGTTCAAACGAATGAGCTCGGTACCTTGGCCGTCACTGCGGCCCGCCAACAAATCGGAAACCATCCGGAATTAAACACCATTGTGCAATATCTCAATAGCGATTATCTGTTCATTTCCTACGGGTTGGCCGCAACGGTCCCAATCAAAAGCCCCTCCCGCCAAACGATTACCTATTCATTGGCAAAGGTTCCGGAGAACGCCCGCTATGCTTTGGTGATTCTCAATAAACTTCCCCAGCCATCCAGCGCTCCGATTGTGTTGCAAAAAGTGGAGATACAGCGACAACAATAGCTGCCCCCCCAAACATCCGTTATAAAGGTGAATTAAAGTAAGCCAGTCAACACGCTGCGAACGTGTCCGACTGGCTTCGTTTGTTGAACCAACACGGCGCCCTTCCGGCGTTATGAAGCTCCGCCACCGGCTTCTCTTTTTTTACGGAAGAAATCATAACGGATTTGTCTTTTCCTCGGTGATGTTATCGCTTGATTGCCTTCCTTGCGGTTGAGGTCTTGATTACCAATTTTCAGGAAGAAAGAGGTCAGCCAATAAGCAAGCACAAATTCCAAATAATCAATGACGAAAATATACCAGATATTCATGCCTTTAAAGAGATGAAGAAATTCCGTTGCAGTCGCAAGACCGCCAAGTACCAGTCCGGTGAAGACTGCCGCAATGAGTCCAAAAAAATACACATTACGGCTCTGATTGATGCAGTACTGATACGTTAGCATAAACAGGACAGGGATCAAAGCCGTGTTGATGGCCAGGTTAATCGGCATACCCGGTATGATTATGTAAGGATGTTCCACTAATCCATTGGCTACTCCATAAGCGTCTAGATAGTTCATTAATACATGAACCACAAAACCGAAAAAAAGGATTTCGAATGTTCTTCGACGATCCAAATAAATGAGCAGAACGGCAAGAGGAAAAATGAGTGCTACAACACTAACCCAAAATTGCCAAGTGCCCATATTGGAAAACTGCAGCCAATGGTCGATGGATGCTTGCGTTCTTTCTTCGCTGAGTTCTCGAATCTTAACGAGCATTGCTTGTTGCTCACTGCTCACAGAATACTCCTCCCGAATGAGTTTCTTATAGTAATTCGTTAAAGGATACGTATCTATGTATTGTGTGGCCAAAAGACGTAAACTTTCCGCGGCTGGCAAAATCCTTCCTACGGCCAGTTAAAGTCAAAGAAGGCTGCCGACTTGTCGACAGCCTGAAAAACCACCCTCGTATAAGCAGTTCCTGTTTGCTCATGTTCAGCGGACGCCCGCCTTTTTTGCTATAATATCACAAAAGGAGTGTGTGCCATCTTGAACAAATCTTTTTTTTACACCATTGACAAATCGGTCGTTCCCGAATATACCAAAATCCTGAATCTGATGAAAGTGCCTTATCTCGTTGAAGAACCGGTCGTTTTGCTGCGGGAAGGTTCCTCTGCCTGCCGGATCGTTTTTCCCAATATGCCCGCGAGCTTGTACGGCATGGTGCGAAAATTGTTTGGACGCGATGGCGAACCTTATCCCTTGTAAGGCCCGCCACGCTGACAATCAGGCTTTCCTTTCGCCGGGCCGGCTCCCCTACAATAACAAGTAGGCGATCGGTGTTGTAATGATGAGCGTCAATATGGTGCGTTCCAGCCAGATCACCAAAAGCTGCGGGATACTGATCGGAATATCGGTAGACAAAATACAAGGAATGCTGGCGGAAAAGAACAGAATCGAAGAGACCGAGACGACGGCAATAATGAATTTGGTGACCAGCGGTGTTGTCGTAACGAGCAATGCCGGCAAGAACATCTCGGCGATCTCGATTGCCGATGCCTTGGCAGCAAGCAGCGGCTCCGGAATTTGCAACAACCAGGTAAACGGATAATAAATGTAGCCCACCCAATCAAACAACGGGGTAAATTCCGCGAGAACAAGACCAAGCAAGCCAACGGACATAATGGACGGCAGAATGCCCATGGTCATGATAAAACCGTCGCGCAAATTTTCCCAAATGTTGCGGCCGATCGACGCAGCCTTGTCTGCCGATACCATCGCCTCATTCCAGGCATGCTGCAAACGGTTGGCGGTAACCACTTCCTCCGGTTCCCCCTGTCCGTCATAATAACTGTCGCTCATTTTGCTGAGCGGCCAAAGCCGAACCGTCAACGCGGTGACAATGAACGTGACGACCAAGGTAACCCAAAAATACAAATTCCAATAACTCATCAAATCCAAAGTTTTGGCAATCACGATCATGAACGTGGCGGAAACCGTCGAAAAACCGGTGGCAATGATCGCCGCCTCTTTCACCGTATACTTTCCTTCTTTAAAGACTCGGTTGGTAATCAGCAAACCAATCGAATAACTCCCGACGAACGATGCGACCGCATCGACGGCTGATCGCCCCGGCGTTTTCCAGATGGGGCGCATGATCGGCTGTACCAGCACACCGATAAACTCCATCAGCCCATAACCGACCAACAAAGCGAGGAAAATCGATCCAATCGGAACGACCAGCCCCACCGGGATGACCAGACTTTGGAAAAGAAAGGGGCCCATGTCTTTGTCCATCAGCCAGGCTGGTCCGACCTGAAAATAAATCATCAGGGCAACGACAACCCCAGCCACTTTCAGGAACGAGAAAACCATCGTTACGGCATCCTTGCGCCAAGTGTTCTTCACAAACGGGTAGATCGCGCCCAGCAAAATGACAAGCAATGCATACAACGGCACCACTGATGGAAACATCGTCCGGATCCAAGTTGTCAGATGATCCAATGGAATGGATGAGGTATTGTTAATAGTAATCGGTACAAAAAACATGAAAATTCCAATTAAACTGAACAAGACGAACCTGGCTGCGTTTGCGGAAGACGTTGCTTTCGGCCTGGTTATCAACTCGGATTGCGGATTGCTCATCTCGGAAAACCCCCTCTTTTTGGATAATCTGGTTCTTCTCCACTCGCTCCCGGATGGCTCCTCTATTTTCTCTCTCGTTGTTTAAACCCGGTTAAAAAAGAAAGCAGCACATGCACGCCGGCCTTGACCGTCGCTTCCCCGCGATCCTTAAAAGGATCAAGACACACGAGATCCATGGCTTTTACCTTATCGTGACGCCCCGCAGTGTAGACCGCTTCAAACAGTTCGTCTGTCCGCATTCCGCCAGGTGTGGAAGCAGGAGCGCCCGGCCCATAGGCAATATCGAGCACATCCATATCAACCGTAAGATAAATCGTATCGACCTTGCGAGCCAATTCATCCAACGCTTGCTGAATGGTAACCTCGATCCCCTGCCGACGCGCCTGCCGGAGTGTTGTATAACGGACGCCGGCCTGATCAGCGTATAGCTTCAGCGAACGGGCATTAAAGAAGCCGTGCAGGCCAATATTATGCACATCTTCTCCGCGAACGGTGCCGCTCTCCAACAAATTGCGGATTGGCGTGCCATTGCTCGGACCGTTGTCTGCCAGGTCACGCAGGTCGAAGTGCGTATCGAGCTGCAAAATGCCAATTCGTTCGGTCGGATGCACATCCTTCCAGCCTTTCACCAGCATGGCGGTTATCGAATGATCACCTCCCAGCGAAATGGGCAATACCCCGGGATGATACGTTCGCATTGCCTTCATCGCCTGCCGGATGTTGTCATGACATTTGGCTATATCGGTGACATGTTGCCGGACATCGCCGAGGTCGACCACATTGAGCGTTGACAAATCTTCCTCATAGTCGAGATTGTAGGTGGTGAAATATTTCCATGCCCGCCGAAGTGCATCGGGATTCTCGCTTGCCGCCGACGCGGAAATGGACGAACGGGACAGCGGCACACCGAGCAGCGCGGCATCGTATCGGCTCCAGTCCGGTTGCTCGGCCGACAGCGGATCAAGCGTTTGTATCCATTCGTTCACCTTTGGCTCGACAGACGCGGCGCTGCGATCCCAGCAAAAGCTGGGCGGCTTTAGCAGCGGATACGGATATTGACTCATAGACGAACCCCTCCTTCGACCACTTTCACACCCGCTTTGATCACCGTATGAACATGGTTCACCCCGTATCGGTATTGCAAGGCCATGTAATTGGGGACATTAAACAACGTGATGTCCGCTTTTTTGCCGGCTTCCAGACTGCCGATCTCATGCCCTCGTTTAATTGCGTGCGCGGCATTGATCGTGGCTGCGGCAAGCACCTCCGCCGGGGTCATTCCCATTTTCAGGCATCCGAGGTTCATGATCAGCGGCATGGCGACCGTTGGCGACGAGCCCGGATTGCAATCGGTCGACAGAGCGACCGGTACACCGGCATCAATCATTTTCCGGCCATCAGCCGACGCCGCCATCAGAAAAAACGCGGTCCCCGGCAATAGCACGGCGATGACGCCAGCCTCCGCCATTTTGACAATTCCCGTATCCGATGCGCGCAACAGATGATCGGCAGACACAGCGCCAACCTCCGCCGCCAGTTCTGCCCCCTCATAAGGCTCAATCTCGTCCGCGTGGATTTTCGGCAGCAAACCGTGCTTGATGCCGGCTTGCAAAATCCGGCGTGACTGGGCGGGGGTGAAGACGCCGCGCTCGCAAAAAACGTCATTAAATTCGGCCAGTCTCCGCTTGGCTACTTCAGGAATCATTACATCGACGCAATAATCGACAAACGCATCCGGGCATTCACGGTATTCCGGCGGAACCGCATGCGCTCCCATAAAGGTCGATATGAGATCAACCGGATGATGTTCATGCAGCGCCTTGGCCACTTCCAACTGTTTCAGCTCCGCTTCCAGGGTCAGCCCGTAGCCGCTTTTCGCCTCCACGGTCGTCACCCCATGCAGCAGAAATTGATCGAGTCTTTGCAAGCTCTCTTTAAACAGTGTCTCGTGACTGGCCTCTCGGGTCGCCCGGGTAGTCGCGTGGATGCCGCCGCCGCTGTTCATAATTTCCATGTAGGTCGCCCCGTTCAAACGCATCGCAAACTCATGCTCACGACTGCCGGCATAGACGAGGTGCGTATGAGGATCAACAAGCCCAGGCGTCACCAGTTTTCCCGCCGCGTCGATGACTTCGGCCTCGCCCAGCCGCTCTTGGTAGACAGCGGCTACCTCATCGGTTGTCCCCACCATTTGAATCAAGCCATCTTCCAGCCAGAGACTGCCGTTTTCAAGCAAGCCCAGTTCGCTCATCCGTTTGCCTGCCAGCGGCGCAGCCGAACTCCCTGCCAAGGTCACCATTTGGCTGGCATGCCGAATCCATATCGGTCTGTTCTTCATAGGCGACTCCTCTCTTTGCAAAATTGCGAGGCGGAGCAGGCCGGGGCCTACTCCTTCAGCATCGGGATGTGAATCCCTTTTTCTCTCGCGGTTGTTTTCGCCAATTCATAGCCGGCGTCCGCATGACGAACGACACCCATGCCGGGGTCGGTTGTCAGGACGCGTTCCAATCGTTTTTCCGCTTCTTTTGTGCCATCGGCCACGATCACCATGCCGGCATGTAAGGAATAGCCCATACCGACTCCGCCGCCGTGATGCACCGATACCCAACTGGCTCCGCCCACCGCATTAACCAGTGCATTCAGGATTGGCCAGTCGGCAACGGCATCGCTGCCATCAAGCATCGCTTCGGTTTCCCGGTTGGGCGATGCCACAGAACCCGAATCGAGATGATCCCGCCCGATCACGATCGGCGCGCTCAATTCACCGCTGGCCACCATGTCGTTGATCAACTTGCCAAAACGGGCACGTTCCCCGTAACCGAGCCAGCAAATACGCGCCGGCAAGCCTTGAAATTGGATACGTTGTTGCGCCATCTTGATCCAGTTGCACAGATGAGGATTGTCGCTGAACTCGCGCAAGATCACTTCGTCGGTTTTGTAAATGTCCTCCGGGTTACCGGAGAGTGCCGCCCAGCGGAATGGACCTTTGCCCTCGCAAAACAGCGGACGGATAAACGCAGGAACGAATCCCGGAAAGTCGAAGGCGTTTTCGACACCCATATCCTTGGCTACTTGACGTATGTTGTTGCCGTAGTCAAACGTCACCGCGCCTTTTTGCTGCATTTTCAGCATCGCCCGAACGTGCTCGGCAATGCTTTCCTTGGATTTGGTTACATAAGCTTTCGGGTCCCGTTTGCGCAGTTCGGCTGCTTCCGCAAGCGACATCCCCAACGGAATATAGCCATTGAGCGGATCGTGTGACGACGTTTGGTCGGTCAGTACATCAGGGATAAAACCGCGCTGCAGCATTTCATTTAATACTTCCGGCGCATTGCCCAGCAAACCGATCGAGACCGCTTTTCGCTCAGCCTTTGCTGCCTGTGCCATTTGAATCGCTTCATCCAGGCTATCTGTCATCACATCAAGGTAGCGCGTATCAAGCCGACGCTGAATCCGCGATCGGTCCACTTCGATCGAAATGCTGACACCGCCATTTAAGGAGACTGCCAACGGTTGGGCGCCGCCCATGCCGCCAAGTCCGGCGGTCAGTGTGATCGTTCCCGCCAACGTGCCGCCAAAATGCTGGCGAGCACACTCGGCAAACGTTTCATACGTTCCTTGCACGATCCCCTGGCTGCCGATGTATATCCAGCTTCCTGCCGTCATTTGTCCATACATCATCAGACCTTTTTTGTCCAACTCATGGAAATGATCCCAAGTCGCCCACGCTGGCACCAGATTGGAGTTGGCCAGCAATACGCGCGGTGCATCTGCGTGGGTTTTGAATACAGCCACCGGTTTGCCGGACTGTACCAGCAAAGTCTCATCGCCCTCCAGTTTTTGCAATGTTTCGATAATTGCGTGGAAAGCATCCCAATTGCGGGCCGCTTTGCCGATTCCCCCGTAAACAACCAATTCATCGGGTTTTTCCGCCACGTCAGGATTCAGGTTGTTTAAAAGCATGCGAAGCGCCGCCTCTTGAATCCAGCCTTTCGTATGCAAGGTCGTTCCGGAGTATTGTTCAATCAATTTGGCAATGGTTTGTCTGCTCAAAGCGAATCACCTGCTTCCTCGTTAATTTTGAACCCTACAGGTAGTATAAAAAAGGAAAAAAAGCGAAAACAGATGGTTCGCTTTTGAATATCAGTTGTTATTTATGATAGCGGGGAGCAGAAGGCAAGCGCTTTCACTTTATTTCTCTCTTTTTTTACGATTTTTCACATTATTTACGATTCCGTAATGAACGTGGGGTTGTTCCCGTTTTTTCTTTAAAAACTTTGCTGAAATAGTTGCTGTTGCCAAAGCCGGCCCGCTCCGCCACTTCCTGGACGGTCAATTTGCCGGTCATCAGCAGTCGCTCCGCTTCCTTGATTCGCATGGATGTCAACAATTGTCGAAAGGATGTGCCCATTTTTTTGCTGAGCAAAGCGCTGAAATAGGCAGGGCTTCTGTCTACATGTGCCGCTACGTCCTCCAACCGCAAATCCGGTTCATGAAAGTGTTCTTCCATGTAGCGGATCGCCTGCTCGACCACATCCGTCCGTACATGTTCCTGCTTGCTGTTGGCTACTTCCAACACTTCAAACACAAACAGCAACAACTCCTGGACAATCCGGTAAAGGATCGGCGTATACAGGATTGTTTCAAATACGCGATGGTATTTCTCTTCCAATCGCAAATCTCCCATGCAAAAAGACAGCATATACCGGCGAATCTGCGCCAAGATGCTGGTAAGACGAATCCGCAACAGCCCTGGCTCCGGATATGGCTCCCCCCGATTGAGAAATTCCTGGTACATCCACCCCTTGATCTTTTGCTTGTCCGCGTCGTTCAGCATGCCGATCCAGGTGCGCTGTTCCGCCGGGGTCAAAAACGGATCGATCATCAGCCAATCCATTCGGTCCTCCACAACGGATATTTGCCGATACCCCCGGAAAAAGCGGATTTCCAATGCTTGCTTCGCATACAAATATTTTTGGTGCAAGGTGAGCTCCTGGTCGGTGGAGGTGTAGATAATCAACGAGAGCGGTTCAGCACTGGCGCTCTCCCAATCTGCCAGCAGCCTTTTGCCTGCCAGCGTCAAATCGACCAGCGAATTCTCCTTCATTTGCGGAAAAATACAAACAATTAAATCACTCAGCGGCAACAGCACCGGCATCTGCCGAAATGGATATTCCTCCAGGAAGGAGAGCAGCAAGGGATGCTTCGCCGTATTTTCCAATTGCAGCAGCATAAGCTCCAAATCCCGCCCGGCCGATTCACCTGGCAAAAACAGACTCCGATAAGTGATCCCCGCTTGCCGTGCTTCCCCGGCTGCGGAGACGGCCGGGTTTGCTTTCGCCTCCTGGGCTCGTCTGCTCAATCTCGAGAGGACGCGACGGATTTGGTCCGGCGAAAGCGGCTTAACCCACAAATCCCAGGCATGCAGCTCAATGCCTTGCAACGCGCGTTCAAACGTCGCTTCCGCCGTCATCACCAGGACAACCGGTCGATACTGCCGCAGCACAGCTTTTGTCCGTTCCCATAACTCTTTGGGAACCATATCCAATTCCATACAGATAATCTCCGGCTGACTGGTTTCGATATGCTCGATCAGCGCCATGGCCGACTCCGCCAGCAAAACGCGGTCAAATGGTAATCCGTAAGAGTGTATCAGCCAGTTCAATCCGGTCCGTTCATAAGGATCTCTGTCTGCAATCAACAAAGTAGCCACTTGTTCACCTCCCTGTTTCCCCGCATAACATCTTTCAAATCATTCCCTCAGCTATGCCGCTAGAGTGGCGCAATGAAAAAAGCGGTGCACTTTTTAAACAAAAGAGCACCGCAAGTAGCAGCACAGGAAGGGATCTCTGTGACCTTCCATCCAAATCATATCACAAAAGACATTTTTAATGGTAGCTTTTTCCTATTACCAAACGGGGCAAAATTGTGTGTAACCACTTTCCAACTGATTCGTATTTATTTACATGCCAAAGGAGGGATCTGGAAATGATGCAAGTTTGGATTGTGATCGTCGGCCTGTTTCTGCTCTTGTTTTTTGGTTCGCTCATGATCGTCTGGGAGAAAGGCCAGGAGCAAAAACCGCCGCGCTTTCCGGTGAAATGAAGCTTCCGCTCTTTCCCAAACGCCGACCGATCGTACCGCCAGTCCCGCTGACCACTGTCATAAGGGATGCTTTTCGGTGGAATAGTAAGGAAAACAATCAACAGAAAGGCCTATTCGGATCAGCCGTTCGTACTGTCTGGTTGCAAATCGTTGTAAAGGAAGAACAATATGTACATATTACTCGTTAGTATCATCATATTGAACTTGATCGCCTATTATATTCCGAAACAGCTCACTCGTCTGGAAATGTATGTCACTTCTTTGTTTGCGGTTTACCTGGCTTGCGAAGTTGATGTGTACCTGAACTTAAGACATCAATTATACGGCTACTTTAGTCCCGGACCTGATTATCGTACGTTGCTGATCTTCTTCGGATTATATCCCGCATTCAACATCATTTATCTCAATTTGTATCCCGCTCAGGCAAAACGATGGACGAAGGTGCTCTACATCTTGCTGATGTCCGTGCTTTCCACGGCACTTGAATGGGTCTATACCCAAAAATATGGCTTCTTTTATCACAATGGCTGGACGTTATTCTATTCATTATTGGCGTATCCGGTCCTCCTGCTGGTTTTGCTCCTCCATTGCCGGTTGATCCGCAAGTTTTTCCATACGCGTTCATAGGCTATCCTTTGCCAGTATGCCATCCGTTCGCGGATCAACCATTCCGCCGGCCTTTGCGCTCCCCGCTAATCGCTTGTATCCCAATCGTTTTTTCGTTGCCATATGATCATCGTGAACGATGACTGTCCCACCCGTTGTTAATAATTTTTTCTTGACGGGGAATAGCTAAAATAAATTTTGATCCACCAAGGAGGAAGAAAAAATACCAAGATGACCATTTACGAAAAATACGGCGGCGAAGGGACTATTGCCAAAGTCGTGGATTCCTTTTACGATCTTGTGCTCGCCGACGAAACCGTCAACCACTTTTTTGAACATACGGATATGGAGAAGCAACGTCGGCATCAAACAAAATTTATCAGCTATGCGCTTGGCGGGCCGAATCAATACACCGGTCAGGCAATGGCCAAAGTCCACGAAGGGATGAACTTGCAGCCCGTCCATTTCGATGCGATCCTCAAACATCTACGGACGGCACTTGCCCATTTTGGCGTGGAAGCGGCAGATATCGAACAGGCAATCGCCAAAGTTGAAACATTACGAGACGATATTCAGTACAAATAGAAGTGAATGGCCCGTGGTCGTTTATTCCACGGGTTTGATCAATATGCCGCGATTGGCATAGAATCGTGCAAAGGTGTCCCGGTTGAGCCGAACGTTCTCCTGGCTCGCCATAGTATGGCCGGACGGGTTGTGAAACAACAGCTCTTGCCGATGCTCCTCCCATCCGAACACATACACCAGATGTCCCCCCTGTCTTGGCGGAGTCACTTCCGGCGTGCGAATAGACGGGTGAACGGAGGCGAAAAAAACGTATCCTTTGCCGAGCAACTCACATATCTCCGCGAGCGGCGTATGCTCCTTTACCTCGGCTGACAGAGCAAACTTTTCAGCGATAAAGGTAACAAACGGACGATAAATCAATCCTTTGATCATCCCGTCGGCCGCAACGACATAACCGCCGTAATCACGGCAGTCTCTCATCAGTTCAAACGTCGGAACGATTTTGTTTTGCCAGTGGGCAAGCAGCATTTTCAAACAGGCCATTCCGCAAAGATGTTGACTCCAGTTCGCATACTCTTGCGGATCGGACGCCCCGGACATCTGCCACAATGGATCTTCGGCAGCGTTCGCCTCCCCGGAAATAAATTTGGCTACCATGTCTCGAGATTCCCATTGTGCAAAATACGGCACTGCATTCATTTCCAACCCTTCTTTCGCGATCGGCATGAACAATCGTCGGCTCATTTCCTTGTCGTTTCCATCGTATCGTGCTTCATTCCAAAGTCCCCGTTCGGTTCTCGATCTTGTTCGAATATGTGCTGCTTCGTCTGCCAACAACGGCGAGCCGCAATGATCGGCCCCTCCTACGGCTCGTAAGCAATGGTCCACTCAAAATCGAAGTCGTCCACTTTTACAGGAACGGTTGACTCGCCTGTTCGAAGCGGGATTTCAATCCGGGGAATGGAAAGATTCTGGATATTCATGTCGTACTGTGTTTTGACGAATACTTCCTGCTCATTCAGGAAACTGTGATAATCTCTCGATACATACAGGGTCAAGGTACAATAACTGTATTCTTCCGCCTCTGTCCACTCTATATGAAGGTGATTTACGGTCAAGCTGATCGCTTGTCCACAGGTGGTTTTGAGCGGCAGTGATTTGAGCGCAACCGACTCGTTGTTGATCAATGGTTGTTTGTTGCGATCAAGGATCGCATGAATTTTCAGAACACCGCAGAGAACCAGATGGTGAGTACTCCCTTTTAATTTGCCATATTGTACTGCGATTTCATGATTCAACATTAAAATCACCCCTTGGTTTTAATGTGAGTCGATGTGTTGCTCACGAACTTCTGGCGAGGGATCGTAACACCATTTCATACGGAAAATTCAATATTATAATAGGTGTTTCTGAAAAAACAAGATAATGAAGCTATTGATACACTCATTTAACCATTTTGCCCATATTCTGTATAGTAGCCAGTTTAACAGAAACTTTTCCGCACAATTCGACATGCCGTTTTTATACCCGATTGAGATATGGCAACGTTTTGCGTATCGGCAACACAAGATGGGGCCATCCCTCAGTCTAACTTAGACCTTTTGGGACAGCCCCATCCATTGTTTATCTTATTAACCTCTGTCACCTGAACTTAAAATCGTAATCGGTGTATCAGGCGTATCATTTGATATTACACCACGATCACCAGAGCTGGCCAATGCAGTTGACGATACTAACGAGATGAGTAGAACAGCAAGCAAAAGAGCTTTTTTCATTGAAATCACCTCCTCTCATAAGTCCCCGAGGCTGATCTTGGTAAAAATGTCATTGATCTTTGCTTCATGCTTTTCTCGTAAATATTTTCTATACTTATGCAGAATGACCATTGCCTCGCCAAAAATATTTTTCACGCCAATCTCCAATGCCTTCTCAATAACGAAAAGGAGTGAATCAAATCCTTGGTCATATTCTTCCTTCAGTAAATAACATAAGCCTTCCACTTTCTTATAGGTAATAATTCGCTTAATCCGATGAAAATTTTTCAGTTGATTTGCGTCAATGTTTTCTTTAAATTCGTTGATAATGTTATAAGCCATATCAATCATATCGAACCGGATTAAGTGCTCAATGATGACGGACAAATTGGCTTCCTTGTACTCATCTTCATGCCGAATATATCGCAGCATCTCTGTAAGAACGTTTAAATCTCCCAAAGCGAATCTTATTTCTAGTTGATTAATGTACGCATGATGTTCAAAGCCTTTTATATTTTTGTATTTATCAATCATCTGCAACGATTGTTGATACTTGCCCAAACCTTTATACGCCAATCCCCTGATCAACAAACTGTATCCATACTTGTCTTCATCAATGGCTTTTGCAAGCTCTTCCAATTTCAACGAGTACTCGATCACTTCGTTAAAGTTATCGTTAATGTAATAGTAGGAGCAGATGCGCTCATAAGCTTCCAGGATATATTTTTCCGGCAAAAACTTCACAAAACCAAGCATTAATTCAAATAACCGATGCACTTGTTTGCCATCATTTCGACGCAGGTAGTAAAGCTTGAAATGGCTTACCGCCAAACGTTCAGAACGGTTAAACTGCTCGGTGTCGATGATTAATTGATACAGAGAGGCGCAAAGCTGGTATTCTTCGGAATCAAACGTCGGGTCCAGCCGCTTGTATTTCGCTTCCGCATAGTCGAACAATTTCTCGGTAAAATTGTAGACAAATTCAAGGTTCCCCCAACGCTCTTCCACGATTAAGCGCAATGCTTCTTTAATAACAGAAAACTTCGACAATTTGACGCATTTTTGCAAAAATTGTTCTGTTTTTTGAAAATCAAAATAGCTGCTCTCACCTTTTACCGGTTTTCTCCGCAACTCAGATAGAAACCAATCATAATAATGTCCTTCTTCGAAACCGAGCATCTCTGTCAGCTTGTCCAATTGTGCCAAGGAAAACAATTGCGGCTTGTTCACCGTCAACAATTTGGAAATCGTTGACGAAGGTAAACCAAGATAAACTGCCATTTCATATTGTTTGATCTGTCTCGCTTTAATGGTGAAATTGAGCCGTTTCCGCAACTCATTCTTATAGAAATCATAGAGGCCGATTGAATTGTCATCCGGATGAAAAAGTTTGCTCGTCTTCAAAGATTCAACTCCTTGATTGAACCTATTTGCTATAAATAATAATAGACTAACTAACCATAAATTGTCAATTTTTAATAAATTATGAACTCATTTGTCTGTTTTTGCCAAAACAGGCAGTTCAGTAGCTTACTCTGAACTGCCTTCTCCGTACAATTTATGAATCATTCCAAGGTTAATATAATCTTTCAATCCGAATGTATTGTATTGGATATAACCGTGATTATCGATCTTGCTGACATCAAATTTCTCGCAAATCTCATGTAATTGTTTGCGTTGCAATTTTCCGTCTCGTTCGAGCAGGACTTTGGCCCAATAAATCATGCCGCTGCGTTGGATATTTTTCACCGTAAAATGAGGCAAATCAAACAACTCGCTGATGATCGACAGGCGGGAATAGATTACATGCGCGTTGACCTGTGCCAGATGAACGTTCTTCGTATTGGCAGGCTTGATGATGTATCCTGTCTGGAGCAGATCGCTCGTCGGTTTGATGTTTCGCGCATTGGCTGAAAGATGTCCGTTTCTTTTCAAATACTCCGTTTGTTGCCAAGCCTCTTTTAACAATTGGAGACATCGCGCGGAAACGGTGATCGTTCGTTCTGCCGCTTTTTCATTCACCAATCTGACGGTGTTTGTGGCAAAATCGATGTCTTTGTATGTCAAATTCCGTAATTCAGAAACTTCTTTGCCGCTGGCCCCTTCAAACAATAAAGCAATAATCACCGCATCTTGCGCGTTCAAGCAATTGTCCAGTATCTCCTGAATCTCCTCATATGACCAATATAACTTTTTGGACGTATCCACAAACTTCTTTTCCCAGTCTGCATGGATCACGTCAAGCGGATTGAGATTGTTCGTACGATAAGAGATCGCCCAGTCAATATACGACTTAATTACGGAAACGGCTGCCTTAACCGACGCAAGGGATGACGGTTCCATCGTTCGGATAATTTCGCCAATTTGATCCAGATGAAACTCGTAAAGATCGGTCTGATACATCTGCTCGAGCGGTTCGCTATAATAAAAAATGCGCTTGTAAGCATTCCACGTATGCTCAGGGTATCTGCGCAAAAAGTTTTCTTTCAGCTCCCGATTGTACATGGATCGATCTTCAAAGACGAGATTAGACATTCGCTTTCACCTCGCATAAATCAAGAGTGTGAAATAGGTGACGTATCTTTCCTTTCGGATTTGCGGTAATCGCTTTGTTGTCATCCAACACTCCAAGCTCCCGCCACATTTCGCTGGTTCGTTCAAAATTGATTTGCTTGAGAATGGAACCTGCTTGTTCGACTGGTATCTGCTTGTCCCGCATCCGTTTCGCCAAACAGATATACCCATCGAACATATAATTGGCGTTTATAAGCGAAGTTTTCCGCACCTCGTTGATGTTGCGAATAAAACCATCCGGGTGCTGTTCAAACAGCTCCGTGAAAAATTCGGCCAAATATTTGCCAACCTCTTTGGCCTGCAGACGATCGGCTGGACGAAAATGCGCATCAATCGACTCGATCAAAACCTTTGCGCTGACCAACTGCTCCGCGGCAGCAGACAATTTGTCGCCGGAAGCAACTTTCCCCAGCAAATATTCGCACTTGTCTTTCAACTCTTCTGCCGCCACCGCTGCCAGATTTCCCGTATTTGTTTCTTGCAGACGAGATGCCGAAACGGGATTGGTTGTGTTGATCTGGTTAAAATACTGAACCGCTCTGCGGGTGCTGTAATTTAAAATTTTTAAATCGAACACGGCATGGATCGATTCATCCGTGCTCAGCGCCTGGATGATGCCGCTAATCCGGTGGTAGCCGTCAAGGATGTCTAATTGGGTTCCTTTTGTAATCGTCAGCGTTTTGTGCTGATGGTCATAGACTGCTTCTTCCCCGCTGTCCGCTGTGTTGGCACGCGCGTTAAAGGTAAGCATGGTTGTTTCCAGTTCTCCAGACAGCAACAGTTGCGCAATCTCATTGACGCTTTTGGGGATAGTTTTTGGTTTGTAAACAATCTGGTCCTCTTTATTTTTCTCGATTCGCGCCTCTCGCTGCACTTCGAAATTATAGACAAGCAGATTGCTCTCCCAAAGTCTTTTAATTTCTTGCGCTGTAATCGTTGTCGTATAATTTCCGTCTTTGACATAGATAACGTTTTGAAATGTATATGGAAAGGATAATTTTGCAACCTTCTGGCGTTCAAAGGTCCGTGAATTTTTCAATTCCTGCTTGGTAAACAGCGCCTCAGGATGAACGGTTGTATGGTTGCTCAGTTCGAACAATGTCGTCGTCATGATACATAAAACTTCCAGGGAAAGCGTTTGCAAAGACTTCTTGCCAGACAAAATCTCCTGAGTATCTGCCGTACTGATTCCATACCGCGACAACTCCTTGCGAAATTTGCTCGTCCACCTTTTGTTTTTCTTGAAAGCAGCCAAATGCTCCCCAATTGTCGTTTCCAGTATGGCTCGTTCAACTTTTGGCATGAGCTCGACTCCTTATTGTTGCAGAATCCCGTTACAGTTCCATTATTTTTATTATATTATCTGACTATTATGTATTACAATACAATTTTAGATTTAATTACCAGCGTTGGTTTGCACATTCCACTCTTGTTCGGTGATCCGTGTTTACTTTTGTTCATAAGAAATGTCGATGAGTTTTGCGGTCAAACAGATATAAAAATAATTGAAGTGTTGATTTCACAGTTGTTCCGAAGTTGAAAATGCGTTATATTTTTATTTAATAATATATTATTTTTATAAATATTCCTCACTCACCTTGCGCATTTTCAATGGAAGTCCTCACAGAACGAATCTTTAGCCTGCAATCTTCCTATTTAGGTGAAATGTCTGTCTTATTGTCCCAAAAAACGTCCAGCACGAACTGAATCCGCTGTTAGATATTGAGATTTGTTGGTAAATACCCCCAATAAACCATGACGGATGTGATTATGGTGACGAACCCAGATAAGGTAAATCTGGAAGAACAAATCGAGCGATTGAGAACGTGTCTAAAAGTCCGGTGAAAAAGTCCGCCTAAGCAGGCTTTTCCCACGGTGTTGCCGAATTATACGGTAACAATGAATTGAAAGAGTGATGGAATATGAAAG
>NZ_JAFBEB010000002.1 GCF_016908525.1 Brevibacillus fulvus
CCCTTGATTTTCTTTCATTTTGATAACAATTCTTCATGCAAGGGCTCCTTCGAATTTATCGCGTCTAATCAAGAAGTGAATTTTGCAAAAGGCTCAATCGATAAAAAGCAGGACAAAACCCGTTAAGCACGAATTAAGCCACTTTGACCAAGTCAGTATGGATTGGGTGCAAGGGATTATAAACCCACAGCTTACAAGTTGTATTGGAGTATAATTGAGCAGGGCGACTTAAAGGCGGATGAGCCGTTGCCCTCCATTCGTCAGCTTGCCGATTCGTTGCAAGTGAGCCGCAATACAACCTTAATGGCATATGAGCAGCTGGTCGCGGAAGGGTATATTCGGGGAGAGGGCCGAAAAGGGTATTTTGTCAATGAGTTAGAACCGCTTTTCTATCCAGAGGCGCGCAGTTCTGCGCATAACCAGCATACAGAAGCGGTACAGCCTGTTCGGATTGATTTCCGCGCGGATGTCGTCGATCAAGCGCATTTTCCGCTAAAGACGTGGCGGCGGATCTCCAATCAAGTCCTGACGGAAAAGGACAGCTTTCGCTACGGGGAACCGTTCGGCGAATTGTGCCTGCGCGAGCAAATCGCGGCATATCTCCTCCAGTCTCGCGGGGTGAGAACCGATCCAGAAGCGATCATTATCGGCAGCAGTACCCAACAAATGCTGGTCTATCTTGGGCTTGTTCTGAAACATGAATTTTCCCGCATCATCGTGGAGGACCCTGGTTATGACGGCGCCAGGGAAGCTTTTCATTTGAACGGTTTTTCGCTGGAAACGTTGCCTGTTTATGAGACAGGGGCTGACTTTTCACAGTTGGAACAGCTGAATGCGCGACTCATTTATGTGGCGCCGTCCCATCACAGTCCATACGGGGTAAGCATGTCCATTCAACAAAGGCATGCGCTGATCCATTGGGCAAACCGGATGCAAGGATATATTATCGAAGACGATTACGACAGTGAATTTCGCTATACCCAACAGCCATTTCCCGCGCTCGCTTCTATCGATGCGACGAGAGTGATTTATCTCGGCAATTTCTCCAAGTGCTTTCTTCCGGGAATTCGTCTCTGCTACATGGTGTTGCCCCAGCCGCTGCTAAACGGTTATAAACAGCGATTTGCCCAATTCGAGAGTGCGACCTCATTGCTTAGCCAATTCGCCATGGCAAAATTTATGGAAGAAGGGGAATGGAATCGCCATATCAAACGCATGCGGCTAGTTTATAAGCGAAAAATGCAGCTGTTCGTTGTGGAATTAAGGAAGCATTTCCAGCGAGATCTATCAATCATCGGCGAGCAGTCCGGTTTGTACTTGCTGGTTAAAGCACATTGGGAGCGTACAGAAGAATGGCTGATTCAACAAGCTGCCAGCCACGGGGTGAAAGTCTATCCGACCTCGCCGTTCTTCGTGAAAAACAAACCGGATCAAGCAATCATCAAACTAGGTTTCAGCAATTTGTCAATGGAGGAAATCCGGCTTGGGGTAAAGCTGCTAAAAAAGGCATGGTTGTAACCGGCATTAGCCCCCCTTCGACAGTCCGCAAAGAAATCTTATGGAGAGGTTTTCTCGCGTTGCAAGATTCGTGATCCCGTTATCTGGATACGCAGCTTACAGGCAATACAAAACGGCCATAGTTCCAGGGAGTTCTGGTCTAAGGCCGATTTTTTTATGTTCGAACTCACAAGCGGCGTACCTACAACTTGCTTTTTCTCAAAAAATGCAGCTGCCACCGAAGAAAACAAAGCCCGAGTGGGTAAACCGGAACCGAATACAGCAAAGACCAGCCCTTAAAAGTTATGTAGTTCGTCTTTAACGATAACCACTCGACTAGAGATGAAAAGCCGGTGACTGGCAGTAAATACAACAAGAAAAGCGACAGGCGTTTGGGCATAAAGTTGAGAAATATAATCCCAAATGGCGGGCCAATCGTTGCCTGAAAAACCAGATCATGAAAGGTGATTTTTGACGTTCCTGTAAAATCATATAGATCAAATAAATGTCCCAAGATTAGATCGATTGTTAAATTTACATACGCCATGACAAACCAGGTAATGTATACCTCTTGTTTGGACAACCGTTTCGGCATAAATATGACGACGAGGATCGCGATTACGGAAATGATCAAAGCGAATAACAGATAAACCACCTCGTCCATATGATTGCCTATTGAAAACTGTGTAATACAGTGGAAGGGAGCAAGCAAAACAAGCGAAGCGCATGTCGTGAAAGTGAGCGGATAATGCAGGAAAGTGTTGGGGAAATTAGGAAGGAGATCAAGCTGCAGGAGAAAATCTTCAATGCCACATCAAAAGTTCCAGTCAGCTAACATCAAACCTCGCTATTCCAAAGGGAAAATATCGTCTTTCGGGATTAATTCTGTATATCCGCGCCCCCCATGGGTTACGGCTTGGTGGTCCGCTTGTTTTCCGGGGTTTGGCCACATGTATATCGGGAAGTACCTGCATGGTTTTATTCTGATTCTGTGGGAACTTGTCGTCAATAATTTGGCCAATCTAAACTTGGGGATTGCTTTATCGTTTCATGGCAGATTCGCGGAGGCAAAGGCGCAAATCAACCAGGACTGGGCGCTGCTATATATTGCGGTCTATGTATATTGCATCTGGGACAGTTATCGCTGCGCAGTAGAGATCAAAAAGAATCACCTGCTCGCTGAAATCGAAGATGCGCCTGTCAAACCTTCAGATATCAGCTTTTTAGACATTGTTACGCTTGATAAAAAAAATTCCTGGGTCGGTATGCTCTGGTCCGCTTTTTCACCGGGTTTGGGCCAATTATATGGAGGCAGCACGGTTGTGGGCACATTCGTTTTGGCATGGTGGATCGCGATTTGCTATAAGGCTGTGGCAGTTCGTACCTTGCTCTATTCGTTCCTTGGGGATT
Source organism: Brevibacillus fulvus (assembly GCF_016908525.1). GTDB lineage: Bacteria > Bacillota > Bacilli > Brevibacillales > Brevibacillaceae > Brevibacillus_G > Brevibacillus_G fulvus. The sequence continues at coordinate 2,908 of NZ_JAFBEB010000002.1, forward strand.
TTAAAAGCGCAACGGCAATTGTCGACTGGCAGTGGTTTCTTTTTCTGCCTTCGATGTACTGTTTTGCGGTTTACCAGGCTTATGTATCGGTCACGGAAAACAACACTTTATACGATATTGAACAGATTCGTTTTCTTAGAGTGAGGGCTGAAAACTTGGGACACCGAAACGCAATCGAAACCAATACTGTACAAATCCTCGCCACATTCGATCATTCACCTTTTGTCGAGATGGCGATCCATGACATAGAGAAACTGGGAGTGCCAGCGCAGAATATTGTTGCACTGCCTCTGGAGAATCTGGACTCGCAAATCCATATCATTGACACGATTCATCGGGTAGACGGCAGAAGCATCCTGGATGGAGCGATGATGGGCGGAACTATATTTGCGGTTTTGGGAGCGATCTACGGCTTCGTTTTGTACTGGGGCCCCATCATCTGGGGGTTGATTGGTTTGGCAGGAGGTTTCCTATTGGGGTTGATCATCGAAATAGCGCTGAAAAAAAGGAAAAAACTGCGCATATTCACGAGCCGTCGCAGTGAGGTCATTATCGAGGTAACCTGCCAAGCTTCTCTTCAAAACCAGCTGATTGCTGTTTTGAAATCACGCAATGCAGACGGCTTCGTGATTATGCCCCAACGACCGTCATAAGGTGACTTCTGAATGGATCAGGAGTGAAAATAGAGACTGGAGATGAAGTGAACATGGAACGACAAGTACGATCTGGGATCATGACGCCTGTCAGAGGTTTGATGACCCGGGAAGAACGGCTCAATCCCTTTCCTTTTTTCCGACACATGCGTGAGACTTCCCCTGTGCGCTATGATCATGACCGCGATTCATGGGATGTCTTCCGGTATGAAGATGTCTACCGTGTGCTGTCCGATCATGAGACGTTTTCATCGAACCGCGATGCCCTTCATCCGGGTAAGGCGGAAAGCGCCAGCCTGATCGACATGGACCCGCCGCAACATACAAAATACCGCAATATAGTCAGCCGCGCTTTTACCCCGAAACGTGTGGCAGATTTGGCGCCGCGGATTGAGCAGATAACCGCTGAATTGCTGGACAAGATTGCCGGCAAGGGAGAAGCCCAGCTAATCAAAGATGTGGCCGGCCCGCTTCCCGTCATCGTCATCGCAGAAATTCTCGGCATTCCGGCAAAAGATCGTCATTTGTTCAAAGAGTGGTCGGACAAACTGGTCGAGTCGGCCGCTGTGCAAAACACGGAAGCGGATCAAGCTTTGATGATGGAAAAAAACCGTGTGAGTCAAGAGCTTTACGCCTATTTCACAGAGCAACTCGCCGCGCGCCGCGCCAACCCTGGCGATGATCTGCTAAGCGTTTTGCTCGCTGCGGAAGTGGAAGGGGAGCGATTGAATGAACAGCAGCTGCTGTCGTTTTGCCTGCTGTTGCTGGTAGCGGGCAACGAAACGACCACCAATCTGATCACCAACGCGATCCGTGCCTTTGCGGAGCAGCCAGAGCTGCAAACGAGACTGCGCGAAAATCCTGGCCTGATGCCGGGCGCGGTGGAAGAAGCGTTGCGCTATTATTCGCCTGTCGCCTCGATTCCCAGCCGTTTTGCCACGAAAGAAGCGGAACTGGGCGGGCAACTGATCAAAAAAGGCGACCAAGTCGTCGCATGGGTTGGTTCCGCAAATCGCGATGAAGCGAAGTTCCCCCATCCTGATCAATTCATTGTTGACCGCAAACCGAACAACCATCTGGCATTTGGCTGGGGCCCTCACTTCTGTCTTGGAGCGCCGCTTGCTCGCCTGGAGGGCCAAATCGCTTTGCAAGCGATCCTCAAGCGTCTGGCAAACATTCGCCTTCAGGCGGGCAGCGAATTGCAGCCGGTCACCTCGACCGTGGTCTTTGCGGTGCAAGAATTGCCTATCGCATTCGAGACAATCTAAGCGAGCAGTATCGTTCCTCAACAAAACAATCGCGCGCTGGGGGCAAAGCCGGGAAAGTACCGTCCAGTGCTTCTTTCGGAATCAATTGCCAGCCAAGAACGCCTCCGTTCGTTGAAAAACGGAGGCGTTTCTTTCGTCGTCGTTATTCTTGCGGTAGTTGCAAAACTTCAGATTCAAATCTGCTTGCCAATCGCAAACCAGGCGATCAGGCGCTGATTGATTTGTTCTTCGCTAAGGTCTGCAAACAGCTGTGCCTCTGTCACCATGTCATACAGGCGTTCCATCGGTTCCCGTCCGTCCGCCTTTTTGGCTTTGGCGTCGTTTTTGAGCAGTTGCCATGTCTCAGTGACAAAGGCGCGGCGGTCGATTTCCTGCTTGCGGAAGAAGAAGACAAGACGTTCGACATCCTCCAGGAAATCCCGGCCAAAACGGCTCTCCAGATCGCCGCGAAGCAAAGCGATTTCCGCTTCGTACATCGGCCGTTCCTTGCCCTTTTCCTTGCCGATCCACGGTGTTTCCAAAATCAGCGGCAAGTGGCGGATTTTCTCGTGATTGACGATGTACTGCATCGCGTCATAGCCGATCATCCCGGCACCGATCGGAGCGTGGCGGTCTTTTCGCGTGCCCAGCAAGCTTTTGCTGTCGTTGAGGTGAACAACCGCCAGTCGATCCAGTCCGATGATGCGGTCGAACTGTTCGATGACCCCGTCAAAATCGTTGACAATATCGTAGCCGGCATCGTGGATATGGCAAGTATCCATGCAGACGACCAGCCGGCGGTTGTCTTCCACTTTTTCCATGATCGCGGCGATTTCCTCGAAGCTGCGCCCGACTTCCGAGCCTTTGCCGGCCATTGTCTCCAGAGCAATATTCACATTGGTGTCTTTTACTCCATGTAACACTTCGTTCAACCCTTCGGCGATCCGGTTGATGCCGTATTCCGCATCTTTGTCGGTAAAGGCGCCTGGGTGCAGCACGATGTTTTTGACCCCGATATAGTCGGTGCGACGAATTTCCTCCTGCAAAAATCGGACAGCCAGTTCGTATGTATCGTCCTTGTAGGAGCCAAGATTGATGATGTATGGCGCATGCACGACGATCTCGACGATGCCGTGCTTGTCCATCAACGCTTTGCCTTCCTCGATAAATTGGTCTTCAATCGGTTTGCGCCGCGTATTTTGCGGAGCTCCCGTATAAATCATCATCGCGCTTGAGCCGTAAGTAGCGGCTTCCTCAGCTGCGTTGAGCAGTCCTTTGCCGGAAAAAGATACGTGTGATCCAATTTTCAGCATGGGGCGTTGACCTCCTTGTTTTCCACGTTCCTTCTATAATGAAGCTTGCCGGAGGGAATTTCAAGAGCCGGCAGTGATACCATATCCGACGATGCGGTAGGTATGTTCTTCTTGTGATCTTTATAGATCGTGCGGGCAAAGCGAGGGGATCAGCCAAATCTCCTAGATCCATGTTCTCACTTCCTTAGATTTCCGCTATATGCCATTTTCTGTTTATTCCAATCATAAAATGCTTCATTAGCAAAAATAAACCACCCATTAGGTGTCTGGAGAAATTAAATACAGTCAACCGGCAGGGAGACGGCAACCAAACTCCGCGTTAATGAGTCGAGCGCATGAACCAACGCTGGCCTTGTCCTCAACTTCCTGTCTTCAACCGCAACCACAAAATGCTCTTTTCCATTGGGGTTCTTTTTGTCTGTTGGCAACAAACTGAGCTTGAAGGTGGAGAAGCAATTATGAGTGTGAGACGATTATTTTCGGCGCGCAATCGCGCGCAAGTGTTTACGGAGATGAAAACGCAACAACTCGATTTGCTGGTGATCGGCGGCGGCATTACCGGGGCTGGCATCGCGCTCGACGCCAGTTTGCGCGGTTTGTCGGTCGGCCTGGTCGAACGCAACGATTTCGGATCGGGGACGAGCAGCCGCTCAACCAAGCTGATTCACGGCGGCTTGCGCTATTTAAAGCAGGGGGATGTCAAACTGGTTCCGGAGGTTGGCCGCGAGCGGGCGATCCTGTATCAAAATGCGCCGCACCTCGTCATCGCAGCCCCGATGCTGCTGCCGATCTATCGCGGCGGAACTTACGGCTATCTGGCCACTTCAATTGGCCTGTACGTTTATGACTGGCTGGCCGGCGTCAAACGGGCAGAGCGGAGAAAAATGCTTGGAACGCAGGAAACGCTGCAGCGGGAACCGTTGCTTAAAAAGGCAGGGCTGAAAGGTTCCGGTTATTATTACGAGTACCGCACAGACGATGCGCGGCTGACGCTCGATATTATGAAGACGGCCTGGAATCAGGGGGCGCAGATCGTCAACTACGCGCAGATGGAAAGCTTTCTGTATCAGGGCAACAAGGTCGTGGGCATTACGGTCACGGATCGGCTGTCCGGCGAAGTCCACGAATTATACGCCAGGCATATCGTCAATGCGGCCGGCCCGTGGGTCGATGGAATTCGCGCGAAAGACGGTTCGCTCCAAGGAAAACGGCTGTTTTTAACCAAAGGTGTGCATCTCGTCGTCGCCAGGGAGAAACTGCCGGTAAAACAGTCCGCTTATTTCGATACGCCGGATGGCCGGATGGTTTTTGTCATTCCGCGCGGCTCGGTGACGTATCTGGGCACGACCGACACTGCCTACAAGCTGGATATCGATCAGCCTCGCACCACCCAAGAGGATCGCGACTACTTGCTGCGTGCGGTGAACGCGATGTTTCCGGAAGCAAAACTCGCTCCGGCGGACGTATTGTCTCACTGGGCCGGCCTGCGTCCGCTCATCTATGAAGAAGGCAAGGGACCTTCCGAGCTGTCGCGAAAAGATGAAATGTTTATCTCCGCTTCCGGCTTGATCACGATCGCGGGCGGCAAGCTGACCGGCTTTCGCAAAATGGCGGAAAAAGTCGTCAATCTGGTGGCGGCTCAATTGGCGCCAAAAACAGGCCAGCGCGCCAAAGGCTGCATGACCGACCAGATCGTCATCAGCGGCGGGGAGCGGCTGGGACATGTCGCTTATGAGGATTGCAAGCGAGATCTGCTGAAGCGAGGGCTGGCGTTGGGCGTAGATGAGGAAACCGCCCGCGAGTGGATCGAAACGTACGGGACGAACACGCTGAAAATTTATGAACGTCTAAAGGTTAGACAGGCAGGCAGTCAGCCGGTGGCGGCGGAGCAGTTGCTGCGGGCACAGCTACTTTATTCCATTGAGGAAGAGATGACAGTCAGCGCGGCGGATTTTCTCCGGCTGCGAACAGGCTGGACGTATTTCCAGGTGAATAAGGCAAAAGCGAAAATGGACGACGTCATCCGGCTGATGGCGGATTTGCTTGGCTGGAACAAATCCGAGATCGAGCGGCAGCGGACCGAGGCGCAAAACTTGCTGGCGATGATCTATCAGCTGCCGGCGAGTGAGCAAGAGATCGGTTGAGGGGATTTTTTGGTTTCCGGGCAAGACAATTGTCTGGACGGACATGAGATCATTGTTCGAAAACAAGCCTGGTAATTTTGGCGTATCGCATGAGAAAGAGGACTGAAAAAACAACTCGGAAGCAAGCCTGGTTGATCCCTGGGCCGCCTTCGAGTTGTTTTTCTTTTAAGCAAATTCTGAAAACAGGTTTAACTATGCCTCAAACCGGCTATAGTTATGGTAATATGCCTCAGTTTAAAGCATCACCGCAAAATGAATCGGAGAAATGTCCATTTTATGTATAAAATGACAATCATTCTGACGATAACATGAATGGAGTATAGGACAAAGCTTGTAGTGCGAAAATCCAATGGCAAATCGGGCAAGGATTGCCGCATTCTTATTTTCAAATAGCAAATGAGCATGGGAAAAAAACGATCATTCTTCAATCGGAGGAAGCCGCATGAAACTGACTATTGGAAAGAAGTTAATCATCGGATTTTTGACAGTCGCGATTGTTTCGGCAATTGTAAGCGCTGTCTCGCTAACCAGCTTGAAAACCGTAAACAGCTCTTATTCCGACTTGGTGGACAGAAGGGCAGCGATGCTGGTAAATGCGAAGGAAATACAGTTGAATGCCACACAGCTGAACTCCTATTTGCGAGACTATTTGCTTACGCAAAATTCGGAAGCGATCAAACAGATGGAAGGTATATCCAACCGTTTGGCGCAGTTGGTGCAGTCGAACTTGGGGATGGTCTACAATCAGCAGGACAAGGATTTGCTCGGAAAAATCGATCGGCTGCGCAATGCCTTCAATTCATCGAAAAACCAGCTGGAATCGCAAAATATTGAGCAAGCGATGAGCCTTGCCACCACTTCCTTGCTCCCGCTCTCTCAAGAAATTATCAACATAGCGGACCAACTGAGCACCCGGCAACAAGATCTGATGAGCCAAGGATCGCAAGCGAACACGGCTTTAGTCGACAGAATCAACATGCTGGTGCTGGTTCTCAGCGCAGTCGCCTTTGTCGCCGCAATCGGCATAGGGTATTTTGTCTCCCGCATGCTTTCCAAACCGGTCATCTCCATCGCTGCCGCAGCGGAAGCAATCGCGGCAGGCAATTTGACGATCGGCCAGTTGCAGGTGAAAAACAAAGATGAGATTGGCGACTTGGCTCGTTCGTTTGAACGGATGAAAACAAACTTGCTGCACTTGATTCAGCAGGTCGGGATGAGTGCGGATCAGGTGGCGGCATCAGCCGAACAGTTGACCGCAAGCGCCTCCCAAACGAGTCTCGCTACCGAACAAATTGCCTCGACAATCCAGGAAGTGGCTTCCGGCGCGGAACAGCAAGCTTCCAGCGTCGAGCAAGGCGAACAGCTGGTGAGTCAAATCGTGGAAGGCATTCGCCGGATGGCTGCCAATGCAGAGCGTGTATCTGCCACCTCGGTTGAAACGTCCTTGGTGGCAAGTCAAGGACAGCAAGCAGTCCAGACGGCCAATGACCAGATGGATTCGATTAACAACACTGTCAATCATTTAAGTGTGACCATAAAAGAATTGGGCGATCGTTCAGAGGAAATTGGTCACATCGTACAGGTGATCACCGAAATTTCTGCGCAAATCAATTTGTTGGCGTTAAACGCGGCGATTGAGGCAGCAAGAGCGGGCGAACATGGGAAAGGCTTTGCCGTTGTCGCCGAAGAAGTACGAAAACTCGCGGAGCAATCTGCACAATCCGCCAAACAAATCAACGAGCGAATCGTCAGTATCCAAGCGCAAACAAGCAAAGCCGTCGATTCGATGGATCATGTAAAAAGCGAAGTAAACACCGGGATGGACATCGTCACGGAGGCGGCGTCTGCTTTCAAAGAGATCCGGCGCTCCGTGGAAGATGTAGTGGTGCAGATTCAGGAGGTAACGGCCGAAGCCCAGCAAATGGTCACTTCGATGGAAGAAGTCACCCGCAGTATTCACAGCATAGGCGAAGTGGCTAAAACCACGGCAGCCAATACGCAAAATGTCTCCGCGTCCGCCGAAGAGCAGCTGGCGGCGATGGAAGAAATTTCATCCTCGGCTTCCGCCCTCTCCACGATGTCGGAAGAACTGCAGCACCAGATTGCCCAATTCAAGGTGTAAGCAGGAAACGAAGAAACTGCCCAAGAATTAAGGCTTTGCATGAATACTGGAAGAACACCCCCATTAAAATGAGCGGCAGTCCGGGACGCCTTTTCGTCCAAACTGCCGCTGTTTTTTTGAAAGACAAGACAGGCGGCAACTTCTTCTGTCATCTTTTTTTGTTTTGGTGTATGGTAGCATTAGCAACGAGGAAGTTCGTGAACGTAATTGAGGAGGTTCAATGCCATGCAATTGCTGATGGGCTGTGAAACCGTTAATCCGGTGTACGGCAGGACCAATAATCCATGGAATATCGAGCGGACACCTGGAGGGAGCTCGGGAGGGGAAGGGGCGGCAGTTGCGGCTTTATTTGCGCCGATTGGCATCGGCTCGGATATTGGCGGAAGTGTCCAAAGAACCATTCGAATTTCAAGCGATACGATATGCTGCCAATTATGCAAAAATTCAAAGTGTTGCTGAGCTCGTGAGTAAATTATTTTCGCCCTACATTGAACGGTATCGAAATGAATACGATGCATCAGATTTAACTCCAACCGAGCGAGCAACCAGAATTATTACTGAATTTCTGGAGAAGAACAATTCGGATAAAACCTTTAATAAAAAACAACGTATCATTCTGATCGCTGCCGATTTTGACGAGCAAACCTTGTCGGCCTGCGCATGGCTGGTTCATAATCATGTTGATATTAGTTGCTTACAGATCCAACCGATGAAAGTAGAAAACCAACTCTTTTTACATGTGAATCGCCTCTTGCCTGTACAAAAACTTGACGATTATTTTGTCGAAGTTGCTGATACTGGTAAGTCGTTAGCCAAAGTCGACGGGGAACTCAAGATTAACCGTACCTATCTGCCTCGGATGGATAAACTGTTCGAATGGGGAATAATTCAACAGGGCGATATACTGTCGATAAAAGGTTATAAAGATTCGGAAGCAACCGCCATTAATCCCAAAAACATTGAGTATAAAGGTCAAAAGTTAAGTTACAACCAGTGGGGACAACGGGTAACAGGGTGGTCCTCCATTTGCATTTATCAATGGGCAATATCCCAAAGACATGGTGAATTATTGGATACTTTACGAAAAGAAAGGCTTCTTCAAGACATGAACGAAAATGAAGGGGCAAAAGGAGAACCGTAAAAAAGTCTCCTTTTTGTTATCATTAGGATCTAACTGCAGTTTGTTGAGCTGATTTCACAGAAATGCTGTGAAGGCAGTAGGGTAATTCGGCTAAACCTCAGCGCGATATGGCGCACTTTTTGGAAAAAGACGCAGCTGTAATGACGAGCTGCGTCTTTTTTTGTCTTGCTTTCGCTGCTTTCGCAGGAACAAGAATAATCTGGTAGTAAATGCCTGAACATGTTATAATTTACATTCCCATTGTAAGTTTTTCTTTTCGTTCACTGACAGATCGCCGTATGCGATGAAAGTCGCCTGTACGGTGAAGGCTCGGTATAACCCTTTAACGGATAAAACGAGCATAGCGGACAGCAATTCGCAGTAAATCAAATAGACAGCATCGTTCAAAATGGAGATGCCCGTTCGATCGATGTAACATTAATTAATACTGCAATCGGCAGTAATCTAGCAGAAGCAGAAAACCTGGAAGTGTACCAATATGCAATATCCGTTGCAGCAGATCAAGCTTTTCGTACCTCCCAAGATGTAGCGGACATGGTTCAGAAAGTCAATACGATGGTAACGGAAATAACGACCGGAGTCAGCATACGGGGCGGGCAACTGAGCTATACGCTAGAGATTACAACGGTTCCAGCCAACTCCCAATATTTCATAGTTACTGCGGATGATAGTGCTGATGATGTAACAAAGGTACAACTCTATCAATACATGAAATCGATTGAAAATCAGAGTAATACCTATTTCCCGTAGCAGTTGATCGGTTTACTTATCCTTTTTCCAGTGCTTCTACTATAACAATCTTTGCAATTTTTTTAGATTCCAATAAAAAAGTGATTGGTTATACCCGTGCGGATGATGTTGGCGTTACCGAATAAACAGACTGGATTGTCGTCGGCAGTTTTCAAGATGGGGATAATTCCTCCGATGACACCAAGATAGTATTTCAAGGCAACTAAGAGGATACTATGTTCAGTATATGAGCATGTATCCTCTTTTTTTATACATAGTAGATTTAATTACTAGATCTAAAAGAAAAAATCAGAAGTTAGGAGAGGAAAACAAAAAATTTAGGGAACAATTGAAAGTTGCTTATGTAAACTTTATAAGAAGTTATGGGGGAGACACACCGGTTCTCCCCTTTCTGTTGCTTTAGTATAAAGGTTGATTGTGTTCCTTGACGATTACGCCCGATTGTTGAACATCACATTATTCTATTCAAGGGGAGGACTTCCGTTTATGTGATAAAAACAGGAAAGATTTATTTGGATGAAACAGCAAATTTAGTCACTGGTTCAGACGGTACTTTTTCTCGTGTACGTCCATTGCTAACTTCAACAGATATTTCTTATTCAGGTTTGACGATGATGGAATCCGTGCTGTTTCGTGAAAGGGCAAATACAAATCCACAGCAAATTATATAAATATTAAAATTAATTTTAGAAAAGCAAACTATTACTAAAAAATTATGGTAAGATGGAAAGAGTTTCTTTAAAATTTTTAAGAAACAAACTTATGTGTTTTTCTGAAACGGCGAAAACAAAACGGGAGGACAACCAATGAACCGCAAACGACTCTTTTCGCTGTTAACCGGCACGGCGATGCTTTTGGCCATCATGGCACCCCATGTCACGGCCGGAGCGGAATCTTCTATTTTTTCTTCGCAAAATCGTGTAGCCCTGCAAAGCACCCCCTTCGCCATTGGGGACAACTGGAAATTAAATACAAAATTTAGTTCCTATGCGCCGGCTGACATGATTTATACGGGTAACCAATATGTTGGTGTTGGCGACCACGGCACCATCATCAAATCAACGGATGGCATCAACTGGCAAGCGACCTCCAAATTTGCCGATTACCACTTGAGCGCGATCGGCTGGAGCGGCCAACAATATGTCGTCTTTGGCGCGGCGCGTGGGTTTTCCTCGGAAGCCCGCAATGCACCGTCAGAAGCTTTTGTCTCCACCGATTCGCTTACATGGACAAAGGTGGACTTTCCTTTTGATGAACATATTCGTGGCGTCGTTTGGAACAACGGTACGTTTGTTGCTGTCAGTCCAACATCGGTTTTTCTATCCGCTGATGGACAAGACTGGACTCAATATCCGTTGCCGGAAGTTTGGTCAGCTGGAGGATGGGGCGGCATTGTCTGTCAAAATAACCGGTTGTTTATCGGAACTCCCGACTCGTCCCGCCTGATGACCTCGCAGGATGGCCAGCATTGGATACCAATCGATGGACATGTGCAATTAAACAATCTCGCTTGGTTCGGCGGCCAATACATAGGGGTAGGCAACGGGCTCTATACGTCTGCCGATGGCGTCAACTGGAAAAAACAATCGGCGCATGCTGCGGCCCATCTAACGACGATTGCCGCCAATGGCGCGAGGGTGACGGCGATTGGCTGGCTGAATGACGGCAAGCGGATCTCCTTGACTTCCACAGACGGAAAACAGTGGGTTCAGCACGACTTGTCCAATCTCGTAACAGGCATCAACATCTTGCTGCCGGCCAACGGCGGATTTGTCGGAACAGGCTCCCCTGATGACAACAGCTTTCCTGTCAGTACATATGCTTACTACACGAAAGATGGCGCCAATTGGTCCACCAAACTAATCGGAACAACCGGAGAATTCGGCGGAGTTGCCACGAACGGCAAACGAACGGTGGCGGTTGGCCTGTACGGGGCGATTGTCTATACGGATAATGGCTTGGATTGGCAGTCCAGTTTTCCGCTTGGCATGCGGCCGAACTTGTTTAATATCGCCTGGGGGAACAACAAATTTGTGGCCGTGGGCAACTATGGCGCCTTTTATTCCGCCGATGGGGTCTACTGGTCCAAAGCTTCCGTTCCTTATAAAAGCAAATTTGGCGATTTGCGCAATATTGTTTGGACCGGAAAGATTTTTGTTGCGACTGATCAAGTCAGCGGGGTGTATGTTTCCCGTGACGGGGTGAAATGGACGGCGGTGCCAAACATCAGTATGGTCGGGTCTGCCAGCAATTGGCTGCAATCGATGGTTTGGGACGGGAAAAGAATTGTGGCCGCCGTGCAAACGTATAACCAAAACACCTTAACTTCCAACAAAATCATGCAATCAAGCGATGGGGTGCATTGGACCAATGCGCAGCAGCTGGTGCCGCCGAGTGAATACCGACACGACTTGCAGATCGCTTACAACGGTGCGTCATATGTCGCGATCAGCCAATATAATCCGGAAAAAGCCTGGGTGTCGGGCGATGGAAACAAATGGACGGAAGTGCGCACAAATTTGAGCTACCCAAATGACTCGCTCGAGTTTGTGAAATCTTTTGACGGTTATTTCGTTGCTTACAATGAGTCGATGTCGTCGGATGGCAGCGAGAAGGCTCATTATGAACGCTTTTACATTTCGCAAGACGGCAAAAATTGGACGGAACTCCCTTTGCCGCCAAGGCACCCTGCCTTTGACGTCCATGTCGATGAAGGCATCAAAAATATCATCAAGGCCAACAACCAATATATCGCTGTCGGTTCTTTTGGCCAAATCATCAGTATTCCCCGGCTGCCCATAGGGCCGGTGGAAAACCGCTAAAACCAATAGATTGCCGTGGAAACAGGCTGTCGAGCAAATCGACAGCCGTTTTTTATTGGCTCTGTTAAGAAGCATCCGCTAACGGTTGACAACGCCGCGGAATGCGAAACGCGGAATGCCAGAAGAAGAAGTGAACAGAAGAGGGAGCACCTAGACGCGTTCCAGCGGGCGATGCGGTTTTGGAGGAAGTTCGACCAGGATCGCATCGCCTATTCGCACCTCGCCTGACTCCAGCACAATGCCCATGATTCCGGCCTTGCGGATGAGATTGCCTTGTTCGTCCCGGTCCAATACTGCCGCCATCAAGCCTGGCTGAAACAGGTTTAATTGGTTGCAAGGATTGCGCAGGCCCGTTACTTCGATCACGGCGGTGGCGCCCAAGTGCAGCCGTGCGCCGGTTGGCAGTTGGAGCAGGTCGATTCCGGCGGTTGTAATATTTTCGCCCATTTGCCCTGCGGATACGTTGTAGCCCTTTGTTTGCAATTCTTCATGCAATTCCGAATGGATCAGGTGCACTTGCCGCAGATTCGGCTGACTCGGATCTTGCGCGACGCGGGAACGGTGTTTCACCGTCACCCCAAGGTGGGCATCTCCCTCCACACCCAACCCTGCGAGCAGACGGATCGAGTCATGGTTTTGCTTGCTGAACGAATGGGTGGCGCTGCGGCTTACAGCCAGGACGACGCCGGTTTGCTGTCTCATCGGATAACCATCTCCTTGTTGGAAACCTCAACTGCTCCTGTCGCAAACAACACGGTACGAGTCTTCGTGTATCTTTTCTTGGGGGGCTTCCAGATTATGGATCAACTATAGCATAGCAAGGTGAAATCGTCGATCGGCGGCCGGAATGGTTCGGCCATCGTTCATAACGGAGTACATCGAGAAGCGCGAACCGAGATGATGAGGTTCGAAATTCTTCCACAGGAGAGAGAATCGTTAGCAGACAGGAGGCGTCGTCTAAGTGAAAATAGCGAGCCCTTTGTGGCTGGAAAAAACAACCTGTGTTAGGATAGAGCTATTATGTTTGGAGAGAGGTGTCCCATGAAAAATCAAATGGAAACATTCCCGGGTTCAAGGCATTTCCGGTTGAAACAGGTGACGGATGGCGTTTATGCTGCCATCGCGGTTCCTGGTACAGGCTCTTTGGCGAATGCGGCCATCATTGATCTCGGAGATTCAACCGTTGTCGTAGATACTTTCATGTCGATCGAAGCTGCGAAGGATTTGCAGACAGCCGCCAGAGGCCTGACCGGCAAACCGGTTTCCTATGTAATCAATACGCACTGGCACAGTGACCATACGAGCGGAAATCAGGTGTTTTCCCCGCAAGCGCAAATCATTTCGACCACGGCGGCACGTGAAATCATGGCTACTGTTGGCAAAAACAGGGTGATTCAACAGTTGTCCAACCTGGAAACGCTGAATCAGGCGATCGCCGAGCTGGAGGAGAGAAGCAAGCAGGAAACGAACGCCAAGTTAAAAGAGGAAATGTTATGGGAACTCGCCAGTGAGCGGGAATATATAAGGATGCTCCCCGATTTCGCATACACGCTGCCAACGATTACCTTTGAGCAACAGATGAGTATTTGCGGCAGTGACCGGTCTGTCCAACTCATTACATACGGCGGCGGTCATACGCAAAGCGATGCCTTCGTATACCTGCCGGAAGAAAAAACGGCCATTATGGGCGATTTGGTACTCTCGAAGCATCATCCCGTATTGACACATGCAAATCCGCAGGCGTGGCTGCACATTTTGGAGCAGGTCGAATTGCTAGCTATCGAAACGATCGTTCCAGGGCATGGCGAGATTTGCTCCATGCGGGAACTTTACGAAGTGAAACAATATTTAAACGACATTCATGCATTGGTGGCAAAAGCCGTACGAACCCATACAGGCATCGAGGAACTCTCCGTGCCGAAAGCTTACGAAGACTGGCATTTTACGACGTATTTTCAATCAAACCTGAAAAGAGTCGAGCAGTTGCTCGCTGAAGCGGCAGGCGAGCAATGACGCCCTTTCCATGCGTTGTTCGTTGACATCTTCCTGAAGCAAAAAGAAAAGCCAAAGATATAAGCAGGGGGATGAGAAACATGAAAAAACAAGCGGAATCATCAGGGGAGCGTTTTTCGTTCCACAGTTGGAAAACTGGGGGATGAAGACGTTCCTTTCTTTATTTTAAGCGGGAGCGGATCTCGTCCAGTTTCTTTTCGAGCTTGTCCAGCTTGCGGTTATAGTGCTGATACGTTCGATAACCGATGTAAGCCTGGATGAGAAAGAACAGCACGCCAGCGATCGTAATCAGCAAATAGTCGTGCGAAAGATTGTAGAGAGTAGCATTCAATTTTTTCCATGCATGATCCATCGTCACTGCTCCTTCTGGTGGCATCTAGGGTTATTTTGCCAAAAGCGAAATCAATTCATTCCGCGAGCTGCTTGCCGCAAAAGACCATTACGGACAAGCGATTGTTTCGGAAAAGGGGGGTTAGCCGCTGTTACTATAAGTCTGGATAACGTGCAGCCCGCCCAAGGCGTTAGCGGGTTGCGCGTTTTTTTGTATGTAAGAGGAGAAACACCATGCTTTCGACAAATGTTACAATATTTCGAATATTGACAACAGACAAGGCTTCTTGGTACGATTTACAAAGAAACGAGTTAATTAACTCACTATACGAGTAGAGGTGTTGCCGATGAAGCTGTAGCGATTGGCTTGATTTGATGTTGGTACTTTTGCCGAAACCCGTCTTTATTTTGGAGGCGCAAGATGAAACTGTTGGGAATCTCGGGAACTCTGGTAGGAACGAAAACGAAAACGATTGTACAAAACGTGCTTGATCACGTAAATATGGTTGCGCCGGAAATCCAAACGGAATGTATGGATTTGCGTGACTATCGGCTTGAATTCTGTGATGGACGCGATCCGCAAGCTTATACGGAAGATACCAAAAAAGCGATTGAGCTGATCAATCACGCTGACTTTTATGTGATTGGCACTCCGGTTTTTCAATCCTCTCTTAGCGGAGCTCTAAAAAATTTGCTGGACTTGGTGCCACCGGCATCTTTTAGACAGAAGGTAGTCGGTTTAGTGGCGACTGGTGGAACGTATCAGCATTATTTGGTCATCGAAAATCAACTGAAGCCGATTTTTGGCTATTTTCGGTCCATTGTGGCGCCGAGCTATGTTTACGCTCATTCCAGTCATTTTAATCAACGGAACGACTTGGTGGACGAAGAGGTTTGCCAGCGGGTCGCTCAATTAGCCGAGGAGTTAATCTGGATGCAACAATCATTGCAGCGTCCTTCCGACATCGTCGGCTGAACTCAGGCAAGTACTTCCTTTAGAATGGAGCGGCCAACGTTTTGAAAGCGTTTTCATTAATTTTGATGGCAGACATCTGTGAAGACCGCTTTTTCGTATTTACCGCCATGCAATGAAGCGTTTTGGACTTCACCTATATCACTTATAGGAAAGGTAGAATGAGTCCCCATGAATAATAGGATAAACGTATCTGACTGGATCGACCAGAAAAAGCTGAGCGGGTTCCAAGTGTGCACGATTGTCCTGTGTGCATTGGTAGCGCTGTTGGATGGATTCGACACCATCGTCATTTCCTATGTCGCACCTGAGATCGCCAGGATTTGGGAGATTGATATCACGACATTTGGACCGGTGTTTGCCACGGGGTTGTTTGGACTGATGCTGGGTGCCTTAATCTTTGGGCCGCTTGCTGACAAGATCGGCCGGAAAAGCGTGATTGTCGCTTCCACCTTTATTTTTGGAGTTTGCTCACTTTTGACCGTGCTTGCGGACAATATGTCGCAATTGATCCTGTTTCGCCTGTTGACCGGTTTAGGCCTTGGCGGCGCTCTGCCGAACATTATCGCCCTTACGGCGGAATACTCACCGCGCAGAGTCCGCAGCACGATGGTTTCCCTGATGTTTATTGGCGTACCGGCGGGGAGTTTGCTTGGCGGTATCATTACCGCTCGGATGATTGCCTCAATGGGCTGGGAATCGGTATTTTACCTGGGGGGGACGATTCCGCTCATGCTTGCAGTCTTGCTCATCTTTGCTTTGCCAGAATCTATTCGGTTTTACGTCGCTACAGGAAAGCACGCAGGCAAAGTAGGGGCAATCCTAAACAAAATTGACCCAGCGGCAGCATTTGACGCCACGGTTGAGTTTCATCTGTCTGAACAGAAGGCAGATGGATTCACAGTGAAGCACTTGTTTGCGGCGAATCGTACGCGAAATACACTGCTGCTCTGGGTTGTGTTTTTTATGAATCTGCTCGTTATGTATTTTTTGCTCAACTGGATGCCAACCGTCTTAAAAGCGGCGGGATTCCCGATTGAAAAGGCGATCATTGCTTCTTCGATGATGCAAGGCGGCGGAATACTCGGGGGAATCTTGGCTTCACGAATCGGAGACCGCGGCAATCTGCGGAAGGTGCTTTTCGGCTTCTACTGTTTGGCGGCCATCTCCGTCGCAACGATCGGTTTTGTCAGCAATCTGGCCGGCTTGATGATCGTTATCCTGATTGCCGGGTTCTCGGTCATTGGAGCGCAATTTATTATTAATGGTCTGGCGGCAAGTATTTATCCAACAAGCATTCGATCCACAGGCGTAGGCTGGGCTTTAGGGATCGGCAGAATCGGCTCGATCATCGGTCCGATAATCGGCGGAATGATTCTTTCGCTAAAATGGTCAACCTCCAGCATTTACCTCGTCGGGGCATTTCCGGCCATTCTCGCCGCAATTGCTGTTGTGTTGATGTCCATTCGGAATCAACCCGACATCCCTGCAGGGCAGAAGAAAGATCCGTTAGACATCAATGCCTAAAGGTCACGCTTTGACAAACCAAATGATTTCATGGCTAAAGGAGATGGAACAATGAGCATATTGTCCGTGAAAGAGGAATTTATCGACGTTGGGGGAAGCAAAGTCCATTTGTACCGTTCGGGAAATGGGGAGCCGCTTCTTTGGCTGCATGGTGCCAATGGCCCGCAGTGGGGGGCGTGCATGGATACGCTGGCATCTTCCTACGAGGTGATCGTACCCGATCATCCCGGATTTGGTCAGTCAGAACTTCCGGGATGGATGGACAAAATCGATGATATCGCCTTTCATTATCGCGACCTGCTTGACAAACTCGGGATTGAACGCGCCTACATATGCGGAAGTTCACTTGGAGGCTGGATTGGCTTGCAATTTGCCTTAACGCATGCGCACCGAGTCAAAAAATTGGTTGTTTCCAATGCTGCCGGCATTAACATTCCGGGAAAAGACAGCCTCAATACGTTCCACTTGCCAATCCAACAAGTAGTCGAAAAATGCTATTACGATAAATCATTGGTGCCGAAACTGCCATCCATCGAGCAGCTTCCGGTTGAAGTGTTTAAAAATCGGGCCATGTTTGCCCGCTTAACGTGGGAACAAGGATATGACGCCAAACTGCTGCATCGCCTGCAAGGGCTGCGAGTCCCTACGCTGATCGTTTGGGGCAGAAATGACGAATTGATCCCGGTTGAGCATGGGGGAAAATTGCAGCAGGCAATTCCGGATTCGAGATTGTTGATCATTGAACAGTGCGGCCATTTGCCATATATGGAGAAGACCAAAGAGTTTACCGAAATGCTGTTCAACTTTTTACGATAACAAACAAGGGAGAGATACGATGGTACAAGTATTTGCTTTTCATCTCATGCCTTATGGAAAAATGCCGGAAGATTTCAACGAACGCTACGACAGCTCTTGGGTCACCTATTCGAATGCCAATTATGATCCCGAATATGGAAACCAGCTGTATCACAACTATCTGGATCAACTTGAATTTTGCGAACAGATGGGATTCGACGGAATCGGGGTCAATGAGCATCATCAAACCCCATATGGCTTGATGCCGTCGCCAAATGTAATGGCTGCGACGTTGGCGCGTCGAACGCAAAAAGTGAAAATAGCGATACTGGGCAACGCAATCTCTCTGCGTGATCATCCGCAGCGCGTCGCGGAAGAGGTCGCGATTCTGGATGTGATTACGAAGGGAAGAATCATTTCCGGTTTTGTCAGGGGCATTGGCGCGGAGTATCACAGCTTTCAATTGGACCCAACAAAATCAAAGGAACGGTTTTTTGAAGCGCATGACCTGATCATCCAAGCTTGGACACAAGATGGACCTACTTCCTACTACGGGCAACATTACCAATTTCCTTATGTAAATTCTTGGCCGAGACCTTATCAAAAACCGCATCCGCCGATTTGGTGTCCCTCGCAAGGAAGCAAAGACACAATCCGCTTTGCTGCGCAAAATCGCTATCCGTATTTGCAGACATTCAGTTCAATCCCAAGTGTAAAGTCATCGTTGGATTACTATCGCCAATGTGCGGAGGAATTTGGCTATACAGCGCCGCCCGAACAGTTGGGCTGGTCGACATTCATCTACTGTGCGGAAACAGATGCACAGGCACATGAAGAAGCGGAAGAACACGCGATGTTTTTCTTTAATAAACTGTTTGTCATGCCAAAAGAGTTCTTTTTCCCGCCTGGCTATATTCCGCCGCAAGCGCAACAAAAAACGTTGCAATCGAAAGCGGGCTTGGGGCAGCCTGGTTTCTTCACCTATCAGGAACTGACCGAAAAAGGCTATATGATCGTCGGCTCACCGAAAAGTGTCAGGGAGCAGCTCAGGGAATACCATAAGCAGCTCGGCTTTGGCCTGTTGAACATCAACATTCATTTTGGCGACATGCCGCATGATCGAGCAATGAAAAATATTGAGCTGCTCGGCAAGGAAGTGATCCCGTCGTTGAAAACGATCACAGTCCATTAAAAAAGCTTGAGAAAAAATAATGACAATTCACATAAGCAACACGCCTTATGTGAATTGTCGTTTTTATTTGCCGCGGGGCGACGCTTGATAGCCAATCTTACGGGAGATTTTATCAGCTGTTTCGGCGACCAAAGCCTTCAGGTTATCCAGTTGGTTATCCATATAAACGGCGGGGCCAATCAGCCCGATGGCGGCGATGATTTCGCCATTGCTGCCAAATACGGGTGCGCCGATGCCTGTTACCCCAATATTGGTTTCGTTTGATTCGACATAGATACGATCTTGTTTAATTTGTTGCAGACGTTGGCGAATCACTTCCTTGTCGGTAACGCGGTAAGGCGTATGCCGTGAAACCGGGATTTTCAGGATGTGTTCAATCCTGCTTTCGGAAAAAAATGCAAGCAAGACAGGGCCGAGGACCCCGTAAATAAACGGGCGGCGCTGGCCTTGAACGGAAGAGAACTTCAGGCCTTCGTAAGTTTCCTTGTTGTAAATGTAAATAATCTCGTCGCCATCTTCTACCGCCATCAGAACAGTCTGGTTCGTTTTTGCGTGCAGTTCGAGCAACAGTTCCTCCGCCACCTGCCGGATATCGAAAGTTGAGGAAATCAGGGAACTAAATTGCATGAGCCCTAATCCTGGCTTGTAAGCGGTCAGCTTTTCTTCAAACTGGACCAGTCGTCTTCTTTCTAACGTACATAAAATCCGATAGACCGTAGAATGAGGGATTTTCGTCATTTTGGCAATTTCGTCTACGGTTAAAACAGGTTTTTCTATGGTGAAAGCTTGCAATACATCGATGGCTCGGTCGATGGAGCGAATAGAGCCCATATTTACCTCACGCATGACTACCTCCTTGTGGAAATATTTGTCTCCCTTTCATCTTACAAAAATTAGGCGGGAGGTCAATAATTCTGAATATTGACTATCTTTGCTCTGTTTGTTATTTTGGAAATAAGAAAAATGAGTTTATAAACTCATTATATGAGTAGAAGGGGTGCTGGTAAAGTGAAAATTGCCTTGTTTAACAAGCACAACATCGGGGTAGTGACAGAAGATCGCATCGTCGAAATAGGGGAACTCGTCTCGTGGCAGCGGGAAAATCCGCAGCAATCGTTGCAATATCTCATGGAGAATTTCGCAGAACTGAAACCGCGAATTGAACAGTATGTGACTTCCGCGGAATCTGTGCCTCTTTCCGAAGTGAGTTTGCAGGCACCTGTGCCCAATCCGACCAAAATCGTGGCGGCTCCAGTGAACTACTATTTGCATCAGGATGAAATGAATGCGCAGTTCAACAACGCCGAGTTTACGATTGAAAAATTAGGCTTCTTTTTGAAAGCGCCTTCATCAATTATTGGTCCTGGCGATACGGTGAGACTGCCGTTTGCGGACAGGCGGACCGACCACGAAGCGGAATTGGCTTTTGTTGTCGGGAAGAGAGCCAAAGATGTCCCTGCTGCGGAAGCCCATCAATACATTTTTGGCTATTTTGGGCTGCTGGATATTACGGTCAGAGGAAAGGAAGATCGTCCATGGCGCAAATCGTTTGATACATTTACGCCAATCGGACCATGGATTGTTACGGCTGATGAAGTGGGCAATCCGAATGAACTTGGCTTTAAACTGTGGGTAAATGATGAGCTGCGTCAGTCCGCCAACACCAAAGATCTGATCTACGATTGCTATAAATTTTTCGAAGCGGCATCGGCAGTTATGACGTTGGAGCCGGGAGATATTTTGACCACCGGTACCCCGGAAGGCGTCGGCCCGATTCAAAAAGGCGACGTTGTCCGTATCCAGTTGGAACGGATTGGCGAGTTTTCCGTAGCCGTCGAGGGAAAAGAGGGGGGTAAATGATGAATTTTTCCAAAGAACTGCAACAGTTCCATGAACGTTTGGAAGAGCAAAATCTTGGGCCACTTTGGGCTTCGATCCACGATCTGAACACAATCGAACCAAAGGCAAAGCCGATTCCCTATCTGTGGAAACGGGAGTTGATCGAGCGAAATTTGGAAGAAGCGGAGCATTTGCTGGAAGTCGGCAACGGGTTGGACCGGCGGGCACTATTTTTGATTAATCCGGGAATGAAAGACTTGAAGCCTGTCGGTTGGGGCGGTGCAACTCAAACTTTGTATGCTGCTGTGCAAGCGGTTCGACCTGGTGAAGTTGCTCCCGCGCACCGCCATACGACTACGGCTGTCCGGTTTGTGATGAAAGGACAGGGTGCTTATGGACGGGTCAACGGGGAAAAATTCGCATTCGAACCTGGCGATTACTTGATCACCCCGACGTGGACTTGGCACGATCATACCAATCTTGGAAATGAAACCGTGTACTGGATGGATTGTCTGGACTCGCCTTTTACGATGTACTTGAATGTTTGCTTTACAGAGTTTTATCCAGAAAAGCAGCAAAAGCTTCTGGTGCCGGATGACTATTCGACGAAACGCTATCAGGGGGGAATGATTCGTCCGATCTCCGACCGTGAACCGAGCATCGCTCCCCTGGGACGCTACAAGTGGGATTTTACGAAAAAAGGGATCGAAGGGTTAAGCCAGTTTGCGCCGGACCCGTATGATGGATTTGCCATGGAGTATATCAATCCTTCAAACGGCAAAGATGCCAATGATCGCATTGGGGCGAGAATGCAGATGTTGCCGCCGAAATTTTCGGGAAAAGCACACCGCCATGTTCATAGCAACGTCTACCATGTCTATAAGGGAAGCGGCTATACGATTATGAACGGCGTGCGTTTTGACTGGTCAGAAGGAGACTTCTTTGCACTTCCCGCTTGGACCTGGCATGAACATGTGAATGTCTCTGCTGCGGACGAAGCGTGGTTGTTCTCAACCAATGATCTGCCGATCATGGAAGCGTTCGGATTTGAGAGAGTCGAAGCGTATGAGGAAAATGGCGGTTATCAACCGATCAAGGAAATTTTTCAACCGCTCATCTAACGAAAAAGGGAGTGAAGATTGATGGGAATGGAACCAATAGTCATCGCCGGAGCTGGTCCAGTCGGGATGACGGTAGCAGATATTTTAAGCGCAAAAGGGGTCTCTGTCATCGTGCTGGAGAAAGACAGCCAGCCCAGCAAGGAATGGCGCGCATCCACTTTTCACGCGGGAACGCTGGAGTTGCTTGAGCCGGCCGGATTGGCCGACGAATTGATGCGGCGCGGACTGGTTGCCGAGAAGGTGCAATACCTCGATCGCAAGGACGGTTTATACGCAGAGTTTGACTTCCGCTTGCTGAAGGAGGAGACGAAATATCCGTTTCGCTTGCAAGTTTCGCAAGCAACGTATGTGGAAGTTATTTTTGAGCGATTAAAGCAGCGTGCCAACGCCGATGTTCGCTTTCAGGCGGAATTGATTGATTTTCAGCAAGATTCCCAGGGCGTGACAGTTACGATTGAGACCCCTGAGGGAAGGGAGCAGCTCCGCACGCCATATTTGATCGGGACAGACGGCGGAAGAAGCACCGTCCGCAAAAAATTAGGTGTGACGTTTGACGGGTACACCCATGAGGAACGGTGGATGTTGAACGCAACACCGGTTGATTTTCATCAGTACAACCCCAACCTTGCCTATGTCAACTATATTTCCGACCCCGAGCAATTTCTCTTTATTTTGCGAGTACCGGAAGCCTGGCGTTTCTTGTATCCGATTCCCCCGGAGATGTCAGATCAAGTAGCTAGAGATTCAAGTAACATTGAACAAACGATGCAAGAAGTTTTCCGTACCACTGATCGTTTCCCGATTATTGAAAATACGATTTATAAAATTCATCAACGGGTAGCCGGTCAGTTTTACCAAGGGCGAGTTGTGTTAGTTGGCGATGCGGCTCACTTGAACAGCCCGATGGGCGGCTTGGGACTGAACAGCGGCATCCATGATGCGGTCGATCTAGGGATTCGCTTGCTTCGTCTGCTGGATGGCGCTGATCGGGAAGCGGAACTGTCGACCTACAATGAATTGCGGCGCCGTGTAGCTGTCGATTACGTCAAAGAGATCAGTGAGAAAAATACGCAGGTGGTCAAGGAAAAAGATCCTGAATATCGCAAACAGCTTCAGAAGGAGATGGCGGAGTTGGCGAATGATCCGGTTCGGGCAATTAAATGGATGCTGCGTTCAGCGATGATCTCCAGCGTGCGTGAACAGGGAATTGGAAAACCGCCGGAAGCGTTACAAAAATAAATCAGGAAACAAGGGGGACTTAAATGAAAGCGCTCACAAACAAACTGTTGCTCATTGTCATGGCTTTGGCCTTGACCGTGTTCGCGGGTTGCGGCGGCGGAACAGAGACCACCGGGCAGGGCACATCATCGTCTGGCCAGGGACAGTCTGCTAATGCCCCTGAATTTATTAGCATTGGAACGGCGGCATCCGGCTCTTCGATTTATTTGTATGGCACAGGGCTGGCGGAGCTGTTGAAGGATAATCTGAAGTACAGCCAGTTTGATATTGAAGAGACGGGCGGATCGATTGCCAATATGAATCTTGTCAATAATGATGAATTGCAATTAGCGTTAACTGGCGGCGACGTGCTGAACGATGCGTTGAAAGGTCAAGGAAATTTTCAAGACAAGAAAGTGGAACACGTCAGCATTGGTTGGAAGATAGCTCCTTCCGTCGTTCATTTTGTCACGTTAAAAGACTCGGGCATTCGGACGATTCAGGATATGAAAGGAAAACGCGTGTCCATTGGCGCTTCCGGATCGGCCGCCAATTTGACGGCCTTGACGTTGCTGAAAGATCACGGCATTACCGAAAGTGATGTCACGCTTTCCTATCTGGGGTGGAATGAAGCAGTAGAGGCGTTAGGCGACGGGGCGATCGATGTCGCCATGGTGTTTGGAACATTGCCGTCACCCGTGATCGAAAGCCTTGGCGTGAGCAAGCCTGTCAGTATCGTCAGCATGGACCCGGAAATTATCAAGAAGGATAAAACGAGAGCGGTCTATACGATTCCGGCCAATACTTACAAGGGACAAGATCAAGAAGTTGTTACAGCAGCCACGGAAGTTTATATCGTCTTTCAACAGGACCTGGATGAACAGGTCGTCTATGACATTACGAAACTGGCGATGGAAAATACGGAAAAGTTGGGAAAAGTGCACCCGATGGGAGCAGTGGCCAACGTTCCGGCCAAAGAGGATGTTGACTTCCTTCAGGGGACAATTCACCCGGGGGCGTTAAAGTATTTTAAGGAAAAGGGCAGCTATTGACAGCGGTGTACCATTCACCGCTTACCAAGCATTCGATGGTGAGATTTCTGCGAAGAAGTCTCACCATTTAGCGAACGGGGAGGAAGCGAAATGATCTCTATCGGCAAATTTGAAGCCAAGCTGATCGCCGCCATTTCTTTTTTGATTTCCGTGCTCGTACTTGTTTGCCAAGCGACGCACACCATCTCAGAAAGTCAAGTGTTACCGATTTTCTTGTCGATGGTACTGACTTACGCTTTTTTGAAAAAACCGTTGGGATCGCATTTTCTCCTGCAACTGCTGAATTGGATTGTCATTGCAGCCAGTATCGCTGTCGGAGTCTACTTGGCGGTGAACTTTGCCGAGATTGCCAGTCGGGCAGGGACTCCGACCTCAACCGATATTTATATGGGACTGCTCGCAATCGTTGTTATTTTGGAGGCGCTCAGAAGAACGGTTGGATGGGGTTTGACGCTCATTTGCATTTTCTTTTTGATTTACGCTTATTATGGAAGATATTTTCCGGATCTGCTCAAACATAAAGGATACAGCATTGAACGAATCAGCAGCCAGTTGTATCTCGGTTCGTCCGGTTTGTACGGGTTGCCATTGGCGACGATGTTCCGTTATGTCGTGATTTTTATTATTTTCGGTGCCATCTTGGAACGGACGGGTGTGTCAAATTTTATGATTGATCTTTCCCGTGCCGTTGCCGGAAGACTTCCAGGCGGAACGGGTCATGTTTCCGTTCTCTCCAGCGGTTTGATGGGATCGGTTTCAGGGAGTGCTGTCGCTAATGTTATGGTCGGTGGAAATGTGACGATCCCGGCAATGAAGAAGTCGGGATTTAGCGGTACGATGGCTGGTGCGATTGAAGCGGTTTCTTCCAACGGCGGACAAATTTTGCCTCCCGTAATGGGAGCCGCAGCCTTCCTGATCGCGGAGAATTTGCAAATTCCCTACGCCCAGGTCGCATTGGCAGCGCTCCTGCCGGGGACCTTGTATTTTCTGGCGATCGCTGCTGTTGTCCATTTTTATGCTGTCAAACACGGAATTCGTCCGGTCGCCAAAAGCGACTTGCCTTCTTTCGGACAAGTCTTAAAAAGCGGCTGGCTCTATCCAATGCCGTTCATCGCTTTGATCGCCATGCTGCTGGCCGGGTACTCCCCCACCTATTCCGGTTTGGGGGCGACTGTCGCCGCTATTATTTGCGGTTTTCTCAACAGCAAAAACCGCCTGACCTTGCGCAAGCTGTTTGCCGCTATTCGGGAAGCGGGAGAAGGTGTTGTAATGCTGAGCATTGCCTCTGCCGGTGCAGGAATTGTGATCGGCAGCTTGACGATCACCGGATTGGGCAACCGATTTTCCTCCGTGCTCGTCGATCTATCCGGGGACAGCTTGCTCATGTTGCTTTTGTTGTCGATGATCGGTTCCTTGATTATGGGGATGGGAATGTCGACAACCGTCGTCTACATTCTCTTGGCTTCCTTGGTTGCCCCTGCCTTGATCGACATGGGAATCACACCGATCGCGGCTCACTTGTTCATTTTGTATTTTGGTACAATTTCCATGTTGACGCCACCTGTAGCGATGGCCTCTTATGCGGCGGCGGCTATTTCCGGCGACAGTCCGGAGAAGACCGGTTGGACAGGATTTAAAATCGCGATTCCGAGCTACATTCTTCCTTTTGCGTTCGTTTACAATCAAGCTTTGTTGATGGAAGGGAGCGCTTTTTCCATCGCGAGTTCTGCGATTTTGGCGCTAGTCGGGGTCGTGCTGTTTTCCGCCGCGATGATTGGCTGGTTGACGTTTCGGTTAAGTATGTTGGACCGCATGTATCTCATTTTATGCGCAGGCTTGCTTTTGACCGGGCAACTGATACCTGCTGCCGCCTCCATCCTGTTGCTTGGCTTGGGCTACTTCCTGTGGTGGAAGAAAAAAATGAGCCGGCTGGAGCTCCGCAGTGAACGAATGGAGCTTTGAGCGAGGATGCACCTGACCGGTTCGTTGTGTTTGAACTATCATCAGTTTCGATAACCATATCCAAACTGTCAATTAGACGGGAGCTTGCTTTATGCCTTATGTTAGTTGTAAATCAGCTTGATGACAACTGACTGGATGGGAGGGAAGGGGAAGGCTCCAACATTGAACAGCAGTACACTGAACGTTGCCCTCCCTACCTTGACCCGCACATCCCCGCGATCGCACGGGGGTTCTTCTTTTTAATGATCCACATCAACCGCGACATCGTTCTTGCTTTCTTGCACACGATACCCCGTGACCCCGTGGGCATCCATCCATTTTTTCTTGGCGTCCATCAATCTTTGCAAAACAGGATCTTTCTGACCATAAACCCGTTGCAGCAAACTTTGCGTTTCCAACAGGTCGTTGTAGGTCAGATACGGGTAGTCCTGCATGCCTATCTTGCCATCGGGCAAATAGGCATAATGCAAATTGCCATCGGATCGTATCCATTTGGTTCCAAGCAGGCGAATGCCTTCCAAAATCCGTTCGGCATACAATTTGCATTTTTCCTCTTGCGTCTGCAAATATAAACGGTAGAGGTAGTTGACTTCCTGCAGCATATGATTCAAGGAAGCGTTGCTTTGTTTATGCTTACCTTCATACCCATAATCGGGAACGAGCCAGCCTTGCCGATCGCCTTGCTTGATCACGATTTTCTCCTGATCAATGTGTTTGAACAGATAGTGGCTGTAGGTCAACGTGGCTTGCAAAAATTGCCGTTCCTGATATTTTTGGTAGCCGCGCAGCAATAGTTCGGCCAGATCTGTATTAAAGCGGGTGTCGTAAAAACCGCAGCCGATATTGTAATCATTCAACAGCCAGGTGGAACAAGGGCCGGATTTCCAATAGCCGGCTTTTGTCTGTGCGGAAAGCGCCGTTTGCAGCATGACCCAGCCAAGGTCGTCCGCCGCCCTGCTTCCGCCAGTTTTGATGAAGGAAGCGGCCAAATAGTTATCCGGTATCCGCCAGTAGACGTTCTTGCCAGTTGGGCGGTAAGTGCTCGGCGACTTTACATAAAATCCTTTGGCTAACCACTTCTGATTTTCATGCATGTCGAGACCGCTCCAGATCACGTTCAGATCGGGCTGTTTCCAGTCGATCAAGGTGGCCGGGGATTGCAAGGCCCACACCTCGGCGGTTGTCTGCTTCTCGATCGGATAGGAGTAAGTGAGCGCATATCCGTGCTTCGTCTCTTGCACAGAGACGGGAGAAGCCTGGGAGGACAGATCGTAGATCGTTTCGTGCGTCTGTTCGCGATAAAAGGCAGGGCTGCTCAATATCGTCGAGGTTTTGTCCGTCGTGATAAAGCCGGTTGCTTTGGGCAGGGGGTTTTGCAGCGGGATCGTTTTCCACGCCGCTTTTCCTTGTTGCCTGTCGAGGTAGCGAAAGGTTCCATTTTTCCCTTCGATCACCCAGGTAAAGCGGAAGCGTTTGGCGGAAGAAGCGGTGAAATCGATTCGCTTGCTCCAGTAATGATCGCCATTGGGAAAGTGAACCTGCTTTTCCTGTAAATCCCCCAGTTCGCTCTTGCTCATTGAGGTTTCCACGACGGGCGAAGAAATCTTGGCTGGGGTTTGAGGAGTAGTGGCCAGATTCATCACGGAGACGATTATCAGGGCAATACTCTTGAGCAAGTCCAGTGCTCCTTTCTTCTCTTTGAGTGACTTATGATTCACTGTGATTGGAATATTTTGTATATCTTATCGGAGAAGGAGCGGGAATATCCCAAAAACGTTGAGACAGCTAAAACCAGCCCGACGATCAATAATGAAACCATTCTTTGATTGTGAGCCAACGCCATATTGGCAAATATTGGAACGTAATGTATTTGAGATGTTACGCGAGTTTTCGATTGATCTGTCCGGCTCATCCTTTGCCTTCATTCCGACCCGGACGATGGAGAATGAGCTTGTTGCATCGCATGAAACCAAATGAGCGCTTGCTGCGTCACTTTAAGGGGGAAAAACGGCAGCATGTACCTGCTTTCCCGGGAAGACGCTCAGCAAGAAAGGTGGACTGTGTTTGATGTACGAGTATTTCAGTGCGATCATTTTGGGAATGATCGAAGGATTGACGGAGTTTTTGCCTGTCTCGTCCACGGGACATATGATCCTGGCGGGCCATCTGCTCGGCTTTGAAGGAGGGGCGGCCGATACCTTCAAAATCGTTATCCAACTGGGCGCTGTGCTTGCCCTGCTGGTTCTGTATTGGACAAGATACATTCAGATGTTGAAAAATTTGCTTCGCTTCGATTTCTCCGCGGGCAAATTGAATGCACTGCATCTCATCATTGCAATGATTCCGGCCTTGATCGTCTATTTGCTGTTCAAAGATTTGATCAAAACGGTCTTGTTTGGAGCGGGCCCTGTCCTGATCGGCTTGGTGTCGGGCGGAATTTTGCTGATCATCGGCGTGCGGGCAAAGCGGCGGGTCACGGCGGAAACTACGGACGACATTACTTACAAGCAGGCGCTGGGCATTGGCTTGTTTCAATGTTTGTCCCTGTGGCCGGGTTTTTCCCGCTCCGGTTCAACGATTTCCGGTGGGATGCTGCTCGGGACCAGTCAAAAGGCGGCAGCCGATTTTACGTTCATCATATCCGTGCCCGTGATGCTGGGAGCGACCGTACTCGATTTGCTCGACAACCGGCAATATCTCAACGCGGATGATCTGCTGCTGTTTGCCGCCGGATTCGTCACCGCTTTTCTCGTAGCTTTGCTGGCGGTCGTCACCTTTTTGAAACTGGTCAAAACGTTCCGGCTGGAATGGTTTGCGTTGTACCGCTTTGCGCTGGCCGCCATTTTTTACTTGTTTCTGATGCGCTGAGCGGTTGGGGAAAAAAGAAGGCTGAAAACAGCGAATGGGTGTCGGCCATACGGCCAGCCATTGTGATGGCTGAAGACGAAAAAGAGGGGGATTCATGGTGAAAATAAGAAATGTAAAGATTGACGACTTGCCTCAACTGGCAGCGATTGAACAGCTTTGTTTTTCAAAGGAAGAGGCGGCAACGAAAGAGGCATTTGAACAGCGAATTCAACTGATTCCGGACAGTTTTTTTGTTGCCGAAGTTGACGGTGCAATCGTCGGGTTCATCAATGGGCCGGTCATAGAAACCGCCTACATAACGGATGATCTGTTTACAACTATCAAAATGAATCCTGCAACGGGCGGGCATCAAAGCATCCTGGGATTGGCGGTTCACCCGCAGTTCCAAAAAAACGGCATCGCATCAGAGCTCCTGATGCATCTGGAGAAAGAAGCAAGATGGAAAAAACGGGAAACGATCACACTGACATGCAAAGAAAACTTAATTGGTTATTATGAAAAGCATGGATACATCAGCCATGGCATGTCCAATTCTGAACATGCTGGAGAGAAGTGGTACAACATGATTAAAATTATCAGGTGCTGATCGCCATCTCTCAACCATCAAAACGGCCGGCCGATGTGGCCAAACATTTCGGTTCGTCTCCTTGACAAGCAGTCCCTCTTGCGGGATACAGTCTCTACATAACAACAGAACTGGCTGGCAACGGAATGGTCAAGAAATGGCTTGAGGCGTTTCTGCGAGCAACCATTTTGATGAAAACCTGCCAGATTCAACGACGTATGAACAGATCCGGGAGCAACAGGCCCACCTGACGAGCAAATGCGTCGGGTGGGTGTTTTTTTTCATGTAGGAAGACTGCTGGTTGTGCATTTCCAGCGATCTTCTATTGCTCCGCTCCTCGTCAACCTGCTAAAATGACAAACTTGAGAGGAGGGAAATTACCATGAAAAAATGGCAAATCATTACCTGCCTCTTTATGCTGTTGGCCATGATCACAGTTCAGCCTGTGCAAAAGGCGGATGCGGCAGCATATCTCGCTTATGGCACCAATAGCGGAGAGGTATGGGACTTGCAATATCGTCTCCAATTGCTTGGTTTCTTTCATAGCAAATTGGACGGGGTATATGGTAAACAAACCGTCAACGCTGTCAAGCGTTTTCAAAAACAATACGGTCTTCCTGCCGACGGAATTGTTGGCGCGCAGACCTGGTCAAAACTCAAGCAACATTCGGTCAACGCAAAGGAAATGGAGATGCTGGCCCATCTCGTTTATGGAGAAGCGCGCGGTGAGTCCTACAAAGGACAGGTCGCAGTCGCTGCCGTTGTCATGAACCGGTTGCAGTCGAGCAAATTTCCGCCTTCTATTTCCGGGATTATTTTCCAACCGGGCGCATTTACCGCTGTAGACGATGGCCAATACTGGCTGACTCCGGACAAGACTGCGTACAAAGCAGCTTGGGATGCAGCCCGCGGCTGGGACCCGACCTATGGGGCGACCTATTATTTTAATCCGGCTACGGCCACATCCAAATGGATTTGGAGCCGTCCGCAAATTACAACCATCGGCAGACATATTTTTGCCGCTTAACAACAAAAAGGAAAGATGGAAACGAGCGATCCATCTTTCCTTTTTTTATCCCGATGTTTGCTTACATAGATCGTTGGGCATCCAGCCAATCGACGACATAACGCGTATTTTCCGGATGATGCCGTTCTGTGGAAGGCGACGGGAAGCGTCAATCTTCCAACCTTTTGATCACCTTGGAAGCTTTTTTCTCATCCGGTGTCGGAAACATTTGAAACTGGTGTTGCTCATAAATCGCCTGTTCATCCCACTTTTCGCCATTGGTTTTGGCAGATTGTGCTCCTTGTTCGCTTGCGATTTTCTCTTCCATAAACTGTCACCTCCTCGCTAGGTGTTAATCTGTTCAAGCGCGCCGCTGATTATCCAAATGGCGCAACAGAACCGCTGGCAACAGCATCGGCGTTTCTTTTCTTTGCCTAGACTCCTGTCCGGGAGAAAAGAGCAGCGGAAATCACTTTACAAACCAACGGTCGGTATATATGATGAGGGGAGAGGTGTTGAAGAAAATGGAATTTCGAGCAGCTGAAGTGGGGGAGTTTGCGGCGATCTTTGATTTGTATCGGGCGAGCAAACAGCATTTACGAAGCAAGCAGATCAAGCAGTGGGATTTCTTTTACCCCAATCGGTTTGTCATCAAGGACGATTTGCGGCGAAGAGCATTAATGGTGTTATGGCATGACTGCCAGTTGATTGGTGCTGTTTGCCTGGATCAAAGACAGGCAAAACAATATGCCGCGGTCAAATGGATATTTGAGGAGGAAAAGGCCGCGGTCATTCACCGCCTTGTCGTCCATCCGGATCATCAGGGAAGGGGATGGGGCAAACAACTGCTGCGTTTTTGCGAAATGTTCGCCAGCGAGCGCGGTTTTGCGAGCATCCGTCTCGACGCATACAGCGGGAACCGGGCGGCCATTGCCTTGTACGAGATGTTTGGCTATCAAAAAACAGGCGAGATTCGCTTTCCTCTGCGGCGGTTGCCTTACTTCTGTTACGAGAAGGCGATTCACGCGGATAAGCGGTAACTGTTCGCTGATGGGAGGAAAAATTCGTGCAACTTGCACAACGAAACCGGATTGTAAAAAGCATTGTTGTTACGCTGGTTGTCAATGCAGCGCTTCCCTGGGCTGTATACGAACTGTTGCATCCCCACTATTCTTCTTTCGCCGCTTTATGTGCGGCAACCGCTGTCCCTTTGCTGGACAATCTCTATCACCTGGTCAGATACAAAAAACTGGATGGATTTGCCGTCTTTATGCTGTTTGGCTTTTTCCTAAATCTGCTGATGTTTGCCCTGGGAGGCGACGAGAAGTTTCTGTTGATCAAAGATTCGCTTGTGACCGGTCTGTTGGGAATCGTTTTTCTGTTCTCACTGGTTGTATTCAAACCGTTGATCTACTATTTTGCGCTGCGGTTCAGCAGCGCCGGGGATGAACAGGCGAGAGCCGCCTGGCAGGCAAACTGGAAAGCCAAACCATACATGCGCCGTGTCATTCGGATCATGACGCTGGTGTGGGGACTCAGTCTTTGCCTGGAATCCGCGATTAAAATCTGGTTGGTCTATCTCGTGTCCATTGATGTGTTTTTAGCGGTTTCCCATCTGATCATGTACGGGATGATCGGACTGACGATTGTCTGGACGATTTACTACCGCAAACGGGCTGTCCAAGTGCTGGCAAGCAAAAACTAGCCGCGCTTTGACGGCCCCTATGGCGCGGCGTTCGGCATTTGTTCTAGGGCATCGAGCGGACGGCGAATTCAATCAGCAATGACAGCAGGGCGAGGATGCTCGTCAGCAGGGTGGTCACTTTTACGAGCTGAAGCCGTCCGGCGGGCAACTTGCCGGTTTGTTTGCCAAACCGGTGACAAACAAACCCTCCGGCAATGGAGCCAAGCCAAATGATCAGCCCTGGTACGGTTGTCAATTGCTCCCAGGAAAAAATCCAGTAATACAGAATGATCAAATGAATGACGATAAGCAGATTGGCAGTTGTTGTGGATAATCGAGAATTCATTGCGTCTCCTGTTCTTGTTCCATTACTGTGGTTGAGAAATCTTTGCCATGTAATCCCACCTTTTCGGCAGACTTTCGCGTTTTCCTTCTCATGTAGCGAAATAAATTTGGCGCTAACTGTATGCGGGCGCAATCCCCAACGCTTCCGCCAACCAAATAGGCAGATAAACGAAAAACAGATGAGCGGACAAAAGCATACGATACTGTAAGATTACAGTGTCCCCCTCTTTGGATAAGTCCAAGGAGGGGTTTTTTGTTTAGCCAAGGCAAGGCCATTTGTCATTTGTGGCGTTTGAGCGTGTTTTCGCTCGGGTATATAGGTATTGTTTTTATTTGGGAACAAGGACAGTATCTGTCCAGGTTGTTTTGTTACATTGATCATATCGGAGGAGGTGTGGGGAATCGGAGGCAGACAAACCGGTCAGCTCAAGACAATGCGGATGCTGCAGCTTTTCCAGCGTTTCCTGCAAGGTGAAGTGATCAGCAAGCAGCGGATGGCGCAATTTTTTCAAGTGAGCGAAAAAGCGATTCAAAGAGACATCGAAGATTTGCGCAGCTATCTGGCGATGATGTCTCATTATGATCAAGCCGTAGCGATTGAGTATGACGCCAAACAGAGAGGCTACCGGCTTCGGGGCGAACCGAACGGACAGTTAAACAGTTCGGAAGTGTATAGCATAATTAAAATTCTTCTGGAGAGCCGCGCTTTTTCCGGGGAGGAAATGAATCGCTCCATTGAAAAGCTGTTGCATCTGGTCAGTCCGGAGGAAAGCAAGCTGATTCAAGAAATGGTTCGCAATGAACGGTTTCTTTACGTGCCTGTTCAACATAACCAGCCGATGTTTCAAAAGATGTGGGATGTTGGCCGAGCGGTCCGGCAGCAAAGAAGGATGAAAATAGCCTACAAGCGGGTCGGCGATTCATCGCCGGTGATGAGGCTGGTCGAACCGGTCGGGCTGATTTTTTCCGAATTTTACTTTTACGCGCTTGCCTATCTCGATGGATATCCGCGGGAATTTCCCGTCATATACAGACTGGATCGCATTGAGTCGTATGAGTTGATGCCCGGACATTTTCACATCCCTGACCAACAGCGGTTTCAGGAAGGCGAATTTCGCAAGCGCGTGCAATTTATGCAGACGGGCCAACTGTTAACGATTACGTTTCGCTTCTGGGGCGCTTCACTGGAAGCGGTGCTCGATCGCTTGCCCAATGCCGTTGTGACAATGGATGGCGACACGGCGATCATCGAGGCCAAAGTGTTTGGCCGAGGCATCAAGATGTGGCTGCTCAGCCAGGCACAATACGTAGAGGTGGTAAAACCGGCTGAATTTCGTGAGGAATTAAAGCAGACGATCGAAGCGATGGCCACTCTATACAAAAACGGCGATACCCGCTCGACTGAGCAAGGAATGGACAAGGAGGCACCATGATGAACGCAACACAAATCGAGCAAGCGATTGCGGCTTTCCAAGACAAGGAGCTAAATACGCTTTGGGCAGAATGGAAAGAGATGGCTTTTGAACATTCAAATCGTCCCATGATTGTACTGGCGGGGATGGTCAAGTCAGGCAAAAGCACCTTGGCCAACGCCATATATGGCAAGCGGGATCATTTTGCCTCCGGAGTAGTGCGAACGACCGTGAAAAATGAGCAGGTGGAGTTTGGCAACGCCATTCTGGTGGATACTCCCGGGGTAAACGCAAACGACGAGGACACCCAAGAGGCGGAAAACGCCTATAAACATGCGGATATGATCTTGTTCGTACATAACTTGGTTGATGGTGAACTGCTTCGACAGGAAGTGGAATTTATTCAGAAGCTGGAAACGTATTTTCCGGAAAAAGACGGGTTTTGGCAGCGGGTTGTCTTTGCCTTCAGCAATGCCAGCCAGGTTGATAAAGAAAAACTGCCGGTTGTTCACGCAATGATCCAAAAGCAAATCGTTGGACTGTTTGGCAGGGAAATCGTCAGTTTCACCGTCGATTCGCTCAGTTTTCTCAAGGGCCAGGAAGAAAACAAACAACTGCTTGTCCAATCCAGCCAAGTGCCGAATCTGGTTGCGTATTTGCGGACGGCAGTGGAGCGGGGGATGGAACAAGGCGGTGAGTTGACAAGAGAGCGGACCGCGGGGAAACAAGAACAAATGGCGGAACGGCTGCAAATGTTTATTTTGAAAGATGAGGAAAAAGTCGAGGCTGTCTGTTCCGAACTGAACACCTTGCAAGAACGATTGCAAGCGCTGGAGTCTGCCAAACAGATCATCAACGGGAAGAAGGACGAATTTTCCAAATGGCTGGCCAATTACGCCTTTCCGAAACTGGAAGTTGAGCGGGTCTATTTGGGCGGCGATTACAGTTCGGGCTATAGCTACGGTTCCGAATACCAGGCCGAATCAGCGGCGGAGAAACATTTTATCAGCCGGTTTTACGAACAAGCGATGCCGGCGTTTTGCCAGCAGCGTAACCGTTTGTGCGGCCAGTATCAGGAATTGATCGCTTACCGGACAAATGCGAACAATCCAAGCTATCGGGTGATTGCTCAGGCGGAAGAATCGCTGAATCAAACCAGAGAGCGGTTGACGGCGATCTTGG
The DNA here is from genome assembly GCF_016908525.1 of Brevibacillus fulvus. Classification (GTDB taxonomy): domain Bacteria; phylum Bacillota; class Bacilli; order Brevibacillales; family Brevibacillaceae; genus Brevibacillus_G; species Brevibacillus_G fulvus. The sequence continues at coordinate 38,184 of NZ_JAFBEB010000002.1, forward strand.
CACAATTCGAACCGTTTCGCCTGGACGATGTTGCCATCGATATCAAAGCGCGTCCGGGCGAGCCGGATCGATGGCTGATGAAGACGGGGCCGTATCTCAACGATGGACGGACAGGCGCCTTTTACGAAGTGGACAGCAGTTCCTGGTACTTGAAGGCAAACGTCGATACCGATTACATGACGACCTATAAACGGGGGTTGTTCGGCGAAAAAGAAGTAGAGATCTACAATTATACATTTCGCGATGCGGTAAGGGATTTGGAAAGTGATTTGACCAGCAGTTTGAAAGCAGTGAATCACGAAGTATATAGCGAGTGCCGGAACGTGTTTAGTCAATTTTGCCGAGAAGTGGACAAAGAAGTGACAGCAAAGTGGGCCGAGTTGAACAACCAGCTGGAACGCAACCGCGCAGCTAGTGAGTCCGCGAGCATTCGACTGCAGAAACAGGCGGAAACGCAACTAAAACACCTTGAGGAAACACGCTTGCTGCAAGCAGCCGTCCTGAAATTGTAACGATTTATTCTGGGAGGAACAGATGTCATCACAAGAAATAGAAACGACCATTACCCAGTTTCTCGAAAGTGTCCGGTCTGTCGCAGAACAGTTGCAAGTTTTCCGGCTTGATGTGGAAAACCGGGAAGAACAGATCAAACGGATTGTCCAGGATTTGCAAACGTTGCTTACACAGATCGAATGGGAAAATGCGGAAAACGACAGCCAATTTCAAGAAATGCTGGCCGAGACGATTCGCTTGTATCGCGGCAAAGTGGACGAGTGGCTGAAGCTGGTGCTGCAACATATCGAGGGCAAAGAATTTATGAACCAGTTTGAAAAATCGATATTGCTGGTCGTCTTCGGGAATGTCAACACGGGAAAAAGCAGTTTGGGGAATTTCATCGCCGGAGTGCCGGAGTCGCTTCGATCCGTCTATCCGGAGGTGCCGCCCTTTTATGTCTACGAGTTCAGCCAAGCGGCAGATACCGCCCATCAACCAAAACTTCTGGCCGAAGGGAAATTCCAAGAAGGCGCAGTGGAAACGACGAGCTCCATCCAATATTTTACGCTGCAAAACGGTGTGACGTGGGTGGATACCCCGGGAATTCATTCGATCAACAGTTTCAATGAGGATTTGGCCAAAAAGTATGTCGACTTTTCCGATTTGGTGCTGTTCCTCGTTCCGTCCAGTTCACCGGGAAAAGCTGATGAAATCGATGAGTTGGAGCGGTTGATCAAAAAACAAAAGCCGCTGCTGGTGACGATCACCAAATCGGATCGAACGTATGAGGATGAGCTGGACGGCGAAATCATCACCGTGCTGGAGCCAAAAAGTCCGGCGGATCGCCAGGCGCAGGAAACGTACATCGCCGATGTTCTTAAGCAAAAGGGCATTGACCGGTTTATCAAGGACACTCGATTTGTCAGTATCTCGCCGAATATTGCCAAAAAGGCGTTGGCGGAAGCGGACCACGACTTGTTTTGGCAAAGCGGGATTCCGGCGTTTTACGAACAGATCGGCAGCGTGCTGACGCGGGATGCGGTAGAGCTAAAGACTAACCGCCCCCGACAGCAGATCAACAGTACGATCGACGAATTGCGGCATGGATTTGCGCTGAATCAGCAATCGGTTTCCGGCATCGGGGAAATGATGGAAGCGTTTCGCGCCATCTTGCAATCGATTGCGGACACCAGACAAAGGATGGCTCAACTGACGGAACCGATCATCAAAGACGTGCGCAACAAAAGCAGCTTGATGATGGATATTGAATTACGCAAACTCGCCTTTCAGTTTGATGAAGGAAAGGCGATCGGTTCGTCCGAGATTTCCAATCTGGTCGCATCGGTTGTTGTCTCCGCCCTGCAAGACGAACTGCCAAGGAAAGTCGGCAAAGTGTTGGAACAATTTCAGCTGGACCAAATGCAGCAATTGCATGTCAAGCTGGATGTCAAACTGGAAGCGCAGTACGAAAATATTGCGTATCAGGATTATTTGGTGAAGGAAGGATACCGCGATCCTCAAGGGGTGATTGAGCACATCGGTTCCTGGTTCGGGAAAAAGTACAAGACGACGCGGATCAAGACGGAAGAAAAACAAATGACGGTCAAAGTGGGCAACAATGTGCAGGAGATTGTCGCCGTGGTCAATCAGCGGTTGGATGAGATCATTCGGGAACGCGTGGAGCAGACCATGCAGGAGCTGAATCAGAAATATTTGAGCCAAAGCGAAACGATGGTCAAACATTTGCTGGACAAGCTGGCTTCCGTTGATCAGCAACTGACTACGCTGGCTTTTTAGGGGGACGGAAACCAATATGATGGAAAGCAAAATTCGTGATTATAAAAACGAGCTTCAGCAATATCTCTTGGAGCTGAAGCCGATTTATGAAAGGCAACAGCTGCAGGAACGGTACGCTGAATTGGAAAAAGAGATAACGGCCCAACTGGAAAAATACCAACCGAGCTTGATGTTCTACGGCATTTATAATGCCGGCAAAAGCAGCCTGCTCAATGCGATTTTCGCAGAGGCGATCGCGCCGGTGGGAGATATTCCGACCACCAGCGAGATTACCGCCTATAAATGGAACGGGTATGACTTGATTGACACCCCGGGAATCAACGGACCGGAAAGAGATTATAAGCTGTCCAAAAGCGAGCTCGTCAAACATGACGTCATTTTGTTTGTGATCGATGATAGCGATAGTTTCGACAACAAGCTGGTAGCGGAAGAGATTACCCAGATCATGCTGGCGGGCAAACCATTGATCGTAGTGTTGAACAATAAACAAGCGTCGCTCGATTCCGAAAGAATTCAGCAGGTTCGCAGCAAGCTTTATGCCAATATTCAAAGCGTAGCGACGGAGCAGCAACTCGACGAAGTGGACAAACGATACTCTTTTATCACGGTGAATGCGCTCTCCGGCTATAACGGCAAAGCCAATGAAAAAGCGTTGCTGGTTGAGCGGAGCCATGTGCAGGATCTTGAACGGCTGATTTTGCAAAAATTGAAGGAACAGGCAGGGGCCAGATTGCTGTTGCCCACCGTCGATATTTTGATTCAACGCATCCCATCATTGCAGCGTTCCCTGCAGCAACAGTTCAGTTCGGAAGAGGAAAAGAAACTGTTGGAACTGATTCAGGATATCTATGAAAAGAAAAATACGTTCGTTCAGACGCTGCAGCTGCAAATCAAACAGGAATTTCAGCAAGCTTTTCAACCCCTTTATCAGTTGGCAAGCAACGGCCAGGAGATTGATTCAGCTGTGAAACAACTTCATCAACGCATCAATGACAAGGTCAATCAGGAACTGGAAGCGGTCTTGTCCGATGTGACCGGCGACCTGGAACGATTTTACGAGAAACTGACGGTGGCAGAAGGCAGCATCATACTGAATCGCCCGGCTGACCGTTTCATTTCCGCGCAGCAAACCAATGCCCTGGAAGGTGCAGGCGATAAACAGCCGCAGCCGACGGTTGATAAAATCATCACGACCGCAATTGAAAAAACGGTTGTCACCTCGTTGGCCAAAGAGACGCTGCTGAAAACGGTCGAAACCGGAACAAAAGGACTAATCAAGACGACCGTTGGCAAAACGGTGATGAAACAACTGGGCTTGAAAAGTCTCGTTCCGGTGATCGCGCCCGTGTTGCCGGTCATTGAAGTCATTGTCCTCTTTTCGGTGCTCAAGGATATTGTCTCGTTGTTTCAAAATCAGGGCAGCAATGACGAACAGAAACGGGAAATGGAATACCGGGCGCAGGAGGCAAACCGTCAGCAACAGGAGGCGCTGGCGTCACGAATCAATGCGATGCAGGAGATCCGGATGCAGCTGCAAATTCAGTTGCAAAAGATGGAGGAAAATGTCCTGACAACGATCCAACAAGGAACGCAAACGATTTTTGACAACATCGTTGCGGAAGTCAAAGCCGATTTGCAACTCGTCGAACAAAAAAATGCGGAGTTGGAACATTCACTCAATCAGTTGCAACAATTTTTGTCCAATTTGGCGCTGTTGAAAGGTCAATTGGCGTAAAGAAGGTAGAGCATATGAGCAAAAACTGTAGCCCGTCGACGCGAATTTGCGCAATGTGTACACATTGGAACGGGGCGGCTGGCGGCAACCAGGTAAAGCCAAAAGCAGGCATGCGGCACGTGTGGGAGTATGAGCCGGAAGAACAGCAAATCTGCTATCAGACGCACTTCAACAAAAAAGCATGGAACAGCTGCAACAAATGGACCGCGAAGTACAGCTGACCGGTTATGCCTGCGAGAAAGCTGATCGAATGCTTCAACGGCAGGCGGCAGGAACAGCTTACACTTGCTATGCAGAAAATCGACAGTTGTGCTACAATAATTGAAAATCATAACAATCTGGAATCAGCAGGGCAACCAGCCCAGGCGATTGCAGGAGAGGTTCTAGCGCACCCTCTATAAAAAACTAAGGAACGGTATCTCCTTAGATACCGTTTTTGCTTTTTGTACGACGTGTGTTGCTCTTGGAACCTTTAAGCGGCCTGATGGAGTGCGGGCGAAAAGGGGAGGAGTCAAAAGATGACACAAGAAAAAGCGATTGTTGTATTCAGCGGCGGACAGGACAGCACGACTTGTCTGTTCTGGGCAAAGGAGCGGTTCCGCGAAGTAGAGGCGGTGACCTTTCAATATGGCCAACGCCACAAATTGGAAATTGAGTGCGCCGCACAAATTGCCAAGGAACAAAACCTCAAACATCACATCCTCGACATGTCGCTGTTGAATCAGCTGGCACCGAATGCCTTGACCAGACAGGACATTGCCATTGAAGAGAAACAGGGCGAGCTGCCGACCACCTTCGTCGATGGCCGCAATTTGCTGTTTCTCTCGTTTGCCGCCGTACTGGCCAAACAAGTTGGCGCCAAACATATCGTGACGGGCGTGTGCGAGACCGATTTCAGCGGCTATCCGGATTGTCGCGATGTATTCATTAAATCGTTGAATGTCACCCTTAATTTGGCGATGGACTACCCGTTTGTGATTGATACGCCGCTGATGTGGCTGTCCAAAGCGGAGACGTGGCAGTTGGCCGATCAGCTGGGCGTGTTTGACTATGTAAGAGAAAAAACGCTCACTTGCTATAATGGCATTATGGCTGACGGATGTGGCGAATGTCCGGCCTGTCGCCTGCGCAACAAAGGGTTGCAGGAGTTCTTGGCGCTGAAAGGCGGGAGCCGGCCGTCATGATGCAGCAAATTTACCCGTCCGTCGCCCATCCGTTTCGGTACGAGCTAAATAAAGACTTTCAGTTTGCCGCCGCCCATTATGTGCCCAGCGAGCTCGCCGGCAAGTGCAGCCGCGTGCACGGCCATACGTATTTTGTCAATTTGACGATCGCCGGCAACGAGCTCGATCAAACCGGCTTTTTGGTCGATTTTTCCGCCGTCAAGAAACTGATTCACGACCGGTTCGACCATACTTTGCTGAATGAGCATGCCGCCTTCTTCAGCGATGAAGACCCGGCCCGCTTTCCGACGACGGAAATCGTGGCCAAAACGATTGGCGAGCTGATACAAGCGTATCTTGACCAGACAGAAAACAAGCCGAAATGCGTGCAAGTTTTTTTACGGGAAACCCCGACCAGTTATGTCGTCTATCGGCCGTTTGCGGGAGGCGCTTATGACCGCTAATCGCATACCGGTAATAGAGATCTTTGGACCCACGATTCAAGGAGAAGGCATGGTCGTCGGGCAGAAGACGATGTTTGTGCGGACAGCGGGCTGCGATTACTCCTGTGCCTGGTGCGATTCCGCCTTTACCTGGGACGGTACAGGCAAGAACGAAATCCGCATGATGACTGCCGACGAGATCGTCGCCGCCTTGCGTGATACAGGCGGGGAGACGTTTTCGCATGTGACCGTTTCGGGGGGAAATCCGGCACTGCTGGCCCATTTGGATGAGCTGATCGCGCTGTTGCACAGAGAAGGAATCGAAGTGGCTTTGGAAACCCAAGGCAGTCGTTGGCAAGACTGGTTCTTGCAGATCGATCAGTTGACGATTTCCCCCAAACCGCCCAGCTCCGGAATGAACACCGATTGGGCTGTGCTCGATAACATCGTGGAATCGTTGACAGCCAATCGCCGCTCACTTAGCCTGAAAGTGGTCGTTTTCGACGAGGCGGATTGGCAGTATGCCTGCGGCGTTCACAAACGTTATCCGCATGTGCCCTTTTACTTGCAGCCGGGCAATGACGATTTGACGGAAGCCGACCCCGCTCTTTTGCTGGCGCGCTTGCTGGAACGGTACAAGGCGCTTGTCGACAAGACGATGGCTTCGGCGGAGTTGAGAGCGGTCAGGATATTGCCGCAGCTGCATACATGGCTGTGGGGAAACAAACGAGGAGTGTAAACAAGGGACGATTCCGTACTGCTTGTACAGGAATCGTCTTTTTTATGCCAATCCAACAGCGAGCCAGTCTCAGGCTTGTTGGCGTTTTTAGATGCAGGAAAAATAAGCGAACGAGAAACATACAATGGCATGTGGGCTGATCAGAAATCGTTCGAGCAAAAGCATCCGGCATCCAGCCGGTTTCTTTGATCCAAGCAGGTTTTCTGGTGACAAACCGGCAGATATGGCAGATAATGGACTGCAATAGTACAGCGTCATCGGGAAACAATTGGGACAATTCACAGGCAAGATCAACGCGGGAGGTTTGGGATGGACGAGAAAGATTGGCTGATGCTGCAATCGCTGGATAAGGAAAAAAGCTTGACGAAAGCAGCGGAACGGATGTATATTACGCAACCAGCCTTGACCTATCGGCTGCAGCAGTTGGAAAGACGCTTCGGCGTTCCGTTAATCGTGAAAAACGGAAAAGGCATTCGCTTTACACCGGAAGGCGAATATTTGGTGAGCTATGCGAACCGCATGTTGAGCGAATTGCGCAACACCCAAGATTATATCGTCAATATGCAGCAAGAAGTACAGGGGACGCTGCGGATCGGTGCTTCCCTTTATTTCGGAAAGTACAAGCTGCCCTATCTTCTCAAACGGTTTCTCGAGCAGTATCCAAAAGTGCAGATTCAGGTCGATACCGGGTACAGTTCGGAAATTTTTGAAATGCTGCTGCAGGAAGAGATTCAGGTTGGGATCATCCGCGGCGAATTTCAATGGCTGGATCAGCAGCATTTATTGCAGGAAGAGAGCATCTGCCTTGTTTCCAAAGAAGAGATCGACCTCGATCGGCTGCCCGCCTTGCCCCGTATCAATTACCGCCTGCCAAAACTGGCCGTAAAGCTTGGTGAGCCGATGTCCTTCTCATTGGCCCAATCGATTGATCTGTGGTGGCATGAACGGTATCAACAACCGCCGACGATCACGATGCAGGTGGACAGCTATGAAACTTGCAAGGTGATGGTCAAACTCGGTCTTGGTTACAGTATCATTCCCCGTATGTTTGTAGAGCCGGAAGAAAATTTGTTTACGGTTGACCTGAAATTAAGCAACGGACAACCGGTCACGCGAAAGACTTGGATGCTCTACCGGGAGGCAACGATGCAGTTTGCGGCGGTCCAGCATTTTGTCAATTTTCTCAAGGAGCACGAGATCTAAGAGAGCAATTTTTTTCGCAAGTCGACAAATGGCCAAAACTGGCGGCATCGATCGGATCAGAAGGGAAGGAAACAGTTGAACCGCTTGGGGAAAGTAGCTCAAGCGGTTCTTTTTCTATGCAGGATTTTATTGGTTATTCGGTTTATTGTTTGCGGTCAGCTCATTCCGATCCACAGCTTGAGGCGGCTGCTCCATCCACCCGTGTTGAATCAAGATATTTGCGCCATCCTCGACATAATTCCCCACTTCGACGATAAACCGCGCATACTTTTCCGCTACATCGTGTCTGGGACTCATCGACATTGCGTTTCCGTAGGCTCGGATCCTGACAGCGTACATATCCAGCTTATGAAACAGCATCAGGCGATCCGAAAACGGTGCAGTTGTGGAGGTCGTGACCAGCGAGTCAAAGATGGGAGGTGAAGTCAATCCTTCCGTTTGCATGATTTCGCGAAAAGCATCGTAATGTTTGCTGGCAAGTTCGATCCCCCGGCGGAAATAAGCTTTCGCTTGAGCCGATTGGGCCACCTGACTGAAAGCGATCAAAACCGCTCTGCTTGTCGCGTTATTTTCCAGGTTATCGTGCAAATGCGTTATTTCCAGCGCTTGCAGCGGTCTGACAGGGCCGAAAAATCCGTTTAAATAGCTATGTTTCGTAATCGTATCCACTTTCGTAGGGTACGGAATGTAGGGCGGCTTTGTGATCAGCCCTTTTTTCTCTAATAATTGGTTGACCTGATTGAGAAATTTTACCGTCAAGTCGATCAATTGTGTAAAAAACGACCGAACGTCCGGCCTGGACACCAAGGGGATAGCGATACTGTACAGGCTTATTCCTGCCTTTCCGACATATTTCAGGTATTGCAGGTAAAAGTCGTCTTCAAACAATCGCGGTGCATTTACATTGACGTCTTGGGCCGTAAAACCTTTGGGCACAGGAAAATTGTCCTGAACAAAAATGTCTTTGATCGTTTGCACAAACTGCTTTGACAGACTGATTGCGTCTTCCAACACTGCTTTTATTTCTGCATCTTCAACGTGATTCAGCATATAGCTCAACACGCAGATGGACATCGTGTTCCCCACATAAGTGACCCAAAGCTTGCCTTGCTCGGCGGAAGTCAATTTTTCTTTTTTGCTGTCCGATTGCTTTGGACGTAACGTTTCTGGCAGCATCGTTTCCACTCTGAACCCTCCGTTCGATCATTTGTTTCTATGTTGACCAATTATCAGGTGAATTATGTTGGCAAAACTAATCCAAGGGATCAGGATACAACTTCACCCAGTTTTTCAGCGAGCAATTCAAAAGCAGTCTTGATTGCTTCTTTGGGGATGCGGGCGTAATTGTCGCCGATGCTGACTTCGAAGTAGCAATTTGTTTCATCGACTTCTCGCAAATAATGCGTAAAACCAATGCCGGTCTGCTCATAAACCGATAGCAGGACGGGTTCCAGCGTTGCTTTCGGCAGACGGATATGCACGTGAAACATGTTGGAGACGGGCACCGCCGGTCGGGTGGTCACGCCTGGACATTGCTGATAGTAGTTGGCCAACTCCCTGGCTTCAGCGTAATATTGCGCAAATTTGTCACGCCGCAAGTCAAAGTAATAATTCGCGGACAGGAAATAGGGATAAAGGCTGATTAAATCCCCGCCATGCCGGCGTTTCCAGACTTTGGATGTTTCGGTAAAAGCTTTCTCGCCCGCCAGAATGGCGCCGGCGATGCCGCCGATTCCTTTGTAAAAAGAGACATAGACGCTGTCAAACAACTGGCAGATTTCTGCAGCTGTTTTTTGATAGAACGGGAGAATCTCGAAAAGGCGGGCTCCATCGAGATGCAGCTTGATTCCACGCTGCCGGCAATAGGCGGAAATTTCCTCAAGTTCGGAAAAGGCGGGCAGTTGACCGCCAATTTCGCGCTGCGGCAATTCTAGCAGCAGACAAGCGACCTCTTCGGGCATGTTTTGCACATCATCCAGTCGGATTAAGCGGTCCCGATTTGCCAGCAGAATCGGCTGGATGCCGTGCAACTCTTTCAAACCGTCTTCCTCGTGGATTTCCAAATGAGAGAGCGGATGATAGGCCACCTTTTTCAACCCGCGTTGGTCGCACCAGATCCGCAGAGCGATTTGTTGCGCCATAGTTCCGCTAGGAAAAAAGACAGCCGATTCTTTGCCGAGAAAAGCGGCGATTTTGTCTTGGAAATTTTCAATCAGCTCTCCCGCCCCGTACTGATCGCTGTCCAGCTGTCCATCCATTTCTTCAAATGCCTGTTTCAATACTTGCACATTTCTTTTTCCGTGTCCGCCCAATTGATAGGCCGTCGCATAATAGGCTTCTTGCAGTTTTTTTGGATTTGTCTCGTACATTGCTGAGCCTTCCTTTCAGTTCCGGTGTATACAACCATTAGTCAAACTATACACCGAAACGGGCAAGCAAGACAGCAAAAAACTGCCGGATCGCCGGCCGCCTTTTTCAGCGAAGCTTGTTCCCGGCAGCCACCGTTATCCTTCCCGATCCAAGATCACCTCGTTGCGAGCGGTCGTCAGGAGGAAGCGGTTCGCTCTATCGTTATTCAGTAATGGTTCAATGTTCCAGACAATGTCACCTGAGCCGCTGGACAAGCTTATCAAGAGGTTTTGTCCCGCCGGCACAAGGAAGCCGTCGGAAAACGAGTAGATGGCCTGTTTTTTGCCGAAAACGGTCAACTTGCAATTCGACAGGTCGATTGTTTGATTGGACAAATTGGTGATGATCAATCGTTTTTGCGCCAGTTGCAAGTCCATATACAGGCTTCCGCCAGGAATTGTACCAGCGTTGTTGCTGATTGGCGCCGGCGGACCGAGCAATCGGCTCAGTTGCGGATTTTGCGCCGGATCAGCCAAAGCGTCTTTCAGTTGATTATCCGTATTGCTCAAATTGTTTTTGGGCGAGCGGATGATTACTTTGCGCGCTGCCCCGTCCCATAGCAGATTGCCATCAAACGCGAGGGAAACCAGTTTAAGCGGTATGTACGTCATGCCGTCGCGGACAAACGGAGCCGGACTGACTTCGACCGTTTTGCCGTTGATGACGGCTGTTGCTTCTCCCAATTTATACACAAATTCATGATGTTCCATCAGTGCTCGGATTTCTTTCGTCGATGGAGAATAGTTCACATTTGCTCCAAATGTTTCCAATGCAGGACGGAGCGGGACGAAAGTAGTTCCCTTGATGATGGCAGCAGACACGGGCTGAATCACGCCGTCGATCGAAATGGCCGGTTGAGCGGACGGGTTTGGATTTGCCAACGCTGCTCCCGTTGTCCACATCCAGCATAAACAGAAAAGTATCAAGCCGTATTTTTTCATGCAAGTCTTCCTCCAAGTTATTGTCTCTTTATTTAGACGAACCGGTTGTAAGGAGTGTTTCGGTAAATGGACCGCTGCTGGCAAATAATCCGGATCGACCAACCGTTCGCTTTTGGGCGGACGGTTTCCCGGATAATGGCGTGATTGGCTCGAAGAAAGAGATTAAAATACGAACGATAATTAAATTTAATTTGTTATTGATCGGATTATCCGTTATAGTAGGAACGGTAGAGAAAGTAGCTGATAAAAATCAGAGAATAACGCGACAAAAAAACGCTAAAGGAGAAGAGAGAAAATGGAGTGGAAAGATTGGGTTGCGGCGTTTGGAGTTGTCTTGAACGGCCTGCCGCAAGGATTGCTGGCGTTGTCTCTTGGATTTGCTTCTGTTCCGACTGCTCTGGCTTTTTTGATCGGCGCTGTTGGGAATGCGTTGACCGGTTCCGTAGCGGTTGTTTCCTATCAGGCGGAAACGATTGCTTTGGCTGGAACGATGGGGAAAAACTTTCGTGATCGGCTCTCGATGATTTTCGTCGGGGGTGTCATTATGACCATTATCGGTTTATTCGGGTTACTGGAAAGAATTGTCGACTTTATCGGTCCTGTCATTACGAGCGGGATGATGGCCGGTGTGGGAATTATGCTGACCCGGGTCTCCTGGGATATGGTGCGGAGCAATCTGTCGGTCGGATTGGTTTCGGTGGCATCTGCCCTGTTCACGTACTTTCTAAGCAAAGATCTCGTTTATACGATTACGGTATCCGTGTTGCTTTCGAGTCTGCTTTCGATCGTGCTGAAACAAGGAAATGCCATTCAGCCGCTGGAGCATGACCGATTTGTTTTGCAAAAAATTACACTGTCGCCGAGTATTTTGCGTGGAGCGTTGGCGATGGTTTGCCTGAATATTGGCGCCAACATCGCGTTTGGTCGCATCAATGGGGATATTGCGCAAACGGAAGTCAATATTGATACGCTCAGTGTGATCAGCAGTGTGGCGGATATGGTTTCTTCCCTGTTTGGCGGAGCGCCGGTTGAAGCAATCATTTCTGCAACCAGCAGTGCTCCGCATCCGGTTGCATCCGGTGTGCTGATGATGGTGTTGATGGCGGCGATTCTTTTTGCAGGACTGTTGCCAAAAATCGGCCGGTTCATCCCGAGTCAATCGATTTCCGGCTTTTTGTTTGTTTTGGGCGCGATCGTAACGGTGCCGGGCAATGCCGCATCTGCTTTGGCAGGCGAGGATGCCAGTTCCGGTTTTATCGGCGGGATGACAATGGCCGTGACGGCGATCTCTGATCCGTTTTTCGGCATGCTCGCCGGTTTGGTCATGCGAGCAATGATCAGTTTGTTCGGGATTTGACAGGAGGGATACGCATGGAAAAAACATACACGCTTGAAGTAGCGGGGGTAACTCGGCATTTGCCGATTGTACAGGTAGCGGACGATTTAAGCATCGCCAGCTTTGTGATATTGGGCGATACTGAACTGGTTACGGCAGCGGCGCCGTTGCTCGCCGAACGATTGCCGCAGGTGGACGTGCTGGTCACCGCTGAAGCGAAAGGCATCCCGCTGGTGCATGAGCTTTCCCGCCTGCTCGGATTTAAGAAATATTACGTGGCGCGGAAAAGTTTGAAGCCGTATATGGAACAGCCTTTAATCAACGAAGTGGTGTCGATTACGACCCAGAAAAAACAGCTGCTCTGTCTCGACGGAGCAGACGCGAAGGAAATCGCCGGCAAACGGGTCGCCATCATCGATGACGTGATCAGTACCGGAAAATCACTGCAAGCGATTGAAGATTTGGTCGTGCAAGCGGGGGGCAACGTTGTTGCACGGGCTGCGATTTTGGCGGAAGGCAGCGCCGCCGAACGCACCGATATTGTCTTTTTGCAAAAGCTGCCGCTGTTTCCGCACAATTGATTCAATTAAAGAGATGGGCCGCTCGTTCAAGCGAGCGGCCCTTTTTTATAAGCGCATCCCAATATTTCCAGTTTAAAATCTTGCTTCGCGGGTATAGAGAGGTTGTATCCCTAATGAAAAAAGCAAGGAGATAGATCGTATGACACAACCTCAACCATCTTTGCCGAGCACGTTGCAAAAGCTGTTAGATATTGCTCCTGTATTAAAAGAATTGTTTTACGATGATGACATCATGTTTGCCATCGCGGATACGGAAAAGTTCCTTTATTATTCCCGTTCCAAAAGTCTGGATGCGGGTGTTAAGGTGGGGGACCGTTACTATGAGCATGACGTATTGGGGCGAATTTCCCGCTCGAAAAAACGGGAAGTGATGGTTTCTCCGCCGGAGTACGGCCCGCCGTTTCGTTCGCTGGGCGTACCCGTCTTTGAAGGGAACACCTGGGTCGGCATGCTGATCCTCGGCATCAGTTTGCATAAAGAATTTGAGATGCTGAATGTGGTGAATGCGTTGGAAAAGATCAGCGGACAGGTGCAACAGCATTCCCACGCGCTGCTCGCCCAAACCGAGGAGCTTTCCGCCTCCGTCGAGGAGATTGTCGGCAATGCCAAAACGGTCACGGACAAATCGAAAGAGATTGATGGAGTTGTTTCCTTTATTAAAGGAGTGTCCCAGCAATCCAATCTGTTAGGCTTAAACGCCGCCATAGAAGCGGCGAGAGCGGGAGAACACGGGAAAACATTTTCCGTCGTCGCCAGCGAGATCAGAAAACTGGCCGTTAATTCGCATGAGGCCTCCGTGCGGATCGAAAGCTCATTGGGAGGGATCGGCACAGGAATTGAGAGCATCTCCGTCCGGTTGGGTGAAATTTCCCAGGCGGTTCAGGAGCAGGCGACGGATTCGGAAAATTTCATCCGGATCATCGAAGAATTGGATACAATCAGTACGAAACTCAATGCCTACGTCGCCATGTTAACGACGACGGAAAAATAACCGGGATATAACAGAACGCAGACACACAAAAAATCTGCTGGACTGCTTTTTTACAGACAAACCGGGTTGGCGTTTTGAGCCAAGCGGATCGCAGCGTAACCACATGAAAAACTGAGCGGCGGCGCCACTCTTGGCGCTGCCCCCGCCCGGGGCGGGGGAGAAGCTGAACGGAAGCGTCAGCGCTCGTTCGGACGAGGGCCATGATAGCCTCGTTCACCATAAGGCTGCAGTCGATCCAGCCATTTTTGCTCAAGCTTTTTCAACTCGTCTGGCAGGTCGTAAAATCCGGTTTCTTTTGGTTTAAGTTTCTCCAACACTTCGATCGTAAAAGCTTCCTCGCCAAAATCGTTCCATTCCTGCTGCAGCGCTTTGTTCATATGATTGCCCATATTTAATGTAAACCGTTTTCCGTTGATTGTTTTCAGATTCGGCGTGCTGACGATCAGAACCTTCTGATTGATTGTGTTTTTGATTTGGTAGACGCCGGCTTCTGTCTTTGTTTCTTTATACTGTTGCTTCAATTCTTTTTTACGTTCCATGTCTGCATCAGCCTCTCCGCTAAATTTTGCGCCAATATTGGCTGCCATCAGGTTTGCGGTCCAAAAAACCGTATTCGATCAAGTACCTTCTGATCGTGACATAATCGGCATAAATCGGTTGAAGGATCTCGTTCACGTCTTTTTCATGGTAAATTTGTCCGCTTTGAAAATGTTTCACAATTTCCCGCAATACCGCCAGCTTTTGTTTTTCTTTTGGCGGAAAAGACTTCAACGGGCCATCGGTCCCTTCGGGAAAAAACTTTTGCAAAATCCGCTGGTTTTCGTCCTCCGTAATGTTGTAACGGTCATCGACCATTCGCGCGGTTTGGTGCAGGTTGATAAAGCTGGGAGCGTATTGATCCTTTTCTTTCAACAGTTCCATCAGCGCCAAAAACACCTTGGCCTGCCGCTCTTTTTCCTTCAGCACGAACCGATGGTTGCGGATGGTGGAAGCACTGCCGATGTTTAATTCTGCTTGAACTTCCTTGTCCGTTTTCCCTTGATAAAACAGGTGCAGCAGGGCGCTTTGATGATCCGTCAGTCCTGTCAGTTTTTTATCCAACCGGATCAGATAGTCAAAAACGGAGCCGTGGCTGGTTTCAATATGTCTGCGCATATAGCGTTCGGCTTCGAACAGAAGGCCATCCTCCGGATAGATGATGCCTCGCTCCGTTTCCGTTCCGCAAAGCAGACAGAAAAAGCGCCCCTTATCTTCGATAAACCCTCGCTTCAGCTCCTCCAAAGAGGCGTTCCAAAATTGCTCCGACAGTTCCAAATTCAAACACATCCTAATTTCGTTTGGTTTTAATATAGACATATTATAAATTTGTTTGTTATTTGTCAAATGGTTTTGTTTTGGTTCATAACGGTTTGAGGTAGGCACTCATGCCCGCGTCTGTCTTGATGAGTTGGCCGAACCAACACAGCAGGGGAAAAGAACGCTGCTGCGCTGTTGCCGCTTAATGACAGGAAAGCAAAAAAGACCGCATCTCGCCTGTTTCAGCGAAGTGCGGTCTTTTCTTTGCCAAAATCGTTCAAGTCCTCGCGAATCCTCTCTGTCAAAAATGCTTCCGGGTTTTGTTGATCCCGTCTTCAGACTGCAAGATTCGTAATCGGCATCGCATGCCCGCCCCTTAGTCGGCAGACATTTGTGGTTCCGTCAAGTCCAGGGACAGCCGGACCATATCCCGGCATCTCAGACCATTTTCATAGATCGGTTCCGCATAGTGCCGGACGAAATAGTCCCGGTCTACCCCGGTGATGCGAAATCCGCACTTTTGGTACAGGGCGAGCTGACCGATGCTTGAATTGCCGGTTCCGAGCTCGATGGTGGCAAAACCAAGCCGTTTGGCGGTTTGAACCGCATGGGCGACCAACTGTTTGCCCAGTCCGTGTCCTTGATGCGCTTCGGCAACGGCCACATTAACCAGTTCCACCGTATACGGGCGGGTGGGGAGCAAGACATAAACGCCGACGATCTGTTCGTTCGCTTCAGCGACGTAGCAGTCGCCTCGCTGCAAATAATCGGTGATGTGGCGGGGGGAGGGATCTGCTAGCACGAGCAACTCCAGCGGGGCAGCTTCCTCCGTTTTCAATTTGCGGATCTTCATCGCGTTCACCCTCCCAACAGCATTCCTGCCGATTTCACTTTGGTTTCATTCTACACGAAATTTGCTCAACTTATCACGCAATTCCGCGGCCATCATATTCAGTGTTTGCGCAGAGGAGGTAATCTCCTCCATCGAAGCGAGCTGTTCTTCCGTGGCTGCCGCGACTTCTTGCGTATTGTGGTTCGCTTCGTCCGTGATGCGGGCGATTTCGCTAAAGGAGGAGGTCACTTGCTGGGTCCCGGCAGCCATTTCTTCGGAAATAGCGGCCATTTCTCTGATTTGATCCGTGACATCCTGTGCGGATTTGACGATCTCATAAAAATGGCTGTCTGTCTCCCGCACCGCGTGCAGACCGTCTTCAACCTGTTCTTTCACATGCCGCATGGCTTCCAGGGAACGAACCATGTCTTGCTGGATTTGCTCGATTAACTGGGCGATTTTGCTGGAAGATACTTGCGACTCTTCGGCCAGCTTGCGGACCTCATCGGCGACTACGGCAAAGCCCCGGCCGTGCTCTCCGGCGCGTGCCGCCTCAATTGCGGCATTCAAGGCAAGCAGGTTGGTTTGTCCGGCAATTCCGGTAATCACTTCGGAAATTTCGCCAATTTCCGTCGAGCGCTCTTCCAATAGCCGGATCAACTGATCCGTATCTGTCACGGCTGCATGGATCGATTGCATCCGGGATACGGTTTTCTCTACCGCTTCCCCGCCATTTGTCGCTTTTTGGATCGTATAGCCGGAAGCCTCCGCGATCGAAGCGGACGAATCGGCGATTTGCTGCACGCCGCGGGACAACTCGTCCAAATGGATGACGCTGGTGTTTACTCCGACGCTTTGCTGGGCAGCCCCTTCCGATACGTGTTGCATCGATATGGTGATTTGTTCGGTTGTCTTGCTCAACTGCTCGGCATTGGCCGTGAATTCCCCGGCCGATTCGGCGACATAATCGGCTGCCACATGGACTTGTCCAATAAACTCTTTCAAGCTTTCTTTCATATGATTGATATGCTGGGCCAGTTGTCCCAGTTCATCTTTACGCCGTAAAGCCAGATTGTTTCCGGTCAAGTCGCCCTCGGCAATTTTTTTGACTTGTTCAGAGACGACCCGGATCGGACGGCTGATGCTGCGGGCGATCAGCCAAGCGACGATAATAATCAGCAGCGCAGCAACAATAGCGATCCAGATTGCCATCATTTTCATCGCGACAGTAGCGCTGAGGATCGCTTGCTGCGGAACGTGCAGATAAACGCTGAATCCGTTGATTTCCAAGGGAGCGTAGGCGACAACAGCCGTTTCCCCATGATCATCGATAACGGCGGAACCGGATGCTTTGCTTCCCGTTTCCATCAGCGAGACCATGTCTGGCGCGAAGCCAGCCTCGGTCGTTTTTTTGCCGATCAGCTCCTGATTCGGGTGGTATTGGATGACTCCAAGATTGTCGACGAGAATCGGATACATGCCATTGCTGTTTACCGTCTTCGCGCTGAGGAACTTGTCGATCAACGTATCGATTTGCACGGAGGCGGACAGGACACCGTGAACTTGGCCGTCTTGTCCCAAGACAGGGGTAGCAATCGGGGTGATCCGCTTGCCGGTTCCTTTGGAAACGATTACATCCGAGAAGGACGCTTGCCCCTGCATGCCCTTCTTGAAGTAATCGCGATCAGCCAAATTCATCACATTGATGCTTTCTTTGCGAGTATGCGCTCTTACAATCCCGTGTTCATCGGTGAACAACACGGCTTCGTACGCCTGGCTTTGCTCTTTGAGTGTGTTTACCAGCCTGATTTGCTGTTGCGGATCAAGCGAGCGCATATTGTCCGTTTTGGCAGCCAGCTGCAATTCCGCTTGTCTGATTTCCAGCCATTGCTGCATCGATTGAGCCGTATTCTCCGCCAAAACCTGCATCGATGTTTGTTCATTTTCCATAATTTCCGCGGTGCTTTGCTGATACATAATAGTTGTGGCGACTCCCATTGGCACCAAACCGATGATTAATAGCCAAATGATCAGTTTCCCGTTGATCGTTTGCAGCGATGGAAGTTTAAATGATTTCATTTTCATGCGGACTCCTCCAGGCTGATTCGGCTGCATGTAAACCGTAATCAGAAACAGTTTTAGGAAAATTAAATATAGGACAATCACATACTAGCACAAAAATGCCAATAGGAGACAAAAAATGACAAAAATTTTTTTTATTGACTGTTGCTCACAATCGTTCAAATGGCCATCACAAAACTTGTGTTGAAAGCGCATTCATAACGGTCAACAGTTGACTATGATGATAGTAAGCGAAGGGAGGGAGCGCAATGCAGTTAGACGATCAAAGCTATCAGTTATTAAAAGAAATCCTTATCTCCCCGGTCATCACTGTAAAAGACTTGCAGGAACGCTATGGCCTAACCCGCAGCCAGATCCATTATCGATTGCAAAAAATAACGGACTGGCTGGCTTTTCATCAGCTCCCGCCCGTTCGAAAAAGCCGAACTGCCGGAATCATTGTTGATCCTGCGGCAAGAGACCTGGTTTCCCGCCAGTTGCCAACAGTCTTTGGCCAGCAATCCATTTTGACGGAACCGGAACGGATCACCTTTCTTCTGCTCATGCTGCTCAGTCGAAACGAAGAGTTGTCACTGCAGCACTTCGCCAGCGGACTCAAGGTTAGCCGAAATACGGTACTCGCCGATTTAAAAAGGCTAAACAAAACGGGGCAGAAATATCAACTTTCGCTGCAGTATACACGACGAAACGGTTATACGCTGCTCGGCGAGGAATGGACTAAGCGGATGCTGCTGATTGAGTTGGTCCAAAAAGCGTTGAAAATTGCCAATGGGGAAGAGTGGCTATTGGCGGTGACGGGACTGTCAAAAGCGGAAGTCAAGCGAATGCGCAGCCGTTTTGAAATTGTGGAAAAACGTTTGAAAATCCGTTTCACCGACGAAAAACTAATGGAACTTCCCCTGACCTTCCTGCTGTTGTTGCGGAGAATCAAACGGGGAAAGCAGATCGAGCTTCCCGCTCAAACTTTTGCCGAGGTATCCCGGACCAAAGAATATCAAGCCGTGGATTCGCTTTTCTGGGATCTTGCGCCGCTTTCCGAGCAGGACCGGCTGTTTCTCACTTTGCAGCTGCTGTCATCCAGCCTCTCTTTTCTTGAAGTAAGCCTGGACGGAAACGATCAATTGCAGCAAGCGATCGAGGAGATGGTTACGACTTTTGAAAAATTGGCTTGTGTAACGTTTCAACAGCGCTCTACTTTTCTCGAAAAACTATACCAGCATGTCAAGCCGGCGGTTTATCGGATCGTCCACGCCCTGCCTGTGGAAAATCCGCTGTTGCTCCAGATTAAAAAGGAACATGGGGATGTCTACCATCTCGTCCAGAAAAGCATGGAACCGCTGGCCGCTATTGCGAAACGACCATTTCCCGAAGAGGAGATCGCGTATTTGACCATCTTGATCGCGGGCTGGCTGCAAAAGCAAGGAGAAAAACTATCTTCACGACTGAAAGCAATCGTCGTTTGCCCCAACGGCATTTCCGTTTCCAAGCTATTGTTGGAAACATTGCGCGAGATGTTTCCCGAGTTTGTTTTTCTCGATCATATCCCGGTCAGGGAGTTTGCCTCCTTCCCGCTTGAGTTTGAGCTGGTGTTTTCCACTGTTCCGCTGCGAACGGAAAAAAAGTTGTTTTTGATCAAGCCGCTTTTCTCCGCTTTGGAAAAAAGACAGCTAAAGATGCGGGTCTATCAGGAAATTTACGGCTGTCTGCCGCCGGAAATCGATTACGACGGGCTGCTGCAAGTGATCGAACAACATGCTGAAGTAAAAAATGCCGAGCGTCTGAAACAGTCGCTGCGAAGCTACCTGGGAGCGGGCGGGTCTCCTGCCAGTCCGACGTTCAAAGCAAAACCAAACTTGGCCGATTTGTTGACAGAAGAAACGATCGTTTTCCAGGAAAAGGTTTCTGTCTGGCATGAAGCGATTCGCCTGGCATCTTTGCCGCTGCTCGCGTCGAATTCTATCGAACCCCGTTATGTGGAGATGATGATCCGCAAATTTGACCGCAGCCAACCGTATATCGTCATCGCCCCACGCGTAGCGATCCCGCATGCCTCACCGGAAGACGGGGTAAATCGGTTGACGATGAGTTTGCTTCGCTTGAGCGAAGGGGTTGAATTTGCCGACGGCTTGCCGGTAAATCTGGTCATCGTGCTGGCTGCGATCGATCGGAAAACGCACTTGACCGCTTTGCTGCAATTGAATGAGTTGGTCGCCGATCAGGAGAACGTTTCCAGGTGTATCGCAGCGACGAATAAGCGGGAACTTCTGCAAATGATCCGGGAATATTCCCGAGAGGAAGTTTGCGGGTGAGCGAATGGGGGAGCGTTCAAACGATTGCTCGTAAATGGCAGCGATCAGATTGGTTTTTGAAAGAGAAAGGGGAAAGCAGATGAGTGTGAGAGAAAAGGAACTGTTTCCACGATTGTTTACGCCGGAACTGACCTTTCTGAACTTTGTGTGCAAAAATTCGACGGACTTTTTTGAAAAAATCACGGACATTTTGCTGGAAAAAGGTTATGTCAAAGAGAGTTTCCGACAAGCGATTCAGGAACGGGAACGATGCTATCCGACCGGATTGCGAACGGCTCCTTATCATGTGGCGATCCCGCATACCGACCCGGAGACGATCCGCAAACCGTTCATCGCGGTTATCCGCCCGCAAACGGCTCTGCAGTTTTATGAAATGGGCACGAACGAGGAAACCGTTGAGGCCCGACTGTTATTTCTGCTGGGTTTGAACCGTTCCGAAGCGCAAGTGCCTCTGCTGCAAATTATGATGGAAATGTTCGCCGATCAGCAGATGATGGAGAGGTTGTTGCAAGAAACGAGCGAACAACGCTTGCTGAATGTGTTGCATCAATACGTTGTGGGGAGGAGTCTGTCATGAAAAAAGTGATTGTGGCTTGTGGATCAGGTGTAGCAACATCGCAGACGGTAGCATCGAAAGTGAAAAAGCTGCTCGATCAAAAGGGGATTCAGGCACAAGTGGAAGCAGTCGATATCAAATCTTTGGACACTTTTATCAAAGATTGCGCCGTCTACATCGCCATTACCAAACCGGCCAAACAATACCCGGTGCCTGTCTGCAACGGAATTGCCTTTTTGACGGGAGTCGGGATGGAGAACGAACTGCAGAAGGTGATTGAAGCATTACGTTCTTAAAGGGAGGAATGCGATTTGGCAACGTTACAATCTTGGATCGAGTTTATTCTTGCCTTGGGAGCACCTGTCTTTGTGCCGTTCATTATGATTGTCGTCGGGCTGTTCGCTCGCATGAAGCTGAAAGAAGCGGTCAGTGCGGCGCTTACCCTCGGCGTTGCCTTTATCGGGATGAATATCGTGGTCGGTTTTATGATGGATTCAATGGGGCCGGCCGCGAGAAGCTTTGCCCAAAATACGGGGATTCAACTCAATATCATTGACGGCGGCTGGACGTCTCTCGCTACGTTGGCCTGGGCCTGGCCGCTGGCGTTCTTCATGTTTCCGCTTCAGCTTGGCCTCAACATACTGATGCTGATTACCAAGCAAACGAACACCTTAAATGTTGATTTGTGGAACGTCTGGGGCAAAATTTTGACCGCCGTGCTGGTGTTGGGGGTATCCGGCAGCATCCCGCTGGCGTTTATCGTTGCCGGCCTGCAAGTGATATTGGAACTTAAGCTGGGAGATGTCAACCAAAAGCACATTTATCGGCTGACGCAAATTCCCGGCGTCACCTCGACTCACAGCATGACCCTGTTCGGCATTATCTTGTATCCACTTAACAGATTATTTGATTATATTCCCGGATTAAACAAACACATTGATGCCAATTGGTTAAAAGAGAAAATCGGCGTTTTTGCCGAAAATCATGTCATGGGGTTCATTATCGGCGGATTATTGGGGCTGTTTGCTTCCTACAGTTTGCAAGAGACTTTGCTGCTCGGTGTTCAAGCGGCGGCTTCGCTGACGCTGTTTCCGATGGTGGCCAAACTGTTCATGCAAGCGTTGGCTCCGTTGTCTGATGCGGTATCCGAATTTATGCGGCGAAGATTTTCCGGAAGAGAATTGCATATCGGTCTGGACTGGCCGATCATGGCCGGCTGCAATGAAATCTGGGTAACGGCGATTGTTTTGGTGCCAGTCACGCTGCTGTTGGCTGCGGTGCTTCCGGGCAATAATATTTTGCCATTCGCCGGGATCATCAACCTTTCCTTGGCCGTCCCCGCGCTGATTGTTACGGGGGGAAATCTATTGCGGATGATATTGCTTGGCCTTGTCACCACACCCGTTTTTCTCTATATCGCCACGTATTTTGCGCCCATCATTACAAATCTCGCCCGGCAAACCAATGCGTTGGATGTCCCGGCCGGACAGATGATTTCCTGGAGCACCTTGGAGTATCCCGTCTATCGGTATATTTTCACCCAAGTCGCCGCCGGCAGTTTGCTCGGCATCGTTGGGGCGATTGTCTGGCTGGGGTTGTTTTCCTGGTATGTGAAAGACATGAAAAAGCGGGCGCAGGCAATGGCCGATGACCAGCTTTGATTGATCAGATTGTCTCCGAAAATACAGGCATGGCTGACCAACACATGAAGGAAGGGAAGCAGTCGTGATTTATACCGTTACCTTAAATCCGGCAATCGACCTGATTATCCGTCTTGAGGGAATTATGACCAGGAAAAAGAACAACAGGATTTTCCAGAAGACACAAGATATTGGCGGCAAAGCCACGCATGTCTCGGTTGTGCTGTCTACGCTCGGAGTGCCCAACATCGCCACCGGATTTATCGGCGCGGACAATCAGGAAATTTTGCTCACGCTGCTGGCGGAAAAAGGGGTGCGCTGCCAGTTTGTTTCCCAGCCCTCCAGCGCCACGCGAACCAGCATCATCTTGTTGGATCAGTCGGGGGAGGGCAGCTATATGTTGACCGAACCCGGTTTTCAGGCAGCGCCTGAAACGATGCAGCGATTGCTGCAATTTCTGCAAAACAACGTCCAGGAAGGAGATTGGGTTGTGTTCTCCGGTTCCCCGCCGCAAGCTTTTTCCGTGAGCGATTATGCCGCCTTGCTGGAGTCGGTCAGCCAAAGGCGGGGACGATTGGTCGTCGACGTAAGCGGAGCGTATTTGCGGGAGGCGCTTCGCGTTCAACCGTTCATGATCAAACCGAATGAATTTGAGCTGGAACAACTGCTGGGAAGACGCCTCAGGCACACTCGGGAGATCGTTTGGGAGGTTGAGCGGCTGATGAAACAAGGCATCCGCTTGGTGATTGTATCCATGGGAAAAAACGGCAGCATGGTCGGTTATGACAAGGCGGTTTACAAGATCACACCTCCGATGGTTGAGGAAGTGAATGACACAGGCTGTGGCGATGTGTTTGTCGGGGGGGTCATAGCGAAGCTTTATCAAAACAGCACGCTGGAAGAAGCGATTCGTTTTGCCACGGCGCTCAGCGCCACCAAAGCGGCGCAAAAAGGAAGTTCCGATTTTTCGTTGGAATTGGCGGAAAGCTGGCAATCAGCGGTCCGTATTGAACAGATTGGGGGGGTAGACCGATGAAGTTTGCCGAGGAACGCAAAGATTTATGCGAAGTCACACAAATGATGTTTGATCGGTTTAACACCAATGCGGCAGGCGGGAATATCAGCGTAAAGGTAACGGATGAATACCTGATCATGACGCCGACGCTCATGTCGCAAGCCAAATTTTGCCGGCTGAAACCGGAAGAAATCCTGGTTGTGACCAAAACGGGAGAGAAGGTCGAGGGGGAAGGAAACCTGACCCGTGAGATTAACATGCATCTGGCTGTGTATGAGACTCTTCCCCAGGCAGGGGCGGTGATTCATGCCCATCCGAGGGAATCGATGGTTTTTGCCTCATTGGGGATGCCGCTTCCGCATTATTGTGAAGCGACGCAAAAACTGGGGGAAGTGATTACGCTGCCGTTTGCGCCGGCAACAAGCCAGCAATTGGCCGACACGGTGAAAGCTTACTTGAACAAACGGCAACACGATTTGCCCATCGCCACCTTGTTGCGTGAACATGGGATTCTCGTCATCGACCAGAGCTTGCGCAAAGCGTACGATATGTTGGAGCGGATCGAGTACAACGCCTATGTGGCGATACATGCCAAGCTGTTTGAGGCGCTCGGCCTGTGGAAAGCGAACAGCACACAACTGTCTTACAATATGGAGGAGTAGCGTTGAGGCAAAAATTGCGGTACGTTCTCGCAGCCGTTGCTTGCTGCCTGCTCATCGCCAGTTTTATTTTCGGCAATCTCGCGCTGGCTCTGCTCGCTTTGGCCATTTCCTTGCTGCTGAAGCAAACTGGCAGGGAAACACGCGCAGGGCAAAATAACCTTTCGCGGCACCAATCTTCGCTCCATGAGGATGCCAAGCGGTAACCTGAACATGGAGCGCCTATAAACCGGTTCGTCCGTGGCGACTTGTCCGAAGCCATAGACGAACCGGTTTTTTCCTTTTCTCCAAGGAGAAACGGCAAAAAAAAATTCGTTGAAATTGCAAAGAGGAGATTGATTTTTGTTGGATTATTTAGTAAATTATGAATTGCAAACGACAGTCTGAAAAACATAATACGAATTGGAGGGGAAGTTGTATGACGACGGCTTCTGTGAATCACGGCACATTGCTGACTTTGAAAAAGCAAGACGGCATCGCGGAAATTCACCTGCATGTCAACAAGACCAACTCCTACAATCTGGATTTTTATCGGGAACTGAACCAGGCGATTGATGACATCCGCTTTGACAGCAGCGTTCATGTGGCCATACTGATGAGCGACGTCCCGAAATTTTTCTCAGCCGGAGCGGATATCAATTTCCTCAAATCCGCCGATCCCCGTTTCAAAACCCAGTTTTGCCTGTTCTGCAACGAAACTTTGGATAAGATGGCCCGTTCCCCGCAAGTGTTCATCGCCTGCCTGGAAGGGCATACGGTCGGCGGCGGTTTGGAGATGGCCTTGGGATGCGATTTGCGGTTTGCTGGCGATCAGGCGGGAAAAATCGGACTGCCGGAAGTATCGCTTGGCGTATTGGCGGGAACCGGTGGCACACAGCGGCTGGCCCGGCTGATCGGAGCTTCCCGTGCGCTTGATTTGAACATTACCGGTCGGACGCTGACGCCACAGGAAGCTTTGCAGATCGGTCTGGTCAACGATGTATTTCCGCAGGCACAGACCCGGGAAAAAGTGCTGGAATACGCGCGGAATATCGTGCAGAGCGCTACTTACGCCGTTTCCAACATCAAACTGTCGATCATGAACGGAATCGAAATGCCGCTCAATGTGGCCATTCGTTACGAGGGTGAACTGCAAAATTTGCTGTTCCGGTCGGAGGATGCGAAAGAAGGACTGAGCGCTTTTCTGGAGAAACGTCAGCCTGAATGGAGCGGAAGGTAAAAAAAGGCTATGATTGGTTCATAGCCTTTTCAAAAACGACAAAGGTGATGATAATGTGAGGGACTTGCGTGGTATAGGATCTCCGTATAACGCCGCCGACAGGTTTGTGGATGAGCAGGTCAAAAACGGGCTCGGCAGCAAGATCGCCATCTATTACAAGGACCAGACAGTCACATATCAACAATTGCAGGAGCGGATGAATCAGGTTGGAAACGCCTTGAAACAACTGGGTATCGGAATGGAAAACCGGATTTTGCTGGTTTGTCCGGACAGACCCGAGTTTTTCGCCAGCTTTTTGGGTTCCATCAAAATCGGTGCGGTGCCCATTCCTGTAAACACCATGATGTCACCGTCGGATTACGAATACTTCCTGAACAACAGCCGAGCGAAAGCGGTGATTCTCCATGAAGAAAACTGGGCGAAAATTCGCCATTTGCGGGCCAGATTTGTTTACCTTGAGCATATTATCGTGATTTGTGAAAGCGCTGTCATAAAGGAAGAGGATATTCTCGACTTCCACAGTATGATCGAACAACAGCCAACGACTTTGGAAGCGGTGCATACGGAATCTTTTGACAGTGCATTTTGGCTGTACAGTTCGGGCAGTACGGGCAACCCGAAAGGAACGATTCATCTGCAGCATGACATGGAATGCGCCTTTCAGTCCTTTGCCAGACAAGTATTGCAAATGAACGAACAAGATATTACTTTCTCGGCATCGAAGCTGTATTTTGCCTATGGATTGGGCAATGGCATGTATTTTCCGTTGGGCGCAGGCTGCTCGACCGTGTTGCTGGACGAGAAGCCGACACCGGAAAACATTTTTGCGACCATCGAACGATACCGGCCGACGATTTTTTTTGGCGTCCCCACGCTGTACGGTTCCCTGCTCGAATATGCCGAGCGTTCGCCGCGGTCGTTTGATTTGTCGTCATTGCGGATTTGCGTCTCGGCGGGTGAAGCTCTTCCCGGCTCTTTCTTGCGGAAGTGGAAACAGCTGTATGGCGTCGATATACTCGACGGCATCGGCTCAACGGAAGCTTTGCACATTTATATCTCCAATACGATCGGCAACGTCCGCGAAGGAAGCACCGGCAAGATCGTTCCGGGCTTTGAAGCGAAAATCGTCAATGAAGCGGGAGTAAGGGTACCGCCAAATGAAATCGGGGAGTTGCTGATCAAAGGAGACAGCATTGCCCAGGGGTACTGGGGCCTGCATGAGGAAAACAAGCGAAAGTTTAACGGGGAGTGGTATTACACCGGAGACAAGTACCTGATGGATTCGGACGGCTACTACTGGTATTGCGGCCGTTCCGACGACATGATGAAAGTGGGCGGTATCTGGGTTTCGCCAATCGAACTGGAAAATGCCCTGCTGAAGCACGAAGCCGTTCTGGAGGCAGCAGTCGTCGGCGTCAAACTGGACAATGATCTGGAAACGCCCAAAGCCTATATCGTGTTGAGAGAAGGTTATACGCCTGACGAGCAATTAAAGGCGGAATTGCAAGCGTTTGCCAAACGGGAACTGGCTGCTTACAAATACCCGAGAATGATCGAATTCATCGATGCTTTGCCGAAGACGGCCACAGGCAAAATTCAACGTTTCAAGTTGAGAACAGGCTAAAAGCTGGTCCCTGTCCGCCGGATCGTCGGTGATCTCCCTTCTTGCAATTGCCTGGTTTCTGCAATAATCTTGAATCAGTGGTGGTAATTGTTCAAGGTTAGGGATAAAGGGTGAAAAAGATGAAGCCAAGATCATTGATTGTCACGCTGTTTGGCGATTTTATCCAGTATTATGGAGGAGACATCTGGGTCGGCAGCCTGATTCAGCTAATGGCCAATTTCGGTATGTCGGAATCTTCTGTCAGAGGAGCGATTTTGCGCATGGTGCAGCAGGAACTGCTGGTCGCCAAGCGGATTGGAAATAAAAGCTACTACCGGTTGACCGATCAAGGGAAACGGAGAATTGAAGAAGGGGTAAGGCGGGTTTATACAATCAAAAACCACAAGTGGGACGGACTGTGGCGGATCTTGACGTACTCGGTTCCGGAAGAAAAGCGGGAATTGCGCAACCAGCTGCGAAAAGAGTTGAGCTGGACGGGATTTGGCTTGATTTCCAACAGCACCTGGGTGAGTCCCAATCCGTTGGAGGAACAAACGATGGAAATGATCCGGAACTATCAGCTGGAAGAATACACGACGCTGTTCACCGCCGGCTCGATCGTCTCGCACGATCAGCAATATCTGGTCAATAAAGGCTGGAATCTCCCCGCGATTCAGGCGGAATATGATACTTTTATCGATACGTACCGCCCGAAATATGAACAATTGAAAGAGCGGGTCTGGAACAATTCGCTGACCGACCAGGAGGCATTTGTCGAGCGGACCCGTTTGGTGCATGCCTATCGGAAATTTTTGTTTCAGGACCCGGGTTTTCCCCAAGAGTTGTTGCCAAAAGACTGGAACGGCACAGGGGCCCGCGAACTGTTCTGGAACATTCACCAGCTGATCTCGCCTCCTGCTGTTCGGTACTTTGAGAGTTTGTTTGAACATTCGCCGGATACGCAATTGATCGACAGCAGACAGCGTGCGATCAATCCGTTTGCCGAATTTAATTCATAGTCAGCGGCTCACCGCGGCGGAAAGCGGCAGCGTCTCTCACGCAAGTTTCGCGAGGGACGCTGATTCGTCTTTTCAAGAGAATGGCGGCGGCTGCGGTTAGCGTTGGCGATGCATTCTATCAGAGCTGTGAAAGGAGGAGGAGCGTTGGTCACACAGGCGACAAACCAGGAACTGATCGAGGTGGCCCAGGGGAGATGTCCGGCCGATCTGTTTATTGCCGACGGGACGGTGGTCAATGTTTATTCCGGGGAATTATTAAGGAGCAATATCGCGGTCTACAAAGGGCGGATCGCTTACGTCGGCGATCGCGCGCACGCGATTGGCGCGGAGACGAGAGTGATTTCGGCCGAAGGGAAATTTGTTGCTCCCGGTTTTATCGAGCCGCATGCCCACCCGTGGGTGCTCTACAATCCGGTCAGTTATGTCGGCAAAGTGCTGTCATTGGGCACGACCACGATCGCCCATGACAATCTGTTTTTTTATTTGCATATGGGAGCGGAAACATTTCAGCAGATGGTGGAAGAACTTCGTCAGCTTCCCGGCAATCACCTCTGGCTCGTTCGCCTGATCTCCCAAGCGGATTATCCGGGGGAAAGGGAGCTGTTTAACCGGCGTGATTTAAAAAGACTGCTCGCTCTGCCGGAGGTGGTCGGAACCGCGGAAGTGACGCGCTGGCCAATGCTGTTCAACAGCGATCCGCTGCTGCTGGAGTTGTTGGAAGAGACCAGGGAGCGCGGCAAGTTGAACGACGGGCACACATCAGGGTGTTCCTATGAAAAGCTCAATTCCCTGGTGGCCGCCGGACTGACTGCCTGTCATGAAGCGATTACAGCGGAAGAAGCGCTGGACAGATTGCGGCTCGGCTTGTGGACGACATTGCGAAACAGTTCATTGCGGCCCGATTTTCCGGAAGTGCTGAAATTGATTACGGAAAAGCAGGTGCCAACCAATCGGGTGCTGATGACAACTGACGGACCCCATCCTTCGTTTATCGCGGAACACGGTTGTGTCAATGGACTGGTCAGAACAGCGGTGCAGCACGGCGTTCCCCCGATGCAGGCGATCCAAATGGCTACGATCAATCCGGCCACTTATCTCAAAATGGATCATACGATTGGCGGAATCGCTCCAGGCAGACGGGCTGATCTGTTGATATTTCCCGATTTGGCGGAGTTTCGTCCCGAATGGGTGATTTGCGGCGGAGAATTGGCGGCGAAGCATGGCGAGCTGCTGCTGCCTTTGCCAAAGATTGACTGGACGCGTTACCAGACAAGGGAAGCGTTTCGGCTTGACCCGGCAGTTTTGGCTGACCCCGACACCTATCGCTATCGCCATAACGGCGACGCCCCTGTTCCGGTGATCCATTTCCGCAGTGCGGTGATCACGCAGATGCGGGAAATGGACCTCGATGCGGCAGAAGGCACAGTTGATCTCGCCCGCCATGACGGATTGCTGATGTCTGCTTTGATCCATCGTGACGGCGATTGGATTGCTCGCGGCTTGCTGGAGAAGTTTGCCGTCAAGCTGGATGGGTTTGCGTCCACTTACAATACGACTACGCACTTGTTGGTCATCGGAAAGGATCCGCAAGCGATGGCCAAGGCTGCGCTTCGCGTGCATGAAATGGGCGGGGGGATCGTATTGGTAGAGCAAGGGGAAATCGTTCTGGAAATTCCTTTGCCGCTTGCCGGGATGATGACGACTGACGCGAATTTTTCCACGGCAGTCGATGCCCATGATGAACTGCTTTCGGCTTTGCAAAAGCGGGGGTATCCGTTCCACGACATTTTATATTCGCTGCTGTTCCTTACTTGCGACAATTTGCCGGGATTGCGATTAACCCCATCTGGGTTGTACGAGGTGAAGTCGGGCCGCCTGATCGTTCCGGCTGCCCGCCTGTCCAGTCAAAATATTTGACGCCGCAGATGTATTTGGCGGCAAGTGAGGAGGATGCTTCGCTGTGGAAATTGCGCGTGTTGCCGAAGAAATTTTTCGCGTTCCCGTCCCCGTTCCGTTCCCGATGAAATATGTGTATTGTTACGTTTGCAAAGGAAAGCAGGGGGTAAAGCTCATTGATGCCGGTTTTCACTATCCGCCGGCTCAGCAAGCCTGGCAAGAGGCATTTGCCCAGCTTGCCATTGAACCGCAAGATGTGCAAGCGATTTACCTGACCCATTTTCATCCCGATCATTTCGGATTGGCCGGTTGGCTGCAGCAGTTGACAAATGCACCGGTGTATATGCACGAAATCGAATTGGCGATGGTCAAACGGGTTTGGGAAGCAGGCGGCAACCAGACGGATCGTATTCGCGAGATGTGCAGGCAAAGCGGCGTGCCGGCCGATTTGGCCGGGGAAATCGCGGCGGCGATGGGAAAACTGAACGATCACGTGCAACCGCTTCCGTCGATTACTCCGCTGGCCGATCCGGAGGTGGAACTGTCCGGGGAAGCGTGGCAGGTGCTGGTGACGCCGGGCCATAGCGACGGCCATACTTGTTTTTACCAGGATCGCAGCAAACTGCTGCTTGCCGGCGATCATCTGCTGGATAAGATTACGCCCAATATCAGCTTATGGCCAGGGGCACACCCGAATCCGCTACGGGCCTATCTGGAGTCGCTGCACAGGCTGGCCAAACTGGAGATTTCGCTGGCGCTGCCCGCCCATGGCGGACTCATCGCCAACGCAGCTGAGCGGGCGGAGCAAATTGTGCAGCACCACCATCGACGGCTGGCCCTAATGGAAGAAATCGCCGGGGAAGGACAGACCGCTTATCAGATTGCTGCACAAATATTTTCCTACCGAGAGCTGACGCCTCACCAATGGCGGTTTGCTTTGGCGGAGACGTTGGCCCATCTGGAATATTTGGTTGCGGAAGGCAGAGTTGTCAAGCAGGCGGATGAGGGGCAGACGGTCTACCAACGATAGCAGATCGGATTCGCGTGCTTTGCCGAGTTTTTCAAAGCTTGCGCTGCTGTTTTCCCCGGATCGCGTCGCTGGCTGATCTGCGCTGCGCAAAGTCGCCCGGTTCGGAGAAAACGGCCGCTTTTTGCCAACCAAACCAGCTTTGTCGCCAATCGAAAACGAAGAGAGTACCTCACAGTGCTCTCTTCGTTTTTTTTTATTCGGAAAAAGTAAAAACAGATGTTGTTCTGACAAGCGCCTGTTTTTTTCCTGAAAGTCCCTTGACAGAATTGTTTGAACAATTTAATATTACGTTTATAAGACGATGATACAAAAAACGTAATAAGGTGATGGCGAGATGAATAAATCTTCCGTATTGCAGGAAAAAATTCAATCGGGTTTTGTGGTCGAACGGATCGAGGACATGAATGAGGAGTACCTCAATGCTTTGAAACAAACCCTGTTGATTGTCGGTGATACCGAACTGCTGAGCGTGCCGCCTTTGCTGACGGTATACAAGCAAGCGCCGAGTTTAAACCAAAAAATTACCGCGCTGGCGATTATCCAGGACGAAATCGGCCACGCGCACATCGCCTTTCGCTTGTTAAAAGATCTCGGCGTGGACACAGAGGAATTGCTGTACCACCGGCCTGCGCACAAATGGAAAAATCCTTATGCCTTCGATTTTCCGCTGTCCAATTGGCTCGAACTTGGCGTCTTTAACGCGTTCTTTGACCGAGCGGGCTATACGCTGCTGGGCGATGCGTTTGAGCATACTTCCTACGGACCGTGGAAACGGGCGCTGGTGAAAGTGGATAAGGAGGAGCTGTTCCATCTGCGCAATGGTGAAATTATTATGCGACAAGCGATGGAACAGCCGGAAACGAGGGAATTGCTGCAGAAAGCGGTAGACTGGATGTTTTTGATGGCATTGGAGTTTTTTGGAGTCGCCGATGAACTGAAAAGCCGGTCGGCGCAGCTGGACTACAAGCTGAAAGGCCGAACAAATGACCAATTAAGGCAGAGATGGCTTGCGTCCGCGGTGCCGTTTTGCGAATCGATCGGCGTGAAAGTTCCGGCAAAATTTGATGAAGCCGCACAGAAATATGTGCTGACCGTACCGTTTCCCTGCAAATTTGACGCGGAGAAGAAACAATGGCTAACCGATCAGCCAGACACATGGGAAGGGGCGATCCAGCGTTTCCGCCAGCGAGGTCCGGAAAACCAACGCTTCGTCGCCAGAATCCAGCAAGGATTTCACAGCTTGGCGCAATTGCGCGAAGAAGTGGGGTGAGGAAATGGGGGAGACGCCGCTGGAACAACGTTGCTGGCAAGCGCTGCGGGATGTCGCCGATCCGGAATTTCCGGTCAGCGTCGTCGATATGGGCCTGATCTATGGCATCCGGGAGAGTGATGGGACAGTCAAAGTCACGATGACCTATACGGCAGTCTCGTGCGCCTGCATGGAGTGGATCGAACAAGATATCCGCAATCGTCTGCTGCGGGAACCAGGTGTTAAGGAAGTGCAAATCGAGGTGGTATGGGACCCGCCGTGGACGGTTGAGCGACTGAGTGAGGAAGGCAGACAGAAATTAAAGCGATGGGGGGTAAGCTCGAGATGAGTGCCGTTCAAACGCGGTATGAGTATGACGTCTTTACGAGAATCAAACGCGGGGATGACTTGGTTCATATCGGCACGGTTGCGGCCCCTTCCGACGAGTTGGCCAAAGTGTACGCCAAAGCTGTTTA
The DNA here is from genome assembly GCF_016908525.1 of Brevibacillus fulvus. Lineage (GTDB taxonomy): Bacteria > Bacillota > Bacilli > Brevibacillales > Brevibacillaceae > Brevibacillus_G > Brevibacillus_G fulvus. The sequence goes on from NZ_JAFBEB010000002.1 coordinate 70,898, forward strand.
CGATGAGGAAAATTGGGTGGAAATGTGTGTCGTACCCCGCCGGCATATCAAATGGGTGAAACAGCCGGAAGGATTATTTGAAGCAGAGGGAGGGAGGTAACAGTGGATCAGCAGACTGTAACGGAACTGATTGCATTGCTGGAGCAGATCGCCGACAACAAGTTGCTTCTGGGCGATCGCCTGGTCGAAATCGGAGTAAGCGGACCGGATTTGGAAGCGACGCTGGGCGCAATCGCCATGGCTCAGGGAGAACTGGGGCATGCCCGCCTGCTGTATCACTGGTCGTTTGATTTGCGTGGCCATACCGGCAAGAAACCGGATGTGACGGAGCAAACGGGCAAAGCGTTTTCCACGGTTCTCCATATTTCGAACTGGATTGAACTCATCGCCAATTTATACGTCGCCAGCGCTTCGGCGGATTTGGTCATCAAGGCGCTGCTGGACAGCAGGCGGCCCGAAATCGTCAACCGATTGCAGAAGCTGTGGCGGGAACAGCAAGAACATTTGCTCTATTCGCGCGGTTGGCTCGAACAATTGCTGCAAGACGCTGGCGCTATCCCGACCCACACACGGCAGGCGCTGGCAGATGCCTCCCAATGCGGCAGCGAGTGGCTGTCTTCCATCGAACAACAAAGTCGCCAACTGACAGCGGCCGGCATTCTCTCTCCAACCCTTAATCTTGCGGCCCCATTCCAGCTGCAAATCTCCCAACTGCTGCAAGCGGGGCAGCGTGCAACCCATGTCCATTAAAGGCGACAGCCAACCGGAATGCCCGTTTTGCGGCGGAACGGAAGTCGGGCGGATCGCTCGGTTTGGCACGGCGCAGTTAGTCAGCCAGTACTATTGTCAAACCTGCAAAAGCGTCTTTGAGTTTATCCGCTGGCAAATCAAGGATGGGGATGCGAGCGAGGGGGGAAGCGAATGAAGCTTAAGACGATTGGCGTAGTGGGGGCAGGCACGATGGGAGCGGGCATTGCCCAGATCATCGCGCAAAGTGGCTTTGCCGTGATTGTTTACGATTTGAATGAAAGCGCTGTCAATCGGGGGATTGGGCAAATTGCCGCCCGTTGGGCAAAGCAGGTGCAACAGGGCAAATGGACGGAGCAGGACGTTTGGGCATTTGAGCAGCGGTTGACGCCGACGACAGATTTGCAAGCGTTCAGCGATTGCCATCTGGTCATTGAAGCCGTGCCGGAAGTACTGTCGATCAAGGAAGCGACGTTTCGCCGGCTTGCGGAAATTTGCCCGGCTGAGACTTTGCTGGTGACTAACACCTCTTCCTTTTCGGTCACAGAGATAGCCAGCTGCACCATGCGCCCGGAACGTGTGGCCGGTCTGCACTTTTTCAATCCGGCGCCGGTGATGCCATTGGTCGAAATCGTCAAAGGTTTGCAAACAGCGAAGGAGACAGTCGTCTGTCTGGAACAGTTTGCCGCGGCCATCGGCAAGGAACCGGTCGTCTGTCAGGATACGCCTGGCTTTGTAGTCAATCGGATCGCCCGCCCGTACTACAACGAGGCGGTGCGGATTTGGGGCGATCAGGTCGCAGATGTGGCGCAAATTGATCGCATTATGAAGAAAGCGGGGGCATTCCGTATGGGGCCGTTTGAACTGCAGGATTTGATCGGCATCGACATCAATTTTTCCACGACAACTTCTGTTCATCAAGGATTTTTCGCCGATGCCCGCTTCCGTCCCCACTATTTGCAACAGCGCATGGTCCAGTCCGGACAGATTGGCCGAAAAGCGGGAGGAGGGTACTACCGCTATGAAGACAAGAACTAAGCCGCGGGTGGCGGTCGTAGGGACCAATGCTTTGGCCGAGTCGCTGCGAGAGGAAATCAGTCGTTCTGCCGATGCGGAATTGGTCTTGTGGGAAGAGTTGCAAGCAAATCCGAATGCGCCGGCGATCGAACTTGTGCTCGAAACGCACAATCTTGATTTGAAGGAAAAACGGACCCAGCTGCAATTGATTGAACGAGTCATTCCCCGAGACTGCCTGATCCTCACCTCTGTGCTCGCTGTTTCCGCCACCGAGGCAGCTTCTTGGCTGACGCATTCCTCGCGCCTGGTTGGCTTTGCTACCTTCGCGCCCGTCGAGGAGAAACAACTGGTGGAACTGGCCGGAGCGCTGCAGACGGACGGATTCTATGTGGAGCGCGCCCGGCAGTTTTGGCTGGCCATCGGCAAAGAGACGGAACAGGTAAAAGATGAAGTTGGCCTCGTCTTTCCGCGCATCCTGGCGATGATCGTCAATGAAGCGGCGTTTGCCTGGACGGAGAAGACGGCGACGGCAGCCGACATCGATCGGGCGATGCGATTGGGCGTCAATTATCCCGACGGTCCGCTCGCTTGGGCTGATCAGATCGGTTTGGATGATATTTATGCCGTTTTGCGCGGATTGCAGCGTGAGCTTGGCGAAGAGCGCTATCGGCCTGCTCCGCTTTTGCGCAAGATGGTCCATGCCGGCTGGCTGGGCAAACAGTCAGGCCGGGGATTTTATCGATACGAATAGGCAAGGAGGGACAGTCATGCTCAAGCAGCAGTATCAACTGTATATCAATGGCGGTTACACAGCCGGCAGCACCGGGGAGTACTTCGAGACGTACAATCCGGCGACAGGCGAAGTCTTGGCACAGGTGGCCAAAGCTTCCAGGGAGGACGTGGATCGGGCGGTTGCCGCGGCACGGGAAGCATTTGATCGCGGAAAATGGCCGCGTTTGACCGCTGCCAGACGTGCCAGAGTGCTGAACAAAATTGCAGAGATCATGCGGGCCCGATTCGCTGATCTGGTGCGTTTGGAAGTTTTGAACAGCGGCAAAACGGTCGATGCGGCCAAAGGCCAGATTGGCCAGGCGATCGAGGATTTTGAATTTTACGCGGCAGCGGCCGTGACGGAAGGCGGGCGTGTCAATCAAGTGCCGAATGGGTTCTTCAACTATACTGTCAAAGAGCCGGTCGGTGTTTGCGCGCAAATCATTCCGTGGAATTATCCGCTGATGATGGCCGCCTGGAAAATTGCTCCCGCCCTGGCTGCCGGCTGTACGGTTGTCTTGAAACCGGCCAGTCATACGCCGATTACCGCTTATGTGCTGGCGGAGATTTGTACGGAAGCGGGTGTGCCGGAAGGGGTGATCAATGTCATTACCGGCAGCGGTTCCGAGATTGGCCCATATTTGACTGAGCATCCGGGCGTCGACAAAGTCGCATTTACCGGGGAGACGGAAACGGGGAAAGACATTATGGCCCGCGCCTCCCGGACATTAAAACGGGTAACGCTCGAACTTGGCGGAAAATCGCCGAACATCGTCTTTGACGATTGTGATCTGGAAGCGGCGGTAGACGGCTCGCTCTACGGCATTTTTTACAATACCGGTCAGTCGTGTGAGGCGCGCTCCCGGCTGTTTGTGCACCGAGCCATTTACGACAGATTCATGGAGCAGTTTGTCGAGAAGGCCAAGCGGATTCAGGTCGGCGACCCGTTTCGCGAAGGGGTGCATATGGGTGCAGTCATCTCGGCGGAGCATGAGCGGGTCATCGACAGTTATGTCCAGCTTGCTTTGGATGAGGGCGCGACTCTGCTCTGCGGCGGCAAGCGGCCGGAGGGGCCCGAGTTTGCCAAAGGACATTGGTATTTGCCGACGATTTTGGCCAATGTGCATAACAAAATGCGCGTCGCCCAGGAAGAAATTTTCGGTCCTGTCGTTGTCGTCATTCCGTTTGCGGAAGAGCAGGAAGTGATCCAAATGGCCAATGACACGATCTACGGGCTGGGCTCCGCCATCTGGACAAAAGACCACGGCCGAGCCAATCGGGTTGCGGCCGCGATCCGGGCCGGCATCGTCATGATCAATTCGCCGATCTCCGCCTTCCCCGGAACGCCCTTCGGCGGGTACAAACAATCCGGATTTGGCCGCGAACTCAGCCTGGAAACGATGCAGCTCTACACCGAGACGAAGAGCGTCGTTTCGTATATTGGCAATCGTTCGCTGAATCTGTTCGGCTTATAAAAAACCATCCACAAGGAGGCATTTTCCATGACAACAGCATCTGTGCAAGAAGGTACTATGCTTACGGTGAAAAAACAGGACGGGATTGCAGAAATCCATCTGCATATCAACAAAACCAATTCGTACAGTCTTGAGTTTTACCGCGAACTGAATGCGGCGATCGATGATATCCGTTTCGACAGCAGCATCAAAGTGGCGGTCCTGATGAGCGACACGCCCCGCTTTTTCTCCGCGGGTGCCGACATCAACTTCCTGAAAGCGGCAGAGCCTCGCTTTAAAACCCAGTTTTGCCTGTTCTGCAACGAAACGTTGGATAAGATGGCGCGGTCCCCGCAAGTGTATATCGCCTGCCTGGAAGGCCATACGGTTGGCGGCGGGTTGGAAATGGCGCTCGGTTGCGATTTGCGGTTTATGGGAGATCAAGCAGGAAAAATCGGATTGCCGGAAGTATCGCTCGGCGTCTTGGCGGGAACCGGGGGAACCCAGCGTCTGGCCCGGCTGATCGGACCGTCGCGGGCGCTTGATATGAATATTACCGGCAAGACGATCTCGCCGCAGGAAGCGTTGGAGATCGGGCTGGTCAACGATGTATTCCCACAGGAACAGACGCGGGAAAAAGTGTTGGAATATGCCCGCAAGATTGTAAACAGCGCGACGTACGCCGTGTCCAACATCAAGCTTTCCATCATGAACGGAATCGACATGCCGCTGAATGTGGCGATCCGCTATGAAGGTGAGTTGCAAAACTTGCTGTTCCGTTCGGAGGATGCCAAAGAAGGATTGAGCGCGTTTTTGGAAAAGCGGCAGCCTAACTGGAAAGGGCAGTAACATAACCAGATTAACCGTATCGGTATCGGCTCTCATCAGCGGGCCGATACTGTCCTTTTAAAAGAGGGGAGGCAGGGCACGATGTATATTTTCGGTTACAAGGGAGTATTTCCCAAAATTGCTGAGACGGCGTTTGTAGCTCCCAATGCCACCATCATCGGCGATGTTACCATTGAGGATGGAGCCAGCATCTGGTTTGGCGCGGTGCTGCGAGGAGACTGCGGACCAATCGTTGTCGGGGCTCGCACCAGCGTGCAGGACAACTGTGTTGTGCATATGACGGACAGCGGCACCTTTATTGGAGAGGATGTTACGGTTGGACACGGGGCGATCTTGCATAATTGCCGGATTGGCGCCAAATCGGTGATCGGGATGAATTCGGTGATCCTCGACAATGCCGAAATTGGCGAGGAATCGGTCGTGGCGGCCGGCAGCATGGTCAAAGCCGGTGAAACGTTTCCGGCACGTGTGCTGATCGCTGGCGCTCCCGCCAAAGTAAAGAAGCAGCTGGAAGGCGGGGCATTATGGTGGGTACAGAACAGTTCCGCTACTTATCAGGAACTGATGAGACAATATTTGGGAGAAGGAATCGGACGTGTCTCAAGGGGGGAAGAGCGGTGAGTGAGCGTACCGTGCTGTTCGAGAAAGAAGATAACGTGGGATTGATCACACTCAACCGACCGGCTGAACTAAATGCTCTGGATTACCCGACCTTGTGCCAACTCGGGGAGATCATTGCGCAAATCGGATTGGCGTACAAAGAGATTCGCAGCGTGGTCATTCGCGCGGCAGGAAGAGCGTTTTGTGCCGGAGCTGATTTGAAGGAGCGGCGCACGCTGAATGAGCAGCAGGTGCGCCGCAATGTGAACAAAATACGCGAGGTGTTCGATGCGCTTGCCCGTCTGCCGCAGCCGACGATCGCCGCCATTAACGGATATGCCTTTGGCGGCGGCTTTGAATTGGCGCTGGCTTGCGATTTTCGTTACGCTTGGGCCGGCGCCACGCTGGGACTGACGGAAGTTAGCCTGGGGATTATTCCCGGCGCGGGCGGCACCCAACGGCTTCCGCGATTGATCGGACCGGCGCTGGCGAAAGAATTGATTCTGACCGGCCGGCGGATATCCGCGACGGAAGCGCAGCGGCTTGGCATTCTCAACGGGGTGGCGGAAACGGTTGAACAGTTGGACGAACGATGCCGGCAGCTGTGCAGCGAGCTGTCCAACAATGCTCCTTTGGCGGTTTATCAAGCGAAGGATGCGATCGACCGCGGCCTGAACGTTGACCTTATGAGCGGGATGGAGATAGAAGCAAAAGCGTATGAAGCGATTATTCCGACCAAAGACCGAATTGAGGCGCTGGAGGCATTTCGGGCAAAACGCAAACCGATCTTTCGAGGCGAATAGAACGGAAAAAGGCCGATCCACTTTGCTCTCCCGTTCGAAAAAGGGAGTCGCAGTTTGCATCAGCCTTTTTCGCTTAGTCCCGAGCTCAATCAACTTTTGCAGGCTTCGATGAATGAAGCAAAAAGTTTTTGCGAAGGCTCGTCGTTTCTCCAGGTGTTTTCCGGATGCCATTGCACGCCGATCACGTACGGATGGCGTTCACTTTCAATCGCTTCGATCACTCCGTCGCCGGCCAAAGCGGAGACGCGGAACCCGGCAGCCGGTTGTTTAACGGCTTGATGATGAAAACTGTTTACTTTGATCCGGCGGCTTCCGATGATCTGTTCCAGTTTGCTTCCTGCGGCGATCTCGACGGAATGGGAAAGATAGTCGCGCGGCGCTTTTTGCGAATGCTGCAGCACCTGTTCCTTTTGGCTGGCCAAATCTTGGTACAAGGTGCCTCCGGCGACGACATTCAACAGTTGGACGCCGCGGCAAATCGCCAAAATCGGCAAGTTTTGCGCGAGGGCCAGCTGGGTCAGCCGCATCTCCAATTCGTCACGCTCCGGCATGATTTCCCCCAAACCGGGCAACGGCTCTTCGCCAAACAGTGAGGGGTCTACATCGACGCCGCCCGTCAGCAGCAAGCCATCCAGGCGTCCGGTCAGTTCCCTCAGCACTTCAAGATTTGCCGTGTAGGGAAGCGTAAACGGAAGCCCGCCCCCATCCAAAATGGAGTCGTTCACATCCTGACTCAAAATTACTTTTCCTTCGCGCAGCGGTGCGGTAATGCCAATAATCGGCCGCATTGGTAACCCCCTGACTTTTGTAAAAGGATGATATACATTCTTTCGACGAGCTTTCCGATTATCCTGTCAATTCTGAAAACAGTTGACAGCGCGGCAAGCAACGTAAAAAACTGCTAGCAAATTCCCCGCAAATTCTCTTCTATTTGTTATAATAGACAAAAATTTGCAAAATGCATGCAAAAACATAGGAGTAACGGGCGCTATGTACAGAATTGGAGTTGTAGGACCACCGCCATCCGTTGAACGGATCCTTGATGTAGCCAATGAATTTGAACACGAAATTGAGTTCGTTTCTTTCGTATATGAGGATGCGAAAGAAGTCAGCCGGATCGTCGAACAACATCAAGCGGATTTTGACGGGTGGTTTTTTTCCGGGCCGATTCCGCATATGTTCGCCAAAAAGGTGCTGCGTTCCGATGCCAATATCGTCTACTGTCATCAAACAGGTGCCAATCTGTATCGCGGTTTTTGCCAAATGGCGTTTGAACAGCAGCGAATCTCCAAACGGGTATCGATCGATATGATCGATTCCGAAGTAGCCCATATGCAAGAATCGCTTGCCGAGCTGGGAGTGCCGGCAGAAGACACGTATTTGTACACGTATGACGAACAGTATGACCCTGTTGCCATTGCCGCATTTCACCAGAAGCTGTGGGAGGAAGGAAAGGTGCAGGGGGCTTTTACGACATTGTTTTCCGTAGAAAGAAGGCTGAAACTGGCAGGAGTTCCGGTTTACCGCATTTTAATGACAAAGATGGAAATCCGGCAAGCAATGAAGATCGTGCTGGAAAAAGCGAAAAGTTCGTATTTCAAAGATACGCAAATCGGTATGGAGATCATCGAGATTGAAGGCTTTGACGAGATTGCCGAGAAATCGGTGGCGCGCTATCATTTGCAGCATTTGGAGCTGGCGATTCAAAAAATATTGCTGCATTATTGCGAAAGCGTAGATGGTTCATTGATCGAAAACGGCAATGGCTGCTACAAAATTGTCAGTTCGCGTGGCGCATTGGAACGTGAGATTGAACAATTGCGGCACGCCATCCAGCAAATTGCTGCCGAAACCGATGCTGTCGTGGCAGTGGGGATCGGCTATGGCGACACTGCGTACTCGGCGGAGACGCATGCCCGCAAAGCGATTCAACATGCCAAGGTTGGCACGGAGCAAGACATCGTGATCGTGCAGGAAGACGGCCTGATCGTGGAATCGGCCGGACAGCAAAACCAACTGTTGTATGCGTATCGCTCCACTGATCGAGCATTGCTGAAAAAACTCAATCAAGCGAATGTCAGTATCAAAACCTTTAGAAAAATAGAAGCGCTGGTACAAAAGATGGGCTGGACAACGTTCAGCTCAGCCGACCTCGCCCAATATTTGTCGATGAGCGTGCGCAATGTCCAGCGAATCATGGGGAGTCTGTGTGAAGCCGGTTTGATCGAGACCAAAGGGGAAGAGATGCAGTCGGTACGCGGGCGGCCGCGAAAGCTGTATGCTTTGCGTAAATAAGATCAGCGGGTATCCGTTAAAGGGCGGCCCAGACAAAAGTGAAACGAGCACGATTTGCTGCCAGGGGGACAATGATATGGAATTTAACCAAGACGATTTAACCGGGGCTGAAGTCATTGCGTTGATCAGCGAGCATTTGGCGGGCATGGCTGTTCATTCTCCGCCTGAAAGCATCCATGCCCTTGATCTCGAGCAGTTGAAGCAGCCGGAGATTACGTTTTGGAGCGCGTGGGAACAAGGGGAACTCGTTGGCTGTGGAGCGCTAAAAGAGCTGGACAGTCTGCATGGAGAGCTCAAATCGATGCGAACCGCCTCCGCACACCTGCGAAAAGGCGTGGCCAGGCGAATGCTTCAGTACATACTCGAAGAAGCGAGACGCCGTGGTTATCAGCGAGTCAGTCTGGAAACCGGCTCGATGGATGCGTTTATGCCAGCGAGAAAACTGTATGAAAGTTTCGGCTTTCAATATTGCCCGCCATTCTCCGACTATCAGGAAGATCCGAACAGTGTGTTTATGAGCTTGCGATTGTAACGGGATTTTTCTGGGTTGAAAATTTGTAAATTTATGGATATGATAGGAATGAAAACTGAATAGACACGGGAGCTTGGTGAAGCCAGGCTGAGAGGATGACCGGCAATGTCGTCGACCGTTATACCTGATCTGGGTAATGCCAGCGGAGGAATGTTCGAGCTTTTGGAGATAAAAGATCGCTTCTTTTCGTTGCGGTCTTTTTTTCGTCTTTTCGGCTTCCCCGCTTGATCACACTGTTCTCAAGGAGGAATGGAAATGGCAAGCGAGTTTGAAAAGAAGGACGAATTGCAAAGTTTGTGCGCGTTTCCCGGCAGCAAAAAAGTATATGTGCAGGGATCGCGTCCGGATATTCGCGTCCCGATGCGGGAGATTGCTCTCTCGCCAACAGTCAGTGCGGATGGACAGCGGGAAAACCCGCCGGTCAGAGTCTACGACACCAGCGGGCCATATACTGACGGCAGCATGGAAACCGATATTCGCCAAGGATTGCCTGCCAATCGGCTGGCGTGGATACTGGAGCGAAACGACGTAGAAGCGTACGCGGGGCGTACCGTCCAACCGGAGGATAATGGCTACAAACAGAAGGAAGCTGATCAACCGATAAACTTCCCCGGTCTGAAACGACGTCCGCTGCGCGCCAAACCCGGGGCTGTCGTAACTCAGATGCATTATGCCAAAAAAGGCATCATTACCCCGGAAATGGAGTATGTGGCGATTCGCGAACGAGTGACACCGGAATTTGTCCGCAAGGAAGTGGCGATGGGACGGGCGATTATTCCGGCTAATATTAATCATCCGGAAAGCGAACCGATGATCATTGGCCGACATTTTTTGGTGAAAATTAATGCCAACATCGGAAACTCCGCGGTAGCTTCTTCCATCGAGGAAGAGGTGGAAAAGATGAGATGGGCGACACGCTGGGGAGCGGACACGATCATGGACTTGTCTACAGGGAAAAACATCCACACGACAAGGGAATGGATTATCCGCAATTCACCGGTGCCGATTGGGACCGTTCCGCTTTATCAGGCATTGGAAAAGGTGGGGGGGAAAGCCGAAGAATTAAGCTGGGAACTTTATCGGGATACTTTGATTGAACAAGCCGAACAAGGGGTTGATTATTTTACCATCCATGCGGGCGTGCTGCTGCGCTACATCCCGTTGACTGCCAACCGCGTTACCGGTATTGTCTCACGGGGCGGATCGATTATGGCGGCCTGGTGTCTGGCACATCATCAGGAAAATTTTTTATATACGCATTTTGAAGAGATATGTGAAATTCTGAAAAGCTATGATATCTCTGTTTCCCTCGGTGACGGATTGCGTCCTGGCTCCATTGCCGACGCCAATGATGAGGCGCAGTTTGCCGAGTTGGAGACTCTGGGCGAGTTGACCAAGATTGCCTGGAAGCATGATGTTCAGGTAATGATTGAGGGGCCCGGGCATATTCCGATGCATATGATCAAAGAGAACGTGGAACGGCAAATGGAAATTTGCCACGAAGCCCCTTTTTATACACTGGGGCCGCTGACTACAGACATTGCGCCCGGCTACGATCATATTACCTCGGCCATTGGCGCCGCGATGATCGGCTGGTTCGGGACGGCAATGCTTTGTTATGTCACACCCAAGGAGCACCTCGGACTTCCGAATAAAAACGATGTTCGGGAGGGCGTGATCGCTTACAAGATTGCGGCCCATGCTGCCGATTTGGCCAAAGGGCATCCGGGGGCGCAGGAGAGGGATGACGCCCTATCCAAAGCGCGTTTCGAGTTTCGTTGGAGAGACCAGTTTCATCTATCTTTGGACCCGGAAAGAGCGATGGAGTACCATGATGAGACTCTGCCGGCCGAAGGTGCCAAAACTGCCCATTTTTGCTCGATGTGCGGCCCGAAATTTTGCAGTATGCGGATTACGCAAGACATCCGGGAGTACGCCAGGCAGCATGGGCTGAATCATCAGGAGGCAATTGATAAAGGCTTGGCGGAAAAAGCGAAGGAATTTCGCGATACGGGCCGCAGGCTGTATCGTTGACAAAGGGGAAGGGAATGCGAGGAATCGCATTCCCTTTGTTCATTCTGCATTTTTGCAACAAGTCAAACAATTATAAATAGTTGAAAATGCTTTATTACGGTAATATAATCCTATTAAACGACAATTTCATAAAATATTCGTTAAATTTTCAGGAGGGGAGGTCCCGGAACGCTGCGCTCTCAATGTTAGTTAAATCGCTGAAACAAACCAGATAAAAAGAACAAACAGTAGGGGGGTTCCCATGAGTACAGGACAACTGCAAACCAGTGCGGATCAGCAAACGGAAAGCGTCCGGGGAGCAGGATTGATCAAATGGGTGGAACGGGTTGGAAATAAGCTGCCGCATCCTTTCATGCTTTTCGTCTACTTGATTGCCATCTTGATGATTTTAACCGCGGTTCTCTCGTTGTTTGATGTTTACGCGATCGATCCCGTAAAAAATGAAGAAGTGCATGTGAAAAATTTGCTCAGTCAAGAAGGCATACAATGGATTTTACCGAACATCATTAAGAATTTTTCCGGCTTCCTGCCGCTTGGCTCGATTTTGACGTTGATGCTCGGCGTCGGTCTCGCTGAGAAAGTTGGCTTGCTGGAAACCGTGATCCGCAAAATGTCTTTGCGGGTCAATGCGAAATATGCCAGTTATATGGTTGCCTTTATCGCATTTTTCAGCCACATCGCATCCGATGCTACTTTCGTTATCATGCCTCCGCTCGGCGCATTGATCTTTATGGCTGTAGGCCGCAATCCGATTGCCGGCTTGCTTGCCGCCATCGCCGGAGTAGGGTCGGGTTTTACGGCAAACATCTTGATCGTGACGACCGACGTGCTGTTGTCGGGGATCAGTTCCGAAATTGCAAAGGGTGTCGATCCCAACGTCACGGTCAGCGTCCTCGACAACTGGTTCTTCATGGCAACTTCGGTTATCCTCCTGACCGGGTTGATCGGATTGATCACGGATAAATTCATCGAACCGCGCTTGGGAACGTACAAAGGAAATCGTCTCAACAAGCTGGAAGATGTGACGCCGGAGCAAAACAAAGCGTTAAAAGCGACCGGGATCGCTGCTTTAGTGTTCATTATTGTGCTGGCGGCCTTGGTTGTTCCGGCAAACGGTTTGCTGCGTGATCCGAAACTGGGCACGATCGTTCCCTCCCCATTCATTTCCGGGATTGTGCCGATTATTCTCTTGTTCTTCTTAACGGTTTCCATTACCTATGGCATCAAAATCGGAGCCATCCGCAAACAAAATGATTTGCCTGCCTATTTGGCCGATCCGATTAAAGGGATGGCCGGCTTTATCGTACTGGTTTTCCCGTTGTCCCAATTTGTCGCCTTGTTTAACTGGAGCAACATGGGAACCTTCATGGCCCTGTATATCACCGATTTGTTGGAAAAAGTGCATATGACCGGAGCGCCGGTGTTTATCGGCCTGATGTTCCTGTCCGCATTCCTTTGCTTGTTTATCGCCAGCGGCTCAGCGATCTGGTCACTGCTGGCCCCGGTTTTTGTGCCGATGTTCATGGCGCTCGGCTATCATCCGGCTTTCGCGCAAATCGCCTTCCGGATTGCCGACTCTTCGGTTATTCCGTTTGCGATCGTTTCGCCGTTTACGCCATTGCTGTTGAAGTTTTTGCAAGAGTACAAGCCAGAGGCGAAGCTGGGCACGTATTATTCACTGATTTTGCCTTATCCGTTGGTAATTTTCGTTTGCTGGACGCTGTTGCTGGTTGTCTGGTACTTTTTGGGCTTGCCCATCGGCCCGGGTGTTTATCCGAAACTGGGTTGACCAACGTAAAACATTGGAAAGAAGGTTTGGAAAATGATGGATCTGATTGCGTTGCGCAGAGATTTGCATCAGCATCCCGAATTAGGTTTCACAGAATTTCGCACCGCAGCGAAAGTGGTGGAACAATTAACGGCGCTTGGCTACGAAGTGCTTTATGGCCAGGATGCCATCGATGGGGAATCGCGCCGGGGACTGCCCTCGCCTGAAGTATTGGAGGACGCCTATCAGCGGGCGCTGCGCGACGGTGCCAATCCGCAAATCGTCGAGAAGATGCGCGGAGGCTACACCGCGGTGATTGGAATTTTAAAGGGAAAGGCGCCGGGACCAACGGTGGCTTTCCGCTTCGATATGGACGCTTTGCCAATTTTGGAAAGCACAGATCACGATCACTATCCGCAAGCGGCAGGATTCCGCTCGTTGTATGAAGGCAATATGCACGCCTGCGGCCACGATGGGCATACGACCATTGGTCTCGGACTGGCGGAAAAACTGGCGGACGGAAACTTTTCCGGTACGGTAAAGCTGATTTTTCAACCGGCGGAAGAAGGGGTGCGCGGAGCTTATGCCGTCGTGCAAAAAGGGATGCTGGACGATGTCGATTATTTGTTCTGCCACCATCTGGGCACGAATGTTCCTTTGGGTGAAGTGCATGGGAGTTGTGCCGGCTTTCTGGCTACCACGAAAATGGCCGCCTATTTCGAAGGGGTTTCCGCACATGCCGGGGCCAGTCCGGAGCAAGGGCGCAATGCCTTGCTCGGTGCCGCTACCGCTCTGCTGAATATCCATGCCATCCCGCGCTTCAGCACAGGGGAAACCCGCATCAACGTCGGCGTCCTGGAAGGCGGAACAGCGGCGAATATTATTCCGCAATCCGCCAGAATGGTCGTCGAGACTCGTTCGGCTACGGAGGAAGTCAATCAGGAACTGGAACGCCGCGTTCGCAACATTATCGCGCAAAGCGCGGCAATGCATGAATTGAATTACCGGATCGAGGTAATTGGCGCCGCCATTCCGATTCACAGCGATCAAGAGCTGGCCGAACTGGCGATTGAAGAAGCCAAACAGGTGGAAGGATTTACTGCTTTCCAAGTGGGGGCGGCCAATTCGATCGGCAGCGAAGACGCCAGCTTCATGATTCGCCGGGTTCAGGAACGCGGCGGCAAGGCGACTTATATGGTAATTGGCACAGACATTCCCGCTCCTCATCATCATCCCAAGTTTGACATCCAGGAGGAAGTGTTGCCGCGCAGCGTGAAATTGCTCGAACGAATCGCCAGACGGACGCTGCAAGCCGAATTTTCCTTATCTCGTGCGGAAGGAGAGGATCGCAAATGAACAACGATCTGCAAATGATCACGACGACAATCGAGCAAAAACGCGAGAAGTTTATCGACGTGAGCAACCGGATCTGGGAATTTGCCGAAACCCGGTTTGAGGAATTTCGTTCTGCCGAGTTGCTTTGCCAAACGTTGGAGGAAGAAGGGTTCGCTGTCGAACGTGGGGCAGGCGGCATCCCGACCGCTTTTATCGGAACTTTTGGCAGCGGAGCGCCGATCATCGCTTTCCTGGGAGAGTTTGATGCGCTGTCGGGGATGAGCCAGAAAAAAGGCATTGCGCAGGAGATTCCGGAGATCCCTGGCGGCAATGGCCATGGCTGCGGCCACAATTTGCTGGGCACTGGCTCTTTGGCGGCCGCTGTGGCGGTTAAAGAATATTTGCAAAAATATAATCTGCCCGGCACCGTCCGTTATTACGGCTGTCCCGGAGAAGAAGGCGGCTCCGGAAAAACATTTATGGCCCGCGCCGGAGTGTTTGACGATGTGGACTTCGCGCTGAGCTGGCATCCGATGGGCTATAACAGCGTCATGGCCGTGGAATCTTTGGCCAATTACCAGGTGTACTTCAAGTTCAAGGGAAAAAGCGCACACGCCGCGGCCAGTCCCCATCTGGGAAGAAGCGCACTCGATGCCGTTGAACTGATGAACATTGGCGTCAACTACTTGCGCGAACACATCATTCCGGAAGCGCGGGTGCATTACGCCGTTACCCATACAGGCGGATTGTCTCCCAATGTCGTTCAGGCGAAAGCGGAAGTCTTGTATCTCATTCGCGCTCCGCATGTTCCCCAAGTGCAAGAAATTTACGAACGGGTTTGCGACATTGCCAAAGGGGCAGCGCTGATGACCGGAACCGAAGTGGAGATCGTGTTTGACAAAGCGTGCTCCGAGCTGATTCAGAACAAGACGTTAGAATCAGTCATGTATCGCAATTTTCAACAGTTGGGCGTCCCGCAGTTCGATGAGCAGGAACAAGCGTTGGCGCAGGAAGTACGGGCTACGCTCACACCGCAGGAAAGAGCCAGCTCGGCCGCTTTGCCCGATGGAGCATCTCCCGACCTGGTGGACTGGCTGCAGCCTTATACAGGGGCAACCATCCCGCTGAACGGCTCCACGGACGTAGGCGATGTCAGTTGGATTACGCCGACCGCCCAATGCAACACGGCATGCTTCGTGAACGGCTCGGCTTTGCATTCGTGGCAATGGGTGACGATTGGCGCCACTTCGATCGGGCATAAAGGGATGCTTCATGCCGGCAAGGTGATGGCGGCAACGGCGATCGACATGCTGAAAAATCCGGAAGCGGTGCTCCAGGCGAAGAAAGAATTGCAGGAACGTTTGGGCAAACAGGCTTACCAATGTCCGATTCCGGAAGGCGTACAGCCGTCGGCAAAAAAATAGGAACAGCTCGGCAGCGGCCGGCGTCAGAGATGGCGCCGGCTTTTTAGGCGAAAAAATATGCAACCGCTTACAAAATAGTGTTGAAATCGTATAACGCGGATACTATAATACGAAATAAGTAAAGCGCTTTACAAAAACTGAAAAGAGTGAATTTTGAAAATCATCACGAGTCATCCGCCGAGAAACATTTGAAAGGATGGGATTACGTGAACAAAAAAATCAGGTGCGCCGTCATTGGTTTGGGCAGGCTCGGCTATTGGCACGCGCAAAATCTGGCGCAGCGGATACAGGATGCCGAACTGGCAGCAGTGGTCGATGCCTTGCCCGGCAGAGCCGAGCAGGTGGCAAGAGAACTGGGGGTGGCGCGGTGGTCCGACAATCCCGCAGCCGTTATGGCCGATCCGGATCTGGATGCCGTTGTTATCGTGACCCCGACGACAACCCATGCAGCCTTGCTGAAATTGGCGGCAGCCAATCAAAAGCACATTTTTGTGGAGAAGCCGATCACACACTCGCTGCAGGAGGCAGATGAGGTCATCGCGGCGATCCAAAGCAGCAATGTCTCTTGTCAGGTAGGCTTTATGCGGCGGTTTGACCCGGCTTATCTGGAAGCGAAGCGGCGAATCGACGCCGGAGACATCGGGAAACCGCTTTACTTCAAAGGCATTACCCGTGACGGAAATACGCCGCCGGCGGAATTTATCAAAAACAGCGGCGGGCTGTACCTTGATTTTTCGATCCACGACTACGACGCCGCGCGGTTTATGCTGGGAGCAGAGGTTACTTCCGTGACCGCACACGGCAGCGTCGTCAACCGGGACCGGCACGCTTTCGTCAGCGAGTACCGCGATGTCGATCAGGCGCTGACTTATCTGACCTTTGACTCTGGAGCTGCCGCCGACATCGAAGCGAGCCGCAACGCATTTTACGGGTATGATATTCGCGCGGAAGTGATCGGAACGGAAGGAGCGATCCAGATCGGTTCACTTCGGCACCACGCCTTGAAAATTCTGACCAAGAAAGGCGGCACGCACGACATCATTCCCGACTTCCCCACACTGTTTTTGGATGCTTACTTGAATGAAATGGTTTCCTTTATCGAATGTTTGCGCAATCAGCAAAAACCGCTTGTCCATGAGCAGGACGGCAAAATCGCTCTGCAAATCGCAGCAGCAGCCACAGCATCCTACCACACAAACACAACCATTCCCTTGGACACAGCACAATCAACGGCAAATGCAGCCAACTTGCCGCGCTAACCAATGCAGAAAGCGCTTCATCATCAAATCGTTTCCGCTCTGCTCAACTTCACGGATGGAAGCGCGGACAGAACTACCAGGTAGAAAGAAGGCACACAGTGGATGAAACCAACGATCTATGACGTGGCAAGAGAAGCAGGAGTGTCGATCGCTACCGTTTCAAAGGTGATTAATCATCAGCGGGTCGGTAAAAAAACAAAAGAAAAAGTGTTGAAAGTCATGGAAGAACTGAACTACAAACCTAGCGTACTGGCGTCGGCTTTAACCGGCAAACGCACGTCGACTATCGGTTTCCTGCTTCCCGACATCGCCAATCCGTTTGTTGCCGGAATGGCCCGCAGAGTGGAAGATCGGGCGCATGAACGCGGCTACAATCTTGTCATTTGCAGCACGGATTCGCAGGAGAAAAAGGAAGCGGTGTACGTCTCGCTGCTGCGCCAAAAAAGTGTCGACGGCTTTATTCTCGCTGGCGGCTACAAAAATGTGGAAGTAATTGCCGAGTTGATTGAAGAGCAGGTTCCCGTCGTCCTGTTGGCCGAGTCTTATCCACATCTGTCGGTTAACAGCGTAAAAGTGGATGATTTTATGGGCGGCTACGAAGTGACCTCCCATCTGATTTCCCTGGGGCATACCCGAATCGGAATTCTCGCCGAAGATGCGTCGAGCAGCCGGGAACGAATCCGCGGCTTTCGGCAAGCGATGCAGGATAAAGGTTTGCCGGTCAGAGAAGAGTTTCTCGTGGTCAGCGATTCGACGGAAGAAGGCGCAGAATATTTGGCCGGCCAAATGCTTGATTCGCCCGAGCGGCCAACCGCCATTTTTGCCTGCAATGATTTGTTGGCGATCCGCGTGATCCTGGCAGCGAGGGAAAGACAATTGCGCATTCCCGATGATCTCTCGGTTGCCGGATTTGATAACACCTTGTTATCGCGGAGTACCGACCCGCCCTTGACAACGGTTGCCCAGCCGATCCTCGACATGTGCTCGCAGGCAGTCGATCTGCTGATTGAAGAAATTGAACGCCACAACAAAACGAAGCAGCGAATCGTCATGTTGCCACAACTGATTATTCGCAAGTCAACAGGGAAGCGCCGCTCCTGAACCAAAGCAGACAGGCGTGTTTCACGCTGCCTGTTGGCCGCACATAAAGAAAGCGCTTTCATTGGATCGCCGCTTGTCTGTGCTTTCCTTTCACACCAAGAATCGATGCGAAAAATCCTCCAGCATCCTTCTCTATCTCCCTGAAAAATTGTTGCCCAATCCGGAAACGACAAGCTGTGTCTGATATGTTAAGCGCTTTCCATCTTACTTGTTACGAGATAAAGGAGAGTAGCTGATGAGCAAAGTAAAAGTTGGCATTCTGGGTGCCGGATTTATTGCAAAAGTACACAGTTCCATTTTGGCGAGAGACGAACGAGTGGAAATTGTCGGTGTCGCCGATATTTCGGCCGAACGGGCGCAAGCGTTGGCGGCAGAAGTCGGCCAGGCGCGGGCGTTGACGAGCTTGCACGATTTGTTTGAACTTGGCGTAGATGCGGTTTACGTTACTACGCCCAACACACTGCACGTCGAGCCGGTTCTCGCTTGCCTGCAAAACCAGATTCACGTCTTTTCCGAAAAACCGATGGCGGTTTCATTGGCGGAAGCGCAGCAAATACGCGAAGCGGCGGCAGCCTCCCGGGCGATCTACAATCTGGGGATGAATCGCCGATACGCCTCGGTTTACAAAAAGGTGAAGGAGCTGATCGCTTCCGGCGAGGTGGTTCCCAACCTGGCGCAAATCAAGATGAATCGCGGCGAACTGCTGAATCCGCCGTGGACCGCCGATCCGAAGGTGACCGGGGGATTTTTGTATGAGACTCCCTTTCATCTGATGGACTTAAGCCGCTATCTGTTTGGCGAAGTGCAGACGATTTACTGTGAAGGGCGGCAAAATGTTTCCGCAGAAGAACTGGATACATTTGCGATCGTACTCACTTTCGACTCAGGAACGATCGCCACGTTTGTCACCTATGCCCACGCCGGCTGGAGCTTTCCGTTTGAAAGTTTGGAAGTATACGGAACATATTCAACCATTGCGACACAGGAAATGGAAAAAGTCATGTATGCCCCCGGGCTGAAACAACCGGCGCAAGTCAGCGACTTCTTTCAATTGACCACCGAAGAAAAATGGGGCTATGCCGAGGAAGACCGTTTGTTCATCAGCGCGATCGTGGACGGAAGCGCTCCTCCGGTCACGGCAGAAGACGGTTTCCGCTCCATCCAGCTGCTGGAGGCGATCTATGAAAGCGCCAGAGAGGGCAAACGGATTGATTTTCACCGAAACGCCTAGCTGGTCGATAACTGCTTTTATTTTGGAAGGGGCGGTGAGCAAAGGGTGGATATAAGGAAAAAACCAATACGCGTCGGGATGATCGGCTACAAATTTATGGGCAAGGCTCACAGCCATGCACTGAGAGATTTGCCGTTTTTCTTCGAACCAGCGGGTGTCCCGGTGTTGCAGGCGATCGCCGGGCGGGACGAGGCCGCGCTGAAACAGTCTGCCGAGAAGATGGGCTGGAGCAGCTATGAGACCGATTGGCGGCGTTTGATTGAACGCGATGACATCGATTTGATTGATATCGTTACGCCCAACCATACGCATGCGGAAATGGCGATCGCGGCAGCACAGGCAGGCAAGCATGTGCTTTGTGAAAAACCGCTGGCGCGTTCGGTGGCTGAGGCCCGCCAGATGCGGGATGCGGTGAACAAGGCCGGTGTCATCCATATGATTTGCCACAACTATCGGTTTGCACCGGCCGTCCAGTTTGCCAAAAAGCTGATCGAGCAAGGGCGATTGGGAAAAATTTATCACATTCGCGCCACCTTTTTGCAAGATTGGCTGATGGACCCGGAATTTCCGCTTACCTGGCGATTGCGCAAGGAAGTTTCCGGTTCCGGCTCACTGGGTGATTTGGGAGCGCACATTATTGATCTGGCGCGCTTTCTGGTTGGCGAAATCAACGAAGTTGTCGCAATGTTGGAAACTTTCGTGAAAGAGCGTCCGCTGGGGGAAATGGATCAGCACTTGCGGGGACGGCCCGGGAATGGACAACGCGCTCCGGTAGAAGTCGATGACGCCGCCGTATTCCTCGCCCGCTTTGACAATGGCGCCTTGGGCGTGTTTGAGGCGACCCGTTTCAGCAAAGGAAACCGCGCCGGAAATCGCTTTGAAATCAATGGGGAACGCGGTTCGCTGCGTTGGGACATGGAAAACATGAACAATCTCCAGGTTTATCTGGATGGAGATGAAGCAGGCCTGCAAGGGTTCCGCACGATCAACTGTACGGAAGTGGAGCACCCCTACGCCGCCGCTTATTGGCCGGCCGGTCATATTATCGGCTACGAGCACACGTTTATCAATTTGATGCTCGAGTTGTGCAATGGCATTGCCAATGGCTGTAATCCGGCGCCCAATTTTGAGGATGGGCTTCGCAACCAGCTGGTGCTGGCGGCAGTGGAACGATCAGATCAGACAGGCCGATGGGTAAAGGTCATGGAAATGCTGGACAACTGAACAAAGCAGTTCCTGCCCCGGGCCGTTGCTTATGACAGCTGCCCGGGATGCGCAGGCCAAACGGATTGCTGAAAGAGCGGGGAGCAAGGGAGCTGGAGAATGGAGCCGCCTGGCAGATACTCAATTTAAAGGGGGATTCACGTTATGCAAAGACAGAAAAACTGGTTTTGGCTCATTGGCGTGTTGGTCGTCGCTCTTGTTTCGGCTGCTTGCGGAGGGCAGCAAGCGGCCCAGCCGACTGCGGCATCGGAACAGCAAGGCAGCAACGCCGCGGCGGACGGCAAGCTGGTCATCGGCGTGGCCCATCCCGATTTTGATGACAAATGGCTGAGCTACTTGCAGGATGGGATGGAACAGTATGCCGCCACGCAAAAAGATGTAGAGGTGATCTATGTCGATGCGATGAATGACGCAAGCAAACAGCTTTCCCAAGTGGAAAATTTCGTTTTGCAAAAAGTAAACGCAATTGTGCTGATTCCTGTCGATACCGTTTCCGCCCCGGAAATGGTGGAAAAAGCAAAAGCCGCCAACATTCCGATCATTGTTGTCAACAGACAGTATGACGGAGTGGAAAATGCGACCGCCTACGTCGGCTCCGAATCGATTAAAGCAGGTTTGATGCAAATGGAAGAAGTAAGCAAAATGTTGAACGGCAAAGGCAATGTGGCGCTGATCAACGGGCAGATGGGGCAGGAGGCGCAAATCAAACGTACGGAAGGCAACAAACAGGTGATCGGACAAAACCCCGGGATCCAGATCGTGCTGGAAGGTACGGGAGAATGGGATCGCGCCAAGGGAATGACGTTAATGGAAAACTGGCTGCAGTCCGGTCAAAAAATTGATGCGGTTGTCTCCAACAACGATGAGATGGCGATTGGCGCGATCATGGCGTTGGAAGCGGTCGGCAAGCTGGAGCAAACGATCGTCGCCGGTATTGATGCCACCCCGGACGCGCTCGAATATGTGAAAAGCGGGAAATTGCAAGTGACGGTCTTCCAGAATGCGCGCGGTCAAGGAGAGAGCGGTCTTGCCACGGCGATCAAGGCGGCGAGAGGGGAAACGGTCGAGAAGTTCACTTGGGTGCCGTATGAACTGGTGACGAAGGACAACGTCGACGAGTATATCCAAAAATGGCAGTAAACGAGCCGAAAGTGAACATCCTGGCAGAATGAGGGGGTAGCCATGAGCAGTGAGTTTATATTGGAAATGGAACAGATTACCAAGGAGTTTCCGGGTGTAAAAGCGCTCGATCAAGTACAGCTCAAGGTCAGGAAAGGGACAGTCCACGCGCTGATGGGCGAAAATGGTGCCGGAAAATCAACCCTCATGAAAATTTTAATCGGAATGTATTCCCCCGATCGCGGCCGGATTTTGTTTGACGGGGAAGAATTGAAGCTGGGCGGGGTCAAGGATGCGCTGGACAAAGGCATCTCGATGATCCACCAAGAGTTAAGCCCGATTCCCAATATGACAGTGGCGGAAAACATTTTCCTCGGCAGAGAACCGAGCTTTCGGCTGACCGGCTGGGTAAAAGCGCGGGAACTTACCGACCAGACGAGGCGATTGTTTGAACGGCTGGAGATCGAGATTGATCCGCATGCGCGGATGTCTGAACTGAGCATCGCCAATACGCAAATGGTCGAGATTGCCAAGGCGATCTCCTATAACGCCAAGTTGATTGTGATGGACGAACCAACTTCGGCAATTACGGAAAAGGAAGTCTTTCATCTGTTTCGGATCATCCGTTCGTTGAAACAGGAAGGTGTGTCGATCATTTATATTACGCACAAAATGGATGAATTGGCGGAAATCACCGATGAGCTGACCGTACTGCGGGATGGCAAATATATCGGCACCCGGCCCAGCCTGAACACCACTCGGGAGCAGTTGATCGAGATGATGGTCGGCCGGGAAGTGCAGCAAATCTTCCGGAAACCGCCGGCACAGATCGGGGAGACGATTATGTCGGTACGCCAATTGGCGAGGAGAGGCAAATATGAGCAGGTCAGTTTTGAACTGAAAAAAGGGGAAATTCTCGGCGTCGCCGGCCTGATGGGTTCCGGGCGGACAGAAGTATTGGAAGGGATATTTGGGGTGAATCCGCCGGATACGGGAGAAATTTTCATTCATGGCCAAAAAGCGTTGATTCGCTCGCCGCGCGATGCAATCGCCCACCGGATCGGCTTGTTGACCGAAGACCGAAAGCAGACCGGCTTGTTTTTGCCGCTGTCGGTTGAAGACAATATGACCATTCTCAACATTGACCAGTATGCAAAAGGCGTGTTTCTGGACGAGAAGAAGAT
The DNA here is from genome assembly GCF_016908525.1 of Brevibacillus fulvus. Lineage (GTDB taxonomy): Bacteria > Bacillota > Bacilli > Brevibacillales > Brevibacillaceae > Brevibacillus_G > Brevibacillus_G fulvus. The sequence goes on from NZ_JAFBEB010000002.1 coordinate 93,645, forward strand.
GGAACAGGCTTGTCGTCAACAAAATGAGCAGCTGGCGATTAAGACGCCCGGATTGAAACAGATTATCAAATATTTGAGCGGCGGCAATCAGCAGAAAGTCTTGATTGCCAGATGGCTGTTGCACGATCCGGAGATTTTGCTGCTTGATGAGCCGACGAGGGGAATTGACGTCGGGGCAAAGGCGGAAATTTATCAGTTGATCTTTGAATTGGCCAAGAAAGGAAAGGCGATTGTGCTGGTTTCATCGGAACTTCCCGAAATTCTTGGACTAAGCGATCGGATCATGGTGATGCATGAAGGGCGAAAAATGGGGGAGTTGAGCAGGGAAGAGGCAACGCAGGAAAAGATTATGCAACTGGCAACCGGGGGGTTGACCACAAGTGCCTGAAAATGTCTGGGGGAATTCAAAATGAGTAGTGAAACGACGACGGTGAAAAAGCAGGAAAGGATCGCCAACAACAGTCCGCTAAAAGTGAAAAGCCTGGCGTTTCTCAGCCGCTATGGAATGTTGCTGATCCTGATCGCCTTGGTGATCCTCATGTCGATTCTTTCGCCAACCTTTTTTACGGCAAGCAATTTGCTCAATATTGTCAAGCAAATGTCGGTCGTCGGCATCGTGGCGATTGGGGTTACGTTAGTCATTATTACGACCGGGATCGATCTGTCATCCGGTTCGGTCATTGCGCTTGTTTCCGTAGTTGTGGCCAGTCTGGCACAGCCCGGCGGTATGCCGCTGTTTGTTCCGATCATCGTCGGACTCGGCCTTGGACTGTTGACCGGTGTCATTAACGGAACGATCATCTCCAAAGGAAAAATCGCTCCGTTCATCGTCACGCTGGGAATGATGACTGCGGCGCGGGGCGCGGCCTTGCTTTACAGCGGCGGGCGGCCGATCGGCAATTTGTCTGAGCCGTTCAAATTCATTGGCCAGGGTCAAATTTTCGGCATTCCGTTTCCGATTCTCTTGTTCGCGTTTGTCGGGGTGATTACCTATCTTTTGTTAAACAAAACCAAATTCGGGAAACGGGTATATGCCATTGGCGGCAATGAACAGGCTGCGATGATTGCCGGCATTCATATCGACCGGGTGAAAATTTGCATTTATGGTTATGCGGGATTGTTGTCCGCTTTGGCCGGGATTATTTTGACCTCCCGGATCGCTTCCGGTCAGCCGACTGCGGGCAACATGTACGAACTGGATGCAATCGCCGCGGCGGTGATTGGCGGCACGAGTCTGTCCGGCGGGATCGGCACGATCGGCGGGACGATCATCGGGGCGCTGGTGATCGGAGTGATGAATAACGGTCTCGATTTGTTGAATGTCTCATCCTATTGGCAGCAAATTCTCAAAGGCGCGATTATTACGGCGGCGGTTTATCTTGACTCGCGCAAACATAACAGGCGATCGTGAGCAAGAATATTGGAAAAGAGGAGTGCGCCATGAAAATTGCCTTGAATCAAGCGACGACGATGAAGCGGTCCAGCTTGCGGCAAGATCTGGAGTTGTGCGAATCATACGGGTTTGATTTCATTGAGATTCGCCGTGACAAATTGCGGGAATACTTGTCTGAATTTTCGCTCGATGAGCTGCAAGCCTTTTTTCGGCAAAACCGGCTCAAACCTTTTGCCTTGAATGCCCTGGAATTCGTCACTTTCCGCGACAGGGCAGGGAGACAGCAACTCGAGAGGGAGCTGCATGAACTGGGCCAGATCGGTCAAACGATTGGCTGTCGGACGATCATCGCGGTGCCCAGCTTCGATGTAGGGGAGTACAGCAAAACGCAGATCAAACAGGAAACAGTCGGTGTCTTGCAGCGGTTGGCGGAGCTGGCCGAGACGTACGGAATGCGGCTGGCTCTGGAATTTTGCGGCTATCCCAACTGTTCGGTCAATACGTTTGCGCAGGCATACGAGATCGTCACCGCCGTCAACCGGGAAAACGTCGGGCTGGTTCTCGATTGTTTTCACTTCCATGCGATGAATTCGCGGCTGGAAGATTTGCAACAGGCCGATCCCGGCAAATTGTTCGTTTTCCACCTCGATGATTGTGAAGATCTGCCTGCGGGCGCTTTGCGCGATCACCATCGGGTATGGCCAGGCACCGGCGCGATTGATTTAGACAGCATCTTGCGAACTTTGCGGGACATTGGTTATGACGAAATGACGTCGCTTGAGCTGTTTCGGCCCGAGTATTGGGAGTGGGAGGTGGAGCAGGTCGTCCGGATGGGCAAGGAGACGACGGAACGCGTGATTCGCCGCTATTTTCCAAACGAATAACCATCAGGAAAATTGGGGGGAGCAAACGGATGAAAACGATCCGCTTAACGACGGCGCAAGCGTTAGTCAAATTTTTGAACCAGCAATATGTCGAGTTTGACGGACAGCGGGAACGCTTTGTCAAAGGGATATTCACGATTTTTGGACACGGCAATGTGCTCGGTTTGGGTCAGGCGCTGGAAGAAGATCCGGGGGCGCTGGAAGTTTACCAAGGGCGCAATGAGCAGGGGATGGCCCAGGCGGCCGTAGCCTTTGCCAAGCAAAAACGGCGCAGGCAAATTATCGCTTGCACCTCTTCCGTCGGACCGGGAGCAGCCAATATGGTGACAGCGGCGGCAACGGCCTCTGCCAATCAAATTCCGCTGCTGCTTTTGCCTGGTGACACGTTTGCGAGCAGACAGCCCGATCCTGTGCTGCAACAAGTCGAACATCGCCATGATTTCACGGTCACGACCAATGATGCGTTTCGTGCCGTCAGCAAGTATTGGGACCGGGTCAGCCGGCCTGAGCAATTGATGTCCGCCATGCTCCATGCCATGCGGGTGCTGACCGATCCGGCCGACACCGGAGCGGTCACAGTCTGTTTGCCGCAGGATGTGCAAGCGGAAGCATACGACTTTCCGGAAGCATTTTTTCAGCAGCGGGTGCATCGCATAGACCGCAGGGTTCCGACTGCGGCCGATTTGCAGCAGGCAGTGGAGTTGATCAAACGAAAACAGCGGCCGCTCATCATCTGCGGCGGAGGCGTTCGCTATGCGGAAGCGGCTGACGAATTGCGGCGTTTTGCGGAAAAATTCCACATTCCGTATGGGGAGACGCAAGCGGGGAAAAGCGCGATCGAGAGCGAGCATGCCTACAATTTGGGCGGAATCGGCGTCACTGGCAATTTGGCCGCCAATCTGATCGCCCGGGATGCAGATCTCGTCATTGGCATCGGCACCCGTTATACCGATTTTACAACCGGTTCCAAACAACTGTTTCAGCATCTCGCTGTGGAATTTTTGACGATCAACGTGTCCCCGTATGACGCTTGCAAGCTGGACGCGACGAAACTGGTCGCTGACGCCAAACTGGCTTTGCCGGCATTGGAAGCGGAGTTGGACCGGGCAGGTTATCGTTCCGCCTATACCGACCAGATCGCCCAGGTCAAACAAGCATGGGCCGACGAGTTGGCCCGACTGCGCCAGATCCGCTATCTAGGGCAGGGGTTCGTTCCGGAAGTTGCCGGACACCGCGACGAAGTGTTGCCTGCCTTCGTGGAGACGTTTCAGTCATGTCTGACCCAGACGGAAGTGATCGGCCTGATCAACGAGCTGATTAACGAGGACGCGATCATTGTCGGGGCGGCGGGAAGTCTGCCTGGGGATTTGCAACGAATGTGGCAATCTCGCCGTCCGCATACCTACCATATGGAGTACGGCTATTCCTGCATGGGCTACGAGATTGCCGGTGCGCTGGGCGTCAAACTGGCGGAACCGGACAAAGAGGTGTACGCGATGGCGGGCGACGGCAGTTATTTGTTGCTGCATTCCGAATTGGTGACCAGTTTGCAGGAAGGCCAAAAAATCAACGTGCTGTTGTTTGACAACGCCTCGTTTGGCTGTATCAACAATTTGCAGATGGAAAACGGCATGGGCAGCTTTGCGACAGAATTCCGTTTTCGCAATCCAACAAGCGGCAAACTGGATGGCGGCTGGATGAAAATCGATTTTGCCCAAAGCGCAGCGGGCTACGGGGTCAAAACATACCGGGCCCATACGCTTGAGCAGCTGAAGGAAGCGCTGGCCGACGCCAAACAACAACCTTGTTCAACATTGATTGACATCAAAGTGTTGCCGAAAACGATGACGGCAGGATATGAATCTTGGTGGCACGCAGGAGTCGCGGCTGTTTCCGGAAATTCCAAGGTGGCGGAAGCGTACCGGCATAAGGAAGCCAAGCTGAAAACAGCGAGAAAGTATTGACTTGACTTTTTTGGATAGAGGTGGGCTGCAATGGCAACCGTTCAGGAAACAAACGAGCAGTTTCGCATCGGCATTGCCCCGATCAGTTGGGTAAACGATGACATTCCCGGGTTGGGCGATCATTATACGCAGGACCAGGTACTGCGCGAAATGGCCTCGCTCGGGTATCGTTCCACAGAAATGGGACGTCTGTTTTCCCAGGAGCCCGCGGCGCTTCGCGAGAAATTGGCTGCGCATGGCTTGCAATTGGCCAGTAAATTTGTCGGGGTGCTGTTGTCCGACCGCGATCGTCAGCAAGCCGAACTGGACTCGTTCCGGGAGTGGGCAGAGTATCTGAAGGAAATGGGTTGTCGGCATGTGATCGTCTGCGAGATGGGCGGATCGATTCACTGGGACCCGCGGCGTTCACCGCAAGAGACCGGCATCCGCAAGCTGACGGATGAACAGTGGCAAACGCTGGTGGATGGCCTGCATCAAGCGGCGGGGATCGCTCAGGCGCTCGGCTTGGAACTGGTTTATCATTATCACGCCGGGACGGTGGTGGAAACGGCGGAGGAAATCGATCGCCTGATGGCCGAGACCGCTCCCGGATTGGTCCATCTCTTGTTTGATACCGGGCACGCGCTGTATGGCGGTTATGATCCGCTGGCGTTATGGATGAAGTACGAGAAGCGGATCAAGTACGTTCATCTAAAGGATGTGCGAGCCGAAGTACTTAAGCACGTGAGAATGCATCAACTCGATTTTCGGTCGGCGGTTTTGCAGGGATTGTTTACGGTGCCAGGCGACGGATGCATCGACTTTGTGCCGATTTTTCGCCGACTGCTGCAGAGTCAATATGCCGGCTGGGTGATCGTGGAAGCCGAGCAGGACCCCGCCGTCGCCGATCCGTACACCTACGCCAAGATGGCCAAAGATTATATTGAACAAACGCTGAAAAATGTTGGCGAGGAGATCCGCTTGCCAAGACAGGGGGAAAGAGGATGAGCCGTTTGATTGTTCCCCGGCAAAAACGGGATGAAACTGGCAGAGTATCGTTGGTAACGCCGGAAATGGCAGGCTGGAACTATGTCGGCTTTGAAGTGTATCAGTTGGAGAGGGGGCAGAGCTTGCGCAAGGAAACGGGAGCGCAGGAAGCGTGCCTTGTTCTGTTGAGCGGCAAAGCCGATGTTTCCACCCGCCGGGAAAAGTGGCGATCGCTCGGTCAGCGCATGGACGTGTTTGAGAAGCTTCCGCCCTATTCGGTGTATGTGCCGCCTCAAGACCATTATCAGGTGGAAGCGCTCACCAATTTGGAGGTAGCGGTCTGCCTTGCTCCCGGCAAAGGCACGTACCCCGCCCGGATGATCTCGCCGGAGGATGTCGGCGTGGAACTTCGCGGTGCGGGGAATATCGAGCGGCTAGTCCATAACATTCTTCCTGAACAACAGCCGGCGGACAGTTTGCTGGTAGTGGAAGTGTTCACGCCCGAAGGGAACTGGTCCAGCTATCCGCCACACAAGCACGACCAGGAGCGGCTGCCGGAAGAATCGTATCTGGAAGAAACCTATTATCATCTGATCAATCCGCAAGGCGGCTTTGCCGTACAGCGGGTGTATACCGACGACCGTTCCCTCGATGAGCAGCTGCTTGTCAGCAATGGCGATGTTGTGTTAGTCCCGAGAGGCTATCATCCGGTGTCCGCTCCGCCCGGCTACGAGCTGTATTATCTCAATGTGATGGCAGGGCCGGTCCGCACCTGGAAGTTCAAGAACGATCCGGCTCATGAATGGATTATGCCAAGCAAGTTGACCGCAAATCAGCCAAGGAGGGAAGCGCGATGAATCCGTTGACGTTTGACCGCGACAAGCCGCTGGACTTCGTGGCGTTGGGCCGCCTGTGCATTGACCTGAACGCGAATGAGATCAATCGCCCGATGGAGGAGACGGTCACTTTCACGAAGTATGTCGGCGGATCTCCGGCCAATATCGCAATCGGGATGGCCCGTTTGGGCATGAAAACAGGTTTTGTCGGGCGGGTGGCCGACGACCAACTGGGCCGATTCATTGTCCGCTATTTACAGGACAATCAAATTGATACAGCTTCCGTCCTGACCGACCGCTCGGGCAGCGTCACGGGGTTGGCTTTTACGGAAATCAAGAGCCCGACAGACTGCAGCATCCTGATGTACCGTGACAATGCCGCCGATCTCAAGCTGGAGCCGCAAGATATTAATGAAGAATATCTGAAGCAGGCAAAAGCGATCTTGATTTCGGGGACTGCGTTGGCCAAAAGCCCGTCCCGCGAAGCGATCTTGCTGGCGTTGCATTACGCGCGCAAGCATGGCGCGGTTGTCTTTTTCGATCTCGACTATCGGCCATACTCCTGGACCTCACCGGCGGAAACGGCGATCTATTACAATCTGGCGGCCGAAAAGTGCGATGTTCTTATCGGTACGCGCGAAGAATTTTCGATGATGGAACGTTTTGAACGAAATGCCGAGGAGGACGACGAGACGACTGCCCGCAAATGGTTTGGCTATCAGGCAAGCGTTGTCGTCATCAAACATGGCAAACACGGTTCGATCGCCTATACGCGCCAGGGGGAGCGTTACCCGGGTGTCACGTTCCCGGCCAAGGTGGTCAAGACATTTGGCGCCGGCGATTCTTATGCCGCCGGTTTCATCTATGGCCTGATGCAAGGCTGGGACATTTCCCGCTCGACGGAATTTGGCGCGGCTGCCGCCGCAATCGTCATCTCGTCGCACAGCTGCTCCGAGGCGATGCCGACGCAGGAGCAGATTGAAGCGTATATCGCCAAATGCCGCAACGGCGAAATTGTCGGCTCCTGAAAACCGAAGCAGAGAAAGGGGAAGGACGCAATGAATCGTGCAACAAGTGCCCAAGTCGTCAGAAACTTTATCGGCGGGCGGTGGGTGCCTGCCGCTTCTTCGCAAACGGAAGTCGTGCCAAATCCGGCTACGGGCGAGGTGCTTGCCCATGTGCCGCTGTCGTCGCGCAACGATCTGGAGATGGCGGTGGCTGCGGCCAAGGAAGCCTACCGCGCATGGAGCCAAACGGCCGTCCCGCGGCGCGCCCGGATTTTGTTCAAATATCAGCAGCTTTTGGTCGAACATTGGGAAGAGCTCGCCAAATTGGTCACGTTGGAAAATGGCAAAAGCTACAACGAAGCATACGGCGAAGTCCAGCGCGGGATCGAATGTGTCGAATTTGCCGCAGGAGCCCCCACGCTGATGATGGGCAGACAGCTTCCGGATATTGCCACAGGGATCGAGTCTGGGATGTATCGCTATCCGGTCGGGATTGTCGGCGGGATTACCCCATTCAACTTCCCGATGATGGTTCCTTGCTGGATGTTCCCGCTGGCGATCGCTTGCGGCAATACGTTTGTGCTGAAACCATCGGAGCGGACACCGCTGACGGTCAATCGTCTGGCTGAACTGTTCCAGCAAGCGGGTCTGCCCGATGGCGTGCTGAATGTCGTCCACGGTGCCCACGATGTGGTGAACGGGCTGTTGGATCACGCCGATGTCAAGGCGATCTCGTTTGTCGGGTCGCAGCCGGTTGGCGAATATGTGTATAAAACGGCGGCGGCCAATGGCAAACGGGTGCAAGCGTTGACTGGAGCGAAAAATCATTCGATCGTGATGCCGGATGCGGACCTGGAGCATGCCGTCCAGCAAATCACCACGGCCGCCTTTGGTTCTGCCGGTGAACGGTGCATGGCCGCTTCGGTGGTCGTGGCCGTGGGCGAAATCGCCGATCTGCTGGTGGAAAAGCTCAGCAGCGCCGCAAATGAATTGAAAATCGGCAATGGACTGGAGCAGGATGTCTTTCTCGGTCCGGTGATCCGTGACGCCCATAAAGAACGGACGCTTCGCTATATCGAACGGGGCGAGCGGGAAGGAGCTGTGCTCGTGCGGGACGGGCGAGCGGATGCGGCTGGCGGCCAGCCTGGCTATTTTCTCGGTCCCACCATCTTTGACCGGGTGACAACCGAAATGACGATCTGGCAAGACGAGATTTTTGCTCCGGTGCTGTCCGTCGTCCGTGTCGCTACATTGGATGAGGCGATTCAGCTGACCAATCAATCCCGTTTTGCCAATGGCGCCTGCATTTACACGCAAAATGGCAGCCATGTGCGCAAGTTTCGCGAGGAGATTGATGCCGGCATGTTAGGGGTGAATCTGGGGGTACCCGCACCGATGGCCTTTTTTCCATTCTCGGGATGGAAACATTCGTTTTACGGGGACCTCCATGCCAACGGTACAGACGGCGTAGAGTTTTATACACGCAAAAAAATGGTCACCGCCCGTTGGTAGGATGTTCAGAAAGGATGAGCACGCATGCCCCTGGTTTCAATGACGGACATGTTGCGCAAAGCGATGGAGCAAAACTATGCGGTCGGCCATTTCAACCTGGGCAATTTGGAATTTGCCCAAGCCATTTTGCAGGCTGCACAAGAGGAAAGCGCACCGGTGATCGTCGCGGTTAGTCCCGGCTATTTCCATCATCTCGGCGGATTGACGGTAGCGGCCACGCTGGTCAGGGCGCTGATCGAGGAATACAAGATCACCGTTCCGGTGGCGCTCCATCTCGACCACGGCCAATCTTTTGCACAATGCCTGCAGGCGATCAAGGCCGGGTTTACCTCGGTGATGATCGATGCCTCCCACTTTCCGCTAAACACCAATATTGCCGTTACCCGCAAAGTGGTCGAGGCAGCGCACGCCTTGGGCGTATCGGTGGAAGCCGAACTGGGCCGGATTGGCGGGCAGGAGGATGATCTGTATGTGGCGGAGCCGGATGCCTGGTACGCTAGTCCGGAAGAGTGTCAGCTGCTGGTGCAGGAGACCGGGGTCGACTGTCTGGCCCCTGCCCTCGGTTCTGTTCATGGGCTTTATCGCGGAGAGCCCAAACTCGGATTTTCCCGCATGGAGCAAATCCGGCGGTTAACGGGTGTTCCGCTTGTTTTGCACGGCGGCAGCGGAATTCCTGCCGAACAGATCGCCCGGGCCATTTCGTTGGGCACAGCGAAAATCAATGTCAATACCGAGAATCAGCTGGCCGCTGTTCAAGCGATTCAAAAGCAGCTGGCGGAACAACCGGGACTGTATGATCCGCGGCAATATATGGGAGCGGCGCGGGAAGCGATGAAGGACGCGGTCAAAGCGAAAATCCGCCAATTCGGCTGCTGCGGAAAAGCGGAAAGGATGCCATTGTGAGAACGATTCAGCTGCGGTTTTTGCTGATCACTTTCGCGTTTTGGTTTTCCCATTATGTATATCTGCCGATGCTGGCTCCCTACCTGAAAGAGCGGGGCGCCAACTATGCTTACGTCGGGCTTGTGCTGGCCAGTTACGGGGTGTTGCAAGTCTTATTGCGTCTGCCGCTGGGGATCGTATCTGACTTCAAGCAAATTCGCCTCCCGTTTGTCCGGTGGGGAGTGTTCGCCGGGATGGTCAGTGCGTTGGGCTTTGCCGTTACTGACGGTTTGGGCTGGTCGCTCGTTTGGCGGACATTGGCTGGTCTGTCGGCCGCCACCTGGGTTGTCTTTACTGTTACTTACTTGAGCCATTATCAAAAGGAGGAAGCGGCCAAAGCGATGGGGATGATCCAGTTTGTCTCCGTCCTCTCCCAGTTGCTGGCGATGGTGGCCAGCGGCTATTTGGTCGACCTTTGGGGCTGGCGATCTGTTTTTGTAGCCGGAGCAGGCATAGGAGCGATCGGGTTTGTTTTGACGTTGGCGGAGCGGGACCGGCAAGCCAGAAGCGAGCGCCCCGTCGACATCAGTCAATTGGCGGGCGTGTTGAAAGAGCAGCGGCTGATCCGGCTCTCCTGGCTGACTTTGCTGGCGCATTGCATCCTGTTCAGCACAATCTACGGCTTTTTGCCCGCGTACGCCCTTTCTTTGGGATGCGGCGAGAGCGCCGTCAGCTACCTGGTCGTTTCGTTTATGGTTCCGCACGCCATTTCCTCCATTTTGACGGCAAGCACAATCGTCCCCCGCTTGGGAACATGGGGCACCCTGATCGGCGGGTTTCTTGGATCGGCGCTGTCTTTGCTGCTGATTCCGCTCGGCCCGCATCTCCTCTGGCTTTGTCTGACCCAGTTGCTTAACGGTTTTGCGTTAGGCATGGTGCTTCCTTTACTGATGGGCATGGTTGGACAGACGGTGTCGGCGGAAAAGCGGGCAACCGCGATGGGATTTTTTCAGACTTTGTTGGCGATCGGGATTTTTAGCGGCCCGTTTCTGGCTGGTGGCTTCAATCATCTGTATGGCTTGTTCGGCGGATTTGTATTCGCCGGTCTGGTCGGTTTGTTAGGTGCCGGTTTGGCGATTCAGTGGAGATTCCGAGATTCATCCCTGTCCAAAGTGAACCGTAAGTAGTATGCAGCAATAAAAATTCCTGGTGCGTCTGACCCAGGAATTTTTATGTTTGAAAGCGTCTTTGGAACCAATAGAAAGTGCAGTCAGAAGTTACGTTAGGAGCCAAGACATGGTATATTTAGTAAGACTCAAAAAAATCGAAGGAGTGTAAAAAGTGCTACATAGACTAAGTGTTACAAAAAAATTGCTACTTCTCATCTTCTCCTTTGTGATTTTTTTATTGTGGATGGCGGTAACGGGATATTATTATACCGAAAATATGGCCAAATTCTCCAAATCGATGTATGAGGACAATCTGTTGCCGATCCAATTGGTTGATGAGATCCGCATCAATAACCGCGCCATCGACAATTCCTTGATGGAGTTGCTGATCAACGAAGATCGGTCGCTCAATCAAAACCTCGGCAAAGAAATTGACGACAATTTTGCCGAAAACGAAGAAACATTTGCGGCATATAAAGCCACTCAATTAACAGCAGAAGAACAGGCCAAGTTTGCAGAGTTTACAGAGAAGTATACCCAATTGCAACAATCTGTCAGACGCGTGCAAGAGCTTGGCTTAAACAACGAGAAAGCGGCAGCTTATCAATTGTATTCGACAGAAACGAAACCGCTGCGCGTTGAAGTCAATGCGTTGGCCCAGCAAATCGGCAAAATAAACGAAGACATGGCCAGTCAGGCAAACGCTTTGACGGAGACGGAACATCTGCGCGCTACCTCCATCATTATTATCGTGCTGATCTTGGCCGTTGTAATCGCCGTTGCCATCGCCACCTATATTTCCCGGCTGATCGCCCAACCGATCGGCAAGTTGTCTGAAGCGGCGCAACAATTGGCCGCCTACAATCTGGCCATCGACCCGATCAAGGTGAAAAATCAGGACGAAATTGGCGTACTGGCCCGTTCATTTAATCAAATGATTGTGAATTTGCGCCAAATTGTCAACCAGGTAAGTACGAATGCGGAGCAAGTGGCCGCCGCTTCAGAAGAGTTGAACGCCAGCGCGGAGCAAACCGGTCAGGCTACCGAGCATATTGCCTCCACCGTGCAGGAAGTCACCGCAGGGGCGGAACAGCAGCTGCAGAGCGTCAATCAGAGCTTGCAAGTGGTGAACCAGGCCATCGCGAATATGGAGATCATCGCCAAAAATGCCGAAGATGTGACCGACATTGCCAAACGGGCAGTGCAACGGGCCACATCCGGCGGCGAGTCGGTGAAAACAGTCGTCACCCAAATGAATACGATCAACCAAACCGTACTCGAATCGGCTGCCGTCGTCAAAGTATTGGGCGATCGTTCACAGGAAATCAGTCAAATTATTGAAGTGATTACCGGCATTGCCGCACAGACCAATTTGCTCGCCCTGAATGCGGCGATTGAAGCGGCGCGCGCTGGCGAGCATGGCAGAGGGTTTGCGGTAGTGGCCGATGAAGTGCGAAAGCTGGCCGAACAATCTTCCGCGTCGGCGGAACGAATTTCCCAGCTCATCTCCCTGATTCAGGAGGAAATCATCCAAACGGTCAGCGCCATGGATACCGCCACCGCGGAAGTTGCCAACGGTATGGTGACGGTTCAAGCGGTCGGGGAGACCTTTAAACATATCCATGAGAACATTAACGAAGTGACGCAGGAGATTACGGAAGTAACAGAGGCGATCGTCAAGGCGTCCGCCGGCAGCGAGCAATTGGGCGAATTGATGAACCATGTGGCTGCGATCGCCAACGAGTCTGCGGCCGGTACGCAAACCGTTTCCGCCGCGACGGAAGAACAGTTGGCTTCGATGGAAGAAATTACGGCGTCGGCGCATTCGCTGGCAAAACGGGCCGAAGAATTGCTTAGCCTGATCAACCAATTTAAACGATAAACGGTTCCGCCAAGGGGCGTCCTTTTCAGAAGGGACGCCTTTTCGGCGTTTTTGCGGATGGAACGGCACATAAACGATTGATCAACGTGCATGCTAAGGGCAAAGCGACGCGGAAAGGGAGAATGAATCGATGAAGGTGTTTGTGGCTGTTCCGGGAGAAGCGGTCAAGGTTCAGGAAATGGCTCCTGAGCACAGTGTCCTGCAGGAAAAGCTGGGGGGATCGCTTGAGTGTATCCAGCTTGGCAATCAACTTACCTTATACTGCAATCAAGACGGGAATGAAGAAGATTTACCCGTCAATCCACATTTTGCCCGAGGGATTATCAAAGGGCCGCTAATCATTGCCAAAACAAGTCACGATGGAAAGATGACAGATCTGACAGAGCAAGATATTCATTATATTCAGAGCCAATTTATCCGTCTTTAAACAAACCGTTCCTGTTGCGCCACTTCCTCACTTTGATTGGCCGTTCGAAAGCGTGGGAGAGTTACTGACTGTTGTAACGCAGACTTTCCAAAAGAGTAGTGAGGAGTGAAGCTGCAACTGGCCTTGAATTTGGTTGATATCCCGGGAGCAGACTGGTTGTAGAAGCGGCCGAGTATATCAAATTGTGGAGAGCGACACACTCGTCGCTATAAATAAGCGTCAGCGGGCGCATAAGGAAGTCAAGGAAGCTTTTCTCAATCCGAAGTATGGGCCGACCTGAAGTTTACGGATGCTGCCAATGTGCAGGACGGATGGTTTTCGCTATCCGCCCCGCATTTGTTTTTGTCAGAAAAGCTATCACGCTGATTTGGCAATTGGCTTCTTCAAAAACACTCCGTAAGACAAAGCGCCGAGAAGCAGGAGTCCTGCCCCCATCAAAAAGACATTGTTAAAGCTTCCGGTTGCATCGAGAATATAACCGGTGGCAATCGGAGCGAGTGCAGCCCCTAAAAATCCGCCAAAATTCTGGATGGCTCCCAGAGACGAAACCTGATCAGCCGGTGCAATGTCAGCTGCCAGTGTCCATATGACCCCGGAAGGGAGCTGTGAGGCAAAATAACCGATCGTTAAAAGCAGAATGCTGAGCGTTGTATTGTCGATAAACGGAATCGGCGCCACTGATGCCGCGGCCAAAATCGCTCCGCCAACGATTGGAAATTTACGGGACGTTACGGGATTTACGCCCTTGCGAATAAAGAAGTCGGAAATCATTCCGCCGATCAGAACTCCAATAATTCCGGCAAAAAACGGGATGGATGCGATCCAGCCGGTTTCCTTAAGTGTGAAGCCTTGTTCTTTTTCGAGATAACTCGGGAGCCAGGTCAGATATACCCAGATGGTAAACATGATGCCGAAATTTCCGATTATCATAAACCAGGTGCTTTTATGTTTGAACAAAGAACCCCAATTGCCAGATGAAGCTTTTGCTTGCCGGTTGTTCTCGGCAGACTCTTCTGTCAATTCCATCGCTTTGATCAGCGTTTGCTCCGCTAGCGTCGGATCGCGGTATACCTTTAACCAAATCAGCATAATGATGATTCCTGCCGCCCCAACAAAGAGGAACATGCCTCGCCACGTCATTGTCAGCATGAGAATGGTTAGTAAAGGAGGCGCTATGGCATTGGCAATCTGAGAACCGGTATTAATGATGGATGTCGGCAGTCCGCGCTCGCTTTTGGAAAACCAGCGTTCTGCCACTTTTAGTCCGGAAGTAAAAAAGGGCGATTCGGATACCCCGAGCAGAATGCGCAGAGCATACAGCATAGAAAACGAATTAACAAAGGCGCTGACGATTGTTGCCACGGACCATAAACCAGAAGCCCACGCAAACATTTTCTTTGGTCCAAGCTTGTCGACAAGCCATCCGGCCGGAAGATTCGCCAGTGCATATGGCCAAAGAAATGCAGACAGAAGCAAGCCCATCTGGGTAGAAGATAACCCAAATTCCGCTGCGATTGTCGTGTTGGCAATGCTTAGGTTTGAGCGGTCGAGATAATTGACTACCGCTCCAAGCAGGAGCAGAAGAATAATCCCCCAGCGCAAACGTATTTTTTTCGTGTGAACAGCTTGTGGAGCCGTTGAGGTTATTGGTTTTGCCACAATGGTCACTCTCCTTAAAGTAGTTAGGTTAGCTCTGCTCCAATGTGAAGCGCTTACAAACAGACCAAACGATTTAGTTAATGAAATAACGGACGAATATTGTATTCGTTTTCACAAATGTTGATATATGAGTCAAGCTTTTCTGTTTGTTATACGGATTCACAACGATTCATGTATTACTGGAACAAATCGCTGTGAATCGCATCCACCTGAACAGTTTAACGGGCTGCAGCAACCGCTTGCAGAAATTCTTCCGCTGCAGCGGTCACCTTGCGATAGTCACCATCGGCTCTGGCAGCTTTCGTGATGTAGCTTCCCACACCGACAGCAATACAGCCGGCTTTCAGCCATTCATGCACATTTTGCGGTGTCACGCCGCCGGTTGGAACGATCGGCGCTTGCGGTAGCGGGGCTGTCATCGCTTTTACATAGCGAGGGCCAACTGACTCTGCTGGAAACAGCTTGATCAAATCGGCTCCTGCTTCCAGTGTTTCAACCATTTCTGTCGCTGTAAATGCGCCACTGATGGTAACAGCCTGGTAACGGTTGGCCATTTTTATCATTTCCGGATTCAGCTGCGGACTAACCAGCAGCTCGGCCCCGGCCATAATCGCGGCTCGAGCGGTCTCACCATCCAAAATAGTTCCAGCTCCCACTACGATATCCCGTGCAGAGTATTTGTTTACCAAAGTTTTGATGATCTCAAGCGCGCCGGGAACACTCATCGTAATCTCCAACACTTTAATTCCTCCGGCAATCGCAGCATCTGCAACTTTTAATGCCTCTTCCTCATCGTCAGAACGAATAATCAGCACGATACCGGTATCCGCTATCTTGCGCAGGTTTTCCAGTTTTCTCCACATGACTTTTTCCTCCTCATTCTTCTCCAAACAGTGATTCAGCCGCTTTGCTAACTTTGCGGATACAAACAGTCACCGCTGAACCCGAGCTGTACAGAGAGTTTCAAAGCCGCTTCTTTTACCAGCTTCACGATCATCTCCTTGCGCTCAGGTGTCATCGACGAATACATGCTTGCTACACTGATAGAAGCCACTGGCTGATTCCATTGATCATAAATCGCAGATCCAATGCAGTACATTTCCATATTGTCTTCACGATCATCAATGGAATAGCCGCGTTCACGGATCTCTTTCAAGTCTTGCAAGATTTCCGATAGCGTTACTTTGGACAGGGGAGTGCGCGCTGGTATTTCGCCGTCACTTAAAATAGTCAGAACTTTTTCGGTAGGAAGCGCCGCCAGCAGTGCTTTTCCCAATCCGGTCGTATGCATATAGCGTCTTGAACCCAATTTTGCGGTTGGCCGCATCACAGAATAACTCTCCGCTTTATCGAGATAGACGATTTTTCCTTTATCTTCTATCCCGAGAAAAGCGGTGCTGCCGGTTTGCCGGTTTAACTCCTGAAGTACAGGTCTTGCCAGTTGGGTAATTTCCATGTTGGACAGATAGGCCATTCCGGTCTCAAAGACACCAATACCAAGCCGGTATGTTTTCAGACGGGGATCGTCCATTTCCAAAAAACCTTTGTACAGTAAAGTTTGGACAAGTTCAAATCCACTGCTTTTGGGCAGATTCAGTTGAGTGCATATCTCATTCAGTGTCAGTGAGGTACCACATTTGGCAAAGAGGACAAGAAGATCCACAACCCGTTCCGCTGATTTGTTAAGGCGAATTTTCTCCATACAGTCTCCTTTGCAACGAATTCGACGTCTAAGTTCGCATATGTGAATCGGATTCACATCACCGAACGATGCCCTCATTATAGATCAGCAAATTACCAAAGATCAACCATTTTCAATGAATTTTTTTACGCTTTCATTGGAAAACTGGATTGAATTTTGTTTGAAACCGTTATAGTCTTGAATTAAATGTTCGAAACCACGAATTGAGTTCGCATATGCGAACCATTTGATTTTTTTACAAAATATGAGAAGCGTCTTTGGGGGGGATAGACCATGAAGCCTTATGCTATCTTTTTGATTGGTTCCGCCGGATCAGGCAAATCCACAATCGGCAAACGCTTGGCCACCGAATACAATTTCTGCTATCTTGATAAAGATATGGTGTGCAACATTTTTACGGGGATGTTGTTGGAAGCGAAGGGATATTCCCCGCATGAGCGAGACGGCAATCCGTTTTACAGTGAGGTTGTCATGGATGCAGAGTACACGACCTTGCTACATATTGCCAATGACAATTTGCAGCTTGGCCGGTCCGTGGTGCTTGACGCCCCCTTTTTGGGTTATTTCTCCAAACGGGATTACATCCGGCAATTGACCGCAAAATACGGTTGGGAGCATGTTACACCTTTTGTGCTTGAGGTACACGTAGATTTCGATGTGCTGAAACAGCGCATGGCAGCCAGAGGATTGCAGAGAGATCAATGGAAAATAGATCACTGGCAAACGTTTGTGGAAGGTATTCAGTCCAAGCGATGCTTATGGGAAGAGATTGAAATCATCTCGTTTGACAATAGTCCGGAAGAGTTTGAACTAAGTCGTTTGCAAAAACTTCTGCCTTTTTCCGGTTGAGACTACACTCTTACAGACACATCCCGCAATCTTAACCAATTCACGAAAAGAAGGTGAACCGATGAAGGTCGTCATTGCGCCAGATTCGTTTAAGGGGAGTCTGACTGCCAAACAGGCGGGAGAGGCGATCGAAAGAGGGCTCAAAAAAGTGCTCGCAGATGGCAGCTTTATGGTGGTGCCGATGGCTGACGGCGGAGAGGGGACTTTGCAGTGCCTGCTTGATGCCACACAAGGCAGAAAACTGCAAGCGATCGTGAAAGACCCGCTGGGCAGAGACATTGTCGCCGACTACGGCATTCTCGGCGATGGACAGACTTGCATGATCGAGCTGGCGGCTGCTTCCGGTCTCTATTTGCTTGAACCGCAGGAGCGCAACCCTGCGATTACGACAACATACGGCTTTGGCCAACTGATCAAAGCGGGACTCGATCAGGGATGCAGGCATTTTTTGCTCGGACTGGGCGGCAGCGCGACAAACGACGGCGGGGCCGGCATGCTGCAAGCGCTCGGCTATGCCTTGCTTGGTGAAGCGGGCCAACCGATCGGCTGGGGAGGCGGGCAACTTCACAAACTCCGCGAGATCCGTCGGGAAGAATGCGATCCTCGTCTGGCCGAGTGCCGTTTCATTATCGCCTGCGATGTGACCAATCCATTGATTGGCGCCAAGGGAGCGTCCTTTGTGTTTGGACCGCAAAAAGGGGCCGACCGGACAATGTGTGAACGGTTGGATCAAAATCTGACTCATTTTGCCGATGTGATCCAACGAACGACTGGGGTGGCGATTCATCATCTTCCGGGAGCAGGGGCAGCCGGAGGGATTGCCGGCGCGTTGCTTGCGTTGCTTGACGGGAAACTGCAGTCGGGAATTGATCTGGTCATCCAGGCAACCGGATTGGAAAGGCTGCTGCCTGGCAGCGATTTGGTGATCACGGGCGAAGGTCAGGTCGATGGACAGACCGCACAGGGAAAAACTCCGCTTGGGGTGGCCAAACTGGCGCAGCGGTACAAAATCCCGACGATTGTATTGGCCGGTTCGGTTGGCCAAGGAATTGACAGCTTGTACCAACACGGTGTTCAAGCGGTTGTCAGTATCGTCAATCGACCGATGACGCTGGAGGTGGCGATGGCTGATGCTGCCGCTCTGGTGGAAAGTGCGGCGGAACAAGTCATGCGCATTTATACAGGCGGCCGTTCGGTTTCGCAGCTTGGCAAAACCGACCAACGTTACCAATAACCCACTATATGATTTACCTTAAAAATCCGGCATTATTAGATCACAGGGAATTTATCCATCTATAAACAAAATTCTTGGGTATGCGGCCAAACTATGCAGAGGGCCGCTTTTTTCTTTGTTTCTGTTCATTTTTTGCATTTTTTCTTAATTTACCATTTAAAAATTCAGCATTTAGGTATATAGTTTTTAACGTTAATAATCTTGGGGGATTATTAATGCGGTCCATTCTGAGCAGGCGGACCGCTATTTTTTTTTTGCATGGATAAAAACAGAACGTTTCCTCCACCCTAACTGGTATGAGTTTTTTATTCTTGTTGGCAGGAGGTATGCACCATGCGGTTTGTGCTCGTTCTGTTGCTGGTGGTTCCATGGCTGTCGTTATTTTGGCTCGATAAGCAAACGATCAAGCGCTATATGCCGGTAACGATTTTTACCGCTTTGTTGATGACGATCATCTTTCAAATCGCTTATACCTTTAAATGGTGGACAATTCATCAATCCATCGTCCCTTGGGGATACATGATTGATGTCAGCTTTGCCTACGGTATTTTCACGGTCGGCACTCTGTGGATTTTTGTCCTGACATACCGCAAGTTCTGGATTTATTTATTGACAAATGTGGCGATGGACGCCATTTTTGCGTTTGTTGTCTTCCCTTTGTTGGATAAAACGGGGGTAGCGACGTTACATAAGATTTCTGCCTGGCAATATTTTCTCGTCATCTTGGCGATTTCTTTGTTAATCTATGGCTACCAGGCTTGGCAGGAGCCGATCTTTGCTGCGCCGGGAAATGAGCGGAAAAAATTTCGGATGTTTGGGGACATGCCGGAGAAGGGCTTTATGAGCCGTCGCCAAAAAGCGGAGTAGTTTTTGCGGACACATTTTTCTTTCCTCACTCTGCGGCAAAGATATACGCTGTGATGAACGGCATTCCTTTTTTAAGATAGAGAAGCAGGGGGGATTCCGATGCGAGAGCGATACGCCAAGCTTCTTCATATCCTTCAAAATACACCAGGCTTTGTGACCGGAAAAGAATTGAGCCAACAGTTGAACATCAGCTCGCGAACCTTGAGAAACGACATCAAGGAATTAAACGACCATTATTTGCTCGGGGCGCGGATCATCTCCAACAACCGCCAGGGTTATCAGCTGAGCGGACAGCTGACCGGGTTCAAACAACGACAGCACCACGAATTTGAAGGGCGAGCCTTTTATATTGTCAAAGCGCTGCTGGACAGCAGCGACTGGATCACTTACGACCAATTATCCCGTCTGATCTATTTTTCTCCGCAAACGATCCGCGCCGACATTCAAAAAATCGCCCAGTTGATTACGTCCCAGAAAAGAAACCTGTCGATTGAAGCGTTAGTGTTTCAAGGTGTCCGTCTGGTTGGAGATGAGTTTGACAAACGATTGCTGCTGGAAAGTTTGGTCGAAAAGAATTTTATGACCATCCAGGAATTGCATCAGGAGTTTCTCGTTTGTTTTCGCGACTGGATCAAGGAAGCGGAACTGCACCCGTTGACTACAGTGATTATTGATCAGCTCACCAAGTATGTCAGTCGGCTTCCAACACAGAAGTTAAGCAGCTTGTTGGCCCATTTGGTCATCACCGTTTATCGTCTGCGCCAGGGGGAAACGATTGCCGAAACCAAAATCAAGATGTCAGAACAGTATGAAGAGTTCCGGCTGGCCGACGCGATCCTGGATGAAGTGGAGCGAATTTGCCGGATTTCCATCAATCAGCATGAGCGGATTCATTTTGGTTTGCATCTGATCAGCCAGCGGTTGGTTCCCCATTCTGATTACGACACAAGCCAGGTTAGCGAACGATTAAAAACGGAGATTGAAGAAAGTTTGCAAATGCTTGGCGAGCAATATGGATTTCGCTTTACCGAGGATCGGCAACTGGTCGCAGGATTGCTGTACCATTTGGCCAAAGTCCAATACCCGTTGCGGTTTCAATTGTATGTGGATAACCCGTTTTTGTCGGAAATCAAAATGGAATATTTGCTCGCCTACCATATCGCCGCTTTGTTGGCCCATCGTTTGGAAAAGTCGTTAAACCTTGACGTGCCGGAAAGTGAAATCGGTTACATTGCGCTCCACCTCGCTGCCCATATGGAACAGACGAAAAAACAGAAGGTGAAAGTAGCGATTGTCCCCGGGAGCGGGATCGGCGCCTCGCTGCTGTTTCGGCAGAAAATTGAGCGAACTTTTCTTGACATTGAAATTGTCGGGGAATACTCCATGCAAACACTGGAACGAATCGAACCGGATGTGTCACTGATTATTTCCGCAATGGAGTTGGAGCAGCGAGGCACCCCGATCGTCCGGGTACAGGAATTTCTGGATGACGGGGATATGGAGAAAATTGCTTGCGCGATTAACCATGATTTTCTGGAGCGAACCTTGAGTCCGGACCGGTTCTTGCTGATGCAGGAAGAGACGAAAATCGATTTTTTGCAGCGGTTCGTCACGGAAATGAAAATTGAACATTTGCTCGATTCCTTGTTGGCACGGGAGGAAATGTCTTCGACTGAGGTAGGCAACGGGGTAGCGATGCCCCATCCAATCGAGCGGGAAGATCTTGGAGAGACGAAGATTTTTATCGGCATTAATCAAAAAGGCATTCTGTGGGGCAGCAGCCACGTCCAACTTGTGTTTCTGCTTTTGCCCAGCGAAGTGGACCGGGAGCATCACTACAAAATTTTTAAGCGGCTTCATCAGCTGGTCAAAAACAAAGAAACGGTCAAGGAACTGATCCAGGCCGAAGATTTTGCTTCTTTTACGGACATTCTGCGCGCCTACTAGCTGGAGCGGATAGAGAGAGAAGGATAACGAAAGGAGAGGAGTTATCATGCTGCAAGAATTTTTCATTCCCAAACTGACAGCGGCCAGCAACGAGGAAGTGATCGGAATTTTGGGGCAAAAACTGCTGAACGCCGGATACGTCGCCGCAACATTTATCGACGCTGTGCTTCAGCGTGAGCGAACGCTGCCTACCGGCTTGCAGACAGGCGCTGTGAATGTGGCCATCCCCCATACCGATGCGACCCATGTCGTCAAATCGACGATTGCTCTGGCAACGCTTGCCCAACCGGTCAACTTTCGACTGATGGTCGATCCTGCGACGGAAATCGGGGTGCAGCTCGTCTTCTTGCTGGCTGTGCGAGATCCGCGTGAACAAGTGGAATTGTTGAAGAAGCTAACGGCTATTTTTCAAGACGAAGCTCTGTTGAGGCAAATGCTCGAGACAGCGGACAGTCAGGGCATTTACCAACTTATGAGCGCTGCTCTGGCAGTGAAAAACGGATGAATAATCAGGAGGGACGCTGGCATGAAACGATTTAACATTTTGTCTGTGTGCGGATCGGGGACCGTCACATCGTCGATGGTGGCGGAGAAGGTGAAAGAGAGCATGGAAGAGAGGGGATTGCAGGTCAAGACGACGGAAGCCAAGCCGACAGAGGCGCTCAATTATGCGCAAAGCGGCAGCTATGACCTGATTGTCCATACGAGTCCGCTGCCTGCCGCCGATTACGGGATACCGACGATCAGTGCCGTTGGCTGTCTGACAGGGATTGGCGAGGAGGAATTTTATGACGAAGTGGAGCAAACCTTGCGTTCATTGGCCAAATAAAAGGGGGAGTCAGCCGTGTTCCTTGCCACGTTAAAAGAGATTTTCGATACGTTCGGGGCGCCTGTTCTGGTTCCGGTCATTGTCTTCATTATTGCCCTATGCTTGAAAGTACCGGCCAAAAAAGCGGCAATGTCCGCTTTATACGCGGGAATCGGACTTCAGGGGTTCACGCTGGTGCTCAGTTCGTTTACCCCGATCATTTCCCCGGTCATCCAAAAGATGGTGGAGACAACGGGAATCACTCTGTCCGGTTTTGACGTCGGCTGGCAGGCCACCGCAATCGTCGGATTTTCTACGGAAGCGGGAATGATCTACCTGGCGGTCGGGCTGCTTTTGCAAACGATGCTGTTTCTCGTCAAATGGACGGATGTGTTTCAGCCTTCCGACTTGTGGAACAATTATTCGTACATTATCTGGGGCTCGATGGTCTACCTGGCGACTGACAATATGTTTTTGTCGCTCGGCTGCATGATCCTGCTGAACTTATACAGTTTGCTGAATGCCGAACTGATGGCGAGACGATGGTCGTCCTATTACAAATATCCGAACTGTACGATTATCGCCATGCACAATATCGAAGCGACTCTGTTTGGAATCGCAATGGACCCGCTGTTGAACAAACTCGGGTTTCATAAAATCAAGCTGAATCCGGAAACTTTGCAAAAGCGGATGGGCTTTTTGGGTGAACCGGTCACATTGGGATTGTTGCTTGGTGTGTTTATCGGAATATTGGGAAATCTGACAACCTTAAATACGTTGTCGGCATGGGGTTCGATCGCCATGGTCGGGATCGCCACAAGCGCCGTGATGGCGATTTTCCCCCGTGTCGCCGGCCTGTTTGCCCAGGCGTTTCTGCCGATTACGGAAGCCGCTCGCAAAAGTACGGTGAAAAAAGAGAAAGGCTCCAACCGCGAATGGTATTTGGGGGTCAATGATGCCACCGGTTTCGGTGAACAGGCGACGTTAATTTGCGGCGTCATCCTCATCCCGATTATGGTCGTGATCGCGATGATCCTGCCCGGAAACAAAGTGCTGCCGGTCGTCGATTTGTTGGCACTGCCGTTTATGGTGCAGGGGTTGGTGTCGATTACGAACGGAAACATTTTGAAAGTCATCGTCAATGGAACGATCTGGTTCGGCCTGGGGCTATACATGTGTACCTATACTGCGCCGATGTTTACCGAGATCGCCAAAGATGTCGGGGTGTCCTTGCCGGCAGGCGCGCTGTTGATTACCAGCTTCAACATACTGGGAAAACCATTGATGGGACTGGTGTTCCTTGCCTTTTTAAGCAAAAATCCGCTGTTGATCGGGTTGGCGGTGGTCATATACTTCGTCCTCTGGTACTTCTTCCGCAAACACAAAACTGCGATCTACGACTATCTCGATCGGCAGGCGGCGAAGAACACCTTGGATGAACAGACCACGACAGCACACGCTTCCTAGCGGACAGGAGGAGAGAAACCATGGACAAAAAGATGAAAGCGGCCGTTTTGCATGCCTTGGGACGGATCGAAACGGAGTGGGTACCCGTTCCCCGTCTCGGGGCGGAGGATGTCCTCATTCAAGTCGTTTACTGCGGAATTTGCGGTTCGGATATTCCCCGGGCGATGATCAGCGGCGCCAGGAAATATCCGCTGATTCTCGGCCATGAATTTGCCGGCCGCGTCGCCGAGTGCGGGCAAGCTGTAACAGAGTTTGAGCCGGGCGATCGCGTGGTCGTCGCTCCGCTCATTCCTTGCGGCCGTTGCCGGTATTGCCGCGCCAGCGAATTTGGTTTGTGCGAGCATTATACGATTATTGGCACCGGCTGCGACGGCGCGTTTGCCGAATATGTCAAAGTTCCCCGCCAGCATGTGCTGAAAATCCCCGACGAGCTTGACTTGGAAACAGCGGCGGGGGTTGAGCCGGCGACCATCGGTTATCACGGTTTGCAAAAAGCGCAGATTTTGCCGGGGGAAACGGTGGTTGTGATGGGATGTGGCCCGATCGGCCAGTTGACGCTGCAATGGGCCAAAGTGTTTGGCGCTTCCACTGTGATCGCCGTCGACATTTTTGCCGAGAAGCTGGAGCTGGCCAAACAGTTGGGGGCCGACATTACGATCGACGCGCGGGCCAGCGATGTGGTAGCCACCATCCGCGAGCTGACCGATGGCGGGGCAGATGTAGTGGCGGAAACGGCGGGCAGCCGGATTACCCAGCAACAGTCCATTTTGGCTGCGCGAAAAAAAGGGCGGGTCGTCTTCCTTGGCATCTCCCATGCCAGCCTGCCATTGGAAGAAGCGACGGTGGAGCATCTTTTACGGGGAGAAATCAAGGTGCAGGGCTCCTGGAATTCGTATACGGCTCCGTACCCGGGCATCGCCTGGCAAGCAACCGTCGACTTTCTGACCAAAGGAACCATACAGTTTAAGCCATTAATTTCCCATAGGATTGCGGTGGAGGAAGCCGGAACTTATTTGAAAGGCATGGCGGAACGCACGCTCGCCTTCAACAAAGTGCTGCTTTCCTTCGTCCGCCAGTAGCAAAGTTGTGTCCGTTGCCGCACATAAAGAGAGTATTTTCAAAGGGAGGAGAACAAGCATGCTCGAACGTTTGAAGGAACAAGTGTGGGAAGCCAATTTGGGCTTGCCCCGGCATCAGCTCGTGACGTTTACCTGGGGAAATGTCAGCGGGATTGACCGTCAGGCGGGGCTGGTGGTCATTAAACCGAGCGGCGTGGAATATGAGAAATTGCGTGCGGACGATTTGGTGGTCGTCGATTTGGACGGAAAGGTGGTGGAAGGGCGGCTGAAGCCATCCTCCGATACCCGCACACACCTGGTCTTGTATAAAGCGTTTCCGCAAATCGGAGCGATCGTGCATACGCACTCTCCCTGGGCTACGGTCTGGTCGCAAGCAGCGCTGGAGATGCCGGCCCTGGGAACAACCCATGCCGACACCTTTTACGGAGGGGTTCCCTGTACCCGGCCGTTGACTGAAGATGAGATCAAGGGCGATTATGAACGGGAGACAGGCAACGTGATCGTGGAAACGTTCCGACAGCGCGGACTTGATCCTCAGCAGATTCCGTCCGTGCTCGTCGCCAGTCATGGGCCTTTTGCCTGGGGAGAGACGCCGATGGCTGCGCTGGAACACGCGGTCGTCCTCGAAGAAGTTTGCAAGATGGCTTACCACACGCTGAACCTGAACCAGAATGCACCGCTTCTTGACCAAAACTTGCTGGATAAACATTATTTGCGAAAGCACGGCACCGATGCCTACTATGGGCAAACAGCCAACGGCTTCCCGCGCTGACAAACAAACAGGCTCCGCCTTTGACAATGGCGAAGCCTGTTTATTATTCCCAGCGGTAGGTGTAAAAACGTTCCACGGTCAGCCAGGGAATGATTTCCGGATCTTTGTTGGCGTACGCTTTTTCCAGTCGGGCGGCGGTTTGCGCGGTTTGCGTGTAATGAGCCTTGATCGCTTGCAGTTTGATCTCCGCTACCGAAGTAATATCGACCGACACATCCGGCTCGCCCAGCGCTTCCAGCCGGTTGTTGGAGATCGCCTGGCAATACAAAACCGGGCGTTGTTCGGCAGGTATGCGGGATAATGCTTCTACCGTCGCTTCCGCCATCGCTTCATGGTCAGGGTGAACGGCATGCCCCGGATAATAAGTATAGACGACCGTCGGCTGGATCTCCTCGATTACGTCCAAAATCCGCTTGACCAAAACTTCGCGGTCTTCAAATTCCACTGTTTTGTCATGGTACCCCATCATCCGCAAATCGGAAATCCCGAGAATTTTCGCCGCTTGCTGCAGTTCGAGCTTGCGCAGTTTCGGCAAAGTTTCCCGGTTGGCCATAATTGGATTGCCCATATTGCGGCCCATCTGGCCGAGCGTTCCGCAAAGATAGGTTACCGGGGTTCCCGCCTGGGCGTGCAAAATAATCGTTCCGCCGGGGCCAAACGTTTCATCATCGGGGTGGGGATAAACCACCAGTACGTGAGGTTTCATCGCATTCTTACTCCTCTTCTTTGCCAAATGGTGTTCGGCTTACTTGAAATGCGACGGCCAGCCGGCCTTCTTCGTCGTGTCCAGCCAACAGCAAGCCTTCCTGACGTTCCGGTTCCCAGTCTGTCAATCCTTCCGCGTACACCCAGCCGTGCTGCATTTTCAGGCCGACGCGGTACGGGCCATGTCCGGCAATGACCGCTCGTTCAAAGCGAAGCGGCACATTGCGAATAAACGCGCCGACAGAAATGGTTCTTTCCCCCCGGAGGACAGCATAGGACCCGTTGGTTGTTTCCAAATGCAGATATATCTCCTGATCGACATAACTGTCTAGTTGTTGTTGCACTTTGTCTTTCTGGATCGGTTCCATAATTCCCCTCCTTGCGTTCCGTTACTTTTTTTATTTTACCTGTTCGGCAAGTAAAAAAACAAATGCTTCGTCACCTCAAACTGTCATTGGTTGGCACTTGGGGGTGGCATGAGGATTGCAACATGCTGACGGGAAAGAACAAATAAGCTCAGAACAAACAAAGAAAGGATGAATGCCATGTTGGAACTTCTTAATGTCCTGGCTTTTCTGGCTGTCACAGGTTATGCCGTGTACGCCTTTGTCCATGTGGTTTCCAGCCGAGTCGCGTTTATCAAACTGGGGCGAAAGTCGCATCTGACGGACGACACCAGCCAACGTCTTCGGGAACTGTGGATCAATGTATTCGGACAAAAAAAGCTGTTGAAAGATCGGAAAAGCGGTATTATGCACGTCATCATGTTCTACGGGTTCATCATTTTGCAGCTGGGCGCGATTGAGTTGATTTTGAAAGGGCTGATCCAAGGCTTTGCCTATCCGTTGGGCAGCTATCACCGCTATTTCAGCTTCTTGCAGGAGATCACCGCCTTTTTGGTGCTGCTTGCCGTTTTTTACGCTTTCTATCGCCGTTATATCGAAAAGCTGAACCGGCTTAAGCGCGGTTTCAAGGCGGGATTGGTCATTCTCTTTCTCGTCACCCTGATGTGTTCGATTTTCTTGTCGCTGGCTTTTGAACAACTTTGGCTGGGACATCAGCCCGGCTGGTTTGCCCCGGTTTCTTCCGGAATTGCGCTGCTCTTTGCCGGGGTCGGGACGCAAGCGGCAGGCGCGCTGTTTTATTTGTTCTGGTGGGTGCACTTGCTGACCTTGCTCTCGTTTCTTGTTTATGTTCCGCAGTCCAAACATGCTCATCTGCTGTTTGCCCCAGCGAACGTCTATTTGCGGGAGACCAAACCAGTCGGCAAACTGACTTCGATCGATTTTGAGGATGAAAGCCAGGAACAATACGGAGTAGGAAAAATAGAAAATTTTCGGCAAAATCAGCTGATCGACTTGTACGCTTGCGTGGAGTGCGGCCGCTGTACTCATATGTGTCCGGCTTCGGGAACCGGCAAAACGCTCTCACCAATGGATTTGATCGTCAAGATGCGGGATCATTTGACCGAGAAAGGCGCTGCTTTGACGTCACGCAGTCCGTGGATGCCGCAATTTGCCTTTGCCCCGCAAGGAAAGGCCGGTACGTTGGACGAAACGGCGGCAGCTGCGGAAGAAACCGCCGTACAGTTGGTAGGGGACGTTATCACCGAGGAAGAACTGTGGGCTTGCACGACTTGCCGCAATTGCGAGGATCAGTGCCCGGTGGCCAATGAGCATGTGGAAAAAATTATCGATCTGCGCCGCTACCTCGTCTTGACCGAAGGCAATATGCCGCATGAAGCGTCACGCTACTTCCAAAATATTGAGCGCCAGAGCAACCCGTGGGGTATCAACCGCAAGGAAAGAAGCAAATGGCGGGAAGGCCGGGAAGATCTGGTCGTTCCGACCGTGGAGGAAACAGACGACTTCGAATATTTGTTTTTTGTCGGCTCGATGGGGTCGTTTGACAGCCGGAGCCAAAAGATCGCCCAATCGTTCGTTGCGATCATGAATCGGGCCAATATCAAGTTTGCCATCCTCGGCAACGAAGAGCGCAATTCCGGCGATACAGCCCGCCGGCTCGGCAACGAATTTTTGTTTCAGGAGCTGTGCCGGCAAAATATCGCTACGTTCCAGCAGTATCAGGTCAAAAAGATTGTGACGATCTGCCCGCACACGTACAATACCTTCAAGCACGAATATCCGGAATTTGGCTTGGAGGCAGAAGTTTACCATCATACCGAGTTGATCTGGAAATGGCTGCAGGAAGGACGGATTACACCGGTCAAAGAGGTGCGGGAAGCGATCGTCTACCATGATTCCTGCTACATCGGCCGATACAACAATCTTTACGAGCTGCCCCGCAACATCTTGCGAGCCATACCGGGGGTACAGTTGCTGGAAATGGAGCGAAATCGCCAGGATGCGATGTGCTGCGGAGCAGGCGGGGGGATGATGTGGCTGGAAGAAAAGCAGGGCAAACGGGTCAATGTGGCGAGGACCGAACAGGCGCTGCGAACCAATCCAACGATGATCGGCAGCAATTGTCCCTACTGCCTGACCATGTTAAGCGATGGAATCAAGGCTCATGAAGCGGAGGAGCGGGTACAGACGCTCGATCTTGCCGAAATTGTGGAAAGATCGCTGGGCTGATGGAGCAAACATTGATGCAAAAACGAATCGGTGATTCAAAAAGGAATTTGCCTTGCAGCCGCATTTGGCGGTTCCTTGATTCATTTTTGCATTGATTTTCATAAACCTAACACAGAAGCGTAGAATTATTGTAAAATTTTTGTAAATCAGCGACGGTGAGGGGATGCGAATTCGCCTGTACGGATTGGTGATGCGCGTTTTTTTCTGTTGCCAATTTTCACTATGATAGCGCTTACAATTTGCTATTGGGAGGGGAAAGTCAATGCGACATTTCCAGAATTGGCTGGAATATTTACCTTTTCCGATCGTCATAACGAGTCAGGAGGGAATCATCGAACATTACAATTTTTTGTTCGGCCGCCTGACCGGCAGCGATACCGTCGGATTGGACATCAAAACGGTGTTTGATCAATGGCAAGCGGACACATCTTTTCTCGTATCCGCAACGCTCCATCACCATGCGTACAAGTTGCTGCATCAACAAATCCGGCAAGACGACGAGGATTTTACGCTATACCTTGTCGCCGATCATACGCAAGTGCAATTGCTCCGGCAAGAAGTGCTCAATTTGCAAAGCCAATTGGAAGCGGTCATGGAAAGCTCCAACGATGGCATCTATATTACCGATCACAACGGGGTTACGCTAAAGGTGAATTCGGCGATCGAAAAGATGACGGGTTTGCCCCGGCATTGCTTCATCGGGCACAATGTCAAGGAATTGGTGGAGAAAGGGGTTTTGAAAAGATCGATCACATTGAAAGTGCTGAGCGAACGCAAAAGGGTCGACTATATATACAATCTGGACGAGAAAAAAGCGTTTGCCACCGGTATTCCCGTATTTAACGAGGATGGCGAGATAGACAAAATCGTCACCAATGTCCGCGATCTGACGGAGTTGAATCAGTTTTACAATGAATTGCAAAGGGCCTTGCATTTAAATGACCGCTACCGCAAAGAATTGGAAAAAATCAAAACCAAGCTGAAATTGCAATCGCCCGATGTCGTGATCGAAAGCAAACAAATGATGGATATATACGACATGGCCGAGCGGATTGCCGATGTCGATGCGACCGTCCTGATTCTTGGCGAAACCGGCGTTGGCAAGGATGTGTTGGCCCGGCACATATACCGTTGCAGCAGCCGCAACGGCAAAGGGGAATTTATAAAAGTCAATTGCGGAGCGATTCCCCACGATCTGTTGGAATCCGAGCTGTTCGGCTACGAGGCGGGGGCATTCACGGGGGCGAATCGTTCCGGAAAGCCGGGGATGTTTGAATTGGCCGATCAGGGAGTCTTGTTCCTCGATGAAGTTGGCGAACTGCCGCTATCGCTGCAAGTCAAGCTGCTGGTCGCTTTGCAGGAAAAGAAAATCCAGCGGATCGGTTCGACGAAAACCAAAAGCGTCGACGTCCGCCTGATTGCCGCCACCAATCGCGATCTCAAACAAATGGTGGCGGAGTTAAAGTTTCGCGAAGATTTGTACTACCGGCTGAATGTGCTGCCGATCGTGATCCCTCCGCTGCGGGAGAGGAAAGAGGACATTCTCCCGCTGGCGCACTCCGTTCTGACAAAATTGAATCAAAAATACGGGACAGCGAAGGAGCTTGATGAAAAGCTGGAGCGTTTTTTCTATCATTATCATTGGCCGGGAAACGTCAGAGAACTGGCCAATCTGGTGGAACGGCTGGTCTTGACCGTGCCCGAGCAAACGCTGTTGGTCAAAGACTTGCCGGCCGATTATCAGCAGAAGGAACAATCTTCCGCCACAGCCGCCTCCGCTCCGGCTAAAGTGATCACGCTGAAGGAAGCGGCGGAGATCGCCGAGCGGGAAATTTTGGCGATGGCAGTGCAAAAATACCAAAGCACCTACAAAATCGCCGAAGAGTTGGGAACAAGTCAGGCGACGATCGTCCGAAAGCTGAAAAAATACAAATTGTAGCCTGGAGAACAGTCCTTGGAGAGCCGAGGGCTGTTTTTTTGTTTGGCATCAATCTTGCTAAAGAAATCAGTTGTGTACCGCAATTCTTTGGACTGATTTGGAGGGACGTGGATGGATATTCTCGTGTTGATGAAACAGACCTTCGACACAGAGGAAAAAATCGTTTTGCAAAGCGGCGCAGTCAGTGAGGAGGGAGTGCAGTTTATTATCAATCCATACGATGAATATGCGATCGAGGAGGCCGTCAAGCTGAAGGAAGAATTTGGCGGACAGGTAACGTTGCTGACGGTTGGCCCAAAGCGGACGGAGGAAGCGATCCGTACCGCCCTGGCGATGGGAGCGGATCAGGCCGTGCGGATCGATCCCGGGGATGAGCCGCTGGATGAGTTTGGGCTGTCCAAGATTTTGGCGGCTGCGATTCGCGGCCGCAAGTATGATCTGATTCTCGGAGGCAACATGGCGATCGACACAGGTTCCGGCCAGGTTGCTTTGCGAGTCGCCGAGGAGCTGGAAATTCCCCACGTTTCCGCGATCACCAAGCTCACGCTGCAGGAGAAAACGGCGATTGTCGAACGAGATGTGGAGGGCGACGTGGAAGTGGTGGAAGTGGGATTGCCGTTTTTGGCGACAGCGCAGCAAGGTTTGAACGAACCGCGCTATCCGTCCTTGCCGGGCATCATGAAGGCAAAGAAAAAACCGCTGGAACAGCTGACTATTGCCGATTTGGCTTTATCAGAGGATGAACTGCGGCCCCGGACGACTGTTACCGCCCAGTTCTATCCGGCGAAAAAGCAAGCAGGCCAACTGCTGTCAGGAGAGCTGAACGAGCAGGTCAGCCAATTGGCCCAGTTGCTGCGCAATGAAGCCAAAGTCATTTGACAAGGGGGTTCGACCATGGGGAAAAAAGTGCTGGTCATTCTCGAGACCAAGGATGGCAAACTCAGACATGTTTCACTGGAAGCACTGTCGGTAGGGCAGACGTTATCGGCAGGAGGCCAAATGGTTGCGGTGTTGTTTGGGCCGGATTCTGCTGCGCAAGTCGGCGAAGTGAGCAAATATGGACCGGCGAAGCTGTATGTGGTCGAGGGGGAAGCCTTCGCTTCCTACACGACTGACGCCTTTTTGCAAGCGGCCGTACAGCTGGTGCAAACGGTTGAGCCCGACATCATTTTGCTGGGGCACACCGCGATCGGCAAAGATCTCGCGCCACGGCTGGCATCCCGTTTGGGAATCGGACTGTTGTCGGATTGTACCCGTGTGCTCCAGCGAGATGGTCAGATTGTGTTTGAGCGGCCGATTTATGCCGGCAAGGCTTTCCAGCAGCGTGTTTTTCAGGAGGGAACGCTGTTTGCGACATTGCGCTCCAACAATTTTGAAACAAATGAACAGCCGTGCGACACAGAGCTGATTCCGTTCCAGCCGACGGTTCAAGATATTCGCACCACGATCCGGCAAATCGTGCGCAAGACCGCCCAAGGTGTCGATTTGAGCGAGGCCAAGATTATCGTCTCGGGCGGACGCGGGGTAAAAAGCGCCGAAGGATTCAAGGTGCTCAAGGAGTTGGCCGACTTGCTCGGCGGAGCGGTCGGCGCTTCGCGGGGAGCCTGTGATGCCGGCTATTGCGATTATGGGATGCAGATCGGCCAGACCGGAAAAGTAGTCACGCCCGATTTGTATATCGCCTGCGGCATTTCCGGGGCAATTCAGCATCTTGCCGGAATGTCCAATTCCAAATGTATTGTGGCGATCAATAAAGATCCGGAAGCGCCGATTTTTCAAGTAGCCGATTACGGCATCGTCGGTGATTTGTTTGAAGTGGTACCGTTGCTGAAAGAAGAATTTTCCAAAATTTTGCAAACCCATTAAACAATTCTCGCGGATCAGAAAGGAAGCTAACGGCGAAATTACGGGAGACAAAGGAGCCTGGAGATGACTGGCGAAAAAATCGGACCGATTGAAATCATTATGGGAGAGAAGCAAAGCCGTGCGCCATACTCCACCACGCTGCTGATCAGAGGACGCCAGGGAAGCACCTTGATCGATTGCGGAGGCGGCCCTGCGGTATACGCCTATTTACGTGAGCAAAATATCCGGCAGATTTTGCTGACACATTTTCATCCCGATCATACCAGCGGCGCCGCTTTATTCCCGGAGGCGCAGGTGTTGACCAACCCGTTTGATTACGGGCGATTGCTGAATCAGGCGAAGCGCGAAGCAGACGATTCACCTTATCGGCCGGTCGGCCCCATTCAGTTGATTTACCCCTACCATCAGCTGATGACAGTATCGGAAACGAAGCTGCTGATGATTCATGCCCCGGGCCATAGCGATGGGTTTTGCTGTCCGTATTTTCCTGACTTGGGTGTTTTGATGGTGGGCGACATCGACCTGACTTCATTCGGGCCGTGGTATTTCGGGCCGGACAGCGATATTGACCAGTTTATCCAGTCTGCGCAGCAGACGCTGGAAGTAGACGCCAAATATTTTGTTACCTCGCATCAGAAGGGGATGTTTGAGCTGGCGGACTATCGGCAAAAGCTGCCGCAGTATTTGGAAATTATCGAACAGCGGGAAGCCAGATTGAAGCAGGCCGTCAAACGGGGGTGTTCTCCCGGCGAACTGGTGTATGAAAACATCATTTATTACGCCGATAATGTGCGGCAAACTCCCTGGATTTTGCGTAACGAGCAGATGGGTTTGGCCAAACATTTGCTAAGGCTGATTGACCACGGCGAGCCCTATGCCGATTATTATGCGGAGTTTATGCAAGCCCATCGGTTGCAGCGGGAGCAAATCCGGCAGCTGCATCAGCCGAGCTGGTACGGCCGCGACTGGAAGGGCGCAAATCAAAAATGAATCGGTGAATCAAAAAGGAATTGGTGAAAAAACTTGATCAGAAGCGGGATGCCGGTGATTGCCGAATCAAATTTGCGTCGCGATCGAACCGAGCGCCTACGCGAAGGGCGATTTCGGAATGAATTCAGGCTGGCACGCTAGTTGCACTGAGATAAGATTGCATCGTTCATTTGCGGCAGGAGGGAGGTAGTGCGGTAAACCGGCAAATTGGAAACGCTTACTTTCAGGTGACCATACCCGCTTCTTTGCTTGCCGACAGCGGGGTGGGACGGGTGAACAAAAAGGAGGAGTACGATGAGTCAGTTGCAAGGACGTGTGGCCATTGTCACCGGCGCGGGCCGGGGAATTGGTGCCGCTACCGCCAAACGGTTGGCCAAGGATGGCGCCAAGGTAGGCGTGATTGATCTGAAAGAGGAAGCTTGCCAGGAAACGGTGTCAGCAATCGCGGCCGCCGGGGGAGAAGCGCTCGCGCTCGGCTGTGACGTCGCCGATGCTGCCCAAGTGGAACAGACAATCGCCAAAGTCGCCGAACATTTCGGACGCATCGATATTTTGGTCAACAATGCCGGCGTGCTGCGCGACAATCTGCTGTTCAAGATGAGCGAAGACGATTGGGATACCGTGCTGAATGTCCATCTCAAAGGCAGCTTTTTATGCAGCAAGGCTGCGCAAAAATATATGGTTGAACAACGTTATGGAAAAATCGTCAATACGAGCAGCACGTCCGCCTTGGGCAATCGCGGGCAGGCGAACTATTCTGCTGCGAAAGCAGGGCTGCAAGGTTTCACGAAGACGCTGGCAATTGAACTGGGGCCGTTCAACATCAATGTCAATGCGGTCGCGCCCGGCTTTATCGCCACGGATATGACCCGCGCGACAGCCGAACGCATCGGCATCGACTTCGAAGAAAATCAAAAGCTGGCGTCGCAGCGCATTCCGCTGCGCAGAGTCGGGCAGCCGGAAGACGTGGCAAATGTCGTCGCCTTCCTGGTCAGCGATGATGCCAGCTATGTTTCCGGGCAAGTGATTTATGTCAATGGCGGAAGCCGCTAGGTGCAGAACGCATTTTTTGGCAAATAAGGAGGAATAAACGATGGATTTTACATTGTCAGACGAACAACGCATGGTTCAACGGACCGTTCGCGAGTTTATTCAAAAAGAAGTTATGCCTTACGAGCAGCAAGTGTTGCGCAATGAACGGGAGGGACGCCCCGGCATCTCGCGCGAAGAGATCAAAGAGCTGCAGTTGAAAGCAAAAGCGCTCGGTTTCTGGGGCATCAATACGCCGGAAGAATACGGGGGAGCCAATCTCGGCGCGATCATGAGCGCGCTGATTACGATGGAGCTCGGTCGGACATTTGTGCCGTTCAGTTTTGGCGGCAGCGCGGACAATATTTTGTATTACTGCAACGAAGAGCAGAAAAAACGTTACTTGTTGCCGGTGATCAATGGCGAACGTCGCTCCTGCTTTGCGATCACCGAGCCGGGCGCCGGATCTGACGCCAGAAGCATCCGCATGTCTGCGGTCAAGGATGGCGACCATTACGTGCTGAATGGCGAAAAAATCTTCATCACCAACGGAAACGAAGCCGATTTCGCGATGGTTTTCGCGGTAACCGACAAGGAAAAAGGCGCCAATGGCGGTGTCACCTGCTTCCTCGTCGACCGTGATATGGGCTGGCGTTCCGAATATATCCCGACGATGGGCGAGTGGGGACCGGCATCGCTCGTGTTTGAAAACGTGAGGGTTCCGGAAGAGAACATTCTGGGGGAATTGGGCAAAGGCTTCGAACTGGGCATGAAGTGGATCGGCCAGGGACGCTGGGCCATTCCGGCGCGCGCGGTCGGAGCGGCCGAACGATTGCTGCAAATGGGAATCGATTATGCCAAGACGCGCGTCACGTTTGGCAAACCGATCGCCGAGCGGCAGGCGATTCAATGGATGATCGCCGATTCGGCGGTGGAGATTGAAGCGGCCAAATGGATTGTGCTGCGGGCAGCGTGGATGGTCGAAAACGGGATGGATGCAAGGCACCAATCGTCGATCGCCAAGCTGTACGGTTCGGTCATGGCCAACCAGGTGGTCGACCGTGTCCTGCAAATTCACGGCGGAATGGGCTATACCAAGGAGCTGCCGATTGAACGTTGGTACCGGGAAGCGAGACTGTGGCGCATTTTTGAAGGAACGGACGAAATTCAAAAACGCACGATTTCCCGCAACTTGCTCAAAGGGCACGTGAAAGTGGGCGAACTGTTGTAGAAGCTTGAATAAGAAGCTTGAAAGGGGGAGAGTGTGTTGCAGATCGAACCGAGTGTAATTGGCACTGCCAGCGATCCGAAGCTGTTCGAAATCGAAAAGGGGGCGATTCGCGCTTTTGCCAACGCGATCGGCGATGACAACCCGCTGTACACGGATGAAGATTTCGCCAAGCGGCAAGGTTTTGCCAGTTTGGTGGCACCGCCGACTTTTCCGACAACTTTCCGTCTGCACAATCCGCGGCTGCAAATCAAGGCCGCGCGGATTCTGCACGGCGAACAGGAATACCGTTACATGCGCCCGATCGTTGCCGGCGATGTTTTGCAATGTGTCAGCCAGGTCGTCGATGTGTATGAACGAACGGGGAAATTGGGGGCGATGACGTTTCTCGTCACGGAGATCCAGGGGCACGATCTGGCGGGCAACCTGGTGTTTACCGGCAGAAGCACGATTATCTTGTGAAAATGTTTCGAAAGGGGGGAGTTGTTTGCAAAGTTTCACTTGGAATGAGCTCGAAGTCGGGATGGAACTCGAACCGCTGGTGCAGCCTGCCATCGAAAAGGTTCAGCTGGTGAAGTACGCGGGAGCCTCGGGCGACTTTAATCCGATTCATACCGACGATGAGACGGCCAAAAAAGTAGGCTTGCCCAGCGTGATCGCCCACGGGATGCTCAGCATGGGGTTTTTGGCGAAGCATGCGGGGCAAATCGTCGGCACTTACGGGTTTGTCAGCCGGCTGAAAGTTCGGTTTTCCGGAATGGTGTTTCCGGGTGATGTGTTAGCCTGCCATGCCAAGGTAACCGGCAAGGACGAAGCGAGTCGCACCGTCGATCTGGAGGTGTTCATCTCGCGGGATGAAGGCAAACCTTTGACGATCGGCGAGGCAACGTTGACCTATTATTGACAGGTGGCAGAAAGAAGGGATCAGGGACCAGGTGTTTGGTATTTGCAAAGACAGCGGCGGTAAACATCAGCGGGCACCTGGCCTTGCTTGAACCGCAGGCGGAAGTGGGTGGTACTGACGCGATCGGTGACGATTTGGGTGTTAATGTCAACGATGTTTCTCACCAATATAGGTTTTGGAATTATACTCCCAACTCTCCCTTTTTTATCACAGCATCTGGGTGCTTCCACCTTCGAAATGGGGCTTGCCATGTCGGTCTTTGCCGGTGCTTCGCTCGTCGCCAGTTCGATCTGGGGAGGGGTGAGCGATCGCATTGGCCGGCGCCCCGTGCTGATACTCGGAATCGTTGGCTACGGCGTTTCATCGGCGCTGCTTGCCTTTGCCCCCAGTGTAGCTGTTTTGCTCATCTTGCGGTTTTTGTCCGGTTTGATGTCTTCCGCGGTCTATCCATCCTCGATGGCGTTGGTCACGGAATGCACAGCCGCACAGGAGCGGGCGCGCATCTTGGGCTATATGGGATCGATCAATGGCATCGGTTTTATTTGCGGACCGCCGCTTGGCGCTTTTCTCAGCTTGTTTGGCATTCAGGTGCCGTTTGTCAGCGTAGGACTGCTTTCCATCATCAATGGCCTCTTGGCTTTATATTTGTTGCCTCGCACAAGCAAGACAGCGGTTGCCGCGCAGGGCACAGCAGAGCTGCAAGTTCGCTGGTTGCAGCGATTTCGGCACATGCTGCAGAATCGGATGATCGCCCCGCTTTTGTTTGGGACATTTGCGCTCTCATTGGCTGATGCCAGCATCTCCACAACACTCTCTTATTTTGTGACAGGTTCGCTCAGGTCTACGCCGACGATGGCCGGTTGGGCGTTTATGATCAATGCCGGAGTCAGCGCGGTGGCACAGGCAACCGTCTTTTCCCGGATTTTTCACAAATGCGGGGAAGTCGGTACGATTGTGATCGGGATGATTTGCGGAATGATCGGCTATTTGGCGATGGGCTTGTCACAATTGCTGATCTGGGCATTTCTCGCCCTGGCTGTCTTGTCGTTTGGCAGAGGATTAAGCTATCCCTCGATCACCACAGGAATCTCCCTTCATACCGCTCCGCAATTGCAAGGCAGCATGTTCGGCTCGCAAGGTACAGTTGGAAGCCTTGGGCGAACGTTGGGTCCGTTGCTGGCCGGCTGGCTGTACTCGGTGCAAGAGAGAAGTCCGTTTTTCTTCTCGGGCGGCTTGTTAATGCTGACCGCCGCCATTTTTCTCTTATTTTATCTGACGCGAATGAAAGCCAAAAAACAGCAGGCGGAAGGATAAACAACCTTAAAGCAGAGGTGAAGCAAATTGAAGTCAGAACGCGTAGCGGCGATTGTCGGTGTTGCCGAATCGGATTTGGGCATCGTGCCGGATAAAACGGTGCTTCAGCTTCAGGCGCAAGCGGCCAAAGCGGCACTCGATGATGCCGGGTTTGGTAAAGAGGATGTCGATGCCCTGTTTACAGCGGGCAACTGGGCATGGGCGACCAATTTGATGCTGGGCGAGTATTTGGGCATCAAACCGAAGTTTACCGATGGAACCAATATTGGCG
Source organism: Brevibacillus fulvus (assembly GCF_016908525.1). GTDB lineage: Bacteria > Bacillota > Bacilli > Brevibacillales > Brevibacillaceae > Brevibacillus_G > Brevibacillus_G fulvus. The sequence continues at coordinate 131,791 of NZ_JAFBEB010000002.1, forward strand.
GGTCCTCCTTTGAAACCCATGTTGGTCACGCGGTGGCGGGGATCAAAGCGGGCTTGTTCGATGTTGCCCTGATTACCTATGGGAGTACGCAGCGCTCCGATCGCTCCCGCGGGCGGTCGGTGCCCTACGCGCCGCTTACAGAACAGTATGAACGTTCCTTCGGCCTGCCGATGACGGTCGGGGCCTATGCGCTGGCGGCGATGCGTCACATGCATCAGTATGGCACAACTTCGGAGCAATTGGCGGAGATTGCCGTGGCGACAAGAAAGTGGGCGATGTTAAACGAAAAAGCGATGATGCGGGAACCGATCGAAATCGCCGATGTTTTGCAATCGCGGATGATTGCCGAGCCGCTGCACCTGCTGGATTGCTGCCTGGTGACAGACGGGGGCGGGGCCGTCGTCGTCGCCTCGGCGAAGGCAGCGGCTCGGGCCAAAAAGCGGCCGGTCTGGATTTTGGGCCACGGTGAAACGCATACGCATAATTCGATCAGCAATATGCCCGATTTGACCATGACCGGGGCGCGGGAGTCCGGCCGGCGGGCGATGGAAATGGCCGGCGTCACCCACCAAGAGATCGATGTGGCGGAAATTTACGATTCTTTCACGATTACCGTGCTGCTGACCTTGGAAGCATTGGGATTTTGCCAGCCGGGCGAAGGCGGAGCGTTTGTCAGCGGACAACGGACGGCGCCAGGCGGCGATTTTCCGATGAATACGAATGGCGGCGGGCTTTCCTACACACATCCGGGGATGTATGGCATTTTCCTGCTGATTGAGGCGGCGCGCCAACTGCGGGGCGAATGCGGGGCGAGACAAGTGCCCGATGCCAAACTGGCGTTGGTAAATGGCACGGGCGGCGTTCTTTCCTCGACGTCCACCGTAATTTTGGGGAGGGATTAAGGATGACGAGCCAACTGCCAAAACCGGTGATTGACAGCGATTCCCGACCGTTTTGGGAAGGGTTGAAACGCCGGGAATTATGGATTCAAAAATGCGATGCTTGTCAGCAGGCGATCTTTTATCCCCGGCTGCTTTGTCCGCACTGTTTTTCCGAGCAAGTCTCGTGGGTCCGGGCGACAGGGCGGGGCGAGATTTACAGCTATACGGTCGTTCATCGGGCATTTGGGCCGTTTGCCGAGCAAACACCGTACGTGGTGGCGATCGTGGAACTGGAAGAAGGCGTGAGAATGATGACGCGCATTGTGGGAGACCGGGCGGACATCGCCATCGGCAAACCGGTGATGGTCACTTTCGAACAGATCGACGATGAGCTAACCTTGCCTTATTTTGCATTGTGCTCTTCTTTATCGACTGGCAATGGGGGGAATGAATCTTGAGTGAAAAAGTAGTAGTATCGCCAGAGCGGTTGCGCGCGTTTTTTCATCCCCAAAATGTCGCGCTGATCGGGGCGACAGATAAATCGATGTGGTCGCTGTTTACCTACGAAAATCTGAAAGTCATGAATTTTCCCGGTCCGATCTATTGCGTCAATCCGAATCGCGATACAGTTCATGGCCAAAAGGCGTATCATTCGCTGATGGAGATTGAGGAGGAAGTGGATCTGGCCTATGTGATGGTTCCTTCGAGCAGGATCAAGCAGGTGATGCAGGAGGCAGCCGATAAAAAAATTCGCAACCTGGTCCTGTTGACGGCAGGCTTCAGCGAACTGGGGGCGGAAGGACTGAAATTGGAGCAAGAGTTGCTGTCATTTGCCCGCGCGCACGACCAACTGATATTGGGGCCAAACGGCAATGGATTTGTCAACGCAACAGCAAGCATTACGCCTTACGGACTGCGGATCACCCCGCCGTTGAAAAAGGGACCGGTCGGTGTCGTTCTGCAAAGCGGCGCGTTGGCCAGTTCGATCATGACGCTGGCGCAGGCGCGCAATGTCGGGCTCAGTTTCCTCGTGGCGATGGGCAATGAAGCGATGATTTCCGCGACTGACGTGATCGATTATTTGATTGAAGATGAAGCGACAAAGGTGATCGCGCTCTTCCTCGAATCGATCCGCCATCCGCAGGAATTTGCCCGCGTCGCTCGCAAGGCCCTGCAGTACGGCAAACCGATTGTCGCCCTGAAAATTGGCCGCAGCGAGAAGAGCGCCCATACCGCGATGGCTCACACCGGCGCCTTGGTCGGCGACGATGCGGTCAATGACGCCGCTTTTCGCCAACTCGGGGTCATTCGGGTCGATTCATTGGAAGATTTGCTGACAACCGCCGGCTTGCTCGGTTATACGCCGCCGCTGATTGGCAGACGGATGGGAGTGGTGACGCCGTCTGGCGGTGCTTGCGACATTTTGTCCGACCGCTGCGCCGATGAAGGGATTGAACTGCCGGAGTTTGCCCCGCAGACGGTGGAACGGCTGAAAGAAATTGTCCCCGCTTTCTCCACCGTTCACAATCCGCTGGATGTCACCGGTTATGTGGTGGTTGACCGCAGCTTGCAGCGACGGGCTTTGGCTGCCGTATCCGACGACCCTGAACTCGATTTTATTCTCTGTTTGGTTGATCCGCCGCGGGTGGAACCGGAGGACGCCGCACCTGTCTACCAACAGTATGAAGAAGTGGCCAACATTGTCCGGCAGGCGAAAGTTCCGATCGTGCTGGTCATGAATACCGCCCTGGAACTGACGCCGTTTGGGCAAAAAGTAGCGGACCATTACGGGCTGCATTTCCTCGGCGGAATGGAGCATGGCATGACCGCGCTGGGCAAGGCCGTCTGGTGGTATGAAAAATACAGCGCAAGCAAAGACAAAGCAGCAGCGGAGACGCCATCTATTAAGCAAGCGGCAACTGCTGGTTCAGCTCAGGGAGAATGGTCAGAATATCAGGCACGCCTGTTTTTGCAGCAGCAGGGCATCCCGGTAGCGCCTGGCGTGCTGGCAACAACTGCCGGCGACGCGGTCTTGGCGGCCGGGCAGGTGGGCTATCCCGTCGCGCTCAAGGTACAATCGAAGGAGATTGCCCACAAGAGCGACATCGGCGGAGTCAAACTGAATCTCGCTTCACCGCAAGAGGTAGAGCAAGCATTTGCGGCGATCATGGAAAATGTGGCGAAGCACGCCCCGGGAAGTCAAGTGGAAGGAATTCTGGTCAGTCCGATGCGCTCTGGCGGAGTGGAATTGCTGGTCGGAATCGTCAAGGACCCGCTATGGGGACAGGTGCTGGCCTGCGGGATCGGCGGTGTGTTTGTGGAAGTGCTGAAGGACACGAGTTTGCGGCTGCTCCCCGTCAATCGCGCAGAGGTCAGAGCTATGCTGGAGGAGCTGCGCGGGATCGCTTTGTTAAAAGGAGCGAGGGGACAAAAAGCTGCTGATCTCGACAAGGTTGCGGAAGCGATCTGCAAGATTGGCACGCTCGCCTGGACGATGCAAGACGAGTTGGAAGAACTGGAAATCAATCCGTTGTGGGTAAGCGGCGAACAGGTGGAGGCACTGGATGCGTTGATCAAATGGAAGGAACCGCGCAATTCAAGTCGGCAACCGCAATAAAGGCTGGCAGTTTGACGATAGAGAGAGAACAGCAAGAGGCATCTTGGCTGAAGAAGTACCGGATATCAAATTGGATAAGTGAGTAGGGAGGCCCTTCTTTTTTTGAAAGCGCTTTAAAAAATGAGGAGGCGACGCGAATGTTAAAACCTGCGGGACTGTTATCCCGTGAACTCACTGAATATCCGGTCGGGAGAAGAAGAACATGGTTGCTGTTTATTGCCATTCTCGCCAACTTCATTGCTTCCTATGAAGCTCAGATTGCGCCTGTGCTGCCGCTGCTGCTCAACGATCTCGATGTGACGCTGACGCAGTATGGCGTGGTATCCGCCATTTCTGTAATTGCTTCGGCCATCTCCGGTTTAATTATCGCCCCTTTGTCAGATAAGTACGGGCGCGTCAAGTTCCTGGTCCCTGGCCTGTTTTTAACGGCGATTTGCGTCTACGGCATGGCATTGGTCGGTTCCTTGTCGCAACTGTTGCTGCTGCGGATTGTGCTGGCGTTTGTAGATGGCATGGCGATCGGCACGACTGCCGGGCTGGTGCGTGACTTTTCCCCGCGGCTGGGCCGGGCGCTCGCGTTCGGCTTCTGGACATTCGGCCCGGTCGGCTCCAACTTCTTTGCCGCAGCCATGGCAGGATGGACGCTGCCGATTTTCAATACCTGGCAATCACAATTTATCATTGGCGGGACTATTGCGATGATTTCCGCCGTTGTCATCATGCTAAATATCTATGACCTCTCTCCGCAATTGCGTGCCCACGTCATCGACGATGAAGAAGCGGTGAACAAACGGGCAAGCGCAAAAAAACAGGAAATCGCCCTTCCGAAAATGCGCGACATTTTGCGGGTACCTCACATCTGGTCGCTTAGTGCCGGAATCTCCCTTTTTCTGCTGACCTATATGGCGATTGCCGGATTCGGGCCGAAAATTCTCGTCGATGAATTTCAATATGAGCCGCATCGGGCAGCCGCCATCGCCAAATATTTTTGGCTGTTCAACCTGTTGACGCTGCTCATTGCCGGCTGGATTTCCGACCGGTTGCAGTTGCGCAAAATAGTGTCATTGATTGGCGCGATCTTGTTCGCCATCTACATGGTGATTTTCCTCTCTTTGTTTGGCAAGGAGGTTTCCGAAGGAGCAATGGTGATCTACACCTCCATCCTCGGCGGAGTGATCGGCGTCGCCTACGGACCGTGGTGCGCCCTGTTCTCGGAAAACGCCGAAGATGTCAATGCTTCCCTGCAGTCGTCGGCATGGGCCGTCTTCAGTTTGCTGTCCAAGGTGGTCAGCATTCTGTCGACGTTGATTGCCCCGATGGTCGTCGAAGCTTACGACTGGGGGACCTGGCTGTGGATTGCCGTTGGCGTCGGCGTGATCGTGTATATTCCTTGCCTGTTTACCGGCAAAGGTCCGTGGCTGCGCTCAAAAGCAGGGTAACCACCAAGACGCGGACTTTGTAAAAACGCTGCTTTGACAGACAAAGAACAAAACGGGAAATGAGACTCGGGATCAACCGTCCCGGGTCTGTTTTTGTGTTCATTTGCTGACCTAAAAAAAACACAAAATATTCTAAAAAAGCTCTGCTTTAAAAAAATTTTTGAAAGACGTACAGTTGAAGTAACGAAATGAAAACGCTTTAAAAAGGGGGGGACGTAGTGAGATCAATCAAGAAAGTCGCTTTGGCCATCGACTCGCTTTTTGAAAATCTGACTCTTTTGTCGCTTGTCCTGCTGGTGTTGGTCGTCACTACCCAGGTTGTCACGCGGAAATTATTCAATTTTGTTTTTTTCTGGTCGGAAGAAATTACCTTGCTGCTGCTCGTCTGGTTTGCTTTTTTAAGCATCACCGTCGGCTTCCGTGAAAACATCCATATGGGTATCGATTCCTTTACGCACCATCTGCCCAAGACTTTCAACAAGATTCTCGACAAAGTGATCAGTGCCAGCATTTTTGCATTCGGGCTCTACTTGGTCGTACAAGGCTGGGAGTTCACCGTTCTGATGGAGGAGTCCACCTTGCCGGCTACCAAAATGCCCAGCAGTGTCGGTTACATCGAAATGCCGATTACCGGAATCATGATCTGTGTTTACGCTTTATTGCAGTTTTTTAATGTAGACACCGTTCGCTACAAAGACATGGAGGAGGGATCGTAATTTGGCAAATACAGCAATAGCCGTCACGATATTGGTCGCAAGTTTTGTTCTACTGGTATTGCTCCGATTCCCCATCGCCTTGACATTGATCGCTTCCTCGTTGCTGACCTGCCTTTACCTGGATATTCCGCTGCCGATTATTGGACAGCAAATGGTTCAAGGAATCAACTCTTTCTCGCTGCTGGCCATTCCGTTCTTTATCCTGACGGGCCAGATCATGAGCGAAGGCGGGTTGGCGCTGCGGTTGGTCAATTTGGCAAATCTTTGCGTCGGGCGTATTCGCGGTGGCTTGGCCATGGTAAACAGCGTCGCCTGTATGTTTTTTGGCAATATTTCCGGCTCCGCTGTGGCCGATGCTTCTTCGGTCGGCTCCGTGATGATACCGATGATGAAACAAAAGGGCTACGACGCCGATTACGCAGTCGGGGTAACGATATCATCGGCGATTCAGGGCGTAGTCGTACCGCCCAGCCACAACCTGGTGCTCTACTCTTTGGCAGCAGGGGGCATCTCCATTTCCAGCCTGTTTATGGCGGGAATCGTTCCCGGATTTGTGCTGTTGCTCTCGCTGATGGTCACGGGGTACCTGATCGCAAGAAAACGGGGGTACCAAAAGGGCGAGCCTGTCCCGAAAGATCAAATAAAAGGGATAATATTGCACGGACTGCTTTCCTTGACTCCGGCGGTCATCATTTTGGGCGGGATCATTTCCGGCTGGTTTACCGCGACTGAATCGGGAGCAATGGCCTGCGTATACGCGTTCCTGTTGTCCACGGTTGTGTATCGGGAAGTGAAATTTCCGCAAATCTGGACGATTTTAAAACGCACCATGAAAACGGTTTCAATGGTTTTCTTCCTGATTTCTGCCTCAGCCGCCTTTGGTTGGGTATTGGCTTACCTGAAAATTCCGGCGATGGTAACAGACTTGTTGCTCAGCATTTCCGACAATCCGCTTATCATCCTGTTTATTATTAATGTGCTGCTGCTGCTGTTGGGCGCACCGATGGATATGGCGCCGATGATCCTGATTATGACGCCGATCCTGCTTCCGGTTGTCACCAGCTTTGGCATGGACCCTGTCCAATTCGGAATCATCCTGATTTTGAATGCGGGGATTGGACTGTTAACCCCGCCGGTCGGAACCGTCCTGTTTGTGGGGTGCGCGATCGGCAAAGTATCGATCCAGCAAGGAACGAAAGCCATGATGCCATTTTTTTACGCGATGTTGATCGTCTTGTTACTCATCACCTATGTTCCCGGTTTGGTCATGTGGTTGCCGAATTTGGTAGGCCAATAAGCGGGAACAAGTGAGTAAATAAAGCTTTGCCAAACAAACGATAAGGGGTGTTTTGGGAATGAACAAGAAAAAAAGCTTGATGGGGGCAGTCGCTACGTTGCTGCTGGCCGGCTCTGTGCTTGCCGGTTGTTCCTCCTCCAACACTGCCAGTCCGACTCCGGACGGCGGCAGCGAAAATTCCGGGGCAAGCGGTCCGCAATACACTTTCCGCTTGGCTGACACGCATCCGCCGGATTATCCGACGGTGATCGGTGACCAAAAGTTTGCCGATCTCGTCAATGAACGGACAAATGGACGCATCAAAATTGAGATATTCCCTTCCGGACAATTGGGGGAAGAGAAAGCGGTTCTCGAACAAGTGCAGTTGGGAGCGATCGAGTTCGCCCGCACCAACGCCGCGCCGCTGGCTGAGTTTAATGAAGAATTGTCCATTCTCAGTCTGCCGTATATCTTCGACAACGATGAGCACTTGTGGCGATTCCTTGAGGGAGAGATGGGCAACAAGATGCTGGATGATCTCGAACAATCCCGCATGAAAGGATTGGCGTATTACAGTTCCGGTGCCCGCAGCTTTTACTCGCGCAAACCGCTCACCAGCATCGAAGATTTGAAAGGGCAAAAATTCCGCGTGCAACAAACCAAAGTCAATATCGATCTGATCGAGGCGCTGGGAGCGAGCGCGACGCCGATGGGCTATGGGGAAGTGTTCAGCGCCTTGCAAACCGGCGTAATCGACGGAGCGGAAAACAACTTCCCGAGCTACTATTCTTCCAATCATTATCAAGTAGCCAAAAACGTGATCCTGGATACGCACCAACGCACACCTGAAGTGCTGCTGATCAGCAAATCGGCCTGGGATAAACTGTCAGAGGAAGACAAAAAAATTGTGAAACAGGCTGCGCTTGATTCTGTCAGCACACAACGGGAATCTTGGGAAAAATGGGAGAAAGAATCGGCAGAAAAATTAAAAGCGGCAGGAGTAACGATTACGGAAGTGACCGATTTGAAACCTTGGCAAGATGCCGTCAAGTCGGTTGTTGAGAAGCATGGCAGCAAGTATCAGGAAATTTTGGACGCCGTCGACAAAGCAAGGCAATAGAGAATCGACGGTTCGCCGTTCGGGTTCCCGGGCGGCAAGCGAATAGTGGGTGGAAGAGAAACCGTACGCCAAGTTTGCAGGAAATGACTAAACATGCTTAAAACAACAGGAAAATGTTGACCAAAGCGCGAAGATAGGTAAAGACAAACCGCCATGTTCACATTTATTGAAAGCGATTTCAAAGCCTGTTGGCGGTAGTGGGGAGGACCTATGAATAGCCGATGGAGAAACGTACGGGAATGGATTCAGCGCTTTGTTCTCTTTCGGGACCAGTCGTTCCTGACGAAACTGTTTCTTTTTTCAAGTTTTTTGGTCATTATATCCATGTTGTCCGTTGGCGTCATTTCCTATTTGCGTTCCTCGCTTGAGCTGGAGGAAGAAGTCAAAGGCTCCAGTTTGCAGGTCATTGAGCAGGTGGAGACTCATATCGAATATTATATTCGTGATTTTGAAATCACCAGCTTGCGCATAATCAACTCCCCGCAGTTGATCGACTATTTGAAATTAAACTCGATCGAAGAAGACAGCGACGGGGAAATCCGCAAGTCGGTCAAAGCGATTCTAAAAGACGCCGAGTACTCGCGGTCCGATATTTCCAATATTACGGTGATCTTGGATAACAATGCCGAAGTGATCGACACCTTGGGCGACCGAAACTATTATCCGGCCAGCAAAATCCGGCAAGAGTACTGGTACTCGTCCATCCCGCAAAATGGTCTCAGTCTGCTCGTCAGCCGCACGTTAAAACTGAGCAACAAAGAAGAGCCGGTCATTTCTCTGGTTAGGCGATTGTATAATCCGGAGACTTTGCAACCTGTCGGCTTGCTCTTGATTGACATCAACTTCCGAAGGATCGAGGAAATTTCCAACAAAGTGTCGCTCAGCAAAAACGGCGTTTTCTTTATCCTGGATTCCAAAGGGCATTATGTGTATCATCCAAACCATCTAAAGCTCGGGCAAGAGGCCGATTTTTCGCAAATTTCCCGGTTCTCTTCCCAGTCGAGCGGCTCGATGATTCTCGAGCAGCAGGGTAAGCATTTTATTACCTATACGTATTCCCCCAGCCTCGGTTGGCGCTTTTTTACCGCCATTCCTTACGGCCAGTTGATGAGGGGAACGATTCAGATCGGGCAAACGATTGCCTGGACCATTCTGGTATCTTTAATCCTCGCCTACTTGCTTGGTTACGGCTTTGCCAGAAGTTTGATTGGACCGATCAAGCGGCTGCAGCAATATATGCGGGAGATTGAAGTGGGCAATTTGCAGGCGCGCGTCCAGGTAGAGTCGCATGACGAGATTGGACAGTTGACGTTAGGGTTTAACCGGATGGTGGAAAGACTGTCCAGTTTGCTGGAAGAAGTATATTTTGCCAAATTGCGGGAAACGGAAATGTCCCTGCGGCAAAAAAATGTTGAATTAAAGATGCTGCAATCGCAAATCAATCCCCATTTTCTTTACAATTCGCTGGAGACGATCAGGGGCATGGCGCTGGAAGAGGAGCAGGAAAGCATTGCCACGATGGCCTTTTTATTGGGAAAGCTGCTCCGCTTTAACCTGCGCAACAATTTGCCGACGGTCTCCCTGGGGGAAGAGCAAAAGTTTGCGGAAATGTATTTGCAAATTCAGAAGTTCCGGTTTGAACACCGTTTCGACTATCAGTTTGACATACCGGAATGGGCGCTGTCTTACAAAGTCGTCAAGTTTTCCTTGCAACCGCTATTGGAAAACTGCTTTGTTCATGGTTTCGCTTCAAATGTGCCAAAGTTAAAGATCAACATTTCGGTTTACCGCGAGTCCAAACATTCGTTTGTTGTCGAAATTACCGATAACGGGGCAGGCATTTCCGCAGAGATCCTGCAGGAGATCGAGGCCAATTTGCGGCAAATGGAGCCCAAGATCGGAGAATCGAACATCGGGATCGCCAATGTGCATAAAAGGATCGTTAACCTGTTTGGAGCGGAGTTTGGTATCCGCGTGCGCAGTCAGCGCGGAGCGGGAACGACCGTGAGCATACGCATGCCGATCGTCAAAGACGGAATGGGGGAGGAACACAATGAACAGCATTTTGCTGGTGGATGATGAGAGATGGGTACGAACGGCATTACGCTGGTCCATTCACAATCTGGATCTTCCTTTTCAAGTCAAGCATGAATCGGAAAATGGTCTGGAAGCTCTCGATTGGCTGAAGCAAAATGAAGTCGACTTGATTTTGACTGACATCCGCATGCCGGTGATGGACGGGTTGGCCTTTACCGAGCAGTTGCGTCAATTGCAATTTCCGCAGGATGTGATTGTCATTAGCGTTCACGACGAATTTCCCTTTGTCCAGCATGCTTTGCGGATTGGCGTGTCCGATTATTTGCTAAAGCCGGTGGAAGAGTCGGATTTGCAAAATTGTTTGAACAAATGGCTGCAAAAACAGGAGAAGGATGACGAACGGAGCAGCGCACCGCAGGAAGCGATGCCGCCGTCAACCATTGAGCTTGTGCTGCAATATATCCGGGAGACGCCGTTGTGTGAAGTGACGCTGACGGAAGCTGCCAAGCGGGTGCACATGAATCCCAGTTACCTGAGCCAATTTTTCAAGCAACAGCTTAACAAAAATTTCGTGGAATATGTCACGGAATTGCGAATCGAGGAAGCGAAAAAACTGCTGGCGTCGACTTCGCTGCGCATCTCGGAAATTGCCGATCGGTTGGGATATTCCGATCTGGCTTATTTTAGCAACAACTTCAAGCGTATAACGGGAAACACACCGTCGGAATACCGCAAGATCAGGTTCAAGACGTCCTGATGTTTCCGGGCGGTTACAGCGGTTGGCAGGAAGCGCGTTCGACCAGCTCAATTTCAATTTGCTTGCAAAACGGCGACAGCTTGGTTTTGTTGATGATTGCGAACAGTGAGTCGACGATGCCGGCAGCGATCCGTTCGATCGGTGCGCCTACAGCCGTGATCGGGACATCGAAGCTGGCCATCTGTGGAATATTGTCATAGCTGATCAGCGAAAGATCAGCGGGAACAATCACTCCCTCTTCCTTCAACGCACGCATCACTCCCACAGTGATGTCATAGCTGCCGGAAACAATCGCGGTAGGTTCATAAGCGGAGTGGAGCAATTGCTTGGTCAAACGGTACCCTTGGTCGGCGCTGTTGCCGGCCGTGTTCATCGTCATCAGCGGGTGGGTGGGCAAGCCGAACTGGATGATCGCTTCGGCAAACCCGATATATTTTTCCTGCTGGATCAAATCGTTCGGCGACAAATCGCCGATATAGGCAAGCCGGCGATGGTTTCGTTCGTACAAATAGCGGACGGCGGCAAACATCGCTTTTCGCCGGTTGACATCAACAGCAGACAGCTGGCCCTCCGGTTTCCCGTAGCACAAAATCGGGACCGTTGACTGGGGCAAACCGGGTCTGCCCCGGCTTTCCTCCTGAAACAGCAGTATGGCATCGACGTGAAATCGGTTGAAGATCGTGATCGCTGAATCCACCGGGTTGATCGATAAAAGCGTATGGTACGCTTGTTGCCCAAGCAAATCGTTGATTTTCGTAATCAGGGTGGACCAGGCAGGCCGTTCCACTGTCGGCCAGGCAACACCGATGATTTGGCTTTTCTTCGACACCAGGCTTTTCGCGGCCATGTTGGGCTGATAGCCGAGCTGTTCCGCGACTTTCAGAATGGCTTCTTTGGTTTTTTTCTTCACGAGTGGACTGTCATTCAAAGCTTTGGAAACGGTCGAATAGCTGACTCCAGCGATTCGGGCGATATCTTTAATCGTTACGCTCATCGCGACCCCCCGCAGGCAGAGTATTGATCATATTTTAAACGATTTCATTACTCTTTGAAACAGAGCTGTTCAGGAATTGAACGGCGAATGGCTGTTTGCGGCCGATAAAAATAACAACGTTGTAAAAATTTGCGGCTGACAGCAGACCGCGGAGTTCTTCATTATTCCGCAAGTTATCGTTGGCTGCCTTCTGGAATAGATTTATTGTGACAACGTTTTCGAAAAAGGCGAAAAATAAGGAAAGGGTGACGCATTTATGCAACGGTTTATGAAAGCGAAAGAAGCGGAAGGATACCAGGATTTGATCGGGGAAGAGTACCCGTTGTTGCAGTATCTTGCTTTGGGCAAGCTTACGCTGAAACAAGGACAAACGTATGAAGCGCAGACGAACGGTTATGAAACGGCACTCGTCATCTTGTCGGGCAAAGCTGCGATTTCCGCGGAAGATCAACGGTGGACAGGATTGGGGGGAAGAAACAATGTGTTTGAAGGCAAGGCGACAACCGTCTTTGTCCCCTGCCAGTCGGCTTACCAAGTGACTGCGGAAACCGATCTGCAAATTGCGGTTTGCAAAGTGAAAGCAGAGGAGAAATATGCGCCATTTGTTGTCCGGCCGGAAGAAGTCGTGGTGCAGCAGCGCGGCAAGGCGCAGTGGAATCGGGAAGTGCATGACATCATCGCCGACAATGCCAACAACCGTGTGCAGCGCATCGTGTTGGGCGAAACGTTCCACAAGCCGGGCGAATGGTCCGGGTATCCGCCGCACAAGCATGACGGTGAGTTTGCCCCGGAAGAACCCAATTTGGAAGAAATCTACTATTATCAAGTAAACCCGCAGCAAGGTTTCGGCGTTCAGCTCCACTATACGAAAGATCTGTCAATCGATGAGGCGCATATCATTCGGCACGGGGACAGCTTCGCGATTGACAAAGGATATCATCCGGTCGTGGCCGGCGGCGGCTACCAGCTGTATTATCTCTGGTTCATGGCCGGGGAAAGCGGCAGAACATTGCGGCCATATGAAGACCCTGATCACAGATGGCTGCATACGCTCGACTAGCGGAACAAGCGGCAAACGTTCTTTCGGATCAAATCATGAAGAAAGGAAACGAATCGATGAAAACTGCTGCTTCCTATCTGGTCATCCGGCCGGACGATTCCGTATTGATTGCCTTGCGACCTTTTGCCGCAGGGGAGGAAATCACGTTCGATGGCGAGACGCTGGTCGTCCAGTCGGACGTACCGCAAGGCCATAAAATTGCCCGCAAGCCAATCAAAGCGGGGGAAAACATAAGCAAATTTGGCTACCCGATCGGCCGAGCCACGGTGGACATCGCTGCCGGAGAATGGGTCCACACCCATAATGTTGCCACCAATCTCGAAGGGCTGTTGGAATACCGCTACGAACCGGTTGCCGAAAAAAAGGTGCAGCTTCAGCCATCCAGCCAAACGTTCCAAGGCTATTTGCGAAAAAACGGAGAGGTCGGCATCCGCAATGAAATCTGGATTATCAATACGGTAGGCTGCATCAACAAAACGGCAGAAACGCTGGCCAACATGGCCAATCGCACGTTCCAGCATGCCGGGATCGACGGTGTGTATCATTTTGCGCATCCATTCGGCTGTTCACAACTGGGCGACGATTTGCAATATACGCAGCGCATTTTGGCTGATTTGGTGCAACATCCCAATGCCGGCGGCGTCCTGGTTGTCGGGCTTGGCTGTGAAAACAATTATGTGGATTTGTTCAAACAGGCAATCGGTCCGTATGATCCTGATCGGGTCAAATTTCTCGTCAGCCAGCAGGTCGAAGACGAATTGCAAGCCGGGTTGGAACTGATCGGCGAACTGGTTGCCTACGCGGAACAATTTCAACGGCAGCCGATTCCCGTGTCCAAGCTGAAAGTCGGGTTAAAGTGCGGCGGATCGGACGGATTTTCCGGCATTACCGCCAATCCGCTCGTCGGGGCCTTCTCCGACTTGCTGATTTCCCAGGGCGGCACCACGATCCTGACGGAAGTTCCGGAAATGTTTGGTGCGGAGACGATCTTGATGAATCGGGCGGCAGACGAGCAAGTGTTCCAAAAAATGGTAGAACTTATTAACGATTTTAAACAGTATTTTCTCAAACACGATCAGGTCGTTTACGAAAATCCGTCGCCAGGCAACAAAGCGGGCGGAATTACCACGCTGGAAGAAAAATCGCTCGGCTGCGTGCAAAAAGGCGGTTTTGCCGAAGTGGTGGATGTGCTGCCATATGGAGGACGCGTCGGCAAAAATGGCTTGAATCTCGTTCAGGGACCCGGCAACGACCTCGTTTCCGTTACCGCGCTGACCGCGGCGGGGGCGCATTTGGTGCTGTTTACGACCGGACGCGGGACACCGTTTGGCGGACCGGTGCCAACCGTCAAAATTTCTACGAACAGCGAGCTGTATCAGAAGAAGCGCAACTGGATTGACTTCAATGCCGGGCGTTTGCTGGAAGATGCCGATTTGCCGGGACTAAGTCAGGAACTGTTTCAGTATATTGTGAAAGTGGCCTCCGGAGCGGAGCAGACGCGAAATGAACAAAACGGATTCAAAGAAATCGCAATCTTCAAAGATGGCGTGATTTTATGATCGAGGCGGATGAGCGATGAAAGACTTTCAACAAAAGGTGGAGCAATTGCGCAAACTGCTGCGGGCGAAACAGCTCGACGGGCTGCTGATCGGACAACAGAAAAATTTTTCCTGGTTGACCGGCGGACGTTCGTTCGTCAATCTGGGGACGGAAAGAGCTGTCGGGACCATTTTCGTCAGTCTGGATACAGCTGTGCTGTTTGCCAGCAACATTGAAGCGCAGCGGTTGATCGACGAAGAAGTGCAAGCTGAATTTGCGGAAGTGAAGGTGTTTCCTTGGCACCTTCCTGGTCGGTTGGAGCAACTGCTGGCCGATTGGACGGAAGGGAAACAGGTGCTCTGGGACAGTGAACTGGAAGCGGAGCTGTCTGTGATGCGTTCGATTTTGTCAGACGACGAACAGGTGCGAATCAGATCGTTGGCGCGGGAGACTGCGGAAGCATTGGAGCAGACGGCCCGACAGATCAGCATCGGAGAGACGGAATACGAAATCGCCGCTCGCCTGGCTGCGAACTGTATCGCGCGGGGAATCGAACCGATCGTCAATCTGGTGGGCACCGATCAGCGGATTTTTCAGCGCCGCCATCCGCTGCCGACAACAAAACGGCTGGAGCGCTATGCCATGTTGGTCGTCGGCGGACGCAGACAGGGACAAATCGTCTCATGTACGCGGCTGGTCCATTTTGGCCAACCGCCGGCTGAGCTTGAACGCCGCTTGCAGGCAGTGGCCACTGTCGATGCCGCGCTCATTCTGTCCACGGTGCCAGGGAAGCAATTTGAGCAGTTGTTTGCCACGTTGCAGGAGGTTTACCAAACCGTCGGCTTCGCGAATGAATGGCAACACCACCATCAAGGTGGGCTGAGTGGTTATTTGTCGCGGGAACAATTGCTCTTGCCCGGTCTTGTCAGGGAAGTGCAAGCGAATCAGGCGTTTGCCTGGAATCCGAGCATTTCCGGAGTGAAATCGGAGGATACCATTCTGGTAACGGCAAACGGACCGGAGATTCTCACTTTTACGGGACAATACCCGACGGTGGAGGCAGTGTGGAATGGAAGCAAATTGGCGCGGCCCGGTATTCTGGTCCGTTAGAAAGGAGCGTATGCCGTATGCAAACGCTAAATAAACAGACATACCCAGCCGGACGGCGGTTTGACCATTTGCCGGAAAAAATCGTGCAATTCGGCGAAGGCAATTTTTTGCGCGGCTTTCTGGATTGGATGATTCAGCGAATGAACGAACAGGAGCTGTTTTTGGGACGGGTGGTGGCGATTCAGCCGACCCCGCATGGAAAGGTCGTGCCAAAACTGCTGGCGCAGGACGGATTGTATACGGTTGCCCTGCGCGGCTTTGCCAACGGCGAGCAGGTCGACCGGACAGAAGTGGTCGCCGCGATCAGCCGGGGAATCAATCCTTACGCAGATTGGCTGGAAGTACTGCGGCTTGCCGAAAACAGACAGATTGAGTTTGTCTTTTCCAATACGACCGAGGCGGGACTTTCCTATTTTCAGGAAGAATATGCCGCAAACCGCGCCCCGCTGTCGTTCCCTGGCAAGCTGACAGCGTTCCTGTTTCATCGCTTTCAGGCAACGGCCGGCGATCCGACGGCCGGACTGAAAATTTTCCCGTGTGAGCTGCTGGAAAACAACGGAGACTTGTTGAAGGCGATTGTCATGCAATTGGCAAAAGATTGGCGGCTGCCCGACGCTTTTACGGAATGGCTCCAATCGCACAACCGATTTTTCAACACGTTGGTCGATCGGATCGTCATCGGCTATCCGAAAGAAAACAGCGAGGAGTATGAGCAAAGGCTCGGTTATCGGGACGAATTGCTGACGGTCGGTGAACCGTATCACTTTTTTGCGATTGAAGGAGATGAAACAACGGCCGCTGCCCTGCCGTTCCGCCAGGCGGGACTGAACGTCTTCTGGGGAGATGTCAAACCGTTTCGCGAACTGAAAGTGCGCATCCTCAACGGGGCGCATACGATGATGTTTGCTGTCGCCTATTTGTCGGGTGTTGATACGGTTTTGCAGGCGATGGAGGACCAGCAATTGCGCCGGTTTATCCAGCGCGGCATGGAGCAGGAGATTTTGCCTTACATTGCGCTGGAGCAAGCGGTGAAAACGAATTTTGCCCGCTCGGTCGAAGAACGGTTCTTGAATCCGTTTAACCGACATCAACTGCTCGATCTGGCTTTAAATGCCGTGACCAAGTACAAGCTGCGGGTGCTCCCCAGCTTGCTCGATGCGGTCAAAACGGGAACGTTGCCTGCTGTGCTCTGCTTTTCACTGGCCGGCCTCATGCTGTTTTATCGCGGCATTCAGCGCGATGGCCAGCAGTTGGTGGGAATGCGCGAACAGCAGCCGTACAGCATCCGCGACCAGGAAGAAGTGCTGCAATTTTTCCAAAACGTGTGGAGCGCCTGTCAGGGCGAGAAAGAACAGGTGCAGCAGCTGGTTCGGGCGGTGCTGGGAAATGAGTCGTTCTGGGGCGAAAACTTGCTGCAAATTGCCGGCCTGGAAGAAAAGGTTGGCCAATATTTGCGACAAATGCTGCACGACGGGATGAGAGCGGCTTTGACTCGTTTGCTGGAAGGAGATGGCGCGTGATGGACGTCGTTACATTGGGAGAAGCGATGGTCTTGTTTGTCCCGACTTCAGTCGCCCCGTTACGGTTTGCAGGTACGTTTGAGAAGACGATTGGCGGAGCGGAAGCCAATGTGGCGATTGCGCTGGCCAGGCTCGGTCATCAGGTCGGCTGGATGAGCCGTTTGGGAAATGATGAGTTTGGCTTGTATGTTCGGCAATACATCCGCGGGGAAGGCGTTGATACCTCGCGCGTCTTTTTTGATGACCAGCATCCGACCGCCGTTTTTTTTAAAGAACGGCAACTGGGGCAAGATCCGAAAATATATTTTTATCGCAAAGGCTCGGCGGCCAGTCATATGAGCCCGGGCGATCTTGATGAAGCTTATCTGGCCCAGGCCAAATATTTGCATTTGACCGGGATCTTGCCCGCATTGAGTGCGTCTTGCCGGGCATTGACTTATCAGGTGATCGAACTGGCAAAGAAGCGTAATGTCCGCATCGTGTTTGATCCCAATATCCGCCTGAAGCTGTGGTCGATGGAAGAAGCCCGTCCCGTTTTAATGGATATTGCCGCCCAATGCGATATTGTGCTGCCTGGTTTGGAAGAAGGCGAGCTGCTCACCGGCGCGAGCGACGAGCGGCAGATCGGGCACATATTGCTGCAAAACGGGGCTAAGGCGGTCGTCGTCAAACTGGGAGAACGAGGCGCCTATTATGTTACTCCCGAAGGCGGTGAATACGTCGCCGGTTACGAGGTGAAGCAGATTGTCGATACGGTCGGGGCGGGAGACGGTTTTGCCGCTGGCTTTCTGTCGGGCTTGCTGCGCGGCTGGGGCTATCGCGAGGCGGTCAAGTTGGGCAACCGGGTCGGCTCCTACGCCTTGACTGTACCTGGTGATGTCGAAGGCTATCCGTTCTGGTCGCAGATTGATCCGGCTGCGCAAGGAAAAACGGTATTGCGATAAGCGAGGAGGGAAACGAATGCTGGCCAAACAGCGTTTGCTGGACAAAATTTTGGAGAACGGCGTGATTGCCGTCATCCGCAAAGTGCCGCTGGAGCAAATCGACCAGTTGGCGCATAGCCTGATTGCCGGCGGAGTGACAGCTTTGGAGGTTACGGTAGATCACCCCGATGCCTATGCGGCGATTCAAACATTGTCCCGCCATTTTGACGGGCAAGCGGTCATTGGAGCAGGCACCGTCCTCGATGCGGAATCGGCAAAACTGGCAATTCAGCATGGCGCTCAGTTTTTGCTGAGTCCCAGTTTGCATCCGGAAGTCATCCGTACGGCGCTGCGCTACGGCAAAGTAGCTGTTCCGGGGGTGATGACCCCGACCGAGATAATTCAGGCTGTGCAGCTGGGGGCCGATCTGGTGAAAGTATTCCCGGCGTCGGCCTTGGGCGTAAAATATATCAAGGATGTAAAGAGCGTATTTTCCCATGTTCCGATGATTCCGACTGGAGGAGTGGATGCGGAAAATGCTTCCGCTTTTGTTCAGGCCGGAGCGGCGGCAGTCGGTGTCGGCGGCAATTTGATCAACAAGCAAGCTATGGCTGAAGGAAAGTATGAGCAAATTACCAAACTGGCCCGTCAGCTCGTGCAGACGGTGAGTCGCGCCAGAGAAGAGCAACGGTAACGGCAAAGCCAAGTCCGGGAAAGGTGCGGACTTGGCTTTGTTTGTCAATGGGCTAAAGCCTGTTTAATTTGGAAAAAGGCAGATTTTAATGCGCTTTTAAGAAGCAGGACTTACAATAAAAACAAACCAGCAGGTCTTGTTTGCCGGCATCATTTTCCGGCTGCAAAATGGGCGCGCGGAACGGGAAAAAAGCGCCGTCGTGACGGCGAATCATTCGTTGTCTAGTTCTAGCGAATCATTTCGAATGATGTCGGCACCAATTTCTAAATTAAATATAGACTTATGCCAAGGAATATTATATTATCACATTGGTAGCAGCAAACAGGTTAGTAGATGTCCAGACAAAACATCTATTTTCTTCCAATTCAGGATGAAAATAGGAAACTGAAAATCTAGCAATGGGGAGATCTCTATGTTTAAAAAATTGTCAGTAACGATTCTATCATCTTTACTGGTTGTCGGACTTGTTCCAGCAAGCTCCAATGCAACAGTAGCAACCAAAAATATCAAAGCCGATTATCACAACATCACCGTGAAGTATAACGGTTCCGTTGTCTCCACTGACCTTGAGCCTTTCATTGTCAACGGTTCTACTTTTATTCCGCTTCGCATGATGGCCAATGTATTCAACAAAAATATCGCGTGGGATGGCACTACATACACGATCAATGTAACCGACAAGCCGGACGCGACGGTATCGTCCTTGCAAGCGCAAATCGCGCAAAAAGATGCGCAAATCAAGAGCTTGCAAACCCAAGTGTCCAACTTGCAAGACAGTCTGAACGACGACGATGATGACGATATCGATGATGCTCTCAGCGATTTGGAAGATCAATTGAACGATGATTACGAAGACTACGAAGATCTCGAATGGGATATCTCCTTGGATGGAGACGAAGATGAAGTTGAAGTAGAGAT
The DNA here is from genome assembly GCF_016908525.1 of Brevibacillus fulvus. Classification (GTDB taxonomy): domain Bacteria; phylum Bacillota; class Bacilli; order Brevibacillales; family Brevibacillaceae; genus Brevibacillus_G; species Brevibacillus_G fulvus. Next base: position 151,392 of record NZ_JAFBEB010000002.1, read on the forward strand.
CGCGATCGACTATGACGAGTATGGCGATGATTTCGACGATCTTGACGACGATGGCGACATCGAAAGTCTTGTTGAAGACATCATGAATGACATTTGGGATGAAGATGATTTCGAAGATGCCGATATTACTGGTACCATCGTTGACAGCTCCGATGACGATGACGAAATCGTTGACTTCGAAGGCGATGTCGACGACGACACCATGTATTATGATGGTGACGAAATCTAATTGTAAAGTAACAGCAAACCACCCGGTGACAAAGCCGGGTGGTTTTTTGCTGTTTGGCGATTGTTTTCGCGCCAGTTATTATCGCGGATACAGCTGGATTTCTCCGGGGAACAACCGCTGCAGCTGCAGGAGCTGGCGGTCGGTCAACCGGCTGGTCACGATAGCCAGCTGTCCTTGCTCAAGCGGCAAGCCCTCCATCGGATCTTCAACTACATGGGCAATGCCCATTGCTTCCAATGCGCGCGTATAATCGGCGGCATCATCCCAGTTGGTGACAAAATAGTACGATTTGTTTTCAGCCACGAGCAGTAACACTCCTTTCCAGCGATAGTATTTGCCATCAAGGCGAAAATTACAGCATTGCGTTTGTCGAACGAAATGGCAAGCGCTTGTTGCAAGTCCCACGCATGATTTATCCTCCGACTCATATCCATATATTGTAACTCGAGAAAGGATTTGAAGGAGGCGTCAATCATTATGATTTATGTTGAGCCGGGAAAAGATGGGGCAAAAGTATCCTTTAAAAAGCGGTATGAAAATTTTATCGGAGGGAAATGGGTACCTCCGGTTAACGGTGAATATTTCGAGAATGTGACCCCAGTGACCGGACAGGTATTTTGCGAGGTACCGCGTTCTTCGGCAGAAGATATCGAATTGGCTCTCGATGCAGCGCATGCCGCCAAAGATGCCTGGGGCCGGACTTCCCCAGCCGAACGCGCTGTGCTTTTAAATAAAATCGCCGATCGCATCGAAGCCAATCTGGAAACATTGGCGGTTGCCGAGACGTGGGACAATGGCAAACCGATCCGCGAAGCGCTCGCTGCCGATTTGCCTTTGGCGATCGATCATTTCCGCTATTTTGCCGGATGCGTCCGGGCGCAGGAGGGCAGTCTCAGCCAGATTGACGAACATACCGTTGCTTATCATTTTCACGAGCCGCTTGGCGTCGTCGGACAAATTATCCCGTGGAATTTCCCGCTGTTGATGGCTGTCTGGAAATTGGCGCCGGCTTTGGCGGCAGGAAACTGCGTAGTGTTGAAACCGGCTGAACAAACGCCGGCCTCTGTGCTCGTCTTCCTGGAGCTGATTGAAGATTTGTTGCCGCCGGGTGTGGTCAACGTCGTCAATGGCTTTGGCCTGGAAGCCGGCAAACCGTTGGCGACCAACAGCCGAATTGCCAAAATTGCCTTTACCGGCGAGACGACAACCGGTCGCCTGATTATGCAATATGCGTCGCAAAATCTCATTCCGGTCACACTGGAGCTCGGCGGGAAGTCTCCCAACATTTTCTTCGAAGATGTTTGCGCCAAAGATGACGCTTTCTTTAACAAAGCGGTTGAAGGGTTTGTCCTGTTTGCGCTTAATCAGGGAGAAGTCTGCACCTGTCCGTCCCGCGCCTTCATTCAGGAGTCGATTTACGAACCGTTTATGGAAAAAGCGTTGGCCCGGGTCGCTTCCATCAAACAAGGCAATCCGCTCGATACGGAAACCATGATCGGAGCGCAAGCTTCTTCCGAGCAGTTGGAGAAGATCTTGTCTTACCTCGACATCGGCAAGCAAGAAGGCGCGGAATGCCTGATTGGCGGCGAGCGCAATCTGCTGTCCGGTGAATTGGAAGGCGGCTACTATGTCAAACCGACCGTCTTTAAAGGGCATAACAAGATGAGAATCTTCCAGGAAGAAATTTTTGGACCGGTCGTTTCCGTCGCTACCTTTAAAGACCAGGCAGAAGCAGTAGAAATGGCCAACGATACGCTGTATGGTCTGGGAGCAGGCGTCTGGACGCGGGATGGCAGTCTGGCATACCGGATGGGCAGAGCCATTCAGGCTGGACGCGTCTGGACCAACTGCTATCATGCTTATCCAGCCCATGCTGCCTTTGGCGGATATAAAGTATCCGGCATCGGACGGGAAAATCACAAGATGATGCTGAGCCACTACCAGCAAACGAAAAACTTGCTCGTCAGCTACAGCCCGGATGCGCTTGGCCTGTTCTGAGCGAGATGTGCGGTTAGCCCGCAAAAGGGAGGGTAGGCAATGGTCGCCCGAGTGTTGGCTACACAAGAAGCATTGAACCTGATTGAACGTCTTGCGGCTCGCTACGGTCCGCTGCTCTTTCATCAGTCGGGAGGGTGCTGTGATGGCAGTTCACCGATGTGTTACCCGCAAAATGAGTTTCTCATCGGCGAACAGGATGTCCGATTGGGGGAGATCGGCGGCATGCCGTTTTATATGAGCCGGCCGCAATTTGAATATTGGAAACATACCCAGTTGATTATCGATGTGGTCCCGGGAAGAGGCGGGATGTTTTCGCTGGAAGGGCCGGAAGGGTTGCGTTTTCTGACCCGCTCGCGGGTTTTTACGGAAGAAGAAGCGAAAATTTTACGGGAAACGGAATCGTAAGGAAGCCAAAAGCCGCACTGCTGATGCGGCTTTTGTTTTTTTAAGCGCTTACTTGTCGTGATGGACAATCTTTTCGAACAGGTTGGCAAACGTCTCCAATTCCTCCGGTGTCAAACAAGACAAGTAGCGGGAAAAGACTTCTTTGGCGATCCGCAGATCATGGATCACGCTCTCTTTCCCTTTGTCGGTCAATGAAACAAACACATTGCGGCGATCATGCTCTCCGTAGAATCGGGTCAACAACCCGTTTTGCACCAATCGTTCGATCATGGTCGAGATGGCACTCGTCTTCACTTCCATCAAATCGGCCAATTGACTGATCGTACATGGTCCATTGTTCATAATATATCGCATCAAATAAAATTGAGTTCGCGTCAGGATCGCCGAGCTGTTTTGCTGCAGCTCGGCATCCACTTTGCGGCGTGTTTTCCACATGGCTTCCCATACCCGGTACAGATTTTTATCCATTCCGCTATCCATTGAAGTAACGCTCCTTTTTTCCTGATCTCCTCTTATTGTAACTCATTTCGACAAGTTGTGCGGACCTCCGCCGACGATGCAATATTAAAGAAAATTTACAAAATTATCATAGAAATCAGGTTTCTGCAACGAACGAAGCGGGTATGATGTTAGTAACCGGAAACGAAAGAGGGAGACGTCATTGAAACTGGTTTTTACCGACACAACATGCAAAACGTGCAAAATTCGATTGACTCAATATGAAAGCGAAAATTTCTCATCTTTATGCATGGAGTGTTATCGTGAACTCGCGGATATGCGTCAAGAGAGAAGCGAGTTTTTTGCGGATAAAAAAAAACCGTCCTGTACGCAAGGACGGTCTGGAGAGTAAAGTTTAAACCATCACCGGTTGGCGTTGATACGCCTCGACCATTGTATTCATAGTGTGGTCAGCCAATTGCGGTGTTTGGTAGAAGCCGCGTGCGTTCATATATTGCCAAGTTTCATAAGCCATTTCTTGGCAAAGGTTGGCGCCGCTGATATGGTATTGTCTGATTTGCGGGTCTACACATTCATTTGCCCACATCATGCTGACCATCGATCCGTTTTTATGCCAGTTGAGCATGATTGTGGAAATGGTCAAATCGGAAAGGCGGGATGGATGCGGGTTGGGCGGAACCATTTGCGGGTTGTGAAGGCCGACTGAGGTTTGCTCCATCATGCGCATTTGCGGCACATGCGGCATATTGGTCACGTTTACTCCTTTGCCCAACAGCAAGTTGATGCCTTGTTGGTAGGCGTTAATCACTGTGCGCTGATGCCGAGTGATCATATTTTTCAACTGGGGATCTTGCGCCATCTCCGCAAACAGACCATGCATCTCGATTTCCGCATGTTTGGTGCGGAGCGCTTCCTGGGTTTCCAAAAATTCATGGGCAGCAAAACGTTGCATGAAATACCTCCTGATCAGATGGTGATGTAATTGGTTACACGATCGGTATAACCGAGACTATTTTTCCCAGTTTTGATTTTCTTATGAAAAGGCAACACAAAAGGCAGGAACAACAAGTTCCTGCCTTTTGCTTAAAGATGATATGGTGAGGTATGCAGGGTTCGAACCTGCGACCTGCTGATTAAGAGTCAGCTGCTCTACCAACTAAGCTAATACCCCGTATCTCGTTTACAAAAACAATCTTATCATAAAATCGTTGCTCTTGCAAGGATTTGATAAAATTTATTTGATCGAGAAATTACGCCGCAGAATGCAATCGGCGCTTTTTTTATAACAGCAGATGCTGAAAACAATCTGCCCTCAAACAGGGGAGCGGACAGAGATACAGGAAAAAAAGGAACCCTCTGCCCAAGCAGAAGGTTCCATAAAATAACAATTATATCAATTATTCTTCAACAATCAGTTTACCGGTCATCGTGTCATGGCCAGCACCGCACATAACGGAGCATTTAAATTCAAATTCACCAGCTTTGTCAGCAGTGAATTCTGCGCTGCCATCACCTTGAATGTTTACATTGAAATCAGGGATTTCAATACCGTGCATACCTTCACTGTTTGCCAAAGTCAATTTAACTTTGTCGCCTTTTTTCACGTGAATTTCTTTTTGGTCAAACTCGAAGTTTTTCGCATTCAACGTGATTTCTTGTGCGCCGCTAGCGGAATCGCTGGAGCTTGCAGCTTGAGAAGCACTGGAATCAGCTGCTGGTGCACTGCTGGATTCGCTGCTACCGCAACCAGCCAAAGACAAAGCGACTACAGAAGCCAAGATAAAGGATGCAACAACGTTCTTTTTCATAACCTGATTTACCTCCAAAGAATTTCAATTAGGGTGTAACTTAAGTACTGCTATACTATACACAATTTTTTTTCGGTTCGCAAACCATTTAGCCACTTTAGAGGTCTTCGTAAGCTAAAGTTCGTTTTTTCGACAAATTTTTCGGGTGAAAGGCAGGCTTTTCGCCGGGAAAGGAGGGAGGGTTCGGATGGGGTAGTTCGTTTTGGTCACAACGAGGCAAGGCGTGGTCGTCCGGAAATGGGGGGAAGAGTTGTTTTGTTTCGGGAAAGCGAGGCATGCGGAGAAAAACCGAATCGAGGACAGGAGGAAGCGGAACTCAGTCCTCCTCCATAAACTGACGCAGTCGTTCCTTCGCCATTTCTGGATTGGCGTCCAATTGAAAAAGTAAATTCAAGTTACTGGACGATGTAATTCTTCGCTTGGTCGCATGGTAAAGCTGCTGTTTCTGGTGTTTGATGATAGTCATAATTTCCACCGTAGGCAGAACGACCGCTTTCATTCTAAGCAATTGATTCAGGCCGGCAATCAGTTCTTTCACAGAGGTGGCGTCCTCATTATTCGGTATGGTAAAAATCCGATGAATGACCTCTTTGATGTAAGCCTTTTGATCTTTATTTGCATAGTTCATCAAAAGTCCCCCTTATTTTTATTTTTCAAAAAATTGCAAGGGCGCCAAGGTTTGCCGACGGACTTCGTCCCCCAATTGTTCAATGACAGATTGCATTTTTATGTCAGGTGAAACGGACAAGTGGTAAAAAAAACAGCCGTTTCCAACAAAATAAACTTCCCAAAACGGTCATTTAGGGTTATATTCCTACTAGGCAATAATCTTGGGGGATTATTGACTTACGGCCCAATCTATGCAGAGGGGCCGTTTTTTACTTTATCATAAAGTACGCGGAGATGAAAGAAACAATTCGCTTGTTTGCGGGATGCGCGGGACTTTCGGACTATATTTACTTGCTTTGATTGCGTTTGGTTTTTACATAAACACAGCTCATTTTTAAACGTCTTTTCAGTTCCTTCATTCTATTTGCAAAATTCATGGTTTGAACACCGCAGACAACGGGTAAAAGGTGTCTGGACAATGAAAAGTGAAAAGAGGGGAACTGCATTGACACTTCGCAAAAAAATATTAGTCGGTTTTATTTTGCTGCTCGTTTTGCAGCTTATCGTCGTCGTATTGGCTTATTCGCAAATGAAGCGGATGGGTGATAAGGCAATCGAGATCAAGGAGAATTGGATGCAGAGTGTCACGACCCTCGGCGAACTCAACGGGAATATGACAGACGTTCCCCGCTTGGTCTCGCGAATCGGCTTGGAGACCGATACGAATGAAATGAACAAGCTCGCTGATCAGCTTAGCCAGGCACAGCGAGCAACAGAAAAAGGGATGTCCGAATACGAGACGTTAATTTCCTCAACGGAAGAACAGGACTTGTATGCTGAATTCAAAGAAAAATGGGCGGATTATTCAGCAGGCGTTCCAGATGTGATCAATTTGGCGCAACAGAACCGCAATGCGGAAGCAAACGCGAAGATCAAAGTGATCGTCCTTGACTGGAATCAGGCAAAAGCAGCGATCATGAAACTGATTGACCTGAACAAAAACGGAGCGTTCACCGCCTCCGAGACTTCTGTCAGTATTTATCATTCTGCGGCTTTGATCATGATGGTGATTGGAGTGGTTGCACTTGTTGCAGGCATCGTCGCGATGCTGATCATTATCCGCGATTTGAAACAGTTGTCAGCGAAAATCTCTCACTCTGCGGACACGGTCGCTTCTTCATCCGAGGAGATTTCCGCGAGTATCCAGGAAATTGCCGAGGGCAATCAATTTCAGGCTACAGCGGCCACAAGTGTCAGCTCGATGATCGATGAGATGTCGAAAGCGATTACGGTCGTCGCGCAAAGTTCGGAACAGGCCAGCGCTTTTGCCGACAAGACTTCGGAGATGGCTGTTCAAGGCGGACAAATGATGCATGATACGATCGTGGGGATGAATGAAATCAAAGAAAAAGTCTCCACTTTATCATCTATTTCCAAACAAATCGAGCAGATTACCGGTGTGATCCATGATATTGCTGCCCAAACCAATCTGTTGTCTTTGAATGCGGCGATTGAAGCGGCGCGCGCGGGTGAACATGGCAGGGGCTTTGCCGTCGTCGCGGACAAAGTGCGAATCCTGGCTGACCAATGCGGGAAGGCGACGAAGGAAATTACCGCGTTGATCGAGATGATCAGGGAAAATACCGACCATACCGTGGATGCGGTTAATCACGGAGACATGCTGGTTGTCAGAGCGGAGGAGACGTTTACCAAGATCATTGAATTGATTCGCGAGTCGGCGATCAAAGTGGGCGAAATTGCTGCCAGCAGCGAGGAACAATCCGCACAGGTAGCGGAAATTTTGCATTCTGCGCAAAATATTGCCTCAGTGACAGAACAAACTTCCGCCGGGGCAGAAGAGACGACATCTGCGGCAACCGAGTTGGCGAAAATGGCGGAACAATTAAATGTGCTCGTGTTAAAACTGTAAACAGGCAAAAACCGGCGAGTGATCTCGCCGGTTTTCTTCATTGAGTGGAGTTCGCTGAAATATTGTTGTTTAGTCAGGTTCGTACATCATTTTGCGAGTCATTCCGCCATCGACAACGAGCTCGATGCCCGTGACAAAGTCATTCGCCGGATCAGTCAGATACAGGCAGGCACGGGCGATATCTTCAGGCCGGCCCACTCGCTGGGCAGGGTGTTGGCTATGGTCAACCGGCCGCAGCGCCTGATAGTCGCCTGTTTCAATCCAGCCAGGAGCAATGGCGTTTACGCGGATCCGGTCAGGTCCAAGCGATATGGCCAACGCGTGGGTAAGTGCAACGATCCCACCCTTGGAAGCGGCGTATGCTTCCGTATCCGGTTCGGACATATGCGCGCGGGTCGAAGATAAATTGACGATTGCCCCTCCGCCGGTCCTTCGCATTCTTTTTGCTGCTTCGCGGGAACAAAGGAAGACGCTGCGCAAATTGGTATCGAGGATATGGTCCCATTCCTCGACGGTCAGTTCGTAAGGAGATTTCCATACCGAGATGCCGGCATTGTTGATCAAAATATTGATTTTGCCGTACAAATCGATTGTCCGCTCCATCAGCTGCTCAATTTGCACCGGTTGACTTACATCGGTCTGAACAAAGACAGCTTTGCCGCCCTTGTCCTGAATCCGCTGTGCCGCATCATTGCCAGTCGCTTCGTCTTTTTCGGCGATCACGACGATTGCCCCTTGCTCAGCATATGCCTCGGCAACGCTTCGGCCAATGCCGTGACCGGCGCCTGTTACAATCACTACTTGGTCAAGAAATGACACAGGCCTCACCTCTTCCTGTCTTTTTTATCATGCTGTGTCTTTACATTAGAAGGAAGCAGGGCAGCCTGTCAAGGTTTCACACAAGCGGTTGCTTTAATTTCGCCGCTCCTTCGGGGAGATGGGCAAAATCACTTCAACGGTTGTGCCGACATTCAGTCTGCTCGATATTTTCAAACTGCCTTGATGGTCCTGCACAATTTTGTTGCTGACCATTAACCCTAAGCCGGTTCCCTTCTCCTTTGTCGTATAAAAAGGTTCGCCAAGCCGCGCAATTTGCTCTTCCGGAATGCCGCTCCCTTGATCGATAAAACGGATTCTGACAGCATCGGACCCCAGCAGAGAAGCCTGAATGAAAATCTGTCCACCGTACGGCGAAGCTTCAATCGCGTTTTTCAGCAAATTAATGAATACTTGTTTGATTTGATTTTCCTCGCATTCCAACTCGGGCAGGTTGTTGGGAAACTGCGCAATAATCTCCACACTTTTCAGTATGGCTTGTGTTTTCAGCAGAAAAATGACACTGTCCATGATTTCGGCCACATTTCTTTTCTTGAAGTGCAGCACCTGCGGTTTGGACAAGACCAGCAACTCGCTGACGATGTAGTTGATCCGGTTCAGTTCCGCTTCCATGATTTCAAAATAGTGTTGGTACTGAGACATATTATTGCGCAATAGTTGAACAAACCCTTTGAGAGAAGTGAGCGGGTTGCGGATTTCATGGGCAATGCCTGCCGCCAATTCACCGATTACGCTCAACTTTTCCGTTTCCTGCATGATTACTTCCGTTCGTTTCCGCTCTGAAATGTTGCTGATCACGCACACGACTTTTTCAATCGCTCCCGCCGCGGTTACAATCGGACTGGCTTTGATTTCAAAGGGAATCCATTCCCCTTGCGGCTGGGCGTAACGTACCTCGAAACGGGTCAGCTTTTGATCGGCAAACAATTGCCTGAACATTGCTTGGGCATAGCAGTAATCGTCTGGATGGACATGTTCAAGAAAATGTTTGCCGATGAAATGCTCATCGGGAAATCCCCACTCTGTGAGCACAGAAGGAGAGAGGTACGAAATCAACCCGTGTTCGTCAACCAGGCAAATGATATCGCGGGAATGTTCTGCCAAAATTTTATAGCGAAGTTCGCTCTCTTTCAAAACCGCCGCCAAGTGCTTGTGCTCCGTCACGTTTTTGAACAAGATGGCCATGGCCATCACTTTCCCCAGTTCAAGGCCGATCGGAAAAAAGTCCAGCTGCATCTCCAGCAGCGAGCCGGCATGGTCATACATGCTCGTCTCCAATTGCACGTGCTGCCCGGTCGTGAGGGCATACTGGAATTTTGCTTCGATTTCCGAGCGTGACGGCGGGTCGGCGATCGCCTCCCTCCAGTCGGACGGCTGGGCCTGCTGATCACCGCCAAACGTTTGCTCAAACGCCTTATTGACGATCTGCTTTCCGTTCAACAAGTCAATATACAGCGCGTCAGTCACAAATTGCGCCATAAACAGCAATTGGCTTTTCAAAATTTCGACAGGATTCCTTGGGGATTGCTCGGGCAGACCAGATTCGGAATAGGCGACCGGAGTTAACGGAAACGTTGGTTTATTCAGTTTTTTCAAGATAAACTTTTTTTTGCGCATAGGCTCAACCTATCTTTTTCTGAGATTTATTGGTATTAACAATATACTACAATTCGACACAATATGATTATCGGTTTTTTTTTGCTTTTTTTGGAGCAAATCACACTTTTCCTCCTAGGTAATAGACTAAAGGGAAAAGGTTATCGTCATGGAGGTGGCATCATGCAGTTTTACTATGATGAAAAAATGCCGTTGCGGATTTTGGATGAAGGCGAGTTTTGGAAACAGCAGGAAGCGGAACATACGGATGTGATCCGCGCCTTGGTTCCCAATCTGGAGCCGCAGTTCGTGGAAGCTCTCGCTGCCTGGGAGCAAGCGTTTGCCCGGACACAGGCCGTTTTTGTGCGTTATATCGAGGCGGTCGTTCGGTCGGGTCATATCGCCTCGGAACAGTTCAAACAGCAAATCGTCGAGCTTGTCCGGTTTGCGCTTGAGCAAAGTCAGCAGTTTATTCAGCTGCTGAACCAATTGGGGACAGAAAGCGTTCCGCTTAAAACCAATCCAACCGCCGTGGTCGTCCTGAATCACATTCGCCGGGAGTCCGAATATTTTATCGGCATATCGGAAGCGTTCTTGATGAGAGGTTTTTGAACGGTTGCCAAAAGAAAACCCCGCATGTCTATGACGGCGGGGTCGTTGAATTGTCGGGCTGGTTGTTGGCAATGTTCTCGGCTTGCTCGCCGATCCGTTCGATTTCCCCCTGATCTCCTTTGGCATTGATCAGCTGAGCGAGTTGCAAGAGCGAACGCGCTTCCGAATTTGTTGGTTTTTTCTGTGTCATTGTACCTCCGCTTTTTGTTTTATTCGGTTCGATCCAGAAATAGCTTTGTCACAGGTGTATAGTCCCCTTTGGCAACTTCCTGTTTGGTTGCCTTTGCTTCCAGTTCATCCATCTCCAAGCCGACTGCGATGGTAGGCTCTTCTTTTTTCGATGGTTGTTTTTGGCTGGTCATCAACATTCCTCCTGTTCTAGCGATAGTATGCCCGCTGGGCGCAACAACATGAGCGAAAATGAAGCTGTTCGCTCTGTGAAAAAATAATCGCGGAACTGTTCAGACTATTTACAAAACAGCGCAACTCTTCTAAAATAAAGTAATAAAACAAGATACATGCCAGCGGTCGTTTGTACGGTTTTCCCGACAAACATCCCGATGGTCTGAAATCTTGTCAAGAAGTGCGGGGTTGCATCGGTGGAATATAACGCAGATACGATTTATGTAGTGGGAGACGCACAAGCTTCCCAAAACAATCCAATCAAACAGCAGTATAACGTCTTTTTCATCGGTTTGGTCGTGGATACCACCAATGGCAAGATTGTTGATGCCGGCTGTTCTGCGACGATTCCTCTGACATCAGCCTTTGTCCGCTCGATTTTTATCGGCCAATCGATATATGCCGTGGACGCCATTGAAGCGTCCGTGCGGAGCCGATATTTTGGTTCCTCTCAGCGTTCGTTGATTGTTGCCTACAAGGATGCCTTGAAAAAATATAAACTTGCCATTGAAACGAGAGAGAAGCTCTCCATTTAAACTGAATACGGATACGCTGCTTTATTTATTGGTATGATAAGAGCATACATGTAAATAAAACCCAGCAAATGAGGCCACCGGTTTTCATTTGTTGGGTTTTTTGCATATTCGGGGCGTTTGTTCGTACGCCAGCGGGAGATATCGTCCCGAATAGAGGAAAACTGCTTCGTGACAGAAAGCAGGAATATAAATAGAAAAAGGGGGAGTGACTTTGCTTTCATTTGTGCTCAAACGTTTTATTTCGATGCTGATCACGTTGTGGGTAATCGTGACGGTCACGTTTTTTCTGATGCATGCCGTTCCCGGTTCTCCTTTTGAACGGGAAGGTAAGGCGCTCAACCCTACGGTGGAAAAAAACTTGATGGCGCTCTACAACTTGGATAAGCCTCTCGCAGTTCAATATGTGTCCTATTTGAAAAGTCTGGTCCAATTTGAATTGGGGCCGTCGATTATCCGCAGCCCGGAAACCGTCAACGACATGATCGGGCGTTCGTTTCCGGTGTCTGCCAAACTGGGCTTTTTCTCCTTGCTGTTTTCCGTGATCGCCGGGATCGCTTTGGGGGTCGTGGCTGCGCTGCGGCACAACAAACTGATTGACTACGTGGCGACGATTATTTCTGTCATCGGCATCGCTGTTCCCAATTTTGTCGTGGCAGCTTTGCTGATCAAATATTTTGCCGTGGAGTGGAAGCTGTTCCCGGCCGCAACCTGGGGCACCTGGAAACATATCGTGTTGCCCGCCTTGGCGCTTTCCTTCGGGCCGATGGCGATTATCGCCAGGTTTACCCGAGCCAATATGCTGGATGTCTTGACGCAGGAATACATCGAGACAGCAAAGGCAAAGGGCTTGCATCCTGCAGTGGTGATTTTGAAACATGCGCTGCGCAATTCGCTGCTGCCGGTGATCACGTTGCTGGGCTCGTTGATCGCCAATGTTTTGACCGGAAGTTTTGTGATTGAAAAAATATTTGCGATTCCCGGAATGGGCAAATATTTTGTCGACAGCATTTATAACCGTGATTATACCGTCATCATGGGAACGACTGTTTTTTACAGCACGCTGTTAATTATACTGATGTTTCTCGTAGATATTGTTTACGGCATTATCGATCCGCGAATCAAGCTGTACAAGAAGGAGGGCTAGCCATGGCGGTAAGCAATGATCTGTTTGTGCCGATGAATAAGGAAAATATGCACGCCGACACCATTGTCCGGCCGAGACTGTCGTATTGGCAAGGAGCCTGGCTGCGGCTGAGACAAAACAAACTGGCGATTGCCGCTTTGGTCATTATTGTACTCATGGCACTCCTGGCTATTTTCGGGTCCGTTTTGACCCCGTACAGTTATTCCGAACAGTCATTGTTGCAAAAAAATCAGCCCCCTTCAGCCGAGCATTGGTTCGGCACGGACGATCTGGGCCGGGATATGTTTGCCCGCATCTGGTATGGGGCGAAAATTTCCTTGTTCATCGGGTTGATGGCTGCGTTGATCGACCTGTGCATCGGCGTCATCTATGGCGGGATTTCCGGATATTTTGGCGGCAAAGTCGACAACGTGATGATGCGGATAGTCGACATCCTTTACGGTATTCCTTATTTGCTGATGGTCATTCTGTTGATGGTCGTGATGGGATCGGGGTTGACGACGATTATCGTCGCGCTGAGTGCGACAGGGTGGATCGGCATGGCCAGAACGGTCCGCGCTCAAGTGCTGCAATTGAAAACATCGGAGTACGTTCTGGCGGCGAGGACAATGGGAGCGAAAGTGCCGTATATTATTCGCAAACATTTGCTGCCCAATACGCTGGGGATCATCATTGTTCAAGTGACGTTCTCGGTGCCGAGCGCGATTTTTGCCGAGGCTTTCCTCAGCTTTCTCGGATTGGGTGTCCAACCGCCGCTGGCCAGCTGGGGGGTTATGGCCAATGACGGAATCCCGGTGATTTTGTCGGGTCATTGGTGGCGGCTGTTTTATCCCGCCTTCTTTATCTCGATCACGATGTTGGCGTTTAATATTTTGGGTGACGGACTGCGCGACGCGTTTGATCCGAGACAAAGGAGGTAACGACGGTGGAAAAATTACTGCAAGTGGAAGATTTGCATGTCTCCTTTAAGACTCATGGCGGCGAGGTGAAGGCGGTTCGCGGCGTCTCTTTTTCACTGGAAAAGGGGGAAACGTTAGCGATCGTCGGCGAATCGGGCTGCGGCAAAAGTGTAACGGCGAGAAGCATTATGCGGTTGATCCCCGAACATGTCGGGAAAATCACCAAAGGAAAAATTTTGTTTAACGGCACCGATTTGGTCACGCTGCCGGAGAAAGAGATGAGGGGCCTGCGTGGCTCGCAAATCTCGATGATCTTTCAAGACGCGATGACCTCCTTAAATCCGACGATCTCGATCGGCGAACAGATAATGGAAGGAATCGTTCGGCACCAAAAGCTGTCGCGGGCCGAGGCCAAGGCGCAAGCGCTGGAAATGCTTCAGCTGGTCGGGATCGCCAATCCCGAGCGGAGACTCAAACAATATTTGCATGAGTTTAGCGGCGGGATGAGACAGCGGATTATGATTGCGATCGCGCTTGTTTGCAAACCTTCGATTCTGATCGCGGATGAACCAACAACCGCGCTCGATGTGACCATCCAGGCGCAAATTATCGATTTATTCAAAACTATCCAGCAAAAAACTGGCGTATCGATCGTGATTATTACCCATGATCTCGGCGTCGTCGCCAAAATCGCCAATAAAGTCAATGTGATGTACGCCGGACAGGTCGTAGAAGCGGGAACGGTCCGCGAGATTTTTTATCAGCCGCAGCATCCTTATACGAAAGGATTGCTCGAGTCGATGCCTCGGCTCGATTTGGACCGCGACACACCGTTGGCGCCGATTCCTGGTTCGCCGCCGGATCTGTTTGCTCCGCCGGCGGGCTGCGCCTTTGCCGCTCGTTGTCAGTACGCGCTGGAAGTGTGCCGAAATCATCAGCCTGCATACAGTTCCCTGGGAACTACCCATCAGGTTGCCTGCTGGCTGCAAGATCCACGGGCTCAAACCGTGTATCCGCTGCAAGCGGCCAAGTGATGGGGCTGCTCCTTCTTTATAGATGGTGTCGGAAAGGCAGGTGATTTGTTCAACGGTGTAGTGTGTGGCTTTTTCCAAAAGTAAATGAAGGGGGAAAACAGATGAAAAAAGTAGCATCGATCGTCAGCAGCTCGCTGCTGGCCGTAGCACTCTTGATTTCCGGCTGCAGCTCGTCGCAACCGTCCGATTCGGGCACAAAGGAACAATCGCAATCAACTCCCGAGAACAGCGGACCGAAAATTTTACTGTTGAACAACTTGAATGAACCGACCTCGCTTGATCCGCCAATGGGTTTTGATCAGATCTCCTATGATATACTGAATAACCTGAGTGAAGGTTTGACCCGTCTGGGCAAGGACCAAAATCCGGAACCGGCAACTGCCAAGGAATGGAAAGTATCAGAGGATGGCAAAACGTATACATTTATCCTGCGCGACAATGCCAAATGGTCGAACGGCGATCCGGTGAAAGCGTCCGACTTCGAATACGCCTGGAAACGTCTGGCCGATCCGAAAACGGGTTCGCAAGCCGCTTTCCTCGCCAATGTCATCGCCGGAGCAGAAGCGTTCAACTCTGGGCAAGGCACAGCGGACGGGATGAAAGTAAAAGCAGTGGATGACAAGACGCTGGAAGTGGAGTTGGCGCAACCTGCTTCCTATTTCCTGCTGATGGTGTCCAATCCGGCTTTCTTCCCGGTTCATCAAGCGACGGTGGAACAAAATCCGGAATGGGCCAAGGAAGCGGCTACCTTTGTCGGCAACGGTCCGTTTAAATTGAGCGAATGGACACATGACAGCGAACTGAAAATGGTTAAAAATGATCAGTACTGGGATGCGGCTACCGTTAAACTGGATGGCGTCACCTGGAAAATGATCAATGATTCAAATACGGCCTACCAAATGTTCCAAACAGGTGAACTGCATACAACCGATGTTCCATCCGATATGGCCAGCCAGCTGTTTGCCGATGGCACGGCACAAGTGCAGGATGGTGCAGGAACGGCTTTTTACCGGTTCAATGTCAATATGAAACCGTTTGACAACAAAAAAATTCGCCAGGCGTTCAATATGGCAATCGACCGCCAAAAACTGGTTGACTTTATTACCCAGCGCAAAGAAAAACCGGCGAACGCTTATGTCTCCTATAACTTCCACGAACCGGACGGAAAGGATTTCCGCGATGTCGGCGGCGACCTGGTCAAGTTTGATCCGGAAGCAGCGAAGAAGCTGTTGGCCGAAGGAATGCAGGAAGCGGGTTACACCACCTTGCCCCCGGTGACGATTTCCACTTCCACCAGCCAGGATTTGAATATCAAGGTGGCTCAGGCTATGCAAGAGATGCTGAAAACCAATCTTGGCGTAGAAACCGCCATTGAAAAAATGGAGAGCAAGGCGTTTACGTCGAAGCAAAAAGCGCTGGAATTGCAATTCTCCCGCAGTTCGTTCCTGCCGGATTTTGGCGATCCGATCAACTTCCTGGACGGGTTCCAATCGGATAATCCGTTTAACCGAACCGGCTGGAAAAACGCCGAGTATGATCAATTGGTCAAAGCTGCCTTTAAGGAAGCGGATGACATCAAGCGTTTTCAAATGATGCACGATGCCGAGAAAATTTTGATCGAGGAAGCTCCGATTATGCCGCTTTATTTTTACAGCAGCAGCTATTTGCAAAGCGAACAGGTCGAAGGTATCGTTCGACACGCCTTGGGTTACATGGATTTGAAATGGGCGAGCTTGAAGTAAGCTAAACCAGCAAGGGAGGCTTTCCTTCACTCAAGGAGCGAGCCTCCCTTGCTTCGCGGAAACGGGAAAGAAAGAAGGAGGGCATTATGAAAGAGATGTGCAGACCAGCCAGATTGTCAGCGGGGGATACGATCGGCATTATTGCTCCGGCCAGTTGCGGAGAGTACGAAAAAATCGTGGAGGCCGCACGCTTTTTTGAACAAAAGGGCTTGCGAATTCGTTACGGGGAAGCGATTGCCAAGCGGCACGGTTACTTAGCGGGGACGGACCGGGAACGGATCGACGATCTCCAACGGATGTTTGCCGATCCCGAAGTTAAGGCCATCTTTTGTGCCCGCGGTGGTTACGGTACCGGCAGAATCGCTGCCGAACTCGATTATGAATTGATTGCGCAAAACCCGAAAATTTTCTGGGGTTACAGCGATATTACGTTTTTGCATGTCGCGCTCCAGCAGAAAGCGGGTCTTGTGACCTTTCACGGTCCAATGCTCACTTCCGATATTGCCGTAGAGCAGCCTGATCCGCTTACGTTGCAAACGTTCGAGCAGTTGTTCGCTCCGCAGCCGCTGTGCTATGACGAGTCGATTTCCCCGCTGCAAACGCTGGTCGAAGGCGAAGCGGAAGGAACGATTATCGGCGGAAATTTGTGTCTGTTGGTCAGCACGCTGGGAACGGAATTTGAAATTGACACAAAAGGGAAGCTGCTGTTGATCGAGGAAGTGGATGAAGAACCGTATCGGATCGACCGGATGCTGAACCAATTGAAAATGGCGGGCAAGTTCGCGGATGCTGCCGGCATTTTGCTGTGCGACTTTTCCAATTGCGGACCGATGAAACGACAGGAATCGCTGACGTTGGAGCAGGTCTTTGCCGATCATGTCGTGCCCGCCGGAAAGCCAACCTTGCTCGGGTTCAGAATCGGTCACTGCTCGCCGAACCTCGCTGTGCCATTCGGAGTGAAGGCGCGGCTATCTACAACCAACAAATCGCTGACGATTGAAGAAGCCGGAGTTTTGTAACAGACCGGAGCGATGAGAGGCAAAAAGGAGAATGCCGAATGAAGATTCAGAACATGGAAGTGAAGCGGCAATTTGTTCCATTGAAAAAACCGTTTAAGACCGCTTTGCGGACGGTCACCACGCTGGAGTCCATCCTGGTAAAAGTCACTTGTGACAACGGACTGATTGGCTGGGGCGAGGCCGCCGCTACCGTGGCGATTACTGGTGACAGTCTGGACAGCATCGAATCGGCGATCTTGCAGACGATCAAACCACGGCTGATCGGCGCTGATTTGCTGGCATATGAACAGGTGTTCCACGATTTGCACGCCGCGATGGTCGGAAACAGCAGCGCGAAGGCGGCGGTCGATATGGCCTTGTACGATTTGATTGCGCAAAATTGCAAATTGCCCCTCTACCAATTATTGGGGGGCTATCGCAACGAGATGGAAACCGACTATACCGTCAGCGTCAATTCGCCGGAGGAGATGGGCGAAGATGCCGTACAGTATTTGCAACAGGGATTTCACGTGCTGAAAATCAAGGTAGGGAAAGATCAAATTGAGAACGACATCAGGCGCATTCAGGAAATTCGCGCTCGTGTCGGCAAGCAGGTAAAGATCAGATTGGATGCCAATCAGGGCTGGCAAGTGAAAGAAGCGATCAGTTCGATTCGGAAAATGGAAGATATGGGGTTGGACATTGAACTGATTGAACAGCCGGTCAAAGCACACGATATTGACGGGCTGAAGATGGTCACCGAGGCCGTGGATACCCCGATTCTGGCAGATGAAAGCGTATTTTCGCCGCTGCAGGCGTTTGAAGTGCTGAAGAAGCGGGCGGCTGACCTGATTAATATCAAGCTGATGAAGGCAGGCGGCATCTACAAGGCCCAAATCATCAATCATCTGGCAGAAGAGTGCGGTGTCGAATGCATGGTCGGCAGCATGATTGAATCGCGACTGGCCGTTACCGCCGCCGCTCATTTGGCAGCCAGCAAAAAGAACATTACCCGTTATGATTTTGATGCACCGTTAATGCTGCAAAAAGATTGGATTGTCGGCGGCGTCAAATACGAGGGACGATTGATGACGCTGCCGCAAACGCCCGGACTCGGCATTGAAAAAATTTTGTTGGAGGAAGAGGTGAAGCGGCTATGATCGTAGCGGTACCTGTCGCAACCGTCTGGACGAATCCGGAAGCGCCGCGCCAGCTTGATCAGCCCGCCTTGCAACATCCATTGCGCATCCGGGATTGGCTGGACAGCCTCTCTGTGCCCGATCGCCTGCAGCTGTGCGAGGACAATCTGGTGCAAACCCAGGCTTTGTACGGAACGGAGGTAATTCCCGTCGAGCAGCGGGATAATTGGGTGAAGATTTTGATTCCTTCACAAAGTACATCGAAAGAAGCGCAAGGGTATCCCGGCTGGATACCGGCCGCACAACTGCTGGACGCGCCGGAGTTCGCGCGCCTGTCTGCAGGAAGCAGGGCGATTGTGAACGTTCCGACGGCGTGTTTGTTTGACAGTCAGCATCAACCTGTCCTGGAAATCAGCTTTGCCACTGTATTGCCGGTCGCAGAGACAGGGGATGTCTGGACAGTGGTAGAGACGCCGCACGGAAAGCGGCTGTTGCGAACAGACCAGATTCGGCTTACGTCCGCATTGCCGGGGAGCGTGCCAAACGGGCAGGCAATCGTGGAAGCGGGGAAGCAGTTTTTAGGTCTGCACTATCTATGGGGCGGGATGTCCGCGTATGGATACGATTGCTCCGGCTTTGCCTATTCCATGCATCGCTCGTTTGGCATCACGATTCCGCGCGACGCCGGCGACCAGTCAAAGCAAGGAACGTTGATCGATCTCGCTCAGGTGCAACCGGGTGATTTGCTGTTTTTTGCGTATGAAGAAGGCAAAGGGCGCGTTCACCACGTCGGGATCTATTGCGGAGACGGCAAGATGATCCACTCTCCCGATTCAGCAAGCAAGATCGAGATGATTGAACTGGCCGGTTACAAGCTGGAAAAGGAATTGTGTGTGGCCAGACGGTACTGGTAGAAGTCGCAGCAAGGAGGGGAACGGCAAATGGAGCGACAAAGGTTGCTAGAAGTGAAGCATTTGCAAAAACATTTCAATGTAGGGCGAAATCTCATCCTGAAAGCGGCCGATGATGTATCTTTTCATATTTACCGGGGGGAAACGTTTGGGCTTGTGGGCGAATCAGGGTGCGGCAAGTCGACCACGGGCCGAACGATCATCGGACTGTACCAGCCGACAGCAGGGGAAGTGCTGTTTGCCGGCGTCAATGTCCACTCGGCTGCCGGGAAACAAAAGCAACAGCTGACGCGGAACATGCAGATGATTTTTCAAGACCCGTACGCATCGTTGAACCCCCGGATGAGCGTAGCGGAAATCATCGCCGAAGGTATGTATTTGAACGGACTATATACGGGAAAGGAACGAACGAAACGCGTTCATGAATTGCTGGAAATGGTCGGGCTGCAGGCCGAACATGCCAGCCGTTTTCCGCATGAGTTCAGCGGCGGCCAACGCCAGCGAATCGGCATTGCCCGCGCTTTGGCGGTTAATCCCGAATTTGTCATCGCCGATGAGCCAATTTCCGCTCTTGACGTATCGGTGCAGGCACAAGTCGTCAATCTACTCAAGCAATTGCAGAAGGAGAAACAATTAACCTACTTGTTTATCGCCCACGATCTGGCGATGGTGAAACATATCAGCGACCGGATCGGCGTCATGTATTTGGGCAATCTCGTCGAATTGACGACCAGCGAAAAATTGTATCAAGCTCCCAAGCATCCCTATACGGAAGCGCTGTTGTCCGCGATTCCTGTTCCCGATCCGGATCTGGAACAGAGCCGGGAGCGAATCATCCTGGAAGGCGATGTGCCCAGTCCGATCTCTCCGCCCAGCGGCTGTGTGTTCCGGACCCGTTGTCCGGTGGCGAAAGAAATCTGCGCGAGAGAAAAACCGAGCTGGCAAGAAATCGAGCAGGAACATTTTGTGGCCTGCCATTTGTACCAATAAGCAGCCGTTTTTTCACGAGTCCCTCCCGATCCGGAGGGATTTTTTTTCACGGCAACAAATGATAGACTAGGCTAAATAACAAGATTCAGCATGAATGGGAGCGGGATAGATGGATACGCAATACGATGTGATTATCGTGGGAGCCGGTTCGATGGGTTTGGCCGCAGGCTATCAGTTAGCCAAGCAAGGGAAAAAATTGCTGATGATTGACGCTTACGATCCGCCACACGGATACGGCAGCCATCACGGAGATACGCGAATCATTCGTCACGCCTATGGGGAAGGCAGGGAATATGTGCCGCTGGCTCTGCGGGCCCAGCAGTTGTGGGGGCAATTGCAAGAAGAGACGGGGACCAAGCTGTTTTGGCAAACCGGCGTGCTGAATATCGGAGAGGCGGATTCCGCATTTATCAGGGAGGTTATCGCCAGCGCCGAGCAGTTCGCTTTGCCGTTGGAAACCTATACAGCCGAAGAGGTGACGAAACGCTGGCCGGGCTTTTCCTTGCCCAATCATTTTGTCGGTTGTTTCGAACCAAATTCTGGTGTACTGTTGGTGGAGGAATGTATTCGTGCCATGCGCAAACTGGCCGTGGCCAACGGTGGAGAGTTGCTCACCAATACCGCGGTGGAACAAATTATCCCCGACGGGCAGGCGGTCATAGTGAAGACGAGGGAACGCACGTATCGGGCCGCCAAGGTTGTGCTCAGTGCGGGTGCTTGGGTTCCGAAAATTTTGCCGAATTTGTCACTGCCGCTTGTTCCGACACGCAAGACGGTAGGCTGGTTCGCAGCCGATGCGCACCTGTACGACTCGGCACACTTTCCCGCTTTTAACGTGCAAACAGAACAGGAAATTTATTACGGCTTTCCCGATTTCCAAGGTTCAGGCGTGAAAGTGGGAAGACACGATGGCGGGCAAGCGGTCGATCCCGCGCTGATGAACCGTCAGTTTGGCGCTGAGCAAGAGGACGAGGCGGATTTACGGAGCTTTTTGCAGACGTACATGCCGCAGGCGGCGGGTGCGCTCGTGTCGGGCAAAGTATGTTTATATACTTTCACCCCTGATGAAGATTTTATTGTTGACCGCCACCCCGATGATCCGCGCATCATCATCGCTGCCGGTTTTTCCGGGCACGGCTTCAAGTTTGCGACCGTGATCGGGGAAATCTTGAGTGAACTGCTCACGGCGGGAGCAACACGTTACGATATCCGAAGATTTGCATTGGATCGCTTTCGGTAAAAATTTTGCGAACCGAGGAGGGCATCTTATTATGGAAGAGTTGCGTTATCCAATTGGAAAGTATTCTTTTTCAGGCGAGTTTACGGATGAGGTGAGGCAGGGCTGGATCAGAGATATTGCCGATCTGCCCGGGCAATTGCGGCAAGCAGTGAGCGGTTTGACCGAGGAACAGTTAAATACGCCTTATCGTCCGGGGGGATGGACGGTACGTCAAGTGGTGCATCATCTTGCCGATAGCCATATGAACTGCTATATCCGCTTTAAACTGGCGTTAACCGAAGATGTCCCTACGATCAAGCCCTATGAAGAGGCAGAATGGGCGGAATTATTCGACGGCAAGGCAGGGCCGGTTGAAGATTCGCTGCAGCTATTGGATTTCCTTCATCGCCGCTGGGTCAGACTGCTGCAATCGATGACACCGGAACAATATGAACGGGCGTTTGATCATCCCGCAAACGGACGGACTACGTTGAATAAGGCGCTTGGTTCCTACTCTTGGCACGGCCGTCACCATCTCGCGCAAATCACCCAGCTGCGGATACGGGAAACTTGGTAACAGTCGGGAAAAATAACGGGAAGAATGAGTAACATTAACCGGGCGGGCGCGTCTAACAAATGGAAGGGTGGAAACAGCCTGCCCGCAGACTTTTTCCGTCCGGATGGACATACATAACCGATACACTGGAACAAATCTCCAAGGCGAAAGGGCGATCTGCAAGCAGGGATTTTGCCTAAACTTGTCGAACTTTCTGGAGAGAAATTGGCAGCGATAGATGAATTGTAATCGAAAGAAAGAGGGACATTGAGTGAAAAGAGTTTTCAGACACCTGCTAATCGTCAGTCTCATGCTTAGCTCTGTTGCCACCGGTACAAATCTTACCCCTGTTTGGAATGCTTCGGCGGCAACCGTAGCGGGCAACAGCCAAACATCCGCAAACCCTGTTCACCAGTCTATCTTCTTTAATGATTTTCAGGTGGTCGGCCTCGATGACAATGGCCAAAATTGGGTAAACAACGACCAGTTTATTTTGCCTCCCCACACCCCAATTGATATCGACATTACCCAGCTTACTTATGGTGACCAAACAACCGTGAGTCAAAACAGCGTCTCTTTGGACGGGACAGAGTTGCCCGAATTTCAACAGCAGTCCGAAGCAACGGGTTCTTCTTTCGTTTGGAAAGTGCCCCGGTTTACGATCCCGGTGGAACGGCTCAGTCCGGGAACGCATACGCTGACATTTGTGGCCAAAGATGGCAAGCAGAGAGCCAGCACGGTGAATGTCAGATTCCTCGTGCAAGCTTCGCAAACGGCGGACATTTATCAGGGGAAGGCGGAGGCGGGGAAATTGCTTGCTTCCGGAACAACGATCACGCTGATCGGGACGAGCGGAGCGGAAGCATTTTCTGCTTCTGTTGCAGGTACCTGGAAACTGAGCAAACAGGGAGAGACTACTTTGCTTAAAGGCGGGTATGGCCGCAATTTTGATACCGGCACGTTGGAGGCGGGAGCTTACCAGCTGCTGTTCCATGCTGATGATCCCGGCCTGGAAGACTGGCAAGCGACGATCCACATCGGCGAAGCGGAAATTTACCAGGGAACAGACGAGACAGGACAGCTGGTTGCGGCCAATCAAAAAATCGTCGCCCCGGCAGCTCCTTCAACCGTATCGTTCTATTCCAAAGTGCCGGGTTATTGGACGGTATCGGGCACCGGACAGACAGAGGAAAATGCGCAAAGGATCGATGTCAAGATTCCGGTTGAGTTTTCCGGCATGACCTTGACGGTGAGCTTTGAGCCGTATGGAGACAAACAGCATCAAGTCTCCATGGAAGTACAAATTCCCGGAACGATGAATGCATGCGATCCATCGACGGCTACCGCGAGAATGGATATTATGATCCGAAATAATAGTCTGTCCTCGCTGCTGTTTGAACAGAAAAACATTCGCTCCTCGACGACTGCCGTCACGCTGTATCAAGATCCCATTTATCAGGTATGGATCGCTACCGATGGCAATCATTTGCGATTTGGCAGGGAATTTGATGACGAAGGCCCCGGCATCTGGACGATAAACGGCGTCGTTGCCACTTCCGATCAGTTAAGCTGGGACCATACCGCCTTGCTTCTCAATGAAGCCGGAACGTTTCAAATCAACTATTACAGTCGGCTAAATCCGGGCGTTAACTGGTGTGGTTCGGTGACGATTGTCGAAGACAGCAGACCGCTTCCTTCCAGCGACAGCTGCGAGGTAGGCGATTCCGGGACGGTTCCTGCAGCGGAAACGATTTATCTGGAAACGGACAAAGGACGAAAGCTGAAGGACGGCGATGAAGTCACGATTGAGTCCGTTGACGATCTGGAAGAGTTTTCCCGCTTGACGCTGACGGCAAACCATGCCGTATTGGATGGAAAGAAGAAAGTGGAAGAAGACAATCACGTCTACCGAATGCCAAACGTGGAATGGGAATATGAAGAAGTCGGATTCGGCGAGAAGCAAAAATTTTCGGGAGCGCCGATCTCTTCGGAAAACCGGGTGGAAGTGGTTTTTAACGACAAGAAGGTCCTGAAAACGTTTGACAATGAGACCGATGGTGCGCGGAAACGGCTAAATCTTGCGGACATTATCGAGGAGAATGATAATAAGCCCGGCACTTATACCATTCGTGTATGGAATGAGCTGCACTATAAAACCTGCGAATTGAACTGGCGCGGCGATTATTATGAAAAAGACGTGGATACGGCCACGAAGGAACAGGAATTCTCGGCAACGATTGTGCTGGAGTAAATGCGCTTTCTTTCGAATGTCGCCACTTGGCACTCCTGCCAGCAGAGGCATGATCATCTGCTGCAGGGGTGCTTTTTTATGGGGCCGCAGGCCGGCGGGGGCTGATACTGAGCGGACGGGTCACGGCAGTTCGATGAGTTTGGTCGCGATACGATTGCGAAACTCGCTGTCATGCTCGACAAACAGGATGGTAGGGGAGTACGCCAGCAATAACTCCTCAATCTGCATGCGAGAAAAAACATCGATGAAATTGAGCGGTTCATCCCAGACATACAAATGACAGTCTTCACATAGACTTCTGGCGATCAGCACTTTTTTCTTTTGGCCGCCGCTGAATGCAGACAGATCTTTCTCGAATTGGACCCGGGGAAAATCGAGTTTCCGCAATATCGATTTAAACAGGCTCTCGTCGATTCCGTTGTCTCTGGCGTAATCCGTTAGACTGCCTTGCAGATGTGAGGTGTCTTGGGAAACGTACGAGATTTTCAGCTGGCTTCCCTTCCGCGATGTGCCGGCATAGTGCAAGTTTTCTCCAGCGATCAGTTTGAGCAGGCTTGATTTGCCCGAGCCGTTTTTGCCGGAGAGGGCAATTCGCTCCCCTTGTTCAATCGTTAAGCGAATATTGGAGCACGCTTGACGCTCGCCGTAGAAGATCGATACGTCTTCCAGCTCGACCAGCTGTTTTTTGTGATAGGGAAGTTGGGAAAGTTTCAGGCTGTCAGCGGCTTCGATGTTTTTCAAGAGCTTTGCTTTTTGTTCAACAGCCGATTGCTGTCGTTGTTCCATCGCCTTCGCCCGTTTCATCATTTTGGCCGCTTTGTGACCGACATACCCTTTGTCTAGCTTGGAACCGGAATTTCTTGTGCCGTTTTTGGTTTTTTCCACCTCGTGTGACCAGTTGCTCGTTCGTTGGGCAGCTTCCGCCAAACGTTTCACGTCTTTTTTCAGTTTTTCAGTCTCGGCCAGTTCATGCTGATCCTGGCGCTGCTTATTTGCCCACCAATCGGAAAAATTGCCCTTTTGCACTTCAATATTGCTCTTGTTGATGGACAGGATGTGATCGACGCATCTGTCAAGAAACGCCCGGTCGTGAGAGACGAGAATAAAGCCGTTTTTGCTGTTGAGATACGCACTGACCAGTTTTCGGGCATGCTGATCAAGGTGATTGGTTGGTTCGTCGATTAACAGGAAACGATCTTCCTTCAAAAATAAGGCGGCGAGCAGGACTTTCGTTTGTTCACCGCTGGACAATGTGTCAAACGGCCGATCCAAAACGTCCTCGGAGACTTGAAGCAAGGAAAGTTCGCGCATGAGTTCCCAGTGGACATAGTCCAAAACGATTTCGCCGATGAGATCGATCGTCGGTTGCTTCTTGTTGGCGAGGGCGAACGGAAAATAGTCAAATTCGACCTTGGCTGAAATCGTTCCGCTGTGTTCATAGTTTCCCAGCAACAGGTTGAGAAAAGTCGTTTTGCCGCGGCCATTTCGTCCGATAAAGCCGAGTTTCCAGTCGGTATCGATCTGAAAGCTGACATTTTCAAATATGGTGTCGAAGCTGCCCTCATGGGCAAACGTGAGATTCGTAACCTGAATTAATGACATACAGTAAACCTCCTCCTGTCTGAAAAAGGAAAGCTGCAAGAAAGTTACCCTTTCTAGCAGCTCAAATAGAGTACGACAAATCAGACTCGTCTCCGTCCCATTCTTCGCTGGTGAGCGCGTAGATATGATGGTCTTCCCAGACTCCATTGATCAGGAGATAGCGGAGCGAAGTTCCTTCATAGCGAAACCCGGCTTTCTGCACCACTTTGATCGACGGCAGATTTCGCGGCATGATCGCCGCTTGGACGCGATGCAGGTTCGCTTCGCGGAAAGCATAGCGCAAAGCAAGTTTTACCGCTTGCGTCATATAACCTTTCCCATTGTGTTGCTGATCGAGGAAGTAGCCGATCGTGGCATTTTGCCAGGCGCCGCGTACGACGTTGGACAAGGCGACCCGTCCGATCATCTGTTGGTTGTCCGTGAGAAAAATGGCAAACGCGAAGGCGCTGCCCCGGGCAAAATCAGCTCGGGCGCTCTCAACCTGCTTTTGCTGTTCTTCAGCGGTAAAAAAAAGATCGCTGCGGACCGGTTCGAACGGTTCAAGGAAGGTCCGATTGCGCAGCCGTAACGCCAACAAGGCGGCGACATCGGTCAATTCATAGGGGCGAATGAAAATATCTTGTTCTTGCAGCAACATGGCAGGAACACCTCTTTTTGAAAATGTCTGTAAACATTGTAACAGGCTAATGCTCGGCTTGAAATAAAAACAGGCGCAGAAAGCTGTTGCTACATGGCCAGGAATTTGATAGAGTAAAAAGCAATTACATATCTCTTCATCTAAATAGAGGTGCGCAACGGATGAGTATTTCTTTTTTGAGCAACGGGGAAAAGGAAAAGAAAGAAAGGCCAATGCGCCGAAGCTTATGCTGTTTCCCCAGGCAGCCTAGGCTGGGGTTATCGTGAATAACGGTTGCCCTGTCATGAAAGTTTTGCTTTCGTGGAGCGCTATTTATGAATTTGCCGAAAGTACCGGGCAATGAGTAAGGCGTAATCCTGCTCATTGCCTTTTTGCAATCCGGCAGCCATAAATGATCGGCCCTGGATGATGTAGATGAGACTTTAACACTTTGGGAGGCACAAACGATGAATCAAATGGACGCAAACGAAATTATTGCTTTTATTCAAAAGAGCGAGAAAAAAACACCGGTCAAATTGTATGTGAAAGGAAACCTGGCGGGAATCGATTTTGGAGCAAGCGCCAAAACCTTCATTAACGGCAATACCGGGGTAGTGTTTGGCGAATGGAAAGAGATTGAAGCCGCTTTGGCAGCGCACAAAGACCAGATTGAAGACTATGTCGTGGAAAATGATCGCCGCAATTCAGCGCTGCCTCTGTTGGATACGAAGCATATTCAGGCCAGAATCGAGCCGGGAGCGATTATCCGCGATCAGGTGACGATCGGCAATAACGCAGTGATCATGATGGGGGCAACCATCAATATCGGCGCGGTGATTGGCGAAGGTACGATGATCGATATGAACGCAGTTGTCGGCGGACGCGGCACCATCGGGAAAAACTGCCACATCGGCGCAGGGGCGGTGGTTGCTGGAGTGATTGAACCGCCATCCGCTCAACCGGTTGTAATTGAAGATGACGTATTGGTTGGAGCCAATGCCGTGATTCTGGAAGGAATCCGCATCGGCAAAGGTTCGGTTGTCGCAGCCGGCGCAGTCGTGATCGAGGATGTACCGCCAAACGTCGTTGTAGCCGGTACGCCAGCCCGCATCATCAAACACATTGACGAAAAGACGAAAGCCAAAACCGAAATCAAACAAGAGCTGCGT
The DNA here is from genome assembly GCF_016908525.1 of Brevibacillus fulvus. Lineage (GTDB taxonomy): Bacteria > Bacillota > Bacilli > Brevibacillales > Brevibacillaceae > Brevibacillus_G > Brevibacillus_G fulvus. Next base: position 179,083 of record NZ_JAFBEB010000002.1, read on the forward strand.
CAGCTGTAACCGACGCTGACGGGAGGAGGAGCTTCGATGGATTGGCGTTCTCTGGATGAAACCTATGTGATTTCCACCTACAAACGATTGCCGATTGCGATTGCCAAAGGTGAAGGAAATTATTTAGTGGATACAAACGGAAAGACATATTTGGATCTGTTTACCGGATTGGCGGTAAATATACTTGGGCATTCGCATCCGCATATTTTGCGGACGTTGCACGAACAGGCCGATCAATTTTTGCATATCTCCAACATCTTCCTGAATCCGCCGGCAATTCGGCTGGCACAGCGGTTGGTGGAAAATTCGATTCAAGGCAAGGTATTCTTTACCAATTCCGGAGCGGAAGCGACCGAAGCAGCCATCAAGCTGATCCACAAATGGCTCGTTAAACACCAGCCCGAGCGCGAAGGAATCGTCGTCTTGAAAAGCAGCTTCCATGGACGGACGTTGGGCGCTCTGCGCCTGACCCGCCAGGCCCATGTCTATCAGGACTTTCCGGCCCCTTCCTTCACTGTGTATGAAGTAGAGGCGGGCAGCGCGGAGCAACTGCGGGAATTGTGCCGCACCAAAAAACCGGCAGCCGTACTGATGGAGCCGGTGCTCGGCTCGGGCGGAGTCATTCCGCTTTCCGAGTCCTATCTGCAGGAAGTGGCCGCCATCTGTCAGCAGGAAGGAATCTTGTTGGGGATCGATGAGATTCAAACCGGCATGGGACGGACGGGACGTTTTTTTGCCTATCAACATGCCGGCATTACGCCTGATCTGATCTTGTTCGCCAAAGGCGTGGGCGGCGGACTGCCGCTGGGCGGTTTGATCGCCGGTCCGAAGCTGATGGACTTGTTCCAGCCGGGCGACCACGGAACGACGTTTGCGCCGTCGCCGTTAAGCGCCGCTTTGGGCAATGCCGTGCTGGATGTCGTGCTGGACGAATCGTTCAGCGCGGAAGTGAACGAGAAAATCGCCTATCTCTGGCAGCAGTTGTCGTCCATTCGCGACAACCATCCTGATAAAGTCCAGCAAGTGCGGGGAAAAGGGATGATGGTCGGTATTCCACTCAATGCCGCGGCGGAAAAAGTGAGCGAATTGCAGCGCAATCTGCTTGCGGAGGAAATCTTGGTCGATGTAACTCAGAAAACGATCGTCCGCTTGCTGCCGCCGTTAACGATCAGCAAAGCAGAGATCGACCGCTTTATTGAACGGTTTGGCCAGGCGCTGGCAGGATGGGAGGCGTAAACGGTGCCGATGGGTACGACGACTAACCCTTTTGTGACGATTCGTCGCGATTTGCACCGGATTCCTGAACCGGGCTTTCAGGAAGTGAAGACGCAGCAGTATCTGCTTCAGTATATACACTCACTCCCCCAGGAACGGCTGGAGATCAAAACGTGGCGAACCGGGATATTGGTCAAGGTAAAGGGAAACAATCCCCGTCAACTGCTGGCCTGGCGGACGGATATGGATGGTCTGCCGATATCGGAAGAGACGTCCTACCCGTTCCGCTCCGAACACGATGGGTTTATGCATGCCTGCGGACACGATTTGCATATGGCGATTGCCTTGGGGATCTTGAGCCGTCTTGTGGAACAGCCGATCGATGATGATCTGCTGTTTGTGTTTCAACCGGCTGAGGAAGGACCAGGTGGAGCAAAACCGATGCTGGCGTCTCCGGAATTTCGGGAGTGGCGGCCGGACAAAATTTTTGCCCTGCATATCGCTCCGGAGTACCCGGTGGGCACGATCGCGACCAAACCTGGCATTCTGTTCGCCAATACGTCAGAGCTGTTTATTGATTTGACCGGCAAGGGCGGGCACGCCGCCTATCCTCATCTGGCCAACGATATGGTCGTAGCGGCCAGCCATCTGGTGACGCAATTGCAGACCATTGTGGCCCGCAACATAGACCCGTTGGATTCGGCCGTGGTCACGATCGGCAAGATTACCGGGGGAACCAAGCAAAATATTATCGCCGAGCAAGCGCGGATCGAGGGAACCATCCGCACCTTTTCAATGGATTCCATGCAGAAGGTCAAACAGCGGATTGAAGCGCTCGTTCAGGGGATCGAAGCGGGGTTCCAATGCCAGGCGGCGATTGATTACGGCGCCAACTACTGCCAGGTCTACAATGACGAGCAACTGACTCGCCCGTTTATCGACTGGGCTGGGCAAAAGCAAGACATCCGGATGATCGAATGCCGGGAAGCGATGACCGGAGAAGATTTCGGATATTTCCTGGAGGAAATCCCCGGATTTCTGTTTTGGTTGGGCGTTGATACCCCCTACGGCTTGCATCATGCAAAAATTGAACCGGACGAAGCGGCCATTTCGGTTGCCATTCGCCTGGTTACAGACTACTTGGCCTGGATCGGCAATCGGCAGGCCTAGACAGTCCAAGCAGACAATAGAAGATGGCGGAAAAGCCCTCTTATCACCGGTAACTGGTTGATAAGAGGGCTTTACTTGTTTGGCGGGGTTTGCCGCAGCTCATCCCGTCTTTCCTTGATCATCATCCAGGCCAGTCGCAAGTGACGGAGCAGCTCCTCGCGCTCTTCCACCGTCAAAGCCAACTCTTCGCCTTGATAGAAAAGGTTTGGCGCGTCCTTGATCACCCAGAACAAGTCGGCCGCCTGATACGCCGATGCCTGTTCGGAAACGATCGGGGCGGCATGGACGGACCGGCCCAGCAAATAATCGACCGATGTCTGAAAAAAGTCTGCCAAACTTTGCAGCGTTTTATAGTCGGCCTGGTTATCGTTTGTTTCATAGCGGGCATAAGTCGAACGGTTCAAGCCAAGCTGGTCAGCGAGTTGCTGTTGGGAAAGCCCTTTTTCCATTCGCAGTTTTCGCAATCGATCTCCTACATTCATCAGATGCCCCCCTTGAACATCATTATATGTGACGAAAAATCACAAGAAAACAATTGTGTAAAAACAGCACTTTTCCAAGAATAGTGTGATAAAATGTCACTAAACAGGAAAGGAGGGAATTTTTGTAAACCTGTGTTGATTTTATACAAGCAAGGTGATCGTCTGATGAAATCAAACAGCTGGCTCGTCGAGATCAGGATGAGAAAACAGCTCACACAAAAAGAGGTTGCCAATTTGGCCGGGATTGAGCGATCCTACTATACAAAAATTGAGAACGGAGCGATTCCCAGCGTCAAAGTGGCCAAACGGATCGCGGAAGTATTGGAGACAAACTGGACTTTTTTTTATGAATGAGAATGGACGCAGTCAACATAGGGTGTGGAAGAAAAGGGGAACGGTAATGGAGCAAAGGAGTATGAAATTGCCGGTGAAAGTTGATTTGGCGGAAGGGGCCGACGGATTGGAACTCCATGAGATTATTTTCTCGCTCCAGTATACCGCTAATGCGATCCGTCCGTTTGATCTTTTTCGCGCGCGTTATTTGGAAAAACTGGTCAGAAAATATAGCCAAATTCAAGGTCAGCGCCGTCAGTTGCTTGAACAGCATTTTCGCGAACGATTTGCCGACCAAACGGACTGAGTTATGCACAGGTCCTGTGTATAAGTTTATCCGTCGCTTATGGCTTGTCCTTGTGGATATTGTGGATTATGTTGAAAAAATTATGCGATGCGCCACAACTATTTACCAATATACGCGTATAAGATTATAGAAAACAAATGGAACGATACCACATACTGTTGTTTATATAACGGAGGATTAAGTCATGAAGAAAAGATGGATAACTGCAGTCTTGACCTTATCGATGCTTGGATTTGGTTCGGTAGCTCTGGGAGACAGCGTGTTAAAGATCTATGTCAACGGCGATAAGATCGACTCTGACATTTCTGCCAGCGACTCCAAAACCATCCAGAAACTGGCCGAGAAACTCGGAGCGTTTTCCAATTTGGATAAAAGTGATAGTCAACTGGAAATAGAGAAGCCTAAGGTGAATTTATTAGTACTGGAGGGCATCCAGCAGCTGAAAAATAAAAACATCTTGTTTACGAATCCGATTCAAGGATATCGGGATAAAAACATTCCGCGCACGTTCAATGTGTTTGTTGATATCGATAATGCGCCGGTAACCGATGACTTGAAAATCCAACTTGTGTTGATCGGTCCGAATGGAAAAGAGGTCGAAGATGGGAAAGTCATGAAATTTTCCACGAAAAAAGGAACGAGCTTCTACTTCTCCTATCCGTTCATTTCAACAAAGTTAGGGGATTACGGTACCTATAAGATTCAGGCGAAAATGAAGACCGATGACTATGAGGACTTTGTCGTAGTCGGTGAGAATACGATTACCGTTGGCAAATAGTCCGCTGTAGATTGTTGTCCGCGATTTCACAAATGAGCGTTTCGTGGTATAATCAGATTATGATACGATTTGAATTAGTGCATATTTTTACGAAAGGAAAGATGAAAGCGAATGGAGACTAATCCCGAGCGGTCATCGACAGATACAGAAGGCCCGAGTATACAGGTTGTCTGGAAAGATGAACAATCGCTCCTGGCAACTTGGAAGATGACGGAGGAGTTTCAGCAGGAGGTGGAACGGCAATTTGCCATTCCATTCGCGGAATTGCCTTTTGTCTTGCGGTTGTTTGATGTGACCGATCGACAAGAGATTCGGAACGATGGGACTGACAGTTACACCGATTTCGATATCAATCATCGCTCTTCCGAATGGATTCTCTACGGAGTCACAGAAGAACTGGAATATTGTGTGGATTTAGGGATTCGTATGGTTGATGGCAGATTTTATTCGCTGACTCGTTCTGAAATTGTGCGTTCCGTTTAATAAGACCAGGTGATTTGAATGAAGAGTCTCAGAGGTGAGACTCTTTTTTTGCGGTGAATCACGCCTTGCGCGGCTGAAAAAATTGGACACGGCCATTAAACAAGTGCAGTTCCCCGCGAAAGCTGCGCGCGAGGAAGCGTGCGAATTCATTCGCTTTGTTTTTGTCGCCATGCGTCGCCACCTCCGGCAAGGTGATCTGGATATAGGTTGTTTCTTGTCCGGTTTGTTCATCGCTTCCCACACCAATGATAATATATTGATATTGCTTGGCATCTGTTCCTCTTAAAAGGAGCCAGGAACTGTTGTCGGCACTCGTTTTTTCCTCGATCCGATAGGGAAAGGCGGCCGCTTCATAGTCCCACCCCAATTGGGCGCCTGTTTTTCGCGCATTGTCCATGTAGTGGAGCAATTTTTCCTGTACCTCCGCCAAGGTAACCGTCCGAACGAGCGAATTTTCAACCAAATAAATACGAGCCGATTGGGCCATTTCAACAAAACTCCCCTTTCTTAAATTGACTGTAAATTCAGAAAAAGTTATAATGAAAAGTAAACCCACATTACCTTATCGAGCAATGTAAACAAATATTCCAGGAAAATTTGCTCCACAATTGCATAAGATATGATGGTACCCAAAAAATGGAATGGAGGGATTGCGGATGGACCGTTTCGACAATCTGTACGATGTGACGGAGTCGGCGCAAGTGCGCTTTTTGGGTTTTATCTCCGAGAATGCCCGTTATGATTTCGGGATCGTTTTCACCCATCGTTTTTACGGCAAACCATTGGTCGTCTGTATGCAGACAGGGCAATCAACCATTCTGAACTCGCAAGACAGCATGGACTCCCAGCTGTTACGGAAAGTATTTCGTTTGAGAAACGATGAAGAAGCGGAAGAATTGACCTGCTTTTTCCGAGAAAATCTGCCCTCCTTGTTATTGGAAGGAAATGAATACTGAGCAACTGACTTTATCTGAGAAACAGCTGCAGCCAAAAACCCAACTGGTGGTTTCAATTTCGCCCGGTTGGGTTTATCGTTATGACAAGACGATCCAGCAAAAGGAGTCAAAGTATGGAATTGTTTCATCATCACTGGCGGGCGGAGCAGGCCAAAGCGACGCTTGTGTTGATCCACGGCACGGGAGAGCACCATGGACGCTATCGGCATGTCGCCCAATACTTGAACGAGCGTGGTTATGATGTGCGAACGGGAGATTTGCCTGGGAGCGGACGCTCACCCGGACGGCGGGGGCATGTGGAGCGTTTCGAAGATTATTTGACGGCGGTACGGTTATGGATGAGCGAAGCCAGAGGAGAAACGGGAGCCGATCATCCCGTTTTCTTGCTGGGGCACAGCTTGGGCGGATTAATCGCAACGCGATATGTTCAAGTATATGCGGAAGACAGCGGAGTAGACGGGCTTATCCTCTCTTCTCCGTGTTTGCAATTAAACCGGTCGATCGCAGCATGGCAGCTGCGGCTGGTGTTCGGACTGAACCGCATGCTGCCCAAATGGCGCTTGCCCTACGAGATTCCGCCTCATGTCGTTTCCCGCGATGAACAAGTCCGTCGACAATACAGACAGGACCCGTACAATTATCCGCGAGTAAGCGTGCGCTGGTTTTGTGAGCTGAAGCAAGCGATGGAAGCGGCTTGGCAGGAACGGGACAAGCTCTTTGTACCGACATTGATCCTGCAGGCCGGCGATGATCATCTGGTTGCTGCCGAAGGGGTAAAAAGATTCGCGGCGGAGCTTCCGGCCGCTGACAAGCAATTTGTCCTGTTTCCCGGCCTCTATCACGAAATTTTTAATGAGCCGGAGCGGCTTCACGTTTTAGCGCGATTGCGGGAATGGCTGGATCAGCAGACGGAAAAGCGGCTGCGTGGCAGCCACAGTTGAGCAGGTCACCGTCCCCCGGCGCAGCTGCGGTATAACTGTGCCTTTGAACAACAAAACGGGTTCTTCGCAAGGAAGAACCCGTTTTTAAATGAACAACGTCTTTGTTGTCAGGAAATCGCCGCTTGCTGTCTTACAACTTTTATCGTTTGCAGCGTCTCGTCCTCTGGCCCTTGGACAGGCAGACCGGCGCGGATATTTTCCTGAATGAAAGCGATGTTTTCGCTGGTGATCACTTCGCCTGGCAAGAAGATCGGGATGCCCGGGGGATAGACCATGATAAACTCGGTGATGATCCGCCCTTCCGCTTCAGCCAATGGCACCACTTCCGTTTCCGCATAGAAGGCGTCCCGAGGCGTCATCGACAATACCGGAAGCTCCGGAAGGGAAATCGGTTGCTTGTCATCCGCCTGAACATGTGCGAATTCAACAGCCAAATCACGGAAGGCGTCGACCAGCGTTTGTACGGTTTCTTCGCTGTCACCGGCAGTAATAAAGCAAAGCACATTATACAAATCGCTCATTTCCACTTCAATATTGTATTTTTCGCGAAGCCAGTTTTCCACTTCCCAACCGGTAATGCCCAGGTCATGAACATGAATGAGCAATTTGGTCGGGTCCATCGCATAAGTGGCAGGGGTGCCGAGAATTTCTTCGCCGACGCAATGAATCCGCGGGATTTCATTGATTTGCCGGCGGGCGTTGTTGGCCAAGGCAATCGCTTTTTCCAACAGTTCATGGCCGTGCATAGCCAAATGCTGGCGAGCCATATCCAGTGAAGCCAGCAAAATATAAGAAGTGGAGGTGGTGGTCAGCATGCTCATCACCGTTTTCACACGGTTTACATCGACCAGTCCTTCCCGTACATTCAAAATCGAGCTTTGCGTCAGCGAACCGCCCAGTTTATGCACACTGGTTGCCGCCATGTCGGCTCCTGCCTGCATCGCAGACATCGGCATCTTTTCGTGAAAATGGATATGCACGCCATGGGCCTCATCGACCAACACAGGGACATTGTAGTTATGCGCAGTGCGGACAATTTGCCGCAGATCGCCGGCAATGCCGAAGTAGGTTGGATTGATCACCAGCAATGCGGCAGCATCCGGATGAGCTTTCAACGCTTTTTCCACCGCCGTGTTGGTAATACCGTGGGAAATGCCCAAATGCTCGTCCATCGCCGGATGAATAAAGATCGGGGTCGCGCCAGCAAAAATAATTGCCGACATGACCGACTTGTGCACGTTGCGCGGCACGATAATTTTATCTCCAGGGCTGCAGGTGGCCATGATCATCGCCATAATCGCTCCGCTTGTTCCTTGCACGGAGAAGAAAGTATGATCAGCGCCAAATGCTTCAGCCGCTAATTCCTGTGCTTCTTTGATCATTGCTTTCGGATGATGGAGGTCATCGAGCGGAGCAATGTTGATCAAATCAATGGAAAGCGCATTATCTCCGATAAATTCGCGGAATACCGGGTTCATCCCCATGCCCTTTTTATGACCAGGGATATGAAATTGAATGGGATTTCGTTTCGCGTGTTCAAGCAATCCGCTGAACAATGGAGTTTTCGCTTGTCTCATGATCATCATCGCCTCGCTTTACAAATGAATATGTAGGTTTGCACTTGGATTAAACAAACAAATTGAGTATAGCAAAAACGTTTAGGAAAGCAAGGGGTTTTTTTTAGGATGATCATGTTTGCATGAGACTAGCCAACAAACTCAGAAATGATGAAGCGTTTCCCTCACAAACAGACCGATAAGATTTGATGTTTTCTCCCATACTAACGGAAGTTGCACAATCGCTACGCAGGGAGGAAGATGCTCAATGACAGTTGCAGCAACGCGGATGGTCATCAAAGACCTGTTTTTGGAAACGGAGCAAAAAGACAATTGGGAGCTGGTGCTGGTAGGGGAAGATAATCTTCCCGTCTCCGTGACGATTTCCACTCCGGAAACACTGTGCCGGCTGATTCATCAACTGACGTACATGATTCCGATGGGAAAGCTGAAAGAGGAAGACAAGCAGGAGTTGATCTGGGCAATCGAACAAATGATACCCCTGATCTATCGCAATTATGTTCTCGATGAGTACACGTTGGATTGACCGAATTCGATCAAGCTAGACCGTGAAAAGAACAGGCTCAGCGCTTTTGCGACGAAAGCGGACCTGTTCTTTTGCATATAGTGGAAAAAAGCGATCTTAGACGGATGGGACGGAATCTTGGCAAAGACGATACAGTTTGCTTAACACATCAAAGGTTTGTTCCATTCGGGCAAGCAACTGGTCTCTGTTTTGCAAAACGGGGTCATCGCGTTCAATGGTAATCCCGCAAAGAATTTCCGCTTTTTTGACCTGCTGCAGCCGATTGGCCAATTGTAAAATTCCTTCTTTGCCAAGTTGTTGTTGCGGTGTGCTCCCTGGCTGCGTATGGTCGGAGGACCAGCGAAACGAATCGGGTACAAGCGAAACGATCTCCTCGATTTGACGTTCGATGGCGCCGCCGATTGCTTCTTTAAAGGGAGACTCGTAAATCACCGCGTACCAGACGAACAGATGGGTTTCCCACAAGCCAATTTGAAAGTGGGGGTGTTTTTTGTAACCGCGTTTATCGCCAGCCCAGGCAACCCAAGTGTCGCTTGGGGGATTTACCGTACGACGAGCGTGTTTGGCTACGTGATAAAACATCTCATGCCCCGTCTCAACGGAAAGAATCGGCGAAAAGTGCTGACCGAGAAATTCCAGTTTGGGGCGGATAACGGACTTGATCGCCTCCATGCGTTGATCCAGTCCGGAAATGGTAAAAACATCAAAATCTTCTTGATGAAAACCTGTGAAATCAACCACGATTGTTGACAACTCCCTCCAACAGATGACCTTTTTTGTCACCATGATACCATACCGGCAGAAAGAAGGACATGGCGGCAGGTCCAGCGAACCGGCAGTTACAGTTGCTGAAAAATTTCATAATGTTCCAAAAGGAATAGCAAAACCGCATGTTGAATAATATGATATACCACTCACTCCCTTCATGATTGCCGCAGCATAAATCAGATAATTCAGTTATTAGAGGGGGGAATATGTGTAAATGGGGGGCCGTGCGATTATAGAACAAAAAGGAGTTGAGTAAGCATGATTTATGAAAAAGCTTGCAATGTGACGATGGATCAAGTCATTGCCGCGTTGAAACGAAAAGATGCGGAGGAACGCATCCCGGTACTGCGTTACGAGCTTGATTATGAATTGGCGACTTTGTATGATGCTTTGCTTGAGGAAGACAAAGCGCAAATCAAACGTTCCAAGGAACGTCTGAAAAAACTTCGAAGGGAAATGCTCTTGCTGGAAGTGTAGGCAACAATTTTGTGAATAGGTAGGTTGAACATGAATCAGGAAGAATGTGACTCGGCGTAAAAAGACGGCAGCTCGCGAAGAGAAGTGCCGTCTTTTTGTGTGAGCTTATCCAAAAATGGCAAATTGCCTAATTGAAGAGAACGGGGAAACAGGGGTACAATACAGTTGAGCAAATCATGTAAGGCTGGATGCTTAGAAAGGGAGAAAAACTTGATGCAATTCCTATCACTCAACACAACCCCGGTACTGATTGGCGGCTTGCTGCTGCTGAATCTCATTCTGCTCATCCTGGTGATTGCGCAGTCAGTCAGAGTGGGACGTGTCCGTAAGTCTTTGAAACGATTGTTTACCGGTGTGGATTCAGGAAACCTGGAGACGAAATTGGACTTAATCCTGAACGAGCTGGGAGCGGTTCGAGAAAAACAGGCGGATCAACAGTTTCAGTTGAATCGGCTTTCCCAAAAGCTGTCGGATCAGTACGGTCGCTTGGCCATACGCCGTTACAATGCTTTTGGAGAACAAGGAAGTGATTTGAGCTTTTCCTTGGCGCTGCTTGATGAACAGCAGAATGGAGTCGTGTTGACCAGCATTTACGGGCGGGAAGAATCTCGCATGTACGCAAAACCGGTACAAGCTGGCAAGTCCATGTATAATTTGTCGGAAGAAGAACAAGCCGTCATCAAGCTGGCTGCGACCCAAAAAGGAAGCTGACGCTGGATTTAGCAAGAAACACGAGAAAATGGCTCCTCTTATCAAGTTTCTTCCTTGTAATGCAGGTTTAACCGAAATTATCAGGAATTTTGCTGGTTTTCCCGGATTTTCAAAGGAGACTTTTTGTCAGGAGTTATGTATAATAATAAGTGTCTTTGAAAACGAAAAGTAGGTGATCCGCCTTCATTACCCAAATCGGTATTCGATTCTCGGGGCAAGGTCAGGTTCTACAAAGATCCTTTGTTGATACTTAGCTTTTCTCCTCAGATGGCAGACGTTACGTTAACGAGCCGGAAAAAAATGAGAATTGAGGAGATATTATGGCACAGCGTCTTGCAACCAATTACGCCAACGCCTATTTTACGATGAATGAAGCTGAACTTGAGCAATTTGTAAAACTGTTTGCAAGCGACAATATTAAAGTTGAAGTTAAAATTTGCGACAATGGAGACCGCGACATCTTTATTCCCGATCAAAGCGGAGAAATCCAGCTTACTTTTCAGCGGGAAGGACAGCGGTACATCTGTGAAAGCTCTTATGTGATAACGGATTTGCGCCTTGCCAATGCAATGCGGAAAGCAATGAAAGCCTTTAAAGGGCACGGAATTGTTCACCGGATCTATGATAGCTTTACAGTTGTCTATCACTATGATGAAGGCTCTGTGGTTAGCATTCACGAAGTTACCGACGATGAAAATGTGCCCATATTTGAGAACCAGTCGCAAAATATTGCAGCAGAACTGGAGCAAATGTATCGAAATACAAGCAGTGAAGACGAAATTGCTTTGATTCGGGAAGAGGCAAACAAGTGGCTTGATCTGCGTAATTGGACGAAAAAAGCAGCTCCCGAGAAAGTTGCGACCATCGACACGCGCTTACGGATTTTGGCACGTCGTTTGTTTGAATTGGAAGCATAAATGGCAAATGGGTGTCCATCGCGCCCATTTCTTTTTTTTCCAGCATGATTTTTTGCAAAAAGGTATTGTCATTTTGGTTGAAGCATGATATTTTTGATTTCGTTGGAAAACAGGATTAGGAACCAGGATTCACTTCAAAGGGTGGATAACATGAGAGAAACCGCCCCCGTTAGTGAATGACGCAGGTCCTAGCGATGTTTAACATTACACTTGCTAGGAAGGGGGACACCGAAAGATGGAATACTCGACTTTCGGAAGACACGTTGCCATTGACACATGGGGAGTACAGTTTGACTTACTTAACGATGCAGAATTTTTGAAAAAGGAAATGATCGAGGCTGCAGAAGCTTGCGGAGCTACCGTATTGGGTGTACAGGCGAAGCAGTTTACTCCTCAAGGAGCTACCGTTCTGGTTCTTCTCTCGGAAAGCCATTTATCCATCCATACTTACCCTGAACGAGGTTTTGCCGCATTGGATTGCTACACATGCGGAGAGACAGTCGATCCTCAAATCGCGATCGATTACATGATCTCTGTCTTGAAACCGGAGAAAGTTTATGCGAAAAAATTGATTCGCGGTACTGGCGAATTGCAAGTCGTTGAACCAGAAGTAAAAGTTCCGGATTTGCTGAAAAAGTAACAGGGCGTGTTGCCCGTTTTGAGTAAAAAACCACCGTCTCGCAAGCGGTGGTTTTTTATCGTTTTAACGGAATGGGGCGGTTGCGCTGCGGCCGATATCCCGCAGCAAGGCGGTGAAATCACGTCCGGCATTTTGCAAGTTACCCCCGACGGTATTTGGTCCGGAGTTGAGTTGATTGGCTGTTTGATTCATCATGTTGCCCGCTTGATTGTTGCCGGCTCCGCCAGTTCTTCCCGTACCGCGTATTGTTCCATCAAGCTGCTGGATGCGGCTGAGGATAGCCGGATCTGTTGCGATATGGATTTTGTGCCGCGGAGCAACGGAACGGACGGCTGATTGAACCTGGCTGACCATGACCCGTTTTTGACGCTGATTTGCAGCTTGCACCCGTGGCTGAACGCCGACGATGACGTCATTGCCGCGGACAATGGCATGAGCCCGTTCGATTCCCGGTACCGAGTCGGCTGCTCGCACGACGCGATCGGCTAATTGTTGATCGAAGGCGGAGGCTGCCTGGTTGTTGCCCGCTGCCTGGTTGTTGCCTGTTGCCCGATCGGATTTTTCTGTCGTCGCATAACCGAACATATGGCCAAACTGGTTGCCGTTGCCGTTATTTCTGGCATTGGCTCCCCCGTAGGCAGCTCCGCCGGTGCCGTAGGTGCCCGTGCCGGTTGTGCCTGGACCGTATGTTCCGGTTCCTGCGCCCATCGTGCCAGCGCCTATGCCAGTTCCGGAGGTGCCATTGTTGATGCTTCCGTTTGTCCCGTATGAAGTTGTTCCAGCTGTGTTGCCGGCGTTATGGGAAGGGGCATCGGGGAAGCGATTGGTTTGATACAGACTTTGCGTTTGACCGGTATCGTTTTTCGGCGTTCCGCAGGCTGTCAAGGAAGCTGCGAGCGCCAGGCAGGTAAGCGGATAAATCCATTTTTTCATGGTGCTTCAGTCACCTCCGTTACCTATTGTGCGACGGAGGGGGAGCGAATATTCAAGGCTCGCTCAGCAACCATTTGGCGGCGATCGCGATCCCGTCGCCATCCCAGCCGGGCCGGTGAATCAGCGCTGTTTGCGGAGAAAACAAGGACGGCAACGACAGCGGCAGCAAAAGATTGCCTGTAGCGACGGGCCTGCCCTTGCAAAATTGCAGGGCAGAATAAACCCAGACCGTTTGCCTTCGCTGAAAAGGGAAGCTGTCGAGCGGTCTGATCTCGTCCAACACATATACTTCGTTTTGGCCGGATAGCCACCGGAAAAACGGCACTGCCGCTCCCGAAGTCCAATGGAACGAATCGATCGCTACCTTTTGAAAATAGGTTGGCAAGGCTGATAATGGAAACGACCGGGTTGGTTGACCGTCGCGGAAAAATTGATAGCTCCCTCGCGACCACGGTACAGAAGGATCATGCCTAAGCTGAAGCAAGCCCGAAGGCGCCATGGAGTTTAGCCAGGTATGAACACGATCGGCATGCTCTCTTAGGTGCAATGGTTCAAGCACATAGGCTTGCAACAGCTGACGGACGGCATTTGGCGTGAACAGCACAATCGAGTCGGGATGCGGCAGCGGAAGCTGGATGTGCCTCTGGAGCGATTGCTGCCTAAGCCATTCCCATTCTGTCTGCAAATAACGCCATTCGGCAGCTGTTGGCAGCCTTCTGCTCTGATAGCGAAACGCCGGCGAAAGACCAGCTGGCCGGAAACAGGCTTCGGACAGGTTTTCCTGATGGTAAACACCGAGGGAATGCGCAGCTGTCCGCTTGATGATGCGCAAATCGCTGACGATCTGACTGGAGTTTCCCGGCACGGCCGAGCTGTCTTGCTGCAAACGCTCGGCGATTTGCGGATCATACGCATCAATGGTGGAAAGAGGTGCCGCTTTGGCAAAATGACGCAACTGATCATCGAGATAGCGCATCGAATGCCACTGTTCGAACGGCAACGGTTCCCCCGGCCAGAGGGAAAGCCGGTGATTGGACACCGTTCCGTCGCCCCATACAAGCGTAATTTCGCCGTTGAGCTGGCAGTGAGCGCAAGACTCGCTGGAATGTGATACGGTTTCCTCCAGCCAAAAGCGGAAGGCATAGACGGGTGTTGTCAGGCCAGCATGCCTGCAAGCGGAGCGAAGTTGTTCGTAAAGCCATTCTGCCGGTTGCATGACGGGATTCACCTCTTCTAATCGATCTTCAACGAATCCAAGTCCAGAGCGGCACCGACACTGTCCAGTCGGGCTCGTTCAGCCAGATGGTTACGGTGGAGCCAAATCCCGCAAGACGGGGGAGCAGCGAGGACAATTCCACCGCAAACAACTGCGGAGGGACAATGCGGCATTCACCGCAGTTTGACCATCTGGTTATTTTTTGGGGGGAAAAGTAAGCGACCGCTGTTTCCCGATCGAAGTCGAACAGTTCCATCCCTTCGAAAAAAAGCAACTCACCATCGTGGGACGGGGCGCTTTGCTGAATCTGCCGGGCGATTGTTTGCCGGTCTGAGGAGTGAGCCTGGTCGCCGCTCTTGAAACGGACAGACAGATGGATAGGCAACGGTTCGGGTTGAGACAAACCGTACAGCAGAGTATGGAGCTCGCTCGGTAAAGACAGTTGCGTGGGAGTAAGCAGATAGCCAAATGGATGAATCGGCTGATAATTGCCGCTCCCTTCCACTGTCTCCACCGTTGCCTCGATTGCTGAGGACGGCATCGGCACTTGTGACTGAACCGCTGCGGCCAGCAGATGAGCAGTCAACCGGGAATCGATGATGCAGCCAGTCTGCGGGCGCAGCCAAACGGGAGCAGCAGTTGGCGCAAAGAGACGGTCGCCTGCGGAAAAGTGTAAACTTTTCTCGAGCTGATCCAGTTGACGTTCCATTTCCGCATGCAAGGTCTGTACGGCGGCAGCGGAAAGCTGCGAAGCAGTGAAGCCTGCTTTGCAAAGAAGGTCTTTGCCGGATGGATTGCTGGCACGATGTACACCGATAACGCGCCAAATGGCGGCTTGGTGGCTGGCACCGTCACTGCGTATGCAGCGGCAGTTCTCTTGAGAAATTTGCAAAAAAGTATCCAGGGAATGAGGGGCAACGACAGCCGCCCATTTTTGATGCTGCTTTTCGCTGGGCACAATGTAGGGGAAAAGATATTCGTCTCTCTGCGAGCTGGTTTCCTCGATCAGGGGAGGAAAGCGCCTTTCTTGGCGGGACAGCTGTGCTATACAGGAGGAGAGAGAGGGATGGTCTCGCAGCGCTCGTCGTGCCCGGTGAAAAGCCGTTTCTGCCCCGGAAAGAGTGAGATTTTCGGTCAAGGCTTGTCCGACATACCCGCGATCATTTTGCAATGTGATCATCAGTTGTCCCAAGGAGAGTGTGGAGCGGCCGCGAAAAGCGCCATTGCTCCAGCGGAAATGTTGCTGCTGTTTCGTCAACCAATAAATTGACGCATAAAGTCCGTAAGTATCTGCCAATTCCAGAAGAGAGTGTTCAAGCTCGATTAAAGGCGGTATAATCGATCTGTTCATCAATGGAAGCCCTCGCTTGCCTGGTAAAATGGAGTGTTTTAGAAATATTTTACCATTTTCCTCCTGTTTTTGAGCAGAAACTTTACCGGTTCTTAAGGAACTTACCATTGTGAAGTGAATCTTTAACTGTTATTATGGAGAGTATGCATACATGAGGAGGAAAATATGAAGCGCCAAGATATTCGTAATATCGCCATTATTGCCCACGTTGACCATGGGAAAACAACCTTGGTTGACAAATTGTTGATTCAATCCGGAACGTTTCGCAGCAACCAACACGTTGAAGAACGGATGATGGACTCCAACGATCTGGAACGCGAAAGAGGGATTACGATCCTCGCGAAAACGACTTCCGTCACATACAAAGACTTTACCATTAATATTCTCGATACGCCGGGACACGCCGACTTTGGCGGTGAAGTGGAACGGATCATGAGCATGGTTGACGGTGTTTTGCTGATCGTCGATGCATTTGAGGGTTGCATGCCGCAGACCCGGTTCGTTTTGCGCAAGGCGTTGGAAGCAAAAGTGACACCGATCGTCGTCGTCAACAAAATCGACCGGGAAAACGCACGCCCGCAAGAAGTGATCAATGAAGTTTACGATTTGTTCATCGACCTTGATGCGACCGAAGACCAACTCGAGTTTCCGATCGTTTATGCTTCCGGGCTGGCCGGTATTGCCGGTATGGAACCGGACAAGCTGCAGCAGGACCTCGAGCCATTGTTTGAAACAATCATCGAGCATATCCCGGCACCGGAAGCAGATGAAAATGCTCCGCTGCAAATGCAGGTGACGATGCTGGACTACAATGACTTCTTGGGCCGTATCGGGATTGGCCGCATTTACCGCGGTTCGCTCAATGTCAATGACCAAGTGGCTGTCGTCAAACGGGATGGTTCGGTCAAACGTATGCGAGTGCAAAAATTGTTTGGCTTTAAAGGGTTGCAACGTGTTGAACAAAAGACGGCTCGCGCTGGCGATATTGTTGCCTTGGCCGGGTTGGAAGACATTAACGTCGGGGAAACCGTCTGCGACGCGGATCATCCCGATCCGTTGCCATTGTTGAAGATCGATGAGCCAACGTTGCAGATGACGTTCCTCGTCAATAACAGCCCGTTTGCCGGACGTGAAGGAAAACACGTAACTTCCCGCAAACTGCGCGATCGCTTGATGGCGGAATTGGAAACGGACGTATCGTTGCGGGTGGACGAAACCGACTCCCCTGATGCATTCGTCGTTTCCGGACGCGGTGAGCTCCATTTGTCCATTCTCGTCGAAAATATGCGCCGTGAAGGTTACGAGCTCGCTGTTTCCAAACCGGAAGTAATCGTTCGGGAAATTGACGGACAAAAAATGGAACCGGCCGAACGTTTAATCATTGACGTGCCGGAAGAATATACCGGCGCCGTAATGGAAACGTTGGGTACCCGCAAAGCGGAAATGGTCAATATGATCAATAACGGTTTTGGCCAAGTGCGCCTGGAATTTATCATTCCATCGCGCGGGCTGATCGGATACCGTACGGAGTTTTTGACAATTACACGCGGTTACGGGATTATGAACCATTCTTTTGACAGCTATCGTCCATTGGTGCAAGGCTCTGTTGGCGGTCGCCATGCTGGCGTGCTGATTTCCAACGAGACCGGTACGGCTACCAGCTACGGGCTGATGTCGGTAGAGGACCGCGGTGTGATGTTTATTCACCCGGGGACTGAAGTATATGAAGGAATGATCGTTGGGGAGCACAACCGCGACAACGATTTGACTGTTAACGTATGTAAGGAAAAACACGCGACCAACGTTCGTTCCGCGACCAAGGATGAAACGGTCAAAATGAAAACGCCTCGGTTGTTGACGTTGGAAGAAGCGCTGGAATACTTGAATGATGACGAGTTGTGCGAAGTGACGCCGGAATCGGTTCGCTTGCGCAAAAAATATTTGACCAAATCCGAGCGGGAACGTTTTGAGCGGCAAAGACGCTAACCAGCTCCAAAAAAGCCTGTTTCTCCGGAAGAGAAGCAGGCTTTTTTGTTTGGATTGTTTTGACAGAGGCTGGGGACAACTGTTAAAGTTAACATGGTATTATTCATTTCTATGAAAATAGACAAGCTTTAATTGCGCGTATGGGAGCGGCAAGTTGACAGGGAGGTGGGGAAACATGAGTTGGATGGAATTGGCTTCTACATATGAACCGGCCAACGCAGATGCGTTGAGTCTTTACGATCAGTTTCGCATGTTTGCCGATGATTATCGCGTGCTGTTTATCTTTATTGCGCTTATCGCCGTGTATTATTTAGGTTTTGCGACGCGAATCCGCATGCCTATTTTAAAAACGATCTTGCTGTATGTCTTGCTGTTTGCTGGTTCTTTGATTTTTGGTATTCTCGATGTCACGCTCCCGGTGAAAAGCGCCTTGCTCGTTGCCATTATCATTTTGCTCATTGTCAAGCTTCGCGTCAAACCGGAGCGTCGATAGCAAAACCCGCCCGTTGCCGGCGGATAGACTTATACACAATCAACCCGCCCGCTGCTGGCGGGTTTTGTATTGACCGCTGCGGATTTTCCCGTCCAAATCTCGCCTTTAATACCGGTCTCGTACCGCATCAATCGTACCCAGTACAATGTGCGCCAAGCCGAATCCGGCTACTCCCCAGGCGTACGGGTTATCTGCGGCGGTTCGCTGGTGGTTCATTTTTAGCAAGCTGAGCCCTGCTGCTGTTACGGCGGTACCTAATACGATGGGGACAACACCTTTTCTCATGACAATCACCTCCGTACGGATAGTTTGGCTGGAACATCGCAGAAAAACACGATGAGAATGCTGGATTTGCCCCCGGATACGAATTTTATTTTTTCTTTTGCAACCTTTCTTTGTTCGTTCCCGTCTATAACTCAGCTCGAGCAAATATGGAAAAAACAAAAAAGAGAGGGAACGTTATGAAAAAAAGGATATCCAAGCCTGTACTCGCTGTACTGGCCGCAAGTGTGATCGCTGGCGGATTGACGCCTGTTTTGGCTAACGCCGCAAACAACTACGGCTCTTCCACCAAGGTTGTGATGAATGAGGAAGGAAAACAAGTTACGCGCTACCAGCTGAAGGAACTGGCGAAAAATGATCCGGAAACTCTCGATATGCTGTTAAAAAATGAAGCAGATCATTTGTATTTGGTAATAGACGAGCTTGACCTGGATGTTAAGCTGGCTACTTACATCAAAGAGCATGAAGCGGAATGGCTCGATATTTACAACGAATATTATGATGACATTGAGTTGGAAGTCCGCCTGGACGATGAAGCAAACGGCATTGTCGATTTGTCGCAGGAGACCAAAAACGGAATTACATACTTGAAAGGGGAGGTTAGCGAAGATATTGACAAGGTTGTCGTAACATTGCCCAATGGCAACCAAATCGAAGTGGTGCCGAATTCCGATGAATCGTTTACGGTTAGTTTTGAACCTGTGGTGAGCAGCACGGCAAAATACGCCACTGTCAAGGCGTATGCCGACGACGAACTGGTGGAAACGCAAAAAATTCGCGTCGATACCGAATCGGACGAGGATGAGGACAGCGACGCGTTCCTCCGCCTGACAGGCAACTATGACAAGGACAAAGAGGAAGTAAAGATCACAGGGATTGTTGATCGCGACATCGACAAAGTCCGCGTAACATACGATGGCGACAGCAAAGACGTAAAAGTGAGCAAATTGTTCAACAAACTGGGAACGTTTAGCGTAACTTTCCGCGATGTCAAAGGCAACGATGAAGAGGCCAAGGTGGAAGCGTACGAGGATGGAGAAAAGATTGATACGGAAAATATTACCATTAACGGCATCAGCGACGACGATGAGGACACCGACGATACGTATGCAATCTCCGGGTCTGCGGTCATTAGCCCCAAATACAAACTCGTGCTGGTACAAGGGAAGGTCGAAACGGAAGCGGACATAGATGAAGATGAACTGAAGCTGTATGCGACCGCTCCCGATGGGCAAAAGCATGAAGTGAAACTGGATGCCGATGGCCAATTTGCGGCCAACCTGTCTTACAGCAATCGCTCCTATAGCTCAAAGTATGTCCATCTGGAGCTTTATCAAGACGGTGACTTGGTTGCCGAAACGAATATCGCCCACGGAACTCCGGTGAATCAATTTAGTCCGCAGCAGGCAGCGGGTTTGGTTGCCCCCGGAAAACCGAAAAATGTTCCCGGCCAGATTAACAATAGCCAGCAAGGCAAAGGCAATCAGGCGAAAGCAAAAGGAAATGGGAACGGAAACGGGAACGGAAACGGAAAGAAAAACTGACTTGGGGCAAGCTGCAACACATAACCATCTATTGATGAAAAGAATAATTGTTGATGTATTGCATGATCTCGCGAATGTAGTCGCCAATAAAGGGCACAGACAAGAAATTGCTTAACAGCCAGCCCAATACGGCCAAGACGATCGCGGTTCCAATCGTCAAGCCCAATCCCCGTGCCAAGCCTGCCAAAAAATTGGTCAGCAGCAGCTTGCGCGGGGATGTATAGTTTTGCACGATGTCGGCTATGCGAATATCCTCCAGAAACAAGGCGATCTTGTCAATCCGTTCATTTAACCGTCTGACTTGATAAAGCTCTTCCATGAATTGGTCCATTTTGGCAAGCAGCCGGTCAGTCGGTGAAGAGGGTTGCGGCATATTGGAAACGCCTCCTTTTGCCTATTTTGCCAGCGAGCCGAGCGGTGCATAAAATTTGCCTAATGCTGGCAGGACGGGTAAAATAAAATTTACGCAAAACTATTTTGGGAGGAATCGGCATGTCTGAAGCTGTAGCGCAATCATTGTCTGAAGAGCTGTTTGCCCTGTTGCAAAAAGAACGTTTTATGACACTCGGAACGATCGATCATGAATCGGGAGCACCCAGTCTCAGCTCCTTATCATGGGTGTATGCACCGACACAAGAAAAAATTCGTTTTGCAGTCGATAACCGTTCGCGGATCATTACCAATATCAATCAAAATCCGCAGGTGGTTTTGCACTTGATTGGAGCGGGTTCCTCCTATGCGATCAATGGAACGGCAAAGCTGGCTGTCGAACGGCTGGAGGAGATTCCGCTCAAATTGGCAATGGTGGAAATTACCATTGAATCGGTACGGGACGTTATGTTTTATGGTTCCCGCATTTCCGTAGAGCCGCAATACGAAAAAACTTACAACAAAGCTGCTGCGGAAAAACTGGATACGCAAGTGATGGAGGCTTTGCGCAAAGCGTAAAGAAGAGACAGGAAAAGCTGCTGAGCGAACCATTCAGCAGCTTTTTTGCTATCTAGCATATCCTGTTTTATTGTTGGGCATGCAATACAGGGGTCGGTTTGTTCTGGGAATTGGACATATGCTGTTCCAACCGTTTGTTGTACCCATTCACCCACAGCGATTCGATGATATTTGCTTCCGCATCGGTCAATGGCGGTACATCGGAAGCCAGGGCAAATTCTCGCAGCGTTTCTGCGCTGGTGATATTTGGCAGTACCGTGACGACAGACGGGCGATAGAGGGAAAACTGAATGGCCAGTTGTCCGATGGTTCTCTGTTTGCCGTCAAACAAGCCTTTTGCTTTCATTTCCTGCACAACTTCCACGCCGGCTTTCATCCATTCGACAGGACGATGGCTGCGGTGGTCGCTCTTGTCAAAATGCTTGTCAGGATCGTAGCTGCCATCCAGCAAGCCGGATGCATGTGGCACGCGAACGATCAATGCGCGTTTTTCCGCATCGGCAATCGGGAACAAAGCGCGCGCCGGATCTTGTTCAACGATGTTGTTGATAATCTGGATGCCCGCATAGTTCGGAACTTTCAAAGCGGCGATCGATTCTTCTTCCCAGCCGATGTCTGGACCCATCGCTGCCCCGAACTCGCGAATTTTCCCTTCTTTTTTCAATTCAAGCAATGTATCTTGAATTTCCTCGCTTAAGACGGCTTCCATTCGAGGGTTATGCAATTGGTAAAAATCGATATAATCGGTGCCCAGCCGTTTCAGACTTTGTTCACAGGCATATCGGATATGTTCCTTCGACCAGTTTTGCGGCAGTTCGGAATGACCTTTCCGTTCTCCAGGGAGGTTGTAGATATCATAGCCAAATTTGGTAGCGATGACCACCTTGTCGCGAATATCACCCAAAGCATCTTTTAAAATCGTTTCGCCTACGCCATTTCCGTAAATATCAGCGGTATCGAAGAAAGTAACGCCGTAATCTTCATAGGCGGAACGGAGCAAACGTTTTCCCATTTCCAGGTCGCTTACTCCCCACCACTTCGTAGCCACTGACCAGACGCCGAAGCCGACCTCAGACACTTTTAATTCTGTACCGGGTAGAGTTCTGTATTTCATTTGTCATCTCTCCTTACAGGTTATCAACAGCTCTCGTCCTTATCTTACCATGACCGCTCCTGATCGTGAAACGCTTCCCCAGGAGAGAATCTTACAGGTTTGTGAAACAAACAAAGAAAAAACAACCTCCGTCTTGGCTGACGAATGAGGTTGTTTGTGTCAAAGACTAGCGTTGATCAGGAACGGGATTGGTCTGATTCTTGTTCCCAGATTTGTTTACTCCTTCTTGATTTTGCTGTGTAGGTGGCTGCTCTCTGCGTTGCACGCTTCGCGGTGCTTGCGGAATGATCCGGCCGACAATATCGGCCAATTCTTCAGCAAATCCGGCAATCGGGCGGCCGTTGGCGATATCGGCCGACATCTCCCGCAATCGTTGGACAATGTCAGGATCGGCAGTGACCAGCGCATTGGCTCCCTGTGGATCTTCTTTTAATGCTTCCGCCACAGAATATTTGGTAATGCCAACATCGGAGCGGTCCATATTGGCACCGACATCGATGCCGACGACTGCCCATTTTCCAAAAACAACAGCGGTTGCATCCTGAACATTTCTCACGCTGGAAGCCAACTGAACCAACCGCTGTGCAGTCGCTTGCGAAGATTGGTTGTAGTCCGGACGCGGTTCTGTTTGTTGTACGCGTTGCGTTTGCGGTGCCTGTGGATTGGACTGCTGCGGAGCGGACTGATTGGCGGCAGGCGGCTGATTTGCGGAATTGCAGGCTGTTACGATCAGACAAAGGCTGAGGATCGCCACAATCTGTTTCATTTCATTACCCCTTTTCATTATCATTAACGGAATCGCTCTAATGCGTATGGAGCTTCGAACATCCACCTACAGAGTTAACGGTAGTGTTTTCCCAACTTCCCGTTTTCATTCTTGTTGCCCCGTCTAACTGTCCGCTGGCATACATAGACTGTTACTAAATCGCCCTAAGGCAGATAAATCTGCACACGCATAAGGTATATGAGATGGGAAATAGGAGGCGAGATTTTGAAAAAAATCTATGTGCTGGACACCAACGTACTCCTGCAGGATCCATTGGCGATTTTCTCCTTTGAAGATAACGAGATTATCATTCCTGCTGTAGTATTAGAAGAAATTGATTCAAAAAAGCGTTACATGGATGAAATCGGACGAAATGCCCGCCGTGTCGCACGCCTGTTGGACGGCTTGCGGGAATTGGGACAATTGCATGAAGGCGTTTTGCTGGAGACGGGAGGAACCTTTCGGGTGGAACTCAATCACTCTTCTGTTCTCACCTTGCAGAAACAGTTTCTGGAAGTGACCAGCGATAACCGGATTTTGGCGGTTGCTTTAAACTTGCAGGAAGAAGAGAAGATGGCGGCTGCTCCCCGGCCGGTCATTCTCGTCAGCAAAGACGCATTGATGCGGGTCAAAGCCGATTCATTGGGCTTAAAAGCCGAGGACTTTTTATCGGATCGGGTCGTCCACGAATATTCCAGTATTTACCCAGGTTATGAAAAACGCATCGTTGCTTCCGACATTATTCAAAACTATTACGCCCAGCGTAAATTGACACTTGCCGAAAATTTCCCAAAAGTCAAATTTTACCCCCATCAGTTTTTGGTGTTAAAAGACGAATGCAATCCTTCCGTCTCGGCATTGGGCAAAGTCGACGGGGATGGCAGAGTCCTGGAGATGCTGGTCAATGATGACGATCCCATCTGGGGGATAAAGGCCCGCAATGTGCAACAGCGAATGGCGGCGGAGCTGTTGCTGCGCGAAGATATTCCGCTGGTGACGATGACGGGGAAAGCGGGTACGGGCAAAACGTTGCTGGCGCTGGCGGCCGGCCTTTACCAGATCGAGGACATGCAGCGCTATAAAAAGCTGTTGGTGGCCAGGCCGATTGTCCCGTTGGGCAAAGATATCGGCTATTTGCCGGGGGAGAAAGAAGAAAAACTTCGCCCCTGGATGCAACCGATCTATGACAATCTGGATTACCTTTTTAACACAAAGCGGCCGGGTGATTTGGAAAAAATATTGGCAGGGATGGGCAGCATTCAGGTAGAAGCGCTGACATATATACGCGGGCGCTCGATACCGGGCCAGTTTATCATTATCGATGAGGCGCAAAACTTAACCAAGCATGAGGTGAAAACGATTCTTACGCGAGTCGGAGACGGTTCCAAAATTGTGCTGATGGGAGATCCTGAACAAATTGACCATCCGTACCTGGATGAGAGCAACAACGGTTTAACCTATGTCGTGGAGATGTTCAAAGAGCAGCGTTTGGCCGGTCATGTCAAACTGGAAAAAGGGGAACGCAGCATCCTTGCGCAATTGGCCGCCGATCTGTTGTAAATACCAACGTATAAAAACAAAAAAAGAGGCCATGCTAGTATTATCGAGCCCGGTGATCAAATGAATCGCACGTAATTAGCCTTACAAGGAGGCGAACTGGCGTGGATCTTGATCACGTTTTTGAAACAGTTGCGTTGGTGGATACCCGAGCTCTTTAGCGAAACTTCTTTCATGGAGGCGAAAAGCCAAAGAGAATAATCGGAATACCCCAAAACACTCGGCGCTCGATGAAAGCCGTTCCCAGCTGGGAACGGTTTTTATGTGTTGCGCGGCTTGCCGCCTGCGAGCGTCTGGTATAAGATAGTCGTTGTTACATTGTTCAACGATGCGCTGCTGAGGGGGAAAGTCATGAAATATTTCGCAAGACCGCCCGGCTGGCTGGCATTGATGTTGGCAATCTCGCTGCTGCTCACCGGTTGCAATAACGAGCCGCAACCAACGGACGCTGCCGGCTCCCCGTTATCCGCCGAGTTTGATCCGGAAAACAGCAAGGAGTATGGCATTCGCGGGATTTATCTCGGACAGGGAGTCAAAGAAGCGGTTGCCACATTGAAGCCTGCCAAGTATGAATTTATGGATGCCGAGACACGCGCCAGTGTGAGCGTGGATGATCTGGCGCAAGGAAAAGCTGCAGCCGCGATGGGAATTTTGGTGGTGGACGAAGCGCAACTGATGCTGAAGGTGAGCGAGGGAAAAGTAACCTCTATCATGGTAGGGGGAATTCCCAAGGAAGCGGCCGGCAAGTTTCAAACGAATCGCGGTCTGGCCGTCTATGATTCTGTGGACAAGCTTACGGAGCTTTACGGAAGAACGGCGGAGGGTCAAGAGATGGTGTATCACGGGAAGACCGATCAGGCCGTGTTTACTGTGAGTCAAGGACAGATCATCGGGTTTCGTTTTGACCGAATCTCCGAATAAAACGGACTGAAAAAACAAAGCAATGAGCCGGTGTCAGTGGCCCATTGCTTTTGTTGTTTGCTCCCAAATCACCTTTACCCGATAGGCGGCTGCCGTGCGCTCGACCAAATCGGCTTGATTTTTCGCAACTCCGTGTAGCGTCATCCCATTTTTTTCTGGTAAGCTTACAATAAAGCTTTCCTGCAATTGCTGTTCACATGCCCAGCGATCGTCCGGCTGACCTTCTTGCTGACTGATCTGGAAAAAGGCCACGCGTTCGGCATAAACATAAACATGCTCCGCGGTTTGGAAGCCGTAATCAGCAAGCTCGTGAACCACGGTCTGTTCAGGTAAAACCAGCAGTTGGAAAATTTCGCCTGTCACTTTATATTTGTCAAAGATCGCGATCAGTTTTTCCTTGTCTGCCGGAGTTACGATAAACAGTTGTTGATCACGGTCAAACAGCGTGAGTCTATCGCCGATCTGATGGATGATTTGGGCATAGAAACCCGGCAGCTTGCCGGAAGGGACTTGCATTTCGATACCGTACCGTACGCTTAGCACAGCATTCACCTCACATTTATTGTTTATTATAACGGATGGCAATCCATCTCAAAAGGAGGCTGCGAATTAATGTCGCTCCAACTGCAAAGTTTTGTCCTCGGTGCATTTCAAACCAATGCCTACTTGCTTACTAACAGCGAGACCGGCCAATCGATCCTGATTGATCCCGGCATGGAACCGGAAGCCTTGCTGCAACAATTGCCCGGGAAGGAAGTGGTCGCTGTTTTGTTGACGCACGCCCATCTCGACCATATTGGCGGATTGAATCAGGTTCGCCGGTTGACCAAAGCGCCGGTTTACATTCATCCTTTGGAACAGGAATGGCTGTCCAATCCGATGTTAAACGGATCAGGGCGTTATCGTGATTTTGAACCGATCATTTGTGAGCCTGCGGAGCAATCTTTGGCGGATGGACAAACGCTGAAACTGGCAGGATGGGAGATCCAGGTGATGCATACACCGGGTCATTCCCCGGGCAGCTGCAGCTTTGTGATCGGCCAGCATTGTTTTTCCGGCGATGTCCTCTTTGCCCAGTCCATCGGACGTACCGATCTGCCGGGCGGCGACTATGAGACGTTGATGATCAGTATCCAGGACAAATTGTTTGAACTGGATGATGAGACGATCATCTATCCCGGGCATGGTCCGAAAACGACGATCGATCGGGAAAAGATGACCAATCCTTTTGTTACCGGTTTGCTCCGTTAATCCCGAAAATGCAGAGAGCACTGTCAACGTGCTCTCACGGCTTTTCTTCTTGATGATTTGTCCAAAATGGAACGTTTCCAAAACGGGAAGCTGAGCATAAAAAGAAACGCCCCCGTTTTTCCAACTGACGGAAGCGTCTCGGCATGGCATTGCATGCGCTGGGTTATTTCAGACTGAAGCCGAATGGCAAGTCGACCTTCAACTGCAATTTTAATTGCTGATTGTCCAGAGAAATGCTTTTTACCTCAATGTTTGACGAGATAAGCGAGGGATAAAAGCTCAAATTATACGTTTTTTCCATCTCCTCAATCGTCGATTGCGGCAGCTGGAAGCCATCAAAAAAGAGGGAAATGATGTGAAATTTCAACTCTTGCGGCGAAACCAGCTGATATTCCCCAACGATGCGAATATTCATCTGATTGTAGGAACCGTTGACGATCAGCTGATTGTCTTCAAAAGCAAATTCCGCTTGTTTGAACAGATCGTCTTTGGAGGCCAAAAATTCGTTAAATTCATCCTGCTTGATCGTCAGCGTGTGGGTGAACCAGTCTTCCGAATGGATGCGATCCGGCGTAGCCAGCTCGGGGATCTGGAACATCACTTTGGACAAAACCTGGAAGAAGGTTTGAAATGCGGGCAAGCCGCGTTGTTGCCAATCCTCCATCAAATGGTCCATCAGCGCTTCCGTGCCGGTAGCATCGGACAATTGAGCGAGATTGTCTTCTTTCGCCTTTTGCACCGCCAGCTTTTCCGCCAAGCGGGACTCGAATTGTCTGCGAAGCTCCTGGATTTCGGTCAGACGCATCCGTTTGTCTTCCTGCAGTTGGGCAGCCTTGGCCCGTTCTTCCTGAAATTTTTCCAGTTTGTCCAGATCGCGCTGATAAAGCAGCTGTAAAAAGTCAAAGACCATGAGAAATTGATTGAAATTTTCCGTATCAAACAGCAAAGAGAGAAAGGATGCCCGTTCGCCGGTATAATAGGCGCGGGCGACTTCGCCGGCGTGACGGCGCATCGCCTCGATGACCAGAGATTGTTTCTTTAGCTCAAGATCCAGCTGGGCCGTTTCTTTCAACAACGTGCTCTCTTCCTGTTTCAGCAAAGTTAAACTGCGTTCCAGCTCTTTCTGGGTAAGATGCTGCTGCAAGATCAACTGCTCGAGCGATGCTGCTTCTTGCGCACCAACGGGATAAGGACATAACAAAAGCAAACCGATAAGCAGAAACATCATGCTTTTGCGCATAATTTCACCTTTAGCTTTCTCGCCCATTTTCAAAAGAATGGAAAAGATTCTTACTAGCATGATATGTTAATCTTTTTTATTATAACCTTCTTCATGTGTTTTTCCATAAAAATGTCGAGGGGGAGAAATCGTGGACCTGTCTGCAGCGATACGCGACGAGATTCTTGGCAGCAAGGAGCAAGCGATTCCGTTTGTCCGCTTTATGGAGCTGGCCCTGTATCATCCCGAGCTGGGGTACTATATGACGCCGCAGCCAAAAGTGGGCAAGGACGGAGATTTTTTTACCAGCGGCACGCTTCACCCCGTGTTTGCCGAAGTGCTCGCTGATTTATTTGTCCAGATGTGGAAGGAAAACGGCATCGATCAGCCGGTTTTGGCGGAACTGGGCGGAGGGACCGGCTACCTGATGAAACATCTGCTGTCAGTGCTGTTTGCTCGCTATCCGGAGTGGTATCAGCGCCTTCGCCTCGTGCTGGTGGAGGGCAGTCCTTATCATCGGCAATTGCAACAACAGGCGTTGCAGCCGTTTCAGCTTCCGCAAGTCTGGTATCGTTCAGTGGAAGAGGCGGCACGCGCACAAGCGTTTGAGGGGATTGTGCTGTCAAACGAGTACTTTGATGCGTTTCCTGTTCATCTGATGGAAAAGCTGGAAGAAGGGTGGTGTGAGGCCTGGGTAACCTGGGAGGAACAGGAACAACGGTTTCGGCAACAGTTCTGGCCGCGAATCAGTGTGCCGATGCAACAATTTTTGGCAGACAGGGAGCCGATCGTTCCCGTCGGTACTCGCCTCGAGGTCAATCTGGGAATGCGGGGTGCCGTTCGGGCGATTGGGAGCATGATCAAACGAGGATATGTGCTCACGATCGACTACGGAGACCGGGAAGAAGAATTATATCATTCCAGCCGCAAAGCGGGCACATTGCTGTGTTATTACCGGCATCGCGTACATACCGATCCATTCCGGCATATCGGTGAGCAGGATATAACCGCTCATGTCAATTTCTCGGCTCTGGAACAATGGGGGGAGGAAGCGGGGCTGCGCTGTCTGGCTTTTCTCAGGCAAGACCAATTTTTGCTGCAAGCCGGTATTCTGCAGAAAGCGATCGCTCACCAGGACCGTGATCCGTTTCGCAGCAGCGCGATGAAACAAAATTGGGCCATCCAGCAGCTGATTGATCCGGCGGGGCTGGGGGGAAGATTTCGGGTCATGTTGCAAGGAAAAGAAGTTGAGCGCCTGCCGCATCCGTTATGCGGAAACAACCGGACAAATAAAAAAGATGCTCGGTAAAGGAGCATCTTTTTTTCATTATAAAACCGTTTGCAAGAAGAAGGAATGTTCTTCGCCGCCCAATGGCATCATGAACATCGTGTAATAAGTAAAACCGACAAAAGAGACAAACATGAACCCAAAGAAGATGTTAAGGTAAGCTCTTTCAGACAAATTCAGGTAACTGAGTGCCACGAAAAATGCTGTCAACCCGAAGAAGATTAAAGACATGGGATATAAATTTCCCCAGAGTGACATGAGAGCAATTGCCAAAGTCCAGAAACCAAGCACACGGTACATCCGGTTCATCCGTGTATCCCTCCTGAGCATGTGGTAAGATTTACAAGATTCCTATCCCATTATAATGGACATGAACACAGGTGTAAACTGGAATATAAACTTACTTATCGTAAGTCATTTGCTTCGATTTTGTGATCCGGGCTACGGTGTAATTGCACGATTTGCAGCCGCCAAGCATTGAACCTTCTTCCTGTAACTCAATCTCTCCAAAATATGTTTCGAATATTCCCCGCAGCATCGCGTTGTGCATTTGGCAAACACTGTTAGAAAAGCGCTTGGCTGTTTCCGAGAAAGTGCAATTAAAAACGCGAAAGCGAATTTGCCCGGCGGACAGCAGCTCGATTTCCGGTTTCAGACCTTGGGCAACAACCAGCCGGTTAATATGTTTCAGGACGGCAGCGGGCGAGTCCTGTTCAAGATCAATCGGAAATTCTCTCAGTGCCCGTTTGGCCATCTCCACGCCCATCCGATAGCCCATGTTGATCAAGGCTTTTTCCCCTGCTTCACCGAGGGAAAGCAGGCTCTCAATAGCAATGTCTGCAAGAAGTTGGTAGTCGCGAGGAGGAAACTGCAGGCTGATTACTTGATCAGATAATAAATACAGTCGACATGGGCGACCCCCTTTTCCGCTTTTTTCCAAGACGGAAGCGAGAAGTTCAACATCCTCCAGTTTGCTTAGATGCAAGCGAGCAACGTTGGGGTGGATATTGAAATGTTCGGCCACCTCGTGAACCGATACGGGATCATTGCGGTCAGCGACATACTGGTAGATGGAAAAGCGAGTAGCGTCAGCCAAAGCACTCGTCAGTTTTTGCGCATCACAGTCCACGCTGTTACCTCCTTTCTGCACCAACTTGTTATCATTTAAGTCTAGACCATTTTTCCGTAATTGTTAAGGTGTTAATGTGTTATCGAAATTTTTATCTTTTTTATAATTAACACTATTGACATAGTGTTAATATGAGTTTTATAATTTCAAACAAAGTTACTTTTTTTATTACCTTACAAAAGTATAGATAAAATGGAGGGATACACTGTGGCTGTAGCACAACAATCCTCAAAACCTAAACTTACGTTCTTTACATATCCGAGTTGCACCTCGTGCCGGAAAGCAAAAGCATGGCTTTCTGAAAATGGGGTTAAATATGAAGAAAGACATTTGTTCAAAAATCCGCCCTCGGTCGAAGAACTGATGGAGATTGCGAAAATGACGACAAACGGGCTGGATGAAATTCTTTCTACCCGCAGCCAAAAATTCAAGGACCTGGATATTGACATCAACGAACTGACGGTCAGCGAGCTTTTGGAAATGCTGAGCGACGACCCGCGTTTGCTCAAAAGACCGATCTTGACCGATGGACAACGCTTGATTGTCGGCTATAATCAGTCCGCGATGAAAAATTTGCTGTCCTGACCGGCAACGGCTCAACCGGGATGATGCAAGCTAGAAACGAAAAAAGAGAGCGAAACAGGCTCTCTTTTTTTTCTTCTGACAAAGTGAATTCCGCCGGATAGAGCGCTCCGAACAGCCTTTCTGGAATGGACAAGGCGTTGAGGCGCTTTCAAGTTTAGACAGAGGTTGTCTTTTTCCAAATAGATTCTTTCCGTTTAAACATTTCTGTACTTGGACATACTTTTTCTAGTAGAAAACGATTCTATGAGAGTAGGGAAAAGCATAGGATGAAGTACATCATCCTTTTTTAAGTTAAACGGGAGGGACATTCTATATGGTAGCTTCCAGACAAGATGCTTGGACAGAAGATGACGATTTGGTATTGGCTGAAGTAACGTTGCGTCACATACGGGAAGGCGGAACACAGCTTGCCGCCTTTGAGGAAGTCGGACAGCGTCTGGGAAGAACAGCTGCCGCCTGTGGTTTTCGCTGGAACAGCAGTGTCCGTAAACGATATGAAGCGGCGATTGCGATTGCCAAGGGTCAGCGCCAACAGTTGAAAAAAATGGGACGGATCACGGAACAAAGCGAACTTTTGCCAGAAGAGCCGAGCTTGAAGAAAGAGATGAGCCTGGTTGCGCCTGTGACCAATCCGTCAACGGAAGAACAACAGATCGAAGCGGCGATCCGGTTGTTGATGAAGTATAAGGAGACACTGCGCCGTAATGTGCAGTTGGAGCAGGAATTGGAAGAAAAGCAAAAAGAACTCGATGAAATAAAGCAGACCAACCAAAAAATGAAAAAAGAACTGGAAACGATCCAAGGGGTAAACGATGATTATCAGGCATTGATCCAAATCATGGAGCGGGCGCGAAAACTGGCCTTTTTAAAAGAAGAAGAGACGAGCAAGCCAGTATTTAAGATGGATTCGAACGGCAATTTGGAACGCATTGAATAATAAGGAAGAATGTCTGCAATGATTGGTTTGATGTTTACTCATACGCAGCAAGTTGGCAACAAAAAAAGAAGCGAGACAATCGCTTCTTTTTTTTGTTGTTTGCGATTCGGGGGGTCAGTCTTGCAGCTGAACCCCTTCCGGCAACCAGACATATGGATTTTCACCACGATCGCGAATGGGGTTATATTTTACCGAACAAAAGCCCATTTTTGCCCAAAATTGATCTGCACGGCAGCGGGAGTTGGTCTTAATCGGCAGATTGAAGCTTTTGGCATGATTGACAAGCGCGGTCCCCATATCTTGACCGCGATATTCGGGAAGCACTTCCAGTTTCCACAATTCGTAATAATCCTGGGCTGGTTCAAAATAACGATCGTATTTGGCGTCGATTTTGTACAGGCTCATCCGTGCAACCAAACGATCTTGATCATAGATGCCGTAAAAAGGCGAGTCGGAATCGTTTTCGACGATATTTGCCTCCAAATCTTCTTTCATGGACAACTCTTCCAACCCAAATTCGCGGAATTTTTGAAACTCCTCAAGGGTTTTGTAGTTGATACTTAAGCGTTTTACTTCGTACATGGCAAGCATCTCCTCTCAAGGCATCGGCCAAGCGATACTTAGTTCTTATTATACACAAACACCACCACAATATCTCGTATCTGTGTGCCAGTTTGTAAAGTAAACGTTTTTTTTCTGACAATTTCATTATAAGGAGTGGCAACTTGTTGCGTAAAGTATTTCTTTGTGTAAACAGAAACTGCGTTCGTAAGTAAAGGGCAATTTGTATAATAATAGGTAAAAAGATGAAACTTTGTCAAAAAGATTTGCTATAATACGGATGCTAGTATTTAGCAGTGTTAAATATTTTGGTGAAATGACGATTTTTGGTAAATACTGCTCAAACGGAGAAAAAAATTTGTTTTATTTTACAGCAAAATGTTTAAATAAATCAGCCAATCAATTGAAGCTTTTAACAATCTTTGGTATTCTTGTTAATAGTATTCATCTGGTTTGGCTGACGATAGGAGTTGAGTCCAGATGAAAGTGGTTGTGATCGGAGGTGGCTCCGTCGGATTGCTGATGGCTGCCAGACTGCGGTCTGGAGGAATTCACACGATGCTTGTTACTCGCGGCGAGACGCAAGCTCGACAATTATTGGCAGAAGGAATCAAGCTGCAAAAATTGGATGGCAGTGTTTTGCATCTGACCATTGACTCCAGTCCGATACAGAAGAAGTTGCCGTTAGCTGATATTTATATACTTGCTGTAAAACAACCGGACTTGCCAGCAATATACCCTTTATTAGCCAAGCTTCCTACGGATGCTCTATTGATTGCCCTACAAAACGGACTCTCGCATGTTGAACCGCTCCAGCAAGTAATTTCGCCAGATCGGTTGTTTTTTGCCATCAATTCGGAAGGGGCGATGCGCCTTGCGCCTACTTTCGTTCAACATACGGGTCAGGGACTTTTGCGGATTGGTCCCTGGGAAGCGACGCAAACGACCTCCCAACTTGTTCAAAATTTTGTCCAGACGGCGCAAACTTGTGGCATACCCACAGTATTTGTCAAACAAATCAGTGAATTTGCTTGGCGAAAGCTGGTTGCCAACTCCATCATTAACCCGATGACGGCGCTCTTTGAGCTTAGAAATGGAGAGTTGCTGCACTCATCCGATTTGTTGGCGATGATGCGGGAATTATTCCAAGAAGCAGCGGCGATCGCCGCGGCAACGGGGCAACACATCGACGAACAAGTTTGGCAGGAACTTTTAACCATTTGTCGAAATACATCACAAAATTATTCCTCGATGCTGCAGGACATAAGAGCAGGCAAATCAACGGAAATTGAGGCCATCAATGGTTATCTTGTCAAGTTGGGACAGCGGCATGGACTGCCAACGCAATGGCATCGGACAGTTCGTGACGCCATTCTCCTCAAAACGGGTATTCGATTGTTGAAAGGAGACAAAGGGCATGACAGTTTTGGCTAATATTTGGCTCTTTATCTGGGGAGTGCTCACCGTAATTCCCTTTGTTGGATTTGCAATCGTTTACACCAGTTATTTTCTGTGGAAAAAAGATCATCGCAGAGCGCTTGGATGGTCGATAAACATAACCAATTTGCTGTTGATACACGCCATTATTGTCGCATATGAGGAAATATGGCCGAAAGCACTTTCAGCCTGGTTCTGGATCATCTCAATCATTTTCGTTCTCTTCTTCCTTTTGGCTTCGCTGCAATTTCGCATACGCAAAAAAATATCTCTTCAAAAACTAGGGACCTCCACATCACGAATTACGTTCTTATTATTTGGACTTATCTACTTGGTTTTATTTACAACGGGTGTCGTAAAAATGATGCAACTAGGCTGACAGAGAGGCTTGTTTAAAGATATAGGAATGAAAAGAGGTTGATTGTATGCGGCTTCCCATCGAATCTATCGGAAACAAGATTCGAACCATTCGGAAAGAAAAAGGATTTACATTGGAAATCATGGCTTCCAAAACGGGTCTCAGCAAAGGACTGTTGAGTCAAGTGGAGCGGGGAATTTCCCAACCTTCACTGGATTCATTGTGGAAGATAACCAAAGCGTTAGAGGCGTCAATGATTCACTTTTTTGAAGACGTCGATCAAAAGCATGTCCATGTGACGCGAAAAGATAAACGCCGGCAGGTGCTGTTTCCGGAATCCAAAGGAGTTTTTTCCATTCTCTCCGCAGGCGGAAATATGAAACTGGGTTTGATTGAAGTGCGGTTGCAACCGGGAGACACGGTTATGGAATCTTTGGTCGCCCAGGAAGGAGAAGAATGTCTGACAGTCATTCAAGGGACCATATCGGTTAACTTTAGCGATGAAGAATATTTGCTTACGGCAGGAGACAGCATTCATTTTGACAGTGCGAAGAGCCATACGATTCGCAATTGCGGAGAGGAAGAAGCGCTGCTGATTTGGGCGGTGTCACCTCCCCAATTCTGAATATAAATAACAAAAATCAAATGGACAGCCCATTCCGGTGGGGTGTCTTATTTTTTGTTTCGCATCGGCATGGTATAATTTGCGGAGAACTGTTTTGAAAGAAGGAGCCAACTCATGAATTTACATATGATAACAGCGCCGCAGGCAAATCCGCTGGTGAAAGATTACCTGGCGCAAAAGGAAACTGCACTTCAGTTTTTTGTCCATAACCCTTTTGATCGCGAAGCATATCGAGAGCGTTTGGCCTGGTTGCGACAGAAAACATATATACATCGACAGCGCTTGGCGGAAGGGCTTTATGCGTACAATCAGCAGCTCGGCAACAGTCAGCTTGCCCTGGACAACATTATGAAACTGCGTGAAGACGATACGTATGTCGTGATCGCTGGACAACAGGCGGGTGTATTAACCGGTCCGCTATATACGATTTACAAAGCGATTCATGTTGTGAAGGCAGCCCGAAAGCTGAGCGAGGAACTGCAAGTCAATGTCGTGCCGGTTTTCTGGATTGCAGGGGAGGACCATGATCTGGATGAGATCAATCATGTCTATCTGCCAGTTGGGGAAGGAACCGATGTGAAGAAAATCAAGCTTGACTTCGGCAAGAGAGGACGGGTGTCAGCCAGCAAACTGCCGCTTGATCTGGCGGTTTGCCAAGCTTTTGTTGATGAATTTTTGCACGATCATACGGAAACAACCTATACCGGGCAAATTCGTCAAATGCTGCAGGAGACAGCCGGGGAATCGGCAACAGTAGCCGACTGGTTTGCGCGAATTATGGTGAAATTGTTCGGCAAACATGGGCTCGTCTTTGTTGAATCATCTTCCGCTTATGTTCGCGAACTGGAACAGCCTGTCTTCAAACGGTTCATCCAGCAAAACGAACAGGTATCCAGTCGATTGGCGAATGCCGCCGAACAGCTTGCCGCTGCCAATTATCCGCTGCAGTTGCAAATCGAAGCGAATCAGGCAAATTTGTTTCTTTATTTCGGAGACGAACGCTTTTTATTGGAACGGGAAGGAGAGCGGTTTGTCGCGAAACAGCGGGGAGTCTCTTTCAGTCGCGACGAACTGCTGGCGCTGCTGGAGAATGAACCGCAGCGTTTCAGCGCAAACGTTGTCTCCCGGCCGTTGATGCAAGAACATCTCTTTCCAACGCTGGCTTTCATTGGCGGACCCGGCGAAGTGTCTTATTGGGCCTTTTACAAGGAACTTTTTGCCGACTTTGACTGTCAATTGCCGGTCGTCGTCCCGCGGATGTCGGTCACTTTGCTGGAAGCGGGAATCGAACGAACGCTGTCCCAATTTGAGCTTCGCCCTGAGATGGCTTTTGCCGGTTTTTCCGAGTGGAAACAGACCCAATTTGCCAAATTGCAGGAACCGGAAGTGGCGGAGCGTTTTGCCCAAACCCGACAGGCGGTAAGGGAAGTCTATTTGCCGCTGGTGGAAGAAGTGATCAAAGCTGACCGCGGACTGTCTCAACTGGCCGCCAGCAATCTCGATCGGGTGCTGGCTCAAGTAGACTTTTTGCAAGCGCAGCTGGAACGATCACAACGCATGAAGCATGCCAGCCTGATCAAAAAGATCGAGCGGCTGGAAACGAGTTTGGTACCGAATGGCGCTTGGCAAGAGCGTGTGTATTCCTATTTTACGTTTGCCAATCAACATGGGCTCGATCTGCTGGATCGGCTCGTTGATGAACCGCTTGCTTTGGATGGACGACATACGTTTGTTTCCATATAAGATAAGTTGACACGCGTGTTTTCTCGCTGTAACAAGCCGGGAAAAGGCGCGTTTTTTTTGGGGGAGATGACATGATTTACCTGCCGAAAAAAAGAAACAATTTTCCCAGTCAAACGTCTATATAAATAGGCCACAAGTAATGAGCCAGAAGTGAGGGGGGTATAACAAATGCGTTTGCGAAACGGATGGGTTAAAAAGATAACATTGCTGGTCACTGCTTCACTGGCAATATTGGTTTCAGGAATCTCTGCCGATGCCGCCGCAAGCCGGAATACCTCTACCTTTTCAGATATAAACGGCCATTGGGCAAGCGCGGAGATTTCGGAAATGGCCGAAGCAGGCGTCTTGAAAGGGTTTCCTGATGGCACGTTCCATCCGGATGAACCTGTTACAGAAGAACAGTTTATGGCGATGCTGCAACGGGTCATTCCGTCTTATACAGGACATCCGCTTTCCGAAGTGGAGCAAAAGTTTATTACCAAAGCGCGTGGGCGTTGGTCGGAAGCGTTGTATAAAAAATTGGCCGCTGCCGGCATCTATGGCAACGGTCAGCCTGACGGGAATCTTACTCGTCTGCAGGCGGCGCGACTGCTGTTGATGGCCAGTGCCAGCCAGTCCGAAGGCGAAAAATACCGTTATACGACTGCGCGGTTTTTCTCCGATGTTCCGGTGACGAAGGACGTGATGCGGATTTATCCGGTTTATAAAATGAGTTTGATGAGCGGCTATCCGGACGGAACGTTTCGCCCGGATGAACAAGTAAGCCGGGCGCAAGCGGCAGTGCTGGCCAAACGGTTGGGACAGCAGATTGAACAGCTGTTTCCCGATAATGTGGAGGAGACAACCAGGCAGGCGCTGCTCACGAATTTACGAAACTTCTTTGGCAAAGTGAATCAACAGCCGGTTCATTCCTATGCGCAACTGAGCCAGTTTGTCGATGAACAAGACTTGAATGTGACTCCGGCTTTTTTGGACGAGCACTTTGCCTATTTAAAAAATGAATCTGTCCATACGCAGACGTTCCCGCGCTTTGATGAATTGGCTTATATCACACGGATCAGCGACACAAAATACCGGGTGACGATGCAATATTATGGCGGGGAACTATTGGGCAGTGTCGATCATTCGTTTTATCTGTTATCCAAAGACGGAAAAACTTTCCTGTTGATCGGCAAAAACGAATAATCGGCAAACGAAGGGGAAAGATCCCGCCGCAAAGAAAACAGCGAGCACTATTGCAGTGCTCGCTGTTTGTTTCTGCTTTCGTTATTTCAGCGCTGTGCGCTTGTTTTCTTTCGATCCAAGACCAAGACCAACACCACGACCAGCAAAGGATAAAGGGCGGACCAGCCTAAAAACGGATAGAGACAGATTGTCACAACCAAGGAAATCCAGGCTGCGGCCAACCCTGACTTGTTTTCGCGCAACAAGCGTACACCGGCCAAACATCCGCTGATATAGGTCGCGAAAAAAGTGGCGTTCGGCAGATTGAGCAGCTGTGCCAATGACACGGTATCGGTCAGCAGAACCGTCAGGACAATCGCGAAACAGATGGCCAGAAAGAGCAAACCGCCGATCGGCGTCCGATATTTGCCGTGGATCAGACCAAACCATTTGGGGGCAATCCCTTGTTTGGCCAGAGCGAGGGCAATGCGCGAAGCGGCGCTGACATAGGCGTTTGCAGTCGCGATGCAAATGAACAGCGCCGTGACAGCGACGACCCAGCCGCCGAACGGTCCGAGGCTCAGTTGGATCATGACGCTGAGCGAGGTGGAAGATAACTGCTCGCCATAGCTGTGCGTGGCCACGGTCATAAATGCTGTCCCGAAATAAAGCAAGGCAACCAGCCCCGCACTCCATAACACCCCGCGGATGGCGTCCCGTTCCGGATCGACAAATTCTTCCGACAGGTGCGTGACCGCTTCCCAGCCGATAAAACACCAGAAAAGCAGTCCGGCCGTTTGCACGACGCTCAACCAGCCATCGGGCAGAAACGGCGTGAAATTGCCCGAATCAAAATGAGGAATGGAGGTGGCGATCGCCATCAATAAAATCACGATAATCAGCGAGACGACGATGGTTTGGATTTTGCCGGCCAGCTGCAGGCCAAACACGTTCATCAGCAGTACGAGCAGCAGCAATAATCCCGCCAGCATGAATGTTTGCCCATCTCCCCAGTGCAGCAGGATCCCCAGATAGCGCGTGCCGGTAACCGCCAAAATGGGGGCGCCAATCGGCACCGACAGCAGAAAAAACCAGCCAACGATATTGCCGTAACGATCTCCGTAGGCGAGCCGGACAAAATGAGAGACCCCGCCAGAACTGGGGTACTTGGCGGACAGCAAGCCCATCGTGATCGCCATGGGCAAGACCAGCACAGACATGGCCAGCCAGGCGATCAGGGAGGCGGGTCCAGCCATTTCTGCGGCAAGGCCCGGTATCAGCAAAATTCCGCTGCCAACCACGGCTCCGACGTACAAAGTGACGATTTGCGGCAAGTTTAATGTCTTTTGCAATGATGCTTGTTTTTGCTTTCCTTGTGACATGGTGCTCTCCTCTTTTTTTTATCGTGCTAACAGTGTAGCATAGAATTCAAATCAGAATTATCTATAATATTCGATGGAATTAATCGAAAAAGACGATGTAAAGGCGGGGACAAAATTGGATACGCGTTATTTGTTTACCTTTCGCGAGGTTGCCAAATGCCAGTCTTTTACGCGCGCTGCCGAAATACTGGGCTACGCGCAGTCCAGTGTGACTACGCAAATCCAAAATATCGAAACGGAACTGGGGGTCGTTTTGTTTGAACGTTGGGGGCGTAAGATACGGCTGACCGATGCGGGAAGAACGTTTTTGCAATATACGGAGCAAATTTTGGCCTTGCTCAACGAAGCCAAGGAGGTTTTGAGCGAGGAGAGCCAGTTGAACGGGACGCTCACGATCGGAACGGTCGAGTCGCTGGCCGCCTTTTATTTGCCGCCTTTTTTGCAGAAGTTTCGCATCGAACAGCCGCAGCTGAAAATGCTGCTGCAGCCGGGAATTTGCAGTGACCTGCGTCAGCGGGTACGGGAGGGCGCTTACGATTTTGCCGTTTTGTTGGATGAGCTGCGAGACGAGCCTGATTTGGTGACAATCAATCTGGGACAGGAACAGCTCGGTGTGATTGCCGCGATTGATCATCGGCTGGCCGGCAAAACGCAAATTGAAGTGACCGACTTTGCGGGAGAAGACTGGATTTTTACGGAATCAGGCTGCAGTTACCGCACGATGATGGAACACATTTTGCAAAAAACGGGAATCCTGATCCAAAGTTCGTTTGAATTTGGCAGTTTGGAAGCGATCAAGCAGTGTGTGGCATACGGTCTCGGATTGGCTTTGCTGCCGCTGATTGCCGTAGAACAGGAAGTTCAGCAGGGCAAGCTGGTCGTCTTGCCGTTTGCGCATACCGATATCGTCGTTTATCGGCAAATTGTCTATCATAAGAAGAAACGGCTGCCGATCGCTGTGCAGCGTTTCTTTCAATGGCTAATTGAGCATAACGGTAATGTCAAGGAAGCAGCACGTGTGATATGATAGCGAAGAGCTTGGAATTTTAAGGAGGATATTTGGATGAACGCACTTTCTGAAAGTAATGTAAAGGATATGTCGTTGGCCCCGAGCGGTCATTTAAAAATTGATTGGGTCAAGGAACATATGCCCGTCCTGAATCGAATCCGGGAGCGTTTTGAACAAGAAAAGCCTTTCGCCGGCCTGAAAGTGTCGATTTGCTTGCATCTGGAGGCAAAGACCGCTTATCTGGCAAAAGTGATCCAGGCGGGCGGCGCGGAAGTAACCATTACCGGTTCCAACCCGCTTTCCACGCAGGATGATGTTGCGGCTGCGCTTGTGGAAGACGGCATTCGCGTCTTTGCCAAATACCAAATTGCTCCTGATGAATATAAAGCCAATTTGATCAAAACGTTGGAAACTCGCCCTGACCTGATTATTGACGATGGCGGAGAGATGGTGACCATCTTGCACGGCGAGCGTCCGGATCTGCTCCCGCAAATTCGCGGCGGTGCCGAAGAAACGACAACGGGGATTATCCGCCTGAAAGCGTTGGAGAAAGAAGGAAAGCTGCAGTTGCCGATGGTTGCAGTCAATGACGCGTTTTGCAAGCATTTGTTTGACAACCGCTACGGAACGGGACAATCGGTGTTTGACGGGATCAATCGGGCAACGAATCTCGTTGTCGCTGGCAAGACCGTGGTCGTCGTTGGCTACGGCTGGTGCGGCAAAGGGGTAGCGATGCGCGCCAAAGGATTGGGCGCCAAAGTGATCGTGACGGAAATCGACGCGATCAAGGCGGTGGAAGCGCACATGGACGGCTTTGAAGTGATGCCGATGATCGAAGCGGCCAAACATGGCGACTACTTCATTACCGTGACGGGAAACCGCGACGTCATTCGCAAGGAACACTTTGCGGTGATGAAAGATGGCGCGATTCTGTCAAACGCCGGCCATTTCAATGTCGAAGTAAACGTGGTGGAGTTGGCAGAAGCGTCGACATCGCGCCGGGTTGTTCGCAAAGATATCGAAGAATATGTCATGGCTGATGGTCGAAAGCTGTACCTGTTGGCGGAAGGACGTCTGGTCAACCTTGCCGCAGGGGATGGTCATCCGGCGGAAATTATGGATATGACGTTCGCCTTGCAGGCGGTTGGTTTGGAGTATGTCAGCAAAAACTACCAGAACATCGGGCCGAAAGTGCTGAATGTCCCGTATGAGCTGGATGAAATGGTTGCCCGGTACAAACTGGAGGCATTGGGCATCCAAATCGACAAGCTGACAGAAGAACAAAAAGCATACTTGGACAGTTGGGTCGAATAAGCAAAGATCACGGCGGAAAACGCTGAAAAAATTAAACGAAAAAATCCTGCTTACAAACGCAGGATTTTTTTTTATAATAGATTATAGTTTCGTGGGGAAAAGTGGGGGAAAGTGGAGATCAGAATCAGGAAAGTGGGGAAGCGGCATGTTCATGGGCGAATTTCAACATAGCATCGACGAAAAAGGCCGCTTGATTATTCCCGCCAAATTCCGTGAAGAGTTGGGCTCCAGTTTCGTTATTACCCGCGGTTTGGATCAATGCTTGTTTGTCTACCCCATGGACGAATGGAAGGCGCTTGAAGAAAGATTAAAATCGTTACCGTTTACCAAAGCTGATGCCCGTGCCTTTACCCGCTTTTTCTTTTCCGGTGCTGCGGAATGCGAGTGGGACAAGCAGGGAAGGGTAAATATACCCACCAATTTGCGCGACCACGCCAAGCTGGTCAAAGAGTGTGTGGTGATCGGCGTATCCAGTCGGGTTGAGATTTGGAGCAAGGAAGAATGGGAAAACTACTTTAATCAATCCGAAGGCTCTTTTAATGAAATTGCCGAGAAATTGGTAGATTTTGATCTGTAGGAGTGACTCCATGTTTCATCATATAACCGTTTTAAAAGAAGAAGCCGTACAAGGACTTAAGCTTCGGCCTGATGGCATTTATGTCGATTGCACATTGGGCGGAGCAGGACATAGCGCCCTGATTGCCTCCTCTTTAACCGGGCAAGGGCGATTGATCAGCATTGACCAGGACGAAACAGCGCTGGCCAACGCCCGAGAGAAGCTGGGATCTTATGGCGAACGGGTGACGTTGGTAAAAAGCAATTTTCGTCATTTGAAGCATGTTGTCCAGGAGCTTGGTCTGAACGGCGTAGATGGCGTATTGTTCGATCTTGGCGTTTCCTCACCGCAGCTGGATGAAGGGGAGCGAGGGTTCAGTTACAATGCCGATGCGCCGTTGGACATGCGGATGGATCGGGATGCCGAGTTGTCTGCCTATGAGGTGGTCAATGAGTGGGATGAGGCGGAAATCGCCAAGTTGATCTGGGAATATGGCGAAGAGAAATTTTCCCGCCGCATTGCCCGGCAAATTGCTGCGCATCGGGAAAAAGCGCCGATTGAAACGACGGGCCAACTGGTCGAAATCATCAAGGAAGCAATCCCGGCAGCGGCAAGACGGACTGGCCCGCATCCGGCCAAGCGCACGTTTCAAGCGATTCGCATTGCCGTCAACGATGAACTGAATGCATTTAAAGAAGCGGTTGAAGATGCGATTGACATCCTGAACCCGGAAGGTCGGGTCAGCGTCATTACGTTTCATTCGTTGGAAGACCGGATTTGCAAACAGGTTTTTCTCGATCATGCCAAGGGATGTACCTGCCCGCCGTCTTTTCCGATTTGTACATGCGGCAACGAACCGATTGTCAAAATCATTACCCGCAAGCCGATTACCCCTTCGGAACAGGAGTTGGAACAAAACCCGCGTGCGCGTTCCGCCAAGCTGCGCATCGCTGAAAAACT
Source organism: Brevibacillus fulvus (assembly GCF_016908525.1). Lineage (GTDB taxonomy): Bacteria > Bacillota > Bacilli > Brevibacillales > Brevibacillaceae > Brevibacillus_G > Brevibacillus_G fulvus. The sequence continues at coordinate 221,993 of NZ_JAFBEB010000002.1, forward strand.
GTAAAAGGAAAAAAGGGAGAAGTAACCAGGAAAGAAGGGACGGAAGTGAGCTACTATTACCGGGGAAATCTTGCTGTTGATATTGAGCAAAGAAGACCGGCAGGCAAGACAAGACGCACATTGAAAATTAAATCGGCGATACCGACGAGTGAGAAGCTCTTGTACCTTTTCCTTATCAGCGTGCTGGTATTTGGCGTTAGCTATGTAGGCGTTCGTTATGTGCAAATCTCCGAATACAACTATGAAATTCAGCAATTGAAGCAACAGGTGAAAAAGATTCAAGACAAGAACACCACCCTGCAATTGCAAGTAGAAAATATGAGCAATCGGGAACGCGTCTATGCGGAAGCCCAATCGATGAATATGGCACCGGCGAATGCCGAGTCGATCAAGGTGGTTGGCGAGAATTTTCCTAACCAAGAAAAGACAAGTGAGCAAACTCCCAAACATTAAATGTTACTTGCGGCTCTCGCGGTAACATTTTTCTTTGTGGAGCGAGCCAATCGCCCAAATCAACCGAGCCTCTGGCCTTGCTCCCGGTAAGCGGGAACGAGCGGGCTGCCCAAAAGGAGATGATTCACTTGAACATGAAACATCGGATTCAAAAACGCATCATTTTTCTCGGAGTCGTGATCACCCTTTTGTTTTCCGGTATATCGGTTCGCTTGTGGTGGATTCAAAGCGTGGAAGCTTCGCAGATCTTGGATAAGGCGAAACAACAATGGGAACGCGACAAAGATATCAAACCGCGAAGAGGCTCCATTCTCGACCGCAACGGGCAAATCTTGGCGTATGAAGGAAAAGCGTATACGGTGAATGCAACTTTGAAGCCTCGCAACGAACGCGAAGCGCAGATCGCAGGCGACAATTATGTGAAAGACCCTTATTATACGGCGGAGAAGCTGGCGCCGATTTTGCATGTATCACCGGAGCAGCTATTGAAACATTTAACCCGCACGGATGCTTTTAATGTGGAATTGGGCAAGGAAGCATCGAAAATCACGGAACAGCAAAAAAATGAAATCATCGCTCTGCAATATCCGCGTGATGCAAAAGGAGAGCCGTCCGAAGTCAACCAGTTGCCCGGCGTGACGATCTGGGAGACGACGCGGCGCTATTATCCGCATAACAACTTTGCTTCCCAAGTCATTGGCTATGTGAATTATGAAGAAAAGGCGCAAATGGGCATCGAACAGCAGTTTGACAAGGAATTGCGCGGCGAACCGGGATATTTGCGGATGATGAAAGACGGGGCAGGCTACCAGCTTCCGGATGAAGCGGAAACTTACAAACCGGCTAAAGACGGGATGAACCTGGTGCTGACGATCGATCAGCAAATTCAGGAGTATGCCGAACAAGCGTTGGATCAAGCGGAAGCACAATACCACCCCAAACGGATGATGGTGCTCGTATCGGACCCGAATACCGGCGAGATTCTTGCCATGGCCAACCGGCCCGGATTTGATCCCAACACATACTGGAACATTAAAAATTTTACCAATGATTCGATCAGCTTCATGTTTGAACCGGGTTCCACATTCAAAATCATTACGTTGGCGGCTGCCGTCGAACAAAACTTGTTTAACCCCAATGATACATATCAATCCGGGCTATACACAAAAGTGCCAGGCAAGCCGATCCAGGACCACAACAATGGGGTGGGCTGGGGCAGAATTACTTTCCTGGAAGGTGTGCAGCGCTCCAGTAACGTGGCGTTTGTCATTCTCGGTTATGAAAAACTGAAAACAGACTTGTTGAGTGCCTATTTCGAAAAGTTCGGCATCGGCCGTAAGACGGGCATAGACCTGCCGGGTGAAGAGGACGGGATTATGCGTGATTTGAAAAAATCGCGTCCGCGTGACGTGGCTGTAACGACATTTGGTCAAGGGGTGGCGGTAACGCCGATCCAGCAGGTTGCAGCGGTCGGAGCGATTGCCAACGGCGGGAAATTGCTGAAACCGCAAATTGTCAAGGAAATTCGTGACCCGCATACGAATGGGGTGGTGAAAACATACGGTACAGAAGTCGTTCGGCAAGTTGTTTCCAGTGAAACCGCGAAAAAGGTGCGGGACTATCTGGAAACGGTCATCACGGGAGATCACGGAACGGGTAAAGCGTTCGGAGAAGGGTTGGAAGGGTATCACGTCGCGGGGAAAACAGGAACGGCGCAAACGTATGACCCGCAAACCGGAAAGATTGTCGAAGGAAAATATATTTATTCCTTTATTGGTTTTGCTCCGAAAGATAATCCGCGTCTGGTGGTCTATGTCGTGGTCGATGATCCGCAAACCGAGTACAGCTCCAACGAAGTGGGAAGCAAAATTGTTGCCCCGATTTTCCGGACGGTCATGGGAAATAGTCTGCAGTACCTGAATGAGCAGCCAGACATGTCGGTGCTGGAACCGAAAAAGGCGGCAGTCCCCGCAGCGCCGGTGTATGAAAAAGCGATGCCCAATCTGGTCGGTATGACGACAACAGCAGCCGAGAACCGGGCCAAACAGGAGGGGTTGGATTATACGGTTATCGGAACCGGAACCAAGATTGCCGACCAGTATCCGAAAGCGAATGAAAAAGTTACCCAGCCGGGAAAGGTCTATTTGGTGACCAATCGTACCCAAGGGACGAAGATGCCTGATTTTACAGGGAAGTCCTTGCGCGAAGTAATGGAATTTGCATCGTTGCTGCAATTGCAGGTAAACGCGATCGGCACAGGGTTTGTCAGCGAGCAGAGCATCAAGCCGGGAACGCCCCTTACAGGGAAGGAACGATTGCAAGTAACGTTGCAGTCGCTTGATGCACCAACTCCAACTGCTGCTACGGACGAATCGGCAGCAGAGTCGCCAGCCGATGCAACGGAAGAAGCGGACGAGGGTGAATCCCCGTGATCGTTGCGGGGCAGTTCTAACCTGTCCCTCTGGTGAATAGGGTAGAAACGAGAGACAACCTATTCGCTAAGGAGGGGGGAAGCAGTGCGGGTTTCCAATGTTACGGTACGGCGTCGCATTTACATTGCTTTGCTGTTGGGAATCGTGCTGTTCAGCGCGTTGGTGACTCGGCTCGGATACATCCAGCTTGTAGAGGGCCAATGGCTGCAGGATGAAGCCAAACAGCTGTGGACACGCAACATACCGTTTGAGGCCAAGCGTGGAAATATTCTCGATCGCAACGGAAATCCGCTGGTGACCAACACCAGTGTACCATCTGTTTTGGCTATTCCGGCTCAAATCAAGGATGCGCATGATACAGCCAAAAAATTGGCTGTCGTGCTGGGACAAAAGGAAGAAGATGTTTATAAAGCGATTACGAAACGCCAGTTGATCAACAGAGTGCCCGGCGGTCGCAAAATATCCGCGGAGAAAGCGCGGGAAGTCCGGGAGCTGAACTTGCCGGGAATTCAGGTGGCCGAGGATTCGGAACGGTATTATCCCAATGGGGCTTTTGCTTCCCATCTGCTGGGTTTTACCGGAATCGACAATCAAGGGTTGACTGGATTGGAAAAAGTATATGACAAATACCTCAAAGGAACCCCCGGATACGTCTCTTTTCCGGCAGATGCCGCCGGACGGTTAATGCCGGGCGAATCCGAAAATTATGTGGCGCCGATCAACGGCATGGATATGTATTTGACCATCGACAGCAATATTCAGGCTTTTTTGGAACGGGAAATGGACCAGGCGATGGTTGCCTATCAGCCGGATGACGTGCTGGCGATCGCGATGAATCCAAAAACCGGCGAAATTTTGGGCATGGGCAGCCGTCCAACGTTTGATCCGGCTCATTTCAGGGACTACCCTAGTCAAGTGTACAACCGCAATTTGCCGATCTGGAAAACGTATGAGCCCGGGTCGACGTTCAAAATCGTTACGCTGGCAGCCGCTTTGAATGAGAATCTGGTCAATTTGAATGAGCCGTTTTTTGATCCCGGTTATATCACTGTGGCCGGACAACGGTTGCGCTGTTGGAAACGGCAAGGGCACGGTCAGGAGACAATGCTGGAAGTGGTCGAAAATTCCTGCAACCCCGGTTTTGTAACGATGGGGCAGCGGCTGCAAAAAGAACGTTTGTTTTCCTATATCAAAAAGTTCGGTTTTGGGCAAAAAACCGGCATCGATTTGATTGGCGAAGAGAATGGCTTGCTGTTCAATCTCAATCGCGTCGGTCCGGTGGAATTGGGCACCACTTCGTTCGGACAGGGGGTATCCGTGACGCCAATCCAACAGATGGCTGCCGTCGCCGCAGCGATCAATGGCGGGAAATTGTTAAAACCGTATGTCGCCAAGGAATGGCATGACGGTGTCACCCATGACATTGTCGGACGAACGGAACCGACCGTCGTGCGGCAAGTGATCAGTGAAGAAACGTCAGCGAAAGTACGCAATGCGCTGGAAAGCGTAGTAGCCAAAGGTTCGGGGCGAAACGCCTACATTGAAGGATACCGGGTTGGCGGCAAAACAGGGACAGCGCAAAAGGTTCGCAATGGACGGTATGTTGATGGTGAATATATCGTGTCGTTCATCGGTTTTGCGCCGGCGGATGATCCGCAAATTCTTGTCTATTTTGCCGTCGATAATCCGAAGGCCTTGGCGTTCGGCGGACTGATTGCCGCGCCCAGTGTGAAAAATATTCTCGAATCGGCGATTCAATACTTGAATATTCCAAAACGCACCGGCCAAATCGAACCGGAATATCGCTATGGCGACAAGAAATATTTGGAAGTTCCCGAACTGACCGGTTTAAGCATGAAAGAAATCGTGGCCTCCTTCGAAACGCTGCCGATTGTCGTCTCCGGAAAAGGAGATACCGTTATCCAACAATCGCCTGCTCCCGGGGTCAGGGTCGAAGAAGGATCAAAAATTCGCATCTATCTTGGTGACAAACGAACCAATTAGCTATAAAATGAGATGTCGGAGAGGGAGGAGTGAACCTTTCTCTCCGTCTGGTTTTGAAACCAGTGCTGCTTTGTCAATACTAATGGAGAATGGGGTGCCATTGCCATGCTGTTGAAGGATCTGCTAGCTCCTTTGTTGCCGGTACAGGTCAAAGGAAACGACACCATGGAGATTACGGGAATAACGGCAGATTCACGTAAGGTTAAGCCGGGTGACTTGTTCATCTGCTTGCGAGGGTTTACTGTCGACGGCCATGCCTTCGCCGCCAAGGCGGTTGAGCAAGGAGCGGTTGCCGTTTTGGCCGATTGCGAACTGGAGGTGCCGGCTACGGTTGTGCGTGTCCCGGATACACGCCGTGCCATGGCGATGATCGCCGATCTTTTTTACGGCTCGCCAACGCGGGAATTGAAAGTAATCGGTGTGACCGGTACGAATGGCAAGACGACTACAACCAACTTGATCGACAAAATCTTGCGGGACTACCAGAAGAAGACAGGCTTGATCGGGACGATCCATATGCGGATCGGCGATCAGGTGGAAGAAGTCAAAAATACGACACCGGAAGCGCTGGAATTGCAGCGCAGTTTTCGCCGCATGCGGGATGCCGGCGCGGAATACGCCATCATTGAAGTTTCCAGTCATGCCTTGCAAATGGGACGAGTGCGCGGGTGTGACGTACATACGGCGGTCTTTACCAATTTGACGCAAGATCATCTGGATTTTCACAAGACGATGGACAATTATCGCTTTGCCAAATCTTTGTTGTTTGCCCAGTTAGGCAACGAGTATCGTCTCGACCGACTGAAAACGGCAGTGCTCAACGCCGATGACTCTTCTTCGCAGTTGTTTGCCGAAGTGACGCCGGCTCGCGTGATTACTTACGGGATCGATCGTCCAGCTGATGTTCGCGCACAGCAGGTGCGCATCTCCCGGCAGGGAACATCTTTTCAGGTTCAGACTTTTGCCGGTTCGATCACGCTCAATCTGCGGCTGATGGGAAAATTTAATGTATATAATGCGTTGGCGGCAATCGCGGTAGCGCTTGTGGAAGGTGTTCCGTTGGAAGCGATCAAGGCGAGTCTGGAACAAGTAAAAGGCGTAAACGGAAGATTTGAACCGGTCGATGCCGGACAGGATTTTACCGTAATTGTGGATTATTCGCATACGCCAGATAGTCTGGAAAACGCTCTGATGACGATCAAGGAATTTGCACAAGGACGAATTTTTTGCGTGGTCGGCTGCGGCGGGGATCGCGATCGTGGCAAGCGCCCAATTATGGCGCAAATTGCAACAAAATATGCGGATATCTCCGTCTTAACTTCAGATAACCCCCGTTCCGAAGACCCGGAAGCAATCATCGATGATATGATTGCCGGTCTTGCACAGGTTCCAGTTGACCGTTATCTGCGGATAGCAGACCGGAGTGAAGCGATTCAGTATGCGGTTTCCCAGGCAAAAGCCAACGATGTGATTTTGATCGCCGGGAAAGGGCATGAGACGTATCAGCTGATCAAAGATCAAGTGCTTCCCTTTGATGATCGTGAAGTTGCCCGCGCTGCGATCAAGAATAGCGCTCGTTTATAGACTCGTTTGAGAAAATAGGCTGGCGTGCTTTTCGGGCATCCTGGCGAATAATTGAATGTTTTTAGTAATAGCATCAGAGAAAGGGGGTTAGGGCATGCCTTTTGACAATGTCCTCATCATCACAATCGTCGCTGCGTTTTTAATCGCTGTTCTCATAGGTCCGTTATTTATACCGGTTCTTCGCCGCCTGAAGTTTGGGCAAAGCATTCGCGAAGAAGGGCCGCAGTCGCACCAGAAAAAAGCAGGAACACCGACCATGGGTGGCACCATCATCCTGCTGGCGCTCGTTTTTACCGTGCTGAAATTTGCCAATGCGACGATGGAAGTTTATTTTCTGATGCTGGTTACACTTGGCTATGGACTTATCGGTTTCCTTGATGACTTTATCAAGATCAGAAAAAAACGCAATCTGGGGTTAACGGCGAAACAAAAATTTGCCGCTCAAATAGTGCTGGCCGTGTGTGCCTACTATCTCCTCATGCAAATGGGACACCAAACGATTTTGCATTTGCCGGGGACACCGTGGGATATCGAGCTGGGGATTTTTTATTTCCCGTTTTTGGTCTTCTTGCTGGTCGCTACGACCAATGCCGTGAATATTACCGACGGTCTGGATGGTCTATTGGCAGGGACAGGCGCGATCGCATTCGGGGCTTACGCCATTATCGCCTGGTTCTTGACCGATATGGACACGGCCATCTTCAGTGCGGCTGTAGTCGGCGCGGTTTTAGGATTTCTTGTGTTTAATGCCCACCCGGCTCGCGTGTTCATGGGTGATACAGGATCGCTGGCGCTTGGGGGCGCTTTGGCCGGTGTGGCGATTATGACGAAGACGGAGCTGCTCTTGGCGATTATCGGCGGGGTGTTCGTCGTTGAGACACTTTCGGTTATTTTGCAAGTCGTATCCTTTAAAACAAGAGGAAAACGCATTTTCCGTATGAGTCCGCTTCACCATCACTTTGAATTGACCGGCTGGTCGGAATGGCGGGTTGTTGTGACTTTCTGGCTGGTTGGCATGGTATTTGCCGGACTTGGGGTATTCCTTTCGAGGTGAACAGGACAATGAAAAACGTTCAAGATCAAACCATCGTTGTACTCGGCCTGGCGAAAAGCGGTGTAGCAGTTGCCAAACTGTTGCACCGCTTTGGCGCTCATGTTGTCGTGAATGACCAAAAACCGCGGGAGCAGGCAAACGGAATTGAAGAGCTGGAAGCGTTGGGCATCGAGGTGATTACCGGCCACCATCCGGACAACATCGTCCATTCCGGTGTTGCGCTGGTCGTGAAAAACCCGGGTATTCCTTATGAAGCTGCGCCGGTGGCCAAAGCGCTCAGCCTGGGGATACCGGTCGTAACCGAGGTGGAGATCGCCTACCAGCTTTCCAAGGCGCCGATTATCGGGATAACCGGTTCCAATGGCAAGACGACCACGACGACATTGGTGGGGCTTATCTTGCAGCAAGCGGCGGTTGACGCTGTCGTCGGCGGCAATATTGGCACGGTTTTGTGCGAATTAGCGGAAAAGGTAACGGCAGACCAGTACCTGGTCGCCGAGTTGAGCAGTTTCCAACTGATGGGGACGCAAGCGTTTCGTCCGCATATTGCCGCGCTGCTGAACCTTTATCCGGCCCATCTTGATTATCATCACGGCATGGAGCAATATTTGGCGGCAAAAATGAAAATATTCGCCAATCAGACCGCTGACGATTTTGCGATTGTGCCGTATGATCAGCCGGAACTGCGCGGCAACTTTGAACATTTGGCGGCGCAAACTTACTACTTCAGCAAACAGCAAAAGGTGTCGCCCGGCGTTTATGTCGAAGCAGACAAGATTTGGTTCAGTTCCCATTCGGGAGCGGTCGAAGAAATCATGCCGGTCGCGCAATTGTCGGTTCCGCATCTGGACAACGCGCTGGCGGCGATTGCGATCTGCAAATTGGCCGGTGCCGACAACGAGTCGATCGTCCAGGTGCTGTCGACGTTTCCTGGGGTAGAACACCGCATGGAATATGTGGATACGGTAAACGGTGTGAAATATTACAATGATTCGAAAGCGACCAATCCGGAAGCGGCCTCGCGTGCCATCCAGGCCTTTTCGGAACCGGTGGTCTTGATCGCCGGCGGATTGGATCGCGGCGTGGACTTTCACGAATTGGTCCCCTTGTTTAAGCAGCATCTGAAAGCGCTGATCGCCTTGGGGCAAACAGGCGAAATTCTCATGGCGCGGGCGGCGGAGGCGGGAATTAGCGAGCGCATCCTTGTCGATACTGTGGACAACGCCGTTCTTGCAGCGGCTTCCATTGCCAAGCCGGGGGATGTGGTGTTGCTCAGTCCCGCCTGTGCCAGTTGGGACATGTTCCCATCGTTTGAGGTAAGGGGAAGCATGTTTAAGGACGGTGTGCATAGACTTAAAACAAGCCTAGCATAACGACCGTCCTGCAAGTTTGCCCGTTGATTGGGGTGAAAGGGACGGAGGAAGAAAGGATGTCCCTGGATGAACAAGGTAAGATCGGCCCCTGACTTTGTGATGATTTTCGCTACCCTTTTTTTGCTGGGAATCGGTATCGTCATGGTTTATAGCGCAAGCGCGGTTTATGCGCAAAATACGTTTCAGGACCCCTACTATTTTACAAAGCGGCAACTGATATTTGCCTTGCTGGGAATTACATCGATGTATATCACCATGAACATTGATTACTGGGTATGGAAAAAGTGGGCAAAAACCGGCTTTTTGATCAGCATTGCCCTGCTGGTGCTCGTTTTGTTAATCGGCCGGGAAGTCAACGGTTCGAGAAGCTGGCTCGGTTTCGGTTCCTTCGGCATTCAGCCGGGCGAGTTTGCCAAGTTGGGCGTCGCTGCTTTTTTGTCCAAATGGCTGAGCGACAATCAGAAACAAATCGTTTTGTTTCGCACTGGACTGCTGCCGGCTTTGGCGATTCCGCTCAGTTGTTTTGCCCTGATTATGCTCCAGCCGGATTTGGGAACAGGAACCGTATTAATGGGAACCGCCATTTTGGTCATTTTTGTGGCGGGCGCGAGAATCAGCCATTATCTCGCTCTCGGTATGCTGGGTGTCGCCGGGTTTGTCGGGTTGATTTTATCCGCTCCGTATCGGATGGCGCGAATTACCGCCTTTATTGATCCGTGGCAGGACCCGTTGGGCGCGGGCTATCAAATCATTCAGTCGCTCTATGCGATCGGACCGGGCGGTTTGCTAGGTCTCGGATTGGGACAAAGCCGACAAAAGTTTTCTTATCTGCCCGAGCCGTACAACGATTTCATCTTCTCGATCATTGCCGAAGAACTGGGATTCGTTGGCGGCACGATCGTCCTGCTCTTGTTCTTGCTGCTTCTCTGGAGAGGGATGCGGACGGCGATCACGGCACCCGATCTGTTCGGCAATTTGCTGGCGCTCAGCATCATCGGCATGATCGCGATTCAAGTCGTGATCAATGTCGGGGTCGTTACCGGCATGTTTCCGGTGACTGGTATTACCCTGCCGTTCTTAAGCTATGGCGGTTCATCGCTTACCTTGATACTGACCGGGGTTGGCGTGCTGCTCAACATTTCGCGGTTTTCCAGGTAGCCTGGTGAAAACAAGCAAATCCATGACTGATTTCCGGCGCTTGCGGCAGACTTTTGTCGCAAGCTCCCTTTTTGTTCAGACAAAGACAAAGACGGCCTTCGCGGGGAGGAGTTTTGCCGTTGCAGGCGAACTGAGTAAAAGCGCGATTTTTTGCAGCGCTTTTCACCCTGTTTTTACCTTTTTCAAAACATGATGGGCGACTGTCACGCCCTTTTAGGCGTTCGCATAGTATGGAGCAAACACGTGATAAGGCCTAGGTCCGACCTAGCATTTCAACTCAGGAGGTTCTTTATGAAACAGATCGCAGAAGAGCTCATGCAAGCAGGTGTTGGAAAAGTATTGTGCCATGAACCTCTCGCCAACCATACGACATGGCGGATCGGGGGTCCTGCTGATTTGTTAATCCAACCAAAAGATAAAGCTGCATTGCAGTTAGCCGTTCAAATCATCCATCGTCACAGTATTCCTTGGAGTGTTATCGGGCGCGGTTCTAACCTTCTAGTGAGGGATGGAGGGATTCGCGGAGCCGTGCTTAAAGTGGCTGAGGGCTTAAGTCACTGCGAATTCAGGGGCGAAGAGGTGTGTGTTGGTGCCGGGTATTCCATGATCCGCCTGGCGATGGAAGCTGGCAAAAAAGGATTAACAGGATTGGAGTTTGCGGGGGGGATACCCGGTTCGGTTGGCGGCGCAGTTTACATGAATGCGGGTGCACACGGATCAGATCTTTCACGTATTCTTAAAGAAGCCGAAATCCTCTTCGACACTGGCGAGACTATGGTGCTGACAAAAGCGCAAATGGAATTCAGCTACCGCACATCGCTGTTACAAAAAAGAAAAGGCGTAGTGCTGGAGGCGACCTTCCAGTTGCAAAGCGGAGATCGCAAGGAGATTGCAGCTGTTTTGGCAAAATACAAAGATCGGCGGCGTGTAACACAGCCTTTGCAGTTGCCCTGTGCGGGCAGTGTCTTTCGCAATCCTCCAGGCGATCATGCAGGACGCTTGATTGAAGCGGCAGGATTAAAAGGATACCGCTATGGAGGCGCGCAGGTCTCAGAAGTTCACGCCAACTTTATCGTCAATCGCGGAGGTGCCACGGCTACCGACGTCCTCACCCTGATGGAGCATGTTCAGACAACAGTCAAAGAAAAATTCGGCTTTGATCTGCATCCAGAAGTATTGGTGGTGGGCGAGGGGTAACACGGAGGTGAAAGTTTGGATACTTTTACTATCGAAGGAGGAAAACCATTATCCGGCTCTCTTCGAATCCAAGGAGCAAAAAATGCTGCCCTCCCAATTTTAGCCGCCTCTGTATTGGCAGAAGGGCAATTTCATATTTATGACGTTCCCCATCTGAAAGATATTGAAGTGATGGCGCAAATTTTAACGGCTCTCGGAGCAACCGTGACGCATCAGGATGGCTGTGTCACACTCGATACAACCTCGGTTTCCCGTTCGCAAATACCGGAAGATTTAATGGGGCAGATGCGTTCTTCCATCTTTCTTGCCGGACCGCTGCTGGCTCGATTGGGGGAAGTAACCATATCCCGTCCGGGGGGATGCATGATTGGTGAACGGCGGATTGATATGCATCTTTCCGGCTTGCAATCGCTGGGAGCAAAAATGGAGGAAGCGGAAGGGTGCATTGTTTTTCGAGCGAAACAATTGCGCGGCGCCACGATTTTTCTCTCCTTTCCCAGCGTGGGAGCGACCGAGAACATTATGATGGCGGCAGTGCTGGCAAAAGGGACGACACGTATTTGCAATGCCGCTCGTGAACCGGAAATCGTCGATTTGCAAAACTTTTTGAATGCAATGGGCGCGCGAATTCGCGGAGCAGGAACGGATACGATTGAAATAAACGGCGTTCCCAAGCTGCGTCCTGTCAGTTATCGGGTGATACCGGACCGGATTGTCGCCGGTACGCATATCCTCGCTGTCGGTTCGGCACAAGGCCACATTCAGCTAAGCAACACCATCCCGGAACACCTGACAGCATTGATCGAGATTGCCCGAAGTTGTGGTGTTGAAATCAAAACCCACCATGATATAATGGAAGTCAAAAGCACTTCCCGATCACGTTCGTATGATCGAGTGATTACTTCTCCCTATCCGGGATTCCCCACAGATCTGCAAGCGCAGATTATGGTTTTTCTTTCCCAAGCAAGAGGGACTAGTGTGATCAAGGAGACCGTTTTTGACGGAAGGTTTCGACATGTTAATGAATTGACGCGAATGGGTGCCTCCATTTATGTGGATTTGGGTTCGGCGATTGTCCGGGGCGTGAACAAATTGACCGGCACGACAGTGGAAGCGACCGACTTGCGCGCTGGAGCCGCGCTCGTACTGGCCGGCTTGGCCGCCGAGGGAACGACGACCGTTGAACAAATCCATCATATCGATCGTGGTTACGATCGGCTGGAACTGCAGTTGCAGCAGTTGGGAGCAAATATTGCGCGCGTATCCATGTAAGATCTTTCTATAACATATAAAGTGAATCCACAGGTATTCACTTTGCAGATCAAAGAGAAAAGCGGCATATCCCTTATGCCGCTTTCCCTCTTTCTGCTTGAGAAACCGGCGAGGCGGCAGTATTCAGCCTGGCCAGGCGCAGGCCGAAGGGACCGCTTTGGCAAAATTTGATCAATTATCATCAATCCAGAGGTAACCGGAGGGGTGAACATGGCCGTTTACCAAGAACGAATCCCGCATGTGAAGCAGCAATTGCCAAAGAAAAGAAGCAACCGCAAACTTTTGTTCATTTTACTCCTTTTTTTTCTGGCCATCTTAGTCGTAATCTTTATTCGTTCCCCTTATAGCAAAGTCAGCGAAATTCAGGTTTACGGAAACGACACGTATACCAAGGAAGAAATCGTCAAAGCCTCGGGCTTGAACGTTGGCATGCAGTTTTTAAATGTCTGGGAAAGCCAGGTGAGAGAGAATTTGAAGAGCCTGAAGGGGATCAGTGCCGTTTCCCTTGTGCGCCAATTTCCCGGCATCATTCAGCTGCGGGTCGAAGAATTCGATCGGGTAGCTTACACGACAACTTCGCAAGGGCAGCGCTATCCGTTGCTGCAGAATGGGGAAGTGCTCAAACAGGTCGACTTTTCCAAGCGCATGTTGGACAGGCCATTGATTTTGCAGTGGAACTCGCCTGAATTGCTGCCGCAGCTAGCCAAAGCGTTGGCCAACATTTCGCCGGCAATCCTTGGAGAGATTTCCGATATTTCCTTAACGCCGACGGCATATGATAAACAGCGAATTATCCTGCATATGCGCGATGGCAACGAAGTGCGCAGCGTTTTGTACAAACTCGATCAAATGATCGTTTGGTATCCGGGGATTGTCAAGCAGATTCCCGAGGGGGAAAAAGGGATTGTCTCCTTGTTTGAACGACCTTGGTTTGTCAAATATGGCACACCGGAACAAACGGCAGCGGACACCGATAGCGGGCAGTCGCCGGATTCCGCGGCTGATGAAACATCCGAGACATCCGGACAGATTTCCGCTGAGGGCGGGACGCAGGCGGAAGAACAGCCAAACGAAGACCAGGAAGCGGAATCGGAGCGGCAAGATCAGACTGACCAATCGACAGAGATTAACTTTGAATAAAAGGTGAAAGCAGATGGGAAAACACAAATTTCATCTCTATCTAACGCTTGTAACATTCGCGACCGGATTTTTGATGGCCAGTGCGATCGAAACGACCAAGTTTAGCCGGACCCAGCAACAGAACAGCCAGCAGCAGGAGCAAGAGACCCAATTAACCGAACGGATTTTGGCTGAAAAGGAACGGAATCAAGATCTGGAACAGCAGTTGCTCGACTTGCAGAAATCGGTCGGCAAAGTGGAAGAGGAAATGGCGCAACGCCAGTCGGAAGCGGCTGGTATCCTCGACCAGCTGGAAGCGGCGCGGATGTTGGCAGGTGTCGTTCCGGTCGAAGGTCCCGGCATTGAAGTGACCATGCAGGACAACGAAAAAGCATCCGAAGCGCCGGATGTGATCAACTATATCGTCCACGAGCAGGATGTGCGCCTGGTTGTAAACGAACTGCGAGCGGCAGGGGCGGAAGCGATCAGCATCAATGGCCAACGGCTGGTCAGCAACTCAGCCATCCGCTGTGTCGGGCCAACCATTATTGTGAACGGGATCAAATCTGCCGCACCGTTTGTCATAACCGCAATCGGCGATCCGAATACAATGGAAAACGCGTTGAATTTGCCAGGCGGTGTTCTGCAAAGTTTGCAAGATTTTGTCCAGATTGACGTAGCCAAAAAGGATAAGGTTCAATTGCCGGCGTTTGTCGGTGATGTCAAGTTTGAAACTTCTGATCAAATCGGATAAGGAAGCGTTTGCTATGTTGCCCAAAAACCGTAAAATTGCATTTATTCTTACGATCATTAGTGCTATTATAGGTATTATGTTGACTGTTCAATTGCGCAGCAATTTACATCCGATCAAGGCTGAATCACGAAGTGTTTCTGAACTGAGAACGACTTTGCAGAAAGAATTGGAAAAACATAAAAGCTTGTTGGCCGATATATCGAAATATAACCAGCTGTTTTATCAATACGAGACAGCCCTTGACACGGACGAGAGCGTTTCTGTGATGAAGGAGGAGCTGTCAAGAACGCGGCGGTTGGCGGGTCTGGTCAGCGTCGAAGGGAAGGGCGCAGTCATTCGGATCGTGGATGCTCCTCCGCTGCCGGAACAAGCGGCAGTTGACGGTGATCTGATGAGCGGAGATAATCAGACTAGCTATCAGATCGATGACGAAGATTTGCGTTGGGTCGCGAACAGCTTGTTTGCCAACGGGGCCAAAGCCGTGTCCCTCAACGGCCATCGGCTCATTTCGACAACGGCCATCCGCAGCGTTGGCCAGTCGATTCAGGTGGATACCAAATTTGTTCAGCCCCCGTACGAGTTCAAGGCGTTGGGAGAGCCGGACGTCCTGATCTCCGGTCTTAAGCTGGAAGGGATCGAGGAAAACTTTCAGCTCGCCAACAAAAAAATCGTCTTTGAAGAAAGCGACCGCCTTGTCGTTCCCGCCTATAGTGAACAACGGACGATCCGATTTATGAAACCAGTTAAGTCAAAAGGAGATCAATAAGCATGTGGCTTCCCGTTCTAGGACTTGTTTTCGGGATCGTGATAGGCTTTCTGCTCGATTGGCGAGTGCCTCAAGAATACAGCAGTTATTTATCGATTGCACTTCTTGCCGGACTGGACACGATCTTTGGCGGCATTCGCTCCTATCTGGAGCGTACCTTTAATGTGAGAATATTTATGTCAGGATTTTTCTTCAATACCTTGTTTGCAGCTGGTTTGGCGTTTATCGGTGCATTTTTGGGCATCGACTTGTATCTGGCCGCGATTGTAGCGTTCGGTGTAAGATTGTTTAACAATCTTGCCGTGATTCGCCGAATCATTTTGTATAAATGGATAAGCCAAAAGGAGTAAAGTATAGGTAAATATAATTATTTTCCAAAAAAATTCATCAGGAAAAAAGGGAATGGTTGTCCTGTGTGGAATAAATTATGCAGGTGTCTTCATAAAAGATATTTTTACTCTGTAGCAAGGGAGGTGTCACAGGTTTGGTGAGTAACAACAACGAACTTATCGTCAGCTTAGATATCGGAACGTCAAAAGTTCGCGTCATGATTGGTGAAGTGAACAACGGTACGATTAACATCATTGGAGTTGGACAAGCCCACTCTGAAGGGATCAAAAAAGGGACCATTGTCGACATTGACCAAACCGTGCATGCCATCCGAGAAGCTGTTGACCATGCTGAGCGTATGGTTGGCGTTTCGATTGAAGAAGTGTATGTGGGAATCACCGGAAATCATATTGAGCTGCATGAAACACAAGGGGTTGTCGCTGTTTCCAGCGAAGATCGGGAAATCCGTGATGAGGATATCCAACGTGTCATTCAGGCATCGAAAGTGGTTGCGATACCGCCTGATCGTGAAATAATCGAAGTGGTGCCAAAGGAGTATATCGTTGATGGTCAATGTGGGATAAAAGACCCACGCGGAATGATTGGCGTGCGTCTCGAAATGGAAGGAACCATCGTCACCGGTTCCAAGACAGTAGTACATAATATTGTGCGCTGTGCGGAAAGAACCAAATTGCGCGTTTCTGGGATTTTTCTGCAACCGTTGGCATCCAGCTATGTCGCTTTGTCCAAAGATGATAAAAACATGGGTGTCGTACTCGTTGACATAGGAGCGGGTTCAACTACGATCGGAGTGTTTGAACAAGGACAACTTGCAAACACCACGGTAATTGGCATTGGTGGCGACCATATTACTAACGACATCGCTCTTGGATTGCGCACTCAAACGGAAGTGGCTGACAAAGTCAAAATCAAGAATGGTTGTGCCTTGATTGATGAGGCATCGGAGGATGTGAAATTTAAGGTTTCACGAATTGGCAGCGAGGTGGAAAAACAATTCACTCAGGTTGATTTGGCCAATATTATCGAACCGCGGGCTGCAGAGATTTTCCAATTGGTAGAAGAAGCTGTATTCCGAATGGGGTTCCGCGATGAAATTGCCGGCGGTTATGTTCTTACCGGTGGTACTGTCGCCATGCCTGGTATGCTTGAATTAGCCAAGGAAGAATTGAATGCTCCAGTTCGCATCGCCATCCCTGACTATATCGGGGTTCGTGATCCTTCTTATATAACAGGTGTCGGGTTGATCCAGTACGCTCTTCATCAAATGGAGCGATCCAGCAAGAAGGTGGCAAGTCCGTTCAAAAAAGAAAGCAAACCGGGACTGAGCAGCAAACAAAAAGAGCAGGGAAATTTGTTGGAAAAAGTGAAAAATTGGTTTAGTGAATTTATTTAAGGCCAGGCTAGGTGGCAATCGTGACGCAATCGTAAACGGGGAAACAGGAGCAACGCCTTTCCGCAGCTGAAAGATGCAATGGGATGCTCTTCTGACTGAAATTATGAGGAGGAACTGGCAAAATGCTGGAGTTTGACTTAGATCTTGAACAATTTGCACGAATAAAGGTGATTGGGTGCGGTGGCGGTGGAAGCAACGCTGTCAATCGAATGATTGCGGGCGGAGTAAAAGGCGTTGAGTTTATTACACTCAATACCGATGCGCAGGCGCTTCATCTGTCAAGCGCGGATACAAAACTCCAAATCGGGGAGAAGTTGACTCGCGGACTCGGTGCAGGGGCCAACCCGGAAATCGGAAAAAAGGCAGCGGAAGAAAGTCGGGACATGATTGAAAACGCTTTGCGCGGAGCGGACATGGTCTTTGTGACTGCAGGGATGGGCGGCGGTACCGGAACCGGTGCGGCACCGGTCGTAGCGGAAATCGCCAAGGAACTAGGCGCGTTGACAGTTGGTGTCGTTACACGCCCATTCTCGTTTGAAGGACGCAAACGCGCCTTGCAAGGCGAAGCGGGTATCGCAGCACTAAAAGAAAAAGTAGACACATTGATTGTCATTCCGAACGATCGTTTGTTGGAGATCGTGGATAAAAACACTCCGATGCTGGAAGCGTTCCGGGAAGCCGACAATATTTTGCGTCAAGGTGTCCAAGGGATTTCCGACTTGATTGCGACACCTGGGTTAATCAACCTGGACTTCGCTGACGTAAAAACAATTATGACCGAACGCGGTTCTGCCTTGATGGGAATCGGGGTAGGAAGCGGGGAGAATCGTGCTGCGGAAGCGGCAAGACGGGCGATTTCCAGTCCGCTGCTGGAAACTTCGATCGAAGGGGCTCGCGGCGTCATCATGAACATCACGGGCGGCAGCAATCTCAGCTTGTATGAAGTAAACGAAGCGGCTGACATTGTTTCTTCTGCGGCAGATCCTGATGTCAATATGATTTTCGGTGCGGTCATCAACGAAGAGCTGAAAAATGAAATTGTGGTAACGGTCATCGCCACCGGCTTTGAAGAAAGCCAACGGCAAAACGCAGCGGTGCGTCGCCCGCAGCAAGGCGCGGGGCAAAACCGGCCGAGTGCCAGCACGACTCCGACAGCCGGACGCGGCCGTGAAGAGGAAGAAGAAAAAACGATCTTCTCGATGAACAATCTTGATAATCTCGATATTCCAGCTTTTTTGCGCAATCGTCGCCGCAATAAAAAATAACAGCAAGTTTCAACGTAAAAAACGCCTTGTTTCCTTGGGAGACAAGGCGTTTTATGCTTTTTCAGAGAAAGGAAAGCGGGCGGCTCCAACGGGCCCTTCCGGCGCCGCTGGCCAGAAAGCATGCAAACCGCTCACTTTAATTCCTGCAAGCAGTTTGCCCGACGAAATCTACAAAAAAACTAAAAAAATACGGTCAAGAAATGACAGACTTCGGAATAAATATTGAGATATACTGTCCTTGCTGGCGGGGGTGAGGAGAGTGTGGTAATCTACCTTGATATCATTCTACTCTTGAATGCGGCAATTGATACCTTGCTGCTCTGGTTTACTGCTTACTTTCGCAAGGAACGGTTCAAATGGTGGCGAATGCTGCTGGCAGCACTTTTTGGTTCCACCTATGTGGCTTTTTTCTTTCTCCCCCAGTTTGCCGGATTTTATCAGTGGTTTGTCAAACTGCTCTTTTCCGTGTTGATGCTGTTGATTGCGTTTGGTTTTCGCCGCATGCTCGCTTTTCTGCACAATCTCGTGATCTTTTACTTTGTTGCTTTTGTCTTTGGGGGAGGAGTATTCGCGCTGCAATACTTTCTCACTTCTCATAATGAAATTGTCAATGGGATTCTTGTGACCCATAACGACAGTTTCGGTGTTGGGACCAAGCCTACCTTGTTGATTTTGCTTGTCGGCTTCCTGCTCGTCGGGTATTTGAGTCGACGAAGTTATCAGGCGATTGAGGGACCGCGCAAGGTGGAAGCATTTTTGGTTGAGGTCATTGTCAAATTGCAGGGGGAGACTATTTTGTGCCGCGGATTGGTCGACACCGGAAATCAATTGCATGAACCGATCTCACGAACACCCGTGATGGTGATGGAAAGCAAAATGTTGGCTCATATGCTTCCGGCCGGGCTGCTGGCGTTTGCCGCGGAAGAAGACGGAAAATTGGAACGGTTGGAAAGGCTGCTGGATGATTTGCCGACGGAGTGGCAAGGGCGCATCCGCCTGATACCGTTCCGCAGCGTTTCCCGGGGAATGGATTTTCTCGTTGCGCTCAAGCCGGATCAAGTCGTCGTCGTCCAGCACGGGAGTCGGTTCGTGACGGAAAAGGTGTTGATCGGCTTAAATCCGGTCGCGTTGGCCGCAGATCAACAGTATCAAGCGATTGTTCACCCCGCATTGGTGCAAAATGCCACAGAACAAAAGGAAAAATCTTTAGAACAGGAGGGCTAGCGATGTACGTTAAAATTCGCCTTTCGATCCAATTACTCTGGTACCGTTTTTTGCTGATGATTGGTGCTCGTGCGGAAGAGATTTATTATATCGGCGGCAGTGAAGCTTTGCCGCCGCCGCTGACACGTGAAGAAGAAGAGATCTTGCTAGCTCGCCTGCCGTCTGGGGATGCCGCTGTCCGCAGCATGCTGATTGAACGAAATTTGCGTTTGGTTGTGTACATTGCGCGAAAATTCGAGAATACGGGCATCAACATCGAAGATCTGGTCAGCATCGGCACCATCGGGCTGATAAAAGCGGTCAATACATTTGATCCGGAAAAAAATATTAAACTGGCTACATATGCATCGAGATGCATTGAAAATGAGATTTTGATGTATTTGCGCCGCAACAACAAAATTCGCTCGGAAGTTTCGTTCGACGAGCCGTTAAACATTGATTGGGACGGCAACGAATTGCTGTTATCGGATGTGTTGGGCACAGAAAACGATACGATCTACAAAAACATTGAAGACCAGGTGGACCGCAAATTGCTGAAAAAGGCGCTGGATAAACTGAGCGAGCGGGAACGCATCATCATGGAGCTGCGCTTCGGCCTGGCTGGTGAGGAAGAAAAAACACAAAAAGATGTCGCCGACCTGCTGGGAATCTCGCAATCGTACATTTCCCGGTTGGAAAAACGAATTATAAAACGGTTGCGAAAAGAGTTCAACAAAATGGTCTGACGCATAATTTCCCAACTCTGGGGGATACTGTTCCTAAACCGTACCAGAACGCGGGTATGAGCTCATACCCCTTCTTGACGGCCAATGCGCTTACACGCGGCCTTTCAAGACATCCGGGATAGGAACTTTTTTGTTTGTGCCCATTCATGTTCGCGGGTTGAATGGCACAACAGCGACCTCGCTGCAATTGCTAAAGGCTCATGTGACAGGTTGCCAGTGCTCCAGAGGAGGGAATGACGTGACGCGCAACAAGGTAGAGATTTGTGGAGTAGATACCTCCAAACTTCCCGTTCTAACAAACAAGGAGATGCGAGAGTTATTTGAACGATTGCAAGGCGGCGAGCATGCAGCTCGGGAAAAGTTGGTGAATGGCAATCTTCGACTCGTATTAAGCGTAATTCAGCGGTTTAACAATCGCGGCGAGTATGTGGATGATCTGTTTCAGGTTGGGTGTATCGGACTTATGAAAGCCATCGACAATTTTGATCTCGGACAAAATGTCAAGTTTTCCACGTACGCCGTTCCGATGATCATTGGTGAAATTCGTCGCTACCTCCGGGACAACAATCCAATCCGCGTTTCCCGTTCCCTGCGGGATATCGCCTACAAAGCGCTGCAGGTTCGTGACAATTTGACCAACAAGCATTCCCGCGAACCCACCATCGTGGAGATTTCCGACGAGCTGAATGTGCCCAAGGAAGATGTGGTGTTCGCGCTCGATGCGATCCAAGATCCGGTTTCCCTGTTTGAACCGATCTATCAGGATGGCGGCGATCCCATTTATGTGATGGATCAAATCAGCGATGACAAGAACAAGGATACCACTTGGGTAGAAGAAATCGCTCTGCGGGAAGGAATGGAGCGATTGGGCGAACGGGAAAAAA
Source organism: Brevibacillus fulvus (assembly GCF_016908525.1). Lineage (GTDB taxonomy): Bacteria > Bacillota > Bacilli > Brevibacillales > Brevibacillaceae > Brevibacillus_G > Brevibacillus_G fulvus. The sequence goes on from NZ_JAFBEB010000002.1 coordinate 243,001, forward strand.
TGATCTTGTCCATGCGTTTTTATGAAGGCAAAACGCAAATGGAAGTAGCAGAAGAGATTGGCATCTCGCAAGCGCAAGTTTCCCGGTTGGAGAAGGCCGCGATCGCCCATATGCAAAAACATGTGCAAAGTTAGACGATTGTTCAAACTTCTGCTGGCCCACGAGCAGAAGTTTTTTTTATGGTATACAGGCAGCCTGCTTGCCCCACCCTGTGACGACGAATTTCCGACGATTCGGACATATTCGCACACCGATTCATATACTAAAAGTAACGGTGAAGAGAGCAGGTGAAATCAGTGGTGAAAATCTCGGATTTTCAAACAAAAGAGGTTGTCAACATATTGGATGGCAGACGGCTCGGACAAATCTCTGATTTGGAAATCGATTTACGAAATGGCCGCGTGGATGCCATCGTCGTTCCGGGCCCAGGAAAGTTTCTCGGATTTTTTTCCTCTGGCAATGATCTGGTCATTCCGTGGCGCAATATCGTGAAGATCGGAAAAGATGTCGTTCTCGTACGAGTTGAAGAAAACCAGCGAATTGACTCACGCCATGGCACCGACGATGAATTTCGGGCATAGTGATCTTCTCTTTTCTTAGCGAGTTTTTCTCACGCATCAAGCCCGACTGTGGTATGATGGCGTTAGAAAATAAAGTGCGAATCAAATGGCGAAAGGTGAAGGAGGAAGCGGTGGAACCGTTTGTACAATCCAATTCGACAAATACGATGCATCTGCAAAGCTGGGAAAACCGTTTTACCGGTTTGCTTGCCGGGTTTACCACACGCGTCGGTGGAACAAGCCGGACACCTTATGCTTCATGGAACATGGGGCTGCACGTCGGGGACAACCCGGACGACGTGGTCAGCAATCGGCGGCGGCTGGCAAAACAGCTGGGCTTGCCTTTTGAGGCTTGGACCTGTGCCGATCAAGTGCATGGAACAACCGTGCAGCAGGTGAGCGAAGAATGGACAGGAGCGGGCCGCGACAGCCTGGATACCGTCATTCCCGGTACCGATGGCTTGCATACTAATCAGGCGGGGGTTTTGCTTACCTCGTTTTATGCCGATTGTGTTCCCTTGTTTTTCCTTGATCCCCGTCAACGGGCGATCGGTTTGGCTCATGCTGGCTGGAGGGGAACGGCCGGACGGATTGGGGAAAAAATGGTCGAAGCGTTTGAGCAAGCATATGGCAGCAAGCGCGAGGAGTTGCTGGTTGCTATTGGGCCATCAATCGGCGGTTGTTGCTACGAGGTGGACGAGCGGGTCATCGTCCAGATCGAACGCACGACGAAGCAGTGGCAACAGGCGGTGCACCCAACTGAACCGGGCAAATATTTGCTCGATCTCGGACAGCTGAACCGGTTGCTTCTGTTGGAACTTGGGCTGCGCCAGGAACAAATCAGCAAAACGAACTGGTGCACGAGCTGCCGAACCGACCTGTTTTACTCCCACCGCAAGGAAGCAGGCAAAACCGGGCGGATGGCGTCGTTTATCGCTTGGCAGCAGGAAGGAGTAAGGAAGGATTCATGAACACGCTAACCTATCAGGAACAACTTCGCAAAAAACTGGACCAGGTGGAAGCGCGCATTGCGGCTGCTTGTCAGCGAAGCGGCCGCAAGCGTGAAGAGGTGAACATCATTGCCGTTACCAAGTACGTGGATGGCGAAGCAATCGGAGAAATCTTGTCGGCCGGCATTCAGCACATCGGCGAGAACCGCGTGCAAGATGCCTTGCCGAAATATGAGATGTATGGCGAGCGGGGAACATGGCATTTTATCGGACATCTCCAGACGAATAAAGTAAAAGATGTCGTAGGTCGATTTTCCTATATCCATTCGCTCGATCGATTTTCCCTGGCGGAAGCGATCAATAAGAGAGCGGAGACGTTAAATCTGGTAGTTCCTTGTTTTGTGCAAGTAAATATCGCCGAAGAACCGACAAAATTTGGGCTTAGTACCAAGGAACTGTTTGCTTTTTTGGACGAAACCAGTAATATGAAACATATAAATGTGATAGGGCTAATGACAATGGCACCAAATGTCGATAATCAAGAAGAGGTACGTCCCATTTTTCGTCAACTGCGCGAATGGAAAGAGAAAATCAATCTTCGGGCATATCCTCACGCGCACATACGAGAATTGTCCATGGGGATGTCAGGCGACTTTGAAGTAGCGATTGAAGAAGGTGCAACTTATATCCGTCTTGGTTCGATACTGGTGAAGCCGGACGAATTGTCATAACTCATCAAAGGAAAGGAGGAGATGACCATGAGTGTCATGCATAAAATCATGGGTTTTCTCGGCTTGGAAAACGAAGAATATGTGGAAGAAGTAGTAGAAGAGCGCGAAGAAGAGGAAGAAGCCTATCCGCGCCGCAATACTTTTTCCCGCGCGAGCAATGTAGTGCCGATCCACGCTGCCCGAGAGAAGGAAGGGATCCGCTTGATGCTGTTTGAACCGCGGCATTACAGCGATGCGCAAGATATTGCCGACAACCTTCGCCAACGCCGGCCTGTTGTCGTCAATTTGCAGCGAGTGGAAAAAGATCAGGCGAAGCGGATTATCGATTTTCTGAGCGGAACTGTATACGCACTGAACGGAGATATTCAAAAGGTAGGCGACCATATATTTGTCTGCACACCGGAACATGTTGATATCCAGGGAACGATCTCCAGTGTAGTAGAAGAATAGACAGCATTTCGAAAATAAGTAAGAGGTGAATCCATGGCTCTTTATACGATTATCAACTTCGTGTTCCAGGTTTACTACTATATGATAATCGCGTACGTGCTAATGTCTTGGGTTCCACAAATGCGCGATACTGGAATCGGTCAGTTGTTGGAAAGGCTCGTTGACCCCTATCTGTCCATTTTCCGGCGGTTTATCCCGTCGCTCGGATTTATTGACATTTCGCCGATTGTGGCGCTGATCGCCTTGTATTTTGCTGAAAACGGCCTTTACAGTTTGCTGGGGCGGTTGCTTTGAGGAAACCATGAGCTTATATGATCATTTTCGCAAAGAAGAGTGGCCCTTTGTCGAGCGGGCGATTGAATTGCTCACATTGGTGGAAAGCAAACAGGTCAGTCGTTTGACCGATTTTCTCGATCCTCGGCAATTGTTTATTTTTCAAAGTGTTCATTCTCAGGTGAGCGGGGTGCAGATTGCCGCTGATGGCGGATATGACGGTGCCGAACGCGTCAGGGTGCTGCTCTATCCCGAATACTGGACAGTCGAACGGCAAGATTTTCAACTGGCGATGCTGGAGATCGAGGCAGACCAGCGCTTTATCAAGCTGGAGCACCGTGATGTGATGGGGGCTTTTTTACATATTGGACTCAAACGGGAAAAATTTGGCGATATTTTGCTGGCAGAAGGAACAGCGCAAGTGGTTCTGGCGGCTGAGATTGTCGATTTTGTTCGCGCCCAAATCAGCCACATCCATCGAGTGCCGGTACAGTTGACCGAACGCTCCCTGGAGGACATTCGTCCGACGGTTCCTGCACTGATCGAAAAGCAAGTAACGGTAGCTTCGCCGCGTATCGATGCCTTGATTGGCGAGGTTTATCATTTGTCGCGAGCGAAAGCGCTGGTACCGATTCGGGCCGGAAAAGTAAAAGTGAACTGGAAAGTGGCAGAAGATCCTTCCCATCAGATTGAGGCGGGCGATATCTTGTCTGTGGCCGGATTTGGCCGTTTTCAGGTGCTGGAAGTGAGCGGCACAACCCGTACCGGCCGGCAGCGAATCAAGGTGGGCATATTTGCCTGAAAGAAGTGAAATTCCATCTGTGTAGCCAAGGGCTCGTCATTGGCCAAATCCAGCTTTGCCGCTCCCCTCATGGGGGAAAAGGGAAAAAAATTAATAAAATGGCAGGAAATTGGCGGGAGACTGTCGAAAATTTGGTTTACCATAATGCAGGAAGCGGGGGGTTCATGTGGCGTTAACACCTTTGGATATTCACAACAAGGAATTCAGTACAGGGTTTCGCGGCTATAATGTGGATGAGGTTAACGAGTTTCTCGATCAGATAATCAAAGATTTCGAGTTGCTTATCAAAGAGAAAAAAGAACTGGAAGAGCGTGTGGCGCTCTTGAATGAACGTGTCGATCATTACAAGTCGCTCGAGGAAAACTTGAGCAAATCGATTTTGGTGGCGCAAGAAACGGCAGAAGATGTCAAAGCGAATGCACGCAAGGAAGCGCAACTGATTTTAAAAGAAGCCGAAAAAAATGCCGATCGCATTGTCAACGAAGCATTGGCCAAATCGAGGAAGGTTGCCATCGAGATCGAAGAGTTGAAAAAACGCGCTTCCGTCTATCGGATGCGATTCCGTACGCTGCTTGAGGCTCAATTGGAAATGTTGGACAACGGCGCGTGGGACGACATTGAGCAGGCCGATTCGCTCATTGCCGAATAAAAAATTGACTTTTTGAACAGAATGGCTTTATAATTTAAGGCAATCATTTTCTTTCATAGGGGAAGACGATGAACGGGACGAGTAAGCGAGGGAACACTGTGCAGAGAGCCGGGAAGATGGTGAGATCCTGGTCAGTTGTAGTCGCTGAATATCACCCGGGAGTCCAACAGCTGAACGTCTGGAGCAAGCAGACTATTAAGTGCGCGCATCATTCACGTTACGAATGGCAAAAGTGAACAAACCCTTGTTGCGGTTTGTTCATTAGGGTGGTACCGCGGGAGTCTCTTCTCGTCCCTAAGGGGATGAAGAGGCTTTTTTTATTTGTCCTTGTTTGTTGTCCGCCGCTGCGCGTTTCATCCGCGGAAAGGCGGTTTTTATCAAAGATAGGAGTGACCATAATGGCTATCGATTACAGCAAAACTTTGAATCTGCCGAAGACCGAGTTTCCGATGAGAGGAAATTTGCCGACCCGGGAACCGGAAGTCCAAAAATGGTGGGAAGAAATCGACATTTACAAAAAAGTTCAAGAGCGAACTTCCGGCCGGCCGATGTTTATTTTGCATGATGGTCCGCCGTACGCCAATGGCGACATTCATATCGGGCACGCTTTGAACAAAATTTTGAAAGACTTTATCGTGCGCTACAAATCGATGGCAGGATTCAACGCCCCGTACGTTCCCGGCTGGGACACCCACGGCCTGCCGATTGAGCAAGCGATTATCAACGCGCAAGGACTGGATCGCCGCAATATTGAAGTCAACGATTTCCGTCAACGCTGCGAGGAGTATGCCTGGAGTTATATCGACAAACAGCGCGACCAGTTTAAACGGCTGGGCGTACGCGGCGACTGGGAAAATCCATATGTCACGCTGAAACCGGAATACGAAGCGCGACAAATTAAGGTTTTCGGGGAAATGGCCAAAAAAGGCTACATCTACAAAGGTTTGCGTTGTGTCTACTGGTCGCCTTCTTCGGAAACGGCTTTGGCTGACGCTGAAATCGAATATAAAGATAAACGCTCTCCGTCCATCTATGTGAGTTTTATGGTCAAGGACGGCAAGGGCAAGCTGGATAACGAAACCGGCGTCGTCATCTGGACGACCACGCCATGGACCATCCCGGCCAACCTGGCGATTTCCATCCATCCCGAATTTGCGTACAGCGTCGTAAAAGCGGACGGCAAAAAATATATGCTGGCCAGCGGTTTGCTGGAAGCGGCAGCGAAAGAAATCGGCTGGGAACAGGTCGAAGTGTTGCAAACCTTTACAGGGGCGGAACTGGAAGGGGTTGTCACCAAGCACCCGTTTTATGACCGTGAATCGCCATTGCTCTTAGGGGAACACGTGACACTGGATGCCGGTACCGGTTGTGTCCATACTGCTCCTGGTCACGGGGAAGATGACTTTAATATCGGAGCCAAATACGGTCTGGGCGTCCTTTGCCCGGTCGACCATGAAGGAAAAATGACCAGTGAAGCGCCTGGCTTTGAAGGATTGTTTTATGATGATGCCAACAAACCGATTACGGAAAAATTGAATGAAGTCGGCGCGTTGCTGAAACTGAAATTTATCACGCACTCGTACCCGCATGACTGGCGGACGAAAAAACCGGTCATTTACCGGGCTACCGAGCAATGGTTTGCTTCGATCGACGGTTTCCGTCAGCAAATGCTCGATGAGATCAAAAAGGTAAAATGGCTGCCGCATTGGGGAGAAACCCGCCTGGCCAACATGATCGCCGACCGCGGTGACTGGTGTATTTCCCGTCAACGTGTCTGGGGTGTGCCGATTCCGATCTTTTATTGCAAGCATTGCAACGAACCGATCATCAACGATACGACGATCAATCACATTGCCGATCTGTTCCGCAAAGAAGGTTCCAAAGCCTGGTTTGCCAAAGAGGTTAAAGAACTGGTACCGGCAGGATTGACTTGTCCAAAATGCGGCGCGGATGAATTCCGCAAAGAGACCGACATCATGGATGTATGGTTCGATTCTGGCTCCAGCCATGAAGCTGTTTTGGCGGAACGCGACGATTTGACTCGCCCGGCCGATTTGTACCTGGAAGGTTCAGACCAATACCGCGGCTGGTTTAACTCATCGCTTTCCACTTCGGTAGCCGTCTACGGACATGCACCGTACAAGTCCGTATTAAGCCATGGCTTTACCCTTGATGGAGAAGGACGCAAAATGTCCAAATCGCTAGGGAACACCATCGTCCCGCAAGAAGTAATCGATAAGTTGGGTGCGGACATCTTGCGGTTGTGGGTCGCTTCCGTCGATTATCAAGCGGATGTGCGCATTTCCGATGCGATTTTGGCGCAAATCGCCGAGGTTTACCGGAAGATCCGCAATACGTTCCGGTTCTTGCTCGGCAACCTGGATGGATTTGATTACGCCAAAGATCAAGTCAGCTATGCGCAACTGGGCGAATTGGATCAATTTATCCTCGCTCGGGCAGCAAAAGTGGTCAAGCGTGTGCGCAAAGCTTATGACGAATACCAGTTCCATACGGTATTCCACACGATTCATAATTTCTGCACGATCGACCTGTCTGCTTTCTATTTGGACATTTGCAAGGATCGCCTGTATGTGGAAGCGCCTGACAGTGTAAAACGCCGTGCTGCCCAGACGGTTATGTATCAAATCTTGCTCGATCTGGTCAAATTGATTACGCCGATTTTGCCGCACACCGCCGATGAAGTTTGGCGCTATATTCCGGGCGTGAGTGAAATCAGCGTCCAGTTGACCGATCTGCCGGATGCGAACGAACAGCACCTCAGCTTTGGCCAAGAGTTGGAAAGCAAATGGGAACAGTTCCTGGCCGTCCGCGATGAAGTGTTGAAAGCGATGGAAGAAGCTCGCCGCAACAAAGTATTCGGCAACTCGGTGGATGCGAAGCTGGCGCTCTATCCGGAAAAAGAAGAAGTCTTTGCCGTACTGCAGCAAATGGACGATCTGGCTGATCTGTTCATCGTCGCCAGCGTTGATTTGCATCCGGTCGGCGCAACGGCACCGGCGGAAGCAGTTCAACTGGAAGGCATTACGGTGCTCGTGACACCGGCAGATGGCGAAAAATGCGAACGCTGCCGCATCGTGAAAACAGATGTTGGCATCAATCCGGCACACCCGCATATTTGCGGACGCTGTGCGGCTGTCGTGGAGGAAACGAATAACAACTAACAGCTTACAATCGAGAAGCCTCTCCATTATTGGTGAATAATGGAGAGGCTTTTTTTTCTGGCTTACTGAGGCATACTACGGAAAAGGGAAACGTAAAAAAGGATGGTGTTGGCGTGGATAAGCAAAAGCTGGCCTATTTTAAACAGCGTTTGATGGATGAAAAGACCGATGTCGAACAACGCATACAGCTGAACTATAGCCTGGAAGAGCAAATGTCCGATTCTTTCCATGAATTTTCGATGTATGACAACCATCCCGCCGATATTGGCACAGAAATGTTTGAGAGGGAAAAGGACTTGGCATTGTATAGCCTTGATCGCGAGACACTGCGCGAGATCGATCAGGCGCTGGAGCGGATCGAGCAAGGAACATACGGCGTTTGTACCGTTTGCGGTGAACCGATTCCCGAAGAAAGGCTGGAAGCTTTTCCGATGGCGATGACCTGCAAGGAACACGCTCCCGCCCCTAATATTAACCATGAACGACCGGTGGAGGAAGAATTCCTGCAGCCGCCGTTCGGGCGATCTTCCCTTGATGACCGGGCCGACGCCAATTTTTTCGACGGCGAGGATGCCTGGCAAATCGTGGAGAAGTTTGGTACATCCGAAACGCCATTTTCGTTTGCGGATAATCGTAAAACCGATTACAACGAGATGTATATCGAATCCAATGAACCGGATGGCTTTGTGGAACCGGTCGAGGAATTGGGCTATACCGACATCACTGGGTATCATGGTCCGGATAGCGTTCAATTTATGCGCAGCGGCTTGTATGAAAGTTATATGAATAGACATGAAGGAAAAGGAAATTTTATTGATTACGAGACGTATTTGCAAGAGCGAGCCGAGGGAGAGCCTGACGAGTAACGGAAGAAGGGAGATTCCATGGAAATCGAGCGGATTGAAACATACCCTCTGCTGCACCGGTTAGAACAGCCATACGGCGATGCCAACGGGCTGAAAAAATATCGGTCATGTTATTTGATCCGGATTATAACGCGCTCCGGTATCGACGGCTGGGGCGAGATTATCGATTGGCTGCCGACGTTGGAAAAAGGGATGCAGGAACGCATTATTCCTTATCTGTTGGGAAAAAAAGCGACAGACCGCCTCCAGTTGGTGAAAGTGATCAAAAAGTGGCATCAACGGGCGGCAGCCGGGATCAGCATGGCGTTGACGGAAATCGTCGCCAAGCAGGCAGGGTTATCCATATGTGATTTGTGGGGAGGCAGGTTTCATACGTCAATTCCGGTTTATGCCTCGTTTCAATCCTATTGCGATGAGCAGACATGGATGGAGCGCTCGCTGCAACTGGTGGAAAAAGTGGTAACCGCTGGATTCAGCCAGATTAAGGTCAAGATTGGCGGCAGGACACTGAAAGAAGATCAGGCGCACATTACCCGTTTGCAGGCGATGGTTGGCAATGAGGTTCAGATCGCTATCGATGGCAACCAAAGCTATGATCTGGCAACCACTCTACAGTGGCAAAAGCTGTTGCATCGCTATGAAAATTGGCTCTGGCTGGAGGAACCGATGCCATTGAGCAGCATTGCCGAATATCGATTGCTGCGCGGGCAACTGCCATTGGCGGTAGCAGGCGGCGAAAATTTGCTTTCTGCCAAACAGTTCGTTCCATTGCTGCAAGCCAATGCTTTGGATATCCTGCAGCCGGACAGTATGCACCAAGACGGTGTGGATGGCTTTCGGGCAACTTTACAACTGGGGCGCAGCTTTGGCCTTCGCGTTTCTCCCCATGCCTATGATGGGGTGCTTTCCCGGTTGTACGCCTTGTTTGCGCAAGCCTGCCTGCAACCGTGGAGCAAGATGAGCGGAGAGAAAATCGAACCGATTGAATGGGATGTGATGGAAAATCCGTTCACACATCTCCTGCCGCTTCAGCCAGTCGCCGGAACGGTTAAGTTGCCGAACGGACCGGGCATCGGAATGGAATTCGATCGGGAACGGCTGAATGCTTATCGCTGGAATGGCAGCACATACGTGTAAAAAAGAGGGAGAAAGAAGAACATGGCGCAGAGTACGAAGAACTTAGTTGGCTTAACAGGTGTACCATTGGTTATGGTATTAGGTAACTCGATGTTAATTCCTGTCCTTCCGACCATGAAAGGAGAGCTGGATCTCACCTCCTTTCAAACGAGCTTTCTGATTACGGCCTTTTCCATTTCCGCCGGATTGGTGATACCGTTTGCTGGCTATTTGTCCGACCGCTTTAATCGCAAAGTCGTAATCACGATTGCTCTGGCGCTGTACGGAATTGGCGGACTGCTCGCTGGTCTGGCTTCCTTATGGCTGGATCAGCCGTACGGAGTCATCATGGCAGGCCGTGTCTTGCAAGGGATCGGTGCGGCTGGTACCGCTCCGATCGCACTGGCGCTGGTTGGCGACTTGTTCAACGGCGCGTCGGAAAGCAGAGCCTTGGGATTAATGGAAACATCAAACGGCTTGGGGAAGGTGCTTAGTCCGATCGTCGGTTCCCTGCTCGCTTTGATTGCCTGGTACATGGTGTTTCTCGCTTTCCCGATCATCTGTGGCGCGGTATTGCTGTTGTTTTTCTTCATGGTGAAAGAAAAGAAGCAGCAGAAGAAAGCGATGGAAGTAAAACAATACCTGCATTCGATCAAGCAGGTATTCCATCAGCACGGCAGATGGTTGGTCCCGGCCTTTTTTATTGGTACGATCTGTCTGTTCACGTTGTTTGGCGTGCTCGTTTACCTCTCCGATTTGTTGGAGGACAAATATAAGATTGATGGTGTGAAAAAAGGGCTGTTTTTGGCCATTCCCTTGCTGACCATGAGCATTACCGCTTATATCACCGGTATTGTCATCAAGAAAAAATTGAATTTAATGCGGGCATTTGTCATTATCGGGATGATCATGTTGGCCGTCTCCTATTTCATTGCCAGCTTCGTACAAGGAGCCTATTTGTTAATCGGCGTATTATTGATCGGCAGCGTGGGAACCGGGATCATCTTGCCCTGCTTGAACAGTATGATCGTCGGTTCGGTGAAAAAGACCGAACGCGGGATGATTACTTCTTTATACAGCGGGGTTCGTTTTGTCGGGGTGGCGATCGGACCGCCGATCTTTACCTGGTTGGAAGGCATCTCTCGCAACGTGATGTTCTACTCGATCGCCGGCCTTTCCCTGCTCTTCGCGATCGTCGCTTTTATCTGGCTGAAACCGCAGCAAACCCAAGCGCACCAGTCCAAACAAGGTGCCGCTGCCAAACAGGGGGAACAGGCAGACGAGGCGGAAATCGAGTCGGCGGGGTTGAAGCAAGTTGCCGAGATTTTGCAGATCAAAACAGAGTCCCCCGAAGAAAAGCAGCAGCGTCAAGCGAAAGAAAAGCTCGGCTTTGATGCCGACGGGCTGGTTGAGCATTTGCTGCGCGGAGGAAAGAAGGAGAAAGGAAAATAGCAAAAACCCCGTTGGTAGTGCGCTACCGAGCGGGGTTTTTCTGATTCAGGCGATTCCAAAGCGCCGTGTCGGAACGAAGAAACTTTAAGGTCAGCGGATAGACGTCATCATGAAGGATGCGGCTAAATTGCGCGTTTCCTTTGATTTGCTCCGGGATTTGCTCAAACAGGACGACGCCGCCGACGGTTCCGCCGATCATCTCAGTAATGAAACGGTCTACGCGAGCGGCATAAATATCTTTGACCATAGACTCGTCGACCACGTACTGCCCGATTTTCTCTATCGCGGACAGCGAGTAACCGGTTTCTTCGTACATTTCGCGAACGGCGGCAGCGAGGCTCGTTTCGCCAGGTTCAATTTTTCCCCCAGGCAGTTCGATGCCTCGTCGGGTGTTTCGGGTAAACATCAGGTTTCCTTCGAGGAAAGGAAAAATTAACACATGCTTTGCTGTTCGTTTGCTGTAAACGGCAGGATCAAAGGTAAGTTCTACGGGTAGGCCAAAATCATCTTGAAAACGGTACATGCTAATTCTCCTTTATCCGCAAGGAAATATGTTTGGCAGCTTTCATCGCCTGGCCCAAAGCAAGCGAAAGACTGGCGTACGCCGCACCGGCGGTTACATCGCCAATCGCATAAATCCAGTCCAAATTGCTTTGTTGAAACGTATTTGCCACGATATAGCCGTGCTCATCGGTATGTAAGGAAGCAAGGGCCCCGGTCACCGGACGGACGCCGATGCGGGGCAAGATCCAGTCAACCGCCAACGTCAGCGAAGCGGGTACAGCCGCAACAGTCCGCCTGATCTCCACCACCGTTTCCGCTGGCTCATCGCGATAGCCAACCGCTTCGCTTTGCATCCATACTTCCACGTTGGAGAGCTGGGCAACACGTTCCACCCACTCGTTGCGGGCGCGAAACGTATCGCTGCGGACGATCAGCCAGATTTTGTCGGCAAAGGCGGACAAGTTCCAGGTGCTTTCCAGCGCCCGATCGCCACCGCCGATCACGAGCACTTTTTTTTGGCGAAACAACTCCGCCTGTGCGCTGGTAGAGAAGCGCGGCGGCAAGAGCCGCTTGCTGCCGGCCAAAGCTGGAACGGTATTCGGGCGAACGCCGGTGGCGATTATCACATAATCAGCATGATAATGCTGCTTGCTGGTTGTGACCACCTTGTGCTTATAATCGATCGACTTCAACTCTTCAGAAAAACGGCAATCAAGCTGCGCCAGTTTTCGGTTTTGCTGCAACTCCGCGAGCAATGCTTGCCCGTTTTTATAGATATGGGGCGGAAAATCCCAAATTTCATTATGAATTTGCTGCAATTGTCCGCCCAACGTTGGTTCCGCTTCAATCAACACACAAGCGAGTCCCAGACGCTGACACCAGAGGGCTGCCGAAATGCCAGCCAGACCACCGCCAACGATCAGTACTTGCACGTTTTCCACAATGGTTTCCCCTTTTCCGATTCCACCAAAACTAAGGTTGATACTTTAAGACTACCGTTTTCACCGCGTAAGTTCAAGTGAAAGCGCGCAGCAGAAACGATTCACGAAGGAGAGGAGCGCCTCGCAGCACGACGAACATTTTGCCACCTGCCGACAAGAAGCACGGCGGCTGTCACGAAAAGCGTGAACCCCCAATGAATCCAGGCAGGGTCGAACAATGGAGCAAATCTCGGTTCGTCGGCAATCATTCGTCCGGCCGTCCAGGCGATAATCCCCGCTCCCACATAAATTAAAAAGGGGAAACGTTCCATAAATCGCATAATCACGGTACTGCCGAAGATCATGATCGGGATGCTGATAAAAAGCCCAAGAATCACAAGCAGAAACGAGCCTTGCGCGGCCCCGGCTACGGCCAGCACATTATCCAGGCCCATGACCAGATCGGCAAAGACAATCGTGCGGATTGCTCCCAGCAGACTATTGGCGGATGCGCTTTCCTCCGCCTGATGTTCTTCTGTCAGCAACTGATAGGCTATCCATAGCAAAACAACACCGCCTGCCGCCAGCAAATAAGGAATGTTTAATAACCAGACGACGAGCAGGGTAGCCAGCGAGCGCACGAGAATCGAGGCAAGTGTTCCCCATAAAATCACCTGTTTCTTCCGCTTCTCGGGAAAATTGCGGGCGGTCAGGCCGATGACGATCGCGTTGTCTCCGCCCAAAAACAGATCAATCATCACAATGCCCAGTAACGCTGTAAGAAAGCTTGAGACATCCATGCGGTTTGTTCACCTCGCTGTTAGTGTCCCCGACTTGCGGCTTTCATCCACAAAGGAAAAGACTAACTGCAGCGGCGGAAAAACTGCCGCTCCTGCTCGGGTTTCGTTTATAATGGAAGAACATCGTCATACAGTAAGGAGTAGTCAAACCACATGAAGCTGATTATTGCCGAGAAACCGGATCAAGCGGCCAAACTGGCTCAGCCGTTTCGACATAAAAAGCAGCAAGGATATATCGAGGTTGCTCCCGATCCGCTTTTGCCGCAGGGAGCGTTGATTACCTGGGCGATCGGGCACATCTGTGAGCTGCTGCCGCCGGAAGAATACAATCCAGCCTGGAAAAAATGGTCCAAACAGACATTGCCGATGATCCCGCCGCGGTTTCAGCATCGGGTGATCAGAGGGAAAGCGAAGCAATTCGGCGTGATCAAGCAGTTGCTGAAAAGAGCAGATGTGACCGAGATTATTCATGCCGGCGATGCCGGGCGGGAAGGAGAGCTGATTGTCAGAACGATCCTTTCTGTGGCCGGTACCCGCAAACCGATGAAGCGGCTGTGGATTTCGTCTCTGACCGATAAAGCGGTTCGCGATGGTTTCGCTCATTTGTTGGACGAGCAGGAGACACGGAACTTGTACCATGAAGCATTTAGCCGGGCGTGCGCCGACTGGTTGGTAGGGATGAATGCTTCCCGGATTTATACCATTTTGCTGAAGGAAAAAGGAATCAAGGATGTTTTCTCCGCCGGACGTGTGCAGACGCCGACCTTGGCGCTGGTCGTCAAACGGGAGAAAGAAATCGCCGCATTTCAACCGAAAGATTTTTGGGAGGTAGTCGCCACGTTTCAGATTGACGACAAGCGTTATGAAGGAACATGGCATAATCGGGGAGAATCCCGGCTCGATGATGAGGAAATGGCGCAAAAAATCGCCGCTTTCTGCGAGCGGAAGCCAGCGGAGGTTGCAAAGGTAAACACGGAGCGCAAGGAGTTTCAGCCGCCGTTTTTGTTCAATCTCTCTTCCTTGCAGGCGACGGCCAACCGTCTCTACAAATTTTCACCGAAAAAAACGCTGGATATCGCGCAACAGCTTTATCTCAAGGGATATTTATCGTATCCCCGCTCCGATTCCAGCTTTGTGACTGCCGGAGAGGCGCAAACATTTCCGGACATCCTGGCCAAGCTCAAGCGGAAACAGGAATACGCCTCGCTTTTCCCAACGCCGGTGCATTCGCTTCGCAACAACAGACGCTATGTCAACGAAAAAAAGGTAACCGATCACTATGCGATCATTCCGACAGAACAAGTTCCGGACTTGGCCAAACTTTCCAGTGAGGAATCCAAGCTTTATGATCTTGTCGCCCGCCGACTGATCGCCGCGCATTACGATGCCGCCGTGTTCGATTACACGACAATCACGACGCTCGTGGATGGCCGGGCGGAATTCATCAGCAAGGGAAAAGTGCAAATCAATGAAGGCTGGCGCAAAGTGATCATGCCGCATGAGACGGACGAGCGCGATGAGGAAAAGGCATTGCCCGCCGTGGCTGAAGGGGAAAGCGGGAAAGTGAAGACCGTCAAGGTGAAAGCCGGAAAAACACAGCCGCCCAAACGCTATACAGAAGGGCAATTGATCACCTTAATGAAAACCGCCGGCAAGCACTTGGACAACGAGGAACTGGAAAAGGTGCTGATGAAAACCGAGGGATTGGGCACGGAAGCGACGCGAGCGGGAATCATTACGATGCTGAAAGAGCGGAAATATATTGAAGTGAAAAAAAATCAGGTGTTTGCCACGGAAAAAGGGATGCTGTTGATCGATCTGATCGGGGACAAAATCCTCGCGTCACCGGAGATGACGGCACGCTGGGAACAGCGATTGGCGGAAATCGGCCAAGGCGAAGCGCCAGCAGAGTCATTCATGGAGCAGGCCAGGAAATTGACGCAAAAAATTGTGCAGGATGCGCTGGAACAATCGGCGCAATGGAATCTTGCCGACTATCAGTTTACTCCTGTGGCCAAATCAGCTTCCCGCCAGTCGACGCGGGGAACCGCGGTCGGCAAATGCCAGCTATGCGGCGGAGAGATTGTCGACAAAGGAAAATTATACGGCTGTGCGAACTACCAGCAAAAACAATGTAAAGTAACCATTCCGAAAAAAATCCTGAACAAGACAATTTCGGCTGTTCAGGTGAAAAAAATGTTGGAGAGCGGCAAATCCGGCAAATTGAAAGGTTTCAAAAAAGGAGACAAAACGTTTGACGCCTACCTGCGCTGGGATGGGCAGAACGTGTCCTTTGCCTTTGAATAAATAGAACAACCCCCGGCAAACAAGAGAGCTTTTGCTCTTGGATGCGCGGGGGTTGTTTGCCGTTCGACTGGTTAAATGAGGTATGGCTTTAGTGCAACAAAAACAACCAAAACAGCGCGGCGACGACAAAGCGGTAATAGGCAAATGCCGTCAGCTTCCATTTTTCCAGCAGCTTCAGAAAGGAGACAATTGCCAGCAAAGCGACAATGAACGAGACGACAAAGCCGGTGGCAAAAAACAGCAAATCGTCGCTGCTCAAGTTTTGGTACGATTTGAGCATATCGTAACCGCTGGCAGCTACCATCATGGGAACAGCGATCAAAAAGGAAAAGTCCGCTGCCGTTTTGTGGTTGGCGCCAACCAGCAGTCCGCCGGCGATCGTTGCCCCGGACCGCGAGAACCCAGGCCAAAGGGCCAGACATTGAAACAAGCCGATCGAGAAAGCCTGACGGTAGGTCAGCTGGTCCAAATTGCTTGTCCGTACCGGCATCCGCCGTTTTTCCGCAAAAATCATGAACAGTCCCCCGATCACCAAACCGATCAAAACGGTATAGGGAGAAAACAGGTAATCTTTGATCACGGAATGAAGCAGCAATCCGAGAATCAGGGCCGGCACAATCGCTGCGATGATATGCAGCAAATTGAGGGAACGGCCAGCTTTTCGCCCGGCTTTCGACCAACCGAGCAGTTGCATAAATCGTCCCCAGTACAAAATGACCACCGCGAGTATCGCTCCAAGCTGGATAATAACTTCAAATGTTTCTGCCTTATCGCCTGTAAATTGCATCAATTCGCCGGCGAGAATCAAGTGGCCTGTCGAGGAAACAGGCAAAAATTCAGTCAGCCCTTCAATGATCCCTTGAACGACCGCTATCCAATAATCATACATCTTCAACACACCTATTCCGATTTTTCTGCTGCGGATTGAACGAATTTTACCTCGTACTCCATAAAGATACCTTATCTCGGCTGATTAGAAAACAGCATTTCTCCAATTTCCTTTGACAATTTCGACAAACGCACTTGGAATTTATTTCCGCTCGACAAAAGAAGAAGAGATATGCGCCTAACGTTCGACAGTCTTCGTTTTCCCATTCCGTTATACTGTGCTTGGATGTACGAAATGACGAAGGAAGGGAGCGCAACGAGATGAAAAAAGGAATGAGCCAACATAGTTCTCTCGCTTTACCATATTCAGAGCTGGTCCAGGAACAGAGAAGCGTTCCTCCGTCCGTTGAAGATTCTTTGTCCGAGATTTCAGGGCAGCAGATGCATGTAACCATGGTTTCCCCGGAAATCTTGTTGATCAAGTGGAATATTAGTCAACCACGCATTGGAATGGTTGCCTCTTATCTTCCGGCACATCAGGAGATTTATACCGGAGTCCGGATTTATGAAAGAGGCAGTGCAAACTGGAATTCGTCAAACAGCGATGGACAAGCTTGCCATGACGTGATCCTGGATGATCGGGAGTCCGACCATTTGTTTTTTCTCGGACTGCGGCCAGGATTGATCTACCAGGCTGATTTCGGACTGTTTTTTACGGATAAGACCAATCAAAAGAACCGCTTTTGTCCGATATTGCGGTCAGAACCGCTCGCCATCCCCGATGATGTGGCGTCGGCATGCTGAGGTCAAGCTACGTCAAAAACGCAGGTCAACATCGGCTGTTCAGCGCATATATTTTCCCGTATTCAGTGTAGGAAGAGAGGTTCCCCAATGATCCCGTCAATTATCGGCATAACGGTTATTTTTGCTTCCATTTCCGTCTTAACGTTCTTTTTGTTTTTGTTTCTTCGCTACATTTCAAAATTGAGTCAAGACCAATGATCTCACAGTGCTATTTACACAAACATCGGCATAAAGTGGGCTTGATGCAGCATGTGGAAAAGGATAGGACTGTATTGTGAAAGTGCGGAACAGAATCGGAGGCACATCTGAAAAGGAGTGAACAACTGTGAGAGCACTGATCCTGACGGACGAACATACAGCCCATTCCCGTCTGGAAAGATCAACCGGGTTAAGCGATCAGCCGCCATCGCATGTTGATATGGCTGCGATCTTGCGTTTTCTGGGCAGATTTGCAGTGAAAGAGATCGTTGTGGTTGAGCGCAAACAGGTTGAACGACGCATACTGGATGGTCTGTTTGAGCAGCGTCTGCTCGTAATTCGCAGCGAGACGTTTACCGAGATTGATCTGAATGGCGCCCTTGCCTTCCATGAACGCAACCAGTCGCAACTGACAGTTGTTCTCAAATCCTGTTCCTGGCAATCGGCAGTTGAAACGATGGTGACCGATGCCAGCGGACGCCTCACGCAAATGTCCGAACAAACCGACAGCCAGGAGTTGTTTCAGGCAACGATTGATCCCGGCATTTATCTGCTTGAACCTTGCGCGATCAATTGGGAACATCACGTCGCGCCATCTGACCTTCACCGCTTTCTGTTAAGGCATCTATTGAATCAGGGAAAGCGGGTTTTCCGTTTCGTAGACCCGGGGCTTCGAACAGAAGCAGTCTGTGCGAATAACGTCTCCTGCGTCGAGCTGGAAAGCGCAACAGACCGACTGTTTGGGCTTGAAGGTAACCGGATAACCCCGGAATTGATCGCCCGGCTTGGAGCCGTCTATGGTGCTCTGCTGCAATCGAATGGCAAGGTGGCTTTGTCGGCATGTGATTCACCATTGGCCCAATTGTTGAAACACGGGCTGCTCACCAGTCTGTGCTGCCAGGGGATTCATTGCCTCGACCTGGGCATCTCCTTGCCTGTTGTCACCCAATTTTCGGTGGAACATTTTGCCTGCGATGGCGGCGTCCATTTTTCTGTTGCTGATCCAGCCGATCCGCGAAGCATCCGTCTGCATTTTTTTGATCGCCACGGGCGGCCCTTCAGCGGTGAGGATGAACGGAAAATGATGCAATTGTTCAGGAGACACGCGCGCCAACAGTTCGGCAGCTCGTTGGGACAACTGCAAGTGGAACACAACAGTTTGTCGCTGTACTGTCAAAAGCTTCATTCGCAAATCAGGCCCCGGCAGCGGTCTTGCACCGTACGGATCGATTCGGCGCCAACTGAGCTTTCGTTTCGTCTTGCCGCCATTTTGCAGGCTGTCGGCGTTTCCGTCTGTTTTGCCGCAGATCCGCTGGCCGAGGGAACGAAGGTGGCACTCACGATTCTTTTGTTGGAACACGGCGCTGATTTTGCTATCGTGACTGCTGACGGTGAAGTGATCGGCTCTGCGCAATGGCCGGATTTGCTGCGGTCTGTGTTCGAGCCGACCGCGGGAGTACGGCAAAAGACTGCCGATCCGATCTGCAACTTGCTGACCATTCTCGATTATTTGGAGATACACCAACTGACAATGGAGCAATTGCTCAGCCGCGAGATGGAAAGAAGGCAACCGCCCGGGTTTGTCCAACAGCCATCGTGAAGCGGCGGCGACAGCCAAACTGCAACAGCGAATTCCCGCTCGGTTAAGCATGGTTTGTACCGAGTGGGTTTCTTCTGTTTTCCATAAGGTGCAAGCCGAAAGGAGGGACATCATTGCCGAATCGTATTGTCTATCGTCGTGAAGGGTGGCGAGATGTGATCGCCAACGGTTTTACGGTGGAACATGTCCGCCTGGTTGCCCAGGCGATCGCACTGTATTTGAAAGAAAACCAGTTGCAGCATAATCGTTTGATTGTTGGTTATGACAATCGGTTTATGGGTCGCTATTTTGCGGAAGAAGTGGTTAAAGTTTTGGCTGCCAACGAAATCGCGGTTTATCTTTCCAACGAGCCGACCCCAACCCCGGTGGTTGCTTTTGCCGTCAAACACTTTGCGGCAAGCGGGGCGATCATGGTGTCAGCAGGCGGGCTAGGAGCGGAATACAACGGTCTCCGCTATATTCCCGAGCATGGCGGGATGGCTTCGGGCGCGGTGAACAGCCGGCTGCAACAGTTGCTAGCGGAAGTGCAGCGCAGCGGCGAAGTGCCAATCTTGACGCTGGAGGAAGCCCTTTCCCTGAGACGGATGAGCTACCTTTTCTTGCGGCCGCACTATGAAGCCCGGTTGCGTCAAATAATCCATTTTCCTTTGTTGAAAGAAGCCGGCTTGCCTGTCGTCATCGATCCTTTGTTTGGCGCGAGCGGCGGATATTTGAGCAACTTGCTGGCAGAAGCCGGCGTGCCGTTTCACTCCATACACGATCTGCCCGATCCGCTGTTCGGCGGATTGTCGCCGGAGATCAACGAACGCAATCTGCAGCAATTGGGGGCTGAGGTGTCTCGGCGAAAAGCCGCGATTGGCCTGGCCAACGACGGAGATGCTTCGCACTTTGGCGCGGTCGATCGCCAGGGGCGTTGGCTTTCCCCGAACAAAGTCGCTTGTCTGCTGGCTTGGCACTTGCTGAAAAATCGCAAAAGCAACGGCAGGATCGTTCGATCGCTGGCGGCCTCCCACATGCTCGATCGAATTGCCGAGCACTACCGGCTGCCATTCGTTGAAACGCCCGCCGGATTCGAACATGTCAGCGCGCAGTCGCTGCAAGGCGACCTGCTGCTGGGATGCGCGGAGGACGGAGCGTGCTGTTTTGGCGGACACATCGCGGAGCGGGATGGCCTGCTGGCCAATTTATTGTTATGGGAAATGTGCGCTTGGGAAGAGAAAGGTCTCGATCAACTGGTCGAGGAGCTGCACGAACAATTCGGCGATGTATCCGACTGCCGTTTTACGGTTCCATTAAAGCGGAAAGCTGGGCAGCGGCAGAAACCATTGCCGCTCTCTGTTCCGGCACAGGTGGGGCCGTATTGGGTGGCGGATGTGCGCGAATCGGCCGATTTGCAGCTGTTGCTTGCCGGAGGGCATTGGATCTGTATTCAGCCGCTGGAAACGGAAGCGAAACTGCAGGTTTATTGTGAAGCTGCTGATCAGCAAGCGTTGGAACAAATCAGGGAGGGCATCCAGGAGTGGTTTGCGGAAGCGGCGATTTAGGATTCATGGTTCAAACATAGAGGGGCCGTCTGCAGCGGGAGGCGGCTCTTCTCTGTTTTTGTTTCGTTGCCAAGTGCGGAAATGCAAGTGGCATCCAGCAGCAAGGATAAGCTATAATTCATTTCATATAAATGAGAGAGCCTGGCAAGCGCGAAAATTTTTGCATGATGGATCTTTAGGGAAAAACGTCTCAGAGAAATGAGAGTAGATAACATGAAAATGGATCAAATGGTCCTGAGACAATTGCTGCGGGAAGTGAAGCTGGCGAGCCATTCGCCCGATGATCCGGTAGTCGTGAGCTATACCCCTGAACCGTGGGAATTGGTCGGAACAGGCAATTATGCAGCGGTATTCGGCCATCCCGATTACCCCGATCTGGTGGTCAAACTATACGCTCCCGGCCGGCCGGGTATCGAACAGGAGATTGACGTATACCGAAAACTGGGGGAGACCCAGTCTTTTCCGGTCTGTTACCAAACCGGAGAAAATTATCTTGTGCTTAAACGGATTCGCGGCATTTCGCTGTTTGACTGCCTGCGATACGGGATACCGATCCAGCCGGCTGTGATGGAAGATGTGGAGCAAGCGCTGGCGGAAGCGAGAGCAAAAGGACTGCACCCCCATGACGTTCATGCCAAAAACGTATTGATGCATTTGGGCAGGGGGTACTTGATTGACGTCTCTGATTATTACAAACAGTCGCTTGACACCAAATGGCGGGATCTGCGCAAGGCGTACTACAAGCTTTATTTGCCGTTTCTCAAAGACCGCGGCTGGAAAATTCCGCTGTGGGTTCTCGACGGGATTCGCAAAGGGTACCGCTACTACAAAAAGCTGAAGCGATGGCTCGGTTGAATGCTTGTTGCATAGTAGAGACTATGGTATGCTGTTTACGGTTTATGCAAGCGAGAGATAGGAGGCTTTTATCTTGATTTATTTCATTATCGCCATCGTAATTATTTTGCTGGATCAATGGACGAAGTATCTGGTAGCGACGCATATGCAAATCGGCGAATCCATTCCGCTTATCCCGGAAGTTTTTCATTTGACCTCCCACCGCAACATGGGGGCTGCTTTTGGAATTTTGCAAAACCAGCGCTGGCTGTTTATCGCCATCACGCTCGTGGTGGTCATCGGGATTATTGTTTCTTTGGTAAGAATCGGCAAAAAGCAACCGAGGACATCGCTTGCTCTTGCGCTCGTTTTGGGCGGAGCGATCGGCAATTTTATCGATCGGGCTGCAACCGGACAAGTTGTTGACTTCCTCTATATCAAGCTGATCAATTTTCCGATCTTCAACGTCGCTGACATGGCGATCACGTTTGGAGTGGTGCTGCTGTTGCTGGATATTCTGCTTGAATCCCGCCGCAAAGGAGCTTAATGAAGAGCAAGGAAGCGGTTCATACTAAGTAACAAAGTGAATTTATGAAGACAGGAGTTTCTCGATGAACGATACGGTTTTATTTGAACGTTATGATTGGACAGTGGAAGAGGAAGACGCCGGAGAGCGGATCGACAAATTCATCACCTTGCAAAATGAAGACTGGTCGCGTTCCCAGGTTCAGGGCTGGATCAAGGAAGAGCGTATTACGGTGAATGGCCAGCCGGTCAAAAGCAATTACAAACTGTCGGTTGACGATGAAATCAGTTTGCGCATCCCGCCGCCGAAGGAAATGAACATCCGGCCGGAGCCGATGGAACTGGACATTGTCTTTGAAGACAGCGATGTCGTCGTCGTCAATAAACCGCGCGGGCTTGTCGTGCATCCGGCGCCGGGACATTACAGCGGCACGCTGGTGAACGGCTTGCTGGCCCACTGCAAAGATCTCTCGGGGATCAACGGGGTGCTTCGCCCGGGGATTGTTCACCGCATTGACAAGGACACGTCGGGCTTGCTGATGATCGCCAAAAACGACAAAGCACATGTAAGTCTGGCTGAACAGCTCAAAGAACATTCGGTCACACGCAAATACATTGCGCTTGTCCATGGAGTCATTCCACACGAGATGGGAACGATTGACGCGCCGATTGGCCGCGATCCGAAAAACCGCCAGCAAATGGCCGTCGTATTTGAAAATAGCAAACCGGCGGTCACGCACTTTGTTGTGCTGGATCGCTTCAAAGAGTTTACACTGGTTGAATTGAAACTGGAAACGGGACGAACCCATCAAATCCGCGTACATATGAAATATATCGGGTACCCGCTCGCGGGCGATCCGAAGTACGGACCGAAAAATACGCTGGAGCTTGATGGACAGGCATTGCACGCCAAAACGCTCGGGTTTACCCATCCGCGGACGGGCGAGCGGCTGGAGTTTGAAGCGGAACTGCCGCAGGAACTGCAAACTGTGATCAAACGGTTGAAAGATTACTAATCAATACCATTTGAAAAAAGGATTGACCATTTCCGTCATTCGTGTCATAATCCTAAGAGAACAAAGGAACCTTTAAATCCAGTCCCGAGAGGCTGGCAAGGGCAACGGTTAGGCTGACGGTCAAAGTGGCGCGCTCCATTTTGACTGTGCCGACAAAAGCTTCTTGTCCCTTGGGCAAGAAGCTTTTTTACGTTTTGCTCCAGTTCCGTCAAGCAAGAAGCAGGGAGGAGACCGCTGTGATTGAAAAAAGCGTCATTATGGACGAGGCCGCGATTCGCCGGGCATTGACGCGGATCGCCCATGAGATTATCGAACGAAACAAAGGAATCGAAGATTGCATTGTGGTGGGAATCAAAACAAGAGGAATTTATTTGGCGCAACGGCTTGTTCAGCGTATCGAACAGATTGAAAATGTGAAAGTGCCGGCCGGCGAGCTGGATATTACCTTTTATCGCGATGATTTGCAGCACAAATCAGAAGATGCCGTTTTGCAAGGCGCCAAGCTGCCCGCGAACATAACCGGAAAAACGGTCATCCTGGTCGATGACGTCTTGTATACCGGACGAACCGTCCGCGCCGCCCTCGATGCGCTGATTGACCATGGGCGACCGACGATGATTCAACTGGCCGTGCTCGTTGACCGCGGTCACCGCGAGCTGCCGATCCGCCCTGATTATGTTGGAAAAAACGTACCCACTTCCCGCGGGGAAATCGTCGCGGTTCATTTGGCAGAAGTGGACGGAGCCGACCAGGTGACGATTCAGCAAAAGAACGAAAGCGAGTACTTGGCAAGAGCATAGGATTAAACAAACGATGACAAATTATAAATAATCCTCTTTAATGCTGGTCCTGTGAGGTTAGCAAGGGGAGCGACTTCTTCAGAGGGAAGAAGTGTGCCTCTTTGCGCCTGCAAAGAGGTTTTTTATTGAAAAGAAAGTAGGGGAAATCATGAATCATAAAAATTTTATCGATGTAAATGAGACGCCAGCGTTGGGAAAATTGATCCCCTTGGGGATTCAGCATCTGTTCGCGATGTTTGGCTCAACTGTGCTTGTGCCGATTCTGACTGGTCTTGATCCGGCAACGGCGCTGTTCTCCAGCGGACTGGGAACGTTGATTTTTCTCGCCATCACCAAAGGGAAAATCCCGAACTACTTGGGTTCCTCCTTCGCCTTTATCGGACCGATCATCACAGTCTCGGCTGCCCATGGTCCAGGGACGGCGCTGCTCGGGTGCTTGCTGTCCGGGATTGTCTACATCATTGTCGCAACAATTGTCGCCAGAAGCGGAGTGAAATGGATCGACAAGGTACTGCCGCCGGTGGTAATCGCCTCGGTGATTGCCGTGATTGGCTTGAGCCTTGCCGGGACGGCTGTCGATATGGCGACCAAGGTGACAGTCAACAACGTGCCGACCATTTCTTTAACATCGATTGAAATCTCGCTGGTGACC
This sequence comes from Brevibacillus fulvus, assembly GCF_016908525.1. Lineage (GTDB taxonomy): Bacteria > Bacillota > Bacilli > Brevibacillales > Brevibacillaceae > Brevibacillus_G > Brevibacillus_G fulvus. Next base: position 267,364 of record NZ_JAFBEB010000002.1, read on the forward strand.
ATTATTGTCACCATTATCGCAGCGGTTGTTTTGCGCGGATTTTTCGCCTTGATTCCCATCCTGATCGGCATCGTCGTCGGATACTTGTATACTTTGCTGCGTCACCCGGACTTGATCAACTGGCAAACCGTTTCCGATGCGCCTTGGCTGGTTGGGTTTGGCGAAATGTTTACACAGCATTTTAAGTCGGGAGCCGTGTTTGAAGCGATGAGCACACCGTCTGCCTGGATTCCGGCTCTGGTCATCGCCCCGATCGCTTTCGTCACCCTTGCTGAACATTTGGGTCATCTGCTCGTTACCGGCAAAGTCATGGAGCGAGATTTGATGAAAGATCCCGGCCTGCACCGCAGCTTGCTGGGGGACGGGATTGCGACTTCACTGGCCGCTTTGCTGGGCGGACCGCCTGCAACGACCTACGGAGAAAACATCGGTGTGTTGGCAATCACTCGCGTATTTAGCAGAGCGGTGATTGGCCTGGCGGCAGTCTTTGCCATCCTGTTTGCCTTCATTGGAAAAATCAATGCCTTGCTGATGACAATCCCTACTCCTGTGCTCGGCGGCGTGTCCATCATCCTGTTCGGGATTATTGCCGCCCAAGGGCTGCGGATGTTCGTCGAAAATAAGGTGGACTTTGCCAACAAGCGCAACATGATCATTGCTGCGGCGATCTTGGTCACGGGTATCGGCGGATATAAAATCAGCTTCACCGGAGTGACTTTCTGGCAATCGTTCCTGACCAACTTGACGATCGATAACATCGCCTTCTCCACTTTCCTCGGCATCTTGCTGCATCTGTTATTGCCGGGGAAAGAAGCGGCGCGAGAAGAAGAGCCGCAGATTCAACGGAAAACTGCATAATCGTTCTGCATCGCTTTCCTTTAAATACGGTCCCGTGAGGCTGGCAAGGGGGCAGAGAAGACGACGGACTGAATTTCCGTCAGGCAGAGACTCCGCTGGTTGACCGCAGCAGGAGCATCAGCTTCTTACCCGTTCCAGCCCCAGCCGGGCACCAAACAACGGGAAGAAGCTTTTTTTCTGCCAAATAGAGGAGGATTAGGATGAACTGCCTGAATCATTTGATTAGCATGAACGATCTGAGTACGGAACAAATCAAGCAACTGATCAAACGCGCTGACGATTGGGCGACACAACCGGCAACCATTCGCCAACCGTTAGCCGGTTCCTTTGTGGCCAACTTGTTTTTGGAACCGAGCACGCGGACCCGCTTTTCCTTTGAAATGGCCGAAAAACGTCTCGGCGCCCAAGTGCTGAATTTCGCGGCGGAAAGCTCATCCACCAGCAAAGGGGAATCGATTTACGATACATTGCGGACCTTGCAGGCAATGGGTGTGCAGGCAGCGGTGATTCGCACCAAACAAAACCATCTGCTGCAACAGCTTCGCGACAGCTTGCAGTTGCAATTGATCAACGCCGGCGACGGCACCAATGAGCATCCTACGCAGTGCCTGCTTGACTTGCTGACGATCTGGCAGCACTTTGGACGATTCGCCGGACTGCGGGTTGCGATCATTGGCGATTTGCGCCACAGCCGCGTTCTGGGTTCCCATCTGCAAGCATTGCCGCGGCTCGGTGTCGAACTGCTTCTGGCTGGACCGCAAAGCATGATGCGCGATGCAGCAGAGTTGCCGAGCGGTGTCAAAATTGTGGACATGGCCGAAGCGGTCCAAACTTCCGATGTGGTGATGATGCTGCGTGTCCAGCTGGAACGTCACAGCGAAACGCTGCTGGTCACCAAGGAGGAGTACCATGAGCAATTCGGTCTGACGCTGGAGAGAGCGAAAAGTATGAAACCGGGCGCGGTCATCATGCACCCCGGTCCGTTCAACCGCGGCGTAGAGATCGCCTCCGAACTGGTGGAAGCAGACAACTCACTGATCTTTAAACAAGTGGAAAACGGGGTTGCCGCCCGAATGGCTGTACTGGAAAGCTTATTGACAGGAGGAAAAGCACAATGGGAATCATCCTTGCAAACGGTAAATTTGTAGACCAAAACGGACAATTGGTTCAGAAAGATATGTTAATCGAAGGGGAGCGGATCGCCAAAATCGCTGATGTCATCCCGGACGCGGGACACACCCGATTCGATTTGCAAGGAAAGCTGGTTTCCGCCGGATTTTTTGATGTGCATGTCCATTTCCGCGAACCGGGATTTGAAGCGAAAGAGACGATCGCCACGGGCGCGGCGGCAGCGGTGCGCGGCGGATTCACGACAGTCGCTTGCATGCCCAATACCCGTCCGCCGATCGATACGGCCGAAGCGGTACGTTTTGTCAAGCAAAAGGCGGAAGAGGCCGGATTGGCAAGAGTGTATCCGTACGGCACGATTACCGTTCGCCAGTTGGGCAAAGAATTGACCGACTTTGCGGCGCTCAAAGAAGCCGGGGTCTTTGCCGTAACCGATGACGGGGTCGGCGTCCAGTCGAGCGCCATGATGAAAAAAGCGATGCAAGCCGCCGCCGAATTGGGGCTGTCTGTCGTCGCGCATTGCGAGGACGATGATTTGCTTGTGCCCGGTGCGGCCTTGCATGATGGCGTAGTAGCCAAACGGCACGGTCTTGCGGGCATCCCGTCGGAGTCGGAATCGATCCATGTCGGCCGCGATATTTTGCTCGCGGAACAAACAGGGGTTCACTATCACGTTTGCCATATCAGCGCCAAAGAATCGGTCAGACTGGTTCGCGACGGCAAGCGGGCCGGAATCAACGTAACGACAGAGGTTATGCCGCATCACTTGCTGCTCTGTGACGAAGACATACCCGAAACTCTTGACGCCAACTGGAAAATGAATCCGCCGCTTCGTTCCAAAGAGGATCGCGAGGCGCTGTTGGCCGGTCTGAAAGATGGCACGATTGATATTATTGCGACCGATCATGCCCCGCATACAGCGGAGGAAAAAGCAAAAGGATTGGAGCGGGCTCCCTTCGGCATCGTCGGGTTGGAGACGGCTTTCCCACTGCTGTACACCCATCTGGTGCTGACCGGTGAGCTGACGCTGCAGGAGCTGCTTAGCAAAATGACCGAGAAGCCTGCAGAAATCTTCAACCTGCCATACGGACGGTTGCAAGAAGGAGCCATCGCCGACATTACCGTGATCGATCTGGAAAAAGAGCAAGCGATCGATCCGCTTACTTTCGCCAGCAAAGGAAAAAATACGCCGTTTGCCGGCTGGATATGCAAAGGTTGGCCCGTGAAAACGTTTGTTGCCGGTAAACTCGTGTATGAGCAAACCGATCAAGCAACGATGACAAGCAAATAAATCAGACGGTTAATCGACAGGAGGGCAAAACATGCGCGCACGATTCATTTTGGAAGACGGTACGGAATGTGTAGGAACAGCCTTTGGAGCGACAAAGCAAACGTTGGGCGAGGTGGTGTTTAACACCGGATTGACCGGTTATCAGGAGATCTTGTCTGATCCTTCTTACCGCGATCAGATCGTTACGATGACCTATCCGCTGATCGGCAACTACGGAATCAACCGCGACGATTTTGAAGCCGTCGTTCCCCATATCAAAGGATTTGTCGTCCGGGAACATTGCGAACAGCCGAGCAACTGGCGAAACAGCCAAACGTTGGATTCGCTGCTGAAAGACTACGAAATTCCCGGAATTGCCGGAATCGATACCAGGATGCTGACTCGCAAGATCCGTTATCACGGGACGATGAAAGGGTTGATTACCACCAGCACGGCACCGCTCGAAGAATTGCTGGCGCTGCTACGCCAAACGCCGATGCCGACAGACCAGGTCGCTCGTGTCTCAACGAAAAGCATTTACAACTGCAAAGGATTTGGGCCGCGAATTTTGCTGATCGATTTCGGCGCGAAAAACGGCATTTTGCGGGAATTGTTGAAGCGCGGCTGCGATGTCGTGGTCGCACCTTACAATATTACCGCCAGTGAGATCAAACGGATTCAGCCGGACGGCATCTTGCTGTCAAACGGGCCGGGTGATCCCAAGGATGTGCCGCAAGCGATCAACACGATTCGGGAAATATTGGGTCAATACCCGTTGTTCGGTATTTGTCTGGGACACCAAATTTTCGCGCTGGCTGCAGGTGCAGACACCGGGAAAATGAAGTTTGGCCATCGCGGCGGCAACCATCCGGTCAAAGAATTGGCCAGCGGACGGACATACATTACGTCGCAAAACCACAGCTACGCGGTAAAAGCAGATTCTTTGACGGGGACGGAGCTGGTGATTACCCATCTGGCTCTGAACGACGAATCGATTGAAGGTTTGAGCGCTCCGGGGAAACAAGCTTTTTCTGTCCAGTATCATCCGGAGGCTTCTCCCGGACCGGAAGATTCCAGCTACTTGTTTGATCAATTTCTGCAACTGGTGACGAAATCAAAGGAGGAACAATCTTATGCCAAAACTCGATAACTTGCGAAAAATCCTCGTGATTGGTTCAGGGCCGATTGTCATCGGCCAGGCTGCGGAATTTGATTATGCCGGAACACAGGCTTGCCAGGCTTTGAAAGAAGAAGGGCTGGAAGTGGTCTTGATCAACTCCAACCCAGCGACGATTATGACCGACACCAACATGGCGGACAAAGTCTATATCGAACCGCTTACGCCAGAATTTGTGGCGCGAGTGATCCGGCAGGAGAAGCCGGATGGGTTGCTTCCGACATTGGGCGGACAGACAGGGCTGAACATGGCGGTCGCTTTGGCGGAAGCAGGCGTGCTGGAAGCGGAGGGTGTCAAACTGTTGGGAACCAATTTGCAGTCCATTAAACAGGCGGAAGATCGTGAACAGTTTCGCAGCCTGATGATGGAGTTGGGAGAATCGGTTCCTGAATCGACGATCGTCAGCACCGTGCAGGAAGCCGTTGATTTTGCCAATGAGCTCGGTTATCCGATCATCGTTCGTCCGGCCTATACGTTGGGGGGAACCGGCGGCGGCATCTGTGAGAATGAAGAGAGCCTGCGGGAAATTGTCGCAAGCGGGTTGAAGAATTCACCGATTACCCAATGCCTGATTGAACAAAGTATCGCCGGAATGAAAGAAATTGAGTATGAAGTGATGCGGGATGCAAACGATAACTGTATTGTCGTCTGCAACATGGAAAATATCGATCCGGTCGGTGTGCATACGGGAGACAGTATCGTCGTTGCGCCGAGCCAAACGTTGTCGGACCGGGAGTATCAACTGCTGCGTTCCTCAGCCTTGAAAATCATTCGCGCCCTTGGCATCGAAGGAGGGTGCAATGTCCAATATGCGCTCGATCCGCACAGCTATCAATACTATGTCATTGAAGTCAACCCCCGGGTAAGCCGGTCTTCCGCACTGGCGTCCAAAGCGACCGGTTACCCGATCGCCAAGATGGCGGCCAAAATCGCCATTGGCTATACGCTGGATGAGCTGAAAAATCCGGTTACCGGCCAAACATATGCATGCTTTGAGCCGACGATTGACTATGTTGTGACAAAAATTCCGCGCTGGCCGTTTGACAAGTTTCAATCCGCCAACCGTCGGCTGGGAACGCAAATGAAGGCGACGGGCGAAGTGATGGCGATTGGCCGAACGTTTGAGGAGTCGATCATGAAAGCGGTCCGTTCCCTGGAAGTAGGCAGCTATCATCTGGAGACAGCTGGTGTCGGCGAACTGACAGATCAGCTGTTGCAACAACGCTTGATCAATGCCGATGATGAACGTCTGTTTTTGCTGGCCGAAGCGCTGCGCCGCGGCTGGAGCGTGGAGCAGCTGCACGAATTGACCAAAATCGATCGTTTCTTCCTGAACAAGTTGCAGAAGCTGATTGGTTTTGAAGCGAAGCTGAGATCGCGCGGATTGGAGCAGGAAACATTATATGAGGCCAAGCGGCTTGGCTTCACCGATCGCAAAATCGCCGAATTGACGGGATTGACCGAAGAAACCGTCTATCGGCAGCGGCTCGCTGCAGGGGTAACGCCCGTGTTTAAAATGGTGGACACCTGCGCAGCCGAGTTTGAAGCACAGACTCCCTATTACTACTCTACTTATGAACAAGAAAACGAACGGATCGAGACCGGGAAAAAACGGGTGATCGTGCTCGGTTCGGGACCGATTAGGATCGGGCAGGGGATCGAGTTTGACTATGCTACCGTGCACGCTGTCTGGGCACTGAAAGAAGCAGGATATGAAGCGGTGATCATCAACAACAACCCGGAAACCGTCTCCACCGATTTTAACACCTCTGACCGGCTCTATTTTGAACCGCTGTATATAGAAGATGTAATGAACATCATCGAACAAGAGAAACCGGAAGGCGTGATTGTGCAGTTTGGCGGGCAAACAGCGATCAATCTTGCTGACAAGCTGGCCAAGCGCGGCGTCCGCATTCTCGGTACCGCCCTGGAACAAATCGATGCGGCGGAGAATCGCGAAAAGTTTGAAGCGCTGTTGCGGCGACTGGAACTGGCGCAACCGCCGGGAAAGACGGTCACCACTGTCGAAGCGGCAAAGGTCGCGGCGGAGAATCTGGGCTTTCCTGTATTGGTGCGGCCATCCTACGTTCTCGGTGGACGGGCGATGGAGATAGTGTATAACCAGCAGGAACTCGTTTCTTACATGGAACAGGCCGTCAAAATCAACCCGGAGCATCCGGTGCTGGTCGATCGCTACATGCTCGGCACCGAAGTAGAGGTGGATGCCATTTCCGACGGAGACAATGTGTTGATCCCGGGCATTATGGAACATATCGAGCGGGCAGGCGTACATTCCGGAGACTCGATCGCGGTCTATCCGCCGCAATCCCTGTCACCAGCTTTGAAGCAGGAATTGATCGCGATGACGACCAAATTGGCCCGCGCTCTGGAAATCAAAGGATTGTTGAACATCCAGTTTGTCATCTACAAAGGCAAGCCGTATGTAATTGAAGTGAATCCGCGCGCATCCCGGACAGTGCCGTTCTTGTCAAAGGTGACCGGAATTCCGATGGCCAATATTGCCACCAAGGCCATTTTGGGGCAATCGATCGTCGAGCAAGGATACACCCCCGGATATCATCCGGAAGACGAGATGGTTTCGGTCAAAGTACCGGTCTTCTCCTTTGCCAAATTGCGGCGGGTCGACATTACACTCGGGCCGGAGATGAAATCGACCGGCGAAGTGATGGGGAGGGAACGGACATTAGCCAAGGCGCTTTACAAAGGTTTGCTGGCGGCTGGCATGAAGATCCCGACACACGGCTCCCTGTTGGTCACATTGGCTGACAAAGACAAGGAAGAAGCAGCTGACATCGTCAAGCGTTTTTATCAGCTTGGATTCAAGCTGCTGGCAACGACCGGCACTGCGCAATTTCTGGAACAAGCCGGTTTCCCTGTCACACGGGTGCAAAAGTTGTCGGAGGGGACGCCGAATCTGCTTGACGTGATCCAAAGCGGACAGGCCAATATTGTGCTGAACACACTGACGAAAGGCAAAACCCCGCAGCGTGACGGCTTCCGCATTCGACGGGAGGCAGTGGAAAACGGAGCGGTCTGCCTGACCTCGCTGGATACAGCGACGGCTTTGCTGCATGTGTTAGAAACGACCACGTTTGCAACAGATGCCATGCCCCGGCAACAACTCGGGAAAATCGGGGTAACCGTATAGAGAGAGGAAGAGAGAGCAGTGGCCCAACAGGATTGGAACCGACAAATCATTATCGCCTTGGATTACGCGAATATAACCGAAATGGAGCATTTCCTCAACCGTCTTGACGGACGGCTTGCGTATGTGAAAGTGGGCATGGAGCTGTTTTATGCAGCTGGATTGGAGGTCATCTATCGACTTAAGGAACGGGGACTGAACGTATTCCTCGATCTGAAAGTCCACGATATTCCCAATACAGCGAAAGGAGCCGTTCGCAGTCTGGCTCAACTGGGCGTTGACATGATCAACGTGCACGCAGCCGGAGGTATACAGATGATGCAGGCGGCGCGGGAAGGACTGGAGCAAGGGACAAAAGCCGGATCGCCGCGGCCATTGTTAATCGGCGTCACCATGCTGACCAGCACGAGCCAAAGCATGATGAACGAACAACTGGCGATCCCCGGTACGGTGGAAGAAACGGTGATCCAGTATGCCCGACTGGTCAAACAGGCGGGGTTGGACGGTGTGGTCGCTTCCCCGCTGGAAGTGCCGCAGCTCAAAGAACGGATCGGCCGCGAATTCGTGACGGTCACCCCGGGAATTCGCCCGGCGGGATCAGACAAGGGAGACCAGACTCGGGTTGCGACCCCGGCGGAAGCGTTTGCCTTGGGCAGCGATTATATCGTGATCGGGCGTGCTGTCACCGCTGCGCCCGACCCGTTGGCGGCCTGGGAACAAATTTTGCAATCTTTGCATTCGGTAACAGCAAAGGGAGGAGCATCACAATGAATAACAACCATCTCGCCAAGGTCATTGCAGCCCGTTTACTAGAGATTGGCGCGGTCCATTTGCGGCCGCAGGAACCGTTTGTCTGGACGTCGGGAATCAAATCGCCGATTTATTGCGATAACCGGCTTACCTTGTCCTATCCGGCTGTTCGCCGGGAAATTGCCGCCGGCTTTGCGGAAGTGATCCGCAGCGAATTTCCGGAGACCGAGGTGATCGCAGGCACAGCGACGGCCGGAATTCCCCATGCGGCATGGGTGGCGGAATTGCTTGATCTGCCCATGATTTATGTGCGTGACAAAGCGAAAGGACACGGCCGGAAAAATCAGATCGAGGGATTGCTTGCCAAAGGTCAAAAGGTGCTGGTCATTGAGGATTTAATTTCAACCGGGGGCAGTTCGCTCAAGGCTGCGGAGGCGGTAACGGCTGAAGGGGGCCAAGTGGTTGGAGTGGCAGCCATTTTCAGTTATCAGTTTCCGCAGGCCGCCGAGCAATTTGCCGAAGCGGGGATTCCGTTGCGCACGCTCAGCGATTATACGTCATTGGTAGAAACCGCGAGAGAACAAGCTTTGATCTCGGCGGAGGATGAACGACTCCTCGGCGAATGGCGAAAAACACCGCTGACCTATTTTGCCTGACGTTTGGCGAAAAAAAATGGCACATTGCCTTTGTGCCAGGGAAATTAGGGAGACTCGGATTCAGAGGGCTCCTTTTTTTCTTGTCGGGAAAAACGCAGAAGGAAGTGTTTGAGCAACAATCCGATCGCAATTCCCATGCCTGCCGTAATCATTGGCAGCCACACAGGACCGAGCAGCGTGCCTTGGATACGAAAAACGGGTGCGTAGATGATGCCGACGGTTCCAAAGTAGGCCGCCAAAACAAACGGATAGACCGAATGTTCTGTCTTTCCGCCGCTTGCCACATAGTAAGCGTCCCAGATTCCATACATATAGACACAGGGATAAAACATCAGCCATTGGAGATTGGTGCTGTCGAGCGCTTCCGCAATTTTTCCTTGAAAACTGAGCAAGATAATCGTATTTAGCCGGGCGTTGCTGTTAATCAAAAATTCCAGGACAAGCAATACTGTACCTTTCACATACTGCCCGTTTAAATATTGTCCAAAACCGGGAATCGCGATGCTCCATAGTACTTTATCCCATATCGAATCCGTCTTTTTCATCACAATTCACTTCATGCCAGAAAGTCTGCAACCGTTTGGAAAACTAGCCATTTGTTGAACATAGGTTAATACCATGTAAAAGCCTCCCGCTTTATGATAATTTTAGGATTCCAAACAGAAGGGAGAGCTATACACACGATCACCAAATGGACACTTGTTGGTCATTGTCTCCCATTTATGCTATAATAGATTTTACGTTAAAAAAAGTGGTGGACATGATGAGTGATCAATCATACTTTCGGCAAAATCTTGACATACTATGGAATGAAAGCGAACCCTTGACCAAAGATGGTCAAGGGCTTTTGTTTCCCTAGGGCAATAAAACTGGCAGGAGGAACAATTTTATGACAACGGCAACTGCTGCATCATCGATGGCAATGTGGTTCAGTCTACTAAGCAATATTATTCTTACTTTGCTTAAATTAATTGTCGGTTTTTTGACCAACAGTCAGGTGCTGATGGCTGATGGCATCCATAACGCCGGAGATGTGATCGCAACCGCGGCTGCATTCAGTTCGATGCGCATTTCCCAAAAACCGGCGGATCAGGAGCACCCGTACGGTCACGGCAAAGCCGAAGTGTTGGCATCGGGAAGCGTTGCCATCATTTTGGGCATCGCCGCCATTTATATTGCATTTGAATCGATTGTCGCGCTGTTTGAAGAACCTGCACCGGCCAGCTACATTTCTTTGACTGCTGCGATCATCTCTCTTGTTTGGAAGCAATGGCTCTATGTCTATACTTACCGCATCGGCAAAAAGCAGAACAGCAAAGGACTGATTGCCACTGCCTACGATCATTTGGCCGATGTGTACGCTTCAATCGCTGCTGTCATTGGCATTGGCCTGGCATTGGTGGGAGACGCCTACCATATTCCCTACTTCGCCTATGGGGATGCGGTGGCCGGTTTGGTCGTTTCCATTTTGGTGCTCAAACTGGTGATACACATGGGAAAAGAAGCGGTTGATATTTTGATGGAGAAAAACTTGGATCAGGAGCAAATCGATCGGTTTGCCGAGTTGATCCGTTCGATTCCCGAGGTTAAGCGGATTGACCGGTTGCGGGCGAGAGAACACGGACATTATATTCTGGTGGATGCCAGGGTCTCCATTCCCGGAGAGTATACAATTCAGCAGGGGCATGATATTTCCCGCGAGATCAAAAGAGTGATCATGGAAAAATATAACGAAGTAGATGAAGTGCTCGTCCATCTGAATCCTTGGTATGAAGAGGATGAAACTTAGGTTTGTCTTATTTTCTAACAGCATATAAAATAGATGAGTAGGCACAACTTAATAGGAGGAACCATATGCTCAATTTTATTGGAAGGGTACTAAGAGACAAAGAAGGTTTTATGATCTTTATTTTGTGGAATCAGCTTTGGATCGGGGGATGGATCGCCTACCAGTTCGATGTTTCCTTTTGGAAGGTTGTTTCCATCGGTTTGCTGGCTACCCTGATTGTTTCACCCTATTATTTTGTCAATGGAAAGAGTCCAATTATTCGTTATTTGGTAGCTTTCGGTTTCATCTTTTATTCGGTTTCATTTGATCATTTCACCGATTATCCGGAAGTAAGTTACATAACATTTATCATCTTGGGATTGTTGGCTGCCTTCCTGGATTGGAAGCTGATCGCCACCACAGGATTGATTGAGATTGCCGCCAATTTGGTCGGGTTCTATAGCGGCTTCTATCAAATTTTTGAGTCGACAAATACGGAGATCGATCTGGTGCTGAAAATTCTCGGCATTGTCTTTATGATGATCGGTCTGATCTACTTGTGCCTGTCGGGAAAAGCCGCTTTGCTGCGGGCGGAAGCATCGCGACAGGAAGCGGTGGAGAATGAAAAGCGGCTCGAACGCATTTTTCAAAATATTAAAGAAGCGACGGTTCAATTGGACCAAACCGGCTCCAAAGTATTCCAGCATGTAGAAGGAACAAAACAAACGACCGATGATATGATGGTGGCTTTTCGTGAGCTTGCTTCCGGCATGGAAACCCAGACCAATTCCACAGTCAAGATCGACGAAGAAGTGAAGTCGATCGAGACGGAAATCTTGCATATCAATCAACAAGCGAACAGAATGAAGCAGGAAGCTCAGGAAAACAATGAGCGACTCGGGATGGGCATTGTTACAATGAATGATTTGTCCGTACAAATGAACTACATCGTGGAAACGGTTAAAGTGGCCTCCAAAACGATTCATCAGTTGAACGAACAATCAAACAAAGTGGAGCAAATTGTCGGAACGATCAACCAAATTGCTTCCCAGACCAATTTGCTCGCCTTGAATGCGGCGATTGAATCGGCACGCGCCGGCGAGCACGGCAAAGGATTCGCCGTGGTGGCGGATGAGGTTCGCAAACTGGCCGAAGAAAGCGCGAAAGCGACACAGGAAATTGCGGCCATTCTGGAAAGCTTGCATCAGGAAAGCCAAAACGCGGTAAAACAGATGCAAGACGGGGAAGCTTCCGTGACCAAAGGACAGAAGCTGGCGATGGAAACGGTCTCGTCTATTCAGTTGGTCAAATCCGGAATGGAAGGGTTTATGCAAGCGGTCGACCAAGTTTTGGCCAGTATCGTCCAAGTCCGGCAAAGAACGGAAGAAGTGGCCTGTTCGATGTCGAGCATTACCAATGTAACCGAGGAATCGATGGCCAGCATGGAAGAGCTGTTTGCCACAGCTGAAACCCAACATGAGAAAATCAATGAGATCAACAAAGAAACAAACGAGCTGCATACGCTCTCTTCGCAGCTGAAAAATGCGTTGACCAATTAGTCGAACATAGGAAAAGCCCTTCGCTAAGGAAGGGCTTTTCGCGTTTTTTATTAGTCAGCGGCACCAACGATTACCAACAGAATGAACAACACCAAAATCAAGGCAAAGTCGTCAAAGTCGTTAAAGAATCCCATATTCGCCAAGACCTCCTTTTAAACAAAGATAGTACAGAGTATGAAGCGGCGCGCCAGTTTGCTTGGACGGTTGCCTGTTGTGGCCAAAATCACCGCCGTTCGCGGGCCGGTTTAGTCAAAGTCGTGCGGTCGACCTCCGCTTCCAAAAATCCCTTTAAAATTTTGAATCATGCCGATCACTTCGCTTGCTTTTGAAAGGTGATTGCTCACTTGATTCAAGTCTACCCGCGACAACTTGCTGAAAAGCGATAGCGATCTTCGGTTGCTTTTTGGTTTTGCGACAGTGCGTTGCCATTGTTCATAATAGGTGTGAAACAGTTCCGGGTTCCTGCGCAACTGCCGGCGGCTCACTTGATTGCTTCTCAACCATTCCTGAAATTCAGGGCTGACTCTTGTCCGCTCGGGAAGCTCCCTTCTGGCCATGTTTCTTCCTCCTTCATATTGCGTGGCATATGGTACAGTATGAATCCGCTGGCGGCTTTGGAAACGGTATATACCTAGCGATTGCCGGCAAAACAGGAAATAGACAGATATCACAAGAAGAACTAGAGGGAAGGTTCCCGCTTAGAACGGAGCGGAATGTGCAAGGGCGGTTTCTTTTAAAGGCAGGTTGAACTCTTGTGGCATTATCAGTATTATTTAGAAAGAGGAAAATGGTTTCGTCTAGATATATCGTGAAAGGTTGATTGTGGTGGAAAACAAGCCGGCTTCATCGAATTTTATTCGTACGATTGTGATGGAAGATTTAAAAGCGGGAAAAGTGCAGGAAATCGTGACCCGTTTCCCTCCTGAACCGAACGGTTATCTGCATATTGGCCATGCCAAAGCGATCTGCCTCAATTTTGAACTGGCGGACGAGTTTAACGGCAAGACCAACTTGCGGTTTGATGATACAAATCCTGTGAAGGAAGATGTTGAGTATGTCGAAGCGATTAAAGAGGATGTCAAATGGCTGGGGTTTGAATGGGACAATCTCTGCTTCGCTTCCAATTACTTTGAGGAAATGTACAATCGGGCGGTTTTGCTGATCAAGAAAGGCAAAGCGTACGTCTGTGATCTGACTGCCGAGCAAATTCGGGAAACGCGCGGAACTTTAACCGAACCGGGCAAAGAAAGTCCTTACCGCAATCGTTCGGTTGAGGAAAACCTCGAACTGTTTGAGCGGATGCGCAATGGTGAGTTTAAAGACGGGGAAAAAGTGTTGCGCGCCAAAATCGATATGGCTTCGCCCAATATAAATTTGCGCGATCCGGTGTTATACCGGATTTCCCATACCAAACATCACAACACCGGCGACAAATGGTGCATTTATCCGATGTATGACTTCGCTCATCCGTTGGAAGACGCGATCGAAGGGGTAACCCACTCGTTATGTTCGTTGGAGTTTGAAGATCATCGCCCGCTCTACGATTGGTTGATTCAAGAATGTGAGATGGAGAATGTTCCACATCAATATGAATTTGCCCGCTTGAACATGACCAATACGGTGATGAGCAAACGGTATTTGAAAGCGTTGGTGGACGAGCAAGTGGTGGACGGTTGGGACGATCCGCGCATGCCGACCATCTCCGGACTGCGACGCAAAGGGTTTACGCCGGAATCGATCCGCAACTTTTGCCGTGAAGTGGGAGTTTCCCGCAGCAACAGTCTGGTCGATTCGAAAATGCTGGATCATTTCATTCGCGAAGACTTGAAGCTGAAAGCGCCGCGGACGATGGGAATTCTACAGCCGTTAAAAGTGGTGATTACCAACTATCCGGAAGGACAAGTGGAATGGCTGGATGCGGAAATCAATCCGGAAAATCCGGAAATGGGTACGCGAAAAATCCCGTTTTCCCGCGAAATTTACATTGAGCAAGATGATTTTATGGAAAACCCGCCAGCCAAATACCACCGCCTCTTCCCTGGTAACGAAGTTCGCCTGAAACACGCTTACTTCATTCGGTGCGAAGAGGTGATCAAAGACAGCGAAGGCAATGTTGTGGAAATTCATTGCACCTATGACCCTGAAACGAAAAGCGGCAGCGGCTTTACCGGCAGAAAGGTGAAGGGAACGATCCACTGGGTTGAGGCAAAACAGGCGGTTCCGGCAGAGTTTCGCTTGTATGAGCCGCTCATTCTCGATGAAGAGGATGACGACAACAAGACCTTCCTGGAAAAAGTGAATCCCAATTCGCTTAAAATAGTCCAAGGATATGTCGAGCCGAATATGAGTGAAGCCAAACCGCATGACAAATTTCAGTTTTTCCGTCATGGTTACTTTAATGTTGATCCAAAATATACGACCAAAGAAAAATTGGTCTTTAATTTGACGGTTTCCTTGAAAAGCTCGTTTGAGCTGCCCAAAGCGTAAACAGAGAAAAAAACAAAAGACGGTTGCCAATCTGGCAGCCGTCTTTGTTTTTGTGAATTAGTGGAGCGGATGACGCACGGGCTTTGTTTAGCGTGATTGCTGTTGGTTGGATTGCTGACTAGATTGTTGGTTGGATCGCTGAGTGGATTGGCTTTGATTGTCTCCGCGAGCCGCTCTCATGACCAATGCCAGATCGGCGGTGAATCGTTTGTCTCTGCCATTTTGCGATTGCAAACTGTTTCGGATCCGCTGCATTGCGGAAACAGCCTCAGGGTTGGTCACAGTCAGCACACGGACATTGCCCCCAAAAATCGATTCGATTTCCTGACGGGCCGCTTGCAGAGAGTCGCCTGTGCCAGCGCCGGTTGTATTTCCGCCGTTGTTACCGCCTGCATTGCCATTTCCGCCGTTTCCACCGGTATAAAGGTTTGCGCTGCCGTAGGATGCATCGGCTGTGCTGCCGCCTGCAGGCCCGGTCGACGTTCCGGCGCCAGCGCCAGAAGCTCCGCCAGCGCCAGAAGCCCCGCCGCCAGCGCCAGAAGCCCCGCCGCCAGCGCCAGAAGCCCCGCCGCCAGCGCCAGAAGCCCCGCCAGCAGAAACCTCTCCGCCGGAACCGGCTCCGCCCGTTTGGCCTGGCTGCTTCTGATTTCCGCCTGACATCGTTGCACCGGGCATGCCAGGTGTTCCTTTAAAGCCGAAGTCCTGATCCGATTGCGTTGATGATGTGCCGGAGAAGCGATTGAGCAGTTTGTTTTGCATGGCATCATACTGCATAGCCGAACCTTGATGATCGTTGTTTTGACCGATGATCACGGTGTCGTCGATCACTAATACTTGTACGCCGTGGATTCCTGCGCTGCCCAGCATGGACTCCAGCTTGGTGGAGACACCTCCGCCCGGCAGAGCGGAGCTGCCGATGGAACTGAGCACATTGGCCCCCATTCCATAATGTTGCGCCCCCATTTCGTTGGTGGTGCGTTTCTTATCGCTGTTGATGCTTGGAATCAAGGTGGCATCTTGTTTGTTTCTGCCTTGTGTGTGGGTTGATTTTGGCGCTTGCCCCGTTTGTTTTCCTTGCGCTTGCCCTCCCTGAGCTTGGCCGGACTTATTCTGCTTTTGGTTTGTTGCCTTGGTTCCAGCCGTGTTGTTGCCGTTGCCTGCTCCTTGCTGATTCTGATTTCCACAGGCCGACAAGACTAAGGCGACACAAAGTGCGGGAAGCACCGCTTTTAATGGCTTGCGATTCATGATTGATCCCTCCAAAGTTTCTGTGGAAATTCTCTTTTCCTATCGTTCCCTGCACTGTTCTTTGTATGGGTGGTGGTTTTTGCCAAGAAGCATGGATAATTTTTGGCAAATTTGAGCAAACCAAGGAATAGGAGGTGGATTCTTTTGGCAAATCAAGAAGAAAACAAAGATTCTTCCACAATATCGAGGCGAAAATTTTTAGCAAACTCCGGTTATGCGATCGGGGGATTGGTCGTCGGCGGCGTTCTGGGAAGCTTGCTGGGACGCGAGCCGAAGCAGCAAACACCAGCCCCCAACCAGTCAGCGCCGCAACAAACTCCCGATTTTAACCAGGCATTGATGTTTTTTACCCAGGAGCAATTCAAGGTTGTCGACGCTGCAACTGAAAGAATTTTTCCCAAGGATGACAACGGACCAGGGGCCCGTGATCTCGGCGTGGCCTTCTTCATTGACCACCAATTGGCTGGCGAATACGGCTTTAATGCCCGTGATTATATGCAACCGCCGTTTTTCCCCGGCGAAAAGGTTCAAGGGTATCAAGGGCGATTGCGCAGAAGGGAAATTTACGAAATTGGCTTGAGGGAAATGCAGAATTACAGCATGAGCAAGTATAAAAAGAACTTCTATGATTTGGCTCCGGAAGAACAAGATGCGGTTCTGACCGCTTTTGAAAAAGACGAAATCAAATTGACGACGACATCTGCCAGCGGCTTTTTCAAAATGTTGGTCACAAACACATTGGAAGGGGTATACGCTGATCCGTTGTACGGCGGCAACAAAAACATGAGTGGCTGGAATTTGAAAAAGTATCCGGGCAATCAAATGTCTTACGCCAATATCATCGAGAAGGAGGGACTGCCGCAAATCAAGCCTGCCAGTTTGCGAGATCATTTATCTCATTAATGTAAAAGAGGTGTCCATTATGCCGAAGAGACTTCCGAAAGTGGATGTAGTACTTGTTGGCGTTGGTTGGACCGGGGGCATTCTCGCTTCCGAACTGACCAAAGCCGGATTGACCGTCGTAGGTTTGGAGCGCGGCAAAGAAAGAAAAACCGAAGATTATTTTATGGTTCACGATGAGCTTCGCTACGCGCTCCGCTATGAACTGATGCAAGATCTTTCCAGAGAAACGGTTACATTTCGCAGTAACGAAAAAGTCAGGGCATTGCCGATGCGTTCCTATGGGTCCTTTTTGCTCGGGGACGGGCTGGGTGGCGCGGGTGTGCACTGGAATGGACAAACGTACCGCTTTTTGCCGTATGATTTTCAAATCCGCACGCAAACGATCGAACGGTATGGCGCCAATAAAATCCCGGCGGAGATGACCATTCAAGATTGGGGCATCACCTATGATGAGCTGGAGCCGTATTTTGACAAATTCGAGAAAATGGCGGGGATTTCTGGCGAAGAGAATCCTCTGGGCGGCAAACGCTCGGACAAATATCCGACTCCGCCGATGAAAAAATCGCCAACGGTCAACATGTTTATTGAAGCGGCCAAGAAGCTTAATCTTCATCCCTATATGGTGCCGTCCGCCAATCTGTCCGAGAACTACACCAACCCTGACGGGGTAGCCAGAGCCGCTTGTCAGTATTGCGGCTACTGCGAGCGGTTTGGCTGTGAATACGGAGCGAAAGCTGATCCGGTGGTGACCGTGATACCGGTGGCGAAAAAGACCGGCAAATTTGAGATTCGCTCCCATTCCAATGTCCGACGGATTTTACATACTGGAAACAGAGCAACAGGTGTGCTGTATGTTGATGTGACGACGGGAGAAGAAATTGAACAGCCGGCCGACATTGTCGTGCTGACCAGCTTTGTGTTCAATAACGTACGGCTGTTGCTGATGTCCAATTTGGGCCGTCCCTACAATGCCGCCAACAATACCGGCGTGATCGGCAAGAACTACGCATACCAAGTGTTCAAGGGGCAGTCGGTCGGCTTCTTTAATGATTCCGAATTCAATACGTTCGCCGGTGCCGGATCGCTCGGAGCTTGCCTGGATGATTTCAACGGGGACAACTTTGATCACTCTGACCTCAATTTCATCCATGGCGCCAATATTGCCTATACGCAAACCGGTAAGCGGCCGATTCAAAACAATCTTGTGCCCAAAGGAACACCGGGATGGGGAAAAGAGTTCAAGGCAGCGTCGATCAAGTATTACAACAGTACGATCAGTGTCGCGGCACAAGGCGCTTGCATGCCATTCCGCCATCATTATCTGGATCTTGACCCGACCTATCGCGATGCTTACGGCGATCCGCTCATTCGCATCACCTTTGATTTTGAGGAGCAGGATCGTCAATTGACGCAATATCTCGCTTCCAGATGCGAGGATATCGTCAAAGAAATGAAGCCGAGCCTGGTTGAGACAGCCAAGGAACTCGGGCCGTACGATATTACGCCTTACCAGTCGACCCATAACACCGGCGGAGTGATTATGGGTGCAGATCCGGCCACCTCTGCCGTAAACTCTTATTTGCAGATGTGGGATGTGGAAAATTTGTTTGTGGTCGGTGCTTCCGCTTTTGCGCATAACAGCGGCTATAACCCGACGGGAACGGTAGGCGCGCTGGCTTACCGGGCGGCCGAAGGAATTTTGAAATACCGGAAAAGCGGCGGGGGCATTCTCGTCTGACGAGCCGAAGCAAACAACCGATTTCCTGGTAACGGGAGATCGGTTTTTTTATGGAGAATTGCGGGGCAAAGTGTAAGTTGGAACGGAATGTTGTGGTATGATAGTAAGAGCAGCGTGCTGCTATATTTATCCAATTGAACTGGAGGAGAGTTTGGATGGGCAAACATATTGCTGATACCACTGTTCTGCATAATGGCGTAAAGATGCCTTGGCTCGGTCTCGGGGTCTGGAAAGTGACTGCTGAAGGCGAAGTGGAACATGCGGTTGCAACAGCGATCAAAAACGGCTACCGCAGTATTGATACGGCAGCTGTCTATGGCAACGAAGAAGGCGTTGGACGTGCAATCCAACAATCCGGCGTTGCTCGCGAAGATTTGTTTATTACGACAAAAATTTGGAATTCCGAACAAGGCTATGATTCCACGCTACGCGCGTTCGAAGAGAGCCGCAAAAAGCTTGGCCTTACATATGTTGATCTGTACCTGATTCACTGGCCGGTGAAAGGAAAATACAAAGACACGTGGAAAGCGCTGGAGAAGCTGTATAAAGACGGCGTTGTCCGCGCGATCGGCGTCAGCAACTTCCATGTGCATCACCTGCAAGATTTGATGGCGGATTGCGAAATTGTCCCGATGGTTGATCAAGTTGAATTCCACCCGCTGCTCACGCAAAGGGAGCTGCTCCAATTCACGAAGGAAAACAACATCCAAATGGAGGCATGGAGCCCGCTGATGCAAGGCAATCTGGATCTGCCACTGTTAAAAGAACTGGCGGAAAAATACCAAAAGACGCCGGCGCAAATCGTCTTGCGTTGGGACTTGCAACAAGGTGTGGTCACCATTCCGAAATCGGTAAAAGAACAGCGGATTATCGAAAACAGCGACATCTTCGATTTCGAACTTTCTGCGGAAGATGTGGAAAAAATCAATGGGTTGAACCAAAACAAACGTTTCGGCGCCGATCCGGATAACTTTAATTTCTGATCTGCCAGCCACACGAGCGAAGAACCCGGGCAAGTACCCCCGGGTTCTTTTGCTTTGTGCCGGCCTTATTGCCAGAACGAAAGGGGCGGGGTAAGATTAGACATAGATTTGGCATTTTACACTAGGCATGGCAAATAGGAGGTAAACGTATGCTCTCATCCATTTTTCGTCGCAAATGGACGACGGTCGATTTTGTATTGATCGTGGTCACAGCCGCACTGTATGCGGTCGCTCTGTTAACATTGGCGCAAATCAAAATCATTCCACAGGTTCCGATTCGTCCGGCCAATGCCTTGCAACCGGTATTCGGCATTCTCTTTGGCTTGCCCGGCTGCATCGGTTTGGCTTTTGGCAATATGGTCAGCGACTTGTTAACCGGCAGTGCCGCCCCGCACATTTTGGCAGCGGGATTGATCTCCAACTTTCTCGGCGGGTTTATTTCCTTGCTGGCTGTCAGTCATCCGGCCTTGAAGACGGGGCGCAGCTATGTGCAATATTATTTGTTCGTCGTGCTGGTCGCTTCTGCCGTCGTGGCTTGTTCCATTTTGCTGAATGTGGCGCTCGGCTTTACTCCGGTCGAAGTGGCCTATGAATTTATCCCGGTCGTTTTCCTCAATCAGGCGATTGCAACCGCAATCCTGGGGCCAATCCTGTTGAAATTGCTTTATCCGTTCGTCAAACGGTCCGGTCTGTATCGCGGCCGCGCTGTTTCCTCCGGCTATGAAGCGCCAAGGAGTTATCGACCGTGACCGGCCAGCCGATCCTTTCGCTAAGCGATGTCAGTTGGTCTTATGAAGAGGGACAGGCTCCGGTTTTGCGTCAGCTCCACTTGCAGCTGCAGGCAGGCGAAGCAGTAGGCGTCGTCGGCCGCTCCGGTTCAGGAAAAACAACGCTGCTGTTGACGTTGGCCGGCTTGATTCCGGCCAATTATGCCGGTTCGTTTGCGGGACAACGGTTGGCCGCTGGCGAGATCGGCATCGTCTTTCAAGATCCGGAGACGCAGTTTATCGGCTTGACGGTGGAAGAGGAGATCGCCTTTTCATTGGAAAACAAAGGATATTCCGATCAGCAGATCGAGCGGCGAATTGAGGAAGTGCTGCAGTTGGTCGGTCTGCAAGGATTTGAAGCCCGGTCGCCGTTTGAACTGTCTGGCGGCGAGAAACAGCGGGTAGCGATTGCCTCGGCACTGGCGGTATCGCCGCAAATTTTGATCCTGGACGAACCGACATCGGAGCTTGACCCAAAAGGCGCCGCCGAGGTTTTTCAATTGCTGCACCGTCTCAGACGGGAGGAGAAGATGACGATTGTCGTCTCTTCGCATGCGACGGAAGAGTTGGCCCGTTTTTGCGACCGCGTCGTGCTGCTCAGCGAGGGGGACCTTCGGCTGGATTTACCGACGGCTTCCTTTTTTCAACAAATCGGTTTATTGGAACAAGAGGGAATCTTTGTTCCGGATATGATCAAGCTGCACCATTGGCTGACGGAGCAGGGTCAGCTGCAAGCGGAGCCGACTTCGCTGACGGTCGAGGAGATGATTGCGGCATTTCAACGGATGGAGGAACAACGGAGGGGGAGACATGAGCGACTCAATCATTCGCTTTGAAAAGGTCAGCTTTCATTACAAGGCGGAGCAGCCGGTATTAAAACAGATCGACCTCAGCATTCGCTCCGGCGAGTTTATCGCGTTGATCGGCGGAAACGGCTCGGGGAAGACGACGTTGGCCAAACATTGCAACGGTCTGTACAAACCGACCGATGGGGCGGTCTACGTGGAAGGACGGGATACGCGCGAGGTCTCGGTTGCCGAGCTGTCACGCATCGTTTCCTATTGTTACCAGAATCCCGATCATCAAATTTTTCAATCGACGATTGGCGAGGAAGTGGCGTTTGGCCCAAGCAATCTCGGCTTAGCGAAAGCGGAGATTGAAGAAAGGGTGACGCAAGCTTTGGAAGCTGTCGGGCTGTTGCCTTACCGGGAGGAAGAACCGTACTTTGTCAGTAAGGGAACGCGGCAAAAAATCGCCGTTGCTTCCATATTGGCCATGAAACCGCGCGTAATCGTTCTCGATGAACCGACCACCGGATTGGATCACCGTGGCGTCATGGAGATGATGGCATTGATTCAAAGTTTGCACCGACAGGGGCATACGATTTTGGCGATCACACACGACATGCGGTTGGTTGCGGAGTACGCCCAGCGCGTGCTCGTCTTGCACAAAGGGGAAATCGTTTGTGACGGCGAGCCGCGGCATGTGTTTGCGCAAACGAATGCGCTCAGTCTGGCGCAAGTGGAGCCTCCCGCTGTCAGTCGTTTTGCGCAGGCGCTTGGGTTGACGCCGTTGCCGCTCACGTTAGCCGAGCTGCAGGACCGGCTTGTAAAGGAGTTGACCTGAACGACCGATGAATAAGACGAACGCGAAGCCAATGTCAACGGTGCATCCCGGTTTCTTCTTGCTTCTCTGGGTATTGTTGGGCAGCCTTTCGTTTATTTTCCAAGATCCGCGAGTGCTGCTTTTGTGTTGGCTGGGTGATCTGTTGTTAATCACGTATTTGGGCTGGCCGCGGTCAATGCGAAAATTGTACTGGCTGCTCGGCGGGTTGGGCGCATTGTTCACGATGCTGAGCTGGCTTTTGTTTGTGCGAGAAGGTACCGCTTACTGGCGGGGAACGATCCCATTGGTCAGTTATCCGGTGCAGATTACAGATACAGGAATATTGTGGTCGATCGGGATGGGTCTGCGAATTGCCAACGTGACATTGCTCAGCATGTACTTTTTCTTGACGACGACCCCTCGGCAGCTTGCCCTTGCCTTGCGGGGAATCGGCGTGCCGTTTTCCATCGGCTTTCTGATTTCCTTAATCTTTCGCTTCATTCCGTTGGTAAAAAATGATCTGGAGACGATTCGGGAGGCGCAGCTGGTCAGGGGGCTGCAACTGGATCGGGGAAGGTTGCAGGAAAAACTGCGAAAATACGGTTTTCTGCTTGTTCCGTTGATTTTTACTTCATTGCGCAGAGTGCAACTCATCGCCAATGCGCTCGACGCCAAAGGTTTCCAGATTCGCAACCGCCATCATCGCTTTTATCAAATGCCCAAGTGGAAAAAACGTGAACTTTTGCTGTTATGTGCAGCTGTATGCTTTTTGCTGGCGTTATTTTATTGGGCCCGTGTTTCCCCGGCACATTATGGCGTTCTGCTGCCCAACCGAATTTGATCAATCCGCAAACCGCAAAGCCCGCTCGCGTGTGATGCTAGCATCGCCGAGCGGGCTTTGTGTCAGGCGGGAGGCAAGCGATTCGATACAATCGGGTCGAGCACGGTCAAGCGATTGTTGATCGTATCCAACTGGGCAACCGCCCCGATCGGAATCGCCGCTTTATAATACCCGTGCGCTGTCGCAACATTAGTCATCAGCGGTTTGCCCAATGGTACCATAAAGCCGTTGATCAAATCCTCGTAGGACGTATTATACGAGATCGGACAATTTGTGCATTCACCCATGATGATGCCGAGACAATCGGCAAATTTGCCGGCCAGACGCAATTGATTTAACATGCGGTAGACACTGTTGGTCGGTTCGTGAGTTTCTTCGATCAACAATATCTTTCCACGCGTGTCAATCTCAAAAGGTGTTCCTAACGTATCGACAAAAGAGGTTAAGTTCCCTCCCACAATCGGACCGATGACATTTCCGGGGACTCGGCTGATTTGGGCCATGCCTGGAGGGTTTTCGATCACTCTCGGGGCGGTCGTGGTGGTAACGGCCGAGAAAAATTGCTCGAAATTATAAACAGGCGTGGCTTGTTGAAAATCGATCAACATTAAGCTTTGCAAAGTAATCAGATTTCCATATTGATACAGGACGTTCAGCAGGACGGTAATATCGCTGTATCCCGTAACAATTTTCGGATTGCGGCGAATGACGCGAAAGTCCAAATGGGGAATAATCCCCGCCACCCCGACTCCGCCGCGTGTGGGCAGGATCATTTTTACATCCGGGTTTTCAAACATGTTCATCAAGTCGGAAGCGCGTTGCTGGTCTGTTCCCGCAACCATCCCGGTTTGGGCATACACATACTCACCCAATACAACCTGAAAACCCATTCCGACCAAGGTTTCCAGTCGCTGGTTGATCGTCGCCGCATCCAGCGGGCTGCCCAATGTCACGATGCCGATCGTATCACCGGGCCGCAAGATTGGTGGTCTTGTCACCATGTTTATCACCTCAAATAGACATCAACTAGGTTATGTATATGGGCAACCGGCCAGAGGGGTGACGGACTTTTTTGCTGATCGAAGGTTTTCCTTCTTCTGGTAACGGGAGGTTTTCCTTCGCGCAAACATTGTTTAAAATGAGGGTAAGTTGAGGGGGGAATGGAATTGGCGGAAACGTATATTTTGTCGCTTGACCAGGGAACAACCAGTTCGCGTGCCATCCTGTTTGACCATTCGGGGGCAATGATTGGGGTGGCCCAGGAAGAACTGACCCAATATTATCCCAAGCCGGGCTGGGTGGAGCACGACGCGGAAGAAATTTGGGAGTCGCAGTTGAACGTGCTGAAACGGGTGTTGCTGGAAAACCATGTAAAACCGCAACAGATTGCCGGGATCGGCATTACCAACCAGCGGGAAACGACCGTGGTCTGGGATAGACGGACGGGAAAACCGGTCTACCGCGCGATCGTTTGGCAAAGCAGACAAACGCTGGAGCTATGCCAACAGTTGAAAGAAGCGGGCTGGGAACCGCTGATCAAGGAGAAGACCGGTTTGCTGATCGATCCGTATTTCTCGGGGACAAAAGTGAAATGGATTCTCGATCAAGTCGAGGGAGCGAGAGCGAAGGCGGAAAACGGCGACTTGCTGTTTGGAACGATTGACAGCTGGCTGGTCTGGAAGCTGACCGATGGCAAGGTCCATGTTACCGATTATTCCAACGCGTCACGAACTTTATTGTTTAACATCCACACGTTGGATTGGGACGATCAGCTGCTGGAGTTGTTGACGGTTCCCAAACAGATGCTGCCGCAAGTGAAAGCGTCGAGCGAAATTTATGGCTATACAGCCAAAAGCCTGTTTGAGACTCCTCTGCCGATTGCCGGCATTGCCGGCGACCAGCAAGCGGCGTTGTTTGGCCAGGCATGTTTTGACAAAGGTACGGCCAAAAATACATACGGCACCGGCTGTTTCATGTTGATGAATACCGGAGAGCAAGCCGTCCGTTCCAAGAACGGGTTGCTGACGACGATCGCCTGGGGAGTGAACGGCAAGGTCAATTATGCGCTGGAAGGCAGCATTTTTGTTGCCGGCGCCGCCATACAGTGGCTGCGAGACGGGATGAAACTGCTCACCAACGCCGCCGATTCGGAAAGACATGCCCAGGCGGTGGAAAGTACGGATGGGCTTTATCTCGTCCCGGCGTTTGTGGGATTGGGCGCTCCCTATTGGGATTCGCAGGCGCGCGGTGCCATCTTTGGCATTACGCGGGGAACGACTTCCGACCATCTGATTCGGGCAGCGCTGGAATCGCTCGCCTATCAAACCCGCGATGTGCTGGAGGCGATGGAAGCCGATGCGGGGATTCAACTGCAAAGACTGGCGGTAGATGGCGGAGCGGCTGCCAATAACTTTTTGCTGCAGTTTCAGGCAGACATTCTCGCCACAGAAGTGGAGCGGCCGCGGGTCAATGAAACGACAGCCCTGGGAGCGGCATATTTGGCCGGGCTGGCTGTCTCTTACTGGAACAGCATGGATGAGATCGCCCGCAACAAAGTGATTGAACGGACCTTTTCCCCGCAACTGGAGGAATCCCGCCGTCGGGAACTGTATCAAGGCTGGAAACAAGCGGTGAAAGCAACGATGGGGTATCAAAAATGAAACCATTTCTCATCGCGATCGCATCCGTTTTGTTGATGGCCGGCTGCAGCACCGATCAACCGCAACCAGGTGCCGTTGCGGGCAACACCGGGTCGGGCGCGGCTGTGGCTGCCGCTCAATCAGCCAAACCCGGCGCAAAAGCAGGTGCTAGCGCGCAGGAGACAAAGGAAAAAGCGGCGTATCGGAAAAAGCTGGACGGAATTGAAGCTGAGCTCTCGGCGGCACATGAGAAATGGCAAAATGGAACGCAAGCGGAGATGAACGAAGCTGCCGGCGAAATCTACAAAAAATGGGATCAAGCGCTAAATGAAATATACCGCGCGCTCAACGAGCAACTGCCTGCCGCTGAAATGAGCAAACTCAGGGACGAACAGCGAGCATGGGTTCAACACCGCGACGAAGCGGCAAAAGGCGAGGCAGCCGCGTTTCAGGGCGGCTCGCTGGAATCGTTTCAATATTTGACTGCTCAGGCGCGCCTGACCAAAGAGCGTTGCTATGAACTGCTCGATCATTATATGAAATAGGCAAACGAAAGCCTCCTGTTCCAGCGCGGACAGGAGGATTGTGTATTGGTTTCCTGAAGCGGGCTAAACCAATCAGGAAATCAGTTTCAATCCGATCGCCGACACAAGAATCATGGCGATAAACACGATTCGCTTCCAGTCTTTCGGTTCCCGGTAAAAGAGCATCCCCGTGATCGCTGCACCCGCTGCGCCGATTCCCGTCCAGACGGCGTAGGCCGTGCCCATCGGCAACGTTTCCATCGCCAGGTCCAAAAACAGGAAGCTTCCGCCAAACCCGAGCAGCAGCAGGAGAAAGGACAGCCACTTGCGATCGGCGTGCCATTTGTTCATCATCGTCACGGCAAACATCTCCATGCAACCAGCCAACACGAGAAACAGCCAGTCCATTAAGAATTCCTCCCTTCTTCCGGCGCGGATGGGGTCACTTGTTTCAGCCCGATCACGCCGATCAGCAACAGCAGAATCAACAGCAATTTGGCCAGTTCAAACGGTTCGCCAAAGAAAAACATTTCCGACAGCACGGTTCCCGCACTGCCCAAGCCGACAAAGGTGGCATAAACGGTCCCGACCGGCAGCCGCCGCCCTGCGGCAATCAAGCCGTAGAAACTGATCAGGATGGCAAGCAATGTCCCTGCCCAACTCCAGAGGCTGTCGGCATGCTTCAAGCCGATCACCCATAGCACCTCAAACACCGCGGCAATCAATACTTTTATCCAATCGCTTTTCATAAGTTCTGCTCTCCTCCTCAACCGATTGAGCCTGAAAAAAATAAAAACCTGGAAGATCGTAATCTCCCAGGCTTTTATCCTTCCGTGGCACAGTGTGATACTGTGAGTTTTCTCTTGGACCAGACCAGCCATTCCGCTGCGGAACCCTAGAAAACATTTTTGTATATGTGTTGATGCTCATTTCTTATCAAGTGCGAATCAGAAACTTTTTGACCAGTTGGCGGTACATCACCAGCATGGCAATGCGCCACGGCACAATCATTCCATAAGCCAGTATAAAGAACAGACCGGCAGATTGCAAGGGGGAGAATGAATCGCCGACGATCAGTTTGATCGCAAAACGAATGACCAACAAGCCGAAAAGGATAAAGAAAAAGGCCTTGGAACGTTTTAAAAACACATCTTGCCCGACAATTTCAAAGCGGGAAGTCAGAATCAGCGGCACCGAGAAAACCATGCCTACGAAAAAAGCAATGAGATCGTAACTTAAAGGAGTGACCGCTTCCGGCAAATGAAACATGACAAATCCGGTTGACATAAAGATCGGTGGCAAAATAATTCCCTTTATGGAAACAGGCCGCTTTGCCGCACGCATGCGAACCATGATCACAAATCCGGCCATTAACAACATCGCAATCATACCTAATACAGTAGGGGATATAAAGGACATCAGCTGCACTCCTTTCACAAAGTAGTCCCTTTTTTAGTTTACACCATTTCATAAAAATCACAATCCACACTTTTACACTTATTTACCAGCGTTTGTATCTTTGCCTGGCGGCCGGGGCATATTGATACAAGCAAGGATGGATAAGCGAGGCAATACGGCATGAGTCAAAAAAATTCACTGTTATGGATCATCCTTTACGGTTTTTTGGGAACTTTTGCGATTTTATACGGATTGGTCATTCAAAAAGATATCGTCGTTACTTTTATCGTCTTTCATCTGATCGTCTGTCTGGGCATTCCCGTATTGCACGGGTGGCGGGAAGGGCGTCTGCGCAAACATTGGCGGGATGCGTGGCTGGGGGGAAAGCTGAACCGCGCTAACCTGCTGCTCTCGCTCGGGAGCGGGCTGTTTTTGCTGGCAGCCATTGTGCTCGGCGTCTGGCTGCTGTTCCGCCGGTCAGCTGATCCGCAGTGGGTTCGGACCGTTTTGGTCACCTGGGGAATCCGCCAGCAAACACTCTGGTTGTTTGGCGCATATTTGATCATTGTCAATTCCTTACTGGAGGAATTACTCTGGCGTGGCTTCATTCAGCAGCGGTTGCTGTTGCATCTGCCCGATTGGCAGGCGATTGGTCTCAGCAGTTTTTTTTACGCGCTGTACCATTTGATCATTGGCGTGGTGTTGTTCGGCTGGAAATGGGGAATGCTGATCACTGTGCTGGTCTATGTGGTGGGAGCCGGCTGGGGGTGGATGAAACGTCGCCATCCTACCCTTTATGTTACCTGGTTCAGCCATTTGCTGGCAGATACAGGCATCGTACTCTGCCTATATTGGTGGATCTTTTAAAGCTCCTTTGCCTTTCGCTTGGCCAGCAAGCTTCTGTTGCGCTCGGCGATGACTTCGCTGCGGTCGCGCAATTTGTGTTTATCCAATAAATAGGCATTCGTCAGTTCACTCGGTTGGCCAAAGGTGA
Source organism: Brevibacillus fulvus (assembly GCF_016908525.1). GTDB lineage: Bacteria > Bacillota > Bacilli > Brevibacillales > Brevibacillaceae > Brevibacillus_G > Brevibacillus_G fulvus. The sequence continues at coordinate 295,823 of NZ_JAFBEB010000002.1, forward strand.
AGCCTTGTTCAGTACAGCGCTGTTGGCAGGCGGCCAGCAAGTCGGGATCGGTGATCGGCAGATTCATGCTCGTATACGGTTTTTGTTGATGCATGTCGGCCAGTCGATCTTTTAATTGCGACTGCAACGCATGCGGATCGAGGCCGAGTTTTTGTATACCCGCCGGGTCGCTGTTTACTATTTCGATCGCGCTGCTCAACAGTTTGACGGCCCCCGCAAAGTTTTGGCGCCGTTGGTGGTAGAGAGCGACGGCCAGTTGGATAAGACCGACCCAAATCGAGGACCGAACCGGTGACGGAGTCCTTTTCCAGTAGTCTTCCAGAATTTCATGACATTCAAAATAATCGCGGTCTCCATGAAAATGAACAAGAAACATGATATACTCCTCTGGATACATCGGTACAGGCACTCCTTTTTTTGCAGCATTTCCCTTATTATATAAGATACATAAACTAACGCAAACGAGGTGCAGTCATGACAAAACAAGAAATTGTCGCCCAGTTGACCGAGAAAAAGATGACAGAGGTCCTGGAATTGATTGAGGATGCCGAATCCGGCGACCTGGAAGAGCTGGAGCTGGTACAGGGGATTGGCCTGCTGGCCGATGAACAGTTGAATCAGGAAGTGTTGCGTCTGCTGGAAGAGCTGGGGGTAACGATCACCTATTTATCCGGCGACGACCTTGACGAAGAGGAAGAAGATTGACGGACCGGCAAACGCCGTTGAAATTTAGGGCAGGTTAATCGTCTATTTTCGCAAAGATTGGATTTTTGTACCATTCGCACGCAGCCCTTAGCTCATACCTTGTAACTGTAAACAGCGAGGGGGTGACGGGATGAGTTGCGGATGCAATAAATGCAAGACAAAATGCAAATGCAAAAAATGCTGCAAGAAAAAATATTACAAAAAGGTTTGCAAGTTAGTGCCGTTTTACAAAACCGAATGTGAGCATTATGCCAAACACGACAGGAAACATCGTGAGTCCTCTTCTTCCGGTATGTTCGATTATCACCACCATCATGCTTACCATCACCATGGTTACCAACACGGCCATTTAGGAATGTACGGCTACCGCGGTTACAGAGGGTATGAAAGCAGTGATATGTACTAAGCTCCGAACATACTGCCTTGCTCGCCTCCGTTGCTTGAAAGCGGAGGCGCTTTTCGTCTGTTGCCTTTCGCGTGGGAATATTTTACATTGAGCAGTCGATGCAAATATGATAGGATAAGTTCATAACAACGGAACGAACAAACGTTATCCTGCGATGTGCGTAAGGCTACTTATGTTTTTAACCTTGAGTGTTTCTAGGGAGACAGAACTTCATGATGTATGTCAGGCCCACCTCCTGTATGGACGAATGGGAAGGCAGAAGCATGGACGGGTCACCCACCTGTTAGTTGCAGGTTAAAGAAACATGAGGCTGAACGGCAGAGCGGGGGAATTACATAGTCGTTTAAACACCAGTCGAGGCAGACTGGTGTTTTTTTTATGGATGTTTCCTGCTTCCGCGCATAAATAAGTGGTAGGCAAGGGGGGAACGGCATGAATGAATGGAAGGAACAGCTTCAGGAGACGATGCAGGATTCCCTGCAGGCGATCATGGAAAAACTGGAGCGATTGGAGAGGTTGTTGGAAGAGGCGGGAAGGCGTCTGGATAGTATCGAAAGCGATGGGCAAGAGACAGAGCAACAGATCGGTCAAGTGGAACGGAGCCTGGAACGCATCGAACTTCAATTGGAAGGTTTGGATCAGCGGCTGGAAAGCAGTGAAGGGAAACTGGAAGCACTGGAGAAACGGTTGCTGGGGATGGAGGAGAAGTGGGAAGCAGATCAGCAGCGCATGGACAGCACCGACCTGCAACTGAAGGGAATGGAGAGCGTTTTGTCGGACATCAAGGAGTTGCTGCAATCGCTGGAAGATAACCAGCCGGACGGTTTGCCCGAGCTGTTGCGTGCCATGCAAAGCCATGTGGATCACTTGAGGGGGGATGTGGAGTTTGCCGTGAAAGAGACAGCCATGAATCGTCTGGAACTCGATCGAATGAAGCGGACAATGCGTACCGACAGCCGTTGAGCGAGCACAAAAAAGGAGAAGCCGGGTTGTTGACTCGCCTCTCCTTTTTTTACAGTTTTAATTGGAGCCGCCCTGTGATACCAACTCTGGGTTTCCACGGTTGACGATGGTCAGTTTGCTTTCCAAATCCTTTTCTTCCTTGGCATCCTCAAGGATTTGGTACATTTGCAAAAAGGTCGCCTTCTGCCCTTCGGGGATGCCTTTGATGCGGACGGTCATCTCCTGGGGCTGCGATTGTTGCTGCTGCTGACTCTGCTGATTTTGTTGTCCTTGCTGGGAATTTCCCGCAGAAGAATCGAGGCCGAGCAAGTTCAAAAAGGAGGAAGCGCCGCCGCTGTTTTGATTCTGTCCTCCGTTGTCGCTGCTGCTGTTGTCTTGATTGTTTGCTTGCGAACCATTTGGCTCAAACAACACCGTAAACTCGTTTAAATCGTTTTGGACAATGCCAATCACATTCATTCCGACACACCCTTTTTCGCTCGAAGTTTTCATCCTGGATGTTTGGAATGGTGGGTACCTTGTCGCTGCAAGTATGCATGATAGAAATATTCGACAATGGCTACGGCAAACGCGGTCAGAAAGATACCGTTTAAGGAAAACCATTCGTAAAACAAGAAGGTAATCGCCCAGAACAGCAAAAAGGAAAGCAGCAGGTCGGCGAGGCTGGCGAACATATTATTCGTTTTCGGGAGAAGCAGCCGATCGCCGACCAGGTAGGAAATAAGGGAAACCAAAACACTGGTGATTGCCGCGAACCCAAAACCTGTACCCGACCAGATCAAACCCGGAACGGCTACAATTCCATTCCCCAGGAGCTTAAGTAAGATGTTCAAAAAATGAACACCTCCTTTCATGCTCTTAGTATGGACTTAGCGGGTATCGCTATGCGTTTCGGGCGCTTCGGCGGGGCGGTTTTTCATGCTTCGCACCGTTTCCTCGTCAGGCGGTGTGACGTAGAGCGTCCGCTGTTGTTCATAGATGACATAGCCCGGTTTTGCGCCGCTCGGTTTCTTCACGTGTTTAACCAAAGTGTAATCGACCGGCACCTGGTTTCCTTGGCTTGCTTTGCTGAAGTAGGCAGCCAAGCGCGCCGCCTCGTACAATGTTTGCTCGGAGAACTGGCGAGCGCGGATGACGACGTGCGAGCCGGGAATGTCTTTCGTATGCAGCCAGGTTTCGTTGCTGGCCGCCAGCTTGTTGGTCAAGTAATCGTTTTGCTTGTTGTTTTTGCCCACCAAAATCATCGTGCCATCGTTGGAGTAATAGACGTCCGGTTCGGGGCGAGCTTCCTTTTTCTTTTTGGCGTTGCGCTTGTTGCGGTTTCGCACATATCCTTGCTCGACCATTTCCTCGCGAATTTCTTCCGCTTCCGGCAGGGAGGCATGCTCCAGTTGGACAAGCAGCCCATCCATATAGGCAATCTCCTGTTTGGCTTGCATGATTTGTTCCTCGACAACCTGAATGCTGTTTTTCGCTTTATTGTAACGGCGATAGTAAGCTTGCAAGTTTTCCGATGGCGTTTTCAACGGGTCCAATGGAATGGTCACGGTTCCCCCTTCGGGATCGTACCAGTTAACGGCGATCAGTTCGCGGTCGCCGCGCGAGATTTGGTGCATATTGGCGGTGATCAATTCTCCGTAAAGGCGGAACTGGTCGGCCTCTGCCGCTTCTGCCAGGGTCTGTTCCAACTTTTCAATTTTTTTCTCGTTTTTGTTGCGTTCCGTGGTGACGATACGAATCAAATCATGCACCTTTTGCTTGACCACGTCGCGCATCGATTTCACTTGGTAATACGCCTGCAGACAAGCGCTGACGGAAGAAAAGCGCGTGACTTTGGCTGGCTCCAGATGACTCAATTCCGTGACGGAAAAATAGGTGCGCCCGTCCTTTTCGGCGATCAGCGGCGTATATTGATGACGCTTAATAGGCTCCATCATCGCGGCGAAAGCGGTCCAAAGTTTCTCGCGGGTGGACAGTTCGGCGCGGTGGAGTATCTCTTTTGCCAGCAGCGGACTGATTCCGGTGAACCGATTGACGATTTGCCGATCCAGCTTGCCGCCGTTCCAGTCAAGGGCGTGAATGAATTGCTGCTCCGTCACCGTCAGCGGATTTTGTTTGCCCTGTTCCGGCGGAAACACGTAAAGCCGGCCTGGCAGCACTTGCCGATATTGGCTGATCGCCGGCGTGACATGAAAAACGCTGTCCAAGATTTGCCCGCTTTCCGGATCGATCAGAATAATATTGCTGTGCTTGCCCATAATTTCGATAACGATTCGCTTGACGGAGACGTCGCCCAGCTCATCTCTTGCTCTTACATCGATATGAACGACGCGTTCCATCTCGACCTGCTCAATGGAGACAATTACGCCGCCTTCGCAATGTTTGCGCAGCAACATGCAAAACATCGGCGCCTCTTGTGGATTGACGAACTCCTCGGTAGTGAGATGGAGCCGCGGATAGGTCGGATTGGCCGACAAAAGTAACTTGTGATTGCCGTTATGCCCCCGGAGCTGCAAAACGATATCACTGGTATGCGGTTGATATATACGGGAGATACGGCTGCCGACCAGCGAAGACAGTTCTTCGCTGACCGCCCGCATCACAACACCATCAAAAGCCATTGACATTCACCTCAAACTTCAATGCAAAGAGTTGGCCTCTTTGCAGGGAACAGAATCGTAAAAATGGATACCTAGGCAAGTGTACCATAGGAAACCCGATTGCCCAAGATGATGAATGCTGGTCGGTTGACACTGGGAATGATTGTCTCCTATAATTAATTAACGATTTTCAGGTGATTGACGGGATCTTTTCATTACCTGTTTAACCAATTTGGGAAAGTGGGATTCAGATGATCCGAAGCATGTCAGGATATGGGCGAAAAGTAGCTTTCCAGGCATCCTTCCAGCTGACAGTCGAGATGCGCTCGGTGAACCATCGTTTTTGCGAAGTGGTCGTACGCTTGCCAAAATCATGGGGAATGCTTGAGGGTCATGTTAAAAAAATCGTTTCTCAATATATTCAGCGCGGCCGGGTCGAAGTTAATGTCGCCATTGAACACAGCGGCGACGCTCACTCGGCAGAAGCGGCGATCGATTGGAACCAGGCTGAACTTTATGTGCAGGGGGCCAAACAGCTGGTTGAACGTTTTTCGTTGCAGGATCAGCTGACAGCAAAAGATTTGCTGCTCATGCCAGGCGTGCTGCAACAGAAAGAAGACGCCACTGCGCCGGCGGAAATGCTGGCCGAGTTGTTGGAGGAAACGGTGGAAGCAGCCGTGATCGATCTGTTGCAAATGAGGCAGGCGGAAGGGCAAAAGCTGATGCGCGATTTGCAGCAAAGGCTGACGCAAATTGGCGAGTGGCTCAAGCAAATTGGCGAGCTTGCGGAAGCGGCTGTGGAAGAATATCGCCACAGGCTGCATCAGCGCTTGACAGATGCGCTTCAAGGGTTTAGCTTTGAACTTGATCAACAGCGATTGTTGCAAGAAATCGTCCTGTTCGCAGAGCGGTCGGATATATCGGAAGAGACGACGCGCCTGGAGAGCCATTGCGCGCAATTCGGCGAGCAGCTGACCAAGACGGAAGCGGTCGGGCGCAAGCTGGACTTTCTTCTGCAGGAAATGAATCGGGAAGCGAACACGATTGGCTCGAAAGCCAATTATTTGCCGATTCAGCAACTTGCTGTCGAAATAAAAACAGAGATCGAAAAGATGCGGGAGCAGGTTCAAAATATCGAATGATCGGGGAAAGGATGACTGGGCATATGGCGACGATCAAACTGATCAACATTGGCTTTGGGAATATCGTCAACGCAAATCGCATCATTTCGATTGTCAGCCCAGAATCAGCACCGATCAAACGGATTATCCAGGACGCGCGGGAACGTTGCATGCTGATTGATGCTACATACGGCAGGCGCACAAGAGCCGTTATCATAACGGATAGCGACCATGTGATACTTTCTGCGGTGCAGCCGGAAACCGTGGCGCAAAGACTGGTTCATCATAAAGATGACGAGTCGGATGAATAAACTAGGAGTTGAAGTGTGAAGATGGAGAACGACAGCGGTCTCCTTTTGGTTCTGTCCGGACCTTCAGGAGTGGGAAAAGGGACAATCTGCAAGGCGCTTCGCGAGCGCATGACCAATTTGGTCTATTCCGTTTCGGCTACGACGCGTGCCCCTCGTGCCGGAGAAATAGAGGGCGTCAACTATTTCTTTAAAAGCAGAGCGGAATTTGAACGGATGATTGCGGAAAACGAGCTGTTGGAATGGGCTGAATATGTAGGGAATTACTATGGGACACCGCGCCGTTTCGTAGAAGAAACATTGGCCAGCGGTCGGGATGTCATTCTCGAGATAGAAGTGCAGGGAGCCTTGCAGGTCAAAGAAAAATTCCCGGAAGGCATTTTTCTCTTCCTCGCTCCTCCCGATTTGGCGGAATTGCAAAATCGCATCGTCGGGCGAGGAACCGAGTCGGAAGAATCCATTCGCAACCGCATGGAAGTGGCCAAAGCGGAAATCGAATTGATGGACAAATACGACTATGTTGTTGTCAATGACGTCGTCGATTGCGCTTGTGAAAAAATCGAAGCCATCATTATGGCGGAACACTTGAGGAAAGAGCGCCAAATCCATAAATTTCGCAAATGGTTGAAGGAGGTTTAACCAACATGTTATACCCATCGATAGACAAACTGGTGGACAAAGTAGAAAGCAAATATACATTGGTGACAGTAGCCGCAAAACGGGCGCGGCAATTGCGGGAAGACAACAATTTGCAATTGGATAGACCCCGCTCGAAAAAATTTGTCGGGCAAGCGTTGGAAGAAATTATCGAAGAGCAAGTGCTCTTTGAAACTCCGAGCAACAAATAAACAGCTGGCTGAAAAAACAACCTCTCAGAGGTTGTTTTTTTGCAGGTTTGTCACTCGTCCTAAAGGAGAGGAGCATATGTCAACTTTACAAGGAAAACAAATCGTATTGGGGGTTTCGGGCGGGATTGCAGCCTATAAAGCGGCAGCGTTGACAAGCAAGCTGACCCAAGCGGGGGCGATCGTTCATGTGATTTTGACCGAAAACGCGCTGAAGTTTATCCAACCGCTGACGTTTCAGGCGCTCTCCCATCAGCCTGTCTATACCGATACATTTGCCGAACAAGAGCCGCGGGTCATTTCGCATATCGATCTGGCCGATCGGGCCGATTTGGTCATTGTCGCTCCGGCTACCGCCAATGTAATCGGCAAGTTGGCCAACGGAATCGCCGACGATATGCTGACGACGACGCTTCTGGCGGCAAAAGCGCCGGTGATGATTGCTCCGGCGATGAATGTCAATATGTACGAGCATCCCGCCGTTCAAGCCAATATGCAGCGCTTGGCACAGTTCGGCTATCGTTTTCTCGAACCGGGAGAAGGACTGCTGGCCTGCGGTTGGATCGGCAAGGGAAGATTGGCGGAACCGGAAGAGATCGTCCGTGCTGTGATCAACTTTTTTGCCGGGAACGCAGCGAAACCGCAAGACCTTGCCGGCAAAAAGGTGCTGGTTACCGCAGGGCCCACGCGGGAGCGGATTGATCCGGTTCGCTTTATTTCCAATGATTCGTCGGGAAAAATGGGCTATGCTGTAGCCGAGGCAGCGAGAGATCGCGGGGCGGAAGTTTGCCTGGTCAGCGGACCGACCAACCTCCCGGCTCCCCCCGGCGTGACGATCGTTCGGGTTGAATCGGTTCAGCAAATGTTGGAAGCTGTTTTGCAACGAATGGCTGACAGCGATGTGATTATCAAAACAGCGGCGGTTTCCGATTATCGCCCGAAAACTGTCGCGATGCATAAACTGAAAAAACAGGGTGAACTTACGCTGGAACTGGAAAAAGCGCCTGACATCCTGCAAACGGTCGGGCAAAGCAAGACGCATCAATTTGTCGTCGGGTTTGCCGCGGAAACAGAAGAATTGCTGACATATGCCAAAGATAAACTGGAGCGGAAAAATCTGGACATGATCGTCGCCAACAATGTGCTGATGGACGGAGCGGGAATGGGGACAGACACCAATGTCGTGACGATATTGACGCGGGATGGAGAAGTTGTGCCATTGGAAAAAATGAGCAAACGGGAAGTGGCAGAAAAAATTTGGGACGCTGTCATCGCCAAACAATCTGCCCGCGCAATCAGCGAAGTGCTATGAATCCGGTTATAGCCAAAGTAATAGTGGAAGTGCCGGTGTCCCGAACGAATCGTCCATTCGATTATCTCGTTCCCGAATGGTTGCTGCCGATTCTGCGGGTGGGCAGCCGGGTCATCGTCCCGTTTGGACCGCGCAAATTGCAAGGTTTTGTCATCGGTTTGCTCGAATTGGCTGATGGCACGGAGACGAGCATTGATCCGCAGAAATTGCGGGAGATTCTCGAAGTGGAAGATGACCTGCCGCCGCTGACGGAAGAGTTGCTCGATTTGGCGGAATGGATGTCCAAACAGTACTTGTGTCCGTGGATTACGGCGATTCACGCGATGATTCCCGCCGTGCTGAAGGGGAAAACGGAGCGGTGGGTGGTCGCTGCCGCCGAGCTGACCGCGGAATTGGCGGGACAGTCTCCCTTGCTGCATGAGCTGTTGCGGCGAGGGGCAGTCGCGTATCGTGAAGTGGAACAGCAGTTTCCTGATGAAATTCCGTTATTGCCCGGCTGGCTGAGCGCGGGCTGGCTGACTACGGAGTACCATGTCAAAGACAGGGTGACGCATAAGCAGGCCAGTTATGTAACCTTGCTGCTTACTGACGAAGAAGCGTTGGCCAAAGCTGATTCTCTTCCCAAACAAGCGGAGCAGATGAGGCGCGTGCTGCTACATCTGGCGCCGTTTTCCGGCCAGCCGATCGCGGCCAAAGAACTTGGCGAATTGCTGGGAGTATCCCGGCCCACATTGAAAAATCTGGCGGCGAAGGGCTGGATCCGACTGGAGCAAATGGAAGTGCTTCGCAATCCTTACGCGCACAGGAAATTTGCCGATGCCAAACACAGTTATACCGCCCAGCAGCAGACGGTATTAAAACCGATTGCGCAGGCGATCGAACAGGGCGGGTTTGCCTCTTTTTTGCTGCACGGAGTCACGGGCAGCGGAAAGACGGAAGTTTACCTGGCAGCAATCGAACAAACGTTGGCTAAAGGTAAAGAAGCGATTTTTTTGGTGCCGGAAATCTCGCTGACGCCCCAGATGGTGGAACGGGTAAAAGGGAGGTTCGGCAATCTGGTAGCCGTGCTGCACAGCGGTTTGTCGCAAGGTGAGCGCTATGATGAATGGCGGCGGATCATTCGCCAACAAGTGAAAGTGGTTGTGGGGGCAAGATCGGCGATTTTTGCGCCGTTGCGCAATCTCGGGCTGATCGTCATCGATGAGGAACACGAAAATTCCTATAAACAGGAAGAGACGCCGCGGTATCACGCGCGGGAGGTGGCCTTGTGGCGCGCACGGCAAAATCACGGTGTGCTGATTATGGGCAGCGCCACGCCGTCTTTGGAGACGTACGCATTGGCGACGCGGGGCCGCTATCAGTTGCTGACAATGAACGAGCGGGTAGGAAACAGGCCGCTTCCGCAAGTGCATGTGGTGGATATGCGCGAGGAGTTGCTGAAGCAAAATCGTTCGATGTTCAGTCAAACGTTGTACCAGATGATTGAGCAGCGGCTGCAAAACGGCGAACAGATCGTGCTGTTTTTAAACCGGCGCGGTTTTTCAACCTTCGTCATGTGCCGATCATGTGGCTATACGCTTACATGCGTCCATTGCGATATCTCGCTTACTTATCATCGCACCAATCATACCGCCCGCTGTCATTACTGCGGTTATACGATCAAACAGCCGGACCACTGTCCGGAATGCCAGAGCAGCCATATTCGCTTCTTTGGCACCGGGACGCAAAAAGTCGAGGAAGAATTGTCCCGGCTGTTCCCCGGTATCCGCGTTATCCGGATGGATGTCGATACGACTTCGCGCAAGGGGGCGCACGAGGAACTGCTGGACCGGTTCCGCCGCGGGCAGGGGGATGTCCTTTTGGGGACGCAAATGATTGCCAAAGGGCTTGATTTTCCCCGGGTGACCTTGGTTGGAGTGATTGCGGCCGATACCTCTTTGCATCTCCCCGATTTCCGTGCGGCGGAGAAAACGTTTCAGCTGCTGACACAGGTCGGCGGACGGGCGGGGCGCCACGAATTGCGCGGCGATGTGGTCATTCAGACCTATACGCCGGAACATTACAGCATCCGGCATGCCACGAAACACGACTATTTATCCTTTTATGAGGAGGAGATGCTCAATCGGAAACGGACCGGCTATCCGCCGTATTACCGATTGGTGCTGATCAGTTTCTCCCATGAACAATTGCCTGTGCTGATTCAAGGGGCGCAGACCGTTGCCGACTATCTCAAGGCGCGTTTGCAGCCGTCCACGATCCTGTTGGGACCGGTCGCATCGCCGATTCCGCGGATCAAAGATAGATTTCGTTTCCAACTCATGCTAAAATATCGAGATGAACCGAAGTTGATTGACATGCTTGGCCAAATGAACAGGCACTTTGATGAATGGTTAAAACAGCAGCAATTGTTGATGAATGTCGATATTGATCCGCAAATGTTGTTATAGAAACCAAATGCCGTGTACCGGGCAAGTGGAAGAAGGAGGACAAAAAGATGGCAATTCGCACGATTGTAAAGCATCCTGACCCGATTTTGCGGGAGAAAGCAATAACAGTAACCAAATTTAATGCCAATTTGCACAAACTGCTCGATGATATGGCAGACACGATGTATGATGCCGATGGAGTAGGCTTGGCCGCACCTCAGATCGGAATTCTCAAACGAGTCGTCGTAATGGATTGCGGCGATGGCCTCATTGAGCTGGTCAATCCGGAAATTGTCGAGGCCAAAGGGGAACAGAAGGACAATTACCCGGAAGGTTGTTTGAGCATTCCCGGGCTGCGCGGCGATGTCCGCCGTCATCAGTGGGTAAAAGTGCGGGCGCAGGATCGCAACGGAAATCCGTTTGAACTGGAAGCCGAAGATTTGCTGGCCCGCTGTTCGCAGCATGAAATTGACCACTTGAACGGGGTACTGTTTATCGATATCGCTGACCGCGTCTATCCGATCAGTGCGGAAGAGGAAGGAGAATAAGCAATTGAAAGATGTTCGCATTTTGTTTATGGGAACACCCGACTTTGCTGTCTCCAGCCTGAATGCGCTCGTTGAGGCTGGCTATCAGGTCGTGGCGGCCGTCACCCAACCGGACCGACCGGTCGGGCGCAAACAGCTGCTTACGCCTCCTCCCGTCAAGCAAGCGGCGCTGGCTCACGGAATACCTGTGTTGCAACCGGAGAAGATAAGAGAGAGCGCTGCGTTGGAGCAAGTTTTGGCCTGTCAGCCCGAGTTGATCGTGACGGCTGCCTATGGCCAGATTTTGCCCAAACAGCTCTTGGATACCCCGAAATACGGCTGCATTAACGTGCATGCTTCTTTGCTGCCGAAATATCGCGGGGGAGCTCCGATTCATAAAGCGATTATCGAAGGCGAAGCGGAAACAGGCGTAACGATCATGTATATGGTGGAAGCGCTGGACGCCGGCGACATGATCAGCAAAGTGACCGTGCCGATTACGGAACGGGATACAGTGGGGACCATGCATGACAAACTGGCTGCCGCCGGAGCAAAACTGCTGGTGGAAACCTTGCCCGCTCTGCTTGCCGGCGAGCTGCAGGCAGAAGCGCAAAATCACGATGAGGCGAGTTTTGCGCCGACGATCAAAAGAGCGGATGAACGGATTCAATGGGACAAGAGCGCTGAGCAGATTTACAACCAGGTGCGCGGCTTGAATCCGTGGCCGGTCGCTTTTACAACCTGTCAAGGGAAGCTTTGGAAAATTTGGTGGGTGGAAAAAGTGGAGTTGTCCGGTCAATTCGCTCAGCCGGGCACGATTTTGGAACGAACGGACGATGGGTTGATCGTTGCCTGCGGAACAGGCAACGTCAAAATTACCGAACTGCAGCCAGAAGGAAAAAAACGCATGAGCATGCACGATTTCCTGCGTGGAGCGGGGGCTGCAGTGGAAAAAGGGATCAGGTTAGGAGACGAGTAAGGTGGCTGTGACAAGAAAAAAGGGAGCGCGCGAGGTCGCTTTGGACATCTTGACGCGCGTCGAGGAACATCGCTCTTACAGCAATCTCGAATTGAAGCAGGGATTGGCGCAAACGGAGTTGTCCGCCGCCGACGTCGGTTTGGTAACGGAGCTGGTCTACGGAACGATTCAACGCCAATATACACTGGATACGGTGATTTCGCGCTTTGTCAAAAGCGGCCGCAAACGGCTGGAGCCATGGGTACATAACTTGCTTCGCCTCAGTCTTTATCAAATTCGCTTTCTCGACCGCATTCCCGACCGCGCTGCGGTTCACGAAGCGGTAGAACTGGCCAAACGAAAAGGGCATCAGGGAATCGCTTCGCTGGTCAACGGGGTTTTGCGCAATGTGCTGAGACAGCCCGAAGTCTGGAATGAACCTCAGGGCAACCTGGTCAAGCGGCTTGCTTTTGCGGAATCACATCCGGACTGGCTCATTTCACGCTGGCTGAAACTGTATGGCGAAGAACTGACGCGGGCGATCTGCCAAAGCAACAATGTAGCGCCGCACACTTCAGTCCGGGTCAATACGTTGAAAACCGATCGGCCTGCTTTGCTGGCGGAACTCAAAGCGGAGTTTCCCGGTGCGGAAGCGTCGCAGCTCAGTCCGGACGGCATTGTCATCCCCAGTGGGCATGTCGCGGCCTCCAAATGGTTCCAGCAGGGGTACTGTACAATTCAGGACGAAAGTTCGATGTTGGTTGCTCGCGCTCTGGCGGTGCAACCCGGGCAGCGCGTGCTGGATGCTTGCGCCGCTCCCGGCGGAAAAACGTCCCATTTGGCAGAATTGATGGGAAACAGCGGGCAAATTTTGGCCTGTGATGTTCACCCCCACAAGGAAAAACTGATTCGCGAGACGGCCAAGCGATTGGGCATCACCTGCATTGAAACAGTGGTGAGCGATGCGTTGGATTTGCCGGACAAAGGTCTGGGCCAATTTGACCGTATTTTGCTGGACGCTCCCTGCACAGGGTTGGGAGTGATTCGCCGTAAACCTGATTTGAAATGGAAGAAGACTCCTGAAGACATTGCGCAAATTTCCCAACTGCAAGCCAGATTGCTGGAGCGAATCGCACCGATGCTGGCGCCCGGCGGTCTTCTGGTTTACAGTACCTGTACGATTGAGCCGGAAGAAAACCAACGCGTTGTCGAACAATTTGTCGCACATCATCCGGAGTTTGAGTGGGACAAGTCATTGCTGGAAGATTTGCCGCCGGCTGTGGCGCGGATCGCTTCTGCGGAGCATGGCTATGTGCAAATTTTGCCCAATCATTTTCAGAGTGACGGTTTTTTCATTTCACGCCTGAAACGAAGCAAATGATCGAGGGAGTGGAGGATGATCCAGAAAGCATCTCCACTCTTTTCTATTGTTTGGTTTTCGCCGTTACCGCTTAGAATAAGTAATAAGTTAGATTGAAGCTTTGCCTGACAAAAGGTACAATGTTGAGATGAGGTGAACATTCATGCCATTGGCATCAAATACCGGCACCAAACCGCTGCTTTACAACCTGACCTTGGATGAATTGAAAAACTGGTTGGTGGAGTCTGGCGAAAAAGCGTTTCGTGCCCAACAAATTTTTGACTGGCTCTATGTCAAACGCGTAGCCAGCATTGACGACATGAGCAATCTGCCCAAGGATTTGCGGCAAAAACTGAACGAACAGTTTCGGATCGACAGCTTGAAGGAGATCACACGTCAGGTCTCGCAAGACGGCACGATCAAATTTTTGTTTCAGCTGGTTGACGGCCATGCGATCGAGACAGTGATCATGCGGCATAATTATGGAAACAGCGTCTGTGTGACCACCCAGGTTGGCTGCCGGATCGGTTGTACGTTTTGTGCGTCCACACTGGGCGGATTGAAACGGAATCTTGATGCCGGCGAGATTGTTGCCCAGGTGTTAATGGCGCAACGCTCATTGGATGAACAAGGTGAACGAGCCAGTCATGTCGTCGTCATGGGGATTGGCGAGCCATTTGAAAACTTTGACAACCTGCTCGCTTTTCTAAATATTATCAACGATAACCGCGGGCTGAATATCGGCGCAAGACATATTACGGTTTCCACCAGCGGGATCGTCCCCAAAATTTATGAATTTGCCGATAAAGGTCTGCAGATCAATCTGGCGATCTCGCTGCATGCTCCCAACAGTGAATTGCGCAGCAAATTGATGCCGATTAACCGCGGCTTTCCGCTGCCCAAACTGATGGAAGCGTGCCGATACTATATCGAAAAGACGGGACGGCGGATCAGTTTTGAATACGGCTTGTTCGGCGGCCAAAACGACCAGCCTGAACATGCCGAAGAATTGGCGGAACTGATCGGGGATATGCTTTGTCACGTCAACCTGATCCCGGTCAACTATGTTCCGGAACGAGATTATGTGCGCACACCGCGCAACGAGATTTTCCGATTTAAACGGATTTTGGAAGAAAAAGGAATTAACGTAACCATTCGCCGTGAACATGGCAGCGATATCGCTGCAGCTTGCGGCCAGTTGAGGGCGCAGCACGCGAAAGAAACCGCGGGGTGATCTTATGGATATTGCGATGAAGTCGCACGTTGGCAACGTTCGGCAAGTAAATGAAGACTACTTTGCTTGCACGGTAAATGTGGACGGGCGAGTGCTGGCGATAGTCGCGGATGGTATGGGAGGGCATCAAGCCGGAGAGATAGCAAGCCGAATGGCTGTGGAACGCATCGTCCACGAGCTGAGCAACCTGGAACAGGACCTGACGCCCGAAGACGAGCGGGAACGATTGATGAATGCGCTTTTGCAGGCTAATTTGGAAGTTTACCGGTACGCTGAAGCCCATCCGGAGTGCAGTGGGATGGGAACGACTGTTGTGGCAGCGTTGCTCCGCCAAAGCGGCGGAGTAACCGCCCACATCGGTGACAGCCGTCTTTATCATTTTGGGGCGAATGGTCTATCGCAGCAAACAGAAGACCACTCGCTGGTGCAAGAACTGATCAAAAGCGGACAGATCACGGAAGAAGAGGCGGTTGTGCATCCGCAACGCAATGTTTTGATGCGCGCTTTGGGCACAGACAAAGATGTGCGGATTGACTTGGGCGAATTTACCTGGGAGCCAAACGATGTGGTGCTGCTGTGTTCTGACGGGTTGAGCAACAAGGTATCCGTACAGGAGATGGAGAAATATTTGCAGGAATCGGTTACCCTGCAGGAAAAAGTAGACGCGATGGTGCAGCATGCCTTGAATGCAGGCGGCGAAGACAACATTACCTTGATCGCCGTATGCAACAACGCTGTACCTGGAGACGGAAGGCGGAAAGAGGGGTGAGGGAGATGGAGATTCAACGGTTAGGTGGCCGCTACCAGTTGGAAGAGCGAATTGGCGGTGGCGGAATGGCCATTGTATATCGAGCGAAGGACCTGATACTCAATCGTCCGGTAGCAGTGAAGGTGCTTCGTCCCCAATATGGATACGATGAAGATTTTGTCAATCGTTTTCGGCGGGAAGCGCAAGCTGTTGCCAGTCTGTCTCATCCGAATGTTGTCGCCGTCTATGATGTCGGGCAAGATGAAGATACACATTATATGGTTATGGAGTACATAGAA
Source organism: Brevibacillus fulvus (assembly GCF_016908525.1). Lineage (GTDB taxonomy): Bacteria > Bacillota > Bacilli > Brevibacillales > Brevibacillaceae > Brevibacillus_G > Brevibacillus_G fulvus. Next base: position 311,635 of record NZ_JAFBEB010000002.1, read on the forward strand.
GGGTCGACGCTCAAGGACTTGATCAACAAATACGGCGCCTTGCCTGTGGAAGAAGCGGTGAGGATCGCGGTGCAGGTCTGCGACGCGCTGGATCACGCGCACCAAAACAAGATCATTCATCGGGACATAAAGCCACACAATATTATGATTGGTAAAAATGGTCGAGTAAAAGTGACCGATTTTGGCATTGCCCGCGCGGTTACGTCGGCGACGATTACTCATACCAATTCCGTGCTCGGGTCCGTTCACTACTTTTCGCCGGAACAGGCGCGGGGCGGCATCACGGCAGAAAAATCGGATATTTATTCACTTGGCATTGTGCTTTATGAGATGGTCACCGGACAACTTCCTTTTTCCGGCGATTCTCCCATTTCCGTCGCCTTGAAGCATTTGCAAGAGCCTTTGCCGGAACCACGAACGGTCAATCCGCGAATCCCGCAAAGCGTGGAAAATGTCATCCTGAAGGCGCTGGTCAAAAATCCGCTGCTGCGGTACAACTCCGCGCGGGATATGCTGCTTGACTTGGAAACATGCCTATCGCCGGAACGACGGAATGAGGCGAAAGTCACCTTTCCGGAAGAAGACGAAGAACAGACGCGGGTGTATCCGGCGATTACCGAAGAGATGATGCGGCAAGCCCAATTCGACCGCACAGGCAGCCGGTCCCAGAGTTACGAAGAAGACGAGGAGCCAAAACCGAAAAAGTGGTGGGTAAAAGCAATGTTTTGGCTGGTCGGAGCGGCAGCATTCGTCTTGCTGACGATCTTTGGGATCAGTATGTTAAACAGTTTGCTGGAAAAGCCGGAGATCAATGTGCCCGCTGTAACCGGGGTGGAAGTCGAACTGGCCGTTCAGCAAATCCGCTCCGCCAACTTGGTGCCGCAAGTGATTGAACAGTATAACGCAGCGAAGGAAGGCACTGTCTTTAAGCAAGACCCGAGTCCGCCGTTGAGGGCCAAAGAGAATTCAACGGTCTTGCTGTACGTCAGCAAAGGAAAACAAAAGGTGCCAATGCCAAGCCTGGTGAGCCTGGACCGGTCCAATGCGGAGAATACGCTGTTGCAGCGAGGGTTCACGAAGGAGAATATCCACTTCGAGGAACAGGAAGATGAGTCGGTTGATCCCGGCAAAGTCATGAGCCAGGAGCCGGATGCCCAAGTTGAAGTGGTGCCGGGGGAAACGGAAGTCCATCTGGTGATCAGCAAGCAAAAAGAATATGTCACTATGCCCGACTTGTCCGGGAAATCGCTGGATGAAGCCAAGGTGGTCTTGTACAATGCCGGTTTGACTGCCGGTGAAGTGACGTACGAAGCGTCTTACGAAACCGATAAGGCCGATATTGTTCTTTCGACGCGTCCTTATGATCCGAAAATGAAAGTACCCGCCGGAATGGCTGTTCCGCTTCAGGTAAGCAACGGTCAATTGCCTAATGATGCAAAAATTGGCACTACACCTGTATATATTGAATTGGTACCCGGGGAAACGGCACAAATTAAGATAACCGTGTCGGACGCTCGCGGAAAAGATCAATTGTTTGTCGATGAAACGATTAGCGAAAGCAAACCGTATCAAGTTCCGCTGGTATTGAGCCCGCAAAAAGACGGAACGGTCGTGGTCATGAAAAATGGCGAGCAATATCAGAAGTTTGATATTCAGTACAGTTCGCTTCCTTAGTTGCGAAGCGAACGGAGTCTTCGTTGATTGAAAAGAAGGGAGGATTGTATGCCAGAAGGACGAATTGTGAAAGCGTTGAGCGGTTTTTACTATGTGGCCGACGGCGATCAGGTTGTCCAATGTCGGGCGCGCGGCCTTTTTAAGAAAAAGGATGCGAAGGTAACACCGCTTGTCGGGGATTGGGTTGTTTACGATGCGACAAGCCCGTCTGAAGGGTATGTGAAAGAAATCAAGGAAAGACAGAATGAGTTGCTGCGTCCACCCATCTCCAACGTGGATCAAGCCGTTCTTGTATTCTCCATGAATGAACCGAGGTTTAGCTCGCTATTGCTGGATAAGCTGCTGGTTCATACGGAGCATACCGGCATCAATACGATTATCGTTCTGTCCAAGGCGGATTTGGCCACAGAGGAAGAGATAAGTGCGGTTGTCAACCAGTATGGACAGATCGGCTACAGGGTGATCCCGACTTCGACCCGCAATCAGCAAGGCTTGCAGGAGCTTCAGGCGGCACTGCGCGATCAGGTCTCGGTGTTTGCCGGACAGTCTGGTGTTGGCAAATCTTCTTTGATCAACACGTTGTTTCCGGAGATTCGCATGCAGACCGGAGACGTTAGCCAGAAGCTGGGCAGAGGTAAGCATACCACGCGGCACGTGGAACTGATTCCTCTGGAGGAAGGCGGCTATGTCGCGGATACTCCCGGGTTCAGCTCGCTTGAATTTATCGGCTTTGATGAACTGGATCTGGCCCAATCGTTTCGCGATTTTGCCGAACGGGCGGATCAATGCAAATTCCGCGGCTGTTTGCATTTGAGCGAGCCGGGATGCGCCGTCCGCAAAGCGGTGGAATCGGAAGAGATCGCACCGCAGCGGTATGAACATTATCAGCTCTTTATGGAAGAACTAAAGGAATTTCAACGGAGGAACAAACCATGGTAAAAATAGCGCCGTCGATCCTATCCGCCGATTTTGCCAGCCTGGGAGCAGAAATTGCAGATGTGGAGCGGGGAGGAGCGGATTGGATTCATGTCGATGTGATGGATGGGCACTTTGTGCCGAATATCACCATCGGCCCGTTAATTGTAGAAGCGATCCGGCCGATAACCAAGCTGCCGTTGGATGTTCATCTGATGATCGAGGAACCGGATCGATATATCCCGCAATTTGTAAAAGCCGGAGCTGACCTTGTCTCCGTGCATCAAGAGGCGTGCCGTCATCTGCATCGAACGATTCATCTGATCAAGGAACAGGGGGCCAAAGCCGGGGTGGTGTTAAATCCGGCTACCCCCTTGGTAACAATCGAATCGGTTCTGGCCGATGTCGATCTCGTATTGTTGATGACGGTCAACCCGGGATTTGGCGGACAAGCGTTTATTTCCAGCGTTTTGCCGAAGGTCGCAGCGTTGCGGAACATGTTGGACGAGAAGGGATTAGCTCACATTGAAATCGAAATAGACGGCGGCGTCAACCCGAAGACGGCCCGTATGTGTGAAGAAGCGGGTGCGACGGTCCTGGTCGCCGGCAGTGCGGTCTTTAATCAGCCGGATCGTGCCCAAGCGATCGCGGCGATTCGGGGATAGGAGGGCAACGATTGTCCATTCGTGCCGGTGACAGTCTGTCCTTCTCCAACTGGGCAAAAGGCAGATTCCAGTTGCTCCCCCTGTTGTCAACGGACAGATCATTCACGGTCCCTGTACGGATGACAACGGAGAGCAGACTGGATCTGCCTTTTTTTGGCGTTTGCCAGCGATTCAAAGGAGAACCCCAAAAACGTTACGATAGGACCCAGAAAGATAGGACCCAAACAGGAACAAAAAACAGCCGCTTTCCGTGCCGAGCGCCAGTACCGGTGAGCAGAAGCGAGCCGGAAAGCGACTGCCGTATTACAAGGAGGTCATCAAGCGCAACAGGACAGCGATCCGTTCTGCCATTCGATCGACGAGGATATGTTCGTCAACGGCATGGGCTCCGCCGCCAACCGGACCCAAGCCGTCCAGGGTCGGCGTTCCAACCGCGGCGGTGAAGTTGCCGTCGCTCGTTCCGCCTACACCGATTTCCTCCAGCTGAAAACCTTCCAATTGGGCCTGTTTTTGGGCATGCAGGAACAGTTTTTCCGTTTCGGCGGTGCGAACCATCGGCGGCTTGATCGCTCCTTCCTGCAAGATGATTTCCGCCCCTGGCAAAATCGGGCGAAGCTGGCGCAGTCTCTGGAGGATTTTCTCCGCTTCTTCTTCGCGGCTGATGCGCAGATCGATTTCAGCTTCGGCAAATTCAGGGACAACATTGGACACACTGCCTCCTTTGACGGTGCCGACGGAAAGAGTCGTTCCGGCTTCATAATCCGTCCACGACTGGATCGTCACCAGATGTTGCGCCAGTTCCACGATGGCGTTGACCCCATTGGCATGGTCATTGCCCGCATGTGCCGCTCTTCCTATAGCCTGCAGGCGGAAATCGCCGCCGCCTTTGCGGCTCGTTTTCAGTTGACCGCCGCCGGCTGCCGGTTCCAAGATCAGGGCGTGCGAGCTTTTTTTGGCTTCTTCCTGGATATAGGCTTTGGAAGAAAGACTGCCTGTTTCTTCATCCGTATTCCAGAAGAAGACGAGCCGTTTGTTCAACGGAATGTTTTGTTCGATAATGGTCCGCAGGGCATAATAACTGAACACAATCCCGGCTTTCATATCGTAAACGCCAGGGCCGAAGACTTGATTGCCTTCTCGTCGCCAAGGTTCGCGTGCAAGCGTGCCGATTTCCTTGACCGTATCAAAATGCCCCAGGAGCAACAACTGTTCATCTCCCTGGCCGTATTCGATTCTCAGCTGGTCACCATATTGCGACTGGGGAATCCGCTCCACTTTGCAGCCCAAGGCCGCAAAACGCTCGGTTATCAGATGGCCCAGCCGATCCACGGCTTCCTTGTTATGCGTGGGACTTTCCATTTTTACATATTGCTCGATTTCACCTAATATTTCTTCAATTTTAGCGGAAAAGTAGCTAGTCCAGCGAGTGCTCATTCGGCATCTCTCCTTCAAAAAGGTATAGTTCTATGCTAGCACGATTTGCGGATTATACCAGTAAATAAATGGGATATTGCAAGAACAAATGGCTACCATTAAAAACTATTTGTGACTTTTCAAGAAAAGTAGTTGAAATCAGAGTGAAAATGTTTAAAATAAGCAATGTGATGAATAAATATTAGCTGAACATGAACAATATATAGTTCACCATATATGTTGTGTCGGCACAGCAAGAGACGGAACAAAACTCAATTTGTAGGGGGACATTGAAATGAAAAAAGGGAAATCGATTTTTGCACTGGCAATCACCTCGCTGTTTGCCGCATCCGTACTGGCAGGATGTGGAGCAGGCGGACAAGCTCCGACCGCACCAGCGCAAGGGGGACAACAATCTGCTGCGCCGGCTGACAGCAGTGCTGGCAAGACCAAACTTGTTATGGCGACTTCGGCTGACTTTAAACCATTCGAATTCCATGATTTAAGCAGCGGGAAAGATGAAATTACCGGGTTTGACATCGAAATTGCCAAATATATTGCCGACAAGCTCGGCGTCGAACTGGAAGTTCAGGACATGAACTTTGACGGGTTGATTCCGGCGCTGCAAGCGAATCGGGCGGATATGGTGATGGCCGGATTGACGGCGACCGAAGAACGGAAGAAAAACGTCGACTTCTCCGATATCTACTATGAATCGAAAAACGTAATTCTTTCGAAAAAGGACAGCAATTTGACCAAAGTTGAGGATCTTGCCGGGAAAAAAGTAACGGTGCAAACCGGTTCGATTCAGGAAGGCGATGTCAAGAAATTGCAAGAAAAAATGCCGGATCTGCAAATTGTCTCGTTGAACAAAGTTCCGGAAATGATCCAAGAAGTGAAAACCGGCCGGGTTGATGCGGCTGTAATTGAAAATACCGTTGCCAAAGGTTTCGTGGAGCAAAACCCGGAACTCGGTTACAGCTTGATTGAGGAAGGCACGATGCAAACGGCAATTGCTTTCCCGAAAGGCTCGCCGTATGTTGAAAAAGTAAACGAAATCCTGAAAGAAATGAAAGACAACGGCGAAATGGAGAAATTGGCGAGCAAGTGGTTCCAATAATTTCATACAATTGAGGAGTGGGAAAGGGCATGGGTTTGTTTGATTTCGCACAAATCGTGCCCTATATCCCTTTTATTTTAGAAGGGGTAAAGGTCACGTTATTATTCACGCTATTATCTACGGTGTTCGGCTTCATTTGGGGCTCGATACTTGCCTTGATCAAAATTTCCGATTTTAAAACATTAAAAGGATTGGCGGTTTTTTATACCTCGATTTTTCGCGGGACACCGCTGATTTTGCAATTAACTTTTATTTATTTTGCTACACCGCAATTAACCGGCTACAACATCACGCAATTGCAGGCGGCGGTGCTAACTTTTACCCTAAACTCGGGTGCGTATATCTCCGAAACGATTCGCGCAGGGATTCTTGCTGTTGACAAAGGGCAGCGGGAAGCGGCGATGTCGTTGGGCGTGCCGTACAAGCGGATGATGCTGGACATCATATTGCCGCAGGCTTTAAAAAATATTTTGCCGGCATTGGTGAACGAATCAATCGCGTTGCTGAAGGAATCAGCGCTTGTGTCGACCATTGGGGTTGCCGACATCATGCAAAATGCCAACATTGTCAAAGGGACAACCTACCGCTATTTCGAGCCGTACCTGATTGCGGGCGGTCTCTACTATATCATGGTCATGATCTTGACCTGGCTGGCGCGCGTTCTGGAAAGGAGATTGAGACGCAGTGATTAAAGTGGAAGAACTCCGAAAATCCTTTGGCAAGCTGGAAGTGTTGCATAATATCTCGACGGAAATCCGCAAAGGGGATGTTGTCGCGATAATTGGTCCTTCCGGTTCAGGAAAATCAACCTTTCTGCGCTGCCTGAATTTGCTGGAGGTACCAACGGAAGGGCACATTTATATCGACGGAGAAGATATTACGGCTCCAAAGGCAAATATCATGCAGATCCGGCAAAAGATTGGCATGGTTTTTCAACACTTTCATCTCTTTCCGCACATGACGGTGCTGCAAAATTTGACGTATGCGCCGATGAAAGTGAAGAAGCTCTCAAAAGAAGCCGCAGAGCAAAAAGCGATGGAACTGTTAACTCGCGTCGGACTGGCGGATAAAGCCGATGTATACCCGTCCAAGCTTTCCGGCGGACAGAAACAACGGGTGGCGATCGCCCGCTCTCTGGCGATGGAACCGGAGATTATGCTGTTTGACGAGCCGACTTCCGCGTTGGACCCGGAAATGGTCAAGGAAGTATTGGAAGTGATGAAATCGCTGGCCACAACGGGGATGACGATGGCGATTGTTACCCATGAGATGGGGTTTGCCCGCGAAGTGGCCGACCGAATCTTTTTCCTCGATGGCGGTCGCTTGGTAGAAGAGGCTGAGCCGGCGCAATTTTTTACCAAACCAGCCAGCGAACGGGCGCAGCAGTTTTTGGAGAAGATGCTGTAGACGAGTTTACCCACCGGACTGTTCGATGCCGGTGGGTTTTTGCTTGACGGGACGTGTGACAAGCAGAACCGCTTCTTTACAGCAGCCCAAAAGTGACTTACAATCGAGCCGTATGTACTTATAAAAGAGCAGAAACGGAGAGGGGGAAGAAAAATGGCAGGGTCCAATCATCGTTTGCTGGTTATGATGGAAATAAGCATGATGGCAGCGTTGGCCTATGTCTTGAGTCTCGTCAAAGTATTCGAAATGCCGCAGGGCGGATCGGTCACTCTGGTAATGGTGCCGATTGCTTTGATCGCATTTCGGCGGGGAATTCTGGCTGGTGTCGTGACGGGGCTGATAGTTGGTGAATTAAATCATTTAATCGGGGGTTATGCAGTACATCCAGTCCAGCTGTTGCTCGACTATCCGCTGGCGTTTGCCTGTCTGGGACTGGCGGGGATGTTCGGATTGCACAACCGGAAAAATAACGCTGCGCGCATCAGTACCATTTGGAGCGGTCTGCTGGTCGCAGCGGCAGGGCGGCTCGTATGCCACTTTTTGTCCGGTGTGATCTGGTTTGGCGATTACGCCCCAGCGGGAATGCCGGTCGCTCTTTATTCCTTTGTGTATAATATTACGTACTTGTTGCCGGAAATGATCATAGCCGGCGTGGTAATGACGCTCATTCTGGCAAATGCGCCGCAGCTATTTTTCCTGACGAAACAAAGAAAAATTGTGTAAGTTGCTGTGAGGAAAAAGAACTAAAACCCAAACAACCGCATATAATGATCAGGTAACGGTTACGTTTACCTGATTTTTTTATTTTGACCGTTCCTCGACTACGAGACATATGATAGACCCTCTACGGAATAGGATGTAATAGCAACGTTTCGGATTAACCCACGGGGGAGGTGCGTTAGGGGATGGGCTTTCGTTCCTTTCGCATGCGACAGGGGGTCGCCTTAAGACGGGTTCTCGGAGTTTTTTTGGCTGTCGGAGGAATGACCATTCTTTTGTATATTGCACCTTCATGGGTATGGTATTGCTTGTTGGCCATCGCACTCATGGGGGCCGGTTGGTTCTTATTCCATTACAAGTAATTCCGTTAAGGAGGGGTCCAGATGCGTTTTTACACCATTAAGCTGCCAAAATTTCTTGGGGGCATGGTTCGCGCCGTTATTGAGGCATTCAATCGAAAAAAGTAGTCTGTGCTTCGTAATTTGTCCTGATCATCCAATCATTCTTAGCGGATGTAAAGCAAGGCTGCAGTTGGAGATGGGTCTTTCGCGAGCGGAATTACACAAAATGGTCAACGGTTTGCATGATCAGGTGGATTCCGCTTTCAGGCTGTGCCAACAAACCCGTCTGTACGCCCCCCTTGTTGGATACAGCAAAAAAAGCACCCATTCGGTGCTTTTTTCACATTGGTTATATGCTATATCCAGCTCGCAAGCGGCTGATCAATAGCTCTTTTGAACAAACGATTAAACGCGAGTAACAAGACCGGATTTCAAAGCTCTTGTGCTAACATATACGCGTTTTGGTTTGCCATTTACCAAGATGCGTACTTTTTGTACGTTAACACCCCAAGTACGACGAGTTGCGCGCATGGAGTGGGAGCGAGCGTTACCAGCTTTTGCGGATTTTCCTGTAACAAAACATCTACGTGCCATATCATTCCACCTCCCTTGCTATGTGAAACGAACAATACATGATTCGTCTAAGAACAAACACTTGGTTATAGTATCACATAATTGCGACCATGGCAAGGTGTCTGGAATTTTTTTTGTCATTGCGGCGAGCAAAACCATCTGCGGAAAGGACGATCGACCCTTTTTCTGCCCCGATTCGACAAATGCTTCATTTTCCTTCTTTGATATAGTAGAATTGTGAAAAGCGTGGTCACAAGAAGAAGGAGGAGTCTTTCATGCCAGTAGAAATGAGCACACCTCTTGGTAAGATTGATGTCACAGAAGAAGTTATCGCTTTGATCGCCGGCGGGGCCGCGATGGAAGTCTTTGGTCTGGTTGGTATGGCTTCCCGCAAAGCGTTAAAAGACGGAATTGCCGAGTTGCTCCGCAGGGAAAACCTGGGGAAAGGCGTAGTCGTCCATAACCAGGACGGTCGAGTCGTTCTTGATATGCATATAATCGTAAGTTATGGCACGAAAATTTCCGAAGTCGCCGGAAACGTCCAACGGCGCGTTCGCTATACAGTAGAGCAAATGATCGGAATCGATATTGAGGCAGTCAATATTTTTGTCCAAGGGGTACGTACAGATCGAGACGTGTAAGGAGGAACATCAGTGGTCGTGAATCGGCTTGATGGCGATTTTTTCAGCCAAATGATTTATCAGGGGGGCAATCTGCTGAAGGCCAACGCTCACCGCGTGGATTCACTAAACGTCTTCCCTGTACCGGATGGAGATACAGGTACCAATATGAATTTGACCTTCACATCCGGTGTGGAGGAATTGGCCCGACAAAGTCCGGTGCGAATCGACCAGGCTGCGTCCGCATTGGCCAGGGGATTGTTGATGGGAGCTCGCGGCAACTCCGGCGTGATTTTGTCACAGCTGTTTCGCGGCTTCGAAAAAGCGGTGCATGGCAAAGCGGAGATTGGCGCCAAGGAGTTTGCCGATGGACTGAAAGCCGGTGTTGATACCGCCTATCAAGCGGTCATGAAACCGGTGGAAGGAACCATTTTGACTGTTGCCCGGGAAGCCGCGGAGACTGCTGTCCGTACAGCGAGAGCGACCGACAATTTGCTGGCGGTGATGGAAAAAACGTATGAGCAGGCGCAAGCGACCTTAAACAGAACGCCAGAGATCTTGCCTGTATTGAAAGAAGTCGGGGTGGTTGATTCCGGTGGACAAGGCTTGGTGTATATCTATGAAGGGTTTCTGCGGGTGTTGCGCGGAGAAAAGCCGACCGTTACCGAACCGCCTGAGTCCGATCCGGCTGCCGCCGATTTGGAAGAAATGGTTGCCCAGGTACATATGAAGACAGAAGAAATTCATTTTGGTTATTGCACCGAATTCATGATTTGGTTGAAAAACAGCACGGAACCGAACAAGCATCCTTTTTCGGAGCAAATTTTCCGCAATCGCTTGGCCCAGATGGGTGACTCTTTGCTGGTGGTGTCCGACGAGGAACTGGTAAAAGTGCATGTGCATACGGAAAATCCCGGCGGTGTGCTGGAGCTGGCCCAGTCCTACGGCAGCCTGCACCGGATCAAGATCGAAAATATGCGCGAACAGCACCTCAACATTCTAAAAGAAGAAGGACGGAAAAAAGCGGATGTTCCCCAGCCGGCAAAACTGCCGTACGGGTTGATCGCGGTGGCCAGCGGCAGCGGTTTGGCGGAAATTTTCCGCAGTCTCGGTGTGCATCGGGTCATTGAAGGCGGACAAACGATGAATCCCAGCACCGAAGATTTCTTGACGGCAATTCGCGAGCTGAACGCCGAAAAGGTGATTATTTTGCCCAACAACAGCAACATCCTCATGGCGGCCAAACAAGCGGCCGAGCTGGCTGACGTTCCGGCAGCGGTCATTCCGACGAAGAGCATACCGCAGGGCATGGCGGCGCTTGTCGCTTTTCATGCCGGGGAAAATCTGGAATATAATGAAAAGGCGATGACGGATGCCTTTGCTTTGGTCAAGACAGGACTGATTACCCATGCGGTGCGGGATACGAAAATGGGCGATGTCCAGATCAAGGAAGCTGACTTTATCGGCATAATCGATGGCGTGATCGTTACGTCTGACCGCGAACTGACGGTATGTGGAGAAGCTGTGCTGCGCCATCTGCTTGAGGAGACGACCGAACTTGTCACGATTTTTTACGGCAGCGAGGACGACAAGGATCAAGCCGAGCGCTTTGCGCAGTTGATTGAACAGCTCTCCCCCGATGTGGAAATAGAGGTCTTATATGGCGGACAACCGTTGTATCCGTTTATCTTTGCAGCAGAATGAAGAAAGAAAGGAGCAAAGGGATGCCACCGATTGTGATTTTGACCGACAGTTCTGCGGATATTGATCCCGCATTGCGCCAATCTTTGGGAATTGCTTCGGTGCCGTTGAAAGTGGTATTTGGTCAGGAAACGTATTTGGACGGAGTGACGCTGACAGCCGGCCAATTTTTTGAGAAGCTGAAGAACAGTGAAGAGTTGCCGACCACTTCCCAGCCTTCGCCGCTTGATTTCGTTGAAGGCTACAAACAAATAGTTGAGCGCCACGGCAAAGAGGTGCAAATTATTGTGCTGACTGTGGCCGCATCCTTATCCGGCACGTATCAATCGGCACTGATCGCCAAGTCGATGATGGAGGAAGAGATCGACATTACGGTCATTGATTCCAAGGCCGCTTCCTTCCTGCAAGGTTTTGCCGCCGTAGAAGCGGCTCGCGCGGTACAAGCCGGGAAAAACAAGCAGCAGGTTCTTGATTTGCTCGACCGCATTCTGGGCGAGATCAGAGTCTATTTTATCGTCGATACGTTGACTTATTTGCAAAAAGGCGGACGGATTGGCAAAGCCTCGGCATTGATTGGCTCGCTGTTGCAAATCAAACCGATTTTGTCCCTTGATCCGCTCGGTACGGTCTACGCTTTTGACAAGGTGCGCGGAACGAAAAAAGCGCTTGCCCGCGTCTTTGAAGCCCTCCGCGAATATGCGCAGAACGAGCCGGTCAAAGCTTTGGTTTTGCATGGAGCCGCCGAGGGCGAAGCGAACGCTTTGCTGGAACAGGTCAAGCAGCAATTCCGTGTCGAAGAAGCTTTTTTGGCGGAAGTCGGTCCGGTCATCGGGACGCATACGGGTCCGGGTGTATTGGCGGTAGCGATGGTGAAAGTTTAAAACAATCCTCTCTGGAGACGGAGAGGTTTTTTGTTGCCTGTTCGGCTGATGATTGTCTGTAGCAGTTTTGTTTCCCGTAGGATAAAATGAAATTGTACCGGAGACGGGGAGGATTTTACATGAAATTTCAAAGTGTGTTTGATATTATTGGACCGGTGATGGTTGGTCCCTCCAGTTCACACACGGCAGGCGCGGCGCGCATCGGGCGGGTGGCCAGGGCACTGTTTGGGCGTCAGCCGGAAAAGGCAGAAATTACGTTTTACGGCTCGTTTGCCAAGACGTACAAAGGTCATGGCTCCGATGTCGCGACGGTCGCCGGCATTCTTGACTTTGCTACGGACGACTTGCGCTTGAAAGATTCGCTGGTAATTGCCCGCGAGGCAGGAATGGAGATTCAGTTTTTGCTCTCGGAACAGCTGGCGGAACATCCCAATACTTCGCGAATCCGCTTGTCCGACAAGGCGGGCAGCATCGAAGTGGTTGGCGTCTCGATTGGCGGCGGGAAGATCGAAATGACGAACATCAACGGTTTTTCCTTGCAACTTTCGTTCCATGCCCCAACCTTGCTGGTACTGCATAAAGACCAGTTTGGGATGATTGCCGCTGTGGCAAAAGTATTGGCCAACAACCAGATCAATGTCGGACATATGGAAGTGTCTCGACGGGACCGTGGTGGCGAGGCGTTAATGGCGATAGAACTGGACAATGAGACGACTCCGCATGTATTGACGGAAATCAGGCAAATTGCCGGAGTTTTGGAAGTCTCCTTATTCGCGTTGGACTAGAAGGGGTTGACATAATGTTTCGAAATGTAGCCGAACTGATTGAGTTGGCGGAAACACAAGGAAAGAAAATTTCCCAGGTGATGATTGAGGCGGAAATGCAGGTGTCCCAGCGAAGCCGTGCAGCGATCATGGAACAGATGCACCGCAACCTCGATGTGATGGAAAAAGCGGTTCAGCGAGGTCTGACCGAAGACATTCGTTCCCATAGCGGGTTGACGGGCGGTGACGCTAAAAAGCTGCAAACGTATATGAAAGAAAAACAGTTTTTGTCCGGCCCGACTTTGCTGAATGCGGTGAGCATGTCCATTGCCGTCAATGAAGTGAATGCGGCGATGGGGACGATTGTGGCGACACCGACGGCCGGTGCTTGCGGAATTGTTCCGGGGACGTTGTTTGCGATTTCGGAAAAGTTGAAGCCAACGCGTGAGCAAATGGTCGATTATTTGTTTACGGCGGGGGCGATCGGCTACTGTATCGCCAACAACGCGTTTATCTCCGGCGCCGCCGGAGGTTGTCAGGCGGAAGTAGGATCGGCGACAGCGATGGCTGCGGCGGCGATCGTGGAGATGGCAGGCGGGACGCCGGAGCAATCCAGCCAGGCTGTGGCGATTGCTTTAAAAAATATGCTGGGACTGGTTTGTGACCCGGTAGCCGGCCTGGTAGAGGTCCCTTGCGTGAAAAGGAATGCAATGGGGGCGGCGATTGCGACAGTAGCTGCTGATATGGCTTTGGCCGGAATTAAAAGTGTTATCCCAACGGACGAAGTCATTGAAGCGATGTATCGCATCGGCTGTTCCATGCCCTCTACCTTGAAGGAGACGGCACAAGGTGGTTTGGCGGCAACCCCGACAGGACGCCAAATTGAGGCGAAAATTTTTGGTGTTCCGATGGAGCCGGCCCAATGAAAGATGTGTTGGATTCGCCGGTTTCTCTGCTTAGCGGGGTAGGAGAGGAACGGAGCCGCGCATTGGCGGGACTTGGCATACAGACGATCCGCGATTTGCTGGAGTATTTCCCAAGCCGTTACGAAGATTACCGGATTCGCGACTTGACTGAGGTGAAAGATGGAGAGAGGGTAACGTTGGCGGGAACGATTTACGGCGAACCCTCTGTCCGTTTTTATGGCAAGAAAAAGTCTCGCATCGCCGTCCGGATGGTAATCGGCAAAATCGTTGTCACCGCGGTTTGGTTTAATCAGGCTTTTGTCAAAAAGCATCTGTTGCCGGGAAAAGAGATTGTCGTCACGGGCAAATGGGACAAGTACAAGCTGCAAATTGTCGTCAGTGAAATGGCCGAAGTCGATTCCGTACGGTTGCAAAAACGGGGAGAATTGGCACCCGTCTACCCGTTAGGGGGAGAGATTACCCTTGCGTATTTGCGCAAATTGATTCAACAGGCGCTTGAGCAATTTGGCGGGCAACTGGAGGAAATGATCCCTGCTCCATTGGTGGAGCGCTATCGTTTGATGCCGCGGGCGGAAGCGATTCAGACCATTCATTTTCCGCCCGATGTGGAACGCGGCCGACAAGCGCGGCGACGGATCATGTTTGAAGAGCTGTTTTTATTCCAATTGAAAATACAGGCACATCGCCGTATCAATCGACAGCAGTCAGAAGGACATGCCCAGCCGGTGCCGCTCGATGAGGTGCGCCGCTTTATTCAACAGCTGCCATTTCCGCTGACCGATGCACAAAATAGGGTCGTCAAGGAAATCCTCGATGATATGACCGCTCCTTACGCGATGAATCGCTTGCTGCAAGGTGATGTCGGTTCGGGCAAAACGGTGGTCGCGGCAATCGCCCTCTATGCTACGGTCAAGGCAGGCTATCAGGGCGCGATTATGGTCCCGACGGAAATTTTGGCGGAGCAGCATTTAAGCTCACTGCAATCATTGCTTGCCCCGCATGGCATCCAGGTGGGCTTGCTGTCCGGCTCGCTGACGGCGAAAAAGCGCAAGGAACTGATCGCCAGTCTGCAAATGGGCTTGATTGATGTTGTCGTGGGGACGCATGCGCTGATACAGGAAGATGTGTTTTTCCGCAAGCTGGGACTGGTGATTACCGATGAGCAGCACCGGTTTGGCGTTGAACAGCGGCGGATTTTGCGCAGCAAAGGGCTGTCCCCCGACGTCTTGTTTATGACCGCTACACCGATTCCGCGGACGTTGGCGATCAGCGCTTTTGGCGATATGGATGTATCGACGATCGATCAAATGCCGGCGGGCCGCAAGCCGGTGGAGACGAGCTGGTACAAGCATGAGCAGTTTCATTACGTGCTGGAGCAGATGCGCCAGGAGCTGCAGAAAGGGCGGCAAGCGTATGTAATTTGTCCGCTGATCGAAGAATCGGACAAGCTTGACGTGCAAAATGCGATCGATGTGCACGCGCAGCTCGCCCTCTACTTTTCCGAATATACGGTTGGACTGATGCATGGACGGCTGTCGGCTAAAGAAAAAGATGAAGTCATGCAATGGTTTTCTGCCGGCGAGGTCCATGTGCTTGTATCAACAACTGTGGTCGAGGTCGGCGTCAATGTTCCCAACGCCACCTTTATGGTCATTTATGATGCGGAGCGGTTTGGGCTGGCCCAGTTGCATCAATTGCGCGGCCGGGTCGGACGGGGCGTTGATCAGTCCTATTGCGTGCTGATCGCCGACCCGAAAACAGAGATCGGCAAAGAACGGATGCGAGTGATGTGCGAAACAACGGACGGTTTTGAACTTTCGCAACGTGATCTGGAATTGCGCGGTCCCGGTGATTTCTTTGGCACCAAGCAAAGCGGTCTGCCCGAATTCAAGGTAGCCGACCTGCTCAATGACTATAAGGCTTTGGAAGTTGCCCGGCAGGAGACCGCTCGCCTGGTGGCTGATCCCGCTTTTTGGGAGGATGCAGAGTATGCCGCCCTCCGCGATTATTTGCAACGCGAAGGAATTTTGGACGGTGTCGTTTTCGATTGAGAACCCGTTTGCCTGGCTGTTATGCCGGGCAGACGGGTTTTCTTGTTTTTGGGGATACTAGGCAGGTGGAGGTGAGTCAAGTGACACTTGGAAACGAAGACAAAAATCCGCGGCAGGAAATGGGCTACCACGGCGGCAATATGCACGGCTATTCCCTTAGCAAAAAAGAAGACAAGCTTCGCCCCTATGCGGGGAACGGAACAGTGGAACCGGAAAAGCAGGGAGAAAAAATCAACGAGTTGGGGTAAGAGCGTATGCCATAGTGAATGCAGCTGCCTTCCAGCTCGCGGCGTCTCTTATGCCAAAAGAGCAGCCGCTCGACAAGGGAAGCGGCTGCTTTCTTTTTTCTGCGGCATGCGCCTGGCTTTTATTGCTTCAATTCGAAATCGCTTCTTTTGTCTGATTCTCTCGCCCGACGGCCATGTTCCGGTGCGGGGCAGAAGAAGCCGCGACGATTCGGCGAACGAATTCTAGCCTCACGTTCAATGACGGGGAAGATCCGGTTTTTCACCAGCTCCTCGAAAAAAATTTCCAGCAAATTTCGGGCAGATTGAGCGTATAAATAGGAACAAATGTTTGGTATAATAGGTAAGGAAACATATGTTCTGGTTTGGGGGAGTGTGCATGGCAGGAAAACGGGTTATTTTTCTGGTCGACATGCAAAGTTTTTACGCCAGTGTGGAAAAAGCAGCCAATCCTTCCATTCGCGATCAACCAGTAGTAGTAGCGGGTGACCCGCAGCGGCGCAGCGGAGTTGTGCTGGCAGCCTGTCCAATCGCCAAATCGTTCGGGGTTACCACGGCGGAGGCATTGTGGCAAGCTGAGCAAAAGTGCCGGCATCTGGTCGTAGTGCGTCCGCGGATGGAGCGATACATCCAGGTATCGCTGCAGATTACCCGGATTTTCGAGGCGTTCACCGATCTGGTTGAGCCTTATTCCATTGATGAACAATTTTTGGATGTCACCGGCAGTTTGCGGCTGTTTGGCGATCCCTGCCAATTGGCGCAAACGATCCGGGAGCGGGTTTTACAAGAAACCGGGGTCGTCTGCCGCGTGGGGATCGGGGAGAATAAAGCGCTGGCCAAGATGGCTTGTGACAACTTTGCCAAAAAAAGAGCGGACGGAATCTTTTGGCTGAAAAAGGAAGAGTTGGCCGACACGCTTTGGAAATTGCCGATTGAAAAATTGTTCGGCGTCGGCTCGCGGATGAAACGGCATTTCCACCGCATCGGGGTATACCAAATCGGCCAGTTGGCTGCGCTTTCCCCCGCTTTGCTCAAACGCCGCTGGGGAGTAAACGGCGAAGTGCTGTGGAGTACTGCGCACGGGTTGGACGATTCGCCCGTTTCGCCAAGGACGCATGACCAGCAAAAAGGGATTGGCCACCACATGACACTGCCGCGCGATTATCATACGGAAGCGGAAATCAAGGTCGTCCTGTTGGAGCTTTGCGAAGAGGTTTGCCGCCGCGCGCGCAGCAAACAGCTGATGGGGGATGTCGTCTCCGTTGGCTGCCGGGGGGCGGACATGACGGCCGCAACGGGCTTCTGGCGGCAAGTGACGCTGCCTGATCCGACCAATGACGCCATGACGCTTTATCAGGCAGTTTGCCGCCTGTTTGACACCTATTGGCAGCATACGCCTGTGCGCAGCGTCGGGGTCAATCTGGGACGGCTGGTAAGCGATCAGGTGTACCAGCTCAATCTATTCGAAGACAACGGAAAAAAACGGTCGCTCGCCCGTGCGATGGATCATATTCGCGCCCGTTTTGGAAACGATGCGATTTTGCGGGCGGTTTCCTTGCTGGCGGCGGGGCAGGCGCAGGAGCGGGCTCGTAAAATCGGGGGGCATTACAAGTGAAGCAGCCGCATCCGGAAGGCAACTGGCGGGAGCTTTTGCATGAATGCGTATTGTTCGGCCTGCTGTTTAAGGCAGCGATGGCGGATCAGCAGCGGTTTGGCGCGCTCCCATTGAAGCTGTCCTACCAGCTGGTGCTGGAAGAACTGTCGCGTTGGGCGGAGCGACGCCATCACCAGTTGAAGCGAACCTTGAAACAAATGGGCTGTGAACTGTTGCTTAGCCGCAAGCAGGGCAGCACTTATGTCGTTCAGGTGCGCGTCAGGGGTTATCAGCGGGAGGCGATTTATTCGATTGAATTGTTGCGGGCCGAGTGTCAGCAACAGCTCAACTTATGGGCCAAACAGCGAGAGGAGGTTCACTATGAACCATAAGCCGACTTCCAAAAAAGAAAATCTGTTTGCAGCCAGCCGATTCGTTTTGCCGGAGCATCGGGAGCTTTACTTGCGGATCAAGGAAGAGGAAGCGAGATATCGCCCGCCGGACTTGGATGAAGAGCAACAGGCGGAACTGAGCGAGCAAGTCACCGCCGCTTTTCAGCAACAAGTCCGGGTCAGGCTGACCTATTACGATGGACGGACAGCCAGACAATGCAGGGGACACGTCGTCCATCTCGACCAAGCCGCCCGGCGAATCAAGCTGCGAAGCGATGAGCAGGTCATCTGGATTCCTTTTGTTGCTGTGCTTGAGCTGCGCTTTGAATAAAAAAAGCGCGGTCGCGGCAATGCCGATGGGCAAAGCAGAGGCTGAAGGGGAAAAACAGAAAAATGAACGGTTTTTTCCTGTTTTTTAAGAAAATTGCCTTTTGCCATTCATGGCCAGGCAAGGTATGATGGGTATTGTCTCGATCAAGCGAGAAGTAAAGTGACGAACAAAAGGGGATTGTTCATGCAAGCACAGGAGATTAGCGTTTTATTGACAAAATACGCGGAGCAGATGACCGCAAAACGGTGGGCCGATTTTATACGGCAATTGGAACAAAAGGGACTGTATATGGTCATTGAAACGGACACCAACGGCCGGATGATGAGCCCGTTAGGCGGATTGATGCCCATTCCATGCAAAAATGAAACGTTTCATATTTGTACGGTTGAGGAATTGGAGCAAAGGGGTCTCGCAGTGGGACACCATATCCTGGTGAAAGCAAGAAACAAAACCGAAGCAGCAAACGGCTAAGCCGCATAAAGATTACCGAAAAGCCGACATAGAGCAGAGGAGCGCCGCGTTGTACGCGGGCTCTTTTTTTGTTGACGGCAACAGCAGGGGAAATTGGGCTTGGCGACAGGGACGGACGAATGCCTAACTGCATACGGTAGAAAGTAGGCAGATGTGAAGGGGAGGAAAATCATGGAGAACGATGATACTCTTCGGAGATTACAAGAAGTACAGTTCGCTCTCGTCGAGTTGCAGTATTACTTGGACATGAATCCGGAAGACCAGCGGGCCGTCCACCAGTATAATTTTCTTTCCGATGAATTGCAGCATTTAAAGCATGAGTATGAAATGCAGCACGGCCCTCTGCTGCAATATGGCCATTCCAAATCGCCCAGCTGCTGGGTGTGGGGCAACACTCCTTGGCCATGGGAAATTGACTATTGAGGTGAAGTAGTGTGTGGATCTATGAAAAAAAGCTGGAAATTCCGGTACGGGTCAGCCGTCCGGACCCGCAGATGGCGAAATTTTTAATCACCCAATACGGCGGACCGGAGATGCCTAAAGGGAAAACACGACAAGGCTAAACCGAGAATGTAATCTCGATCTGGCTTCCATCATATACCGTTACCTGATGAACGAGCTCGCGTACAATGTTTTTCAACCGGTCTCGATCATCATCCGCGACGACTTCCTTCAACACGGCAATGCGCTCGCGAATTTTCTTCTGCACGACTTCGGGAGAGATTTCGGTTTGCAGCGTTTTTTCCAATGCTTGAATCTTTTGCAGAACTTCGGTTTTTTCCGCGGCAAGGCGCTGCTTTGCATCGAGCAGCTGCTGTTCATCCAATATGCCGATTTCAAAAGCGCGGATTTGACGTTGGAAACGTTCGTCGAGGAAGGCCAGCTGTCGTTTGGCTTGCGTTATATCCCCGCGCAACTGTTGTTCCTGAACAACCACGGTCGGAACGGGCACTGTCAGATCACACTGGCCAAAGGAGATGATTTCGTTGATGACTTGTTCATCGAGAACCGAGGAGTGTATGTAATGATGAAAGCAGCGTCCTTTTTTCGAATAGCCAGAACAAAGGTATTTGACAGGGGGCCTATACTCCCGATTCCTGGCGCGTTTTATCGCGGTGTTCAAGCCGTACATTTTGGAGCCGCAATGGCCGCAAAAGACAATGCCGGAAAGGAGAAAATCGCTATGTTTGGAGCGGGGGGCTGCCCGTTGATGTTGTTCCAGCACGGCCTGCAACCGCTCATAGGTGGCGGAGTCCAGAATCGGTTCATGGGTGTTTTCCACGAATAGCCACTCGCTGGAAGGGCGCTCGACCGTTTTTCCCTTTTTTCGCGTGTGTTGGTTCCATACAAGATTGCCGCGCAACATTTCGTTGTCCCAGAGAAAAATCCGGACGGCTTTTGAAGTCCATTCTCGACCGCGCTTCGTCAGCACATGATGCTCATTTAACATTTTAGCGATATTCCAGGTACCGTGCCCGTTCAAGGCCATCTCGGCCATTTTCCGTACCCATTTTGCCTCTTGTTCATTGACGACGTATTGACCGGCAACAACATCATAGCCGAAGCAAGGGGTAGTGACGGCTTTTCCCTGTTTGGCGGCATGGTACATGTTCTCCCGGACCCGCTCCGCAATGCGTTCGCGCTCAAACTCGGCGAAAACTCCGAGCAGCTGCAGCACCATTCGCCCGACAGCGGTGCCGGTATCGAATGTTTCAGAAGCGGATTTGTACGTGCATTGATAGACATCCAGTTCTTCCACAAAAGTGAGAAGATCGATCAAACGGCGGGTAAGACGGTCAATTTTCGTGGTCATTACCATTTGAATCCGCCGGTTGCGGATATTTTCCATCAGCCGTTGAAAAGCGGGCCGGTTGGTGTCCTTGGCAGAATAGCCATCGTCAATGTAGAATTCGTAGTCATGCCAGCCATGCGCAATACAGAAGGCTTTGAGGCGGTCCTTTTGCTCAGGGATAGAGAACCCTTCCCTGGCTTGCTCCTCGGTGCTCACACGAATATAAAGCGCTACTTTCATGCCACTCCCCCCCTGAATAGATTCATATGCAGCAGTTCTTCCATGTCTTCTGCTGGACGAATCGGTTTTTCAGGGGAGCGTTCCTGAAATCGCATCACTTGCGAAACCAAATGGGGGTGGTTGACGAACTCAATTTAGTCCCGTCCAGGTGTCCACCATGCATACATAAATGAAAAGGAAAGAGGGTGGTCGCGTGGCAAAAAGGCAGAAACCAATCACGATATTGCCGCCTAAAGTCTATCTCAGCTCAACCGGGGAGACCGTGGACATGACCCCGGAATTAAAAAAAATTGCAAGCAAAAGATGCGCGGAAGCACTGGTCAAATGGGCAACCGGAACCGTCATGAAGGATATGGGCATCGGGTGAACCGATGCTGAGCGGACAAGCCCGTTCCAAGCTGCAAAGTTGCGCTCGCCTGCCTATGGTGCCAAAGGCTCACTTCGCCTTATGCTCTTGACACCATAAACTTCGGAAAAGACGTTCCGAAGTCGGGAGTCAGTTTACATACTTTCCGTAATCCGGCTTGGCCATCTGATCAAAATTTTCCACCAATTTTTCCAGACTGTCTGTTAGCAATTGACCAGACATTGGCAAGCCATGTCCAGTCACCGCCACCGTTGGTTTCAATGCGGCTAACTTCATGACAGACTGTTTGGCAGCGTTCCAATCGGTGGTCAAATATCTGGGCGGACCACTGATTTCTTGTTCTTGTGTGAAAACGTTATATAAATACTCTTGTTTAACAGTGACAAAAGCATCTCCTGCTAGTAATGCCCTGTCGGTTTCCCGAAACAGTGAAACATGGCCGGGGGAATGTCCAGGGGTATGAATCCACTTGAATCCTGGCATATAGGGTACAGATCCGTCGGCAGGCAATGGTTTTACATGATTGCCCAAATGAATCGGCTCAGTAGGAAACAAGGGCGACATTTTTGCGACCAGGCCCCCCTCAACCGTTGGATCTGGTTCCGGATAGCTTTTCTGCCCGACTAAGTAAGGCATTTCCAACTCATGTGCGTAGACAGGAACTTCCCAATGTTTCACTAACTCAATAACAGCTCCAACATGGTCGAAATGTCCATGAGTTAAGATAATCGCCTTGGGACGACTGTTCGTGCCAAAACGGTTTTCTGAAACGGAGATAATTTCCTCCGCCGAACCGGGCATCCCTGCATCAACCAATACAAAATCTGTTGTTCTTGGATCACCAACCAACTGAATATTTACGATTTGTACGGTATAGCTGTACAGGTCTGGTAATGCCTCTACCCCCGTACCGCTCCCAATCGAAGTTGTGGGGATGAACTTATAATCACTGCCGTAAGACATCTGCTGGTCCATAAACGATTCCTCCTGCTTCAACTTGAATCCCTCCTTAACGTTCCCTAACAAGGCAAGATAAAACAAAAAATGATTACCTTCGCGACGATACGGCGGACCGGACGGAGAGTTGTCAGCCGCGCTGCGTTATTTGAATCAACGCTATACAATGCCCAATGAGAAAGCAAAAGCGCTGTTGACCGATATTGGCACAGAAGAGCTGGGGCATATGGAAATTATCGCTACCCTCGTTTATAAACTGTTGAAAGATCTGACCCCGGAAGAGATGCGGGCCGCAGGCTTGGGCAGCCATTATGCCGATCATGAAAAGGCGTTGTTTTATACCGATGCTTCGGGGAATCCGTGGACGGCTGCTTACGTTCAGGCAAAAGGCGATCCGATCGCCGATTTGGCAGAAGATATTGCCGCCGAAGAAAAGGCGCGGGCCACATACCAAGCTTTGATCAACCTGACTGATGATCCCGATCTGATTCAAGTGCTGCGCTATTTGCGGGAACGCGAAGTCGTACACTCCCAGCGTTTTCGCGAAGCGCTGTATCTCGTTGAAGAAGAATACGATCCAAACAGGTATTGTTAGGAAGGAGCGACAGGAAGATGGGGTACCAATATCCGGGACTTGGGTATGACCAAGGATACATGCCGCCGTACGGGCCGGGAGTGAGCGGATACCAGCGGCATGTCTATCCACCGATTCACGTTCCACCGGCGAAGGCTTTCCCGCCAGATCCTTATATCGATCAATTTCCTTTACCGGAAGCGTTGCAGACGGGAACGCTGTTTCGCTGGCTCTATGATCCATACGGCAAATGAGGGTTATCTGAAAAAGGTGGAGGCAGGCGACAACATGTGAGGTTTTGGTTCGGCATTGCCCCGGACTTAAAACCTCTTTGTTTTACCTTTAAGCGGACGGCCGTTGCTGAAAAAATCGCCCAGTTCCTCCGCCGCCGACCAATCCGCAGGGGACTGGCGCCGTCTCAGGCCTAATATTTTGCGACAAACAAGAGCCGCCTGAAAACCAGACGGCCTCTTGCCGTTCCACAGAAAACGGCGGCGGGGGTAAGCTTACGTATCCAGTTTAAAAGTAAATTTTGGGTGTTGATAAATCAGCTGAAACTCGTCGCGTTCCAGCAGATTTTGGTATAAGTCTTCGGGAGAAAACAGGAAAAAATCGTTGCGAAAGGTAATCTGGGCCCCGTAATAATAGGCAAGCCATATCAATTTGGAACAATAGATCCCCGTCCACGGGTCGTAAAGCGGTGAACTGGAGGAAACGGAGTAGACGGGTTCATTTTTGCCCTGTTGCAGATTTTCTTGGTACGTTTTCAGATAATCCAATGCGCAATAGGCGACGCGTTCGCCCAATTCCTTTGAGACGGGCCGGAACTGGACATGGATCGGATGGACGCGTAAAAAATCGCTGATCGGCACTTTTCGGATAAACGGCAACTCATCTGTCGCTTCGACGAGAAACTGCGAATCGGCAACGAGGGCAGAATGCCCCATATAGCCAATCGGAATTGGCAATACATTGTCGCAGGCGATCAAAATATCGCCGGGTGCAAAATTTCGCTCTGTCATGCTACCACCTCACCTCCATCGTATTCAGGCGTTCCCCCAGGTGTCAGCAGTAAAAAAACTCTTCTCCGATCGGAGAAGAGTGGGGAAAAACAGCTAAGGAGCGATTACATAAGCTTAAACTTTTGCACAGTTTCTTGCAGTGTATCCGCCAGCAGGTCAAGATTTTTCGCTGACTTGCTCAGCTCGGAAAGCGTCGAAGATTGTTCCGTCAGGGAAGCGGTCATTTCTTCCGTTGAAGCGGCCGTTTCCTGTGAGAGCGCAGCCAGCTGGGTCATTACTTCGGTAACGCCCACCGAAGATTGTTCCATGCGTTGGGTGGCCTCAGATACATTGCGGGTGCTGTGCAAAATGCCATCGAGCGCGGCCACAATATTATGCAAAAAGAGGGAGATCTGCTGGAACACTTCCGTTCCTTTTTCCGCCTCCGTTTTGCCATTCAGGATAAAAGTTACCGCCGATGAAGTCTCCTGGCGAATTTCATGAATGACAAAAGCGATTTCCTCGGCTGCCTTTTCGGACTGTTCCGCCAGTTTGCGCACCTCATCGGCTACCACGGCAAAGCCTCGACCGGCTTCTCCGGCTCGGGCCGCTTCAATGGCCGCATTGAGCGCGAGCAGGTTGGTTTGACCGGAGATTTGCGTGATCATGGTCACCATTTGCTCGATTTTGTGCATCTTTTGTTCCAGCGCAACGATCTGATTCGCCGATTGATCGGTCGTTTGCCGGATCGTCTCGATTTGCTCGTTCGCGGCTGCGATTCCGTGCAAGCTTTGTTTGGCCTGGCCATCCACATTATCGGTCAATTTCTGCAAATCGCGCATTCTCTGGTGAATGCTGGAGATTTCTTGATGCAGCCGATCCATCTCCCCCGCGGCATATTCCACTTGTGAGCTTTGGTTTTCATTGCCGCTTGCCAATTCAACCATCGCCGCCGAAATATGCGTGATACCATCGGAAATGGAAGCAGAGCTGCCAGTCAGCCGGGAAGACGCTTCGGCAACCTGATTGCTGTTTGTCTGAGCTTGCGTCAACAGGTTGCGCAAATTGTCAATCATTTCATTGACATGAAGCCCCAATTGCTGAAATTCCATTGCCCGGCTTTTGACAACCAGTTTTTGACTCAAGTCACCTTGACTGACACGCTTGGTTAAATTTGTAACCAATTGAAGAGTGCGGACAAAATAGCCGGACAAGACAAACGTCAACAGCGCTGCCAATAAAATAATGATCAGACAGCTGATCGCTTTATTCAGGAGGAGCTGGTTGATTGCCTGACTGATCTCTGAAGCGGGCAGCTGCACGACTACGCCCCAGTTGACCCCGTTCATCGATGTGGGAATGGACCGATAGGAACCGAACATATCAATCCCTTTGGAATCGATCCAGGTGCGTGATCCGCTTTCGCCCTTGATAGCGCCGGCGACCGCTTTATTGTCCGTAAAGCTGATCTGTTTGATCACAAACTCGTCAAACTGCGGATGGGCGATCACGATTCCTTGTTGATCGGTCAGGTAGGCGAAACCAGCCTTCCCGGGATGGACATCGTTGATCAAGCTTTGCATATTGGACAAGTCCAGATTGGCGCACAGTGCGGCGATGACTTCTCCTTGTGCATTTTTGATCGGATAGGACATTGTCACGGTCGGACGATTGGATGTTTTGGAAATGTACGAGCTGCTAATAAAAATATTTCCCTTGATTGCCTGTTGGAAATAATCTCGATCGGAGCGATCGCCATTTTGTCCGCTGCCGTTGCGGGCGATTTGCATGCCGGTTTTATCGATCACCGTAATCAATTCAAAGTAAGGCATTAACCGGGTCGTTTTGTTCAACATTTCGGATTGCTGCTGCGGATCGCCAGACACAATGGCGGGATCGGCGGACAAACTTTGCAAGGCGATATCGGCATCGTGAATGCGGTTGGCGATCATCCGGGTAATATCCTCGGCGAGTATGGATGTTTGCTCCGTATATCGGTCAACCGTGCTTTGCCGGCTCTCCCGGTAGGACAGAATCGTCAAAGAAATAGCGGTAATCAAAACGATGGACAGCATAAGGCAAAGTAAAATGGTTCGAAAGCGGAATAAACGTATCATTAGTCCATCTCCAATTTTTTGATTTTATACGCACATATACCCTTCCTTTCCTTACATCAAACCGGGAACGCCAAATAGCACGGGGGATTGGTTTTTTGTTTGCAAATGCAGCAAATGGTATGATATACCAGTGGAAACAAGTTGTACGTCAGGAGGAAACCCATGCAACCGACAAAAAAATGGCTGCAAAACATCGTGTTCTCCATGTTAGTCGCCATGCTGGCAAGCGGCTGCCAGCTTTTTGGGAAGCAGCAGGGAAACGGAGAAAGCAGTCCGCCGCCTGCAACACCGACGGTTCCGTCCGATCAGGCAGAGCACCCGCCAACAGCAGATCCTGTCCTTTTTCCTGACATCCCACGGGAGATTACGCTTCCGCCCGGCGGCAAGCTCGATTTGCCGCAAGTGAACGGATTAACCTACGCTTCAACGAACCCTGACTTGCTGGCTATTGGCCAGGATGGTTTGGCGATTTCGGCGGATGCCAAGACCGGTCAGCAAGCGATCCTGAGAATGAAGCTGGCAGGTGAAACGAAAGAGACCGTGGTGAAAATAAAAGCCTCTTTGGGCGACACGATAAAAACGGTGAACGGCATACCGACCGTGACCAATCCGGAAGATTTGAGCGTAGTTGTCAACAAGCAGCGGTCGCTGCCGCCAGGATATGTTCCGCAAGATCTGGTGGCACCTAATGTGCCGTTCAGCTTCCAGGAAAAAAGCGAAAAACGCTTGATGCGGCGGGAAGCAGCGAGCGCTCTGGAAAAAATGTTCGCGGCGGCGAAAGAAGAGGGCGTCACCTTGCTCGGGGTTTCTGCTTACCGCTCAGAGGCGACGCAAAAGGGGCTGTTTGCCTATTATGTGGAAACCCAAGGCTTGGAACATGCCGAACGGTTTAGCGCGCACCCTGGTAAAAGCGAGCATCAGACAGGCTTGGCCATTGATGTTTCCGGTCGTGATGCCGCTACCAGATTGGAACAAACCTTTGCCGAAACGATAGAGGGAAAATGGCTGGCCGCCCATGCCCATCAGTTTGGGTTTATTATCCGCTATCCCAAAGGAAAAGAGGAAATGACCGGCTATGCGTATGAACCGTGGCATATCCGTTATGTAGGAGTGAACATGGCCAAAGAGATCGCCGAACAAGGCATTACTTTGGAACAATACTTTGCCGATTCGCTCCCTGTCAGCGGAAAATAGCGGGAAAGTCAGCAAAAAACGAGAACATACGAAACTAAAACATATAGATCAGCCCAACCATGGCGAGGATGCTCAAGACTGCAATCGTGATGATTGCCGCAGTTTGTCTGGTGCGAGCTTTCATGTCGTTTACCTCCACTTTTTTCGCTTAGTATCCCCAATTCCGGCCGGAACAAGCGAAGAAGAGGCATTGCAACAATTTTTTGCTGCAATGCCTCTTCTGTTCCTGAAGTATTTTACAGGGAAGCTTAATCGCAACTGCGACGACGGCGGGCTTTCACCAATAAACGTTGACCAGGTCTTAACACAACGGTGATCGTACGACGGCGGCTACTACTCATGATGTCACCCCCCTTGCTGTACAGTTAATGTATTGTATGATCGGAAGACGAGGATGGTCTGGACAAGTGTTACAGGTTAAATTAACCAAATTTCCATCGGCAGGTATTTAACTGGAAATCCGGACGCAGGCGACAGCAGTCCGCAAGAAAATTATTTGACTTTTCACTTTTATAGGTGTAGAGTTTAGGCAAAAAAAGAGAAGAATCAGGAGTGTTTACTATGGCTGTACGATATGCAAACCGAATGAATTCACTGAAAGCCTCAGAAATTCGCGAGATTTTAAAAGTCACGGAAAAACCGGAAGTAATTTCCTTTGCCGGCGGTCTCCCAGCCCCAGAATTGTTTCCCGTTGAGGAAATGAGAGAGGTTGCGTCCCTCGTCTTGGCGGAAAGCGGCAGACAGGCACTTCAATATGCAACGACAGAAGGCTTTGGCCCGCTTCGTCAAAAACTGGCAGACCGGATGAATCGCAAGTTGCAAACCAACGTGACGGCCGACGATATTTTGATTACGAGCGGTTCGCAACAAGGGCTTGATTTTACCGGAAAAGTATTTCTCGATGAAGGCGATATTGTACTTTGTGAAAGTCCGTCTTATTTGGGGGCGATTAATGCTTTCAAAGCGTACGGACCGAAATTTGTGGAAGTGCCGACAGATGATGAAGGTTTGATTAGCAGTGAATTGAAAGAAATTTTGGAAAAAGTCCAACCAAAATGCATTTACGTTATTCCCGATTTCCAAAATCCAACAGGGAGATCTTGGACGCTGAAGCGCAGACAAGAGTTCATGGAAATCATCAATCATTATGAAATTCCGGTCATTGAGGACAATCCATACGGCGAGCTGAACTTTGAAGGGGAGATTTTGCCGTCATTGAAATCGATGGATACAAAAGGCTTGGTTATCTTTTTGGGCACCTTCTCCAAAATTTTCTGCCCGGGTTATCGGATTGGCTGGGTTGCGGCGAGCCAGGAAATTTTGGAAAAATATATTATGATCAAGCAGTCGGCAGATTTGCATACTTCTTCCATCAGCCAACGGGAGATTGACAAATACTTGGAATTATACGACATTGATGAGAATATTGCCAAAATTAAAGAAGTTTACCGTAAACGGCGTGATCTGATGCTTGCCGAAATGGAAAAGGAATTCCCGGACAATGTGAAATTCACTTATCCGAAAGGTGGATTGTTCACATGGGTTGAACTGCCTGCGCACGTTGATGCTCGCGAAGTGTTGCTCAAATGCGTGGAAAACAATGTGGCATTCGTGCCGGGGGGCTCTTTCTATCCTAACGGAGGAAACGAAAATACCTTCCGCCTGAATTATTCCAACATGCAAGAAGACAAAATTGTCGAAGGCATTCAGCGTTTGGGCAAAATTTTGCGCGAAGTGTTGCAGCCCCTTCCACAATAAGACCGACGAAATTTTTCCCAAAAGACCGAATAACCGAAGAAGTCACCTTCCTGATCAGGAGGGTGACTTTTTTTCGGTAAGCGACTTGTTGGGCAGCGCCGGTTCAGCGGACTTCGCCTTCCTTTTACGCAGGGCGATTTTTTTCTTGTAACGGAGCCAGCGCAACATCATATGACGGATTCGTTTTTGCCGGTAGAGCAACAAGTCCCGGATAAAAGACCGGATCGATGGGCTCAAATATTCCTCGGGAACCGTATCGAGCGCCTCGTCGATGACCGAACTGTCCAACTGCTCAATTTTGGCAATCATCGGCTCCAAATCGCTCTTGGTAACGGTTAATCGTGGGTACCCCCCGGAGTAGTAGAAGAAGCGGCGGGCGCGACGCCAATGCGGATGATTCCACGGATATTGCTTCCACCTTTTTGCGGGGCCATACAGGGAGTGGCCATGATCGATCAAGTACCAGTTGTATTTACTCGAGTCGTGATCGCGGTATAAAATCAGGTTTCGGCCAGCGCGGTCCGTATTGAGAATCCAGGCATCAAAAACAACAAGCTGACGAAGCAAGTCAAGATGATTCACATAGCGCTCCGGACTACGTCTTACCTTGGGATGGGCTTTGTCCCATCGTACGACTCGCTCCGCATTCGCCCGCACAGAGACAAAACCGTGCCGAATTTTTCCGGTGGGACTCATGATCGTTGCCGGTTCCATATCCGCAACAGGAAATCCCAAATGCTTGGCTAAGTACGCGGCGACAAATTCGTTTACAATCATTGGGCCGGCATGGAACCACTGGCGCTGTGTCGCAAATTTGAAATAGCCGCGCTCACCCTCCTGATTTTCCACCAGCCAAACGTGGCTGTGCGGGCGCTTTCGCCAAACCTTCTGACAATTCCACTCACTCATGGTGAAGAAGAACACCTCCTCATCAACCCGAGGTTTCCTACCAGTTTATGGGACTTCCCCCCATTTTGCCTGTGTACTTGTACGTGAGCCAAATGTGTAAAAGTACTTGAGCAACCGTTGAACGGGAAAACACCTCTTGACGGGGAGAAGCGAACTTGTCAAAGGAGCAGGAGCTTTTCCCAGAAAACGGATAATTTTTGCAATTTCGACTTTAAAAAAGCGAGAAAAAACTACTTGCCAATAAAAAAAAGTTGAGCTATTATATTCCATGCCGACGGTAAAGTTTTACTTTAAAACTATTTGAGCATCAACATAATGTACGAAAGAGATAGTCCCAGAATTAAAATAGCATTCCGGCGCTTGAACTGCGTTTCCTTTATCGTTTATAGTTTTACTATAAAAATATTTGACGATAAAGGTATGGGTGATTCCGTGGAAAATGATACGCGGCAACGGCAAATTGAGGACGTTTCGAAACATTTCTTTAAGATCTCGCAGTATTTTCTTCGACAATGGCTGGAAGAAGAGAATGAACGGTTAAGCGCCAAACAGTTTATACTACTGCGTGCATTGTTTGAGTTAAAACGTTGCACCGTATCGGAACTGGCTGCCGAGATTAATTTGTCAGCAAGTGCGACAACGATCGCTTTAAATAAGTTGGTCAAATCCGGTTATGTCCATCGGGTCCGTTGTGAAAATGACCGCCGAGTCGTCTGGGTGGAAGTAGCACCGGAAATCATTCCTTATATCAATCAGTTGATTGATAGACGACGGCAGATCATGGAACAGCTTTTGGAATCGTTAACCGATGAAGAATTGGCTCAATTCAAAATGTGCCTGCAGAAAATGAAGATGACTACATAGCACCCTTGAAAGGGGGGATGCAGCGAATTTTACCTCGCTGTGTGCAAGTAACGCTTTCAAGCAAACCAGAACGATTAGATTTAACAAGTAGAGATAGGAGTGTTTTCTATTATGAAAAAATTGAACGCTATGTTCGCTATTGCTTTAGTCGCTTCGCTTGGTTTTGTAAATTCGGCTGCTGCGAAAACAGATGACGATGATGCCAACACTTACAAAGCCGAACCTGTTTTTGCCATCTGGCAAAATCCGGTTTTCCAAGCACAACAACCAGCTCCAGCTGCACCAGCTGACACCACCTCTTTCCAATTTGTTCCGGAAAGCCCAGACAACGACTAATTTACATCCGTATCATATAGGAAAAGGCCTTCTCCAGTTGGGGAAGGCCTTTCTGCTTATCTTTGCTGCTGCAATTGATAGGAAGCGGTTTGCACGGCGCCGTATGGACTAACGGAACTAACCAGCTGTTGTTCCATTTGTTCGCACAGATTGAGCACCTGCTGGAGCCGTTGCATGGCAACTTCATGTCCTTGCATCGCTGCCTGGATCGTTTGGACGGCTTGAGTTTCCCGTTGCACCAGTTGTTGCAGAAGAGAAGCATTTTGTTGTTCTTGCTGCAACATGTTGCGGTAAACCTCATTGGATTGCGCCGTTTGCTGCAGCAGTTGCTGGGCCAACTGTCTGCATTGAGTGAGCTGTTGATTCGCATATCCTGTATTCATGGGGAAGAACCTCCTTTTTATAGAATCACTTACCTCGATTATCATTCTTTACTTCCGTTGCTTTTATGCAAAAGAAAGGATCAGAAAAACTACGGTTGCTTTTTTTCCTGCTCCTCCACCTGTTGCTCGTCCAAGTTGGTGCGGATGCGAATGATCGGACTGTCCGGGGGCGGGGCGATCACACGGTCGCTTAGTTCTTTAAAGTCGGGGAGAGTGGGTTCCTGTTCTCGGTTCATTCAAGTTTCCTCCTTTGCAAGTGTTTCCAAAGTTTCTTCTTCGAGCGGAATTCTTACGCGAAGCAACAGCCATAAATTGAGCAGCGTAAAGATCACAGCGGTTCCATAAGCGCCGAACGTAGCGGGAAGCGTATAAAGCTCAATCGCTACAATGCAATAATTGGGGTGGCGCAGAAAGCGGTACGGGCCGCGATTGACCAGGGAAGCGCCGGGCAAAACAAAAATTCGCGTATTCCAAAATCGGCCGAGACTGGCGATACACCAATATCTGCCGCATTGAGCCAACAGAAAACAGCCGAATGGAAGCCACCATAGTTGCGGCAAGCGACTGACCTGCAGGCTTTCGTACAGAAGACTGAGAAAAAAGCAAACGTGGAGCGCGACCAGATAGCGGTAGTGCCCGGCGCCCACTTCATACCCGCCTTGCGCTCGAATATAGGCAGCATTTCTCTTCGCCAATCCTACTTCCCACAGGCGTTGTATAATCACGGCCACATAGACAATCCCGAAAAACAGAAGCAAAAAATCACCTCGCTTCAAGCAAAATCAATTCGGAACTAAATCCGGGCCCGAGCGCAGAGACTAGTCCGTACTGTCGGGCCGACCAGTCTTTTTGCATACTTTTGGCCAACACAAACAAGACCGTAGGCGAAGACATGTTGCCGTATTCATTCAATACCGCTTCGGACAGACCGATCTGCTCTTGGGACAGGCCGAGTGTGTCCCGATAAGCGTCAAGAACTTTGGTTCCGCCCGGATGAAAGATAAACTGGCTGATTTGCGTCAGTTTGCTGTCAAACTCACTCAAAAATTGCTCAACATTTTGTCCCATTTTTTGTCTGACCAAAGTGGGGATGTCCCGGGAAAACAAAACCCGCAACCCCTGTTGCTGCAGTTCCCACCCCATAATATCCAGCGTATCCCGCCAAGTAGTAGTACGGCTGCCTAAAAACTGGAGGGCAGGGCTGGCATTCCGGTCCGCTGCTTTGGCGCGGTCGCCGGCGATCAGGACGGCAGCCGCGCCATCCGCAAACAAGGCAGAGGCCACCAGATTGGACTTGGATAAGTCCGAACGGATGAAAGTCAAGGAGCAAAGTTCAACAGCGATCAGCAAAACCAGCGATTCCGGGTAGGCTTTTGCATAGTCGGCAGCGCGCGACAAGCCCATCGCTCCGCCTGCGCACCCCAATCCCCAAAGCGGAATCCGCGTCACATTTTCTCGAAACGGGAGAAGGGAAACGAGGTGGGCATCGAGACTGGGGGTGGCGATCCCTGTGCTGGAGACGAGAACGACGCAATCGATTTGCTCCAGGGCAAGATCCATCCTTTGCAAACAGGCTTCGATCGCTTGTTTGCATAAAGCCGGCGCTAACTCCAGATACAGGCGGTTTTTTTCCGCGAAAGGATGGTCAGCGGTGAACCAATCCAGCGGGACAGCAAAATGACGCTTGCGGATTTGACTGGAGGCAAAAATTTTCAATAAACGGTCTATATCGGGAAACGCTTGTTCAAACAGCTCGCGGGACAAATGCATGGAATCCTGCTGAGCCACTTCATAGGGAGGAACGGCGGTTCCAACAGATAAGATCGAAGGCATGGATCACATCTCCACTTAGAGGTTGATTGCATTCTTTTCCATTTTCCCCCAATCCGGACAAACTCATTCCAAATGTGAGAAAACGCGCTTATTTTCCCGAGCAGATTCGTTATAATAATTAAAAAAAGAGAAGAGGGATTTGGATGAACGAAGCAAACAAGCTGCCGATTGCCGAATTGGAAGGGTTGCTGGAGAAATTTACCGAGCGCTTGACAGGAGAGGCCACCCCTGAACGAATCGAACTGGTGAAACTGTGGTGCCTGTTTGGGCATATGCAGCGGGTCATGCCGCCGCTTGTCCAGCATTGGGCCAGTGTAGCGGAACACCAAGAGGCGAAAGCGAAACTACGGGAAATCAATGAGCAAATCAAACAGTGGAATCAGGAGTTGCATAAGAAAGAATGAAGCGGCGCGGAAAAGGTGACTGTGACGAAAAGGGAGCAGCATAAAGAGGCACTTCTAGTATAGTAAAAAAGAACTGGTTTCAGCGTATGATTATAACGGGTATGTAACTAATCGGGCAAATTGTTGAAAACCTAAGGAGCGGGGGAGTTGTCTATCGTAAATCATTCCAGTGACTTTAAGAAAACAGAACAAGCAGAAAAGATACGCTTCCGTGGAAAAATTCAATTTCTTCGAGAACTGAACCAGTACATCCGGACATTAAAACAAAATCTGACCGAATATGGTCTCCACTATAACGATCAGACGGCGATCCTGATTTATCAAATTGGTACGGAATTGAAAGAGAGTGCGCCCTTTTTTGGATATGAGCAGTTTGCGGAAATGGCCGAACAGTTGATTCAAATGTGGAGCTGGGCGAAGGAAGCGGGAAAAGAACCGCCAGCAGACTTTTATAGGCAAACGAAGACAATTTTGAACGAAATGGCGGAAGAATGTGAAGTGCAACTTCGCGAGCTGGAAAATACTCGTAAGGAACAGGGGGCATATGAAGGCAGCGCGATTCAGCGCGGACGAATCTTGCTGATGGAATGCCACGGCTTTTTCTCCTCGTCGTTGATCCGTCGCCTGGAATCAGACGGGTATGAGATAGATGCTGTGGAAGATGTTGAATCGGCAAAAGAGATGTGTCGTGAGCGTAAGTATGACCTGATTGCGCTTGATCTTTTTTCCAGACCGGGCTATGGATACCCCTTGCTGGAATATTTGCGTGACAACCAACTGACCAAGTGGCTTCCATTGATTGTGCTCACGGATGCGGAGTATCACAATGAGAAAGTCCGCTGTTTACAGATGGGGGCGGACGATTTTATTACCAAGCCCTTTCATTATGAAGAAGTGGAAGCACGAATTCGCCAATTAATCTTGCGAAGCAAACATTATGAAGAAATGGCTTCAATCGATCCGTTGACCGGACTTTACAACCGCCGTTTTTTTAAGAGGCAACTGTTGATCGAAATGGACCGGTCGAAGCGAAGCAATACTCCGGTCTCCGTAGGTTTTCTCGATATTGATCGGTTTAAACAACTCAATGATACGTACGGCCACGCGGTGGGCGATCAGGTGTTGCAGGGGTTTGCCCATTTGCTGCAAAGCAGCATCAAATCGACGGACGTTTTGGCGCGCTTTGGCGGGGAAGAGTTTGTCATCCTGTTTCCGCAAAAGACCAAGACGGAAGCGGCCGAGCTGTTGGAAGAAATCCTTCAGCGGATGCGGGCGGAACCGATCGTCCAAGTAGAAGGGCAGGATTTTTTCATTACGTTTTCTGCCGGGGTGGCCCAGTATGACGAAAAAATGACAGCGGATGGCTGGCTGCATTTGGCTGACGAAAGCATGTACCTGGCCAAACAAAAAGGCCGAAACCGCATCATGATTTGCTCACGGACTGAGGATACGGAAGAAGCAAGCTCAACTCTGTTTACCCCGGTTAAGCGTGTTTTGATCGCGGATGACGACAAGTTTATTCGCTCGATTCTCAAATCGCGGCTCTCGGCTTTAAAGTTGAAGCTGTTCGAGGCAAAGGATGGCGAAGAAACCCTCCATCTGTTACAAACGATTCCGATTGATTTATGTATCCTCGATGGCATTATGCCAAAACTGGATGGATTTATGGTCTTGGAAAAAATGAAGCAAAATCCTCAATTGGCGACGACCCGGGTGTTAATGTTGTCCGGCAGAAATAAGGAGGACGATGTCGTGCGCGGGTTGTTGTTGGGGGCAGACGACTATATGTCGAAACCGTTCTCGCTTGTGGAGTTGGAGATACGCGTCAAACGGCTGCTCAATCTAAACTGAGCGAGGAACAAAAATATGATGATCTGGCATGAGCAAAGGGGCTGCCTCAACAGTTTGCAAAAACTGTTGGAGGTTCAGCCCCTTATGCATTGCTGGACCAATTCCGCGGCTGACGATCCTTCTCCATTCAGCTCTAGGCCGGTTCATTGGTTGAGGAAGGAATGGGCGGTTCGGAAAGCGTCAACGGCGAGCGAGATGTAATTTTCGAGACGAGCCGGTACTGGAACAGACCAGCGACGATCAGCAGCAGACCAACGATCGAATACCAGTAAGCGCCGCCAATGTGGGTAAGCGCAAAGGCGCCGATGGAAGGGCCGATCGTTCCGGTGATTGCCCAGTTGGAACCAAAGATGGAAAAGTACCGTCCGCGGAACTCGGCCGGGGCGAGAACGGATACCGCTTTTTGAATTTGCGGTCCATAGAGCATTTCCCCCAACGTAAAAACGATTTCTGCCAGGATAAGCAGCAGAAAGGACGGTGCCCAGCCATAGCCAAATCCGACGCAAGCAAAACAGAGATAGGCAGCGAGAATCACACGTTTTGTCGGGAAACGGTCGCCCAGTTTGGCGACGACCATTTGCAAGGCGACGACCATGCAACCATTGATCGTCAGCATGGTTGCGAACACTTCCAGAAAATCGGGGAAGTGGGTCCGCAAGTGCTGGGGCAAGATCATTTCCGACTGAGAATACAGCAAGGAAACCGGCAAGGCAGCCAGCGTAATCAAAAACAGATGGCGATGTTCTCTGATTTTGAGCCGCGGCTGCGGTTGCGGTTCACTCACGTTTGGCGAGAGCAGGCGGTTCTCTTTCGGCAAAGTCTCAGGAACTTTCCAAAGGATCAATAGGCTGTAGCAAAACAGCGTGGCGGCGCAAAGGGCAAAGGCGATATCCGGATTCACTTTATAGATAGCCACGCCAATCAGCGGACCGGCTGCGGCGCCAATGTTTAATGCTGTATGCAAAAGCGCAAACACTTCACTTCGTTTTTCTTCAGGCACGACGTCTGTCACTTGTGCGCTGGCGGCGGGCCAAAACAAGGAAGCGCCAATTCCGTTTAAAATTGTGAGCACGGCAAAAGTATATATTGAGTCAGCCCAAACATAGCCAAGCATCGTTACCGACTCGATCAGCAACGAGACCATCATGATCGGTTTTCGCCCGTATTTGTCGGCCAGACCACCGGAATAGAGCGAACAGATCATGCTGGAGAGCGGTTGCAGGCTGACCACCAATGCGGATAACAGCAAGTTGCCGTCCAGTTTGTCATAGAGGAAAAAGCCCAAAAAGGGACGAAGCATAAAATTGGAAAAAGTCGTTAAAATCGTGCCAATCACACGGATCCAAATGGCGGTGTCGTAACGGTTGATCAAGTTTGGCAACCAGTGCTTCATATACCCTCTCCTCCCTTGTGGGCCAGCATATGCTTCGAAAGTATACAGGAAAAAAATGCAAATGGAAAGCCGATTGCGATTAGTTCTAATATTCAGTCATCAGGCTCTTTGAACACAAAAACTATCGAATTTTGTCAATAAAAGAGGGGCGGTTTTACTTGAATTGGCAATTATTTGAAGTTAAAATGTGATATAGCCTTTCCAAGCGTATTTGGCAGGTTATTGATTGTGGTTGTTACCGGAGGGAGATATCTTTGACTTATCGATGGCTCGGTGCGGTTTTGTTTACGTTGCCGTCTTTTCTTTTGTTGTTCATCTATGAACATCATGAGCTTTCGTTCATGGGATGGGTTTTGCTGGGGATCGCGGCATGCGCAGGTTTTTTTCTCGGGAATCATTATGAGCAGATACGGTTGCTGGCTTATCAGGATTCATTGACTGGAACACTGGTCAACAGACGTTTCGTGGAGATGCTGGAGAAGGAAATAAAAACGGCGAAGCGGCTCAATTATCAAGTGACGCTGCTGTTTATTGATTTGGATAATTTCAAGAATTACAACGACAAATACGGTCACTTGGCTGGAGACCAAATTTTGCGTAAATTCGCAGAATTGTTAAAACAAAACGTGCGAAAAAACGATGTCGTCGGCAGGTGGGGTGGTGAAGAGTTTGTCGTTCTGCTGCCTCAAGCGGACACGCAGCAAGGAATGAGGATCGGTGAGCGGATTCGCAGCAGTGTGCGAACGGAGTTAAATGGCGTTACGGTCAGTATCGGACTGGCTACCTTTCCGCACCATGCGGAAAATGCGATGGAATTGGCGATGGTGGCAGATACATGTATGTATGAGGCAAAGAAGAAAAAGGATTGTTTATTAACGGTCATGTAATGCACACTTTTGGAGATAATAACCCGTAACCTCCTTTTAGGGGGATGCGGGTTATTTTCTTTACAAAATCTTAATAATTACTTTACAAAAAAATTACACCTTTCACTTTGAATTAAATTTACCTTAACAAAGCAGTTCGGTATAATCGGTAAGGCGCCATATTTTTTGAGGGAGTGACTACATAAAGATGTTAAAAACGAAAAAACATACTTTCTTTGATTTGTTTGAGCAGCAGGCGGCGATTGTTCATAAAGGTGCGCATCTCTTTTACGAAATGGTTGGAAATTATCAAGATGTTGAAACGAAAGTAAAAGGGATCAAAGAGACAGAACGGGAAGGCGACCAAATTGTTCGGCGGATCATGAATGAACTAAATTCAACCTTTATCACTCCGCTGGAGCGTGAAGATATCCACCATCTTGCCCATACGCTCGATTCGGTCATTGACTATATCGACGGCGTTGCGGACCGGATGTTTTTGTACCAGGTAAAACAACCGGATGCCGGGATTCTGGCGCAAGCCAACATTCTCGTTCAATGTACGAACAAACTGATGGAATTGATCCGGACGTTGCGCAAACTGGATCATGAGGTGGTCGACAAGATTGCCCAAGAGATTAAAGATTTGGAGCA
The DNA here is from genome assembly GCF_016908525.1 of Brevibacillus fulvus. Classification (GTDB taxonomy): domain Bacteria; phylum Bacillota; class Bacilli; order Brevibacillales; family Brevibacillaceae; genus Brevibacillus_G; species Brevibacillus_G fulvus. The sequence continues at coordinate 349,932 of NZ_JAFBEB010000002.1, forward strand.
TGAGTCGGATGCCAACTACCGCAAAATGGTATCCGATCTGTTAAATGCCAAAGGGGCTGATCCGATCGAGGCGATCAAGCTGAAGGAAATCTATGACAAACTTGAGGATTGTGCTGACTTCGCCGAGGATGTAAGCAACCTGGTGGAAGGGATCGTGCTAAAGAATGCCTGAGTTTACCACTGACTTGTTGATCATGATCTTGGTGGTCATCCTTGCGCTCGGTTTTGACTTTATTAACGGATTCCATGATACCGCCAACGCGATCGCCACTTCTGTGTCCACACGGGCACTTAGTCCGCGAACCGCAGTCCTGTTGGCCGCTGTACTCAACCTGTTAGGGGCGTTAACGTATACCGGCGTCGCCAAGACGATTGCCGGCAGCATTGCCGATCCCTTTCAGATGGAAAACGGAATGATGGTTGTGTTGGCTGCTTTAGCTGCGGCGATCCTCTGGAATTTGATCACATGGTGGTTTGGAATCCCCAGTTCTTCCTCTCACGCTTTGATCGGTGGCATTAGTGGCGCCGTAGCGAGTGCCGCCGGATTTGGAGCATTGAATTGGAAAGGCTTTACCAATATTGTCGAGGCTTTGATCATTTCTCCGGTTGTCGCCTTTATTGTCGGTTTCATCGTCATCAAAATCGTTTCGGCGATCGTCGCCAATATGCCTTATCACAAGACAAACAAACGTTTTCGCATGTTGCAGGTATTGTCAGCTTCCTGGCAGTCATTCAGTCACGGTGCCAACGACGCGCAGAAAACAATGGGGATCATCTCGTTTGCCCTGATCTCCGGCGGTTTCCTTGCCAGTGAAACTGGGGAAATCATCATTCCGCTTTGGGTGAAATTGGCTGCCGCGCTCGCGATGGCGTTGGGAACGTCGGTCGGCGGCTGGCGGATTATCAAAACGATGGGTGGGAAAATCATGCAGGTAAAACCGATTAGCGGTTTCTCGGCTGATTTGTCTTCATCTTTAATCATTACCATTTTTACGATCTTGAAATTACCGGTTAGCACCACCCATGTCATTACCTCATCCATTCTTGGGGTAGGAGCCTCGCAAAAATTCTCCGCGGTGAAATGGGGAGTGGCTGGGCGGATCATCTTCACGTGGATTATCACTTTGCCGGTCACAGCGGTATTGTCGGCGGCCATTTACGTCTTTTTAAATGTACTGTTTTAAATCGGACAAGCGACCCGGTCAGCCAAATTGGCTGGCGGGTCTTTTTTTTTGCTTAGCTGCCGGTTAAACGTTCCCAGAGCGTAGGCTTCGGCTTGATTTCAATTTTTTGAATGGAGGAAAACGGAATATACGTGAGCAAGCGGTCTTGTTGCAGGACGACTCCAGTCCGACTGCATGCGGTGAGCTGTCCGAACTCATACGGTTCGCCATGTGGAGAAACAACGGACGGGAGCAGGTAGACATTCACTTCATACTCCAAATATTCCGCCAGCAGATCTTCTTCTTCCAAAATGATTTCCTCCCTTGCCAATTGTATGAATCCTGTTTACTTTCTATTTTTATCCGGCAATGGAAGCAGTATACGTTCGCCATACAGATTTTCACCCGCAAAAAAAGCTGTCGAGACAACCTCGACAGCTTGGTCTTTTTGGAAATCGATCGTTCCTAATCGCTGATTTTTTCCTGGGTCCGCGTGCGCTTGCTGCGCATGCCGAACACAATTAACAAGATCGCGCCGAGTGCAATCATAATCAGGCTGACAATTTGCGCGGTACGCAAAGCATGGCCGATCATCAGACTGTCTGTGCGCATTCCTTCAATATAAAAACGACCGATAGAGTACAGAATCAGGTAACTGAACAAAACTTGACCGTCAAATTTTTTGAAGCGGTACAGCATGGCCAGCAAAATAACGAAAACAAGCAAGTTCCAAAGCGATTCATACAGGAAGGTCGGATGGTAATATTGACCGCCGATCAGCATCTGGTCCCGAATGAAGGCGGGAAAGTGCGACATGAATTCGGCACTTACCGGACCCCCATGGGCCTCCTGATTGATAAAGTTTCCCCAACGGCCAATCGCTTGCCCCAAAATGACGCTAGGCATCAGCAGATCGCCCAGCAATAAAAAAGGCAGACGATGTTTGCGGACATAGTAGGCTCCGGCAAGGATGCCGCCGATTAACCCCCCGTGAATGGCCAGGCCGCCTTCCCACACGTAAAAGACATGCAGCAGGTTATCCTTGTAATTCTCCCATTCAAAAATGACATAGTAAGCTCTGGCGCAAATGATTGCTGCAGGAATAATCAGTACAACCATATTGAGAATATGATCCGGGTCAAGACCGACGCGTTTGGTATGATACCGGGCTAAATAAGTTCCGATAAAAAAGGCTGTCCCCATAATAATTCCGTACCAGTGCACGTGCAATGAACCAATCGAAAAGGCAATCGGATCAATCAAATTTTTGTCCCTCCTTGGTAAACCAGATTCTTGGGACAGTATAGCACATCCCCCTTATGAAACGAAAGAAACGGGATATGTCGACTTTGTGAGCAAGGGTCCGTTTGCTCACTTATTGGCTAAAAACTCCAGAATCGGGTCAAGCGACACCTGTGCGTCCGGATCCAGCAAGGGGGCAAATAAATCGCCCATTTTTTGAATACGGTCAGGGACGTCGTAAATGGTGAAATCGCGGGGAGAGATGTTCGGGACTTCTTCCCAGGCAACGGGGGTGGACACGGTCGCCTCCGGTCTCGCTCTTGTTGAATAGGGAGCGGTCAATGTTTTGCCTCGCCATGGCTGCAAATAATCAATATATAATTTTGTGCCGCGGTTTTTTACCAGACGTTCCACGGTGACCAATCGGGGGTGTTTTTCCACCAGATAGTGGGCAATAAACTGACCGACCGCGCGGGTTTGTTCAAACGTATAGCGGCGTTCGATCGGCACGTAGATTTGCAAGCCGCTTGCTCCCGATGTTTTGACAAAAGCGGGCAGTTGCAGGGAATCAAGCAATTCTTTCAGCAATAACGCGGCTTCCCGGACAGGTGCAAAATCGGCTGTCGATGGATCGAGATCGAAGACGAGCTCCGTCGGCAATTCGCGATCTGCTTCGTGGAAAGAAATGTGCCACTCCAAGGCGGCCTGATTGGCGAGCCAAAGCAGGGTCGGCAAATTGTTCAGCAAAACATAGCGAGTCGATTCCCAAACAGCAGTCTCAATCCAGGACGGCGCGTAGTCGGGAACATTCTTTTGGTAAAAATGTTTGTCGTGAATGCCATGTGGATAACGAATGACCGTTAACAAGCGGTTTTGGGTATAGGCCAGCATATACGGAGCGACTTTCATCAGGTATTGCAAGTATTCCAGTTTGGTGACGTTCGCTTCCGGCCACAGCGGCTTATGGGGATTGCTTATCAACAAATCCTTTCCTTCTATCGTAAGTTTGAATTCCGGATGTGTAACAACCAAACCGGCCTCTCCTTTCCAGAACGGATATAGTGGATAGTATGCTTTACAACACTTTGACGCATACTCCCGCGCCGTTGGCGGACGCTGACTGCTGTATGCATGACTTTACTTCCGCAACAATATCTCCCATTCAACCGGCAGCGTTTTTTTAAAGCAAGAGGGACAAGTTAATGGAGGGAGGAGGTTTCCCAATCAGACAAAGGGGGTCAGCTTATGGATAAATGGATGAAAACAGGTGCGTCATTACTATGTGCGGCACTGCTACTGACCGGTTGTGGAACGAATAATGGCGGTGGCGCGACGAACCAGAGCGGTTCCGGCGCAACGACACAAAATTACGGTAATGCCGGAACCGGAATCAGCGGGAAAGGTGCCGGTGGTGCAGGTACACACACAGCGGGAACGAGAAACGCTGGGGGTGTCGGAGCAACTGGTTTTGGCAACCGAACCGGAATGACTGGCACAGGTACCAACGGGTACGGATCGACCGGATACGGTACCAATGGTTACGGTTCAGCCGGGGCTGGAACAGCCGGTGGTGCGATGAGTGGAACCGGCACAAACGGTTATTATGGCAGCAACGGGATGACAGGTGTGGGGACAAGCGGCTACGGTACAGGGGCCGGAATGACTGGCACTACTGGTGCAACCGGTTACGGTGCCAGTGGATATGGGACGAGTGGCTCAAGTGGTTTAAGCAATTATGGCACCGGAGCAGGAATGGGACGTACGGCTGGAACCAGCAGCTATGGCAGCGGTATTTTCGGAACGACCGGCGCAAATGCGGGCAGCTATTCCGGAGCGTCTTCCTATCTGGATTCCCAATTGCGGGCAGCCGGAATCCAAGATGCACGCGTCCTGATCCTCGGAGATACGATTATTGTCGGGCAAACGGGCAATAGCAACACAGGGGGACAAACCGGAGCAACTGGCGGAACCAACGGCGGCGGAAGAGGCAAAACAAACACGAACTATCCGGGAACAACCGGTGGCACAGGCATGTTTACCGGAACAACCGGCCTGTTTGGCGGCGGGACAGGAACAGGTGGAACGACTGGCGGAACCGGCGGCGGAGGAACAGCCGGCACTACCGGAACAACCGGAACGAGCGGCGGTGGGAATAATCGTGACGCCCGCTCTGTTATCCAAAGCATTTTCGGCAATAACGTAACCGTGTTGACCGTTTCCGACCCGCGAGCAGTTGCCGCGATCGAACGCTTGAAACAGACGCCGACCTCTTCGCAAAGTTATAGCCGTGATGTGAACCTGGTCGTAAAAAGTGCGCTGCAATCAAACGGTACGACCGGCGGGGCGCAGAACAACCGTTAAAACCGTTTATTTCAAAAAATAGCGGTGCGGAAGCCAGCTTCCGTACCGTTTTGATTGCCGAGAAATATGAAAAAATCTTTTTAGCACGCCGCATAATTTTTCCTCGGTTAGCAAATTCTAATCTCAAAAGGAGGGAAATAAATGTATAACTATAATGTTGGAAATGTATCAGGCGTTCAATCTGTATTTCAACCAGGATTTGCTGGCACCGACGTACAACAGGTGCGCAACCAAATTGCGCGTGATGGCGGTTTTGGCTACAATTCTGTGCAGGGCGGCTTCGCAACAGGAGTTCCCGCCGGATTCCAAAACAACGCCAGCTTCCAGTCCGGCGTAAGTTTCCAAAGCCCGGTTGGTGGTGCACAAGCTGTTTTCCAACCAGGCTTTGCCGGAACGGATGTTCAACAAGTGAGAAATCAAATTGCCCGTGACGGCGGCTTTGGCTACAATTCTGTGCAAAGCGGCTTCGGCGCAGGTGTGCCTGTACAATCCGCCGGTTTCCAAGGCAACGCATCCTTCCAAACAGCAGGTGTAGGCTTCCAAGGGGGCGGCGTACAAGCGATCTTCCAGCCAGGCTTCGCCGGCACCGACCCGCAACAAGTGAGAAATCAAATTTCGCGTGATGGCGGCTTTGGTTACAATTCTGTCCAAAGCAATTTCGGAGCAGGCGTGCCTGTACAATCTACCGGTTTCCAAGGAAACACTAGCTTCCAAACTGCCGGCGTAGGGTTCCAAGGGGGCGGCGTACAAGCTGTCTTTCAACCGGGTTTTGCCGGAACGGACGTCCAACAAGTGAGAAATCAGATTGCCCGTGACGGCGGTTTTGGCTACAATGTGGGCCAAGCTGGATTCTCCGGCGGTAATTTCCAAAGCGGTTATCAAGCAAACGCTGGCTATCAAACTGCCGGAGTCGGCTTCCAAGGCAGCAACGCGCAAGCTGTCTTCCAACCGGGTTTTGCCGGAACGGATGTCCAACAAGTGAGAAACCAAATCGCCCGTGATGGCGGCTTCGGCTATAACAGCATTCCAACCGGCTACGCAGCTGGAGTACCAACCGGATTTTAATTGAGCAACAAGATCAAGACACCCGTTATCTCTATGAGGATGACGGGTGTCTTTTGTTTGATGCTTGCCAACATATTTTCATCGCCTGTTCATAAGAATGTACAAGGAGTGAGAAAGAATAAAGGAGTTTACACGTATGCCGACATTTTTTAGCTATGTTTTGCTTGGTCTCTCACTGGCCGCTCCGATCGGCCCGATCAACGCCGCGCAAATGGACAAGGGAATCAAATACGGCTTCTTGCATGCATGGGTGGTCGGATTAGGAGCAATGGCCGCAGATGCTCTGTTCATGTTGCTGATTTACTTTGGTTCCGCCCATTTTTTGCAGACGCCATTTATGAAATCGTTTCTCTGGTGTTTTGGCTGTTTCGTGCTGATCTACACGGGAATCGAAAGCATTAAAGACGCCAGCAAGCTGCAGACAGGGACGCGGGGCGGTGAGGAGTCTGTAATGAAATCTCTTTCTTCAGGATTTTTTCTGACACTCGCCAATCCGTTAAGTATTCTGTTTTGGTTGGTAATTTACGGCTCCATTTTGGCGAAAACGGTGGAAATGTATCAGACTTGGGATTTGCTTCTTTACAGTTCCGGCATTTTTATTGGCCTATTTTTGTGGGACATCGGGATGGCTTTTGTTGCCAGCAATTTTCATAAATTTCTGCACAGAGGGCTTCTGATGGTCATCTCGCAGCTGGCCGGTTTGTCTTTAATCGGCTTTGGTTGCTATTTTGGCTGGCAAGCCTTTCAATTGCTGGCGAGCGGCTGATTAGGCCGCCCTTTTCCAGCGTTTTCGCAAAAACAGCAGGGCAATCGCAATGATCGCAAGAAAGGCAAAACTCGTAAAAAAGCCGGGTCGGCTGGTTTTGTCAAACAGCGTTCCAATGGCCGCGATGACGATGAGAATGGCAGCCGCAATCGTTTTGATGTGTCCCCAGACGGACAGTTTTAACAGTTTTCGAGCGGAAAAGACCATAAATAGCCAGGAATATAACAGCATTAACCCGCCAGCGGTGGTGATGTATTCATACACTTTTTCCGGAAGAACCAGGGCGATGACGATCGAGACAATCATGCCGCATACGGTCAAGATCAGCGAGGTATAGGGGATTTTCCGCCTGCTCATTTTCGTCAGGATGTGCGGGGCATCACCGGCCTTGGCGATCGTATACATCATCTGCGTAACCGAAAACAGCGAAGCGACCAAACTGGAGAACCCTGCCACGATCAATACGCCGTTAAAGATATGGACGATCAGCTCAAACTTCAGATCCTTTAAGGCAGTTACGAACGGGCTTTGTTTGGAGTTGAAGTTTTCCATCGGGGCCAGGAACAGTGCCAAACCAATCGAAACGATATACAGCACTGTGACAATCGAAAGCATCACTTTCCCCGATTTGGGAGCGTCTTGGGGATGTTTCAGTTGAGATGCCATCAATCCCATCACTTCGATACCGGCAAAAGCAAAAAAGACATAAATCAATGATGTCCACAATCCTAACGCTCCATCGAGAAATATTCGGCCATCCGGGGTATGCATGTGGGCATGCTGTTTGCCCAAAACTCCTGAAAACACCAGACAAGCGAGAACGATAAACAAAAGAATCGCGGATACTTTGATCACCGCAAAAGCATTTTCCACTTTTTCAAACCCTTTTGTCCCTAATAGAACGACAATAATACCCAAAATCGCATACACCGAGGTCAAGATCCATAAAGGAATTTGCGGGAACCAATAGCGCGTAAACAACCCGATGGCCGTCAGCTGGCTGCCTAGTATCAACATCTCCGACAACCAGTACATCCATCCGTGGCTAAACCCTGCCCAATGGCCGAACGCCTTCTTCGAATAGGTACGAAAGGAGCCTTGTTCTGCATGTTGGGCAATCATATTGGCCAGCGCATCAAACACAAAGTAGGTGCCAACGGCGGCCAACAGGAACAGAATCAGTACGGAAAACCCGCTTTTTTCGATCGCCATGCTGGACCCCAGGAAGAATCCCGTACCCGTTGTAAATCCCATTCCCAACAGGGCGAGCTTCCACCACGACAGGTGACCTTTTGCGTTGGACTGACTGCTCATCCGTAATACCTCCCCAGTTTGTGTGTCCTTATCGTTTGATACCTTTATGATGCTTATACTGCATAGGCTGATTCGTTTTTGCCATACTATATGGTGGTTTGAAACTAACCAGGAAAGGAACACAATGGGGTGCCAACAACAGAATTGACAAGACCTGCACAGACGTCGGTTGATTGGGAAGCGATCCGCTCCCTGTTTCAGCTAAGCCCGGATTACATTCATCTGGGGACTTCCCAATATTTTGCCTCCCACCCAAAACCGGTCAGGGAAGCGATTGATCATCATCGCCGTGAATTGGATAAAAATCCGGTCATGTATATCGTCAAGCATGAGCAAGAATACGCCAAGAAAGCCAGGGAAGCTGCCGCCAAATATTTGCGCATCGATGATCCGGATCAAATCGCCTTGACGGACAGTACCACGATGGGGCTGGGCACGATCTACACAGGATTAAATATTCAACAAGGACAAGAGATCCTCACTTCCGAGCACAACTACTATTCCCAGCAGGAAGCGATTAAGCGGGCGACGGAACGGACGGGAGCGGGATTTCGCGAGGTAACGCTTTACCGTGATATTCACGAAGTAACCGAAGAAGAAATGGTTGAAAACATCATCAAAGAAGTTACGGATCGGACAAGAGTGGTCGGCGCTACCTGGGTCCATTCCAGCACAGGTCTGAAAACACCGATTGCGAAACTGGCACAGGCTTTGGCCAAAATTAACCGGCACCGTGACGAGGAAAATAAAGTTTTGCTGGTGGTCGACGGTGTTCATGGCTTTGGAATCGAACGGGAATCATTTGCCGAGCTCGGTTGCGATTTTCTGATCTCTGGCTGTCACAAATGGTTGTATGGCCCCCGCGGAACCGGCATTATCGCAGCCACCCCGGAAGCGTGGCAGCATGTCTATCCGGTGATCCCCAGTTTTTCCGAAACAATGTACGATATTATCAAAGGGGAACAACAGCCGAAAAAAGTGAATGGGACTCATATGTCACCCGGCGGGTTCCACGCGATGGAACATTACTGGGCGTTGCCGAGCGCGTTTGAATTTATCGAGTCAATCGGCAAAGACGAAGTGTACCAGCGGGTTCATGAATTGAACCGGATGTGCAAGGAAGGATTGGCCTCGATGTCCCATGTCAATCTGGTTACGCCGCTGGACGATCATTTGTCAGCGGGAATTATCGCTTTTGAAGTAAAAGGGATGACGGTTAAAGAAGTGGTCAAACGGCTGGTTGAAAAGAAGGTAATTGCGACAGAAGCGCCTTACCTGCACAGCTATGCCCGTTTTACTCCGGGGATTTACAATACACCAGAGGAAATTAAACAAGCTCTGGATGCCGTTCATTCGTTAAAAGCATAACGATATTTTTTTTCGTCCTATACAGGCAAAAAATAAAGCCCCGAGAAGAGAGCCCTGCAAAAGTCCACCTAATATCTGTAAACCGTAACCCTAGTGCCCTTAGGTACTGGGGTTTCAATTATCGAGAATGTAGCTGTAGTGGGGAGAAGCATGTTTCCGATCTGCGCTCCGGTCTACGTCCTGCAAGGATGTGAAACTGTCCGCTCCACAGCGATCCCGGGGGAAGCGCAAAACGGCGCGCAGCTCCGAAGGTTACTCATGGATTGCGCTTCTGTCTCCCCGGGCTTCGCTGTTCCGCTCGGCTGGACTCCGCTAGTCGCTCGGCCTGGAAACATGCTTCTCCTCCGAAACAGTAGGTTTTCAACAGGCTGAAACCCAGTGCCGCTTCGACACCGGGTTTTGATGTACAATAAAAAGAAAACGAAAGAGTTGGAACCATTGCTACAGCCCTCTAAACAAATCACGGCATCCTTCCATGCCGAATTATATAAACTGATTCCCGTGGATCACCCATTATGTAAAATCAATGAAATCGTCGATTTCACGTTCATTCATGAATTGGTTCGTTCTTCTTATTGTGAGCATTACGGAAGACCAGCTAACGAGCCGGAGCTCCTGTTTCGCTTGCTGTTTTTACAGGTTCTCTACAATCTTTCGGATGAACGCATCATTCAGGAAACGCAGGTAAACCTCGCTTATAAGTGGTTTTTAGGTTTAAATCCAGAAGATACCCTTCCTGACCCCTCTCAGTTATCCCGCTTTCGTAATCATCGGTTAGGAGCCGGAGCCGTAGACGAGGTACTCAAATCGGTTGTACGTCAGTGCATCGAAAAAGGACTTGTGAAATCAAAGACGATCATCGTGGATTCCACTTATACACTGGCAGTTTCGCCAAAACAAAAGCCTCTTGAAGTACTGCGAGATGCGGCGAAGCGTTTATTCCGTATTGTGGTGAAAAAGCATCCAAAACTTGAAAAGAAACTCCCGAGGTTACCGGAGTTGAAGAAGGATCAAGAGGGTGCCGAGAAGATCATGCTTCACTACTTGGCGGAACTTGGAGAGACAGTCGAGACTTTGTTACCCGATCATGAGGGTTCCATCTCGGAGAAGATCAAGGTCGCCAAGGCCATCGTGGAAGATGAGCGTCTGCTGGCCAATAAAGGCATTATGTCGGCCATTGATCCAGATGCCCGCTTTGGATGGAAGAGCAATACGAAATCCTTTTTTGGCTACAAAGAGCATATTGCCATGACGGATGAAGAAATCATTACGGCTGTGGAGGTCACCGGAGGAAGTACGGATGACGGAAACCAATTCAAAGAACTTTTGAACCAATCGCTTGACGTGGGAATAGAAGTACAAGAAGTGATTGCTGACACCGCATATTCGGGTAAAGATAACTGATGCAGACTTTGTTATTTGTCCGGCAGGACAACATAGTATCCGAAAGGCTGTCCAAGGAAGCAAGCAGAGTGGCAAAAGTCGTTCTCTCGTTTTTTACTTCGATACGGAGAAATGTAAGACATGCCCACTTAGGGAAGGCTGTTTCAAACCAGGAGCGAAGAGCAAGACCTACTCCATCCGGATCGTGGCGGAACCCTACAAGGCGCAAATCGAGTTTGAAAACAGCGATACGTTCAAAGAACGTATTCGTCGCAGACCGATTATTGAGCACAAAAATGCTGAATTAAAAAGGTATCATGGGATGACCAAGGCCAAGTACCGTAGTCTCTTTCGTATGCGAATACAGGCAATACTTACGACTTTCGTCGTAAATGTAAAACGGATGATAAAATTGGCCGAAAAAATGCAGCCCGTCTCTTAAAGGAGAATGGACTGCATTTTTCGTTCAAGTCCTTTTTTGTAAAAAAATAGTGTGGGTTACCCGATCCGCAAACCTCAACAGAGGTATTTTGCAGGACTCTCCGAGAAACGGGGCTTTTCAGTTTGGCGTCAACGCCCGTACGACATCAAGGACAGTTTTCCACCGAGCGGTGCTTGCGTGCTTTTATTCGAGCACACATTCGGCAGCGGGCAGATCCACGAAGCTTTGGATGCTGGGCTGTCTTAACGTTCCGCTGGCGGTCCACTCGGCAAATTGTACTTTCACCGTCAATTGCGGGCTCAGCCAGACGGCGTCCTTGTGACGGGACGGCAGCCGGTAAAACGGCATGGCTTGCTGGCGCAACGGGACGATGGTTTGCGTCAGCCCGCGCCAGTCTTGCTGCGTAAGTTTGCCTGTGCCAGCATGCCCAATATAATGGAGACGACCTTCTCTGTCATACAGACCGAGCAGCAGCGAATTAACGATTCCGTCCCGCAAGGTAACTCCGCCGACAACGGCAATCAAATCCCGGTAATCTTTCACTTTCCGCCAGGAGGCGTCTTTTCCGCCGAGCACATACCGACTGGTCAAATTTTTTAACACAATGCCTTCCAGTTGGTGCTGTTGCACTACGGTAAACAAAGCGCTTCCGTCGTTGTGCGAAGAAACAAGCTGGATTTGCTCGTTCGGCACAATCATGCGTTGCAGTAACTCCATTCGTTCTTGCAGCGATCGTTGGATCACCCATTCCCCGTTCAAATAGAGGAGATCGAAAATCATATAGGTGACCGGTACGATTTTTTGCATCTGGCTGACTTTCTCCATGCGGCGCAGGCCGTCCCGGCGCATGACTTCGTGGAAGGAAGGTTTTCCGTCCTCGCCGAGAGCAATCACTTCACCGTCAAGGATGACCGAGTTGGTTTTGCAATAATCGCCAAGCTGGGTGATTTCCGGATAATGCCAGGTGCGTTCGTTTTGCCGGCGATTGAACAAACGAACGGACAGACCATCCGCGTAGGTCAGCACCCGAACGCCATCCCATTTGACTTGGGCGATCCATTCCGGGCCATGCGGAACAACTTCGCTGGCGATCGGCTCCATCGGGTCAATCGGTTGCATCGCTACACCTCCAGCGGCACAATGTTTACGCTTCCGCTTTTTTGCGGCGCAGCTTTCGGGTTGTGCTTGTCGTCGCTTGTGCAGGTTCCGCTGCGGGACGTTCCTCCGGCCGCTCCGCAGCTTGCGTACTGACTCGGACAGGAGAGCCTGCGGGGGCGTTTGACGTCGCTGCCAGACTCTCCTTCAACGCTTGCATCAAATCGATCACATTGGCGCGCGGAGCCGTTGGAGCGACGGCTACTTCTTTTCCTTCCATTTTCTGCTCAATCAGATGTTGAAGCTCTGTTCGGTATTGATCGGTATATTTGGCCGGATCAAACGAAGTGGACATGTTCCGGATCAACTCTTCGGCCATTTTCAGCTCATTTTCAGCAAGTTCGATTTCGTGGTCAGGCAAAGCCGGGACTTGCGATACGGCGCGAACTTCATCCGGATAATAGATCGTTTCCATGACGATGCAATTGTCGTAGATGCGAACTGCCGCCAAGCTTTGCCGATTGCGGATCGTTACTTTGGCGATGGCGATTTTTCCGGTGTTTTTCATCGCTTGCCGGAGCAGGGCGTATGCTTTATCGCCCGTGTCTTGCGGCGACAAGTAATAGCTTTTCTGAAAGTAAATCGGATCGATATCGGTCAAATCGACAAAATCGAGTATTTCGATCGCTCGTCTCGTTTCCGGCGTGATCTTGTCCAGATCTTCGTCTTGCACGATCACAAAGTTTCCTTTTTCGTATTCAAACCCGCGTACGATTTCGTCCGCACTGACTTCACGATCGCAGTGCGGGCACATTTTGGCGTATTTGATCGGGGTATGGCATTCCTTGTGAAGCTGGCGAAAATGGATGTCCCGCTCTTCCGTGGCCGTAAACATCCGGATTGGGATGTTCACCAAACCAAAGCTGATTGAACCTTTCCAGACAGTATGCATGCGTTTCTCCTCCTTGCGGTTAGTATCGGCAAGTGCGTGAAAAATCATCTGTCAGACGTCTGGATAAGTTTTGGTGTTGATGACAAAAAAAATACCCCACCATTTTCAGGTGAGGTAGCGGTTCAGATTTTCCCGCAGGGGGAACCAAATGGCATGAATGCTCCTATCAGACATTCAATGCGCCAAAACGAACCGCATTTCAATTATGGGAGAGGAGAAACCGGAGGAAGAGCTTATGGGGAAACGTAAGTCTTCTCCGCGGTTGTCAGCGACACCGTTGCGTCGCTAGTTCTATTCTTTGCCATTTATGGATGGGCTTATACCTGATTTCGTTTATTTTTTTGAAAAACATCAGGGAAGCGGGAGGTAAGCTTGCGATTTTACGCTGAAACGACCTTGTGATAGTATGAAATCATTGCCAATACGTAAAAGAACAGGTGAGAAAAAATGCGTGTAATCGCCGGAGAGCACAGAGGCCGTCCTTTGAACGCCGTACCGGGAAAAGGCACTCGACCTACGACCGATAAAGTCAAGGAATCCATTTTCAATATGATCGGCCCTTTTTTCGAGGGAGGAGTCGTTCTCGATCTGTATGCCGGTACCGGTTCGCTGGGAATTGAGGCATTAAGCCGGGGGGCGGAAAAAGCAGTATTTGTCGAGATGGATGCGAAAGCTTTTTCTGTCGTTAAACAAAATGTTGCAGCGCTGCGGCTTGATGAACGCGCCGAGATCTACAAGATTGAAGCGTCGCGGGCACTCAAGGTTTTGGGGAAACGCGCCCTGCAGTTTGACTTTGTTTTTCTTGATCCGCCGTATGCCAAGCAAAAGGTAAAAGAAAATATGGAAGATCTGCAAAAGCTGGGTTTGCTGGCGGAAGGAGCGATCATCGTCGCCGAGCACGATGCCGCAACCGAACTGCCGCAACTCGTCGGGCACTGCCGGAGTGTGAGACAAGCCCAATATGGCGATACCGGGGTGACGATCTATCGTTATGAAACTGCCGACAGTGACCTGGAAACGGAGTCTTGATTTTGGGAAACGTCTTTTCGCCTGCATGGCGAAGCGAGGAGTGGGGGATTTTTATGGCAATTGCTGTATGTTCGGGGAGCTTTGACCCTGTCACCAATGGACATTTGGATATTATCGAACGGAGTGCGAAAATCTTTGACAAAGTGATTGTGGCCGTTTTGCAAAATTCGCAGAAAACGTCGCTGTTCAGCGTGGAAGAGCGGGTGGAGTTGCTCAAGGCGGCGACATCGTCGCTTGCCAACGTGGAGATTGATTCGTTTGGCGGACTGTTGGTGGAGTATATGCAAAAAAAGCAGGCAAAGGTCATTGTCAGAGGGTTGCGCAGCGCGGCTGATTTTGAATACGAACAGCCCATTGCCGCTGTCAACCGCAAAATGGCAGAGGAAATAGAGACGTTTTTTCTCATGACCAATCCTGCTTATGCTTATCTCAGCTCCAGCATCATCAAGGAAATGGCTAAGTATGGCGCCAAACTGGACGGGCTGGTGCCATCCGTGGTCGAACAGGCGCTGCGAGGCAAATTTCCCCCAGCCCGTTAACGGCTGGAGGAGCGTCCGAATAGATTGAGCAACCCGCTGAAGGCTAGCAAGCCAATCAGCAAAACAACGGCAAGCAGCGAGGAATGATGGAACGTTTCCCACCAGGAATGAATCGGCAAGCCTTGATCGGCAAGGCGAAAGACCGGGACATGCTCGCCGAAAGCGATGCCAGACAGCGGTTTCCACAGGACAAAGGTGAGCATGGCGGCGAGGAAGGCATGCAGCATGCGGGCGAGCAAATACGGCGCAACACGGATGTCTGTCGAGCTGAGAATGCTGGCAATTTGGGCATGGACGCTGAGTCCTCCCCAGGAAAGAATCGCGCTGACGATCGCTGCTTTCCATACCAGGGAAATGGAAGATGGGACCGTGCTGGCCGCCTGGGAACCGAGCGTCACTTCAAAAGCGCCGGAAATGATTGCTTTGGAAAAAGCCGGAGGAAAGCCGAGCGGTCCCAACACGACCGACAAGACGTTGCTTAAAAAATCAGTGAACCGAATCGTTTCAAATAACTGAATAAACACAGAAAAAACAATCATGAAGCCGCCGATCATCAACAAGGTGTTGAGGGCGGAATGGACAGCGTTTCCCATCAATTGGCCAAAAGGCCGCCGATCGCTGATTCTGGCTCTGTGCATCGCTTGCAATGCCCGCAGCAGCAACGGTTTTTGCGTCTTTTCCAACGGGGCGGTGGCAGGGGCGGAGGGAGCATGCAGCCGATACAGGACGCCCAGCAGCAATGCGGACAGATAGTGGGTAATCGCCAAAATCGCCCCGAACTGTTCGCTGTGAAAGAAGCCGATGGCAACCGCTCCGACGACAAACAGCGGATCGCCGGTAGTGGCAAAAGAGACAAGCCGTTCGCCCTCTGCCTGGGTCAGGTTGCCTTGTTCTCGCAGCTTGGTGGTCAATTTCGCCGCAACAGGATAGCCGGCGGAAAAGCCCATGGTCAACACAAAGCCGCCGGTGCCCGGAACGTTAAACAGGGGACGCATCAACGGTTCGAGCAATACGCCGACAAAGTGTACGACGCCAACCCCCATCAAAACTTCCGAAACGACGATAAAAGGCAGCAGGGCTGGAAAAACCACCTCCCACCATATCTTCAGACCCCGCAGGGCAGCTTCAAATGAAGATTGCAAGTGCGTCACCAGCGCAAACACCAAAGCGATCGAACTAATGGCGAAGATTAAGGTCATGATAGGTGAATGTCGTGACATAAGTTCCTCCCAAGCAGACAAGTTAGTACATGTCTACGCTTGTTCGAGGAAAACTATGCGCATTACAACTTGTCTGACAATGAAAAGAACGGGACGTCCCTTCATACTGTTTAAGTAGCGGGAGGGATGTCTGATGGGACAGAAGCAGAAACCAAAGGTTGGATTGGCTTTAGGGTCAGGAGGCGCGCGCGGTTTTGCCCATATCGGCGTGTTGAAAATATTGGAGCGGCATGGGGTGGAAATTGATATGCTCGCTGGCAGCAGTATGGGCAGTCTGATCGGCGCTGTTTACGCGAATGGCCTTGAGCCGCACATGATTGAAAAGCTTGCCTTGCATTTGAAACGGAAGCACTGGCTGGATTTGACCGTGCCCAACCTCGGATTCATCGCCGGTGACAAAATCAAGCAGTTGATTCGGCTGTTGACGCATGGCAAACGGATTGAAGAGCTGAACAAAACGTTTGCGGTTGTCGCAACCGATATTGAAACCGGAGAGCGGGTCGTGTTTGACAGCGGACCGGTCGATCAGGCGGTACGAGCGAGCATCTCGATACCCGGCATTTTCGTTCCGGAAAGAGTGGGCGATCGCCTGCTGGTTGATGGCGGGGTAATTGATCGAGTGCCGATCACGGTCGTTCGGGAGATGGGCGCAGACATTGTGATTGCCGTGGATGTGGCCCAGTTTGATACCAAAATGAAGGTCGGAACGATCTTCGATGTGATCGCGCAAACAATTGATGTGATGGAAAGGGAAATTCTCCGGCTGAACATGCTGTCGGCCGATCTTGTAATCCGTCCCGATGTTGGACACTATAGCAGTATTGCTTATAACTCGATTCAGGAAATTATCGCGGAAGGGGAAAGGACAGCGCTTCGCTTCGTGGATGAGATAAAAGAGTTGATACAGAAGTGGGAGGAAGGGAAATGACGGAAGATTTGCAGTCCGGCCGAAGTTATCAGGCACAGGGGCCCGGCGCCAAGCGTTGGCTTTCCCTGTTGCTCGCCGTCGTTGTGATGGCCGCTGTATTTTTTTATTTAAACCAGCCGACGCCTTATTATGTGACCCGCCCCGGTTCAGCGATTGAACTGCGCCCGATCGTTGCGGTGGAGGGGGGCAACAAAAGCAAAGAAGCCGGGACCTTTATGCTGACAACCGTACGGATGGGGGAAGCGAATCGTCTATGGTACTGGTATGCGAAGATGTCCCCGGATGTGGAACTGATGGAAAAAGAGCTGGTCGTGCAAAAAGGGGAAACCGATGAAGACTATACGCGAAGAGAATTGGCCGTTATGGACAATTCGCAGAAAATTGCCGAAGCGGTTGCCTTTCGCCTGGCCGGCTATGAAGTGAAAATAGAAAAACGGGGTGTCGTCGTCATGGGCACGATCGCTGGAATGCCCGCGAAAAACGTGCTGCAAGTCGGCGATGTGATCACGGCTGTCGATCAGCAGAAAATTACCGATGCCAATGACATGCTCAAAAGTTTGGCGGGGAAAAAGGCCGGGGATGTCGTGCAGCTGACGTTTTTGCGCGACGACAAGCCGCAGCAAGCAACGCTCAAGCTGGCCCCGCTTCCGGGAGAACCAACCCGGGCGGGAATTGGCATTCAGCAAGACAATGATCAGCTGATCGAGGTTCCCAAACAGGTAACGATCTCGGCCGATGGAATCGGCGGCCCTTCCGCCGGCTTAATGTTTACCCTGGAAATTTATAATCAGTTGCTGCAAGATCAAGATTTGACCAAAGGATACCGCATCGCCGGAACGGGCACCATTTCCGCTGACGGCACCGTAGGCCGGATTGGCGGCATTAATCATAAAGTCGTTGCCGCGGATGCAGCAGATGCGGAAATCTTTTTTGCCCCGGATGATTCGCAAGGAGAGCCGTCCAACTACGCGGAGGCAGTGCAAACCGCAAAAAGGATCGGCACCCACATGAAAATCGTTCCTGTGAAAACGGTGGACGATGCGATTGCCTTTTTAAAAACGCTGCCGCCCAAGCGATGAGGTTTGCCGCGAAGCGATAAAATTGCTGTCAAGGAAAATTGGTTGACAAAGGTTGGGGCAAAAGCTATAATCAACATTGTCGTGCTTGAGGTGATGCTAAACATGAATATTAAACTAACCGATTTAGACCATCGGAAAGGTGAGCCATTGCCGCTCCGCTTTACGTTGGACCCTGTGGAACTGAAAAAACGGCATCAGGAAATTCGCGGGTTAACTCCCGTCGAAGTCAAGGGGGAAGCAGTAAAACTGGGCGATCTTTACTACGTGAACGGTGAAATGAGTGCCGACGTGGATTTCGTTTGTGCCCGCTGTTTGACTCCTTTTACTCAGCACGTGGTTGTTCCATTTCAAGAGACGTTTTCTCCGCCAGACGCAGCAGTGGAGTTGGACGAAGACAGCGATATTGTTCCGTTAGAAGGGGACGAAATCGAACTGGTTCCGCTGATGCAAGAAGATTTTCTGCTGGAGATACCAGTGTTTCCGCTGTGCAAGGAGGATTGTCTCGGTCTTTGCCCGTCTTGCGGGACAAACCGCAACGAGCAGATGTGCGGTTGCAAAAACGAACGGATTGATCCGCGGCTCGCCGGGTTGGCAGACTTTTTCAAGAACAGCACCGAGTAATGTTTTCAAGGTGAAGCTTTTTTCTTCGGCTTCATTTTTGAACGGATGGTACAAGCGCTCTTTGCCCTTCCCATCCATATAACAACATGCAGCATTTATCAGTTGAAGGAGGTGTAAGGAAGATGGCAGTACCTCAACGGAGAACTTCCAAAACCCGTAAAAGAATGCGTCGTACGCACTTCAAATTAGAGATCCCAGGTATGGTAAAATGCGACAATTGTGGTGAACACAAGCTTGCGCACCGCGTTTGCCCAAGCTGCGGATACTATAAAGGTGTCAAAGTAGCAAAATAATGAAAAGCAGGGTGAGTTGATCACCTTGCTTTTTTACATGTTGGGCACATAGGTGACATCTTCGTTTTGGCCGCCGGTACAACAGCCTTGCTGTCCTGCGGCTTTTTTATTTGGCCGCCGAAAACGGGGCGATGTTCCGTCGGACCCGAATCGGGTGAAAAGGCAGGAAAATGTCCGTTGCATCACGAACATACAGGAGAGCGGGCGGTCGTCTGCGCAGGGCGGAAACAGGGTGCGCCGCCGGTTCACGGATTTAGGGTTGTAAATGTTCAACGTCTGCCATATAATCTTGGTACCAGGTATTAAAAACTGATCGCAAACATTGGGGGTGCCAAATATCGCCCGCATACCGAAAAAAGAACGCCAGACACAGTTGCTGCAAACCTTGCGTGAAAATCCGTTTGCAACAGACGAAGATTTGGCAGAATTATTTGATGTAAGTATTCAAACCATACGATTGGACCGCTTGGAACTGGGGATTCCGGAACTTCGCGAACGAATCAAAAACGTGGCGGAAAAAAATCTGGACAGTGTAAAATCATTGGGAATCGATGAAGTGATCGGGGAAATTCTCGATCTTCAGCTGGATACACAAGCGATTTCCGTTCTGGAAATCAAAGAGGAGCACGTCTTTTCGCGTACCCAGATCGCCCGCGGTCATTACATATTTGCTCAAGCCAATTCTTTGGCGGTTGCGGTGATTGATGCCGAAGTGGCGTTAACCGCTACGGCACGAGTGCGATTTGTTCGCCCTGTTCGGCTTGGCGAGAAATTAATCGCGAAAGCAACCGTTCGAAGTAAAGACGGCGAAGAAAGCAAAGTGCGTGTTGAAACGAAAGTTCAGGGGGAAACGGTTTTTTCCGCTACATTCCGCGTGGTATGTTTGCCAACCGCGACTCATCCCTAAATCATTACCGGAAAAAATGTTCGAATGACCGTGAATTTGTTCGAACAACTGCATAGAGGGGGAAAATTTTTTGCGAATTGCTTTAGATGTCATGGGGGGCGATCATGCTCCTCAAAGTAATGTGGAAGGGGCACTTCAGGCGATAAAGGAGGACCCGCTGCTTACCGTCGTGCTGGTCGGAAATGAACAAGCGATCAGGGCTCACTTGCCTGCGGAAATTCCGGCAGGGATCGAAATCCGCGGCACGACGGAAGTGATTGAAGCCGAAGATGAACCGGTGAAAGCGGTTCGCCGCAAAAAGGACGCTTCGCTCGTCGTTGCCGTTAATCTGGCAAAAGAGCAACAGGTGGAAACGGTCATCTCGGCGGGCAACACAGGCGCGCTGATGACTGCCGGGTTGCTGATCGCCGGGCGGATGCCGGGGATTGAACGCCCTGCCTTGGTTGCCTTGATTCCAACTTTGAGCGGAAAGATAACGCTGGCCTTGGACGTGGGCGCCAATATGGACGCCAAACCTGTTCACTTGCTGCAATATGCCGTGATGGGCAGTCTCTATGCCGAGAAGGTGCTTGGCTTTGAACAAGCGAGAGTCGGACTGTTGAACGTCGGCACAGAAGCGGCGAAAGGAAATGAACTATCCAAAGCAACCTTTCCTTTGCTGTCTAAGGCAAATGTGAATTTCATCGGAAATGTGGAAGCGCGCGATCTGATGCAAGGCGCATGCGATGTATTGGTTTGCGACGGGTTTGTCGGCAATGTGCTGCTGAAAGCGGCCGAAGGTGTAGCCACCTCTATTTTTTCCCGGTTGAAAAAGGAACTGACTTCCGGTTTGCTGAACAAAATGGCTGCGCTGATTCTGAAACCGAGCCTGTACCGTTTTAAAAACACGCTGGACTACGCGGAGTATGGGGGAGCGCCGTTATTGGGGCTTCGCTACCCGATTTTCAAGGCACACGGATCATCGGATGCCCGTGCGATCAAAAATGCAATTTTAGCGGCAGCCCGCTTTGTCAAACAAGATGTAAACAGCTACATTCAGCAAGAATTGAATAAAGAGATCTATCGAGAAAGCGAGTGAAGATGATGAAGGGGTTGCGTTCCGTAGGCATACTCGCCACCGGCTCCTATGTGCCGGAAAAGGTGCTGACCAATTTTGACCTGGAACAAATGGTTGAGACATCGGATGAATGGATTGTCACCAGAACGGGAATCCGCGAACGAAGAATCAGCTCGGCAGAGCAGGCATCGTCGGATCTGGCCTATGAAGCCGCAAAGAAAGCATTGCAAAAAGCAAACATCAGCGCCGAAGAGCTGGATATGATTATCGTCGCTACGGTCACGCCGGACACGATGTTCCCCTCTACCGCCTGTCTGCTGCAAGAACGGCTGGGGGCGAAAAAAGCGTCTGCGTTGGATGTGTCAGCCGCTTGCACCGGTTTTCTGTACGGCATTACGACCGCTGCGCAGTTTATCGCCAATGGCATGTACAAATACGTGCTGGTGATCGGGGTCGAGACATTATCCAAAATCACCAATTATCAGGACCGCAATACGTGCGTCTTGTTCGGAGACGGAGCCGGTGCGGCCGTGCTTGGCCCGGTTGGCGAAGGGTATGGGTTCCAAGCCTTTGATCTGGGGGCTGACGGTTCCGGCGGCCCGTTGCTGTCGCAGCCGGCTGGCGGATCGCGGATTCCGGCCTCTGCTGAATCGGTGCAGCAAAATCTCCACTACATTTCCATGGTGGGCGGCGAAGTGTTCAAATTTGCTGTTCGGGTGATGAATGCAGCGACGGAAAAGGTGCTGCAAAAAGCCGGATTGGACAAAGAGCAGATCGATTTGCTCGTACCGCACCAAGCCAATCTGCGCATTATCGATTCAGCCGTCAAGCGCTTTGGCTTGTCGCAGGATAAAGTGATCGTCAATCTCGACCGCTACGGAAACATGTCATCTGCCTCCATTCCGGTCGCTTTGGATGAAGCGATTGAAGCGGGACGTGTCAAGGAGGGGGACAATGTTGTCCTCGTCGGCTTCGGTGGAGGATTGACCTGGGGAGCGGCACTGCTCAAATGGTCGAGCAAACAAGCGTAAAGGAGAACAAAACAATGGGAAAAATCGCGTTTGTTTTTCCGGGACAGGGATCCCAATTTGTCGGGATGGGAGCCGAACTGGTGCAACAGTCTTCGGCAGCCCGCGATATTTTTCAACAGGCTGATGAAGCATTGGGCTTTGCTTTGTCGACACTTTGTTTTAACGGCCCGGAAGAGGAGTTGCGCCTTACCGCTAACACACAACCGGCGATCTTGACGATGAGCGTCGCGGTATTGGCCGCATTGCGGGAAAAGACGGGGGTAACTCCCGATTATGTTGCGGGGCACAGCTTGGGTGAGTATTCCGCGCTTGTTGCTGCCGGTTCGCTGTCGTTTCGCGATGCGGTGAAAGTCGTTCGTGCTCGCGGACAATTTATGGAAGAGGCGGTTCCGGCTGGGCAAGGAAGCATGGCGGCGGTGCTTGGCATGGAGCGGGCAGCGTTGGGCGAAATTTGCGCGCAAGTCAGCGCCTCCGGCCATCCGGTTCAGTTGGCGAATTTAAATTCTCCCGGGCAAATTGTCATTTCCGGAAGTGCGGAAGGGGTCAAACTGGCCGGCGAACAAGCCAAAGCAAATGGCGCAAAACGGGTTTTGCCGTTAAACGTAAGCGGTCCTTTCCACTCCAGCTTGATGAAACCGGCCGCGGAAAAATTGCGTAACACGCTGCAAGAGGTTACCGTAGCGGATGCGGCTGTGCCGGTTGTGGCCAATGTCACCGCTCGTCCCGTAACGGATGCGGGACAGATTGCCGCTCAGCTGGTAGAACAGGTAGCCGCTCCGGTATTATGGGAAGATTCGGTTCAATGGATGGTCGAACAAGGGGTATCGACGTTTGTCGAGATAGGTCCAGGCAAAGTGTTGGCGGGACTAATCAAAAAAATTGCGCCCGCCGACGGGAACATTTTTTCAGTTCAAGACATGGATTCCCTAAATCAACTGTTGGACGGAGGGGTTTTGTGAGTACTTTGACGGGTAAAACGGCGCTGGTCACCGGCGCATCTCGCGGGATTGGCCGCGCGATCGCCCTGCGCTTGGCCGAGGCAGGTGCGGATGTCGTGATCAATTACGCGGGCAGTGAGGCGGCAGCGGCTGAAACCGCAGCCAAGGTGAAAGAGATGGGCCGGGAAGCGTTGATCGTTCGGGCCAATGTGGCCAACGGCGAGGAAGTCAACGAGATGTTCAAGGCAGCGTTGGACCGGTTCGGTAAAATTGACATTTTGGTCAACAACGCCGGCATCACCCGGGATAATCTGATCATGCGGATGAAAGAGGAAGAATGGGATGAGGTGATCAACACCAACCTGAAAGGTGTGTTCAACTGCATCAAGGCTGCCACTCGTCCGATGATGAAGCAGCGTTCCGGAAAAATCATCAATATTACTTCCGTGGTGGGAGTATTGGGCAATCCCGGGCAAGCGAACTATGTCGCCGCCAAAGCCGGCGTGATCGGGCTGACCAAAACTTCGGCGCGCGAGCTTGCTTCGCGGGGGATTACGGTCAACGCGATTGCACCCGGCTTTATTGCTACCGATATGACGGATCAGTTGTCGGAAGAGCTGAAATCGGCGATGTTGACGCAAATCCCGCTGGGCAGACTGGGACAGGCGGAAGAGATTGCCCAAGTAGTTTGCTTCCTGGCCTCTCCGGCAGCAGATTACATGACAGGCCAAACGTTGCACGTCGACGGCGGCATGTACATGTAAACTGGCGTCGAATTTTCTTGGATGATTCCAAACTGGTTTTTCGTTCAAGCTTCTCGTATAATACGGGAGAGGGGGTGAAGCAAAAATGGCTGATACATTTGACCGTGTGAAAAAAATCATCGTCGACCGCTTGGGCGTAGATGAATCCAAAATCACGCTGGAAGCTTCTTTCAAAGAAGATCTTGGCGCCGATTCTCTGGATGTTGTCGAACTCGTGATGGAGCTGGAAGATGAGTTTGATATGGAAATTTCCGATGAAGATGCGGAAAAAATCACATCCGTGGGTGAAGTAGTAAAATACATAGAGGCCCACAAATAAGAAAACGAGAAGCTCCCTCTGCAAGGAGATGGCTTTTTCCGATCGCTCCGTGAAGCTTTGCGAGCGGAAGATTGGATTCATTGATGCAGGAGTCCCGTAATTTGCGGGACTCCTCCCTTACCATTGAGCCATTTTTTATTCATTTTTGGGATTTTGCTTTTTTTGCATAAATAGGAAGCGTCTAGCTGATTTTATATAGAGGTGATCGTAATGAAGCGAAGAGTGGTGATTACCGGAGTTGGCGTAATTTCACCTGTTGGCAATAATGCGTCTGCGTTTTGGGAGAGTTTATTGGAGGGGAAATCCGGAATTGATAAAATTACGGCTTTCGACGCTTCCGAATACCCGACTCAAATCGCTGGTGAAGTTAAGGATTTTCATCCGGAAGAGTTTATGGACAAAAAAGAGGTTCGACGTACAGACCGATTCGTACAGTTCGCAATGGCAGCTTCCAAAATGGCACTAGAGAATGCCAAGTTGGAGATTTCGCCTGAGATAGCGGAACGAGTTGGTGTATACATCGGATCAGGGATCGGCGGATTGGCCACATGGGAAGAACAGCATTCGACCCTTGTGGAAAAAGGCCCGCGCCGGGTCAGCCCGTTCTTTATTCCGATGATGATCGGAAACATGGCCTCCGGGCTGGTCTCCATCGAGTTCGGTGCCAAAGGGCCGACTTCCAGCGCCATTACCGCCTGTGCAACCGGAACGAATGCCATTGGCGACGCTTTCCGTCTCATTCAGTTGGGACAGGCAGATGTGATGATCACCGGGGGAGCGGAAGCAACGATCCGTCCGATGGCAATGGCCGGTTTCTGCTCGATGAAAGCGATGTCCACGCGAAATGATGAGCCGCAAAAAGCCAGCCGTCCGTTTGATCGCGACCGTGACGGTTTTGTGATGGGCGAAGGTGCAGGCGTGATCGTGTTGGAAGAACTGGAACACGCTCTGCAACGCGGCGCGACGATTATCGCAGAAGTGATTGGATACGGAATGAGCGCTGATGCCCACCATATAACAGCTCCGCCGGAAGATGGCGAAGGGGCCGCTCGCTGCATGAGTGCAGCCTTGCGCGATGCCGGAATTGAACCGACAGAAGTTGGCTACATTAATGCACACGGAACATCCACCGATATTGGCGACAAGGCGGAGACACGGGCGATCAAAACCGTTTTTGGCGAACATGCGTATCACTTGGCTGTAAGTTCAACCAAGTCGATGACGGGACACTTGCTGGGGGCGACCGGTGGTATTGAAGCGATTGCGACGGCGTTTGCCTTGCGCGATCAAATCCTTCCGCCGACAATCAACCTGGAGAATCCGGACCCTGATTGTGATTTGGATTATGTGCCGAACAAAGCGCGCAAAGCAGAGGTCAATGTGGGTATTTCCAATACGTTTGGCTTTGGCGGGCATAACGCGTCGATTGTATTAAAACGCTACGAAGCATAAATTTTCTGCACGTTGTCAAAGGCAGGGCAGGATCGAAATGGTGGTGAGGGTGTGAATTTTGCAGAGCTGCAAGAAAAAATTGGCGTTCAGTTTCACGACGAAAGCTTATTGCGGCAGGCATTCACCCATTCTTCCTATGTAAACGAACAACGAGGCAAACGGATTCAGGATAACGAGCGGCTGGAATTTCTCGGCGATGCCGTCTTGGAATTGACCGTTTCCAAGTTTCTCTACCATACCTTTCCGAAGATGAGTGAAGGGGAAATGACAAAACTGCGCGCTGCGATTGTGTGCGAGCCTTCCTTGGTCAAGTTTGCAGAACTGCTGCAATTTGGCGAGTTGGTTTTGTTGGGCAAAGGAGAGGAACTGACTGGTGGGAGACAACGTCCGGCATTGCTCGCTGACGTGTTTGAAGCGTTTATTGGAGCGCTTTATTTGGATCAGGGTCTCGATGCAGTTTTTCAATTTCTGGAGAAATACGTGTATCCTCGCATTGACAAAGGGGATTTTGTCCGCGTGACGGATTTCAAAAGCCAATTGCAGGAACTCGTTCAGCAGGATAATTTGGGTGAAATTATCTACAGGATCGTGCAGGAAAAAGGGCCTGCGCACAATCGTGAATTCGTCTCTGAAGTTTTACTGAACAATCGATCGCTCGGCACCGGAACAGGCCGTTCGAAAAAAGAAGCAGAACAGCAGGCTGCTGCGCGCGCGCTGTTTGTACTGAGTGGAAAATAATCGGTTAGCAGGGGCTCCCCGTTTGTGGGGGCCTCTTTTTTTGTGGACAGATTGCTCATTTTTGGCGAGAGCCTGAATGGATTAAGTTCCAACTGAATATTGTGTTGAGAAGGAAGCGATTGGTAACGACAGCCATACCATCTCTGCAGGGAAAAGTTGGAGGAACGATTATGCCGTGGTATGACTACATTTATATTGTACTGGCAGGAGCGTTTGGGGGAATACTGCACGCCATTTACTACAATGACGGGAAACTGCTGATGCCAAAACGAGTGCCCGACCTGGATGACCAGAGTCGGTATAATTATTCGCTTGGCTTCGTAGGAGACATTCTCTTGGGGATTGCCGCTGGTTTGATCGCAACGTTGCCGCTGGATTTGGAAAGAGCCAATGCGATCTATGTCTCGATGATTTCCGGATTTGCCGGAGGGGCCTTCATCGCCAAGGAAGCCAAAATGACCGAGGAAGTCAGGAGCAAGGTCGCCACCCAACTTCCGGATCTGCCCGCGCAGGAAGTATCGGAGGATGGTTTGATCCGCGTGGAAGTCACGAATGATGAGCATTAATCTATATGGTTGAAATATGGAGGGATGGAGTTGAAAGCGAAACTGCTGTTGACCGAGGAAGAAGTCAAGCTTTACAAGGAATACAAGCGGCAAATTTTAAGTGCGCGCACCCGCAACGAGATCTATGCTTTGCAGAAAAAGGCGCTGTCCATCCTGGAGACAGGGAAAGCCCGTTATGTACAACGATTGGAACAGCAAGAAATTTGATTGGCTGCGAAAAGATCGGGGAAAGTCCTTCGACAAACGGAACTTCTATGATAAAATAGGTAAGTTAAAGGAATGTATTTCGCAAACGGCATCTGTCGGCAGCCGTGAACCATGGTGCCGGCCAGGTGCGCCGCTTGGCTTTCGGACAAGCGTAAATCTGGGAGGATTTGTACATGTACCTAAAACGCCTGGAGTTGGTAGGGTTTAAATCGTTTGCCGATCGAACCGAAATGGAATTTGTCAAAGGCGTAACCGCAGTGGTTGGCCCAAACGGCAGCGGGAAGAGCAATGTGTCGGACTCGATTCGCTGGGTTTTGGGGGAACAGAGCGCCAAATCATTGCGCGGTGCGAAAATGGAGGACATCATTTTTGCCGGCAGCGATAAACGCAAGCCGTTGAACTATGCCGAAGTGACGCTCACGCTGGACAACAGCGACCGGGCGCTGGACCTGGAATACAGTGAAGTCTCGATCACCCGCCGGGTTTACCGTTCGGGTGAAAGCGAATATTACATAAACAAACGAGCCTGCCGGTTAAAAGACATCATGGAATTGTTCATGGATACCGGTTTGGGGAAAGAAGCCTATTCGATCATCGGTCAGGGGAAAATCGAGGAGATTCTCAGTACAAAAGCGGAGGACCGGCGGGGGATTTTTGAAGAAGCGGCCGGAATAGTCAAATACAAAAACCGCAAACGGGAAGCGGAGAAAAAGCTCGAGGAAACCGAGCAAAATCTCGTCCGCATCCACGATATCGTCAGCGAGATCAATGAGCAGATCGTACCGCTGCAAGAACAGGCGGAAACGGCGAAACAATATAAGGAATTGCATGAGCAGCTCGTAGAGCATGAGATTTCCCTCTATGTTCAGCAAATTGAAGCAACGCATGCCAAATGGGAAGAAGCGAGCGCACAGGTCGCCAGGCTGCAAGAGGAGCTGGTCGGCTATTCCACCAATGTCAGCAAGAAAGACTCCGATTTGGAACAGGCCCGTTTTCATGTCAGTCAGCTCGATCAGTCGCTGGAAGAGCTGCAACAAGTATTGCTGCAGGTCAGTGAGGAAACGGAAAAAGTGGAAGGCCAGCGCGAAGTACTGAAGGAGCGGCTGCGTAATCTCAGCTCCAACCGGCAGCAAACGATGGAGCAGATGCACCGCTTGACCGAGAAGCGGCAAAGCGTGGAAGAGCAGCTGGAAGAGGAACAGGCCAAGGCGGAAGAAACCAAGCAGCGTCTGGCTGAGGCGCAAGGTTCTTTGCTGGCCGCTGAAGCGGAATTTTCGGCCATGGTGCAAACGTTAACCGATGATGTGGAGCGGCTAAAAGGCGATTATTTTGAGAAGTTAAACGAAATGGCCGGCCTGCGCAACGAGATTCGCCATCAACAGCAATTGATCGAGACCAGTCAGGCGCGGATGGAACGGGTCACACAGGAAAAGGAACGGCTGGAACAGGAAGAACAATCGCGCCTGCAGCGCTTGGCGGAGCAGCAGCGTTTGCTTGGCGAGATGGAACAAGCAATCGCGGACACGCTTGCCGCATACAAGCAGCTGATGGAACGGGTGCGCGAAGGCCAGGCGCAGCTGGAACAGGCCCGCAGAGAGGTGCGTCATTGGGAACAAAGGCGTGAAGCCAACAAAAGCCGCCTGGATTTGATCAAGGAGATGCAGGCGGAATTTGCCGGTTTTCAACAAGGGGTCAAGGAAATCTTAAAAGCCCGCGAAAAAGGTTTTGCCGGCATTCACGGCGCTGTGGCTGAACTATTGGTCGTCCCGCAGCAGTATGAAACGGCGATCGAGGTGTCCTTGGGCGGTGCGCTGCAAAACGTCGTCGTTGACAATGAAGCGGCCGGTCGGGAAGCGATCGCCTATCTGAAAAAACATCATGCCGGACGAGCCACCTTTTTGCCGCTGGATGTCATCCGTTCCCGCAGCATTCAGGCGGAGGATCGGCGCATCATCGATCAGGAGGCGGGGGTTGTCGGCATCGCCAGCACACTGGTCTCATTTGATGAAAAGTATCGGTCGATCATCGAATCGATGCTGGGCAATGTGATTGTTACGGAAACGCTGGAGCAGGCGAACCGCGTGGCGCGCCGCTGTGGTTATCGCTATCGGGTCGTCACCTTGGAGGGCGATATCGTCAATGCCGGCGGTTCGATGACCGGGGGGGCGGTGAAGAAAAACAGCGCCAACTTGCTGGGCCGCAATCGGCAGGCAGAAGAGCTGGAAGCCGAAATGGCGGAAATCGAGCGGCGGATTGCCGAGCAAAATCAGCGCTGTGAAACGTTGCAGCGCAAACTGGCCGATATGGAAGCCGAACAGGAACAGCTGCGGTCGGACGGTGAAACCAAACGGCTCAAGGAACAGGAACTGAAAAGCGGTTTGCAACAGATTGAAGCGGAAGGCCGCAGGATCACGGAGCGGCTGCAATTGTTAACCATTGACGTGAATGGCTTCGCGCGTGAGATTGAGGAGGCTGACGCAAAGCTGCAGCAGTTGCAGGAAGCCTTGCAGCAAAAAGATGCGGAAGAAAAAGCGTTGCAAGCAACGATCCAGGAAGCGGAGGCAAAGCGTCAGGAACAACTCTCCCATAAGGAAGAGATGAACGAGCGGATTACCGGACTGAAAGTGCTTGACGCACAGGTCCAGCAAGAACACCGCTCGCGTCTGGAACAGATCGAGCGGCTGCGGCAAGAACGGGACACGCTGTTGCAAGAATGGGAGGAACTCAATGCAAACTTGGCGTCCTTCGATGAACTGGAAACGACGAACCAGTCGACGAGCAAGGAGCTCGAAGACAAAATTGCCGAATTGCGCCAAGATAAAGAGCGCGTAGCAGCGCTGATCCACGAACGGCGGGCGGAACGAGCCTCCTTGTTTGCCGTCCAGCAGCAGATGGAGAATGAGACCAAGGAATTGCGGAAACAACTGAAAGCTGTGGAGGATCAGCTGCACCAGGAAGAAGTGAAGGCCAATCGCTTTGACGTAGAACTCGATCATCTGCTGAACAAGCTCTCGGAAGAGTACGAAATCAGCTATGATTTGGCCAAGCAGAAATATCCGCCGCGCGCTGAGCTGGCCGAGACGCAACAACTGGTGAACCGCCTGAAAAAACAGATTGCCGAACTGGGGACGGTAAACCTCGGGGCCATCGAGGAATATGAGCGTTTGTCGGAGCGATTCGAATTTCTGCATACACAGGAAGCCGATTTGAATGAAGCAAAAGAGATGCTCTACCAGGTGATTGAGGAGATGGACTCCGAGATGTCGCGCCGATTCAAGGAAACGTTCGAGGAAATCAGCGAACAGTTCCGCGATGTCTTCGTCCAACTGTTCGGCGGCGGACGAGCCGATCTGCTCCTGTCACAGCCGGACAATTTGCTGGAAACCGGAATCGACATCGTTGCCCAGCCGCCGGGCAAAAAGCTGCAAAATCTGGCGCTGCTGTCCGGGGGCGAACGCGCCTTGACGGCGATGGCGCTGCTGTTTGCCATTTTGCGGGTCAAACCTGTGCCCTTTTGCGTGCTGGATGAGGTGGAGGCGGCGCTCGATGAAGCGAATGTCGCCCGTTTCGCCGAATATATGCATGAGTTTAGCGCACAAACCCAGTTTATTTGCGTGACACACCGCAAAGGAACAATGGAGAGTGCCGACGTATTATATGGCATCACGATGCAAGAAGGCGGCGTCTCCAAGCTTGTCTCGGTGAAGCTGGAAGACACCAAAAAGTTAATCGAAAATATTTCATAAACGATTTTGAAAGCAAAACCGAATTGGGAGGATGGGCATGAGCTTTTTCAGCAAATTGCGTGAGGCCATTGTGCAAAAATCGGAGGCGGTCACGCAAAAATTTACCGATGGTTTGACGAAAACGAGAAATCTGCTGGTCGAAAAAGTAGAGGACTTGGTGCGCCGATACAAAAAGATTGATGAGGATTTCTTCGAGGAGTTGGAAGAAATTCTGATTACCGCTGACGTTGGCGTAGGTACGGTGATGGAATTGATCGACGAGCTGCGCGGCGAGGTCCGGCGGCAAAAAATTGAAAACGCCCTTGATTTGCAGCCGATTTTGTCGGAAAAGCTGGTAGCTTTGCTGAAAAATGAGGAAGCGGACGCGACCAGCTTGCAGCTTGAAGACGGACGGCTCAACGTCATTTTGTTTGTCGGGGTCAACGGCGTGGGAAAAACGACGACCATCGGGAAGATGGCGCATATGTTTAAGCAACAGGGCAAAAAGGTGTTGCTGGCCGCGGGCGATACGTTCCGCGCGGCGGCAATCGAACAGCTGGAGGTATGGGGAGAGCGCGTGGGCGTCGATGTGATCAAGCATCAACAAGGGGCCGACCCGGCAGCGGTGATCTACGATGCCCTGCAAGCAGCCAAATCGCGCGGCGTTGACATTTTGCTGTGCGATACAGCCGGCCGGTTGCAAAACAAGGTAAACCTGATGGAAGAGCTGAACAAAGTGTACCGGGTGGTTCAACGGGAAGTGCCCGGCGCTCCGCATGAAGTGCTGCTTGTGCTTGACGCCACTACTGGCCAAAATGCGCTGTCACAGGCGAAAACGTTTGGCCAATCTGCCGGCGTTACCGGAATTGTCTTGACCAAACTGGACGGTACGGCCAAAGGCGGCATCGTCATCGCCATCCGCAATGAACTGAAAATTCCCGTCAAGTATGTCGGGTTGGGCGAACGGATGGACGACCTGCAGCCATTCGATCCGGAGCAATTTGTCCATGCGCTGTTTGCCGGACTGATTGCCGAGGAAGCGGCGGAAACGGCGAAACAACAGCAGGAATAAACGGTTTTCCGGCAGGAACAACTTTTTTGCAAACCTTGTCAACAAAAAACCTTGACAGAGGGTAAAGAATTAGGTACGATATGTAACGTGCTGTAAAGGGAAAAACCTTTACATGTTAATCGAGTACCTCATGCAAAGGATTGGTTCGCATGTTGGAAAAGACCAATCAAGTGAATCTCTTGTTTGACTTTTATTCCACTCTCTTAAAAGGAAAACAGCGCGAGTACCTGGAGCTATATTATCTGGATGATTTGTCGCTTTCGGAAATTGCCGAAATGCACGAGGTATCTCGACAAGCCGTCTACGATCATATCAAGCGGGCGGAAAAGCAGCTGTTCGAATATGAAGAAAAACTTCAGTTGGCAGCGAAACACGAACAGCGGCAAGCGATCCTCGATAAGTTGAAGGGGTTTGTCGCAGAGAGATGTGAAGGTGCAACGAGAGAAGAGCTACATGCTTTGCTCCTGGAACTGTCAGAGATGGATTAGGAGGGCTCGTATGGCATTTGAAAGTTTAGCCAGCCGACTGCAGGGCGCTTTTGACAAGCTTCGCGGCAGAGGAAAGATTGACGAAACTGCCGTGAATGAAGCGATGCGCGAAGTGCGCTTGGCGCTGTTGGAAGCTGACGTTAACTTTAAAGTAGTAAAAGAGTTTATCGCTCGCGTCAAGGAACGGGCAGTTGGCCAAGAGGTGCTGAAAAGCTTGACCCCCGGCCAGATGGTCATCAAGATCGTCAACGAGGAACTGACCGCTCTGATGGGCGGAGATGTCGCGAAAATCGCGGTTGCCAATCGGCCGCCAACCGTTGTGATGATGGTCGGTCTGCAAGGGGCAGGGAAAACGACCTCAACCGGAAAACTGGCGAAACATCTGCAAAAGCAGAATCGCAAACCGTTGCTGGTAGCAGCGGATATTTACCGCCCGGCGGCGATTAAACAACTGCAAGTATTGGGCGAGCAGATCAAAGCGCCGGTTTTTTCCCTGGGTGATCAAGTAAGCCCGGTGGAAATTGCCAGACAGGCAATCGAGCACGCAAAAGAAAACCATCTTGATTACGTCTTGATCGATACGGCCGGTCGGCTGCATATTGATGAAGCGTTGATGGAAGAGCTGCGGCAAGTTCGCGAAGTGGCCAAACCTGATGAGATCCTGCTCGTGGTTGACGCCATGACTGGTCAAGATGCAGTCAATGTGGCGGAAAGCTTTAACCAGCAACTGGAGTTGACCGGTGTAGTTTTGACCAAGCTGGATGGTGATACGCGCGGCGGTGCTGCGTTGTCGGTCAAAGCGGTTACCGGCAAACCGATCAAGTTTGCCGCGATGGGCGAAAAGCTGGATGCCCTGGAACCGTTTCATCCCGATCGGATGGCTTCGCGGATTTTGGGGATGGGCGATGTGCTCAGCCTGATTGAAAAAGCGCAGGAAGCGGTCGACACCGAGAAGGCGAAACAAATGGAACGGCAAATGCGGCAAGGGGAATTTACCTTTGACATGTTTCTCGATTCCATGCAGCAGATGCGCAATCTCGGGCCGTTGGAAGATATTCTCGGCATGTTGCCGGGCATGAACAAGCTCAAGGGCAATATGAAAGTGGATGAAAAGCAAATCGGACGTGTCGAGGCTATCGTCAAATCGATGACCAAAGCGGAACGGGCCAATCCCGATCTGTTGAATGCGTCCCGACGGAAACGGATTGCCGCAGGCAGCGGAACCAGCATTCAGGAAGTAAACCGGTTCATCAAGCAGTTTGAAGATATGAAGAAGATGATGAAGCAGTTTACCGGAATGACCGACAAGATCAAGAAGAAGCAGAAAAAAGGCGGTCTGAAAATGCCGGGGATGAACTTTCCGTTCAACTTTAAACCTCCGTTCAAATGATGGAAGTGCGGACGGTTTCTCCAAACGCTTGAACTCTCTTTGCAGACAGCAAACGCTGGCCTGCAATAGTTCAGATATATGCATAACAACGTGTTTGCGTTGATTTTATAGGAGGTGAACAACATGGCAGTAAAAATCCGTCTGAAACGTATGGGTTCCAAAAGAGCACCATTCTATCGTGTAGTTGTGGCTGATTCCCGCTCTCCACGTGATGGTCGTTTCATCGAGGAAATCGGTTACTACAATCCGGTTGCACAACCAGCTGTTGTCAACATCGACACAGAGAAAGCTGTTCAATGGATCTTGAACGGTGCTGCGCCAACCGATACCGTTCGCAATCTGCTTTCCAAAGCAGGCGTCCTCGCGAAAGTACACGAAACCAAATACGGTAAATAATTTCTTTACGGGAGAATCACGATGAAAGCGCTGGTCGAAACGATCGCAAAAGCTCTCGTAGATCATCCGGAAGAAGTGCGTGTAAACGTAGTGGAAAGAGACCGGACGTTCGTTTATGAATTATCTGTCCATCCTGAGGACATGGGCAAGATTATTGGTAAACAGGGACGGATCGCCAAAGCACTGCGGACCGTAGTGATCGCTGCGTCTGTGCAAACGGACAAGCGCGTCATAGTGGAAATTGTTTAAACCTCAAGGCTGGGAGCAGACTCCCAGCCTTTTTCTATCAGACGCTGCTTCCCAAAATGGCTTGCCAATGCCTCTGTTTTTTGCGATGATTAATTCTTGATTATGCTCGTTCGGGCTAAAGCGGGCAAGCAGGAGGAGGGAACGCTTGAATGTTGACAGTTCAACGTCCCATACGGGTGAAGGTTGTACTTACCGAATCGTCCAGAGCCAGACTCATCGCCGAGTATCAGCAACAGGCCAGGCAGATCGCTCTGGAGTTGGAACAGTGGCAGTTTGAAAGCCGCAAACTGTTGCTGGACGCCCAGAAAAAATCGGCCGATACGTTTCGGTTGGCTAAAGAACGCGTCGCACGGGAAGAACAAACGAGGAAGGAAAAACTGGAATTGATCCGGTTCAAACTGGACCAGCTCGAGCAATTGCCGGACGGCAGTGAACTGGATTATGCAACCGTAGAAGGCAGTGTCCAGATTAAGGTTGGCGATTCCTGGGACGAGATGATGAGGGGAACGGAAATTATTATCAGAGACGGAATCGTCAGCGAGATTCGCGAAGGAGGAAAAGCAGTTGAGTGACAAACGTTTCTTTACTGTGGGCAAACTGGTAAATACGCAAGGGCTGCGCGGGGAAGTTCGGGTCATCTCCACGACCGATTTTCCGGATGAACGGTTTAAAGTGGGAAACCAGCTTTATTTATTTCATCCATCCCTCACCGAACCGCTTCCATTGACGATTGCATCGCGCCGTCAGCATAAGGAGTTTGAATTGATCAGCTTTCAAGGCTTTACGTCAATCAACGATGTGGAGAAGTTTAAGGGCGGTGAGCTGAAAATTCCGGAAGAGGCGCTGATGGAACTGGAGGAAGATGAATTTTACATACACCAGCTGATTGGCTGTGACGTGGTAACCGATGAAGGGGAAGAACTGGGCAAAATTGTCGACGTGCTTCAGCCTGGAGCCAATGATGTATGGGTGGTCAAGGGCAAGCGCGGCGAAATTTTGCTTCCGTTTATCGACGACTGCATCAAGGAAGTGGATATCGCCGCAAAGCGGGTTGTTTGCCACTTGCTGGAAGGTCTGCTGTAGGGAGGAAGCGATGTGCGGATTGATATTTTAACCCTTTTTCCGGAAATGTTTTCCGGCGTCTTGCAGACCAGCATACTGGGCAAGGCCGCGGAAAAAGGAATTGTCCAATACAAGGTTACGAACTTCCGGGATTATTCGGAAAGCAAACACGGCACCGTTGACGATACGCCGTATGGCGGCGGCGGGGGGATGGTGTTGAAGCCTGAGCCGTTGTTTCGGGCGGTGGAAGACATCGCGCAAGGCACGAAACCGCGCATCATCCTGATGTGTCCACAGGGGCGGCCATATCGGCAGGCGATCGCGGAGGAATTGGCCCGGGAAGAACATTTGATCTTCATTTGCGGCCATTATGAAGGGTATGATGAACGCATCCGGGAACATTTGATCACCGATGAAATCTCCATTGGCGATTATGTTTTGACCGGCGGCGAATTGGCGGCGATGGTCGTGATCGACAGCGTCGTCCGCTTGCAACCCGGCGCGTTGGGCAACGAAACATCTGCGGTGACGGACTCTTTTTCGACCGGGCTGTTGGAATATCCGCACTATACGCGGCCGGCCGAGTTTCGCGGCTGGAAAGTGCCGGAGATTTTGCTCTCAGGCCATCATGCCAACATCGAACGGTGGCGTTTGAAAGAATCGCTGCGCCGGACGCTGCAGCGGCGGCCCGAACTATTGGAGCAGCTCGAACTGACCAAGGAAATGAGCGAGCTTTTGGCGGAAATACGCCGCGAGCAGGAAGAAAACGGTCAATAATCAAGGAAAAAAATATTGTAGTCGCTCGTCCATTATGTTATTATATTGCTTGTGGCAATTTTGCCCGCTGACTAAGGCGGTCCGCTACTCGTAGCTCAAGCAGTTGTGACTTGAGTCAAAGGACGAGTAAGAACGTCTGATCGGAAGGAGGGAATTTGAAATGAATCAAGTGATCCGTGAATTAGAAAAAGAACAATTGAAACAGGATCTTCCTGCGTTCCGACCTGGTGACACTGTTCGTGTACACGTGAAGGTTATTGAAGGTCAGCGCGAGCGTATTCAGCTGTTTGAAGGCGTTGTGATCCGTCGTCGCGGTTCGGGT
Organism: Brevibacillus fulvus; assembly: GCF_016908525.1. Classification (GTDB taxonomy): domain Bacteria; phylum Bacillota; class Bacilli; order Brevibacillales; family Brevibacillaceae; genus Brevibacillus_G; species Brevibacillus_G fulvus. Next base: position 386,252 of record NZ_JAFBEB010000002.1, read on the forward strand.
GTTAGCGAAACATTTACCGTCCGTAAAGTTTCTTACGGCGTAGGTGTTGAACGTACTTTCCCTGTTCACACTCCTAAAATCGAAAAGATTGAAGTAGTGCGTCATGGTCGCGTACGTCGCGCGAAACTGTACTACCTGCGTGATCGTGTGGGTAAAGCAGCCCGGATTAAAGAAATCCGCCGATAAAACCAACAAGGAAAGCGTGTGTAAACCGAATAGCGCTTTTCACAATAAAAGAAGGAGGACTGGTTGCCAGCCCTCCTTCTTTTCCCATTCAACCGAAAAATTGTACGGGCGGGTGGCAAACCTGCATCTTTTTGCATATGAGTGCTGAAAGCGGGAGGATAATAGGATGAGTGAACAAACCACCTCCAGCAGGGGAAGACGTGAAGCCTGGGAATGGATCAGAGCATTGGGGATCGCGATTATCCTTGCGTTTCTGATCCGCACTTTTTTGTTTGCGCCATTCGTCGTGGATGGACAATCAATGGAGACGACTTTGCACAACGGGGAAAAACTGGTTGTCAACAAGGCGATCTACTTGCTCTCCCAGCCGCAAAGGGGCGATATCATCGTCTTTCATGCCGAACCAACGCGTGATTACATAAAACGAGTGATTGCCGTAGCCGGCGATACGATCGAAATGAAAAACGATCAGCTTTATTTGAATGGCAAGCAGGCCGATGAACCATACCTGGCGGAGAAGCGCAAAGAAGCCAAGCAGAAGGGGGTTCCCCTGACGGAAGATTTTGGCCCGATCACGATTCCCGATGGCCAGATTTTTGTAATGGGCGACAATCGCCTGAACAGCCGTGACAGCAGAGCGATCGGCCCGGTCGATGTGGACACGGTGGTGGGCCGCGCCGAACTTGTCTTCTGGCCATTCGGCGAGTTGAGAGTGACCCGCTAAGCCAGCCGATCCTGCCATGACGAAAAGCTGATGTGGAAAGAAGGTGAATGACATGACGATTCAATGGTTTCCTGGGCATATGGCCAAAGCCCGCCGGCAAGTGACGGAAAAGCTGAAGCAAATCGATGTGGTCATCGAATTGCTGGACGCCCGCTTGCCGCTGTCCAGCCGCAACCCGATGATCAACGAAATTGTCGGAGAAAAGCCGCGCCTGATTCTGCTGAACAAAGCGGATCTTGCCGATGAACAGGTAACAGAACTTTGGATGCGATACTTTAAAAATCAGGGAATTCGCACCTTGCCGATTGACGCGCTGAGCGGAAAGGGAGTCAACAAACTGCCTGCCTATTGTCAGGAATTGGCTGCGGATATGCTGAACAAGCGAGCCGAACGGGGCATGCAAGCTCGTGCGGTGCGAATCATGATCCTCGGGATTCCCAATGTCGGCAAATCGTCGCTGATCAACCGATTGGCCAAACGGGCAGTCGCCCAGACCGGCGATCGGCCGGCTGTGACCAAGGCGCAACAGTGGGTCAAAATGGGGGATTCCCTGGAATTGTTGGACACACCGGGGATTCTCTGGCCCAAGTTTGAAGATCAGATGGTTGGTTTGCGTTTGGCTGCCAGCGGTGCAATCAAGGATGAACTGATTGATTTTACGGAAGTGGCATTGTTTGTGATCGCTTATATGATGCATTATTATCCCGAGCGATTGACAGAGCGGTTCAAACTAAAACAACTCCCCGAAGATCGAGTGGAAATGCTGGAGGAAATCGCGAAAAAACGCGGTTGTCTCGTATCGGGCGGGCAAGTGGATTACGACAAAGCCGCGGAAATTTTTCTGCGTGAACTGCGCTCAGGCAAGATGGGCGTCATTTCCTTGGAACGGCCGGAGGATTGGGAGATGGCGGAACCGATTGGCAAGCCGTTAAGCTTGTCGCAAGCTGACTTTTAATGGGCAGATCGACCGTCTATCAACGGATAGGCGGTTTTTCCATTGTGTCACATTCGTTTGAGCCAAAGGGTTCCTTTTTATTTTCAGGTACATAGGAGAGAAAGTGATCAATGGATATCGCCAAAATGTCGATAACAGAAATACGAACAGCAGTAGAAAAATTGGACGAACTAAGCAAAGATTTTCTATCATTATTGGCAGAAGATCCCCGCAAAGGGGTTCGCGAGTTGGCCCGCCAACTGGAAAACCGTCTGGCCCATCAGGAAAAACTGGCCGCTCGCTGGGCGGAGATGAGCCAGTATGAACGGACTCTATGGCAAGAAGGAGCGCGGTATATTTTTGGCATCGATGAAGTGGGGCGAGGTCCGCTCGCTGGGCCGGTGGTGGCTTGTGCCGTCTGCTTGCCGCCCGATTTCTATTTGCCGGGGTTGAATGATTCGAAAAAAGTTCCGGAAGCGATGCGCACCGCGTTTTACGAAGTGATCAAACGAGAGGCGCTGGCGATAGGCACAGGAATTGTCTCGGCGGAACGGATTGACCAGATCAACATCCTGGAAGCGACCAAAGAAGCGATGAGACTGGCGATTGATTCCGCTTCGCTGCCGCCGGACGTTTGTCTGATCGACGCGGTACGGCTGCCCGACTTGCCTTGCAGACAAATTCCCATCATCGGCGGGGACGGAAAAAGCATTTCCATTGCCGCCGCTTCCATCGTGGCCAAAGTAACGAGAGACCGGCTGATGCAAGAGTATGCAACTGAGTATCCCGCATACGGATTTGACAAGAATGCCGGTTACGGCACGGCCGAGCATTTGCGGGCGATCCAACAGTTCGGCCCCTCGCCGATTCACCGCTATTCTTTTACCGGTGTGAAGGAATGGGCCTGACGCAAAACTATCGTTGAACCATGAAAGGAGGCTGCCCGATGATCCAAACTTCCAACCTGCTTAACACATTGCAGACCCGAGCGTCGTCACAATCGGTAAAACAGCTTGAGCTCCAGCCGGGACAAGTTTATCGGGGAACGGTACTGAAGCTGTATCCGGACAATATGGCGCAAGTCCAGATCGGAGGTCAGCAGGTAACGGCCAAACTGGAAACCAAACTGGAGGCTGGCCAAAAGGCTTGGCTTCAGGTGCAGCCTTCCTCGGGAATGGTTACATTGAAAATGTTGACGGGATCGGCGGAGGCTGCGGACAACTCTCTGACCGGCCTGATGAATTCGCTCGGCTTGGCCGATACAAAAGAAAATCGGACGATCATGCGATCGCTGCTGCAACAAAATTTGCCGGTGACAAAAGAGCTGGTTCAGGCGTTTTCCAGCATCGCCCGGGAGCAGGGAACATCCGAGGCAACGGTTGATGCTTTTCTGCTCGCGTTCAAACGGAAGCTGCCATTGACCAGCGAAGTAGTCAACAGCTTGCAGAGCTTTCTCTCCGGCAAACCGCTGTCGCAGTCCATTCAAACTTTTTTGCAACAGGCATCGCAATTTTTGCAAGCAGAGTCGGCCCGTCCGCAGGCAGGTGAGAACACGCCGGAAGCACTTGTAAAGCAAGTGGTCGCGGAAGCAAAAGACAAACTGGAGAAATTGCCTTTGCATGTCGCGGCAACCAATCAGGAGAACGAAGCGTTGTCAGAAGAGCCAGCGGGAGGAGCGCAGCCGCCAAAAACACAAACGGCTGTTAGCGCCGGTACCGGACAGGCAGCGGGCCGAGCGGCGGCAAATGCTTCAACTGGCCCGCAACAGGCAGCGGACAGCCTTCCTCCGGCCAGCACAGCACCCCAAGCGGCCACAACAGCGCAACCGATAGACAGTGGCAAACAGCCGTCAGGCACTGCTGGCGACTCGCAGCAACCGACGGGCAAAGGGCCAGCATTCGCTGGTCACCCGGAAGCAGTTGCAAAACAAGGATCGGCGTTGCCGCAAGCGGCCGCCCCTTCGCTAACAAGCGGGGATGATGCACCGCAACTGGTCCGCACTGGCGAAACGGGACAAGCCCGGCCGGGTGTGAATCAGCCGGAAGCTGACGTAAACCGATCAGCTCGCAACAATGCGGCGCCGCAACCGCAAGCGACTGCGTTTCCTGCTGTTGCTGCCAAAAGCGGCGCAGGCGACTCCGCTCAGGCGCCTGCTGTCGCGCGAGTGGATGAGCGGGTTGGCACGCCGGATATGGCCAACGAGGCCGGACCTTCACCTGCAGCCGGAAAAGCGGATGTAGCAGCAGGGGGAACGACGGCCGGTGTGACGCGCAGCGGCGCAGAACAACCGGCGCTGGTTCAGCCGTATGGACTGACAGACAAGGCCAGTCCGTTGAAAGAGTTTTTTCACAAGCTTGGGGTCATGCATGAGCGAGATATTATGCAACATGCGTTGGCTCCCGGAGCAAGCGATTCGCAGCCAAAGGCGGGATTTGACAACGTGAAGTCGTTGCTGCTGCAAATTACCCAATCCTCGTCCCAGGCTGTCCCTGACAGTTTGCGGGATTCAGCGGAGCAGTTGTTGCAGCAGATCACTGGTCAGCAATTGATGCTGTCACAGCAGTCCAATACGAATGCATTGGCGCAGGTGGTCATGCAGGTGCCTCTGCGCAACGACCAAGGAGAAGAGACCGCCTACGTTCAAATCGAGTCGCGCAAGCAAGAAGGCGGCCAGCTGGACGCTGACAACTGCCGCTTGTTTTTTAACCTCGATTTGCAACAATTGGGCATCACCATGGTCGATGTCTCGATCGTCAATCGGATTGTCAATGTGCAAGTTTTTAATAACCAGCCGTGGCTGGACAAGTTGGCTTATCAGATGAAAGAAACATTTGCCCAGCAGTTGCGGGAGGTTGGTTATCATTTATCCGGATTGCGTGTGCAAGCGTTGCCGGTGCAACAGCCGAACACGACATTTTCTGCGGTGAACAACAGCATGCTCTCCGACTACAAAGGGGTGGATATCCGCGTATGAGGCAGGCGTCCAAAGATTCGGCCAAACAGCGGAAACAGGCGGTGGCCTTGCGCTATCAGGCGGGAGTAACCGATGCGCCTACGGTCATCGCCAAGGGAAAAGGATACATTGCCGAAAACATCCTGAAATCGGCCAAAGAGAACAAGATTCCGATTCAGGAAGATCCGTCGCTGGTGGAAGTATTGGGCAAGCTCGATTTAAATCAGCAGATCCCGCCCGAGCTTTATCAGGTGGTGGCAGAAATACTCGCATTTGTTTATCGCCTTGATCGGGAAGGGCGTCGCCCATGACTTTACCGCGCAAACAATTGGGAAGATGGGGAGAGGATTTGGCGGCGGCCTTCTTGCTTCGGCAAAACTACCGAATCATCGCGCGCAACGTGCAAACAAGACGTGGCGAGATTGACATCGTTGCCGAAGATGGACAAATGATAGTGTTTGTCGAGGTACGGACCCGTTCCAGCCAAAGGTTTGGTACGCCAGCGGAATCCATTACCTGGAGAAAGCGGCAAAAATTGCGCGAGCTGGCTTTGCAATATTTACAAGCAGCCAACGAATCAGCCAAAACGTTTCGCTTTGACGTGATCACGGTTCTGATCGAAGGGGGAGAACCGCGAATCAAGCACTTTCCGCATGCATTCTAGTGCCAGAAATAGGCAGAACGATTGGGGAAAACGTCTACAGCAGACGATCTGATTGTGACGTACTATGTACTGTACTCGACGCGATGAAACTCCTCCAAACAATTCTTTTAAAAACCTTCCCATTCGTTGGAAGGTTTCTTTTTTGCATGTAATATAATATAGGCAGACAATTGAAACAGGAAAGAAGGAACAAATGCGGATGACAATGAAAGTGAAAGAACCGATAACCCCTCAAAATGACCCGTGGGAAGCATATATCGACCAGGCCAAATTTGGCAAACTGGTGTTATCCAATGTCGAATTTACGACCACCTATTTGTGCAATATGCGGTGTGCACACTGTGCGGTAGGCAATACGTTGCAGGTCAAAGATCCGGCTGCGCTGCCGCTTGAGCTGCTGTTGCAGCGGTTGGAGGAAATCCCGCATTTGCGTGCGCTCAGCATTACCGGGGGAGAACCGATGATGTCGCTGGCGTCCGTCAAGCAGTATGTTCTCCCGTTGCTGAAATATGCCCATGAACGCGGTGTCCGCACCCAATTAAACTCCAACCTGACAATGGACTTCGACCGCTATGAGCTGATCATCCCGTATTTGGATGTCTTACATATTTCGCACAATTGGGGAACTGTGGAAGAATTCGCAGAGGTCGGGTTTGCCCGGATGGACAAAAAACCAACCTTTGCCCAGCGAGCCAAACTTTTGGACAAGATGTTTGCCAACAGTCGCAAACTGGTGGAGGCGGGCGTGTTTGTTTCGGCCGAAACGATGCTCAACCGCAATACCGTGCCTTACTTGGAGAAAATTCATCGGGAAGTGGTGGAGGAGATGAAGTGCCAACGCCATGAGATTCACCCGATGTATCCAAGCGATTTCGCCAGCGCGCTGCTGCCGCTGTCCCTCGATGAATTAAGACAGGCGATCCACCATTTGCTCGATATTCGCGACCGATCGGTCTGGATGTTGTTTGGAACCCTTCCGTTTTACGCTTGCAGCGATCGGCCGGAGGATTTGCAGCTGCTGGAACGTTTGTATGCCAGCCCAAAGGTAACGGTACGCAACGATCCGGATGGCCGCTCGCGGTTAAATATAAATATGTTTACCGGAGATGTGATCGTCACCGACTTTGGCGATGGCCAGGCGCTGGGCAATATTCAAAACGATTCATTGCCGGAGGTTTATGACAAGTGGCTGGACAGCTCGCTGGCCAAACAGCTCAATTGCCATTGCCCACAAGTCCAATGTCTGGGGCCAAATGTGCTGGTGAAAAATACTTACTATGCAGAAACGGATTTTACGATGCGTCAAGCGAACATTTCCAAATAAAACAGGGTAAGCAAAGACTTTGCGGGGGCAAAGTCTTTTTTTTTGCTTGAATAAATGAACTGCCTGCGCCATAATATAGGAACAAATGTTCCTATGCGGAGTGATAACAGTGTCTCAGAAATTACAAGATGAATTCGGCAATCAACGAATGAAACTGCACGTACACCAAGAAACGATGCAGAATCGCAGCGAAATAAAGCAGTTAGTGCAATGTCCCTCTATCGAGGAAGAAGACTTTGGCGAGATGTGCTTCCGCATTTATGACAGCACGCAATATGATTATGCCATCAATGTAAAATGGTTTATCCCGATCGTTGGGAATTTGGGAATGGTAGAAACCGCTTGGGGAATCGTGAAAGAGATTAATATTGAGCAGAAGCGCGTTAAATTGGTGAATGACTGGAGTTCGCAGTGGATCGACATTGAAAACCTGGTCCATGTAACCAAGACGACCTTTCCCCAATCTGAAAAATGAAGGTTCTTGCTTGTCGACAATCCGCTTTTTTTGTCCCAAGGCCAACAAGTAGACTGTGAATGGGAAACCTTGATGCAGGACAAGGAGGGCAGGCCATGTATGCACAAATTTTTTCGGCAACTGTTCAGGGAATCGATGGACTGATTGTTACGGTAGAGGTGGATATCGCTAATGGGCTGCCGCAATTTGAACTGGTCGGCCTGGGCGGTTCCGCGGTGAAAGAGGCGAGAGACCGGGTCCGCGCCGCTTTGCGCAATGGCGGCTTTGATTTTCCGCTGCAGCGGATTACCGTAAATCTGGCGCCGGCCGATTTGCGCAAAGAAGGCTCCGGTTTTGACCTGGCGATTGCCATGGGGATTTTATTGGCTTCCGAGCAGGTGCGCCAGCGGACGGAGCAGACACTGATACTGGGCGAATTGGCTCTCGATGGTTCGCTGCGGCCGATGTCGGGGGTATTGCCGATCTTACTCGAGGCGAAGCAGAAAGGCTTTACCCATGTCATCTTGCCGCAGCAAAATACCGCGGAAGCGAGGCTGGTCGATTTGACGATCATGCCAGCGGATACGCTGAAGACGGCCGTACAGTATTGGACCGGAGAAAAAGCGCCCCCGTCCCATTTTGCCGAAGAGTCGTTGAGCGTCGCTTCGTCAACGCAGCAGCGGGCAAAAGGCCGCTGGGATTTTGCTCATGTGTTGGGGCAGCAGTCTGTGAAAAGAGGATTGGAAGTTGCGGCGGCTGGTTTTCACAATGTTCTGCTGATCGGACCGCCCGGTTCAGGCAAAACGCTGCTGGCCCACTGTTTGCCAACGATCATGCCGCAGATGAGCCGGGAAGAGTCGTATGACGTGACGAAAATTTACAGCATTGCCGGACAGTTGCGGACAAACAGCGGATTGATCGAGGAACGCCCCTTCCGCGCACCGCATCATACGATCACCGCAGCGGCCCTGGTCGGCGGCGGGGGGCAGGTGCCGCGTCCCGGCGAGTGCAGTTTGGCGCATGGCGGAATCTTGTTTTTGGACGAGTTGCCCGAGTTTTCCCGCCACGTCCTGGAAGTTTTGCGGCAACCGCTGGAAGCAGGCTGTGTGACGATCGGGCGAAGCCGGCAAGTCTATACGTTTCCAGCGCGCTTTTTGCTGATCGCATCGCTCAATCCATGTCCCTGCGGTTTTTATGGCACTTATGACGAACAGCGGCTCTGCACGTGCACGCCACAGCAAATCCAGAAGTATCGCGCACGGCTGTCCGGTCCGCTGCTCGATCGGATCGATATTCATTTGGAAGTGCCGCGTGTACCGGTGGAGGAATTGGAACTGCGCAAGACAGCGGAACCTTCCCAGCTGATCCGACAGCGTGTGGAGCAAGCGCGCAAGACTCAGGAAGCGCGCTTTGCCGAGCGTCTGTCGTTTCCTTTTAACAGCGGCATGCAAGGAGATGAGCTGCGCAAGCATGTCAACCTGGACAAAGAGGGAGCGCAGCTGCTGCGTCTGGCGTTTCACAAGATGGGCCTGAGCGCGCGGGGGTACGATCGCGTGCTGAAAGTAGCGCGAACAATCGCCGATCTCGACCACTCTGAGCAGGTTCTGGCCGTACATATTGCAGAAGCGGTCAAGTACCGCAGTCTCGATCGGGCGGTGCCTGGTTGAGTGTCGCCGGCATCCATGATCTTTGGTTCAGGGGTTTGGAGAAAAAATTGATTCGATCAACGCGCAGAACGTTTCGACACTGTCGGCAGAAGAGCAGGGGGATTGTCCCGCTTGTTCTGTTCAAAGATTCCGCTCCAGCTAAAGAAAAGATCCCCAAAGCACTGTCAGCCGTTGAATTCGGCTTGGTGGTGCTTTTTAAATTGATTGGCAAGGCGATCGATCGCACGAAGCTTTTACCGAAGAACAGCCATATCTGGACGCGATGCTCTCGACCATTAATCTGAACGACATGCCGATTAATAACTCAAGCCCTCTTTTATTTAGCAGACCACTCACTATTCGAATTGATCCGTAAGCTCCTTCTGCAAAAAGTTCTCTCTGCTACGGTTCAATATAGTGGAAATATTTCATTGAGTTTCAACATAAAAATACACAAATATATTAGTTATTCTCCGATTTTCAACAAAAAATCTTATGGAAAAAATTACTGAAATGGTTAAAATTGGATTGTGAAGAGTATGTTAATATTTGTGGTCGAGAAAAATACACGGGAGGTAAACATGAGCTCGTCTACACTCGAGATTCAGCAGAAGAAAAAGGAAAGTACGATCCTGCCAAAGTCTTATTATTATATTTTGATTGGCGACATAGTATCGAGAATGGGAGATTATATCTACCAAATTGGCATTCCATTATTAATTTATTATATAACTTCTTCTTCCGTGTGGATGGGAGTAGCCTTCGCTGTCGAACAATCTGCATTAATACTTACCGGTCTATTCGCCGGTACGATTGTAGATAGAAGTAATCCAAAAAAGGTAGTGATGATAAACTCCCTGCTTCAAACGGCGGCAGTATGTGCAATTCCCCTATTATTTACTCTTGGATCACAGAATATTTATGTAATTTTTGCGATTGGGTTTTTACTGATTGCGTCTAATTTCGTATATCGTACAGCAATCAACTCTCTTACTCCAAGTGTAGTGAAGAAAGAGCAACTTCCACATGCGTCAGGACAATTTTCATTGGGAAGGTCCGTAAGCAAAGTGTTAGGACCTATAATTGCCGGTTTTCTAGTCACTTCTTTGTCTCCCGTTCATAGTCTTTGGATTGATGCTCTAACATTCTTCGTTATTTTTATACTTATGAACTTGATTAAAGAGACAGATATGATTGATCAAGAACATACCACTAAAAAAGAAAAAAGCAAGCGAACCTTTTGGGAGGATTTCAAAGAGGGCTTTGCTTTGTTAGTTGAGATTCCTTCAGTTCTGCCACTAATCTTGCTGAATTTTATGATTAATCTTGGCTTTGTATCAATGTTTGCAATGATGGTGTTTCATTTGAAAGATACGTTAGGCATGGATTCTACACAAATTGGTTTTGTTTTTGCTGCTGATGGTGTTGGCGCCTTTGTTGCAGGATTGGTATTGCCGATTGTGATGAAAAAAATAAAAAACGGGTTTCTGGTTCTCATTGGTTCGTCGTTAATGGGATTGTCTATCCTGCTGTTGGGATACACAGAAAAAGCATTCATCGTAGCGATATTGTTTGGTCTGGTTATGTTCTCTTCTCAAATCATTAATAGGACGATTTACACATTATGGCAAATGCAGGTGCCGAAAAATAAACTTGGCAGAATTTTTGGTACAGCAACGATGCTAGAAAGTTTAAGTGTACCTTTAGCAGGTATGTTATCTGGTTTGATCGTGAAACACCATGGTTCCTACTTCTTAATGAAAAGTGGAGGAATGACTGTAATTTTAGTTGTTATTTTGATCTATATATTCACCAACATTAGAACCATTGATAACAGGAGCTGAAGTTTTGATGAGGTTGAATACAATATGGAACACAACGTAAATATTTCAACCGGATAAGGAATGTGATGAGCGTTTTAACACTTTATAACATGAACTATTTTCAGTGATTAAGCAAGGAAATACAGAAATTTTACAACCGTACCTGGGTGGTAGAACGTTTAGGTGAGATGCAGTCCCACATTATCTAGCGAAAGATTAGCAGGAGAGAGAATACGGTATTTACGTTATACTTCTCAATCCACTCCACCAGAACAGTGGTTTGGTGTAGTTCAAACGTGATGTTAACCCTCCACGGAGCGAACGTTTGTTCCACAAAAGAACTAAAATAAAAACGGCTTACACCGTCTTTATTTATGGGATAATAATTTTTGCGCGAATGCCTTGTTGTTCAAGCATATACAGCAAATTTGTTCCGTCAATTAACTCAATAGGTTTGTCTTTTGCGAAACCGCGGGCATCTGGTCCAAATGTTGACGTAGTTACCAGAATACCCTTTGCAGCATTCTCATTCATCATAGTTCCATATAGGTCTCTGACGGCTGCAACTTCAACAGTGTTACGATATCTTTTGGCCTGGATGACATATTTTCCGCCAAAAACTGGGCGAGGATCGAACGCAATGACATCTACACCGCCGTCTCGACTTGATCGGGTCAACTTTGATTCTAGGCCAATTTTTGCAAAGAGATTACATACAAGATGTTCGAAGTCAAAAGGATCCATTTCAAGCAAGTTCGTCCGATCATCGATACCGGAAATCATGTCACGTTCATCGACAAAACGCTTGTCAAACATGTCCAAATTCACAATGGGTTTGACGGGTGCTAATTCCGTCAAGGAAGGCGATATTTGAGCACGTAACCCCTTAACACATGCGATTACGTCGACTTTGCTAAGGTCAAATTGATTAAACTCACTTTTAGTGGTTTGAACGGTAATAATGCAGGGACGTATTTCAAGTCCAGTACTTGGGTTTATGGTAGAAACTACACCGTTGAAAACAATGGAATCAATTACATTCGCTTGATCCGCTTCAAACAACTCATGTAATGTACGAAGAGTTACAGATGCGGTAAGGTTTGAATAAATGTCAGTTTTTTCTTTTTGCTTAAATTCTGTTCCCTTAATTTCATCTTTGCTTTGGATGTACTTATATTCTTTAAACACCGGTATTGCGTTGGAGGAAGGTAATTCATATTCCACCACTAGCTCTTTACTTTGCTCAACATAGTAGAGTTCAAATTGTTGGGGGAACAGGTCACTGTACTGAGAACGCTCTAGGACCATAGAATTATATGCCTCAACTGCTTCTTTCTCTCCGGAAAAATATTTTGATTTAAATTCATCCACTTGCTGGATACGTTGGGCAATTTCGTCTTCAAAGGCTTGTTTCTCTCTCTCATATCGTTCCTTCGCCTCATGTAAAAGCTTGGCATCTTCTTTCAAAATGTTTTCGATTACATTATTTATTCGTTCGTGCTCCGCTTGAGCAGAATTGTAAGCAGCTTCTGCTTGTCTAACACTTTCAAGACGTTTTTCTTTACCAATCCCCAAGGTCTTTTCCCAAAAGGAGGGTTCGAGTTTTACACTTTTGAAGAAGTCTTCCTTAATCGGTTGAGGGTTAGCAGGAATCGTTGAAGCTGGAGGTGGCACAAACGCAGGGAATTTTTCTTTTGGATACAACGATTCGAATGAAATTGTATCATCGGTTTTCAGTGTAAGTGATAAAACAGATCGAAAATCTTCAAGAATGTATCGCACCTCATCATTCAAATCCTGCGTTTCATCTTTTCGACTTTGCAAATAACGAGCTTTCTGCTCTTTCTCATAATTTTTCTGATCCCTAATGGCTTGTTTCAATGCTTTATCGTGTTCGCGTTCCAATTGTCTTTCATACTGCCGCTGGAGCCTCTTTTGGCGCTCATATTCTCGCTGAACGGCCCTTTGGCGTCGTTCAGCGTTGCGTTGTGCTTTCGCTGCTTCCCGAGCAATTTTGCTAAAAGTGCTAACAATACCACGTCCCAAAGTTTACCACCTCCAAAAAAATATTACTCTACAAGTTTCCCAAAATGTTAGGGTATTATAATGTGGCATTGTGCAAATTTTACCAAAGCAGGGGCGGGAATTCAGTCGTTTATTGTCGAAAAGTAGGAAAAATGTCTCATTCTAAAGAGAATTATCGGGAAACTAGTTCGGATTACAAGGATATCAAATCGCTGAGATGTTTTACCTTTTCATGAATCAGTACAACCTCTCAGTACATAGCTCCGTTGTAACCGTAAAATGCTCTGACAGTACCTCCACATTATCCGTTACGTCTAATCACTTATCATGTGCAGCGGTAAAGAAGCATACCGAGTAAAATTTCTTGTTTCCCACTTCTGTAGCTCACGAAAAGCAGTCGGCATCAGACCTGACAACCGGCGTGAAGAAGGATATGACATAACTCATCGTAAAGAGACTCCCTCTTGACTTTCTGAGAGAGTCCTTTTTTCGATCGTAATACTTTTGAACCGCCAATTTCGTAAGACATGGAAGGTATTTCTTTGTAGAAGAGATAAATAGTCAAGATTTAGCTATTGGCTGTTCATCCAGATTTGTAGGCGATTCTATGCTTAGTTGCAAATAAAAGTGACTTACCCATGTCTCAAGTGGAGTAGAGTATATGACTATCATATAACATCACTTTTATAAGAACTAATATTCTTATGCAATATGGCATTAGTTCTTGCGTTATAGCTAGATACAATTTAATGACAGCCTGAGCTCTACCCTTGACACTAGGCTGGTCAGGAGAGGTTTCCCCCGTTTTTGCTGAAACAATTGATCCAGAACAAGCCGTATAAAAACAAGGTACCATGAAGTATATGAAAAAGTAGTATGAGTGAGTGGATGGAGGTTCCATGGTAGCTTCCAATCCAACTGAATTACAGATATTCATCAAAAAATCTGACAATGAATAAAATTAGGGTATAAACGCAATGTGTAAACTCATTTTAAATAACTGGAGTGATCATATGGTTATTTCACCAATTCAAGGATCTATAAACAAATTAAGAAATCAGAGATCGATGAATCAGGTTTTCAATCCCTGAAAAGAATACTCAACATCATATGATATTAGCTGTCAAGCTCCTAATTTACGAGCTAACTATTTAGAAGAGTATTTATTACAAAGAATTAACCAGGTTGAATACATCCTCGTTGCAGAGACATTAAGATTTCAGGGAGGGAAGTACTCCGAGATAGCGATGACCTCAGAAAGAATATTGTTAGGCAATCATCCTGATATTGAAGCAAAACATAATTTCGTAATTGTTTTTGGCAAGTAAGAAATGTAGCAAATGGCAATTAAAAATGTACCACTTGCCAACCCCTAAATTATTTACCGTGTAATAGCGATTCTTTGTA
>NZ_JAFBEB010000003.1 GCF_016908525.1 Brevibacillus fulvus
TCTGGGGTTTTTGGTTTGGTCACCGAAAAACTTCTCCAAGTCGGGGTGAAGTCCTTTTTTTATGCTCAGAAAACCTTGTTGCTCAAGGGTTTAGATTTATGCAAATGGCTCATATATACAAAAGGTTTTCGAGCGATCGACCAAACAATACGGGAAATGTTCAAATTTTGAAAATATAACTGGATTTTCCCTTGTAACGGAGTGGCTGTTCCAGTACTTTAAAATTATCGAGCAAATTTTCGAATCCATTTTTCCGTTCGATGGCACATATATATGGGCTTACAATACAAGTTCAGCAAATCACTCCGTTTTGTTTATAAGTATCAAATTATACGAATAATAAGAAGAAACAAAAGATGAATAGGAGTTGTTGGCATGGCGATGGTGAAAGTGGATCATTCTCGGGAAGTGATTGAAAACCTGATCGATAATATTGAAAAAGTGCTAATCGGCAAGCGGCATGTCATTGAGATGAGCATTGTCGCTTTACTGGCCAGAGGTCATATTTTGCTGGAAGATGTCCCAGGGGTAGGAAAAACGATGCTGGTACGGTCACTAGCTCGCTCTATCGGAGGGGAGTTCAAACGGATTCAGTTCACTCCCGATTTATTGCCCACAGATGTGACAGGGGTATCCATTTTTAATCAACGGTCGCTGGAATTTGAATTCCGCCCGGGACCGATTTTTGCGCATGTCATCCTGGCTGACGAGATCAACCGAACGTCTCCGAAAACACAGTCAGCCTTGCTGGAAGCGATGGAGGAGCATTCTGTTACGATCGACGGGACTACTTATCCGTTAAATCAGCCGTTTTTCGTCATGGCTACACAAAATCCGCTTGAATATGAGGGGACGTTCCCGTTGCCGGAAGCGCAGTTGGACCGATTTTTGCTGCAGCTTCAATTAGGCTATCCCACGCCGGAACAGGAATTGACCATGCTGACCCGTTTATCAGGCCAGCATCCGATTGAATCGCTGGAACCGATTGTTTCCGTGGAGGAACTGATTCAGCTCCAGCAAACAGCGGCGCTGATTCAAGTCAGTGAAGGAATCAAGGAGTATGTGATCAGACTTTGCCAGCGCACCCGACAACACAGCAACGTCTATCTCGGGGTCAGCCCGCGCGGAACGTTTGCTTTGTATCGAGCGGCTCAGGCATTGGCTTTGGTACGTGGACGGGACTATGTCATTCCGGATGATGTAAAAGAGCTGACTCCGTTTATTTTCAAGCATCGGATCATTCTTAAACCGGAGGCACGACTGGACGGGATGACAACGGAACGCTTGGTTGAAGGGTTGCTGGCAGACACGCGTGTACCGATGAACTAGGCGGTGAAATGATGAGACAATTTAAATATGGCAAGACAAAAATCATTTTGCTGCTAGCGGTCACTTATGTTTTTGCGAAATTTCAGGGGGGATTTGCCAGCTGGTTTTTGTTTTACAGCAGCTTGTCGTTGTTCTGTTATGAGTCGCTTGCTTATGTTTTGGCTTTTCGGACATTGGAGGTAACCCGCACGATTGAACGAAATCGCTTGCGGGATGGCGATGATTTGACGGTGACCATCCGGTTGAAAAGGAAGATCTGGTTTCCGCTTGGCTGGAACGTTGTCATTGACCGTTTGCCCGAACGGTTGGCCGGTGTATATGAAGAACATCGCCACCTGCTGTTTCCCTGGTTTCGCCGGGAGATCGAGATTCGTTATCTGATTCCCAACGTTCCCCGCGGCTATTATCAACTGCGGGAATGTACGATTCTTGCCGGGGATTACTTTGGCTTTTTTCAACGAAGGAAATTGGTGAAAATCGACAATGACTTTCTCGTTTATCCGCAATTTCGCCAGATCGGTCATTGGCCGACAGAGGATGGCAAAATGAGCGGGCATATACACGTCTCGCATCGCCGTTCGGATGATGTCGCCTCCGTTCGCGGAATACGCGAATACCAGCGCGGTGATCGGTTGAGCCAAATCCACTGGCGAGCAACGGCCCGCGGCTTGGGCTTGAAGACGAAAGAATTTGAGCAGCAGGTGATGAATCAACTGGTCTTTTTCCTTGATGTGGAAAAGCGGACTTTTCCGGCGGCGACCGACCCAAACCGTTTATTTGAAGTGGCAGTGAAATTGACAGCGGGCCTGGTCGATTTCGCCAGCCGGCAAAATTATCATTATGGATTGATCTGTCAGCAGCAGGAAAAGACGATCATTCCTCCTGCCAATACGCAAACTCACTATTTCCGCATATTTGACCAGTTGGCCAGAGTGATGCCGACCGGGGAAGCCTCTTTTGCCCGATTGATCAGCAGCCAGTCGCTGGAGTTGGCTCATGGAGTCTCGCTCGTCGTAGTCACCGCCTCCTTGCAAAAACCGTTGATCAGCGCCTTGCTTGGCCTGGCTGCTAGTGGACGGAAAATCCAGTTGTTTTTGCTCCATGAGCAGCCAACGCTGGGGCAAGGGGAGAAAAAAATGCTGCAACTGTTGGAAGCAAGCAGAATCAGCTGTAAATCGCTTTATTACCGCGATTATGAACAACTGAGAAATGTGGGAGGTGCTCAATTTGGCGCGACCGTTTCTTAGACCGTTTCAACCATTGGAGTGGGCAGCCGCGTTTCTGTTTTTCTGGCTGCTCCGCGAATGGCTGCTTCCGCTGAACGCTTTAACCGATACGGGCGATCTTGGCGAGTTCCTGGTGCTCATCGCAGGGGTGCTGCTGCTTGATCTGCTGGTGCAATGGCGCTGGTTTACGGCTATTATCAAACTGCTCGGTATCTTTACCTTGCTCTACTACAATTATTTTGTCACACCGTTTTGGGAACTGGCCTGGTTGAAGGCGGTGGCGGCACGGCTGTCGCATGACTTGCCTTTTCTGTTTCAGATGCACTGGACGGAGATGAGCCTGATTTCCCGCAATCTGCTGTTTTATATTCTGCTGGCCGCGCTGGTTTCCTTGCTGGCCTTTCTCGTCTTGGGGCATAAACAGGGGCTATGGTTTGTCTTTTTGGAAGAAGCTTACCTGGCCACGCTGGATACTTTTATGCCATATGACGCGGATGGCTCGATCATGCGCACGCTTGTGCTCGGCTTTATGCTGATCGCGGTGCTTCATCTGCAATCGATGGGCAAATTGGCCGCGAGTTCCAAAAGCAAAAGCTTTCGTTTTTGGGGGGCATTGCTGGCTCCTTTGCTCATTATCGCGATCACGGTCGGCCTGGCTTATGCCGGTCCCAAGAAAGCGCCTAGTTGGCCGGATCCGGTTGCGTATTTCACCAAGCAACAGGCGGACAATACTGTCTATATGAGCAAGGTTGGCTACGACAACAATGACGAGCAACTGGGCGGACCGTTTATTCAGGATAACACCCCTGTGTTTACGGCGATCAGCAATGAGCGTACGTACTGGCGGGGCGATTCCAAGGATATGTATACCGGGAAAGGCTGGCAAAAAGCGGTTTCCGATCGGGAAGCGATTTTGAAGCCAAATGAATATACCTGGACGGATCAACTGTTTGAAAATATGGAGACGAAAGAAGTTCACGCCACGCTTGATTTTCATGGGGAGGCAAAATATTCGACGATTTTTTATCCCGGTCAACTGACCAAACTGGATCACTATACGCCGCAGCACGCGACGATTTTGTATGACCGGATCAGCCAATCGCTGGACATAAGGAACGGGACGGAAATGTACCGTATCCGTTCGCGAGAGCTGCGCGAACAACAGCGCCAGCAGCAAGTGGAAAAGCCCAGCGCTGTGCGGCTGAAATTGAACAATTACCGGCTGACGGCGGAAGTGCCGATTTTGAGCGAGAAAAACATGCTGGAGGCGGGGACCGACTATCCCGCATCGATCAAACAGCATTACTTGCAGCTGCCTGCCACTCTGCCGCCGCGCGTCAAACAACTCGCACAGCAGATCACGCAAAAAGCGAAAACTCCCTATGAAAAGGTGCAAGCGGTATCCACGTATTTGCGCAACAGCGGCAAGTATCGCTATGAAACGAAGGATGTGCCCATTCCCGAAGAAGGACAGGATTTTGTCGATCAGTTCTTGTTTGAAAGCTATCGCGGCTACTGCGATCATTTTTCCACCTCGATGGCAGTGATGCTGCGTACGATCGGGATTCCCGCCAGATGGGTAAAAGGCTTTGCGCCGGGAACAAGCGTGCAAACAGAAGGGGACGGCACAGAGATCATCGAGGTGCAGAATCGGGACGCGCATTCTTGGGTGGAAGTGTACTTTCCGAATTACGGCTGGATTCCGTTTGAAGCGACTGCCACCTTTAGTTCGCCGATCCGCATCAATCACGATCTGCAAAATGAGCAACAGCAGCAAAATTTGCCGGTGCCGCAATTGAATGACCAAGATCGAGACAGCGTAAGCAACGGTCGGCTGGAGGAGCTGGAAGCGATGACGGACACCGCCGCTTCTGGTCAAAGCCACTCCTGGCCGTTTATCGCGATCCCGCTTGTCGCGGCGATCGCCGGCGTCATTCTGCTCTGGATCAAACGGCGCCATTTGCTCGTTTGGTGGCTGAGACGACAGTTGAGCGAGTATCAGGAAGAGCAATTTACGCAAAAGTACCAGGTCTTGCTCAAAATGCTGGAACGGATTTTTTATACGCGCCATGAGGGAGAGACGTTGCGGGAATATGTAAACCGCTTGTCTGTTTCCGGCGAAAAGCGGCAAGATTTATGGTATTTGACGCAAATGTACGAGCGCGTGCAATATGGCACCAAACAAATGGAGGGCAAGGCAAGGGCCATTGCCAACAAAATCTTGGAACAATTATCGCAACAATTGAAACCTTGAACATTTACCCGCAGTCTGCTAGAATGACGATCAATAGATCATCTCGTATAATCTCAGGGATATGGCCTGTAAGTTTCTACCGTCTGACCGTAAATTGGACGACTACGAGGGGAGTGCTGCGGCTGGATGTACAAAAAGTACAAAGACGGGGACTCTGCCTCTCTTCCGGGAGTAGGCACCCTGTTTTTTTTTGGCTGAATGCCGTAAGGACGGATGATCCAATCTGAAAGCAAGGAAACGGAACAAGGAGGATTTATTCCATGGACAAGCCTTTGGAAATGGTCGTGGTCATTGATTTCGGAGGGCAGTACAATCAGTTGATCGCCCGCCGCGTCCGCGATTTGGGAGTATACAGCGAGTTGTTGCCGTACAACACTTCAGTCGACAAGATCAAGGAATTGCAGCCGAAAGGAATTATTTTCTCCGGCGGCCCTAACAGCGTATATGAAGAAGGAGCGCCTCACGTCGACCCGGCGATTTTTGAACTCGGAGTGCCGATTCTGGGAATTTGCTATGGAATGCAGCTGATGACCCATCTGCTGTCCGGCAAGGTTGAGCGGGCCGGGGTGCGCGAATACGGCAAAGCGGAAGTCCGTTTGCATCAACCGCACAGCCTTTATGAAAAGTGGAATGAAAACGAAGTGGTCTGGATGAGCCACTCCGACAAGGTGGTCGAGCTGCCGAGCGGATTCCAGATTGATGCGGTCAGCGACGCTTGTCCGATCGCCGCGATCAGCGACCAGGCGCGCAAATTTTACGGCGTTCAGTTTCACCCGGAAGTGCGGCATACGCAAAAAGGAAATGAATTTATCGCCAACTTCCTGTTTAATGTTTGCGGCTGCAGCGGCAACTGGAGCATGACCAGCTTTATTGAGGATGAAATCAAGCGTATCCGCGAGACAGTGGGCAACAAGCAAGTGCTCTGCGCGTTGAGCGGCGGCGTGGATTCCTCCGTGGTCGCGGCACTGATTCACCGGGCCATCGGCGATCAGCTGACGTGCATGTTTGTTGATCACGGTCTGCTGCGCAAAGGGGAAGCGGAAAGTGTAATGGAAACGTTTGTCGGCAAGTTCTCGATGAAGGTGATCAAGATCGATGCCCGCGAACGTTTTCTGAATAAACTGCGCGGTGTAACCGATCCGGAACAGAAACGGAAAATTATCGGCAACGAGTTTATTTATGTGTTCGATGAAGAAGCGGCGAAATTGACCGATATGGATTTCTTGGCACAAGGAACCTTATATACCGACATTGTAGAAAGCGGGACGGCAACCGCCCATACAATCAAATCGCACCACAACGTTGGCGGATTGCCGAAAGATATGCGTTTTACCTTGATTGAACCACTCAAGACGCTGTTCAAGGACGAAGTGCGCAAATTGGGCAAAGAGCTGGGCTTGCCGGATGAAATTGTCTGGCGTCAACCTTTCCCGGGACCAGGTCTGGGTATCCGCGTGCTTGGGGAAGTAACGGAAGAAAAATTAACGATTGTTCGTGAATCCGATGCGATTTTGCGGGATGAGATCGCCAAGGCCGGTTTGGACAAGGAGATCTGGCAATATTTCACCGCGTTGCCGGAGATGAAAAGCGTCGGGGTGATGGGGGATGTCCGGACGTATTCTTATACCGTCGGCATTCGCGCAGTAACTTCCATTGACGGAATGACCGCGGATTGGGCGCGAATCCCGTGGGAGGTATTGGAGAAGATCTCCACACGGATTGTCAATGAAGTGGAAAATGTCAACCGCGTTGTTTATGATATTACCTCCAAGCCGCCGGCAACGATTGAGTGGGAATAGAATAAGCGAATATTAAACATCAGGATATTGTAAATTGTTCGTGTTTTTCATTGACAGCTGATAAATGTATTGGTACACTTCTCATTGTGAATAGTAAAGAGGATTGAAGGTTCGTATGATCTCAAGAATACGCTTGAGAGGAGCAGGTTGGCTGCGGACAGAAACCACAATGGGACGTTTCATGCATTTATCTTATCAATATCCCCGGGTGTTTTCTGTTGGGTCGAGCTGATCTCCTGCGCTCGACCTTTTTTCTTTTTTACGGAAAAGCAAAAATGGAGGGAAGGACCAGGTGCGTAAATATTTTGAGTTTGACAAGTTGGGCACCAACTATCGGCGGGAAATCATCGCCGGCATTACGACGTTTCTTGCCATGGCTTACATTTTGGCAGTAAATCCGTTTGTACTGAGCGGAGCCGATTTGCCAGCTGGCGTTAAAGCCAATTATCCGCCGTTTGATGCGGTCTTTACTGCAACAGCACTGGCGGCAGCAATCGGGACATTGGTGATGGCTTTTGTCGGGCGATTGCCGATCGCGCAAGCGCCGGGAATGGGTCTTAATGCATTTTTTACTTACACGGTTGTCTTGACGCTGGGGATTCCTTGGCAACAGGCGTTGGCCGGCGTTTTTGTCTCCTGTACGATCTTCTTGATTTTGTCCTTGACAGGTGTTCGCGAAAAAATCATCAATTCGATCCCGCAAAGCTTAAAATATGCCACTTCTGCAGGAATCGGACTGTTTATCGCCTTTATCGGTTTGAAGAATGCCGGGATTGTTGTCGCTGATCCGGCCACGTTTGTCGCTTTGGGCCATCTTTCTTTCCATCAAGGGATGGAACCGGAACAAATTCTTGCGGCAAAAAATGCGCTGCTTGCCGTTTTTGGCATCGTCGTCACAGCGATCTTGATTTCTCGCAAAGTCAATGCCGCTGTCTTTATCGGCATGGTGATAACGGCGATTGTCGGAATGATCTTCGGCTTGGTGGATCTGCCGAAACAAGTATTTTCCGCACCGCCAAGTCTCGCTCCGACGTTTGGCGCAGCGTTTCCTTACCTGGCTGATTGGTCCACCCTGTTCAGCAGCAAAATGCTGATCGTCATCTTTACATTCCTGTTTGTTGATTTCTTTGATGCTACCGGTACACTGGTGGGCGTGGCCAGCCAGGCAGGTTTGCTGAAAGACGGCAAACTGCCTCAAGCGGGACGGGCGCTGGCTTCCGATGCGATCGCCGGTTTGGCGGGCTCGATACTTGGCACATCAACCACCACCAGTTACGTGGAGTCGACGGCAGGGGTAGCAGCGGGCGGCCGCAGCGGTTTTACGTCCGTGGTCACAGGGATTCTCTTCCTGGTCGCATTGTTTTTCTCACCGCTGCTTACCGTGGTCACGTCTGCGGTGACCGCACCGGCGTTGATCATCGTCGGGGTGCTGATGGCTTCCAATCTGGCGCGAATTGCTTGGGATGAAATGGAAGTGGCTTTGCCTGCATTTCTGACGGTCTTGATGATGCCGCTCACTTACAGCATCGCTTCCGGAATTGCCACCGGCTTTATCGTTTATCCGATCACCATGATCTTCAAAGGAAAAGCAAAAGAAGTACATCCAGTTATGTATGTCCTGTTCTTTATCTTTTTGATCTACTTTATCTGGCTGCGCGAATAGGCAACTGCGATTGCGCGATTGGTCAAACGCTTCCGTTGAAAAATACGGAGGCGTTTTTTTGTTGGGATAAATACCGAATAATACTTTCTATTTCGAACAGATTGTTCGGAAACAGCGTTGACAGTCGCTTCTGCTGCTTGTTACACTACGGAGGGACTCATTTTTTTATGAATTACAAAAGAAGGGGGTAAAATCTACATGACGAAACCCTTGGTTGGGGTAATCATGGGCAGTACCTCTGATTGGGAAACGATGCAGGAGGCGTGCTCGATCCTTGATGAACTGCAAGTTCCTTATGAAAAAAAGGTCGTCTCCGCTCACCGCACGCCGGATTTGATGTTTGAATATGCAGCGTCGGCGAAAGAGCGCGGGTTGGAAGTGATTATCGCTGGGGCAGGGGGCGCCGCTCATCTGCCGGGCATGGTTGCGGCAAAAACAGAGCTGCCGGTCATCGGTGTTCCGGTTAAATCAGCGGCATTGAATGGGCTGGATTCCCTGCTCTCGATCGTGCAAATGCCGGGGGGAGTGCCTGTGGCGACCGTTGCGATCGGCAAAGCCGGAGCGATCAATGCCGGACTGCTTGCCGCCCAAATTTTGGGGATTAAATATCCTGATATACAACAGCGTTTTACCGCAAGACGCGAGGCAGTGAAACAAACAGTGCTGGAGGCGGGCGAACTGTGAACGGGAGAAGCAAAGTAACCAAACCGGGTTCCACGATCGGCATTTTGGGCGGCGGACAGTTGGGCCGAATGATCGCGCTGGCAGGGCGGGCAATGGGATACCGCTTTGTTACGCTTGACCCGACCGCTGATTCACCTTGTGGACAAGTATCCGATCAGCAGATTGTCACCAGGTATGATGATGTGCAGGGGGCGCTGCGCCTGGCGGAGCTGAGTGATGTCATCACATATGAATTTGAAAATGTCGACGCCGAGGTGGCCGCAGTGCTCGAAGCCGAATCATTTGTGCCTCAAGGCAGCCAGTTGCTGCGCATTACGCAAAACCGGATCAAGGAAAAAACAGCGATTCAGTCATTGG
Source organism: Brevibacillus fulvus (assembly GCF_016908525.1). Lineage (GTDB taxonomy): Bacteria > Bacillota > Bacilli > Brevibacillales > Brevibacillaceae > Brevibacillus_G > Brevibacillus_G fulvus. The sequence goes on from NZ_JAFBEB010000003.1 coordinate 9,313, forward strand.
GCATTCCGGTCGCTCCGTTTCGCGTTATCGCCAGTCAGGACGAGTTGGCCCAAGCGATTGCCGAGCTCGGTTTGCCGGCCGTCTTGAAAACAGCAACGGGCGGCTACGACGGAAAAGGCCAGTACGTTTTGCGAGAATCGCATCAGGTTGCCGAGGCGTATGAATTGCTGGCTGCCAGTGGAGCAGAGCTGATTGTAGAGCAATTCGTGCCGTTCGTCATGGAATTGTCCGTAATTGCCTCACGCAGTGTTTCCGGGGAAATGGCTACGTTTCCTGCTGCTGAAAACATCCATCGCGGAAATATTCTTCATATGTCCATCGTTCCGGCGCGAACATCCGCGGAAGTTTTGCAACGGGCGGCAAAAATCGCCGGTGAAATAGCCGAAAAACTGAATGTGGTCGGATTGATTGCCGTGGAGATGTTTCTAACCGCTGACGGAACGATTTATGTCAATGAACTGGCACCGCGTCCGCATAACTCTGGCCATTATACGATGGACGCTTGTGTCACTTCGCAATTTGAGCAGCATGTGCGAGCGATTTGCGATCTTCCGCTTGGTTCAACCAAGCTGCTGTCTCCTGTCGTTATGGTCAATATTTTGGGGGAGCAGCTTGAAGCGGTTCTGGCAAACGTGGCAAATCTGCCGGCTTCTGGTAAACTTCACTTATATGGAAAAGATGAAGCAAAGGCTAAACGAAAAATGGGACATTTCAATGTACTGGCCGATTCTGTCGAAGATGCGCTGGCGGCCATTTCTGCTTTGCAAATTTGGGAGGAGGATTAATCGATGATCGAACGGTATTCGCGGCCGGAAATGCGGGCTATCTGGACCGAAGAAAATAAATTCAAGGCATGGCTGGAAGTGGAGATTTTGGCCTGTGAAGCATGGTCGAAACTGGGGGTAATTCCGGCCGAGGACGTCCAGAAACTGCGGGAAAAGGCCAGTTTTCAAATAGAGCGCATTTATGAAATTGAAGCGGAGACGAGACATGATGTGGTTGCCTTTACCCGCGCCGTGTCGGAGTCATTGGGCGAAGAGAAGAAATGGGTGCATTATGGCTTGACGTCAACCGACGTAGTCGATACCGCGCTGTCCTATTTGCTGCTGCAGGCAAACCGTATTTTGGAAAAAGATTTGGAGGACTTCATCGCCATTCTCGCCGACAAAGCGCGTGAATATAAAGATACGGTGATGATGGGGCGTACGCATGGCGTTCATGCCGAGCCAACCACGTTTGGTTTGAAACTGGCGCTCTGGCACGAAGAAATGAAGCGCAACCTGAAACGTTTCCGCCAGGCGAAGGAAGAAGTCGCTTACGGCAAAATCTCCGGCGCGGTGGGGACGTATGCCAATATCGATCCGTTTGTTGAAAAATACGTCTGCGAACAGTTGGGCTTGCAACCTGCTCCCATCTCGACGCAAACGCTGCAGCGTGACCGTCATGCCGAATATATGGCCACACTCGCCTTGATCGCAACTTCGCTGGACAAGTTTGCGACCGAAATTCGCGGTCTGCAAAAAAGCGAAATCCGTGAAGTGGAGGAACCTTTCGCCAAAGGGCAAAAAGGTTCATCGGCCATGCCGCACAAACGCAATCCGATCGGCTGCGAAAATATTTCTGGTCTGTCCCGCGTCATCCGCGGACATATGCTGTCTGCGTACGAAAATGTTCCACTGTGGCATGAGCGGGATATTTCCCACTCATCCGTAGAACGGGTTATTTTGCCTGACGCAACGCAATTGCTGAACTATATGCTGCGCCGCTTTATGAATATCGTCAAAAATTTGACGGTCTTCCCGGAAAATATGAAACGCAATATGGATCGCACTTTTGGTTTGATCTACTCGCAACAAGTCCTGTTGAAACTGATTGACAAAGGATTAAGCCGGGAGCAGGCGTATGACACCGTACAGCCAAGAGCGATGCAGGCTTGGGAGGAACAACGCTCTTTCCGAGAAATCATCGGGCAAGACGAGACGGTAAAAAGATTGTTGACAGTAGAAGAACTTGATGACTGCTTCGATTACCGCTACCATTTAAAACATGTCGATATGATCTTTGAACGGTTAGGCTTGCTGTAAACCGCTTGTTGACAACAAAACAGGATTGACTGCGAAAAAATAGAGGGATCTTTCCCTCTATTTTTTTGCTAAAATAAGTAAGATACATGTGCAATCGCCTGAGAGCTTGCCGGAAACGAGAAAAGAAACCTTACAATCCTGTAAGGATGCTGAAATATAACTCGCTGGCTTCATACGGGTTTTTCCATTAAAATGGGAAAAAAACAAGGGAGCAGGAAAATGAGTTTAACGCTTCACTACGAGCAGATCTACGCCGCGTATTCGGCGCGTGTTTACCGCTACTTTGCCAACCGGGTCGGCAATCGCTGGGATGCCGAGGATTTGACGACCGCTGTTTTTGTGAAGGTATTTGCCAAACTGGATCAATATAACCGGGAGAATCCTTTTGGAGCCTGGTTGTTTCGGATTGCGCACAATACATTTATTGACTATTTGCGCCGAAAAAAAGAGATTCCCGCCAAAGAGGAATCTTTCGGACGAATTGCTGAGGAGGAGCAGCATCAACCGGAGCAGCGGCTGTTGGAAAAGGAACAATCCGCCCGGCTATGGGAGCTGGTTTCCGCTTTGTCGGAGGATACCCGGCAGGTGCTAGCCTTACGTTACCAGCAAGGACTGAAGCTGGCAGAAATCGCCGAAATATTGGGGAAAAGCCATTCTGCGGTCAAATTGCTCCATTATCGGGCGATGAAAAAATTACAAACGATGATTACGAACTGAAGCGGGATGGCCGAACGGGAACCATCCCTTTTTTGATAGAGCGGGGGAAGAGGAAATGAACAGGGAAGGAGATGGTGAGAGTGGCGACCATCATGATTGTCGAAGATGACAGCAAAATCGTCCAATTGCTGCGGGAACAGCTGGAAAAATACGGGTACCGCACTGTCCAGGTGATCCGATTTGATCAAGTGCTGAATGAGGTGAAAGCAACCCGCCCCGAGCTGGTATTGCTCGATGTTAACCTGCCGAAATACGATGGCTTTTATTGGTGCAGGCAGATACGGACGGTTTCCAATTGCCCGATCGTGGTCATTTCCGCGCGGGAAAGCAAGATGGATCAGGTGATGGCTCTGGAAAATGGAGCCGATGACTATGTGACGAAGCCGTTTGACTATGATATCCTCCTGGCGAAAATCAACAGTCAGCTTCGCCGCGCCTATGGGCAATATTCGTTCATCGACAAGGAACGCAAGGTTGAAGTGGCCGGATTGGTCCTCTTTCCCGAACGCATGGAGCTGGTGTTTGGGCAGAGTAAAGTGGAAGTCAGCAAGAAAGAGGCGCTGCTGCTGGAAGTGCTGCTAAGCCAGTATCCCCGGGTGGCAAGCCGGGAGCGGCTGCTGGAAAAGCTTTGGGACGAACAGTTTGTCGATGAAAATACCTTAAATGTATATATCACTCGCGTTCGCAACAAGTTGAAAGAGCTTTCGCTGGAGGGGGTCATTGAGACCGTACGCGGTTCCGGTTACCGATTGAAGGCGGTTTGGAGGGACCCGGATGAAACTGTTTCTTCGTGATCAGCTCGGCTTTATGGCCTTATTTCTTCTGCAACTGTTTTTGTTTTTGTTTATTTTTTGGCTGGATGGTTACTGGCATCTCTCGATTGTGTGCTATACGGCTTTTTTGGCGCTGTTTTTTTGCGGCGCTTTCTTCGTGATCCGCTATTTGCGCCACCGCGAACTTTACCGGCGGCTAAGCCGCCCAGCTCAGTCGCTTGAGGAGCTGATGCAGCCGTTGGGAGATGCGCCGCTCTTGGCAGCGGTATTAGCGATCACAGCGGAGGGGGCCTATGTACCCCTGTTGCTGTTTCCGGTTTGCACGCTTGTCATCGTGGGCACTTATTTTCTGTTTACCCAGGTCAGCGTGTATGCGATTCGCTTGTTAAAGCGGAATCGCGCTCTGTTTTGGCGGCGCACCCATTTGATCACATTGTCTGATTTGGCATATCGAATGAAGGACAATGCCCGGATGTTCTTTCTGGTCAGTATCGTCTCCACCGTGGCTTTTTGTGCAATCGGCACTTTGGCCTGTTATGCGATTTCCATCAAAACTTCGGCTGAGCAGATGGTACCATTTGCGTTCTCCTATTCTTCCCTTAAAGGAAATCCTTGGGAAGCGGCCCATCTGAGCGAAATTGAAAATGGTTTGCGGCAAAGAGGTTTTGCTTTTACGCGATATACGGCAACGCTTCGGATGCAGGAGATTGAGGGGGGAGAAGCGTCCGCATCGTTCGTCAAACTCTCTGATTATTTGCAAGCGGCGAATGCGGCGCCCAGCGTCCTTCCGACCCGGTTGGGGCCAGTGGAAACGATTCGCCTAAGCAATGCGATCGGCGGAGATGAACCGAATCAGCTCACCTTATCGGACGGAAGCCAATTGATGGTAATCGGTAAAGAACGGAATATTTACCAAGTGGGCGCTTTTGGCTCGGCGACTTATCTAGTCAGCGATGAAGCCTATCATCGGCTTGCTGCCGATCGCGAGCGAGTGTTTGTCGGTTACGAGACAGACAACTGGCCGGAGACGCTGGAGTTGGAAAAGCAAATGGAAACCTTGATTCGGCCGAGTGAGGAATATCAGATAGACTTTGACTCGCGAGCGGGGACATATTACCCAATGAAGCAAATGGCCAACATGATGCTGTTTGTCGGCGTCTTGTTTTTTGTGGCGGCGAGCAGTTTTCTCTACTTCCGGCTGTTTACCGATTTGCCAAATGACCAACGACAATACAGCGCGATCACGAAATTGGGCCTGACGGAAAAGGAGCTGTCGCGGATCGTTTCCACCCAGATTGCTTTGCTGTTTTTCATTCCCATCCTGGTGGCGGTCATTCATAGTGCGGTCGCCTTTGTTTCCTTGCAGAACATGCTGCAGCTTCTGGGGGTAACTTCTATCTTCCAGCCGGCGGCAATGGTGCTGGCCAGTTTTCTCGTTGTGCAAATCATCTATTTTTGGCTGATTCGCTCCAGATATTTACAGCATTTGAAGCAGGCAATTCGCTAACGGAGTAACACCTTTTAATCCCAAAGAAAAGAGTTTGACAAACTTTCAACTTTGGGAATAATATTTTAATGTTGTTAAATTAGACTGATCTATTAGATCGATCTAATGACAGTTTTATAGAGCTGTGTTTTGTAGAGCTATATAGACAGATATTATTTTTGAATCGGGAAGAGGGAGGAACTGCTGTGGGAGACGAAAAACAAGCAAAAAGCAATTCTCGACGTGAATTTCTCAAAAATTCTGGTCTCGCAATAGGAGGCCTCGTTGTTGGCGGGGTTGTCGGCGGTGCCTTGATGGGCAAGAACGGGCAGCAACCGGCTGTCCAGGAGCATGAGCATGCTGCCGCAACAACTGCGGAAAACTACAATCAAGCGTTAATGTTCTTTAACCAGGAACAATTCAAAATCGCTGAAGCGGCTGCGGAAGTGATTTTTCCAAAAACGGAATCCGGCCCTGGCGCAAAAGAATTGTTGGTTGCCTACTACATGGACCATCAATTGGGCGGAGCATACGGCCTGAATACGAAAGAATATATGAGCGGTCCGTTCTATTTTGCGGAAGCCGTGCCCGAACAAGGGTACCAAACCCACTTGAACAGGCAGCAAATCTTTTTGTTGGGATTGGAAGCGTTGAATGCGGAAGCGGCCAAGCGTTTTTCCACGAAAGAAAAAGCGGATGTAAAGTTTTACGATTTGACCGAAGAACAACAAATCGAAATTTTGAAAGATGTGGAAGATGACAAAGTCAAATTGAACGGCGCGGCGAATGCCAGCATGTTTTTTGATTTGCTGAAAGGGCTGACAATGGAAGGTGTCTATGCCGACCCAATGTATGGCGGCAATAAGGATATGGCAGGCTGGAAAATGAAAAACTTCCCTGGCCACCAAATGAACTATACGAAAGTTGTCACCAGCAAAGAGTTTGTCAAAATGGACCCGCAAAGTTTGCATTCGCAACATAAACAATAATTTGGGGAGATGTTACCATGGCTAAAACACTGCCAAAAGTAGATATCGTTACGGTCGGCGTTGGCTGGGTTGGCGGTATTATCGCCGCTGAATTGACCAAAAAAGGTTATAAAGTGGTCGGGATCGAACGCGGAAGAGAACGTTCCACCTCTGACTACTTCTTCGGACATGACGAATTGCGCTATTCGGAAAGATATGAATTGATGACCGATATTTCCAAAGATACGGTCAGTATCCGTCACAACATGAAGCAAAGAGCGTTGCCGATGCGTGAGTGGGGTTCTTTCCTGATCGGCGATGGAGTGGGTGGTTCTGCCAACCACTGGAGCGGTTCGGTTACTCGCTTTTTGCCGTATGACTTTGAAATCTATTCGCAAACCGTTGACCGTTATGGCAAAGCGAAAATTCCGCAAGACATGACCGTGCAAGACTGGGGTATTACTTATGAGGAATTAGAAAAATATTACCAAATGTGGGAAGCAACTTCCGGGATTTCCGGGGAAGAAAATCCGCATCCAGGTTTGCCGAAGTTCAAATGGCCAACCAAACCGATGATGATGACGCCGATTATGGAACTGTTCAAAAAAGCGGCGCTTGATTTGAAAATGCACCCATACATTTCCGGTTCGGCCAACTTGTCGGAAATCTACACCAATCCTGATGGAATGACGATCAATGCATGCCAATACTGCGGATTCTGTGAACGATTCGGTTGCGAATACGGCGCAAAATCCGATCCTACGATTACGGTTGTCCCTGTCGCGAAGAAAACCGGAAACTACGAAATCAGAACCCACAGTGTTGTTCGCCGCGTCCTGCACAAAGACGGCAAAGCAACGGGCGTGTCTTATATCAACACGTTGACTGGCGAAGAATTTATCCAACCAGCGGAAGTTGTTGTGCTGAGTGCGTGGACATTCGGGAACGTGAAAATCTTGCTCAATTCCAAACTCGGCCGTCCTTATGATCCGACTACCGGCCAAGGTGTTATCGGGAAAAACTACACTTATCAATCGACCGCCGGTAAATCAACAGCTTTCTTTGATCAACAGTTCAATCTGTATGCCGGTACCGGTGCGCTGGCCATGGCTGCTGACGACTTCAATGGCGATTTGTTCGACCATAGTGAACTTAATTTTATTCACGGCGGACAAATTAAGCTGAGTGCAAAAGGCGACTTGCCAATCAAAACGAACAATGTTCCTGACGGCACACCTGGTTGGGGCAGAGAATTCAAAGAAAAATCTTTGGAGTACACCAACAAATCGATTGCCATTGGCGCATCGGCTTCCTGTATGCCAAACCGCTACAACTATCTCGATTTGGACCCAACCTATCGCGATGCGTATGGTGATCCAATCTTGCGCATGACTTTCAACTGGACCGATCAGGATCGAAACTTGGTCAAATTCCTCGGTGAAAAAACAGCGGCTGTTGCCAAACAAATGGGAGCGAAAGAAGTCAAACAAGGTGGTAAACTGAAAGATTACGATTCCACCAGTTATCAATCGACGCACAACGTTGGCGGCGCGATCATGGGTGCTGATCCGGAAACAAGTGCGTTGAACAATTACTTGCAAATGTGGGATTGCGAAAACGTCTTCGTTCCTGGAGCAAATGCGTTCCCTCACAACTCCGCTACCAACCCTACCGGTACTGTAGCCGCTTTGGCTTATCGTGCTGCTGAGGGGATTGAAAAGTATTTGAAAACAGGCGGTCCTTTGGTATAACATCGGTTGAACGGCATTTGCTTCAATGAAGCAGCCATCTGATTGTCAATCTGTTAGTTCTGTGCATGATGCCTTCGTCATGAACTTGTTCCTTTCTTCTATTATGTTAAGTGCGTACTGCCATACGTACTTGCTCAGCATGGTTTTTAGCCAGACCTTCTGCTGAGAGGAAATACGATCAACATTTGTCCATAGATGAGCCAAACGGGAAGCGACTTCTTGTTTGGCTTTTTTTTCGGCAAAAATCCTGATGATTTGACAAAACCGGTGTTGGGTTTATACTTGTAAGAAATGTAAAAACTATGGTTCCGAGCAGCAGAGAAGTACGATAAGTAGCAAGTGGGTGAGATGGACGGATGCCAAAAAAACGATCGCGAGTCACCTTGCAGGATGTTGCCAACCATGCAGGGGTGTCGCGGGCGACAGCTTCATTGATTGTACGGGGAGCGAATAACGTTTCGGAAACGACCCGTCAAAAAGTATTAAAATCGATAGAGGAACTCGGCTATGTCTACGACAGAACAGCCGCCAATCTGCGGTCCAATCAATCGAACACGGTCGCTTTGATCATCACCGATATCGGCAATCCTTACTTTTCGCAATTACTGATTGGCGTTCACCGCGCCTTGGACAAGGAAGGATATAACGTCATTCTGGGAACAACCCAGGATTCTTTGGAAAAGCAGGAAATGCTTCTATCTACGATGCTGGAGTATCGGATCGCCGGGATTATTATCAGTCCGGTGCTGGAAAGCTCGGAGAAGACGCTCGCATTGCTCCAGCGGTTTCATATTCCGATCGTGCTGGCGACGCGAAGAATCGCCAATCACGGATATGATTATGTAGGGATTGATTACTTGGAAGGGGCGAAAATCGCGGTCAAGCATTTGCTCGACAAAGGTCATCGGCGGATCGCCTATATTGGCGGGCCAACCGCAGCTTCTTCCTGGTGGGAGCGAAGAGAGGGCTATTGCCAGGCTCTGGACGAAGCGGGCATTGAATTTGACGAACAGTTGGTCAAAGAAGGACCGGCTTCGGCCGCAGGCGGTTATCAACTGATCCGTGACATGCTTGAATTGCCTAATCCGCCTACTGCCGTTTTTTGTTATAACGATTTGGTCGCTTTTGGTGTGATGACACGCTTGCGGGAGGTCGGCTTGACTCCGGGGGCCGAATTTCCGGTTGTCGGATTTGACAATATTCCTGAATCGTCGATGATTCCGCCGGGATTAACGACAGTTTCCGGTTTTCCGCGTTTGATCGGTACTTATGCAGCCGAACTTTTGCATCAGAGAATTCATGGTTTACAGGATGAACCGAAGCGAGTGATTTTCCACCCGGAACTGATCGTACGCGGTTCCGGATAGGGAACAGTAAGAGAGGAAACGGATATGTGCATCAGACAGGCAAAAAAAGAAGATGCGGCAGCAGCGGCACTGCTGCTTGCGGAAGTGCTGGAGCATATCGGCACGACACTTGCAGGAACGGCTGAGCCAGTGGAAAAACAGCAAATTTTGCAGTCCTTTTTTACTGCAGAACGAAACCGGCTCAGCTACCGGCAGACTGATGTAAAAGTGCAAGGGGACAAAGTGGTCGGGATGGTCGTCTCGTATCACGGCAGTGAAGCGGAAATGCTCGATCAGCCGATTGTGGAGCGCTTGCGACGGTTGAAGCAGGATTCCGCCATCACGATCGATCGGGAAGCCGATCTCGATGATTATTACATTGATGCGCTTTGTGTCGACCGCAATGTCCGCGGTCAAGGGATCGGTTCGCAATTGATCCGGGCGGTTGAGGAGAAAGCGAGGCAACGCGGATTTGAAACGATTGCCCTGAATGTGGAGCATGGAAACATCCGGGCCTATCAATTGTATCAAAAGCTGGGGTATCGTACGCGAAAAGACAAGGTAATCAGCGGGGGGAAATACCATTACATGGTGAAAAACCTCTTGTAAGCCGGATGAATTTGAAAGAGAGCACTCATATATGGGTGCTCTCTTCTGTTTGTTTATTGCCTTTTGTTCTGTGCAGCGCAGCTTCTTCTTAGGATGAGACTGCCTTTTATTCATAGCAAGCTTCATAAATCGCAAGCACATCTTGTACACGCAACGGGCGCGAACTGACGATATGATCAGTGCCTTGCCCGTTGATGCGGATCGTGTCCTTTGCCATCGGCAAAAGTTCGTCTCTGGACATGCCGAAATCGGACAGCTTTTGCGTGATGCCCAGCTGCTCAAACCAGCGGCTGACCGCTTCAATGGCGGCTTCGGCCGCGGTGCGGTCATCTTGTTCGGTGATGCCGAAGCAGTTTCGGCCCATTCTCGCCAGTCGATCGGGGCGATCTTGCAGGATGACTTGCCGGAAGTAGGGAATCGCCAAAATCGCCAAGCCGCGGCCATGCGCGATGTCATGATAACCGCTCAAGGTGTGTTCCAGTTTATGCAGCGGGAAACCCGCGCCGCGTCCGCCGAGCGTAAACGGGCTGATCGCCAAGGTGCTTGTCCAGAGCAGAGTGGCGCGAGCTTCTTCATTGGACGGGTCGTTTATGGCCACCGTCGAGAAACGAACCAACTCACGGATCAACGTTTCCGCCAAGCCGTCCTGGATGTGCGTATAGCCTTTGCTGATTAAATAAGCTTCAAAAATGTGGGAGAAGATGTCAGCGCAAGCTTCGGCTGTTACATGCGCCGGCACCGTGTAGGTGAGCGCAGGATCGAGAATCGAGATCTTCGGAATTAAGCCTGGGCCATTGATCGATGATTTTTCATGTGTTTCCCAGTGAGTCAGGACACTGGTTCCATTTGCCTCCGAACCGGTGGCCGCAACGGTTGGCACAGTCAGCAGCGGAAGCGCCTCCTTGATCGACACGAGTTCCTTCCCGACATTCGCTGGATTGCCCCGCATATAGTCATAGATAGGTTTGCCGGAATAAGCGGCAGCCGCGATCGCTTTGGCCGCATCCATCACCGAACCTCCCCCGACAGCGATCAGAAAATCGCAATCTGCTAGCCGGGCCAACCGGGCAGCTGCATCGACCGTGGTTGTTCGTGGATTGGGCTCTACGCGGTCGAACAAGACAAAAGGAACTTCGGCAGCTTGCAGCAGTTGTTCCACCCGATGCAACAACCCGGTTTTTTTGGCGGAGGTTCCGCCGGTAACGAGCAGAGCCTTTTTGCCCAGCGTTTTTGCTTCTTGGCCTAATCGATTTAATTCGCCGACACCAAAAATAATTCGTGTCGGAAACAAGACTTCAAATGAATACATCCTTCACAGCTTCCTCTCTCTTGGACTTCCTCGCTTTTTATAAACAGTGTACCACATAAACGAACGGGAACCATTTCCTTGCTGTAAAGGGCAAACTCAAAAAACCGAACATTTGTCGAATTCACACTCGATATCTTCCATTGAAAAAAGCGTATATTTGTGTTTTAATTTGTATGTAATGTTCGTGAAATGCTGGATAATTTAATCCTTTTAGCTGGGAAGGAGAATATTGCGGTGGAAAAACAGGAACTTCTGTACGAAGGGAAGGCCAAAAAGATTTTTCGCACTTCTGATCCGGATAAGTATTGGGTCGCGTATAAAGACGACGCCACTGCCTTTAATGGCGAAAAAAAGGGGACGATCGCAGGGAAGGGCACGCTGAATAACCGGATTACCTCGATTTTCTTTCGCTTGCTGAAAAATCGCGGCATTGACAACCATTTTCTTGAAGAATTGTCAGCTAACGAACAATTGGTACGGAAAGTGGACATAATTCCGCTGGAGGTTGTTGTTCGCAACCTGGCTGCCGGCTCCCTGGCGAAACGGTTGGGGATGGCTGAAGGAACTGCTCTGCCGCGGCCGGTTGTTGAATTTTACTATAAAGACGATGCCTTGGGCGATCCGTTGGTGAATCATTCGCACATCAAGGTGTTGGAGATCGCCACTTCCGCGGAGTTGGCCGAGCTGGAACAAAAAGGTCTGGAAATTAATGAAATACTGAAGGCGTATTTGGCGGAACGGAATGTGTTGCTGGTTGATTTCAAACTGGAGTTCGGCCGCACTGAAGACGGAAGGATCCTGTTGGCAGATGAAATTTCCCCGGACACTTGCCGGTTCTGGGATGCAAAGACCAAGGAAAAGCTGGACAAAGATCGCTTCCGCCGCGACTTGGGCAATGTGGAACAAGCATATCAGGAGATGCTGCACCGATTGGGAGGAGATATTCATGCTTAAAGCAATCGTTTATGTGACTTTGCGCGAAAGTGTTCTTGATCCGCAGGGAAGCGCTGTGAAGGGAGCGCTTCACACGCTCGGTTTTGCGGAAGTTGCGGATGTACGGATCGGCAAATATATGGAAGTGGCACTGGAAACGGATGATCGCGAGCAAGCGGTTGAACGCGTGCGGGAAATGGCGGAAAAACTGCTGGCCAATACGGTGATCGAAGACTATCGTTTTGAAATCGTGGAGGGCTGATGATGAAAGTAGCCGTTATTGTATTTCCCGGTTCCAATGCCGACCTGGAAATGTTCAATGCTGTAGAAGACATCATGCAGGTGCCGGTCGAGTACGTATGGCACAGTGAAACCGATCTTGCCGCGTATGACGTTATTTTATTGCCAGGAGGCTTTTCCTACGGCGATTATTTGCGCTGCGGAGCGGTTGCCCGCTTTTCGCCAGTGATGGAACAGGTGGCCAAGGCGGCGGACGCAGGCAAATTGATTCTTGGCGTCTGCAACGGATTCCAGATTCTGCTGGAGACGGGGCTATTGCCGGGGGCGATGCTGCGCAACCGTTCCTTGAAATATCGCTGCAAAATGGTGCCGCTGCGGGTGGAAAACAACCAAACTCCATTTACGGCTGATTATGCGGAAAACGAGATCATCCAGATCCCGATCGCCCATGGGGAAGGCAATTACTATTGTGACCAGGAAACGTTGGCCCGCCTGAAAGCAAACAAGCAAATTGTGTTTACCTATGAAGGGGAAAATCCGAACGGTTCCATCGAAAATATTGCCGGAATTTGCAACGAACGCCGAAATGTGCTGGGAATGATGCCGCATCCGGAGCGCGCTGTCCATCAATGGATGAGCTCGGATGACGGAAAGCGACTTTTCAGTTCGATCTTGAAGACTTGGAGGGAGCAGAACGGTGCCGCAATTAACGCATAAAGAACCAACCGCCGAACAAATCGCCGACCAAAAATTGTATCGCGAGCTTGGGATGACTGATGAGGAGTTTCAACGAGTTCTTGACCTGCTCGGCCGTCAGCCAAACTGGACAGAAATCGGTCTGTACAGTGTGATGTGGTCCGAACACTGTTCCTATAAAAATTCCAAGCCGGTCCTGCGCCGTTTCCCGACCAAAGGGGAACGCGTCTTGCAAGGTCCAGGCGAAGGCGCGGGCATTGTCGATATTGGCGACAATCAGGCTGTCGTGTTTAAAATCGAAAGTCACAATCATCCTTCAGCGATTGAGCCTTATCAAGGAGCCGCTACCGGGGTGGGCGGTATTATTCGCGACGTTTTTTCCATGGGAGCGCGCCCGATTGCTTTGTTAAATTCATTGCGTTTTGGCGAATTGACCAATCCGCGTGTCAAATATTTGTTTGAACATGTCGTTGAGGGGATCGCCGGCTACGGCAATTGCATCGGCATTCCCACTGTGGGTGGTGAAGTAGCGTTTGATGCCACCTATGAAGGGAATCCGTTGGTCAATGCGATGTGTGTCGGCTTGATCGACCATGACAAGATCCAGAAAGGCGTTGCCACCGGTATCGGCAACCCGGTGATTTATGTCGGCGCCAGCACAGGCCGCGACGGGATTCATGGCGCGACCTTCGCTTCCGAAGAATTAAATGAACAGTCGGAGAAAAAACGGCCAGCCGTGCAAGTGGGCGATCCGTTTATGGAAAAGCTGCTGCTGGAAGCGACGCTGGAATTGATCGAAACCGACGCGATTGTCGGAATTCAGGATATGGGTGCAGCGGGATTGGTTTGCTCCAGCGCGGAAATGGCCTCCAAAGCGGGCAACGGGATCGAGTTGGACCTGGATCAAGTGCCGCAGCGGGAAGCGGGGATGTCCGCGTACGAAATGATGCTGTCCGAATCACAGGAGCGGATGCTGGTCGTGGCTAAGCAGGGCCGGGAAGCCGAAGTCATCTCGATTTTTGACAAATGGGGATTGCGCTCTGCCGTGATCGGCCGGGTGACTGACGATGGATTGCTGCGCCTCGTGCACAAAGGTGAAGTTGTCGCGGAAGTGCCTGTTGACAGTTTGGCCGAGGAAGCGCCTGTCTACTACAAACCTTCGGAAGTGCCAGCTTATTATCTGGAAAACGAGCAAGTGGACCCGTTGGCGGTGATTGATGAGCCGCAAGATCTGCGGCAAACGCTCAAAGAACTGCTGGCGCAACCGACAATTGCCAACAAGCAGTGGGTGTATGAGCAGTATGATCATATTGTGCGGGCGCAAACGGCGGTGAAACCAGGCTCGGACGCGGCGGTTGTGATGATCCGCGGCACGCGCAAAGCATTGGCGATGAGCACGGACTGCAATGGCCGCTATGTGTACCTCGATCCGCAGGTTGGCGGAGCGATCGCTGTTGCGGAAGCGGCGCGCAATGTTGTTTGCTCCGGCGCTGAACCGCTGGCGATCACCGATTGCCTCAACTTTGGCAGCCCGGATAAACCAGGGGTGTTTTGGCAGTTTGAAAAAGCGGTGGACGGGATGAGTGAAGCGTGCCGCGTATTAAATACGCCGGTTATCGGCGGAAACGTCTCCTTTTACAATGAACGGAGCGGAGACGCCATTTATCCCACGCCGACCGTTGGCATGGTCGGTTTGATTACCGATACGGATCATATTACGACCCAAGATTTCAAGGCCGGGGGCGATATTGTCATTCTGCTGGGGGAAACATTTGCGGAATTAGGCGGAAGCGAGTATCAAAAACTAGCGACAGGCAACATTGCCGGACGTCCGCCCAAGCTCGAGCTGCAACGGGAAGCAGCCGTACAGGGACTGGTTTTGCAAGCGATTCGCCAAGGATTGGTCAAATCGGCGCACGATTTGGCGGAAGGCGGTCTGGGCGTAGCGATTGCGGAAAGCTGCTTCGGGGAAGAAATCGGGGCAACCATCGAGCTGCAGACGGAATTGCGTGCCGACGTTGCGCTGTTCAGCGAGTCACAATCACGGATTTTGCTTAGTGTTTCCCCGGAAAACGCGGAGAAGGTGTTGGCAATGGCCGAACAACTTCAGGTCAAGGCTGCGGCAATCGGAACAACTGGTGGTGACCGGTTAGTTGTCTCGATCAACGGAGGGGAAGTCATCAATTCGCCGCTTTCGGAACTGAAAGCAGCTTGGAAGGATGCGATTCCATGTTTGATCGGGTAATCTGGGATAAATTAAATGAAGAATGCGGCGTGTTCGGGATTTACCAGCACCGCGATGCGGCACAGGTTACCTATCTGGGACTTCACGCCCTGCAGCACCGTGGGCAAGAGAGCGCGGGGATCTGCGCATCCGACGGGGAAAACTGGTATAAACATCGCGGGATGGGTCTGGTCAACGAAGCGTTTGGCAAAGGCGATCTGGAGAAATTTCGCGGCCACATCGCCATTGGCCATACCCGTTATACGACAGCAGGCTCTAGCAAAATCGAAAACGCGCAACCGCTGTTTTTCCGCTATGCCTATGGCAGCATGGCGGTGGCGCACAACGGCAATTTGGTCAATGCATCGCAATTGCGCAAGGAACTGGAGGCAAAAGGCTCGATTTTTCAGACAACCAGCGACACGGAAGTGATTGCCCATTTGATCGCGCGGGCCAAAAGCGAAAAGCTCCCCGAAGCGGTCAAAGAAGCGCTGCAGCATATCAAGGGAGCCTATGCGCTGTTGGTGATGAACGAGAAGCAATTGATTATTGCGCTTGATCCAAACGGATTGCGGCCGCTCTCGCTCGGCTTGCTCGGAGATGCCATCTGTGTTGCCTCGGAGACGTGCGCTTTCGATATCGTTGGCGCGGAATATTGGCGCGATGTGCAGCCCGGCGAACTGATTGTCATCGACGAACACGGGGTTCATACAAGCCAGTTTGCCGAAAAGGTCAGCCGCTCGCTTTGCACGTTTGAATACATTTATTTTGCCCGCCCGGACAGCGATATTGACGGGATCAACGTTCACCTGGCCAGAAAACGGCTCGGCAAACAACTGGCGCATGAAGCTCCTGTTCAGGCCGATGTCGTCACGGGTGTACCTGATTCCAGCATTTCCGCAGCGATCGGTTATGCGGAAGCGACCGGCATCCCGTACGAGATCGGGTTGATCAAAAATCGTTACATCGGGCGCACCTTTATCCAGCCGACCCAGGAATTGCGGGAGAGAGCGGTTCATTTAAAACTGTCAGCGGTCCGCAAAGTCGTCGAGGGGAAACGGGTAATCATGCTGGATGACTCGATTGTCAGAGGGACGACCAGCGGCCGGATCGTCGGTATGCTGCGGGAAGCGGGCGCCAAGGAAGTGCATGTGCGCATCAGCTCGCCGCCGGTCATGAATCCTTGCTTTTACGGAATAGATACTTCGTCGCGCGAAGAGTTGATCGCCGCTTCCAAGTCAGTTGAGGAAATCCGGCGGTTTATCGGAGCGGATTCGCTTGCCTTTTTGTCAGTAGAAGGGATGATCGAGGCGATCGGCCGCAACGATGATTCGCCCAACCGGGGCCACTGTCTGGCTTGCTTTACCGGACAGTATCCGACCGAAATCGAGTTTGAAGCGGCCTTGCCAATAGACAAGTGCGAATGAGAGGGGAAAGCCATGAGTGAAGCTTACAAGCAAGCCGGCGTAGATATTGCTGCGGGAAACGAAGCGGTAGAGCGGATGAAAAAACATGTCAAACGGACGTTCCGCCCCGAAGTCATGACCGAACTTGGCGGTTTCGGCGCGTTGTTCCGTCTGGATACGAGCAAATACAAGCAGCCGGTGCTGGTCTCCGGAACGGACGGAGTCGGAACGAAACTGAAGCTTGCCTTTTTGATGGAGAAACACGATACGATCGGCATTGACGCGGTGGCCATGTGTGTCAACGATGTGGTCGTGCAAGGGGCGGAGCCATTGTTTTTCCTCGATTACTTGGCGTGCGACAAGGTGGTTCCGGAAAAGATCGAGGCGATCGTCAAAGGAATTGCGGAAGGCTGCGCCGAGGCCGGGTGTTCGCTGATCGGCGGCGAGACGGCGGAAATGCCGGGGATGTACGGCGAAGGCGAGTATGATATTGCCGGATTTACCGTAGGTGTGGTCGACGAAGCGAAAATGATCACCGGAAAATCGGTCCGGCCCGGCGATCGGCTTATTGGGATCGGCTCAAGCGGATTGCACAGCAACGGCTTTTCGCTGGTGCGCAAAATTTTGCTGGCCGATCATGGGTTGTCGTTGGACCAATATATCGACAGGCTTGGCACTACACTGGGAGAGGAACTGCTGAAGCCGACCAAAATCTATGTCAAACCGTTGCTGGCGTTGATGGAGCGATTCGAGATCAAGGCGTTGGCGCATATTACCGGCGGAGGGTTTACGGAAAATATTCCGCGCGTATTGCCGGAACAAACCTCTGCGGAGCTTACGCTCGGTTCATGGCCCATCCCGCCAATCTTCAGCATGCTGCAGGAACTCGGCCAGATTTCGCAAGCTGACATGTTCCGCACGTTTAACATGGGGATCGGCATGGTCGCGGTTGTTGACGCGAAAGAAGCGAGCGATGTGCTGGAGATGTTGGCTGAACTTGGCGAGCCGGCATATGAAATCGGGGTAATTGACAACGGCGCGCGAGAAGTACGCTACCATGAGGTGGTACGGTGAAAAAGCTGGCTGTTTTCGCGTCAGGAAATGGCTCCAATTTTGAGAACATCGTACAAGCGGTTGACACAGGGCGGCTGACGGGAGCGGAAGTATCGCTGCTGGTCACAGACCGGCCGTCTGCCCGCTGTGTCGAGCGAGCCAATCGCTTGGGAGTGCCGGTGTTTGCCTTTGAACCGAAAAGTTATCCGAGCAAAGAAGCGTGTGAAGCAGAGATTGTCTTCAAACTGCAAGCGCACGGTATCTCTCTGGTGGTTCTCGCCGGCTATATGCGGCTGGTTGGGCCAACGCTGCTGAACGCTTATCAAGGGCGGATGATCAACCTGCATCCGTCGCTGCTCCCGGCATTTGCCGGCAAAGATGCGGTCGGCCAGGCGCTTGCCTACGGAGTCAAGGTAACGGGAGTGACCGTTCATATTGTCGATTCGGGCCTTGATTCTGGTCCGATTATTGCCCAGATCCCGGTTAGGGTCGAACCGAACGACACGCATCAGTCTTTGACGGAAAAAATCCATGCGGTGGAACGGCAACTGCTCGTGGAGGTCGTGCAGGATCTTGTTCTTGACCGCATCCGCATCAAAGGGCGAACCACTCATAAACTGACAGCCGACGTGTAAACAGGCACGAGTGGCTGTTTTTTCTTTGTCAAATCAAGCAATCGCGCAAAATATTCCGGTTTGTGGACAAGGGACTTAACCTTGAAATTGCCGTACAATTATGATTTAATTTAAATATAATGTTCGTGATTGGCTTATACTTTCCGAAAAGTTTGGAGGTTCAAACGAGTGGCGATAAAAAAAGCATTGATCAGTGTCTCTGATAAAACCGGATTGATTCCATTTGCCCGTCGCTTGGCTGCGAAGGGGATTGAGATGATCTCAACAGGCGGAACAGCCGCATTGCTGAAGGATGCGGGCATTCCCGTCACCGGCATTTCCGAGGTTACCGGATTTCCGGAAATTCTCGATGGCCGGGTCAAAACGCTGCATCCCGCGATTCACAGCGGCTTGCTGGCCGTTCGCGACAATGAAGCCCATCAACAACAACTTGCAGAATTGGCGATTGAGCCGATTGATTTGGTCGTGGTGAACTTGTATCCTTTCAAAGAGACGATCGCAAAGCCAAACGTCGCCTATGCGGAAGCGATTGAAAACATCGATATTGGCGGACCGACCATGCTTCGCTCGGCCGCGAAAAACCACCAGTTTGTGACCGTGGTGGTCGATGCACAAGATTATGAGCAGGTTGCCGCAGAAATTGAGCAGCAGGGCGATACCACTTTGCAAACCCGGCGCAGACTGGCGGCAAAAGTTTTCCGCCACACGGCAGCCTATGACGCCTTGATCTCCCGCTATTTAAGCGACCAGGTCGGCGAGCTGCTTCCGGAAAGCTACACAGTGACGTATGAAAAAGTTCAAGATTTGCGCTACGGAGAAAATCCCCACCAGCAAGCCGCTTTCTATCGGGAGCCTTTGCCGGTCGCTGGCAGTATTGCCGGAGCAATCCAATTGCATGGCAAAGAATTGTCCTATAATAACATCAATGATGCGGACGCTGCGATCGGGATTGTTCGCGAATTTGCCGATCCGGCGGTCGTTGCCGTCAAACACTCCAATCCATGCGGCGTCGGTATCGGCGCAACGGTTTTGGAAGCATATGAAAAAGCGTATGAAGCCGATCCGGTCTCCATTTTTGGCGGAATTATCGCCGCGAACCGGACAATCGATCGAGAAACAGCAGCCAAGCTAAAGGAAATCTTTTTGGAAATTATTATCGCGCCTGATTTCACCGAGGAAGCCAAGGCGATCTTGATGGAAAAGAAAAATTTGCGTTTGCTGCAGCTGGCGACGCTGCAGCAAGAAAGCCAGCAACGGCAGTTTCGCATCGCTCCGGTACGCGGCGGCATGCTGATCCAGGATTATGATACGAAACAACTGACTCCTTCTGAATGGACAGTGGTAACCGAGCGGCAACCGACTCCGGAAGAATCGGCCCAGTTGGCGTTTGCCTGGAAAGTGGTGAAGCATGTCAAATCCAATGCGATTGTACTGGCCAAAGACAATATGACAATCGGTGTCGGCGCTGGCCAAATGAATCGGGTTGGCGCGGCGAAAATCGCGATTGAGCAGGCGGGTGAGAAGAGCAAGGGAGCGGTGCTTGCTTCCGATGCCTTTTTCCCGATGCCAGATACTGTGGAAGAAGCAGCTAAAGCGGGCGTGACGGCGATCATTCAACCAGGCGGCTCGATTCGCGATCAGGATTCGATTGACGCCTGCAACCGGTTTGGGATTACAATGGTATTTACAGGTGTGCGTCATTTCAAACATTAGGAGGGAAGGTACGGATGAAGGTACTGGTCATTGGCAGCGGCGGTCGGGAACATGCAATTCTCTGGAAACTGGCGCAAAGTCCAAAAGTTGAAAAGCTTTATTGTGCTCCGGGGAATGGCGGGACCGCTCTGCTGGCGCAAAATGTACAGTTATCCGTTAATGATTTTGCCGGCTTGGCCCAATTTGTCAAGGATGAAGGGATTGATCTGACCGTAGTAGGGCCAGAGGGTCCTTTGCTCGGCGGAATCGTTGACTTTTTCAGCCAGCGGGGATTGCCGATTTTTGGGCCGACGGCGGAAGCGGCGAAGATTGAAGGAAGCAAGTCGTTTGCCAAAAATCTGATGTCGCGTTATGGCATCCCGACAGCCCGCTACAATTCATTTATCGATTATCAATCGGCGCTGGACTATGTCCGCCAGCAGGGAGCGCCCATCGTCGTCAAGGCCGATGGCTTGGCTGCCGGAAAAGGCGTAGTGGTGGCGGAAACATTGCAAGAAGCGGAAGAGGCGCTGTTTGAGATTATGCAAGCCGGTGCCTTTGGACAGGCTGGCGCACGTGTGGTAATTGAGGAATTCATGCGCGGCGAAGAGCTGACGTTGCTGTCGTTTGTCGACGGGGAAACGGTCAAGCCGATGATTACCTCCCAGGACCACAAACAAGTATTTGATGGTGATAAAGGACCGAATACAGGCGGGATGGGGACGTATGCGCCGGTACCGCATATGTCAGCCGAACTGGTCGGACAAATTGTGGAGAAGATAGTTCAACCGGTTGCCAGCGGAATGGCCCGCGATGGCATCCCGTTTAAAGGCGTATTATATACAGGATTGATGATTACGGAAGAAGGCCCGAAGGTAGTCGAGTTTAACGCCCGGTTTGGCGATCCGGAGACGCAGGTCGTTTTGCCGCTGTTGGAAACCGATCTGCTTGATGTGATACTGGCCACGATCAGCGGCGAATTGGCCGACTTGGATGTACGCTGGAAAGCAGGAAGCGCGGTTTGTGTCGTCATGGCCGCGCCGGGCTATCCCGGTGATTATCCAAAAGGAGCGCCGATCACCGGTCTTGAGCAAACGCCTGCCAACACGATTGTGTTTCACGCCGGCACCGGCCGAGACGAGCGCGGGCTTGTCACCGATGGCGGCCGCGTTTTGGGAGTCACCGGTCTGGGCGAGTCGATTCTGGCGGCACGGGAAGCTGCCTATGCAGCGGTGAAGCAAATTTCCTTCGCTGGCGCCCATTACCGGAACGACATCGCCGACAAAGCGCTGCGCCGCGTCAAGTAACAAGACAAAAGGGAGATCCGCTGACTATTGGCGGTATCTCCCTTTTTTTGTGCGATTGTACAGAAACAGCGCCATGACGACAACGACGCCAACCACTGCCGCAGCCAGAAAAAAATTGTGGGAAGCCCATTCGTAGGCGGAGGGTCCAAGAATACGCATCGTTACACCCTCCTAAGAATAGGTGTGGGATCGGTACTCGTCCCGGTGATAACCGGACGAAGGATGTTTTGCGCT
Source organism: Brevibacillus fulvus (assembly GCF_016908525.1). Classification (GTDB taxonomy): domain Bacteria; phylum Bacillota; class Bacilli; order Brevibacillales; family Brevibacillaceae; genus Brevibacillus_G; species Brevibacillus_G fulvus. The sequence continues at coordinate 30,776 of NZ_JAFBEB010000003.1, forward strand.
CTCCTGTTGCCGATTGCCGACGCCCCCGACCATTTGGCGAATTTCCTGTTCCATCGCTTTTTCCGCTTCGCTCATCGTCGGTTCTTGCTTCGGTTGCTCGCTGGCGGCTTTCTTTTGCCCTTGGGCATTGCCCATCGCAGGGATCGCTTTGCTTGCCAGATTGGACATGTTTTGCATCATATCGCCTTTTGCCACCATATTGGTGATAAAGTCGCCCATCTGTTTCTCGTTTTTGGTATTGGTGCCCATCGCATACAGCATGGGGCAAAAACGGGTAAAGCCTTCCGCCACTTTCATCGCGGACAAGGTCATCAGCAGCCAAGGAGTGCGGTAAGGACGCCGGTTCATCTTGCCGATCCCGTAAGCGAGGCCCAGCAAGCCAACCGTAATGCGGAGGGACGCGTCAATCGTGCCGATGTTTTTTTTCATAAGTCACTCTCTCCTTGTGCGGGGTTGAAATCTCTTTTCTAGTTTGTGTCGCAGGCGGAGAAACAGACGCGGTAATTCCTGTAAGTGACAAATTGGCCCAAATATCGAGGTGCAAGTTAGTGTTGTTGCATAATTTTCTCTCTTGTAAATTTTCCGTTTTCTCATAAAATGAATAATAGCAAAGGCCTATTCTTTCGACTTGACAAGGGATAACTTTCAGCCTAAATTGGTCTGAAAAAGAGAGGATGGTCATAACCGGGATACTTCTGCTATGATAAGAATAATCTCGGTCAGGCAGTATCTGGTAAACGTAAGCAATCGAAACAGCTGTGGTAGCCTCATCCACCCCGGGGCGGAACGATGGTGTTCGCTCCCTTTTTTGTTTGGCTGAACAGGCAGATAAAAAATTTGTCGAAAAAAGTCAGAAAGTTGCCTGTATTCGGTTTAACAGAAAAGAAGGACTGTTTTGTCAAAGTTTGCGCTTGTCTCGGGCGGATGATGTTATAGAGAACTAAAAAGGAATGAGGGATCAGAGACATGCTTCTAAGCATATTACCTCAGGTATTGGTTGATGGACTAACGCTTGGGTTTATGTACGCCGTTGTCGCATTAGGCTATACCATGGTCTATGGAATTCTCGAATTTATCAACTTTGCTCACGGGGAAATTTTTATGGTGGGCGCTTTTGTCGGGACAGAGGTTCTGCTCATCTCGGACTCATTGGGGGTCTTGCAGGGAATGAATCCGTTTGTGGCGCTTTTCCTCACCCTGATAATCGCAATGATTTTCACGGGGGCGCTGGGGGTCTTGATTGAACGAGTCGCCTATCGGCCGCTGCGGAGTGCGCCGAGGCTTGTTCCGTTGATTTCCGCCATCGGGGTATCTTTTCTGTTGCAGGACCTGGTGCGGTTTACCGAGGCGTTGGCCCGAAACGAATTTTATTTGAACAGCCCGACCTTGTTCAGCGGCGCCATCCCGCTGGGGGGGAATGTCAGCATTTCGATTAAAGGAATTATTGTGATTGTATTAGCGATTATTTTAATGTTTGCCTTGAATATGTTTGTCAATAAGACTAAATGGGGAATCGCCATGCGGGCAGTTGCCCAGGATCAGTCGACAGCTTCGCTGATGTCCATCAATGTGGATAAGGTGATCATGCTGACGTTTTTGATCGGTTCCAGCCTTGGGGGCGCGACCGGCGTGCTGTTTGCGCAAAATTACGGTACGATCGACCCATATATCGGGTTTATCCTCGGAATGAAGGCTTTTACGGCGGCCGTTTTGGGCGGCATCGGCAACATTCGCGGCGCGATGATCGGCGGTGTCTTGCTCGGTCTGTTGGAAGCGTTGGCCGGCGCTTATATGGGCCCGTTGACCGATGGAGCTTTCGGTGCGGAATACAAGGACGTCTTTGCGTTTGCAATCTTAATTCTCGTGCTTCTGTTTAAGCCGGAAGGCCTCTTTGGAGAAGCAGTAAAAGAGAAAGTGTAGGTGACAACAGTGGCAAAACGATTTGGAAAATTTAACGGTGTCCCGCTTCTTTTTACGCTTGTGTGGATTGTTCTGTTTGCGTTGGCTCTCTATTTTTTTGATCAATCGGTCATTGCCTTTATGGGTATGCTCGTCTCCCTGATTCTGCTTTATTACACACGCGGGAGCAAAAAGCTGAAAATATTGCTGGGCGTATTGGTGTTGCTGGTGATTATTCCGCTGGTAGCCGGCGGCAACCGCTATTATATGGAGGTAGCGACCCAGGTCGGCATCTATGTGGCGATGGCATTGGGTTTGAATATCGTTGTTGGCTTTGCCGGTTTGCTGGATATGGGCTACGTCGCTTTTTTTGCGGCCGGGGCTTACGCTTACGCAATCTTCGCCACCGCGCAGGCAAACGAGTTTATCCCTGGCGGTCTGTTTCCGCTCAGCGGTGAATGGTTCTGGCCGTTTCTGATTGTCGGGTTGGTGGTTGCGGCAATTTTCGGAATTTTGTTAGGATTGCCGGTGCTGCGCGTCAAAGGAGATTATCTGGCTATGGTTACGTTGGGCTTCGGGGAAATTATCCGGATCATTTTTAACAACCTTGATAAGCCGATCAATATTACCAACGGACCGCAAGGATTGACACCGATCGCCTCGCCGGAACTGTTCGGTGTGCGGTTGGATACTCCTTTTTACTTTTACTTTATCGTGCTGGTTGTCATTGCCTTTATCATTCTGGCCAATATTCGCTTTGAACATTCTCGCTTGGGGCGCGCCTGGATCGCCGTGCGCGAAGACGAGCTGGCGGCACAATCGATGGGGATTTCCCTGCTTCATACCAAATTGGCTGCCTTTGCGACCGGTGCTTCATTCGCCGGGATTGTCGGCGTGATTTTTGCGGCGAAGCAATCGTTTATTGACCCGACTTCTTTTACGATGATGGAATCGATCGGGATTTTGATCATGGTCATTCTCGGCGGCAGCGGAAGCATTCCGGGCGTCATCCTCGGTGCATCGGTCGTGACGATTTTGCAAGTGCAATTGTTAAAAGAATTTTCCAACTTTTTGCATACTTTACAGCAGTCCGGCTTGCTGAATTTGCCGAACCAGTTGGACCCGTCCAAATTCCAGCGGCTGATCTTTGGCCTGTTGCTCATTTTGGTCGCCTTGTACCGGCCAAACGGATTGATTCCGGCCAAACGGAAGAAAAACGATCTCGAGGCGATCAAGCAAAGCAAGCATGCAAGCGAGTCTTTGGGGATTTTGAGCAAGCTGTCGCGGAATAAACCGTCGTAGGGAGGAGGAAGAAAGATGGCATTGCTGGAAGCGAACGGATTAACGAAAAAATTTGGCGGACTGGTTGCCAATGAAAATGTGACAATCAAGATTGAAAAAGGAACAATCGCCGCAGTAATTGGCCCGAATGGGGCGGGAAAAACAACCTTTTTCAATATGATTACCGGTTTTTATGAGCCGGACGAGGGTGAAATTTTGTTAAATGGCAAAAGCATTAAGGGACTGCGCCCGGATCAAATTGCCGAGCGGGGGATTACCCGTACGTTTCAAAATATTCGCCTGTTCAAAGAAATGACCGCCCTGGAGAACGTGATGGTTGGCGTGCATAGCCGGTTGAAGGCCGGATTGCTCGGGATTTTGTTCAATCTGAAACGGGTGCAGGAGGAAGAAGAGAAGGCAAGGGTAGAGGCCTACAAGCTGCTTGAATACGTAGGGATCGAACAAATTGCCAACGAAGCGGCCGGCAGTTTGCCTTATGGGTTGCAGCGTCGTCTGGAGATTGCCCGCGCGCTGGCGACCAATCCGGAAATTATTTTGCTGGATGAACCGGCTGCCGGGATGAACCCGCGTGAAACCGTGGAAATGACGGAGTTTATCAAACGGTTGAAATCGGAGCTAAACTTGACGATTATTTTGATCGAACATGATATGAAATTGGTCATGGGCTTGAGCGAATACATCCATGTGCTGGATTACGGGCGAAAAATTGCGGAAGGAACGCCAGACGAAATCCGCACCAACAAACAAGTGATTGAAGCGTATCTCGGCAAGAGCGCCTCGGAAGTGTCGTAAGGGGGAGGAATCAGGAGATGGCCTTGTTGGAATTGCAAAACGTACACACCTATTACGGCGGCATTCATGCGTTAAAAGGCATTTCGCTCACGGTGGAAAAAGGAGAAGTTGTAACCTTGATCGGCTCCAATGGAGCAGGAAAATCGACCACATTGAAAACGATTTGCGGGCAGACGCGGGCGCGCGAAGGAAAGGTCTTTTTGAACGGGCAGGAGATTACTGCCATGAAACCGCATGAGATCGCTCGGTTGGGCATCGCCCATGTACCGGAAGGACGACGGATCTTTCCAAAGTTAACGGTGAGGGAAAACCTGGAGCTGGGGGCATTCTCTGTTCAGGACAAACGAACGATTCAGGAAGGCGTTGAACGGGCGTTTGCGTATTTTCCTCGTTTGAAGGAACGGTTCAACCAAAAAGGCGGAACGATGTCCGGGGGCGAGCAGCAAATGCTGGCAATTGCCCGCGGCCTGATGATGAAGCCGAAAATTTTGATGCTGGATGAGCCATCCATGGGCTTGGCGCCGATTCTGGTCGAACAAATTTTCGATATTGTCAATGAATTGAACAAAGAAGGGATGACGATTTTGCTGGTGGAGCAAAACGCCAACCAGGCTTTGTCGGTCGCCAGCAGAGGTTACGTCATTCAGACGGGAGAAATTATTTTGAAAGACGACGCCAGATCGCTTTTGGCTAATCCGCAGGTGAGAGAAGCGTATCTCGCGTAACTTGCATCAAACGGTCGCTGGTCTGCTTCAAGGGCAAATTCAGACAGCTAATCACTCTAACAATGAAGAGAGCACCTTAAAGGTGCTCTCTTTGTGGATTGAAGCAGCGGCAGCTCAGCTTTTTTGTTTTTGTTTTGTTGGCAGCTGAACATAGAAGCAGGGGCCGAACGGTTCGTTTTTGGCCTGAATCGAACCGCCATGGGCTTCAAATACGGCACGGGCAATCGCCAACCCTAAACCGTGTTTGCCGGTTTTCCCTTTGCGGAAACGTTGGAACAGATTGGGAATCAGCGATTCTTCGATCGGGGGACCATCGTTGGCCATCGATAATTCCAGCTTGTTGTCTCCATCGCGATAAGTTACGTTGATGACCAGCATGCTTTTCGCATAGCGGAGCTGGTTCTCCAAAATGTTGAGAAAAGCGGTGCTTAACTGTTCGCCGTCCCCTTCCATGATCAAGGAGTCGGGCAAATTGATTTGCCACTTTACTTCCGGATTCAGGACGGACAGGCGCTGCTCGATCAGCGCAAACAGTTCGTTCAGATCGACCCGTCCCATTTGCAGCATTTGCGAGATCGATTCGACCTTGGTAATGTAGAGGAGCTGTTCCACGACTTTTTCCAACCGTTTGCTTTCCTCCATGATGATCTGCAGGCCCTTTTCCGCCTGCGGTCCGGTAAAAATCCCCTCCATCAAGCCTTGCGTGTACCCCTGGATCGCCATGATCGGCGTTTTTAATTCATGCGAAATGTTTTGCACAAAGTGGCGCTGCGATTCATCATACTCTTTCAGCTGATTTTTCATCGATTCAAACGAGCGGGCCAGCTGGCCAATTTCATCTTCACGATCCATCGTCAAGGGAATGTCAAATTGGCGATGAGCGATTTTTTGACAAGACTCTTCCAGTCGGCGCAGCGGATTGCTGAGATAGCGGCTGAACCAAACGGCAAACAGCCAACTGATCAGCAGCAAGGCGGCAAAAATGATAAAAAACTGTCGCGTCAGAATGGAATTGATTTCATTAAGTTCCTGCGATTTGGAGAATAACACTAAATAGTAAGGGAAGCCTTGGTAGTTCATTTTTTTGCTGACGAAAAAATACGTCTCCCCGCTGGCGCGCAGACTGCCGTGCTGCAAAGTGCCTCCCTGGAAGGCAGCGCTTGCTTCAAACAGTTTGCGGGAAACGTCCCTTCCGTTCGGTATCGGTTCCAAAATCCGCTTGCCCAATTCTTGGCCGTTCTCCGCATAAACAATCATGTCAAAGGAATATTCGTAGCGCGACAGCAACAGTTGCAAAAAGAAAGGAGCAGCTGCCGGCACCGGCAGGAGAACATGGTTTTCATTAAAGGAAATATGGTTGCTGAGCGTGTCGAATTCATCCTCCAACAGCGTGTACGTGTTGTTCACCAAATACTGCTTGACGGCAAACGGATACAAAATCCCCACGCTGACACCAAGAACAATCGTCAATACCATGAACAGCAGCAAAATTTGCCGGGAGAGGGGGAGATTTTTCAGTTTCAGGTTGCTCATGGCTGGGTCATCCGGTAGCCAAACCCATAAACGGTTTCCACCGGAAATTTCGGCATTTTTTTGCGGATTCGTTTCACCAGATCGTCGACAGCACGATCGGAACCAATATAGTCATCTCCCCATATCGCGGTCAAAATTTGTTCCCGATGCAGCGCAATGCCTTGATTTTGCAGGAAGTAGCAGATTAACTCAAATTCTTTTGTCGTCAATTCAATCTCCGTTTCCCCTTCTTTGACCAGGCGCCCTTTTGCCGAAATGGAATACGGCCCCGCTTGTACCCAGTCCTGAAAGCCGGTGGACGGTGATACAACCGGGTTTCCGCTTTTTTCATAAGTGCGCTGCAGCAGTTTTTGCACCCGGATCACCAGTTCACGCGGCAAAAACGGTTTGGCCAAATAGTCGTCGCTGCCGAGTTCCAACCCGATAATCTTGTCCATGTCCTGATCTCGCGCGGAGATAAAAATGATCGGCACATCGGATTTGCTGCGAATGAGCCGCAGCAACTCATAACCATCAATATCTGGAAGCATGATATCTAATATCCACAAATGGGGGGGTTGCTCTTCCAATACAGGCAACACCTCGGTGCCGTTTTGAAACGCCCTGACTTCATAGCCGGCGTTTTGCAAATACGATTTGAGCAGCTCCAGCAAGTTGGTCTCATCATCCACCAGATAAACCTGATAAGGCAGTGCATTCATCTTCTGTTTTCCTCGCTTTCCGTGAGGGCTTCTCATTCATTTGTTTTCATTTTAACATAGAGCAAATCTGGCTGTGTGGCAGGCCAATAGAAGAGATGTGGGAAACTTGTGTAAGCAGGATTCCGCCGGTTTTTGCAGAAGTGTGAGGAAGAACTGGAAAGGAGCGGAACAAATGTCAATGAAACGAACTTCATGGGTAATCATGCTGCTCGCTTCCATGCTGTTTTCGGCTTGCAGCAGCCAGGAAACGGTAATGCCAACGCCCCCGGCTCCGTCGCCGCAGCTGGACCCCCAACCGCAGCCGACCGAACCGGTGGAGGTGTATCCTTTTACGGCTCCGTTAACCGGGATGGGCAACGAGCAAAAACTCGATCAGCGGCCGATCATGGTCATGGTCAACAATTTGCCGAAAGCTCGCCCCCAATCAGGATTGGACAAAGCCGACATCGTTTATGAAGTGCTGGCAGAGGGAGAAGTGACCCGTTTTTTGGCCATCTATCACAGCCAAAAGCCGGAAGTGATCGGGCCGGTACGCAGTATTCGCCCGTATTTTATTGAGATCGGCAGAGGTTTCGATGCGATCCTGGTCCATGCGGGCGGCAGTCCGGAAGCGTTGGCCACGCTGGCCAGTCACGACTACAGCAATATTAACGAAATCTCCAACTCGCAATACTTTTGGCGAGAGAGTTTTCGCAAGCCGCCCCATAATCTTTACACCAATCTGGACAAGATCGAGCAAGCCATAGCGGACAAAAAGATGCGGACCACAGCCGAGTTGCCGTATTTGCCGTTTTTGCCGGCTGATGCTGAGATAACCGATGGAGAACCGGCCACACACATCGATGTTGTTTATCATCGGTTGAACAAGGCTGCCTATGAATACGATGCGCAAAGCAAGCGGTACCTGCGCTTTAGCGACGGACAGCCGCATATGGACTTGACCACGAACAAACAGCTTTCGGTGACGAATTTGCTGGTGATTGCCGCCAATCATCGCATTCTCGATAAAGAAGGCCGGCGAGCGGTTGATGTCGTGGGTCCGGGGGACGGGTATCTGTTCCAACAAGGAAAAGCACGGAAAATCAAATGGCGGCGAGAAGGCGGTATGATCCGGGCGTATACGGATGCTTCTTTCAGTGAGGAACTGCCGTTATTGCCTGGCAATACGTGGGTCAATATCGTCAGTACGGTACCCGGTCTGGCCGATGCAGTTACATATCAATAAACACTTGAATTCCCCTTGTAATTCCCCTAAGATTAAACTGGTAAGGCTTTAACGCATAAAAATTTTACAGTGAAAAACCACCTTACCGATGGGGTGATAGGATGCAATTGGAAAAGTTAAAGGGGAAAGGCATTGAGCAGTTATTCGAAGCGATCCTTTCTTTGGAAAACATCGAAGAATGTTATCGATTTTTTGATGATTTGTGCACCGTCAATGAAATGCAATCGCTGGCACAAAGGCTGGAAGTAGCCAGAATGCTGCGTAAAGGCTATACCTATAACCAGATTGAAGCGGAGACAGGTGCCAGTACGGCCACAATCTCGCGTGTCAAACGTTGCCTGAACTATGGCAATGACGGTTATCAATTTGCTTTGGAGAGGATCGGCAAATAAGCTAGGAGGCAACATTTGTGATCGATTACAGCAGTTGGCGCCACGTATTTAAGCTGGACCCTGACAAGGAACTGGATGATGCGGCGCTGGAAGCAGTATGTGAATCAGGGACCGATGCGATCATGATCGGCGGCACCCAGGGAATTACCTATGACAATACGCTTGAACTGATGTCGAGGGTGCGCCGTCATGCGGTTCCGGCTGTATTGGAAATCTCCTCGCTGCAGGCGATTGTCCCGGGATTTGATGCGTATTTCATTCCGCTTGTCCTGAACGCGGGAGATCCTGACTGGATTTTCGCCCCGCATGTAAAAGGCTTGCAGGCTTTTGGCAGCTATCTGCATTGGGAAGACATCGTCAGCGAAGGCTATCTTGTCGTCAATCCGGATGCTGCGGTGGCGAAGTTGACCCAAGCGAAGCCGGTTGCGGATCGGGACGAAGCGAAAGCCTACATGCGGGTTGCCGCAAAGATTTGTCGCCTGCCCACCGTTTATATCGAATACAGCGGTGTATACGGCGATCCGGAGTTGGTAAAAGCGTGCAAATCGGCGGCGGAGGGGTGCCACCTGTTCTACGGCGGGGGAATTCGCACGCCGGAACAAGCGCGGAACATGGCTGCGGTTGCGGACACCATCGTTGTCGGGAACATTATCTATGAAGATTTGCAGGCTGCTTTAAAAACGGTGGATGCCGTGAAGCGCGGTTGACGTTATCAGATACACCCACTCGGCAGTTTACGAAGTATAGCTCTTTGCGAACAGAGGGTACCCGTTTGGGGCCGCCTGTTTGTCAAAGGGCTTTTTTATTTACGGTTGGATCGCCGTTATCGCGAGAAACTGCTGTTCTTTTCCAGATGAATCGCAGCGATGATCACCGGGACCGCCCCAGAAGAAACAATTTCGGCGACTAGACTGATCATGGCGAGAATGGTCGCGCAACAGCCGATGTAAGGCCAATCCGGCGGCAACAATTTTCAGGCGGGTGCAAGCAGAGATATGGTAAAATGATACAGGCAAATGAAGGTGACCGGAGAGAAGAGAAAGAAGGTTTTACGGAAAACGATGTGCTGATGATGTACCAAGTTCCTCGCCGAAGGAACGATGGCTGTGCGGTGAACGGGAGGTGAAAGCATGCGGGAAATTCCTCGGCTTTATGTGAGCGTCATCCATGTCGGAGTGATTATGCTTGTTTTGTTGGCGATCTTGTTTCAGCAACCGCTGTTTATTCTCGCCCTTTGGCTGATTCATTTGGTGAGCCTGGCCAGCGGCGGGCGGTTCAATCTGTTTGTCTGCCTGGTCAAACCGCTGCTGGACAAACGAAAACCTTTTGATCAGTACGATTCGCTGACTTTATTCCGCTTCAATGCGGCCATCGCCTTGCTGCTCGAGACTTTGGCGGTTTGCAGTTTCTATCTTTTGCACGCTCCGCTGTGGGGGTTTGTCTTCTCGGGAATTCATGCGGCAGCGGCCTTGCTTGCGCTCAGCGGTTTTTGCTTCGGCTGTTTTCTGTTTTTTCAGTTCAAGCAATGGAAATGGAGACGCACGCAATAACAAAATGAAAGGATCGACAGTCCCCGTCCATGGTGTTGCCGAGGCGGGGTTCTGCTGTTTGCGCAGGCGGTTAGAACATTTTTGCCAGTTTGCGTATAAGACTGGAATCGCAAAGTAATCTGTGCCAAAATAAGAACGTATGCTTTCTTTTTTCTTAGCAAGGCGAAGGGGTGGCAATGAAGGATGTCGACAATGGAAAAAATCGTAGCAGGTTTGAATCCGCAGCAAAAGGAAGCCGTTTTGACAACCGAGGGACCAGTTTTGATTCTGGCGGGTGCGGGCAGCGGCAAAACCCGGGTACTCACGCAGCGGATCGCCTATTTGATCGGAGAGAAGAACACGCCTCCCTGGTCGATTTTGGCGATCACGTTCACCAATAAAGCGGCCCGTGAAATGAAGCAGAGAGTGGCCTCGATTGTAGGGCGGGAAGCGGAAGATATCTGGATTTCCACATTCCACTCCTTATGTGTGCGAATATTGCGGCGTGACATCGATCGCCTGGGCATCAACCGCAACTTTTCCATTCTGGATGCCGGAGATCAACTGTCTGTCATAAAACAGTGCATGAAAGATTTAAATATAGATCCGAAAAAGTTTGAACCCCGGTCGGTTTTGGCGGAAATCAGCGGTGCCAAAAACGAATTGACCGAACCGGCAAAGTATGCCGAACTGGCGGGCGATCCGTTTCAAAAAACGGTTGCCCGTGTTTATGAGGCCTATCAAAAGAAATTGCGCAGCAACCAGTCGCTCGACTTTGACGATTTGATCATGTCTACGGTCCGGCTGTTTAAAGAAGTGCCGGAAGTGCTGGAATTTTATCAGAAAAAGTTTCGTTACATTCATGTTGACGAGTATCAGGATACGAACCGGGCGCAATATATGCTGATTTCGATGCTGGCGTCCCGCTTTCGCAATGTTTGCTGTGTCGGGGATGCCGACCAGTCGATCTACAAATGGCGGGGGGCAGACATCTCGATTATCCTTAATTTTGAAAAGGATTATCCGGAAGCGAAACTGATCAAGCTCGAGCAAAATTACCGTTCGACCAAAACGATCCTGCAAGCGGCCAATCAGGTGATTGCCCATAACGTGACGCGCAAGGAGAAAAATTTGTGGACGGAAAATCCGACAGGCGACAAAATCACCTGCTATCAGGCAGATTCGGAGCACGACGAAGCTTACTTTATTGTCGATGCGATCAGACAGCAGCTGGCTCGCTACCGGCGCTACGACAAGTTTGCCATTTTGTATCGGACCAACGCGCAATCGCGGGTAATCGAGGAAGTGCTGATCAAGTCCAACATCCCGTACACGATCGTCGGCGGCACGAAGTTCTACGATCGCAAGGAGATCAAAGACATTCTCGCCTATTTGCGGGTCATTTCCAATCCGGATGACGACCTGAGCCTGGCCCGGATCATCAATGTACCAAAGCGAAATATTGGTGATACTACTGTGGAAAAACTGCTCGCCTATGCCACAGCACATGGGACCAGCTTGTACGGCGCGATTCAGGAAGTTGCCTACATGGGGCTGGCGGCGCGCACGACCAATGCCATTTTCGCTTTTAACGAGCTGATCAGCAACCTGATGCAAATGACCGATTATTTGACCGTCACCGAATTGGTGGAAGAAGTGCTGAAACGCTCCGGCTATGTGGAGGCCCTGAAAGAAGAGAAGTCGCTGGAAGCGCAGGCGCGGATGGAGAATATCGAAGAGTTTCTCTCTGTAACGCAGGAGTTCGAGAAGAAAAGCGAAGACCGCAGTCTGCTCGCATTTTTGACCGATTTGGCCTTGATTGCCGATATCGACGCGCTCGACGAGGCGGAGGAGCAGACGGCCAATCCGGAAGGACAAGTAACGCTGATGACGCTTCACAGCGCCAAGGGCCTGGAGTTTCCGGTCGTGTTTTTGGCGGGGATGGAGGAAGGCATCTTCCCGCACAGCCGGGCGTTGTTCGATGACAGCGAAATGGAAGAGGAGCGGCGCCTGGCATATGTCGGGATTACCCGTGCGGAAGAGCGGCTGTTCCTGACTGCGGCGCGCGTGCGGACCTTGTTTGGACGGACCAACAGCAACGCGCCATCCCGCTTCTTCACGGAAATTTCCGCGGATTTGTTGGAAGGCAGCTTCGGCCAAAACGATGGCGGCTATGCGCGCAGCGGTTATCCGGGACGGGGGAGCGAGCCGCGGATATTTGGCGGAACGGCGAATCGCGGCGGTGCCGTTGGGACGGCCGGCGGAATGGCCCGCCCTTCTGCTCCGCAGCCCGGCCGTTTGGCCCATCATGGAGGCGGTGCGGGAATCGATTGGAAAGTGGGCGACAAAGTCAAACACGGCAAATGGGGCACGGGGACCGTTGTATCTGTCAAGGGCAGCGGCGATGATCTGGAGCTGGACATTGCGTTCCCCAGCCCGACTGGTATCAAGAAATTGTTAGCGAAATTCGCCCCGATCGAACGGGCGTAATTGTACGGGAAGGATGAAGTGCATGGAGCGAATCGCGGCGGAACAACGGATCGATGAACTACGGCAGCAAATCGAGAAGCATAATCGTCTCTATTATGTGGAAGATAATCCGCAAATTACGGATCAGGAATATGACCAATTAATGCGGGAACTGCAAGACTTGGAAAACTTGTATCCTGATCTGGTGACGCCTGATTCTCCGACGCAGCGCGTCGGCGGTCAGCCGCTGCCATTTTTTGAGAAAGTGGAGCACAAGACACCGATGCTGAGCTTGGGCAACGCTTTTAACGAGAACGATCTGCGGGATTTTGACCGGCGGGTTCGCCAGGCGTTGGGCAGTCAACCTGTTCGCTATGTCTGCGAATTGAAAATCGATGGTTTGGCCGTTTCGTTGCATTATCAAGACGGGATTTTTGTCAAAGGGGCGACACGCGGCGATGGGACGATCGGAGAAGACATCACGCAAAACCTCAAGACGATCCGCTCGATTCCGTTGCGCCTCTCCCGTCCGTTGACACTGGAAGTGCGCGGCGAAGCGTTCATGCCCAAACGGGCCTTTGAAAAACTGAACCGGGAGCGCGAGGAGCGGGGGGAAGCGCTGTTTGCCAATCCGCGCAACTCGGCGGCCGGCTCGCTTCGGCAGCTTGACCCAAAAATCGCCGCTTCCCGTTCGTTGGATACATTCATCTACGGACTGGGCGACTTGCAGGGAGAAAGCGTTGATTCACACAGTAAAGCGCTGGCTTTGTTGGAACAGCTTGGCTTCAAGATCAATCCGGAGAGCCGGGTATTTGACCAGATCGACGATGTGATCGACTTTATCGGCGGTTGGGTGGAGAAGCGGCCAACGCTTGCCTACGATATTGACGGCATGGTGATCAAGGTGGATAGTTACGCCCAGCAAGAGGAACTGGGCTATACAGCGAAAAGTCCGCGCTGGGCGATCGCCTATAAATTTCCCGCAGAAGAGGCGATCACGATTTTGGAAGGAATCGAAGTGACGGTCGGCAGGACGGGAGCGGTAACGCCTACGGCCTTGCTCAAACCGGTCAGCCTCGCCGGAACGACGGTAAAACGGGCTTCGCTGCACAATGAAGATATTATTCGCGAAAAAGGCTTGTTGATTGGCGACCATGTGATCGTCAAAAAAGCGGGCGACATCATTCCGGAGATTGTCGGCGTTTTGCCGGAGCGACGCACCGGCAGCGAATATCCGTTTGTCATGCCAACCCATTGTCCGGAATGCGGCAGCGAATTGGTTCGGCTGGAGGACGAAGTTGCCTTGCGCTGCATCAATCCAAGCTGTCCGGCCTTGATTCGCGAAGGGATGATCCATTTTGTTTCCCGTCAGGCGATGAATATCGAAGGTTTGGGCGAGAAAGTGATTACGCAACTGTATAATGATGGCTTGATCAAGGACGTTGCCGATATTTACGATTTGCACAAATCTCGTGAGCAGCTGCTGCAACGGGAGAGAATGGGCGAAAAATCGGTGGACAACATGCTGGCCGCGATTGAAAACAGCAAACAAAATTCGCTGGAACGGCTATTGTTTGGATTGGGGATTCGCCTGGTCGGAGCCAAGGCGGCCAGAGTGCTGGCCGAGCATTTCGGCAGTCTCGATCGGGTGATGGCAGCATCTGCGGAAGAGTTGACCGCGATCGACGAAATCGGCCCGAAAATGGCCGACAGTATTGTCCAGTATTTCTCCTTGCCGTCCGTTCATGAATTGATTGAACGATTGCGAACAGCTGGAGTGAATCTGGAATACAAAGGCCTGCGCATCGATAGCGAAAGCGACTTGCCGCTCGCTGGCAAAACGGTTGTCTTGACCGGTACTTTGGAAAACATGTCGCGGTCGGAAGCGGAAGAGAAAATTACCCGTTTGGGAGGCAAGGTAACGGGCAGCGTCAGCAAAAAGACCGATTTGGTGATTGCCGGGGATAAAGCCGGCTCCAAGCTGGAAAAGGCCGAAAAACTGGGCATTCAGATAATGAATGAAGCCGAATTTCGGCAATTGCTGGCGGAACATCCGCAGGCTTGAGCGACCATTTGTTTTTACGGACAAGGAAGTGAAAGAAATGAAGCGACATTTCGGGTTGTGGCTGCTAGCGGCAATGCTGCTCATCACAACCGGATGCAGTACAACAGAGCCTAACCATTCGCAAAACCAGCAGCCGGTACAAGCGATTGCTCCGGATGTTCCCGGGGATCTGACCTACCAGGATGTGTTGCAAAAAGGCGGAGCGGTCCGGGCGGTGGCGATGCCGGACGGCCGCAAAATCTGGTTGGGCACCAATGCCGGCCTCTATACATCCGCCAACGACGGCTTGTGGGCGCTGACTTTCAAGCAACTGGAGCAAGCCGATGTCACCGGCTGGTTTGTGAATCCAAAACAGCCGAAGCAAATTTTTGTTGCCGGAAACGGGTTTGTGAAACGGTCAAACGATCAGGGGAAAAGTTGGGAAGATGTGATGGAGGGACTGCCTGCTTCTCCTGATATTCGCAGCTTTTTCGGACGGTTTAACCAAGATCAGGCGGAGTTGTTT
Source organism: Brevibacillus fulvus (assembly GCF_016908525.1). Taxonomy (GTDB): domain Bacteria; phylum Bacillota; class Bacilli; order Brevibacillales; family Brevibacillaceae; genus Brevibacillus_G; species Brevibacillus_G fulvus. The sequence goes on from NZ_JAFBEB010000003.1 coordinate 45,913, forward strand.
GCCTTTGTGTCCGGAGGCGGTGTCTATCGGTCAACGGATAACGGCGATCATTGGGCCTTGTGGTTGCCGTTGGATCAGGAGGTATACGCGGCTGATTTCAATCCGTCCGATCAGCGCATCTATGTCGCGACCCAATACGGATTGCTGTACCAGGAGGACCAAACCTGGAAAACGGAACCGACGGGCGATGCGGAACAGATTTATTCGGTTGCCGTCAACAAGCAGGATCATACGCTCTACATTGCCACTGAACGAGGGATTTTGCAAAAACAGCAAGAGGGTTGGAAGCGGATTTCTGCGCCTTCGCCGGAAAGATTGATCATGATTGCCTCGGGTATGGGCAACTTTGAGTTGGTCGGAATTGGTGAATCCGCCTTTATTTACACTTTTTCCAATGGCAAGTGGTCAAAGTTGGAATAGTCAGCCGCCGCTGTCCTTAGAACAAATGCGGAGAAAAAGAACTTACAGAAAAACGCAGTAATGAGTGGAGAAAGGGAGAAGAGGATTATTCAAATGTGGAAGATAACGAAAGGATTCATCGCTGCCGGAATGGTCTTGACTTTGTCGTTTGTCGCCACGGCCTGTTCTTATTTGCCTGTTTTTACAAAAAAGGCTCCCGAGCCGGCTACCCCGTCTGTTTCACCGGTCATTGAAGTGTCTGAAGATTACTATGGGAGCATGCCGCCATACAAGGAGAATCAAACGAGAGGCATGCTGTCAGGATCGGGCTATCGCATTGATTTCAGCCGTCTCGAATTGGGTTTGATGGAAATTGCCCAGGAAACTTTCCCCACTCCCGATTATTATTTTCAGGAAGGACAGCAAATCAAACGGGAGCAAGCGGAAGCATGGCTCGCCCGGACAAAGGATAATCCGGCCGGGTTAAATCCGAACAAGGGACCAAATCTCCTCGTCAACATACTGGAGCATGATTACCTGGACAAAGATCAGCAAAAGTTGGCGGGCATGGTCGTCGGGCTGTCTTTGTCTCCCGATTATCAGGACGGAACGGAGCAGGAGAAGCAATATACTGCCGAGCAGCTCGTTGCCAAGGGTGAGCAGCTTGCCGCCCGGATCGTGCAGACAGTAAAAGCGCAAAATCCCGGTATTCCGATGGTGATCGCCCTGTATCAAGTGCCTGACGAAAATTCCACTTTAATCCCCGGCCATTTTCTGGCGACGGGAACGGTAGGTGCAGAAGAAAGTTCCGTATCCAAATGGCAAATGCTCGATGAGCAATACTATCTGTTTCCGAGTGAAGAGGTAGAAAAAGATTATCCGCAAGCATATTTGCAATATGACAAACTGATGCGGCAAACCCAGTCATACTTTGGAGAATATGTGGGCATAACCGGTGTCGGCAGGTTTATGAACGGCAAGCTGACCGAGTTGACCATTACCGCAAACGCTGAGTATGACTCGCGAACGGAAGTGCTGCAGTTTACCCAGTTTGCTGCCAATGGCATCAATCAACTGATCGACAAGGATGTCCATGTCAATCTGTATGTGCAGTCGATTAACCGGCCGTTGGCGATATACGTTCGCCCTGCCAACGGTGAACCTTACATGCATATTTATCGCAACTAAACCTTTCATGAAAACCATTCATGCGCAGCTTTGCTGTAATGTTGGATGGTTTTTTTGTTGATTTAGACAAATATGTGCGAAGAACCTGAACACATATTGAACAGATTTGTTCAGCTGACGCCACGCCCGCTGCTAATTCCAGCCTTTTCGCAGTTGGTATGGTCCTTGCAAAGAATAGCAAGCAGAACCAAGTTCGAATTGTTAAGGAGGGCGTTGGCATGTTAGTGGATTTTAAAAATGAACCGTTCACCAATTTTTCTTTGCCGGAGAATAAACAGGCGTTTCAGACTGCTCTGGCCAAAGTGGAAAGCGAACTGGGACGGGAATACGACCTGATCATCGGCGGAGAGCGGATCAAAACGGAAAGCAAAATTCACTCGATTAACCCATCAAATCATTCGCAAGTGATTGGCATTGTCTCGCAGGCCGATCAAGAGCTGGCTGAACGGGCGATTCAAACGGCTACCCAGGCCTTTGAATCGTGGAAAAAGGTGCCCGGGTCGGCACGGGCGCGCTATCTGTATAAAGCGGCCGCGATTTTGCGCCGGCGCAAACATGAATTTTCGGCCTGGCTGGTCAAAGAGGCGGGCAAAAGTTGGGCGGAAGCGGACGCTGATACAGCGGAAGCGATCGATTTCATGGAGTATTATGGACGACAAATGGAGAAATTGGCGGAACGTCATGCGCTGCCGCGAATTCCCGGAGAAGACAACGAACTGTACTATATCCCGCTCGGCGTCGGAATTGTCATTCCGCCTTGGAACTTCCCGCTGGCGATTATGGTGGGGATGACCACAGCCGCTTTGGTGGCAGGCAATACAGTCGTATTGAAACCAGCCTCCACTACTCCGGTGATTGCCGCCAAATTTATGGAAGTGCTTGAGGATGCCGGAGTCCCCGCCGGTGTGGTCAATTTTGTGCCAGGCAGCGGTTCGGTCATTGGCGACTTCCTCGTGGAACACCCGCTGACGCGGTTTATCAGCTTTACCGGATCACGCGATGTCGGGTTGCGGATCAATGAACTGGCGGCAAAACATCGCCCGGGCCAAAAGTGGATCAAACGCCTGGTAGCGGAAATGGGCGGAAAAGATTCGATTATTGTGGACAACGATTGCGATCTGGAATTGGCAGCGCAAGCGATCGTAACATCGGCATTCGGTTTTTCCGGTCAAAAATGTTCCGCTTGCTCACGGGCGATCGTCCATCAAGACGTGTACGACCAAGTGCTTGCGCGGGTAACGGAATTGACGCAAAATCTGAAAATCGGCGATGTCGCCAACCCAGACTCGTATACCGGTCCGGTGATTGACGACAAGGCGTACAACAAAATTTTGGAGTATATCGAAATCGGCAAACAGGAAGGCAAGCTGGTCGCAGGCGGCGAAAAAGGACCGGAGGGCGGATACTACATTCAACCGACCGTGTTCGCAGATGTTGACCCGCAAGCCCGTCTGATGCAGGAAGAAATTTTTGGCCCGGTCGTTGCCTTCTGCAAGGCGCGTGATTTTGATCATGCGCTGGAAATTGCCAACAACACCGAGTATGGACTGACCGGTTCCGTGATCAGCCGCAATCGGGCTCATCTGGAAAAGGCGCGTGAAGAGTTTCATGTCGGCAATCTTTACTTCAACCGCAAATGTACGGGCGCGCTGGTCGGCGTGCATCCATTCGGCGGGTTCAATATGTCGGGAACGGATTCCAAAGCGGGCGGTCCAGACTATTTGTTGCTCTTTACCCAAGCAAAATCGGTCTCGGAACTGCTGTAAGTGGATAAACCAAGGCAAAAACCGTTTGGCCATTTGGCCAAACGGTTTTTTTGCGTGCGCCCGGCGGCCGGGCCCATGATTGAAAATCTTGAGCTTCGCCCACACTAAGACTACAACCTCTTGCAGTGGTAGGTGAAGGCTTATCGTCTCCTTTCTGGTACCTTTTCTGGCCGCTTTTTTTCTTGTCTATGTATTGATGCCGTGGCTGAAGCATTGGGCAACACGCGTCGGTCTCGTCGATCTGCCGGTCGGGCGGAAAGCTCATCGGAAACCGATGCCGCTTTCCGGCGGAATTGCCATGTTTCTTGGAATCATGTTGGTCATTGTCTTGTTTGCGGGGTGGCAGCCGCTTGTGCTGGTTCTGCTCATTGGCGGTGCCGCGCTGATCGGCATTGGCGTCGTGGATGACTGGTTCAAGGCAAAGCGGAAGGAATTTCCGGTATTGCCCAAGCTGCTGGTGCAGCTGCTGGTGGCGGTGTTTGCCTTTTTTTTCGACATCCGCTTTCGCTCGATCGGATTGTCCTGGTTTGGCGGCGATACGGACAAGTTGTTGCTATTGCCAACCTGGTTGTCCTTTCTGTTGACCCTTTTCTGGATTTTGGGCCTCGTCAACATGGTCAATTTTTTGGATGGTGTTGACGGCTTGGCTGGCGGGGTGACGGTATTTTCGGCCATGACCTTGTTTTTTGTCGCCTTTGTCACGGGACAAGAGTTGACTGCGTTAATCGCGGTGGTGTTGGCCGGCGGCAGCTTGGCATTCCTTCGCTTTAACTTTTTTCCCGCACAGCTGTATATGGGAGATGCCGGGTCGACTTTTCTCGGCTATACGTTGGCGATCGTCTCGCTGGAAGGAACAATGAAAGGCGCAACCTTGATTTCACTGGTCGTGACAATATTGGCCCTCGGCTTGCCTTTGATGGATACGACCCAGGTGATGATCAGCAGATTGCTGGCGGGAAGTCCGATGTACCAAGCGGATCGCCGTCACATGCACCATCGGCTGATGTCGAAAGGATTGTCAGCGAGGCAAACCGTGTTCATCCTGTATTTGATCAGCTTTCTGTTTTCAGCGGGGGCGTTGTTTTTGTTTTTGCTGTTCTAAACAGGATTACCTGTTATGTAAGAAGGGTATGCTCTGTGGGGAAAGCATTCCCGCCAAATAATTCGAGGTTACATACGCAAGCAACCGCCTCGGTTCGGTCATATTGATGCGCGTGAGCACCAGCAGGGAGGAAACCGTTCCGTGGATGACGCACATCAATCCCTGCACAGCCTGTTCCAAAGGAACTTCATCGCTGACGTATCCCGCTTTTGCGGCTTGCCGGTACGCTTTGCGAAAGATACCGCGGACCCGGACCGCCGATTCGACCGGAAAATGCTGCGGCTCATGAACGGGTCTGATCATCATGGCGATCTGATAACACTCGGGTTGTTCGATCCCAAACTCCCCGAATGCGAGCAGCAGCCGGTGCAAGCGGACAACCGGATGTTCGTTTTCCTGAAAAACACGCTCCAACCGCTCGGCCAACAATGAGAAACAAGCTTCCATCAAATGCTGGAACAGATGGTACTTATCTTTGAATCCGCTGGTGAAATATGCAGACTCGAGTCCGCATTTTTCGGCCAAGTTGGTCAAATCGACCTGTTCATACCCGCACTCGATAAAGGCCGCGATCGCTGTTTTTTCCCAAGTCATTAACGGGCTCCCTTCCGTTTTATATGTTGACAATCCTGTTTTGGATCACATAATGGACGACTTTTAGCCGCTCATTCAAGCCGATTTTGGCGTAAATATTGGAAATATGATTTTGGATCGTGTAGACGCTGATATGCAGATGTTCGGCGATTTCCGTATTGTTATAGCCATTGACCATCAGCGATAAAATTTCCAGTTCCCGCTGTGTAAAGTGAATCGACTGGTGCCGATTTCGCTTCGACATTCTTCCCAGCACCCGCGAGGCAACTTCGGGGGCGATCCATTCTTTATTGCGATTGACGGTATTCAAGGCATCAAGCAGTTGCTCCTCGGTGCAGGAGCTGGAAATATACCCCTTTACGCCATAGTGAAACAGCGTCTCGATTTTTTCGCATTGTTCCAGATCACCAATCAAGAGAATGGGCAAGGGAAGAGGGGATTCGGAAAATTGTTCCAGCACATCGATACCGAACAAGTCGATTAATCCGGTGTCCAGCATGACGATATCGGGCTTGAGACTGTCCATGCGCTCGCTGACTTGGTCATCAAATTTGAGATCGGCCACAAGTGAATAGGATTGCAGTTTGCTGATAAATAACTTGATCCCCTGACACCAAATATAGTTTTTAGAAGAAATAAGCATCACTTTACTCATATTGTTTTTATCCCTCTCGCACTCCATTTTTTTAATTCCCCTCTGTCAGTTTCACAAATGTAATCAAGAAAATCGGAAAAAGAATGAAAGATTTTTGCCATAGGCAACAAATGTAACCGCAAGATGACCTGGCCGGGCTGGTACCGATGCAGTGCGAAGGACTTCGGATTCAATCAAATGCATTTGCCTGAAATACGTTTCAATCACCTCCTCGCCCTCCATATTCTTTTTTTGTATATTATGGAAAATCCTTCATTTTATTTTGTTTTGATTTGCTTACTGTCAGGGCAATTGCTGTCGGGATCAGGTGTGCGAGTAGAATAACGGTTGATGGGAAACGGAGACGCTTATTTGATCAGCTTGGGAGAGAGAAGCCCATACAGGAGCAAGCGTTGCATTTTTTTCAGCGAATCGGCCAAGGTGAGTTTGTCATAGCGCAGCCAAGCGGTGGAACTGCATTCTTGCAGGGCAAGAAAGTACAGCCGGACAATGAGCCGCGGAGGATAGGGACGAAAGACTCCTTCCCTGATCCCTTGAGCGAATAACCTTTCGTACGCGCCGATTCGTTTTTTTCGTTCAACATTCACCTTTTCCCAAAGTTCGGGAAAATGCTGCTGAAATTCAAGCGTCTGTTCCAGCGATATTTGCTCGAGATTTTTTGACACCACGGTGGTGATCCGATTCCATTTGCTCAACGTGTCCAATTGGGAATCGGCCAACAGTGGAGAAATTTGCTTGTCAATGTTTTCGAAAAATTTCATCACGCAATCCTCCACCAGTGCTTCGCGATCGGGATACAACTGACTGAGCGCTTCTGGCTCCAGGTTCAGTTGCCGACAGACTTCTGTCATTTCGACTCGTGCAAAGCCGCGCTGCATGGCGAGTTCATAAAAGGCAGTGATAATTTGCTCTTTGAATTCATTTGTCATGTCCTTCAGCCGGTTCCTTTCGTTATAAATTTTGGGTACGGTTTGCTCCATACAAAATCAAGGCAAAAGTTGATGGAAAAAGCTGTTGACACATATTGGGGAAATCTTTAAGATAAGGTTGGAACTAAGGAAACTATAATATTTTTTTCGGTTTCCATCAAGAGGCAATTTGGGAGAGATCAACATGACTGAAGCAAACCAGCTTAAGGACACCATCATGCAGGTTTATTTTGACTTGGGAATGAACCACGGCTTTGATTCCGTCTCGATGGATCAGATTGCCAAAGAGATGAGCATCAGCAAAAAAACAATTTATCAGTATTACCGGAATAAGGAGGCGATTTTGGAAGCTTGCATTGACTTCAAGTTCAAGGAAATCGACGACAAGATCGAACCGATTTTTCGCGACGACCGTCTGGATGTTTTGCAAAAGCTGGACAAATTGACATCCAATGTTGCGGAAAGCTTGAAAGTGATTTCCAATATGCAGACGTCCAGTCTGCAAAGGTCATTTCCCGCATTGTGGAAAAAGATAAACGACGAACGCAAAAAGCGAATCCAAGGGTATGCAAACCTGCTCAGGGAAGGAATCGAACGGGGAGTGATCAAGCCGATTGATCCGGCGGTCGTGATTGAACTGTACAATGCATCCTTGCTGACGGCTACTTCCGCGTCATTTTTATACCAATACGATCTCACCTGGTCACAGGCGGTGGAAGTCGTGAAGCAAATCATCTTTGACGGAATTAAATTGCACAAATGAACCAGGAACAAGTGAGTGTGTAAGGAGGACTGTCAATTGGAGAAAAAAACAACGGATGTCTTGATTATTGGCGGGGCGGTTTCCGGTTCCGCGATGGCCTGCGCTCTGGCCAGATTCAACATCGATGTCACGCTTGTCGATCGCCGCAAAGAACCTAACGGATTGAACCGCGGGGACGGTTTGCAGCCGCGAACTCAGGAAATCATGGAAAGCTGGGGAGTGCTCGAACATTTTCACCAGTATCCTTTTGTCAAATCTTACGGGCTGGATATTCGCCGCACCAATGGCACCCGTGTCCTTCTGATTGATATGAAACAGTTGAAAGACCTGAAATACAACTATATTTTCAGTATGCCGCACCGTTATATTGAAGAACATTTTTTGGAGTGGGCTGACCAACACAACCACATCCACATGTGGAGAGGCTATACAGCCAAAGAACTGGTGTATGGCCAAAGCGGAAAAGTGGAAGGCGCCATTTTGCAGGATCGTTCCGGCGATCAGGTGGAAATCAGGGCAAAAGTCGTCGTCGGTGCGGATGGCGGTCAATCGTTTGTCCGGAAATCTTTGAACATTCCCACAACGCAGGAGGTATACGATCACCAGCTGATTGTGGCCCACTTGCCGCTGCCATCCTGGTACGGTGAGTTACGCAACCATGTCTATTTGCACAAAGACGGGGCGATCGTGCTGCTGCCGCTTCCCGACCAGAAAATGCGCATGGCCGTCGTGTTGGAGCCCGGCCAAATCAGCACCTGGACAAAATATACCGACGAAGAATTAATGGCGAAAGTATCGGAACGCTTGCCGCTCCTCAAAGGTTTGGAAGTATACCGCGAGCATGAGCACGCCTACAAGATGACCCGAATGCACGCGATCTCCTACAGCAAAAACGGAGCGGTGCTTGTGGGGGATGCCGCTCATCTGACGCACGCTTCCTCCGGACAGGGCATGAATATGGCTATTCAGGACGCTGATGTGCTAAGCCTCCTGCTCAAGGAAGCGTTGGAGGGAAACATGGATCTGGACCATGCCTTGTTATTGTATGAACATATCCGCCGGCCAATTAATGAAGAGATTATGGGCAGAGCGCATTTTATGTCGTCAATGGTATACAATAAAACCCCGTTGGAATACAACTCCAAGATTTTGCGCTTCTCCGCTTTGAAACTGGTTCCCGGACTGCTCAACAAAATGGGTACGGAAATGGCGCGGGGCATCTCGGGCATGAAGCAGGTTCCCATTATTGAAAAACAGCTCTCTACCGCTCTTGGTTAGGCCCAAGCCACTTTTTTTGCAGCATGAACGCCGTTTGCGGTTGCAGAAGTGAGGGATGACATGACGGAAATTCACAAATTGCCGATTATTTTGCTGGTCTGTGGCACCGTTTTTTTGGGCGTGCTCGGCGGGGCGATGGCGATTCCGGTACTTCCCGCCATCGCTGATACTTATGGACTGCTGCCGTCGGAAGCCAGTTGGATGTTTATCGCGGTTGAATTGTTTATGGTGATTGGCGCCGTGCTTTATGCGAAACTGGCCAACATTTTTCCGATTCGCAACCTGTTTCTGTTTGGCATGCTCTGTTTTGGCGCAGGCTCCATCTTTGCCGGGTTGACCAGTCACTATTGGCTGCTGGTAGTGGCCCGGATGCTGCAAGGACTTGGCGCTTCAGCCGCTCCGCCTCTGGCAATGATTCTGGTGACCCGCCATTTTCCGGAACAGGATCGGGGGAAAATCATGGCTTTGATTGGCCCGGTGATTGGCATTGCCTCGCAATTGGGCCCGTTTGTCGGCGGACTGATCGCGCAGCAATTCGGTTGGAAAACGGTTTTTTGGATTACGGTCTTGATTCTGCTTCTGACACCGCTGTGCATCTATCTGCCCAAGGAACAGAAACAGGTAAAAGAACCGTTTGACTTTCGGGGAGCAAGTCTGTTTTTGGCAGCCATTGTCACCTTCATCCTCGGCGTCAACCTGTACATTTACCTGCTGGCGGCCGCCCTGCTTTTGTCCGCTTTGTTCTGGCTGCACAGCCGCCGTTGCCGCACGCCATTTTTACAGTTGGAGTTGCTGGCCAATTTGCGCTTTCTCTCCCTATCGCTCGGCGGCGCGCTGACCATCTTTACGCTCAATGCGACGATGCTCGCTGCCCCGCTGTTCCTGGCAAAGATCAATCATCTCGATTCCGGAATGATTGGCTTGATCTTATTGCCTGGAGCGCTTCTCTCGCTAATCGGTGCCGCCGTTGTCGGAAAATTGACCGAGAAGCTGGGCTACTACCGGATTGCCATTTACGCTACATGCTTGTTGATGATTGGTTACAGCTTGCTGTCCACGCTGCTGGGCACCTCTCCGCTGGCGATCGCTCTCTGTTTGATCGTGGTCTATTTGGGCTTTACCAATGCGCAAGGGATGTTTCCCAATCTGATTCCGCGGACCGTTTCTGCAGAGCAGTTGAATACCGGCCTGGGCATCTACAATCTGATTTTTTTCTTCGGCGCCACGGCGGGTCCGACGTTTATGGGAAGTTTTTTGGAGCTGGAGACGGAAGTGACGTGGAATGTTTTCAACAAAACCTCTCCCGCTGTTTATAGCAACAGCTTTGTTATCATGGCGCTGATGTCCTGTCTGATCCTCGTTCTGTTGTGGCTGCAGCGCCAGTCGGAGAAGACAGCGGAACACCCGGAACATGTGACGTAACCGAAAACCCTGCCGAACCGGCCAGGGTTTTTTTGTTGTGCTTCATCCGTCCGCCGATGCCGGGATCGTGTTTGATTGGTGTTCGCGCGTTGGCAAGTAGTAAAGATTTACTATAAAAAGCAGGAGAGTCCACTAGACGGGTTTAGTTGTATTCGGCCAAAGAAATTAGAGGGGATTATTCATAGTGTGAACAAAGTTTTCCAACTAAACTATTTTCTAGGATGAATTAATCAATGCAAGGAGGTGAGTCTGTGAAGCGAAAACTCGTCTTTCTTTTCCCGGGCCAAGGATCACAACGGGTGCAGATGGGCTTGGACTTGTATCAGCAAAATGCAGCGTTGCGAGAACGTTTTTTTGAATGTGCCAACGAAACGCTGAATTTCTCCTTGACCGAGCGGATGTTTTTCGGAACGGAGGAAGAACTGCGCGATACGAGTATTGCCCAACCGGCTATTTACGTTGTTTCGATGGCATTGCTTTCTTTGCTGACGGATGCCGGAATCAAGTGTGGGTTGGTGGCCGGACACAGCCTGGGTGAGTTTACAGCTGTGGCAGCGGCAGGCGGCTACTCGTTTGAAGAGGGGCTGCGGATCGTTGCCAAGCGGGGTCAATTGATGCAAGAAGCGCAAAGTCGACGGCCGGGCGTGATGGCCGCAATTGTCGGGCTTTCTGCTGAACAGGTAGAAGAAATTTGTGAACAGGCTCGCTCCTCCGGGCTGGTCGTTCCGGCGAATTATAACAGTCCCCAGCAGTTGGTCATCTCCGGTGATGAACCGGCTGTTGAAGCGGCGATGGAGCTGGCGAGAAAACGGCGCGCCCAGAAAGCGGTTCGTCTGTCGGTTGGAGCCGCTTTTCACAGCCCGCTCATGCGCGGCATTATGGAGCCTCTCCGTCAGTGCATCGCGAATGCAGCAATCGCCGATCTCTCTGTTCCGCTCATCTCCAATGCCGATGCCAAGATCATTCAGACAACAGCGGACGTTCAGCGTGAACTTGTCCAACAGACCGTTTCTGCGGTCCGCTGGACGGAAATGATGGCAAAGATCGGCTGGGAGCATACCCACTTTGTAGAAATCGGTCCGGGCAGAGTGCTATCGGGACTCGTCCGCAGTATCTACCCCGAAGCGGAAATCTCCCAGATCGACTCCCTGAAAAAACTCGAGAAGTTTATTGAAAAGTTTCAGCAAACATCGATTGCTCAATAAAAAGGAAGGAAGATGAAGTTGCGATTACAAGAGAAGGTCGTACTGGTTACAGGTGGCTCTCGCGGGATTGGACGCGCGATTGCTCTCAAGGCTGCTGCCGAAGGTGCCCGCGTGGTGGTCAATTACAACAGCGGAGCGGAAAAGGCGCAGGAAGTAGTCGCGCATATTGCTGCCGAGCAAGGAGGAGAGGCGCTGGCGGTTCAGGCGGATGTCAGCAACAGGGAACAGGTCGATCGGATGGTTGAGCAAGTGCTGTCCCGATACGGAACGATTGATGTCCTGGTAAACAACGCGGGAATCACCCACGATCGGCTGGTCTTTGACATGGAGTATGAGGATTTGCTGAAAGTGTTTCATGTGAACTTCGGCGGTGCCTTTCATGCGACCAAAGCGGTTTTGGAAGTGATGATGGGCCAGCGCCAAGGCGCGATTGTCAATATCTCTTCCGTGATGGGGGAAGGAGGCTGGGTCGGTCAGGCCAATTATGCCGTTTCCAAGGCGGCGATCAATGCGTTTACGCGGACGGCGGCGATGGAACTGGCTCGGTTTCAAATCCGTGTCAATGCCGTTCTGCCCGGATTTTGTTCAACTGACATGGTCAGCCAACAGATGAAAGAGGCAAAGCGGATTACCAATCAAATTGCGCAAAAACGCGCCGGCGATCCGGAAGAAGTGGCCAATGCCGCGATTTTTCTCGCTTCTGATGAAGCTTCGTATATTACTGGCACAAGTCTGATCGTCGACGGCGGTCTGTTTAACTTGGTAGGAGTCGGAAAACCGCTGTAAGGCAGAGACGAAACAAACCATAAACCAAATAGGAGGGGTTCGAAATGACACAAGAACAAGTGTATGAGTTGATTAAAGGAGCATTGGTGGAGGCGATCGGGGTCGACGAAGAAGAGATTGGTCCGGAGAAAACGCTGCTGGGTGATTTGGGCGCAGAGTCTTTGGATTTGCTTGACGTGCTGTTCCGGATCAGCCGCAAAACAGGCGTAAAAGTAACGATGGATGACATCACCGCGATGATTCAGGGAGAGGTTCCCGATGAAGATTTTGAAACTGCGGACGGTTTGCTGTCCGATAAAGGGCTGGAACAGTTGAAAAGAAGCTTGCCGCAAATTGATGTGGAGAGCTTGCGCGGCAAATTTGAAGCAGACCGTGTCTTGACACTGTTTACGGTCGACAATTTGACCAATCTCGTGGTCCAAAGCATTTCGGTTAAAGCGTCCTAAAACGGTTATGGAGATCAAGATCGGAATCGATCTGGCTTTTGTGGCCAAAATCAAAAAACTGGCGGAATCCAGCCCGGAATTTTTGGAAGAAGTCTTTACCGAAACAGAGCGAAGCTATTGCCTGGGAAAAAAGCGTTGTTTTGAACATTTGGCGGCCAGATTTGCCGCCAAGGAAGCTTTTTTCAAAGCGATTGGCACAGGGATCGGGGGCGGAATCGGCTGGAAAGAGATCGAAGTGCGAAATCACTTTCGAACCGGCAGACCCTACCTGAACCTTGCCGGCAAGGCGGAGGAGATGCTTGCCAGCCGGCAAATTGTCTCCGTCGACTTGTCGCTGTCCCATACGGAAGAGCTGGCGATAGCCCAAGTAGCGCTACTTTTGGAGTGAGGAACATGCGCTTTTTAATGGTGGATCGGATTGAGGAAATTGTGCCCGCAAAGGAAATAAAGGCCAGCAAGCTCATTACCGGAGACGACCCGTTCGCCTGCGATCCGGTATCGGGTGAGCCTGGGCTATGGGAAGGAATCGCGGTGGAAGCCTTGTGCCAGGCCGGCGCGTGGCTGATCATGCATTCAACCGAATTTCGGCAGCGCGCTGTTCTGTTGGGCGCAGAGCAAATCGTCATCCACGGCAGGGCGGTGCCGGGCGATGTTTTGCAGCTGCATGGGGAGCTGCATTCGCTTGACGGACAGTCTGCTGTATTTTCGGGAAAAGGGTATGTCAATGGTGCTTGTATGCTGGAACTACATTATATGATGTGTGCGTTGATCCCGGTTGAAGAGTTGGAAGCAACCGAGGATGTCAAGCGTACGTTTCGTTTGTTAAGGCGGGAGATAAGCGGATGAAACAGCGGGTGGTCGTAACAGGACTGGGAGCGGTAACGCCGGTGGGCCACAATGTGGCCGCAACGTGGGATCAGCTGCTGTCCGGTCAATCGGGTGTTGGCAAGATTGATCTGTTTGATACGGAGCATTTTGATACAAAAATCGCGGCGCAAGTGAAGGAGTTTACGCTGGAGGCAGAACTCGGCAAACGGCAGAAAAGGTACCTGCACCGCTCGTTGCAGTTCGGCATTCAAGCGTTTCAAGAGGCGGTTGCGGACGCCGGACTTCTGGCTGCGCCGCTTCCCTCGGAGGAGATCGGGCTGGCGATCGGCTGCGGGCTGGTTTATCCCAATTTGGCGGAAATGAAACAGATTTTTGACGGTTACTTTGCGGAAGGGCAGTCCCTGTCCTACATGAGTCCAAACGAGATCATGCGCCGCAATCTGACGACAGGCATTTCGCTGATGGCGGAAATGATTGAGGCGACCGGTCCGATGATCTCGCTGACAACAGCATGCGCTTCCAGCGCCCATGCCATTGGCGAGGCTTTCCGCCGCGTGCAATGCAAGGAAGCAACCGCGATGATCGCTGGCGGCTATGACTCAATGATTAATTATATCGATTTGATCGGGTTTGGCATGTTAGGCGCGCTGTCGACAAGAAATGACGACCCGGCCGCGGCTTCCCGACCGTTTAGCCGCGACCGTGACGGGTTTGTTATTGGCGAAGGGGCAGCGATGCTTGTGTTGGAAAGCCTGGAATCGGCCTTGAACCGTGGCGCTCCCATCTATGGAGAAGTTGTCGGGTATTCGTCCACGATGAATGCTTACCGCATTACCGATTCTCCACCGGATGGGGGATCATGCATCACGGCGATGAAAAATGCGCTGAACGATGCCGGGCTGGAGCCGGAGATGATCGATTACATCGCCGCCCACGGCACGGGAACGCCTTATAACGACTTTAGCGAGACCAATGCGATTAAAGCAGCGTTTGGCGAACATGCCGATGCTCTGTCGATCAGTTCGATCAAATCGATGATCGGGCATCTCACCAGTGCGGCGGGAGCGATCAACTTGCTGGTCACGTTGCTGGCGATTCGCGATCAAGCGATTCCGCCGACGATCAATCTGCTTCACCCTGACTCAAAGCTTGATTTGGACTATGTGCCAAATGAAAGCAGAAGAAAGGAAGTCCGCGCCGCTTTGGTCAATGCTTTTGCTTTTGGAGGGACCAACGCATGTATCGCGGTGCGGAAATGGCAGGAAGGGGATCGGACATGAACTGGGGTTTGATCGATAAAGTGGTCGAATGGTCGGCGGGAAAGGAAGCTGCCGCTCTGCAAAATATCGGCATGACCAGTCCCATTTTGGATACACACTTTCCGTTGAAGCCGATCTGGCCGGGCGTCTTGACGATGTCAGCGGTAATTCGGCTGGCCGCGGGCGTGCTGGAATCCGCCGAGGGCTTTGCGCGGAAAGTTGAACTGAGCCAGATCGCCAACGTGAAATGGCGGAAATATATTAGTCCCGGCGATCAATTGCGAATTGATGTGCAAGTCTTGTCGCTGGATGAGGCCGGGGCGGTGGTCAAAGGGAAGGTGTCGGTCGGAAACAGGCCGGTCGCCACCTTCGGCGAAATGACGTTCCGCTTTGTGGAAGGCGGGCAAGCAAATCGGGACCGGACGAAAATGTTTTGGCAAAAACGGGGATATGCAGGGGGAGGCGAAGCATGAGGCGCGTGGTAGTCACGGGGTTAGGGACGCTTACTTCACTGGGGCATGAGGTGGAAGAAGTGTGGAAAAAGGTGCTGTCCGGACAAAGCGGAATTGGCCGTATTTCCTCGATGGAGGCGGAGAAATACCACACGGTGCTTGCCGGTGAAATTCGCGATTTTGACCCCAAACAATATATCGCTTCAGGAAAAAACCGGCAGCTGATGGCGCGCGGCGACCAGTTGTGCTTTGCCGCGTCGCTCAAAGCATATCGCGATGCCGGGTTGGAGCAGAGTGAAATTTGCAAGGAGCGTTTTGCTTTATATGTGGGCGGCAACAAGGAAATGGATACTTTGCCGCAAGAGTTTGTGGAAACGGTATGGCAAGCGGAAGGCGAAGGCGGCGTCAGCGAACCTGCGTTTGCGCTGGCGGCGAAACAAATTTTGCCGCCGCTGTTTTTCGTCAAAGGTTTGCCATCGGCGGTTTTGTTTTATTTATCGGCCCATTTTTCCATCCAAGGGCCGAACACGTATTTCGTCGGCACATCCAATGCCAGCGCTGTGGCGATCGGCTCGGCCTTCCGCGCCATCCGTTACGGCGAAGCCGATGTGGCGCTGGCCGGGGGCTTTGCCGATCCGCTGACCTGGTGGAATTACATGAAAATGGACGCGCTCGGTGTCTTGAATCGCAAACCATCTGAAGACCCGACCAAGGCCTACATGCCGTTTGATGTGAGACGAAACGGGACGATCATTGCCGAAGGGGCAACCATGTTCGTCCTGGAAGAACTGGAACGGGCCAAGGCCAGGGGAGCGAATATTTATGCCGAAGTGGTCGGATTCGGAAGCGGCTATGATCGGGGAAGTCTGGTAAAACCTTCGCCTGAAGGCACGGGCTTGCAAATTGCGGTCAAAAAGGCATTAACAGAAAGCGGCATCCAGCCGGAGCAAGTCGGATATGTCTGCGCGCATGGAAGCGGTACGCGCTGGGGGGATGAATCCGAGGCGCGCGCGATTGAACAGCTGTTTGGCCGGGAAGGAAAAGTGGCAGTCAGTACGGTAAAGCCAACCACCGGTCACATGGTCTCCAATGCCGGAGCGTTTAACGCGCTGGCATCCGTGCTGGCGCTGCGCGATCAAACCTTGCCATTTACGCTGAACTGCCAAACCCCGGATCCAAGCTGGTCGGTAGATTTTGTCACACACGAACCGCGCAAGGCCAAGGTCGAAACGGTCTTGTCGCTGGCCCGCGGGCTGGAAGGGCAGGATACGGCCCTCCTGTTTTCAAAGTTTGGATAAAAGGGTGAATACAGAAGAATGAAAAATTCGGCTCGTGCAAAAGTGGTGGTAACAGGCTTGGGAGCCGTCACGGCTCTCGGCGAAAACGTCGAAACATTGTGGACAGCGGTAAAAGCGGGGACTCATGGAATTTATCCGGTCGAGTCGCTCGATATGTCCGGCTATATGACCCGGATTGCCGGAGAGGTCAAAGGGAAGCTGTCAGACGTGGCCCATGCCCATGTTCGCCAGACGATGGACCGGGCAATTTTATTTGCGACCAAAGCGGCGGAGGAAGCGCTGGCGGATGCCGGCTTGCGTTCCGAACAACTGCCGGAGCGGACCGGCTGCATCATGGGAACATGCCTGGGCGGGATGAACAGCGGTGAAAAATGGTTTCGGGACCAGCTGCAAACAGAACAAGCCGAGCAAGAGCTTACGCTGGAATGGCGGTTCAACAGCATCGCTGAATCTTTGGCGAGCCACTTTGAACTGAAAGGGCCGATTTTCACCATTTCGACCGCGTGTGCCGCAGGCGGCAATGCGATCGGGTTTGCCGCTGATCTTATTCGCCAGGGAAAAGCGGACGTAATGCTGGTTGGCGGAGCGGATGCTTTGGCACACATGGGCGTGGCTGGCTTTCACGCTTTGCAATCGCTGGCCGCGGAGCCATGCCGTCCCTATTCCAAAGATCGGACCGGACTGTCGTTGGGCGAGGGGGCCGGCGTGCTTGTATTTGAAAGTGAGGAACGAGCGCGAAAACGACAGGCGAAAATTTACGCCGAAGTGCTCGGATTTGGTCTGTCGGCGGATGGATACCACCCGACTGCGCCCAAACCGGATGGGGAAGGAGCAGGCCGAGCGATCGGGATGGCGCTTGAACAAAGCGGGGTTGCCCCGGAAGAAATCGGCTACATCAACGGGCATGGGACAGGAACAGTGAAAAACGACAGCGCGGAAACGCAGGCGATCAAACGGGTATTTGGACCGGCGGCTGACCAACTGAAGGTAAGCAGCACCAAGTCGATGATTGGTCATTTGCTGGGGGCAGCGGGGGCTGTGGAAGGAATTGTGACGGTATTGGCGCTGTATGAACAAGTCATTCCGCCTACGGCCAATTACCAGCAGCCTGATCCGGAGTGCGACCTTGATTATGTGCCCAATCACGCGCTGTATGCTCCTGAGCTCAAATTGGCCATGTCCAATAACTTCGCGTTCGGCGGCAATAACTGCTCCGTTCTTTTCGCGCGCTATCAGGAAAATCTGTCTCCGGCAACGCACTTTGCCGATGAGCGCGTTTTGATCACCGGCATCAGCCAATTGAGTCTCGCAGGTCCCGATTTGGACGCATTTTGGCAAGCGGCGGTGGAGGGCCGGAATTTGTTCAGCCGGCTGGAAGGCGAAGCGGGAGAAGCGTTGACTGTGGGGAAAGTGCAAGAGTTTCAAATCGAATCGTACATTTCCAGGCGCGATGCCAGAAAAATGGACGAATTCGAAAAGCGGGTCGTTTCCGCAGCGATCTCGGCGCTTGCCGATGCCGGCATTGAAGTGGATGAGGAAAATGGCCAACGAGTCGGCATCATTGTCGGAACCGCCAATGGTACGGTGGAGAGCTTGGTTCATTTCTATGCCCCGCTGTTGGCTGAGGGGGCCCAAGGAGCCAATCCCGTACATTTTCCCAATATGGTGTTTAACCAGGCAAGCGGGTTGGCCGCCACGCATACGAAAGCGGTCGGCATCAACACAACGATTGTGGATGGGCACGCCTCCTTGTCGGCAGCGATGTGTACCGCTTTTGAACATTTGAAAAAAGGCGATGCCGAGAAGATCGTCGTGATCGGCGCCGATGTGATCACACCGGAAGTCGTTCGAGCGTATCGTCAGAACGGCGTATTGGCTGAAACGCTCTCGCTTTACCAGCAAAATTCTTCCGGTTTTGTGCTGAGTGAGGGAGCGGTCGCCTTGGTTTTGGAACGGGAAACGGCGGCAGCAGAGCGGGGCGCGCGCGTCTACGGCGAGATGAGCGGATATGGGAAAACGTATGACGGCAAACGGTTTGCCAAAGTCGACCCGACTGGGGAAGGATTGAAACGGGCCATGCAGCAGGCGTTGCAGCAGGCAAAGCTGACAGAAACGGACATCGATGCCGTGTTTGCCGCGGCAAACGGGCTGCGCCCGATCGACACAATGGAGGCGCGGGCTTACCAAAAAACGTTTGGTCCAAAACAGCATTTGCCGTACATTGCGTCGCTTAAAGCGGTATTTGGCGAAGCGCAAGGGGTAGCGGACGGCTTCCAGATCATCGGTTCCTTGCTGTCACTTCAAAAAGGCGTGCTGCCCCGGGCACATGGCGCCCAGCCCGCCGCTCGCCTGAAACTGGTCAGCCAAACAACGGAATTGAAGCAGATGAAACATGTGCTGGTCAACAGCTGTTCCTTGACCGGCTCCAATGTAAGTCTGGTTCTGTCGAAATACGAAACGTGAAGGAGGAACGGAACATGAGATATGTCAATGTGTTGAGTTGTGCCTCCTATTTGCCGGGGGAGCCTATTACCAATGAGGATTTGGCCGAACTGATCGGCCCGTTGGCGTCAGACTTGCTGGACGATGCCAGCATGGATCGACGGCATTGGTTAATCGATCGGTGGACGGGAGAAATCAAGGAGACGAACAGCGAGATGTCGGCAAAAGCGGCGAGACGCGCTTTGGAGAAGGCCGATCTGGCTCCCGAAGATGTTGATTTGCTGGTGTTGTCTACTTGCAGCCCCGATTATCTGTTGCCCGCTTCCGTCACGCTGGTACAGGAGTTGCTTGGCTTGCGCCGGGCAGCAACCGTGCAAGTCTGCTCCGGATGCGCCGGGGCGATTCAGGCCATGGATATCGCCAACATGTATTTGAGCAGCGGACAGTACAAGACGGCTGTGGTCATCGGGACAGAAGTGATCTCCCCGGTCTTGTATAACGTTTATCGGGAGCGGGACAAGGAAGCGATTCGCTTGCGGGATGCCTTTTCCGTTTATTCGTTTGGCGACGGTTCCGCTGCCTTGGTGCTGCAGGCGGATGAGCATCCCAATGGAGCGATCATCGGACGCAGCAGCATTGCTTGTGTAGGCGGGGACAAAAAAGTGGGAATGCACGTTCCGTTGGGCGGCACTGCGATTCCGCTGACGCACCAGGCGCTGGATGAGCGGCTGTTTACCTTGAAAGTCGATTTTAAAGGTTCTGTGCAGCATACCCCTTATGTGTTAAAAGAGGGATTGCTCGATACGTTGCAAGCGGCCGGGGTCAAGGCAAAAGATATTGATCTTTGCATCATCCCGGAGGGCAATGCCGGTTATTTGCGCAACGACCTGGAGAAAACCGGATGTTTGACAGAGGAATGGCTGGACTTGGAACATTGCGTTTACGATAATCTTCGCTATGTTGCCAATACCGGTTCCCCTGCCGTTTTTCTGGCATTTGAGCAGGCGATTCGGGAAGGAAAGGTAAAGGCGGGGGATCGGGTGATGTTTCTGGCGATTGAAACGAGCAAATGGCTGTTTGGAGGGCTTGTCTTTGAATGGCACGGGAATTAATGCAGACCACTATGACGTGATCGTTATCGGTGCGGGGCTGGCGGGATTGACCGCAGGCGCGTTGTTGGCGCAAACGGGGCACAAGGTGCTTGTGCTCGAGCAGCACTATGTTGTCGGCGGCTGTGCCAGCACGTTTCGGCGAGGCCGGTTCCTGTTTGATGCGGCGGTTCATTTGATCGGCGGCTGCGAACCGGGCGGAGAGATCTACGCGATTTTTGAACAGCTGGGTTTGCTGGAGCAGCTGGAGTTTGTGGAAGTTGACCCGATGTACCATCTGCGCCTTGGCGGGCAAACGTACGAAATTCCTGCCAACCTTGATCGTTTGCAAGCAAAGATGAGCGTCTGGTTCCCGGAAGATCGGGAAGCGATCGCTGAAGTAATCAAGGAAATCAAAGAGCTGGGAGCAGCGATCCTGCAAGCGAATTACCAGCAGGACGAGCGAATCTTGGAGCGTCTGCTGGAATTGAAAGATGTGCCGTTTTCCGCCTATTTGCACAATCGGTTTGCCCATCCGCACACCGCGCTTGTAATCAGCTCGCTGCATCCTTACGTTGGCGTCAATATGAATGAATGTTCGACGCCTTATTTGATGAGCACGATGATGTCATACAACGGCGGGGCGTATTATCCGCGGGGCAGCTCGCAACGGTTGGCCGATGTGTTAAAAGACTATATTGTTGCGCACGGCGGTTCCGTCCGTCTGCGTCGCAAGGTGGAACAAATCCTTTGCGATGGGGAACGCGTCTACGGCGTCATTGACCACAAAGGAACCCGTCACTTAGCCCCCCGGATTATTTCCAATGCCGACCTGCTGAAAACGATGCGCGATCTGCTGGGAGAGCAATATTTGCCGGACTCTTACCGGAAAAACTTGCGCAAGTTGACCCGCTCCCATTCGGCTGTCTTGCTGTACGCCGCAGTGCAGCGAAGCGAACAAGATGATTTCCCCCACGAACTGTTTCTGTTTCCGGATAGAGAACTGGATGACGACCAAAAATATTTATACAACCCGTTGGACCGCGACACCGATCCGTGGATTTCCGTCTGCTGTCCGACGGCGGTGGAGCCGGCTTTGGCCCCCGAAGGCTATGCGATCCTTTCTTTCATGTCCTTGTGCGATGCGGAGGCGATGGAAAAGATCAGGGAAGAGAAAGGCAAGGAATTTATTTGCGAACACTACATGGGGTTGCTCGAACAAAAGTTTCCGCGATTGCGTGAGAAAATCGTCCAATTTGAGTTTGCCACACCGCGAACGATTGAGCGATTTACGCTGAACAGCCAGGGAGCCATCTATGGCTGGCTGAAAGGCAAACAGCAGCGCTGGCTGGCGGAGATGGGCCCGCGAACACCGGTGAAAGGATTGTATCTGGCCGGCCATTGGACGCGGAGTACTCATGGTGTTTACGGCGTATGCAAGTCAGGCCGCCTCACAGCGGAAAGCCTGATCGAGATGAGCGAATCGCAACCGGTAAAAAATGGGTAGTAAAGGTGGAGAATACGGATGAAACCAGGAAGAGATCAGGGGATCTACTGTCCGGATTGTGATGGCAGGGTTGATCGGGAGAAGCTTTATCACGATTGGAAAATGTGCCCGTTTTGTCAATATCATTTCCCTTTAACCGCCGATGAGCGTCTGGCGCTTACTTTGGATCGGGACAGTTTTCGTCCGATTGCGGAAGGACTGCTCACGGAAGATTGCCTGCAATTTCCCGAATACTTGGACAAAATTGAACAAGATCGGCGCAAGACCAACTTGCAAGAAGCCGTGCTGGCCGGAGTCGGGAACATCGGGGGACACGAGGTGGTGATGGCGGCGATGGACACGCGCTTCCGCATGGGGAGCATGGGATCGGTTGTAGGCGAAACGATTGTCCGGGCGATCCGTTACGCACATGACACGAGACTGCCGCTGATCGTGTTTTCCGCTTCAGGCGGGGCGAGGATGCAGGAAGGCATCTTTTCACTGATGCAAATGGGCAGAACCGCAATGGAACTGGGCAAGTTTCATCGTGCTGGAGGATTGTACATATCGGTACTGACGCATCCGACAACGGGAGGGGTTACTGCCAGTTTTGCCGCATTGGGCGATATCATTATCGCCGAGCCGCGCGCTTTGATCGGTTTTGCCGGTCCGCGAGTGATCCAACAAACGATTCGCCAGCAATTGCCCGAAGGATTTCAACGCGCGGAGTTTTTGCAAGACAAAGGCTTTCTCGATTTGATCGTGTCGAGGCCGGCATTACGGGAAACATTGCTCAAGCTGCTGAATTTTCACAAAGGGGTGAGGGCGATTGGCTAAAGCTTTGGATCTGGAAGAATTGACCCGTTTGTATGAACTGATGATGACGATTGAGCACCGTATGAAGGAGATCGGCGAGGATTTCTCCTATGAGAAGCAAGTGTTGGAAAACAGACTGGAGCATCTCAGAAAGCCGTTGCTGGGTGAACTGAGCCCGTGGGAGAAGGTGATGATCGCGCGCCATCAAAAAAGGCCCACGGCGCTCGATCTGATCCCGCACCTGTTTGACGATTATACGGAAATGCACGGCGATCGTTACTTTGGCGATGATCCGGCAATCAGCGGCGGAATCGCCTGGTTTGGCGACGAGCCCGTAACGGTGATCGCTCAGCAGAAGGGACGAAATACAAAGGAAAACATTAAGCGCAACTTTGGCATGCCGAACCCCGAAGGATACCGCAAATCTTTGCGTTTGATGAAACAGGCGGAGAAGTTCGGCCGCACCGTCATTTGCTTTGTCGATACACCGGGCGCCTACCCGGGGGTAGGGGCGGAGGAAAGAGGGCAAGCGTTTGCGATCGCCAACAATTTGCTGGAGATGTCGTGGCTGCGCGTTCCGATCATTACGATTGTGATCGGCGAAGGCGGAAGCGGCGGCGCGCTGGCACTGGGCATCGGCGACCGGGTCTATATGCTTGAGCATGCGATTTATTCGGTCATTTCGCCGGATGGTGCCGCCGCCCTGCTGTGGAAAGACGCCTCTTTGGCCGAGAAAGCGGCGGAATTGCTGAAAATTACGGCCCAAGATCTGTTTCAGTACCAAATCATTGACGGAATAATTCCGGAGCCGGGAGTCGGGGCACATTTCTCCTTGACCGATACCGCAAAGCAGATTCGCCAACATTTGTCTCTGGCGATTGCGGAATTGCATTCCTGCGAAATCGCTGAATTGATCGAACAACGTTATGAGAAGTTTATGAAGATGGTCCGGTTCACAGAGAGCGAGCAGACGATCGCAAGTTCCGCCAAACCTTCCATCTTGGTATGATCATGCGTTTCGCAAAAATCAGATTCAGGAGTAGGAGAAATGACGATGATAAAAGTCGATGAGTTAAAAGAGATCATCAAAATGTTGGATCAGTCGAGCATCCATGTCGTAGAACTGGAAGACCGGGGCGCGAAAGTCGTGATCCGCAAGGCCGATCGTCAACCGCCTGCCGGAAACGCAGTGCCTGAACAGACAGAACGCTTGCCCGAGACAACGCTGCGGCAGAGTGCCAATGCAAAAATCCCGGCGGAACAGCACAGTCCGCTGCCAAACCCGGCGGCTGAGTCAAAAAGAGCGGACCAACAGGGCAGTCTTCAGCCTATTGCCTCGCCGATGGTGGGCACGTTCTATTCCAAACCGGAACCGAACGAACCGAGTTTTGTCAAGCCAGGCGACAAAGTCAAACCCGATACGATCGTGTGCATCATTGAAGCGATGAAATTATTTAACGAAATTGAAGCGGAAATAACCGGTGAGCTGGTCGAGGTGCTTGTCCGGGACGGCGAGTTGGTTGAGTATGGGCAACCCTTGTTCCTCGTTAAGGCCGAATAGTCAGGTTTGGACCGGAAAAGGGGGGAGTCGATGTTCAGGAAAATATTAATTGCCAATCGTGGAGAGATCGCGGTCAGAGTGATTCGCGCCTGCAAAGAGCTGGGGATTGCCACTGTCGCGGTTTATTCCGAAGCCGATCGCGAAGCGCTCCATGTCAAATTGGCCGACGAAGCGTATTGCATTGGCCCGTATTTGGCCAAAGCGAGCTATCTCAACATCCCGCATATCATTAGTATCGCCGAATATACGCGCGCGGAGGCGATTCATCCGGGATACGGCTTCCTGGCCGAGAATGCCGAGTTTGCCCGAAGCTGTGCCGCACATCGCATCGAGTTTATTGGCCCCCATCCGGAGGCGATTGCCAGGATGGGCGACAAGGCGGTCGCCAGGGAGACGATGAAACAGGCTGGCGTGCCGACGATTCCCGGCACGGCAGGTTTGATCGAAGACCCGCTGGAAGCAGCCCGGACCGCAGCGCAGATCGGGTATCCGGTCTTGATCAAGGCGGCGGCCGGCGGCGGAGGGAAGGGGATGCGGGTAGCGATGAATGCGCAAGAGCTCGACAAAGCCATCCGGCAGGCCCAGAAAGAAGCGGAGATCGCCTTTGGCAATGCGGGCGTATATCTGGAAAAATATTTGGAAGAGCCGAGGCATGTGGAGATCCAGATAATGGCCGATCGTTACGGCAAGGTGGTCTATCTCGGAGAACGGGAGTGTTCGATTCAGCGCAGACACCAGAAATTGCTGGAAGAAGCGCCTTCGCCCGCCATGCATGATCAGCTGCGGCGTCAAATGGGGGAGGCTGCCGTCAAAGCGGCGAAAGCGGTCAACTACAGTGGGGCAGGCACGATCGAGTTTTTGCTGGATAAACATGGCCAATTTTATTTCATGGAAATGAACACACGCATCCAGGTCGAACATCCCGTTACCGAACTTGTTACGGGCATTGACCTGATCAAGGAGCAGATTGCCGTCGCCGCCGGTTATCCGCTTTCCTTTGAGCAAACCGATGTCCGGTTAAACGGCTGGGCGCTCGAATGTCGGATCAATGCCGAAAATCCAGCGCAAAACTTTTTGCCTTCTCCGGGAAAAGTCACCGCTTGCTTGCTGCCCGGCGGATTTGGGGTTCGCGTAGACAGTGCCGTTTATCCTGGCTATGTGATCCCTCCCTACTATGATTCCATGGTGGCCAAAGTGATTGTTTGGGGCAAAGATCGGCAAGAAGCGATCAACCGCATGAAAAGGGCGCTGGAGGAATTTGTCGTTGAGGGGATCGAGACGACGATCCCGTTTCATTTAAAGTTGCTGGATCATCAAGCCTTTCGGAACGGAGCGCTTCATACCAGGTTTTTGGAGATGCATCCGATCGGGTTGTGAGTCGTTTGTTGCGGTACGCGGACAGGGGAACTGGCTTCTGTCCGTTTTTTATTTTGCGGGCAAAGGGCAGCTCCGGGAAAAGTTTGCTCACAGCCGTCGATAATGGTAGAGTAAGGAGAGATGAACAGGGATGGAAAAGCAAGGAGAGGTTTTGTATGAGCAAGAGGTTATTGCGGGGGATCATACATCGTCTGCCGCAAAACGCGATGTCCCGGACGATGGGCAAGATTACCGCATCACGGTTTAGCCGCCTTGCGATCAAACGCTATATTCGACATTATCAGATCGACTTGTCCCAAGTGGAAAAACCGGTTGAGCAGTACCGCACGCTGAAAGAGTTTTTTACGCGCCGTCTGAAACCGGAAGCGCGGACGATTGCTCCGGGCAACGAAGTGATTGTCAGTCCTGTTGACGGAACCGTTTCCCAATTGGGCGACATCGATGGCGGCACACTGATCCAGGCCAAAGGGAAAGAGTATCGGGTGACGGAATTGTTGGGGGAATCTCCCGAACTGGCCGCCCGTTTTGACGGGGGCAAATTCATTACCATTTATTTAAGTCCTCGCGATTACCACCGGATTCACATGCCGATTGACGGCATCTTGAAGAAATATACGTACATGCCCGGACGGCTGTATCCGGTCAATCAGCTCGGAGTGGAACATGTCGACCGTTTGTTTGCCCGCAATGAGCGGCTGGTGACGTTTATCGAAGCGCCGCCGAATCGCCATGTTGCCCTGGTCAAAGTAGGGGCCTTGTTTGTCGGCAGCGTGAAAGTTCTTTACAACACGGCGACGACCAATGTCAAGCGAGGTTGTCCATACAGCGGAGAAATTGCCGGTCAGCCCGCGTATCAAAAAGGGCAGGAACTTGGCTATTTTGAGTTTGGTTCAACAGTGATTTTGCTGTTTGAACGGGAGCAAATCGAGTGGCTGCCTGAGATCCGGGTAGGTGCCGCCCTGTTGATGGGGCAGGCATTGGCAAAATGGACATAGAACGGGATGAAACAAGCATCGCACTTCTGTTGCTTGTTTTCATTTTTCACATAATTCGTCTGCAACCAAATTGACGAACCGAATCGGATTCAAGTAAGATGTAAACGCAAAAACGTACGGAGGTGAATGAACAATGGGTGAGATTACGAGAAAAGAAGTCGAACATGTCGCCGATCTGGCGCGTCTGAAACTGACCGAGGCGGAGGCGGAGCGCTACACCAAAGATTTGAACGCGATTTTGCAATTTGCTGCCAAATTGAACGAATTGGATACGTCGAACATTCAGCCAACCAGTCACGCCACCGACGTGAAAAATGTGATGCGCGAAGATGCCAACCGTCCGTCTCTTCCCCGGGAAGAAGCTTTGCGCAATGCGGCCGACCATGAAGACGGCCAATTTAAAGTGCCCGCTGTATTTGAGTAGAACAATGGCGGAAAGGAGGAACTATCTTGTCTTTATTTGATCAACGATTATCAGAAGTACATAGTCAATTGAGAAAGCGTGAATTGTCTGTCACCGATCTGGTTGAGGCCAGTCTGCAACAGATCAAAGACGTGGACGGCGCGATTAAAGCGGTGCTCCATGTGGATGAGGAAGCCGCTCTTCAGCAGGCCAAAGCATTGGACGAGCGTCTGGCCAAAGAGGAAGAAATGGGATTGCTCTACGGCCTGACCGCAGGTTTGAAAGACAATATCGTCACCAAAGGATTGCGGACGACCGCGGCCAGCAAATTGCTCGGCAATTACGATCCAGTCTACGACGCGACCGTCAGCCAAAAGCTGAAAGATGCCAATGCCGTGGTGGTGGCGAAACTGAACATGGACGAGTTCGCCATGGGCGGTTCCAATGAGAATTCCGGATTTTTCCCTACCCGCAACCCTTGGAACACCGAGTACGTGCCGGGCGGTTCCAGCGGCGGTTCGGCGGCGGCGATGGCGGCGCGCCAATTTTTCTTTACCCTCGGTTCGGATACGGGCGGTTCTATCCGTCAGCCGGCTGCTTTTTGCGGGGTTGTCGGCTTGAAACCGACCTACGGACGCGTTTCCCGCTACGGTTTGATCGCGTTTGCCTCTTCGCTGGACCAAATCGGGCCGATTACCAAAAATGTCGAAGATGCTGCCTATGTGCTGCAGGCGATCGCCGGCTACGATCCGTACGATTCTACGTCTGCCGATGTGGAAGTGCCGGATTACTTGTCCGCCCTGACCGGTGAGGTAAAAGGGCTGCGCATCGGCGTACCGAAAGAATTAATCGGCGAAGGCATTGACCCGGAAGTGCGGGAAAGCGTGCTGGCCGCACTGAAACAACTGGAAAGCATGGGCGCAACCTGGAGCGAGGTATCGATGCCGCATACCGAATATGCGGTGCCGACTTATTATTTGCTGGCTTCTTCCGAGGCGTCTTCCAATCTGGCTCGCTTTGATGGTGTCCGCTATGGCGTGCGCGCCGAAAATGCCGACAACCTGATCGAGCTGTATAAGGAAACCCGCAGCCAGGGCTTTGGCTCCGAGGTCAAACGGCGGATTATGCTGGGAACCTATGCCTTGTCGTCCGGTTATTACGACGCGTATTACAAAAAAGCGCAACAGGTAAGAACGCTGATCATCCAAGATTTCCAAAATGTATTTGCCGACTTTGACCTGATCCTGCATCCGACCACACCGACGACCGCCTTTAAACTGGGCGAGAAAGTCGATGATCCGGTGAAAATGTATCTCGAAGATATTTGCACGATTCCGGTCAATCTGGCTGGTTTGCCGGCGATCAGCATTCCTTGCGGCTTTGCCTCCAACGGTCTGCCGATCGGGATGCAACTGGTCGGAAAAGCATTTGATGAAGCGACGATTCTTCGGGTCGCACACGCCTATGAGCAGGCGACAAGCCATCATCAGCGCAAGCCTGAACTGGTGAGGGGGTAAACAAAATGAGCCAGTTTGAAACGGTTATCGGTCTGGAAGTCCATGCCGAACTATCGACTAACAGTAAAATCTTTTGCGGTTGCCGCACGGAGTTTGGCGCGGCGCCAAATACCCATACCTGTCCGATTTGCCTTGGACATCCGGGGGTTTTGCCGGTCGTCAACAAACAAGCGGTGGAATTCGCGATCAAAGCGGCGTTGGCGCTCAATTGCGAGATTTCCCTGGAAACGAAGTTTGACCGGAAAAACTACTTTTATCCTGATCTGCCGAAAGCGTATCAGATCTCGCAATATGATCAGCCGATCGGAAAAAACGGCTGGATCGACATCGAAGTGAATGGGGAGAAAAAACGGATCGGCATCAACCGGCTCCATCTGGAAGAAGATGCCGGAAAGCTGACCCACTCCGAATACGGCGGCGGGACATTGGTTGACTACAACCGTGTCGGTGTGCCGCTGGTGGAAATCGTCTCCGAACCGGATCTGCGTTCGCCGGAAGAAGCGAAAGCGTATCTGGAAAAGCTGAAAGCGATTCTGCAGTATACCGGGGTGTCCGACGTTCGGATGGAACAGGGCTCGCTGCGCTGTGACGCCAACGTCTCGATCCGTCCGGTTGGCCAAACGGAATTGGGCACGAAAACAGAATTGAAAAACATGAACTCGTTCCGCAATGTTCAGGTCGGACTGGAATATGAAGTACAGCGTCAGCAGGAAGTGGTCTTGGCTGGCGGCAAAGTGACCCAAGAAACGCGTCGCTGGGACGAAGCCAACAAAAAAACTGTGGTTATGCGCTCGAAGGAAGAAGCGCACGATTATCGTTACTTTCCGGACCCGGATCTGGTGCGGATGCAAATCTCCGAGGACTGGATCGCGTCCATTCGCGCCAGCATTCCGGAGCTGCCGGATGCCCGTCAGGCCCGTTACATGAATGAGTACGGTCTGTCCGGTACGGATGCCGGCGTCATTACGATGACCAAGGAATCCGCCGATTTTTACGATGAAGCGGTCAAGACAGGCGCCGATCCGAAAGCAGTCGCCAACTGGCTGATGGTCGATCTGTTCGGCTATTTGAATGCCAACAATCTGGAACTGTCCGAAGTGAAAATTACGCCACAAGGTTTGGGCGAAATGATCAAGCTGATTGAAAAAGGGACAATCTCCAGCAAAATCGCCAAAACCGTTTTCAAGGAAATGGTTGAGACTGGAAAGGACCCGGGCAAAATCGTTGAGGAACAAGGGCTCGTGCAAATCAGCGACGAAGGTGCCTTGAAACAGATCGTCATCGATGCGATCGCCGCCAATCCGCAAGCGGTTGAGGACTACAAGGCCGGTAACGATCGGGCGGTCGGCTTCTTTGTCGGTCAAGTGATGAAACAGACAAAAGGCAAAGCCAACCCGGCGATGGTCAACAAACTGATCATGGAACAACTAAACAAATAAGCTTTTCTGGGAAAAGAGCTGTTCCGCAAAGCGGTGATTCACTGCTTGCCGGACAGCTTTTTTTTCTGCCGCAAACCTGGCGTAGTCACTTTTGCCGGATAATGGTAGGATAGGGAAAAGAGTACCGCAGGAGGGAACCGTATGAACGGAGCGGAGGGCAAAGTTGTCTCATTAAATATCGGGAAGCCGAAAATGTTTGTTTATCAGGGAAAGGAACTGGAAACGGGCATTTTCAAGGAGCCGGTCGCACAACGTCTGTATTTGACCAAATTAAACTTCACCGGCGACGGGCAAGCTGATCTGATCAACCACGGGGGAAGCGACAAGGCGGTATGTGTCTACAGCCATGAGCACTATCCGTATTGGGAACAGGCATTGCAGCGGCCGCTGTCGGTTGCCGCCTTTGGGGAGAATCTGACAGTCAGCGGATTGCTCGAGCAGGATGTCTGCATCGGCGATCTGTATCAATTGGGCGAGGCGGTGGTTCAGGTCAGTCAACCGCGCCAGCCCTGCCACAAGCTGGCAAAACGCTATGATGTGCGCGATATGCCGCTCCGTCTGCAAAATACCGGCTATACCGGCTTTTATTTTCGTGTGATCGAAGAAGGCTGGGTCGCTCCCGACGAGTCGATTGTGCTGCTCAAACGCCACCCGATGCAAGTGACCGTCGCGCAAGCCAATCATTATATGCATCAGGACAAACATAATTTGCCGGAAATCAGGCGTATATTGGAGATAGCGGAGCTTTCACAGAGCTGGCGGCACACGTTTACAAGACGATTGTCAGGAGAAGCGACCGACAGCCAAAAACGGCTGCAAGGATAATCCAATTGAAGTGACAGCTTCCGTTTTTGTATAATCAGGGAAAGGGTGGTTTGCCGATGAAAATCCTTTCGGCAGCGGGGGAAACGATCCCGCCGGGGAAGCTCGGTTCACCGCAAGACAGCTTTACGCGTTCGATTGCGACTTACGAGAGGGGAGGGCAAATCCGCACGCTGACCGTGACTTACCCGCTTTATTTTGAAAAATTGCTGGCGGAGCAGGGGATCTATGATCAGCAAAGCGACGGAGTGCCCGTGAACCAGATTACCGCCGTTTTGGTACTCGAACAACACCCGGATTTTTCGGAAAGCCGTTTTTATTTGAGCGATGCAGCTGTGTTTCTTCAGTTGTTTTCCGGCTTTTCTCTTGCAGATTGGAAAAACAGACATGCCGAACTTGTATTCACATAGCCCATAGGGTAGACAGGTACCTGCGCTGGATTTGCGGTCAGCCGGTACCTGTTCTGTTTCTCCACAAATTCGCCATATGATTTCTTATTTAGAAACGTTATAATCTAGAGTAACAAGGGAAGTACTAGGCTAAGGGAGGATACCGTCGTGAAAAAAAGTGGAGTACTTATCATTGGTCATGGTTCCAGCAGTTCGTCCTGGGTACAACTCGTGGACGAAGCTGTCAGTCAAATTCAGGTACCTGTGCCGGTTGTCGCCTCCTTTTTGGAAATGGTCGAAGGCCGCTTGATTGAAGACGGTATTCGCGCTTTGGAGAAGCAGGGAGTAAACCAGATTATTGCCGTGCCGCTGTTTGTGGCTTCCGGCAGTACACATATTGATGAAATTGGCGGTTTGCTCGGCGTGCGCGATTCGGCAGGACTGGACGAAGAGATTGTCCCGATCGAGACCGAAGCGGAAATCATCTTTTGCCCGCCGATGGACGATCATCCGTTGATCGTCGAGATTTTGCTGGAGCGTGCCCGCGAGTTGGTCAAACAGCCGGAAAAAGAGACTCTTCTTCTGGTCGGCCACGGAGCCGATGAAGGGGAGAACCATGCGAAGTGGGAGGCCGTCTTGCAGCGTCTGGCGGTAAAATTGCGGCAAGAGCTGGGCTTAAAGGCGGCTACATACGGAACGCTGCATCCGGATAATTTGACGAGAAGAGCCAGCGCAATCGCTCGCAAAAACCGGATGATCGTCCTGCCCTTGTTTTTGAGCGAGGGCTATTTTACGAAAACGGTCGTGCCTTCCCGCCTGCAAGGATTGTCTTATCTGTATAATGGAAAAGCTTATTTGCCCCATCCTGCCGTAACCCGCTGGCTGCAGACGACGATCGAAGAACAGCTGGCCAACAGCAGTTTGCAGACCGTATAAGCGGGAATAGTGACGCGTCGACCAAGATTATATCAGTAAAAAAACGAGCGCACAGCAAAACGCTTCCGTTGCATAGGAACAACGGAGGCGTTTTGTACGTTTTGCTTCCAGCAGATCTTTTGTACCGGAACATGCCCTGGCAACGTATGGTTGAAGCAGGAAAGGAGGAAACGAATGATTGAGTTGGACTCTGTAACAAAACGGTTTGAGCGATTGACCGCGGTCGAGCGGGTCAGCTTGCAGATCCAATCCGGCGAAGTGCTCGGTTTGCTCGGGGAAAACGGCGCCGGGAAAACGACCTTGATGCGGATGATGGCGACGATCTTGACACCGACAGAGGGGGAGATCGTCATCAATGGTTTTTCCGTCCGCCATCAACAGGTCGAGGTGCGGCGCCAAATCGGCATTTTGTTTGGCGGTGAGATCGGCTTGTATAACAGACTGACGGCCCGCGAAAATATCGCTTATTTCGGACAGCTCTACGGGATAGCCCCGGACAGACTGGCGCGGAGAATCGAAGAATTGAGCGAAATGCTGGAAATGCAGGATTATCTCGACCGGCGTGTCGGCGGGTTTTCCCGCGGCATGAAGCAAAAGGTGGCGATTGCCCGCGTGCTTGTCCACGATCCGCAAATTGTGCTGCTTGATGAGCCGACTACCGGACTGGATGTCGGCGCCGCGAGCATCTTTCGCGCGCTCATCCGGCAAATGAAGGCAGCCGGGAAAACGATCCTGTTCTCCAGCCACCATATGGGGGAGATCGAGAAGCTGTGCGATCGGGTGGCGATCATGCATTGCGGACGTCTGTGCTATGAAGGGACGTTGCCGCGATTGCGGGCCATGTACGGTTTTACCGATCTCGATGAACTGTTTCTGCAAGTGCTGGAGAAGGAGGGAGAGCGGTGAACGCCTCATTGATCTGGCTTATCTTCCGCAAAGAATTGACCGATCTGTTTCGCGACCGGAAAACGGTCATTGGCGCTTTCGTAATCCCGATAGCGGTCATCCCGGCGATCTTTTTCTTGGTGAGCGTGAGTATGAGCGGAGTGGAGGAAGATGCCCGCGCCAACGTCTCCTTGGTGATCCTGGGCGATGTCGAACAGCCGCTTGGACAGCGTCTGTTGCAGACGGAAGGCGTCAAACGGCTGCAGCCGGACGATCCGTTGGCCAGTCTGCATGAGGGGGAAGTCCGCGCGATCGTCACCATTCCGGACGATCTGGAACGTCATCTCCGGCAAAACGGCTCGGAGCAAATCCGCGTGCGATACGACGCCGCCAACGACAAGTCTGTTTATGCCTATGATTTAATCCAGCGGGTGATCGCCGATTACGAACAGGAAGTCGTCGCCGAACGGCTGCAGGCAGCCGGGCTGGAGCCGTCCGTTATTCATCCGCTTGAACTGGTGGAAGAAAGTGTGGCGAGCGAGGCGAAAATGACCGGCAAGCTGTTGTCCGGAATCGTTCCGCTGATGCTGATCCTCTCGCTTGCCACGGGAGGCATTGCCGCCGCTACCGATCTGGTGGCGGGGGAAAAAGAGCGCGGAACAATGGAAGCCTTGATCAGCGCCCCAGTACCGGCTGGCAGTATCCTGACCGCCAAGCTGCTGACCGTGATGGTGATGAGCGGGATAAGTTCAGTGGCGGCCTTGGTCAGCTCTTCTTTAATTATCCAGGTGGGGCCGTTTTCCGCTAATGATGGCGGTTTTGCCCTCGGCTTTTTGGGGATCGGGTCCATTTTGCTGCTTGTCCTGATCCTGCTGCTTCTGGCGGCGATGTTTGCCGGGCTGGAGCTGGCGATCAGCACGTGGGCCAAAACGTTTAAAGAAGCGCAAACTTATATGACGCCGGTGTTGTTCGCGGCGATGGTCCCTTCGTATATGATGCTGCCGTTGGTTCCGGCGGACATTCCGCTTCTCTATTATGTTTTGCCGATTTTTAACGGCTCCGCGCTGTGCAAGGAAATTTTCTTCGGCGAGGTGCAACCGTTACACGTCGTATGCACATTGCTCTCATCGCTCGTCTACGTGGCCGCTGTCATCTGGCTGGCCGCTGCTCTGTTCCGCCGCGAAAAACTGCTGATCCACTGAGCAGGCAAAAAACCGGAGCCATGGACTTCCTGTGGCTCCGGTAAAGTTTTGCTTTGTTACAGTTGCGAACGAACGAGCCAGCCGGCCCCGATCACGCCGGCATCATTGCCCAATGTGGCCGGGAGGATTTGGCACGATTCCGCGACGAAGGGAAATGCCACATAACGGCGAAAGTGCTGGCGAATCCGTGAAAATAAAAACTCGCCTGCCAGCGATACGCCGCCGCCAATGACGATCTTGCCCGGATTGAGCAGATTGGCCAGATGGGAACAGGCCAACCCGAGGTAAAATGCCGCCTGATCGACGATGGCAATCGAGGTCTCATCTCCTGCCATCGCGGCGTCAAAGATGTCTTTCGCCCGCAGCTGGCCGTTTTTTTGCAGCAAGTCGGCCAACGGTTTGCTTTTTCCAGCCTCGGCCGCCAGTGTTCCCTCGCGGATGATAGCGGTTGCAGAAGCGTAGTTTTCAAGACAGCCTGTTTTTCCGCAGTTGCATTGCGGTCCGCCGGTCGGCTCCATCGTCATGTGACCGATTTCCCCGCCGACGCCATTGACGCCGTGGATGATTTTCCCGTTGGCAATGATGCCGCCGCCGACACCGGTGCCCAATGTCAGCACGACCAGATCTTTCGTTCCCTGGCCGGCGCCTCGCCACATCTCGCCCAAAGCGGCCGCATTGGCGTCATTTTCCACGAATACCGGAACATGGGCCAACTTTTCCAGTTTTTCTTTCAAACGTGTATTTTTCCAGCCGAGATTGACCGCCTGCTGAACTATGCCCGTTTCCGCATCGATGGGACCCGGAACTCCAATCCCGATCCCGGCCAGGCTGGCTTTGTCGGTCTGGGTTTCCTGAAGGAGTTTATCTACCAGGTTATTGATCTTTTCAATTACGCCGTCTTCCCCTTGCGCGACAGGCGTTGGCTGCTGGAATTGATGCAGGATTTCCCCAGCGGGGGACAAAAGCGCCATCTTGATCGCTGTACCGCCAACATCAACTCCGACAATAGCTGAAACTTCCACTGTTTTTAACCCCCTACTTATCCGGGTATTTTTCTTTATCTTACCATGTAACGGGCCGCATAGCGATTCCCAAAAATGGCTATACAGGATATGATAAGACTAGTAGGATAAAGAGCGTAATGATGGAAGAAGGGACCAGAGTTGAAGAAAGCGCGTCTAATCTATAATCCCAGCTCAGGACGGGAAATCATTCGCCGCCGGTTGCCAGATATTTTGGATATGCTCGAAACGGCAGGATACGAGACCTCGAGCTATGCCACCAAGGGTGCCAATGATGCGACAGAACAAGCGGAACGCGCCGCCCGCAGCGGGTATGACCTCGTCATCGCTGCCGGTGGCGACGGGACGATCTATGAGGTGCTCAATGGGCTAGCGGAGCGGAAAACGCGGCCCAAATTAGGCATTATCCCTTGCGGAACGACCAACGATTTTGCCCGGGCAATTGGATTGCCGATGAAATCGATCAGCCGGGCTTGTAAAATCATTACCGAAGGAAAAACGCAAAAAATTGATGTCGGGCGGGTCAACAACCGCTATTTCATCAACATTGCCGGCGGCGGCTTTTTGACCAACCTGACCTATGAGGTGCCAAGCAAACTGAAAACCTTGATCGGACAGCTGGCTTACTATGTCAAAGGCTTGGAAAAACTGCCGTCGGTACATCCGTTCCATATCCGGCTGGAAACCCGCGATCGCGTGGTGATCGACGACGAAGTAATGATCTTTCTGGTAGCCAACAGCAATTCGGTCGGCGGGTTTGAACGGCTGGCGCCAAAAGCGCAGCTGTCCGACGGGAAGCTGGATTGCATCGTGGTCAAGAAGTGCAACCTGGCGGAATTCATCCGCCTGACTACCTTGGCGATCAGAGGGGAGCATATTAAAGATCCCAATGTTTTTTACTTTCAAACAGACTATCTGAAGGCGACCACTGCCGGTTCGCAACACGTGGAGCTCAATCTTGACGGCGAGTTGGGCGGCGAGCTGCCCTGCGAGTGCCAGGTGCTGCCAGGGCATGTGGAAGTTTTCGTACCTTAAAGCAAGCGTCAACGCATAAAGGAGATTTTCAACAGTGTCGAAAAAGTCAAGCAAAACGCCACGCCCTCATCGACAAAACCGAGGGCAACAAACCAAGCGGCAGGAGGAAAAGCAATACCCGGTCGCAATCGAGCAAGAACTGGAACTGGAGATTACCGGCTTGAACCATGAAGGCGCGGGCGTGGGCAGACACGAAGGCTATACGCTGTTTGTCCCGCAAGCGTTGCCTGAAGAACGTGTACGGGCAAAGGTGGTCCATGCCAAAAAAAATTACGGCTACGCCAAACTGCTGGAAGTGCTGCAACCGAGTCCGTATCGGGTGAAGCCGCCCTGTCCCGTGTTTGATCTGTGCGGCGGCTGCTCGCTGCAGCATTTGGCTTATGCCGAACAACTGCGCCATAAACAGCAGATCGTCAAGGACAACCTGCGGCGCATCGGCGGGTTTGCCGTCGACGGCGAGGATGCCGTGCGCGTCCATCCGACGCTCGGCATGGACAATCCTTGGCGCTATCGCAACAAGGCGCAGGTGCCGATCGGCGAAGAGGAGGGCGCCTTGATCGGCGGCTTTTACGCCGAGCGTTCACATCAGATCGTCAATATTGAAAGCTGCTTGATCCAGCACGAAGCCAACGATGAAGTGGTGGCGGCGGTAAAGCGGATCGCCAGCCGTCTGCACATCCCGGCCTATGACGAGATCTCCCACACCGGCCTGCTCCGCCATGTCGTCTCCAAGGTCGGAGCGAGAACCGGCGACGTGATGGTCGTCCTGATCACCACCGAGCTGTTTATCCCCGAGCGGGAGCGGCTGATCGAAGCGATCCGCCAGGAAGTGCCCGGGGTCAAAAGCATCGTGCAAAATATCAATCCGCAGAAGACCAATGTGATCTTTGGCGACAAGACGATTACGCTTTGGGGCGACGATGTGATCTACGATTATATCGGTCCGATCCGCTTCGCCATTTCGGCCCGCTCGTTTTACCAAGTCAATCCGGCCCAAACGGAGATTTTGTACAACAAGACGCTGGAATACGCCGGCCTGTCCGGCGGCGAGATTGTTGTCGACGCCTACTGCGGCATCGGGACGATTTCGCTCTTTTTGGCACAAAAAGCGAAGCACGTCTACGGCGTGGAGATCGTTCCCGAAGCGATCGCCGATGCCAACCGCAACGCCCGGCTGAACGGCTTTGAAAATGTGACATTCAAAACGGGAGCGGCCGAAGAAGTGATCCCGGCCTGGAAAGAGGAAGGCATCCGCCCCGACGTGATCGTCGTCGACCCGCCGCGCAAAGGCTGCGACGAAGCGCTGCTGACGACCATCCTGCAGATGAAGCCCGACCGCGTCGTCTACGTCTCCTGCAACCCGTCGACGCTGGCCCGCGATCTGAAAGTGCTGGCGGATTTGTATGAAGTGAAGGAAGTGCAGCCAGTCGACATGTTCCCGCATACGGATCATGTTGAATCGGCGGCGTTGTTGGTGCAGAGAGAAACAGCTGTCTGTAAGTGGTGATTTATATGGGGTTGCAGACTGATACAGAACTTTCATTTTTGGTATAACAAAAGGGGTTTAACACGTTGCCGTAAATTTGCCGTAAAAATATGTGTTAAATAAAAATAACAGAGCATAAAGCAACAAGTATTAACGAATCAGCGGTAGATTACGATGGGAAACCAAGTCCTATACTACCGCTAGTTTATTGGGCGAAGAATCAGTTAATCGATTGAATTAACCATAGGAACACCGACTAAATATTGCTCTACTGTCCAATTATGAACATAATTTTTCTTCCTACCGGGTTTAATACAATAATGGGTAAATGATGAACTTAAACTGTGGCCATTTTTCAATAAATATTGCCCAATTGTTTGTCTGGCCTTCTTCAAACCACCAGTACGCATACCAACGACTGGTTCAGAAATTTCTTTGGCTATACCATTAGTAATTTCGTAAACAAAGTAAGTACCAGTCTCCCTGCAACCTTCAATCCTAAAGTAATGATCCATTTCTATACACTCCATTCAATTTTTGTTATAAGATTATAGTGCAATTTTTGGGGCTACTAAGGAAGATTTCAGTATAAAAATGGAACTGGATTTTATAAACGAAAAAAGACGTTGGGAGTGCTACCCCAATGTCTTTTTGTTTGTATGCATATCTTTAACGGAATTGTCCTTTATTGCAGACATTTAATGTTCTACATTCGATAACTCTAATCCCTCTATGTAACCACAAAATAAATCTTTGACATTCAAAATAAACACCTGACAAAATCAAAATAAACTCCTGACAGGATAGTCGAGAAACTTACTGCAAGTAATAACACTGATAAACACGCCAGGAAGCAACACGTCACTGCAATTCAAAGAGAATTAACGCAAACTGACGAGAAGGTGAAAATGAAGATCTGTCCTGCTTGTGGAGGCAAGTTAACGCAAAGACACGGACGATACGGCAGTTTTGTCGGGTGCTCTAATTTTCCGAGTTGCCGATACGTTGTGAAAAATACTTCCTCCAGATAGGCTGTCTCAAAAAAACAATGAGAGATTTGGCAGC
Organism: Brevibacillus fulvus; assembly: GCF_016908525.1. Taxonomy (GTDB): domain Bacteria; phylum Bacillota; class Bacilli; order Brevibacillales; family Brevibacillaceae; genus Brevibacillus_G; species Brevibacillus_G fulvus. Next base: position 84,249 of record NZ_JAFBEB010000003.1, read on the forward strand.
TTCGCGTAAATCGTTAAAAACACCTAACGAGACCGAATGGCGTCTTGTTAGCTGTTTTGGCTTCATTTTGGAACGTTTAGCGCTCCATTAAAATGTGTACGATTCGCCGTCGTTTGGAACGAAAACCTTGGAGGAAATTCCTTTTTCTTGGGTGAAGCTTTTTAATTGTTCTCTTGATAATGTCCAATGGTTGACAGCTTCCATATGGACAGAAATGATTTTGGCGTGAGGAGCTGCCTGAGTCACATGATAGATGTCTTCTTTCCCCATGACCAGAGAACCGCCTTGCAGATATTGATTATCTCCGCCGTTTACGACAATGATTCCCGGTTTGTGTAGTTCGATTGTTTCCCGCACTCCCTCATACCAAACGGTATCTCCAGCGATGTATAACGTTTTTTCGTCGGGGTGTTTCAAGATGACACCGCAGACATGACCGGTCCGTTGCAACAGTTCCCCTCTGCCGTGTTCGCCCTTGGTTTTTATCAAACGAATATTGGCGAAGACTGTATTTTCTTGCAGCACTTCAATATTTCGAAACCCGGCTTTTTCGACTTCTGCCGCGTCTGCATCGTTTTGCACAAATATTTTCACATCTTTGGGCAGTACCTTTTTGGCCGCGTCGTCCCAATGATCTAAATGTAGATGGGTTACGATCACAGCGTCCAGGTTGCAGATCATGGTGTCAATGGATGTTGGCAAGCCAACCAAAGGATTGTTTTGGTCTTGTCGTAACGAATTGCGGAAAGGGGGATAAGCGCCCTTTTCCGCCAAGAATGGGTCAATTAAAAACTTCTTTCCGGCATAACGGACAACCAGCGTTGCATTCCGAATCAGTTGTATGTTCATCTGCAATCGACCTCCTTTTTTTATGCGGGCAGGAAAATGCCGCTGGTAGTAAAGGCTTTCTGTATAATAAAATGATAACTGACAGCGCGAGTGTAATCGATACATCGATGAAAACGATCTTTGGAAAACCATTTCACGGTAGGATTTTTGTATGCGACTTGATCAAACCGATTATCTGATTCTTCGGTTACTTTCCGAAAACGCACGAATTCCTTGGAAAGACTTAGGGGAACAGATTCCTATGACTTCGATGAACTGAAAGTAGGGCTTGCTTGTACGGCGTTTGTCATGATTCACATGAAAACGGCGAATCACGATTCGTTTATTCGTTTTATTACAGAGTGCAATGAGGTAGTTGAAGCCCATCGCATTTGGCACAGATCGCATCGATCATTTTTGACTGTCGGCTGACGAAAAAATAATAAGGGGTGCTCCGCGATGGTGAATCGTCGAACGAATCCAAAGGTTGATGAATTTTTAAGCAAGGCCGAAAAGTGGAAGACAGAATTTGAAAAGCTGCGCAATATTGTACTTGATTGTGAGCTGACCGAAGAATTCAAGTGGATGCATCCTTGCTACACTTATGCGCAAAAAAATATTGTTTTAATACATGGATTTAAAGAATATTGCGCGCTGCTGTTTCACAAAGGAGCCTTGTTACAAGATACCCATCGGGTGCTCATCCAGCAAACGGAGAATGTACAGGCAGCTCGCCAGATTCGGTTCACCAATGTGCAACAAATTGCGGATATGGAAACCATCCTGAAAGCTTATATTCACGAAGCGATTGAAGTGGAAAAAGCCGGTTTGCAAGTGAATTTTCAAAAGAGTACCGATTTGCTCATTCCGGAAGAACTTCAAAGCAAATTCGCGGAAATTCCTGCTTTGAAACCCGCTTTTGAAGCATTGACGCCGGGGCGGCAACGAGCATACATTCTTTATTTTTCAGCACCCAAACAAGCCAAAACGCGAGTTTCGAGAGTTGAAAAATATATGCAGCACATTCTTGAGGGCAAAGGATTACATGATTAGCGATTCGCAGAGCAAGGTCTGATGCTGCTTGCGAAATTTCGGCAGGGCCCAATTTTGCTTACCTCTGTTTGGGCAGCTGCATAGAATAAATGGTCGATAAGAGATCAGCGAGAGGAGAATGCGTATGTACCCGAATCCATGCTTGCAGTATCAATGGCCGAATTCAATGCAATCCGCCTGGAGTAACAACTGGGGTTATCCTTGGACTGCCCCATCCGGCAGCTGGAACACGCAAAACTATATTCCTTATGGAACCATCACCTTACAAGATTACGGAACAAGACCTTTTGTACTGAATATTGACCAAGCGACCAGGCAAAACAACAATTACCGCACTGCTTTATGGACAGGTCAACATTTTCAGGTCACGTTGATGAGTATTAATGTCGGGGAAGACATAGGATTGGAAGTCCATCCGACAACTGACCAGTTCATACGAATTGAAGAAGGCCAGGGACTTGTTCAAATGGGGGCGAGCAGGGACAACCTCGATTTCCATGCGATGGCCTATGACGGCTACGCTATTATGATACCTGCGGGGACATGGCACAATATAACCAATACCGGAAATCGCCCGCTGAAAGTGTACGTTATCTATGCCCCGCCTCACCATCCATTCGGTACAGTCCAGGAAACGAAAGCGATCGCGCAAGGTATGGGTTAATGGCACACGCTTGAGCCGGGACAGGGAATAGGAGAAATGTATGGACAGATGACGCAACGGAGCGGGAAAATCCCCGCTTCTTTTTTTATCGAAGCGTCAGCAGAATATCGAGCAAATATGGCGGGAAACTACGAGGGAATGGCAAACTGTGGAGCGGAAGGCAACACTGAGATGATGACGGGCAGGGTGGAATGGTGGAGGGACAAAAGACAAGCGGCCGGAGACAACTGCCAAGTGGATGAAACAATTTGATTTTGCTTTCGTCTTACAGCAATGAAGGCAATCTTCGGAGGTGGGCAAATTGAACAAAATGGTATGGATTACACTTGTTTTAACGCTTTGTGTGTCCCTGATGGGATGTTCGCATGATAACGCCAAGGCAGTGGCGAACGAGGAAGTTCAACAGACCGACGTTTCCGCTGGGCAAACTGTCGAAAAAACTGTCGGAAAAACGGATGAAGAAACTGTCGAAAAAACGGATGAAAAGGCCGCCGCTGCAGACTCCATTTCCGCGGAAGAGTCCGGCTCCATGATCTACGAAAATAGCCAATACGGCTTTCGTTTCACCCTGCCGAAAAGCTGGCAAGGGTATACGATTGTAACGGACAAGTGGGAAGGCTTGTCTGTGGGAGAGGCAGACGGCGATAAAGTCGTCGAGACGGGTCCGCTGCTCATCATCCGACATCCGGAATGGACAAAAGAAAATCCAAGACAGGACATTCCGATCATGGTCTTCACCCTTGCGCAATGGGATGCACTGCAACAGGAGAAGTTCCATATTGGCGCGGCGCCGATTGGTCCGAGTGAGCTTGGGCGCAATTCCGGCTATGTCTTTGCACTGCCCGCACGCTACAACTTCTCATTCCCGACAGGCTATGAAGAAGTGGAAGACATGTTGAGCCAACATCCGCTGCAACCGTTTGAAGTCAACAGAGCAAAGCCGTAACGGGGAAAACGGGGAAGGTAGGTAACCGGTATTCATCAGCGTCAGTGGTCGATTTGCAGTGCTAGTTATATGGATGGAATAAGCAAAGAGGGGCGAAGTACCCCTCTTCGTTTATATACGGGAGCGGCATCGGTCGGGAATTCAGGGATAAGCCGCTATGCCGACCTTTTCACTGGTTGGAAGAGTCCAGTCCGGAGTTACAGTATCCGCTTCATCCCTGGAATGACCTCCGCAGTTTCCTTCAAATAGAATGGATCAAATCGTTTGATTTAGTTTACTAGAAAAATTGATGGAATTATAAGCCAAGGAATGAAAAATGAGGAAAAGGACCGCCAACGAGGTTGTCATTGGCAGTCCTTGTGGTTACTTCACTGTAATCCGGTAGTAGTAATCGTCCGTCAGCCGTTTTATCACTTTTTCGCGATCGGTGGCGACATTGTATGGCAAGCGGATTTTGTCCCCGATGATAAAATCTTGGTAAGTCCCCGCTTTCGTCCGCAGCAGCTTCGTTTCGGTCGCCAACACCGTTCGATCCTTGTTCAGCATCTCCATGACGATAACCGGCGGCCGCTGCACATCCTGGGTGAGCGTGTAGACAAAGTCCAGATTGATGCCGCCGAGAAGTCCGGATTTGTCCATCGTCGTGATGAAATCGTATTTCGGCTCAATGGAGATCATTTCAACGGCTTCATTTTTGATCAGCGGGTACCATTGTCAAAAGCAAAGCGATTCTTTTTTTCATGCAGGACAACCCCTTTAAAAAATGTGGAAGCCTCTTCCATTCTAAACTTTGAAAACGTTTTGAAAAAGGTGCTTTGTTCCTGCTTCTTTTGGATTGTCTTGGAATGCAGGCGAGTTACGTTGTCAGTTTGGACCACCGCTTTCCGCAAATGGAACATCATGACGCTGACGCGGTAGTATGATAACCTAATAGTACTACGGAAAGGAGTGATTCAAGATGAGCAATCTCATTCCCGAAGTTACGTTGAATGATGGGCTCAAATTGCCGGTGGTTGGTCTGGGTACATATACGATGAGGGGGAGCGCAGGGGTCAATGCGATCGTCAACGCTATCGACATCGGCTATCGGCTGATTGATTCCGCTTACAATTATGAAAATGAAGGAACGGTAGGCGAAGCTGTCAGACGCAGCTCTGTGCCGCGCGAACAATTATTGATTACTTCCAAATTGCCGGGCCGCTACCACACATATGACAAAGCGGTGGTTGCCATTCAGGAATCGCTGTATCGGGCGAATCTCGATTATTATGATTTGTATCTGATTCATTGGCCAAATCCGAAGCAGGACCAGTATGTGGAAGCTTGGCAGGCGTTGGTTGATGCCCAAAAATGGGGGCTTGTCCGTTCGATTGGCGTCAGCAATTTTTTACCGGAACATATCGAACGTTTGGTCAAAGAAACTGGCGTCAAACCAAGTGTGAATCAGATCGAATTGCATCCGTTCTTTAATCAGGCTGAGCAGCGGCAATGGCATGCGGAAAACGGCATCATTACCGAATCATGGAGTCCGTTGGCCAAGGCAAATGACATCATGAACAACGAGGTCATTCAACAAATTGCCGACCGCCACCAAAAGTCGATTCCGCAAGTGGTGTTGCGCTGGCATTATCAGTTGGGGGCCGTATCCATTCCCAAATCGGCGTCGGCTTATCGCCAGCTTGAGAATATTTCGATCTTTGACTTTGCTCTCGATGAAACAGAAATGACCATGATTTCAGGCTTGACTCGCGCGGACGGCCGGATGCGCAATCAAGACCCGGCGGTTTACGAAGAATTTTAATATCGTGCAAAATGTCAGCCCCCGACCTGGAAGCCGGGGGCCGCTTTTTACCGGTAGCCCCAATATTGCTGATACTGCGGAAGGTAGTATGGCTGCAGATACGGTTGACTGGGAGACGCTTGCGGTTGAGCCGTTGCGGCGCTTTGATTCTGGCAATTAGCGTAGGGACCGATATACGTTGACGGTTGAACCGGTGCGATTGCTTCTCTCCATTTGGTTTCATCCAGACAGTAAGTATGCGCCATAATATTGGCAGGCGTAAATTTTAATATGTCTGAACCTAAAATAACCTGTGGTGTTGGCGCGTCAAAGATCGCCAAAATGTGGGTGTTGTCAGCAGTAGCCATTTCATAATGCCACCAGCCTTGCGGGATGTTGACCACTTGCCCGGGCGTTATGGTGTAATTTTGAATGTTTTTTGTAAACGGGTTGAGCATCGACACAGTGATTGCGCCGGATATGCAATAGACGAGCTCAGCCGCATTTTGGTGATAGTGCGGTTCGACGACATTGCTGACGCTCAGGAAAATGTCTAACAGCGACACATTTTCCAACGTATTTAACTGCGCCACACCAAGGATGTTGATAAAGTTGCGGTCATCTTTTTTAAAAAAAGGACTGTAATTCAGGTCAAATGTGAATTGCGTCGATGCTGACGTATAATCAATGTTTGCCACCATCTTTGTGTGCTTCCCCTCTTTTCCTTAGCGATCCTAAGTATATATAGGCAATGTATGTACGCCTAACATGTTCGGTGTCGACTGCCGACCAAATCGCCTGGATCAATGCATTGGGTGGAAGCGTATGAAATTGCCCGATTGATTGTTCAACAATAATGATATAATATAAGTATTAACTTTAAACAAAGAGGGATTTCTTTATGACTAGACCAATGGAAAATGCTTATCAATTTATTAAGGAACGAATATTAGATGGCAGTTATAAACCGTCCCAGAAAATAACAGAGGTTGAACTTTCAGAGGCGATCGGGGTCAGCCGGAATACGATTAAAAAAGCGCTGTTAAAATTGGAACAGGAAAATTTGGTGGAAATTGAAAATAATAAAGGGGCCTATATCAAATCGTTTACATTGGAAGAGATTCTGAATTATCTTGAAATCCGGGAAGTGTTGGAAGGATTGGTGGCACGCACCGCTGCCAAAAACATCAGTGAATCTGAACTGGAAACGTTGGAAGCGATCTTGCAACAGATGGAAGCCCATTTGCAACAGAACCGCTTTGATGAATACTCCAACTTGAACAAGGAATTCCACCAAATCATTTATCAGGCTTCGAAAAATCAACAAGCGGTGGAAATTATTAATGTCATTCGGACCCAATTATCCCGCTATCACTTTCGGACCATCCTCATCCCTGGAAGAAACGAGCACTCTTTTCGGGAGCACACAAAAATTTATCAGGCATTAAAAGTTCGGGATGAAAAATTGGCCGAAGAAACGGTCATGCATCATATTGCCAATGTGCGGACAACAATCAACGACAATTATTCATTTTTGGTCTAAGGGCGGGGGAAACTTCGCCTTTTTTTATGCCAATCAAGATCAAAAGCAAAGAAAAAAGTCCTTACTGCAAAGGAAGCAAGGACAAAACAGGTTCGTAACTTTTTGCAGCGGCAGGGCGATCCGCGGGTGCAACGGCAACACTGGCTCCCTGTCCGATGAAAATACCGCCGCCAACTGGCTTGAGGATTTACAACACAGCGACCATCTCGATCTGCACGCGCAGCCCTTCGCGGAGATCTTGGACCGTCGTATGTCTCGCCGGACGATTGTTTTCATCCGGAAACATTTTCAGCCATTCTCCGTTGACAATTTTTTTGTATTCACGATCCGTCACAGAGACACTCAAATGCGCGATATCGTCGACAGTACCTCCGGCCAGCGCCATTATCTCGCGCAAATAATGAAAGAGGTTGGCCACTTCATCTTCCACCTTTTCCGGAATTTTTCCTGTTTCCGGGTCCGAGCCGATGATCGCGGAAGTGTAAACCATATTGCCGATCTTGATCGCGGTTGGAATCGGATTTTGGTGGGCAGATCCTTTCACATGCAGAACTTCTCGCTTTGCCATCGCAAATCTTCTCCTTTTCATCTTTTTGCTTCTTCTGACGCCGTTTTTTACGGTCATGCATCGATTAACTGACTTGTGCGAATTTCCTCGTCACCGCCTTTTTAAAGATGCCGAGCGTAAATCTATTACGTTTTCCAATATTGTTAAACAATATTGTTTTATAAAGAAGTATAAAGCACGTTCACAATTCATGTCAATAGCCGAAATTTTCGTTAACTGACTCCGGATTCGTGAAATGGTTCTGCAAAGGTCCGGATCAGTTCCCGGAACGATCGTTGTTTTTGGGTTGACATGGAATCAGAAATCAGCTAAACTTTCCAATAAACAAATTTGTTGAACAATAATGAACAGCTTAATTGATCCGTTATTAGAGAGGAGGGATACGGACGAGTTTGTTTGTTCGTACCCGTCTGTTGATCACCCAAAGTTTGCCGACTGTTTTTACTCAACCAGTTTTGCAACCGTTTTCAATTTGGCGTTTGCTGCCAATGCGGAACAACAGAATAATGGGCATGCGGGATGGTCAACCGGCAACCTTGGCGATGGCCAGGAAACAATTCAGACTTCGAGGCGGATCGATGACAATGGCCGAACACGGAAGGGGCAGATAGAATGAATGATCGAAAAATCGGGTTTATCGGTTTTGGCGAAGCTGCGTTTCATATCTGCAGCGGTCTAAAGTCGGAGGGCGTAGAGCAGATTCGCGCTTTCGACGTGATGGCCAATGATGCTGTGCTCGGCGTCAAGATAAAGGAGCGGGCAAGCTCGATCGCTGTTACCCTGGATAACAGTTTGCGCGAATTGCTGGAACATTCGCAAGTGATTTTTTGCGCGACAAGTGCGAAATATGCGCTTGGCATTGCCCAAGAAGCTGCGGAGTTTATCGGCAACCGGCATATTTATGTTGATTTGAACGCGGCATCGCCCAAGGTCAAACGAGAAATCGCTTCCGTTATCCAACAGGCAGGCGGTTTGTTCGTCGATGGAGCTGTCATGGAGGCCGTTCCTCCTCTTCGTCATAAAGTGCCGATATTGTTAAGCGGAGAAGGGGCTGTCGCGTTTCAGGCGTTTATGCAGCCAGCCGGAATGAATTTGACGGTAGTCAATGATCAGGCAGGCAGCGCTTCCTCAATGAAGATGATCCGCAGCATCTTTATGAAAGGATTTACCGCGCTGCTGCTGGAGACTTTACTGGCAAGCCATCAGGCAGGCGTCGAAAAGGAAATTGTGGCGTCCATCTCCAAGACGCTCGCCAGCGGACCCGTCGAGCAATTGATGAACCTGCTGTTGACCCGCACCGCTATTCATGCGGAACGTCGCGTTTCCGAGATGAAAGATGTGGTCGAAACATTGCAGGAGATGCATCTCGATTACACGATGTCGCAGGCGACACAAACCAAGCTGCAAAGTCTGGTTGAGCTCAACTTAAACGGTTATTTTGAACATAAAGCCCCCGATCATTATCGTCGAGTCTTGGAAGCGATCGCAGCGCTTCAAAAATAAAGGCCCGGTTTAGGCAGACGCGGGACTGGAGGATGAGACATGTTGAAATGGCGGATTCGATGGGCAAGCTTGGCCTTGGTGGGAGCAATGGCTGTCAGTCTGGCAGCTTGCAGCAGCGGAAGCAACGGCGAACAACAAGCCGGCTCGTCGGCAACAGGGGAGACCTATCCCGAAAAGCAATTGACAATCGTTGCCCCCTCAGGAGCCGGCGGTGCATTTGACAAAGCAGCGCGGTCGCTTGCCAAAGTGTTGGTGGAAAATCAGATGGTCGACCAGCAGATTTTGATTGAAAATCAGCCGGGGGGCGGGGGCAGCGTCTTTTTAGCCGAATACGCGACGAAAGAAACGAAGAATGACTACAAACTATTTGTCAGTTCTCCCGCTTTGTTAATCAACAACTTGAAGAAAGATGGAAACTCGCCGTTTGGTTACAAGGATACAACTCCTCTGGCCCAGTTGTATCGCGATTACGGTGTGATCGTTGTTCCGGCGAATTCGAAATACAATGATCTGCAAACGTTATTTGCCGATTTGAAAGCGGACCCGAAAAGCTTGACCCTTGCCGGCGGCTCGGCTCCAGGCTCGGTCGACCATCTGACCTTTATGTTGCCGGCTTATAAATATGGCATTGATCCCAAGACGATCAAGTATGTTTCGTATGATGGCAAAGCCCAGTCCATGACCGCATTGCTGGGCGGCAATGCCGATATTCTGTCAAGCGTGGCGGGAGAAGTGGAGCAGTATCTAAAGGCGGGAAAAGTGAAAGTGTTGGCTATTGACGCCCCCGAACGTCTGGGGGGAACTTTTCAGGACGTTCCCACGATCAAAGAAGCGGGGATTGATTCCGAATTGGTCATTTGGCGCGGGGTGTTCGGGCCGAAAGAGATGAGTCCGGAGGCGAAAGCGTTTTGGGAAGACACCTTAAAGAAGCTTTCGGAGTCGGAAAACTGGAAACAAGAACTGCAAAATAACAGTTGGCAAGCGGATTATAAAACTGCCGAGCAATTCACCAAAGTGCTGGAGGAGCAAAACCGAAGTCTTCAGGAATTGCTAAAAACGATGGATATGGCAAACTAGGGGCTGAGCGGGACCGTGTTGGCTTTTATCGGATACCTTACATGGCCTGTGCAAAAGTTTGGGAAGTCGGGGAAGAAGCAAAGCGGCAGAAAAGAGAGTCGAACGTTAGACTCTCTTTTTTTGTGTGCATTCCTGGTTTTTTTCCTCGCCCAATAAAGCTGCACAGGAAAAAACGGAAAAAATGTGAAATTTGTCGAATCGCTTAAGATAATCGGATATTGCGCCGATATTATAATAGCGAAATCTACTAATCTGGTTGAAACCATCTAGTCGCAATTGGAAAGTAACATCGCCTGAGGCCATTTTTTCGTGAAGCATAAAACACTCTCAAATATAGGAGTATGGGTATGTATAAGGGAGAAAATATGAAAATTGATTATATTATTGTCCAGGCTGGAGGCAAGGGGACAAGGCTTGAACACTTGACCGCAAACAAACCGAAAGCGCTTGTCCCGGTGGAGAACCTTCCGATGCTGTTTCATCTGTTTCGGAAATTTCCGGATAAACGCTTCATCATTATTGGCGATTACAAGAAAGAAGTCCTCCGGGAATACCTGGCTTGCTTCGCGGATGTGAAATATCAGGTGGTGGACGCCGAAGGAACTGGAACCTGCTCGGGCATTCAACAAGCGATTCAGCGAATTCCTGATCAGGAACCGTTCATGCTGATCTGGTCGGATTTAATTCTTCCGGAGAGCTTTCAACTGCCGGAGCAAAAAGGAGATTACATCGGAATTTCCCAGACCTTCCCCTGCAGGTGGCGCTACCGAAATGGGATTTTTGAAGAGGAACGCTCGGAGGAATACGGCGTTGCCGGCCTGTTTATTTTTCAGGACAAGTCTGCGCTTGCCAATGTTCCGCAAAGCGGAGAACTGGTACGTTGGATGAAGGAGCAAGGGCTGACTTATCGTGAACTGGGGTTGGCAGGGACAAAAGAATTCGGTCTGCTGGCGGAATATGAAAAACTGGGACAGGAGAAGTGCAGACCCTTTAATAAAATTACTGTTTCCGGGGACGTTTTGACCAAGGAAGGGATCGATGCCCAAGGGAAGCAGCTGGCGGTACGGGAAAATAGATGGTACGAGATGGCGCAGGCCAAGGGCGTAAAAAATATCCCGAAAATATACGGTGTCAATCCGCTGAAAATGGAACGTATCCAAGGCAGGAATATTTATGAATACGACTTCCCCTATGCAGAAAAGAAACAAATTTTGGCCCAACTGGTGGATGCTCTGCGCGGCATTCATCAATTGGACAAGATTCCTGCAGATTCGTTCAGCATCGAAGAAGCTTACTTCAACAAGACCATGGACAGACTTGCCAAAATTCGCGACCTGATACCATTTGCCGATCAGAAAACGATTACAGTGAACGGACGGGAATGCCGCAATGTATTTTTTTACAAGCGCGATCTTGCAAAAAAGCTGGAGCGTATTCAATGCCGCGAATTTACGTTTATCCATGGGGACTGTACCTTTTCCAATCTGATGCTGAAAAATGATCAAGAGCCTGTGCTCATTGATCCGCGGGGATACTTCGGATTTACGGAACTATACGGCGATCCGATGTATGATTGGGCCAAACTCTACTATTCCATAAAAGGCAATTATGACCGGTTTAATTTGAAAGAGTTCCGATTGTCCATCGGGGAACAGGATATTCAGCTTGAAATCGCATCGAATGGCTGGGAGGACATGGAGACTGATTTCTACGAATTGACCGGAGCCGAGCCGGAAATCATTCGCTTGCTCCACGCCGTAATTTGGCTGTCATTGACGACTTACGCCTGGCAGGACTATGACTCTATCTGCGGTGCCTTTTACAACGGAATCTATTATTTGGAGGAAGTGCTATGATTCAATACTTTGAAGAACTTATGGGGACGCTCGACGATGCGATCCATTCCATGGATGAACGAGTTTTCAGAAAATTGGTGGAGGATAGCGTAAGGACGATCCAGTCGGGTCATAAAATTATCGTTTCCGGACTTGGAAAGAATGTGCCCATCTGCGAAAAATTTACCGGCTCGATGCTTTCCCTGGGGATGGATGCCTACTTTTTGCACACCAACTCTGCCATCCATGGAGATATGGGAGTGATCAAGGACGGAGATTTGGTGATCATCCTGACAAAAAGCGGCGAAACGGCTGAATCCGTATATTTGGTCGATTTGCTGGCTGATCGGAACATTACGATGTGGCTTTTGTCTTTTAACCCGGATAGCAGTTTGACAAGAAAGATTCCCAACAGTTTGATTTTACATTTAAAGCATGAGGGAGACCTCTGGAACATCATGCCCAACAATTCGACGACGCTTAATTTGATCGTGCTGCAGGGACTGGTGATGCATATTGCGAAGGAACTCAATATTCAAATTGACCGGTTCAAGCGGAACCATCCCGGCGGCCATATTGGAGCGGTATTAAGCAAGGAAGTAATTGTAGGATGAGTGAGCTGAGACTGTCCGCATTAGCGAAAACGTGGATTCTCGATTTGGACGGAACGATTCTCAAACATAATGGCTATAAGATAGACGGAATCGACACTTTTTTGGAAGGTGCGGAAGAATTTCTGAAAAGTATTCCAGAAGAAGATATGGTTATTTTTCTTACTTCCCGTACAGATCAGGAACGAGAGGCGACGGAGGCGTTTCTTCGCGATCATCATATTCGATACAATCAGATTATTTTTAACGCCCCCTATGGAGAACGCATCCTGATCAATGATCGAAAGCCATCGGGATTGGTAACTTCGCTTGCAATCGATACAGAGCGAGACAAATTTTGCAAGCTGAACATTACAATCGATCATAGTCTGTAGCTTTCCGACGGCAACCGAAATTGATAAAGGCGGGAATAATGAATGCTCATCAAGCATTTTTGGAACGCGTGGATTGGAAGACGTGAGTGGAAAAGATTGCTGAAGCAGTATGAGATGAGGCAGCGACAAATTTATGTGTTGCTTATGCCGGAACACGATTGGGAGCTGAACGAACAAGCGTTGCTGCATTTGGACGATTTTATCGATAGACGGTTTGCGGAAGGTGTTGTGATCCTTGCGATGGATGATCGGGTCGTGCAAGCGGCGCCCGCTTACTCGGACCGGATTATCGCCGTTCGGAAATATCCAGAGAAATTAGCCCGGTATCTGCTGAAATATTATTGTTTTTACAAGTTTACCGATAAATTCATCATCGTATCCATGACGCAGCCCCAAGGTAACCGTGGTTCCATGATTGTCGGAAAATCAGGTGTAACGGTAGAGGATGTCGTCTGCCTTGGCATTTATAATCTGCGCTCTGTGACGAAAGTTCGAGAGGTATTAAAAGATGCTCGATGAAGATTTGAAAATCTTGCAAAAAAAAATTCGGAAACTGCATGCAAAAGGTTGTTTCCAGCAAAAAACGGTACTTTTGTTTGGCGCAGCCACGATTGCAAAGACATTAAAGGATTGTCTTCTTGAGCACGGTGTTCATGTCAGCGGAATCATCGACAATGATCCAAACAAGATCGGCAAAAATTGTCTGGGGATCAAGGTGCAGAAACCCGAGGATCTGTTGAAAGGGGATATCAGCAACACAGTGATTGTTTTCTCCTCTCTGTATCAGAAGGAAATGACCCATCAGTTGCGCAAACTCGGTTTCCAGGACCAGCAAATTTTGAATGTCAGTTTGAAGGATTCTTTTTCCGATGAATCGCTGCCAAGCATGATCCGGTACGGGTTACATGTCATTCAAGGGCACCGGTACTATAAGCAAATCAGAAAAAAATATTCGCAAGATCATAAAATTTTTGTATGTCCTTACACCGGGACGGGAGATGTTTATCTCGTCGGATTGTATTTTTATCAATATCTCCGACAAAAGAATATCAACGAGTATGTCTTTGTAGTTGTCAATCAAGCCTGCAAAAAGGTTGCGCAAATCTTTGGTATCCAAAACATTGAGATCATGCCTTTCAAGTCTGTTGGCAAGATGATCCGTGCCAGACTGTTTGTCGATGAGTTGGATTCACTGATCATTCTCAACGACAGTTGGACTGCAGTCTATACCAATCCGATTCAATGGCTGAGAGGACATAATGGCTTAAACTTTAATGATATGTTTCGGCATTTTGTTTTTGAATTGCCGGACGATGCTACATTTGCGTTTCCGCAAGAGACTGCGGGGGAGCAGGAAGTGTTGCAGATATTTGAGGAGAATGGACTGACTCCCGGCAAAACGCTTGTCCTTTCCCCATACTCCAATACGCTGTTTGAACTTCCCCAGCGGTTATGGGAAGTGATTGCCGACCACTATCGGGAGCAAGGCTTCTCCGTCTGCACGAACAGCAGCGGACCAAAGGAACCTCCGATAAGCGGAACAACGCCGGTATTCTTTCCATTGACTCAGGCAAAAGCTTTTACGGATATGGCGGGATATTTCATCGGCGTAAGGAGCGGACTGTGCGATATTGTAAGCCAGTCCAGCTGCAAGAAAGTTGTGTTTTATGAAAAGGATGGGGTCTTTTTTCAATCCTCGACGTTTGATTATTTTAGTCTCAAGCATATGGGATTGTCCGAAGATGTGTTGGAGATCGAATACAATTATACAGATGAGGAAGAAGCGGTGTTGGCAGAGGTTAAGCGGTATTTTTCCCGATAGCCTGAGAGGCAAGATGCCTCTCAATTTTCGTCCAACGCCGCGATTTTTTTGGCGATCATTTTCGTCATGGCATGTTTATGCAAAATTCCGGAAGAATTGCAGTCGAACACGATTTCGGCACTTTCCTCAATCAGCCAGTCATGGTAGTAGCCAAGCAGTTCGCCGGAGTGCCATTGTACGCATTGGGCTCGTTTTCGGGCGGAGGCGCAATGAACGGCTTGTTGACAAACACATTGAACACATGGATGCCGTCAGGGTTGGTAAACTGCTTGTAGTTGTCGAAAATTCCCTGACGAAATTCCGGTTTGATGTAGTGCAGAACACCGCTGGAAAAAACAATGTCAAAGTACGTATCCAAGCGGTAATCCAGGATGTCGGCTTTAAACACATCAATATGCACCCCGACTTTGTCCGCCAGTCGTCTGGTTTTTTCAATCCCTGCGTCGGAAACATCAAAAGCGCTGACATCGTAACCGTTTCTGGCAAAAAAGACGGCATCTTTCCCCTCGCCGCAACCAATATCCAGCAGTTTCAAATGTTTCACAGGCGGCATGAGTTGTAAAACTTGATAACATGCCGAGTTTGGCTCCGTTCCCCAGTAATAATCCTCCGTTTTATAAGTTTCTTCATAAATACTGATCAACCGTTCCTGCGAGGCATAGCCAAGCAGCTTGTCGACACTGACTCCCAAAGTCCTTGACAACAGGGGAAGCAGGGAAATATCCGGCATTGTCTGGGCAGTTTCCCACTTGGAGACGGCCTGAAAGGACACCCTGAGTATTTGGGCCAACTCTTCCTGGGTCAACCCTTGCTCCTTTCGGTAAATGCTGATGTTTCTGGCTAATTGTTCCTTCATACGATTCACACTCCTTTATGTACTCCCATCTTATTGAAGTTGGCCGCCGGGAACAATAACCGCTTGTTTGATTTTTTGCCGAATTCAACCGTCAGTTGAACAGAGTGCCCTTCGCTGTTGGGGGGGCGATCGTACCACTTTTTTGCAAAAACAGCATGTCTAGTGGAACTCTTTCCAATGAATGCGGGCGCGGCAGAGAAATCTGTACAATACATGTAAATATCTGTATGATACAGATAGACTGCAAGCAGATCCAGGCAAACCGCTTCACGCTGAATCAAGGGGTGAACAGGATGGAGGAGAAAAAACGGCTTTACTGCGAACAAATTGAGCATGAAGTGATCATGCTGATGAGACGAGCCGATTTTAAGCGTACGATGGCCGGCTCGCCGCCAACCATGGATCGTTCGGCTTATTTGCTGCTCAAATGGCTGGAGCAGGAGGGCGACGCGGCAATCGGGGAGATCGCGGACGTGTTTCAACTCGATAACTCGACGATCAGCCGGCAAATTTCATCCCTGGAGAAGAAGGGATGGGCGGAGCGGTATACAGATCCGGCGGATGCGCGAGTCAGCAAGGTACATATCACCGAAGCGGGCAGAACGACGATCAACGAGGCGAAAGCCCAGCGCCAGGAGATTTACGGGAAACTGCTGGAAGACTGGACAGAAGAGGAATTGCAGACATTTTCCACGCTGTTCGCCAGGCTGAATCGCTCGATTGAACGCTACCGCAGGCTGCGTTGAATCATTTCCAAAAATGAAACGGAGGAAATCCAAATGGACCAAACAACAGTTGATTTTCAAAAAACGGCATTGGTTTTGATCGATTTGCAAAAAGGTATTGTCAATCCTTTTGGCGGACAGGAGATCGTGGCCAAAGCGGTCAAGCTGGTTGAGCGCTTTCGGCAAAACAATAGCTTCATCGCTTTTGTCAAGGTCGACTTCCATGATGGGAAGGACGCGCTAAAACCGCTCACCGACCAGCAACCGGCGGCTGCAGGGGCAAGACCAGTTGACTGGGCGGAATTCGTTCCGGAGCTGGGCGTTGACGAGGCTGATTATGTGGTGACCAAACGGCAATGGGGTGCTTTTTTCGGTACCGATCTCGATTTGCAGCTGCGGCGAAGAGGAATCGATACGATCGTGCTGCTGGGCATCGCCACCAATATCGGGGTGGAAATGACGGCCAGGGAAGCGTTCCAGCTTGGCTATCAGCAATATTTCATTACCGACGCGATGAAGTCCGTCACTGCGGAAGAGCATGAAGCCTCCTGCAAATATATTTTCCCGCGGATCGGCAGACTGCGGACAACGGAACAATTTCTCGCTGAAACGGAAGGATGGAAATGACGGCAAGGAAAACAAGCCGG
Source organism: Brevibacillus fulvus (assembly GCF_016908525.1). GTDB lineage: Bacteria > Bacillota > Bacilli > Brevibacillales > Brevibacillaceae > Brevibacillus_G > Brevibacillus_G fulvus. The sequence continues at coordinate 101,081 of NZ_JAFBEB010000003.1, forward strand.
TTCTGGTTTTTGACGGCAGCCGCTACCGGCGTCATGCTCAACCCATTAAATTCATCGATGATCTCGCTGGCCTTAAACCGCATTCAAACCGATTTTCAGCTCTCGTTTTCGACGGTTTCCTGGTTGATTTCCGCGTTTTACCTGTCCAGCGTGATCGCCCAGCCGATCATCGGAAAGCTCGGTGATCATTTCGGCAAAAAATTCGTTTTTATGTGCGGCCTGTTGCTTGTCGCCATTTCTGCGCTCGGCGCCCCGTGGGCTCCGACCTTCATGCTGCTGCTGGTTATGCGATTGCTCCAGTCTGTCGGCAGCAGCGCCATCTATCCGGCAGCGATGGGGCTGGTGCGGGGGCATATCCGGGAAAGGCAGGCTTCCGCCTTGGCGGTCATTTCTGTCTTTACGTCAGCTACCGCCGCCCTCGGTCCGACCATTGGCGGAATTCTCGTCGATTTTGGAGATTGGCCCGCCATTTTTATCATTAATTTTCCGGTCGTGCTGCTCAGTGTCATATTGGGGATGATCTATTTTCCGCGGGATGAACGCTCTTCACACAAAGAGCCTTTGACGCGCGTTTTGCGGGATCTGGATATTCCAGGCATCTTGCTGTTTGCCGCCGGGATGGCGCTGTTGGTTTGGTTTTTGCTGTCGCTGACGGTCAAGCTGCATCCGTTGTCTGGAATTGGCGGTGCGGTTTTGCTAGGCGTCTTTATTTGGCGGGAATGGAACGTGGAACACGCTTTTATCGATATTCGCATGTTTCAAACGAATCAGTCGCTTGGACTCGTCATGGTTCAGTTTATTATGTTGAATATTTTCAATTATGCGCTGTTTTTCGGCCTGCCCAGTTATTTCCAGGACGAGTTGCACTTTACGGTGAAAGCGAGCGGGTACATGATGCTGCTTCTGTCTGGTTTTTCCATGCTGATTACGCTGTTCGCTGGCAGATGGGTGGACCGCTCCGGCTTCAAGAAACCACTGGTTGCGGGAACTCTCTGCATGCTGGTCGGAGCAATCCTGTTGGCGACGCTGTTTGTCAGCGCATCGATCCCGGTTATGGCCTGTATCCTCGCTCTGGTTGGAATCAGCTACGGACTTGGCAACATTTCGTTGCAGGCGGCGATGGTACAGTTGACACCGCCCGGCATGATCGGCACCACTTCCGGCTTGTTCCAAGCCTCCCGCTACATGGGCTCGATTTTGTCGTCCGTCGCGCTCGGGCTTGTGTTCAGCCACCAGATCAGCGCCGCGCATTTCCGGGTGCTTGCCTATATTTTGATCGCCGTCAGCGTTTTCAGTTGCCTGGTCAACATGAAACTGCGGGAAGCGAAACCGGGCTTGCAAACCTCATAACACGAAGGCAGTCATACCATCGGGCACAAAGTGAACGGAAATGTTCCGGTTGATGCAAAACCGGCACAATTGCAAAAAGCACGGAGGAGAGGAAACGATGACCATCGGCACGGCAGTTCCCAGAATCGGCGTAGGAGCGGTAATTGTGAACGAGCGCGCGGAGATTTTGTTGGTCTGGCGCAATCGCCAGCCGGAGAAAGACACATGGAGCATTCCGGGCGGACAGAGAGAGGAACTGCGGGACTCCGCAGTGTGCGCAAAGCTCGTCGGAAACATCCCTGAGGGGACCTTCCCCATGGGGATTGCCTCGCAAAGACATCGAACAAGCGGACGGGCACGAAACGTTAAGGTCAACCGGTAGTTAATGCTGGTTGACCTTTTTTTGGCGACTGCGCAAGCGTGCCGCTTTGCTCCTCTTGAAAGGCAGTTCGACGTTACACCAGCCGGTCTTCCCGGAAGTTAAAAAGTCGTGCAAACGCTTTCTCATCTTCCGGTGATAAGTTTTCGACAGCCACATATCAGTATAGAGGGGGGGAAATATGATCGAGGAAAAACTGGAAAAGTTAGCGGAAATCTTGAAAGGCATGGAAAAAGTGATCGTCGCTTTCTCCGGCGGAGTGGACAGCACCTTCTTATTGAAAATCGCAGCAGACGTGCTCGGCAAGGAGAACGTGCTGGCTGTTACCGCCGATTCGGAGACGTATCCGCGGGAAGAATTGGCAGAAGCGCGCCGATTGGCGCAAATGATCGGGATTCGCCATGAAGTGATCCAAACGTCAGAACTGCAAATCCCCGGCTACACGGAGAATACGCGTGATCGCTGCTATTTTTGCAAAAAAAATTTGTTTGAAAACTTGCTCCCGTTGCTGAAAGCGCATGGCTATCACAATATCGCCTTCGGCCTGATTGCCGATGATCTGGGCGAACACCGGCCCGGGACCCGCGCCGCTGCGGAATTGGGGGTACGCGGTCCGCTGCAGGAAGCTAACTTGTATAAAAGCGAGATTCGCGAATTGTCGCAAGCGCTCGGGTTGCCGACCTGGAACAAACCTTCCCTGGCCTGTTTGTCTTCCCGCATCGCCTATGGCGAACAAATTACGCTCGAGAAGTTGAATCGGGTAGATCAAGCGGAACGGTTTATCCGTTCGCTGGGAATCCGTCAAGTGCGCGTCCGTACGCATCAGGAGTTGGCGCGAATTGAAGTGGAACCGGCAGATCTGCCGATTTTGCTGGAGCGGCATCAACAGGTGTATCAGCAATTGCGGCAAATAGGCTATCTCTACGTCACGCTTGATCTTTTCGGTTACCAAAGCGGGAGCATGAACCAGTTGCTGCGCAGGGAGACGAGGGCGACCTAATTTACCGCGTTCTTTTACCAAGCGGTTAGCAGGAGGTTTTATGGAAAAGTTTGAAGATTTGGGCTTCTGCAAAGTCGATTTTGATCGGGAAAAACGGACTGGTTATCCGGAAGTGATCTATGGTGAAAACAAAACGGTAGAACAGATGATTGAGATTATGTCCAGACTTCTTTACGCCCATGGCAAAGCTATGATCACCAGACTGTCCGCGGATAAAGCGGAAGAGCTGCTGGACGTTTTTCCGGCGGCCAAATATGATGCGGTCGCGCGAATCCTGACCTATGGCGTTGCCGATCCGGTCAAGTTTGGCAAAGTGCTGGTGGTTTGTGCGGGAACGTCCGATCTGCCAGTGGCCGAAGAAGCAGTTTTGACCTTGGAGTGGATGGGCTGCCGTGTCGACCGGTTGTACGATGTTGGCGTCGCCGGACTTGATCGGCTGTTGGCCCACAAGGAGGCGATTCAGCAAGCAAGCGTGTTGATTGTCGTCGCCGGGATGGAAGGGGCTCTGGCCAGTGTGGTCGCCGGAATGGTCAAACGCCCGGTGATCGCTGTACCGACCTCGGTTGGCTATGGCGCCCACTTCGCTGGCATCACTCCGCTGCTGGCGATGCTCAGTTCCTGCGCATCGGGCATGAGTGTCGTCAATATCGACAATGGCTATGGCGCAGCTTGCCAGGCTGCCTTAATTTTACGGCTGGCAGCAGAGGGGGCGGAAACATGAATGTGCTTTACCTGGACTGCCAATCCGGCATCTCCGGTGACATGACCTTGTCCGCCCTGCTCGATTTGGGAGCGGACGCGAATTATATTACGGAACAGTTGAGAGCGCTGCCAATCGATCCGTTTCGCCTTGAACTGCAAGACGTGAACAAAAGCGGGATCATGGCCAAACAACTCACGATCAGATTTGAAGACACACCCGATTGCGCTGCACAACATCATGCGCACGATCACCACCACCACCACCATCACCACCACCACAGCCACGACCATGAACATTCCCACCATCATCACCCGCATCGTCGCGCCTCCTCGATCATCGCCATGATTGAACAGTCTGATCTCCCTTCCCGCGTAAAACAGCGCAGCAAAGCGATTTTTGAGGTGATTGCGCAGGCGGAAGGGAAAATTCACGGGATTGCCGCGCAAGATGTCCATTTTCACGAAGTCGGGGCGATGGACTCGATTATCGACATTATTGGCAGTTGTCTGGCGCTGGAAGATTTGCAAATTGATCAGATCATCTGCTCCCCTGTGCCGACCGGTCACGGAAAAGTCAGGATGGCCCACGGGCTCTATCCCATTCCGGCGCCGGCTACCGCAGAATTGTTAACAGGAGTGCCGCTGCTTGCATTTGATGTAGAAGGCGAACTGACGACACCAACCGGGGCAGGGTTTGTCAAAGCGTTGGCAAGCGAGTTTGGCCCCATGCCGGCCTTGACGATGAAAAAGATCGGATACGGTGCGGGAAAAAAACATTTTGCCCATCCCAATGTATTGCGGGCGATTTTGTTGCAAGACCAGCACCGGATCAAGCGGGAAAGGGTGGTGGTGCTCGAATGCCAAATTGACGACATGACGGGAGAAAGCTACGGATATTTGCTGGAAAGGCTTTTGGCCGAAGGGGCGCTGGATGTGTATTATACGCCGGTCGTGATGAAGAAAAGCCGCCCCGGTGTGTTGATTACGGTCTTAACCACGCCGGATCGAAGCAGTCAGTTGGAGCAACTCTTGTTTAGCGAGACGACGACCTTTGGGGTAAGAAGGGCGGAATGGAGCAGAATTGCGCTGCGACGCTGCTTTCAGCGGGTAGCGACCGTCTACGGAGATGTGTTGGTCAAAGTTGCTTATGACGCAGAGAAGATTTACCAAATCGCACCCGAATATGAAGAGGCCAAAAAAATCGCCCTGACCTGCCAGCTTCCGCTCGCGGAAGTATATTTCCAGATTCGGTTGGCCGCGGTTCAACAGCTGTCTGTACGCGAACTGGCATCACGTTTGGCGGAAAGCGAAAACATGGTTTGAGCATATCAAACACCTCGAAATGTATGCGCTTACAATCGGTCGGTAACTTTTCGGCATGATCCGAAACTCGGTTTGACAATGTAAAACGGAAAGAAGGGTGACGATGAAAAAAAGTTGGGCTGCGATTGGTTCCATAGCGCTCGCGATCACGATGATCGTTGCCGGATGCGGTCAGCAGAATAGCGCAAGCGTCAAGCCGGATTCCGGGGCGACCCGCACACTGAAGATTGCCAATTATTTTGCCACCGATCATCCGCAGAACGTGGCACTGCGGGAAAAATTCAAGCCGATGGTGGAGCAAGAATCGAACGGGGCTTTGCAGGTCGAAATTTACGACAACAGTCAGTTGGGCGCTGAACAGGAGTTTTATGACGGCGTCCGCAACGGGACGATTGAAATGGGCATTCCCGGCATGATCATGCAGTCTTCGATCGAAAAATTGGGCGTTCCGGAATGGCCGTTTCTGTTTCGGGATTATGAACATGCCAAAAAAGTCTTGAATGGACCGCTCGGTGAAGAAATGCTGGCAGAACTGGAAAGCAAGCACGGCGTGCACGCTTTGGCCTGGAGCGCAAACGGCTTTCGCATGTTTTCCAGCCGCGACGCTTTGCAGTCGATGGCGGATTTCCAAGGCTTGCGGATGCGTATGCCAAACATCGAGCATTATCTCGACTTGGGCAAGGCGCTCGGGATGACGGTTACGCCGATGCCGATCTCGGAAGTATTTACCGCGCTGGAACAAAAAGTGGTCGATGGCCAGGACAATCCGATCGCGACTTTGCGGGCGTCCGGCTGGTATGAAGTGCAAAGCTACGTGTTGGAATCCAACCATATGTTTAGTCCGAATCTTTATTTGATCAACAGCAATCTCTGGAACAGCCTCACCGGGCAGCAACGCAGCATTATCGAAAAAGCGGCCAAAGCGTCTGCTGATTACGAGTGGGAACTGATGCAAAAAAGCTATGAGGCGGATAAGCAATTTCTCATGGAGAAGGGGATCAAATTCATCACGCCCAGTGAAGATTTCCTTCGGCAAATGGAGCAGGCCGTCGAGCCATTATATCAACGTTATTATCAAACGTATCCATGGGCGGAAGATCTCGTGAAACGAATCAGAGCGGAGAAATAGAGAAAGGAGGAGAAGCATGCTGAAAAAAGTGGTCCAATACGCCAACCGTGTGCTGAATTTTTGCATTGCTTTATGTTTGTCGTTTATGGCCTTGCTGGTGTTTGGCAACGTGGTGCTGCGCTACGCCTTCAATTCCGGCATCACCTGGTCCGAAGAAATGTCGAGATTTCTGTTTGTCTGGCTGGTTTTTTTAGGGGCGATTGCCGCTTTGAAAGACAAGATGCACCTCGGCATGGATCTGGTGACCAACCTTTTGCCGCCGCGGCTGAAAAAAGTCGTCTACGTCATTCAAAATTTGCTCGTTTTGTATGTGTTGTGGCTGATTATGACCGGAAGTCTGAAGATGAGCATTCTGAACATGGAAAGTTTGGCGCCGGCAACCAAGCTGCCGATGGGCTTCGTCTACGGGATCGGCGTGGTCACCAGCGTCGCGATGGGCCTGATTGTGATTGCCAATGTGATTGCGGTTTTGCGGAACAAAAAAACGACCGATTCCGCCGAAGGTTCCCGGAATCAAGCAAGCGACGCGTTGCCTGACCAATCGGGCAAAGTGCAAAACGGATAGGAGGGAGGAAAATGGCGTTAGGTGTGTTTCTCGTTTCTTTGTTTGGCGCGCTTTCGCTGGGAGTGCCGATTGCTTTTTCCCTGATGATCAGCGCGGTCGCCCTGATGGTGATGCTGGGGAGTTTTGACAGCCAGATTATCGCGCAAAACTTGATCAACGGCGCCAACAACTTTGCGCTGATGGCGATTCCGTTCTTTATCCTGGCGGGCGAACTGATGAATGCCGGCGGTATCTCCAAACGGGTGGTAGCCTTTGCCATGTCGTTGGTCGGCCATATCCGCGGCGGTCTGGGGTATGTGGCGATTATCGCCAGCGTGCTGTTTGCCGGCTTGTCGGGCTCAGCGGTCGCGGACACGGCGGCGCTCGGCGCCATCCTCATTCCGATGATGATCACCAAAGGCTATGACAAAGCGCAGTCGACCGGACTGATTGCCGCGGCGGGAATCATTGCGCCCGTGATTCCGCCAAGCATTCCGATGATCATCTTTGGCGTCGTCAGCGGCGTTTCTATCACCAAGCTGTTTATGGGCGGGATCGTGCCGGGGTTGTTCATGGGCTTGGGCTTGGCAATCGTCTGGACATTTATTGCGCGAAAAGATAAAAGCGAGCTGCCGCCAAGAAAAAGTGTCAGGGAAATTCTCCGTCTGGCGAAGGATACGATTTGGGCATTGCTGCTGCCGGTCATTATCATCGGCGGAATTCGCGGCGGGATTTTTACGCCGACGGAGGCATCGGTGGTCGCTGTTTTTTACGCCATTCTTGTCGGCCTGTTTCTTTATCGCGAATTGAAGCTGGCTGATTTTTACGAAGTGCTCGTCACTGCCGCCAAAACAACGAGTGTCGTCATGCTGGTTGCGGCGGCCGCGATGGTCTCGGCCTGGCTGATCACCGTGGCGCAGGTGCCGGCTGATATGGCCAATCTGCTCGGTCCGTTGATCGAACAGCCAAAACTTTTGCTGATTCTGATCATGGTGCTGTTGCTGGCAATCGGTTTGGTGATGGACAGCACCCCGGCGATTTTGATTTTCACGCCTGTGCTTATGCCGATCGTAAAGCTGGCGGGAATCGATCCGGTTTACTTCGGCATTTTGATGGTGATCAACCTTTGCATCGGCTTGATTACGCCCCCCGTCGGAACTGTGCTTTACGTCGGCTGCGGCATCAGCAAGATTGATATTATAACCCTTGTCAAAGGAATTTGGCCCTTCTTGTTGATTCATCTTGTCATTTTGATTCTGCTGGTTTTGTTCCCGTCCTTGGTCCTGGTGCCGATTGAATGGTTTACGTAAGACAGGAATTGAAAACGTTTGCGAAGGGGTGGGCTTGATTGCGCAAATGGAAAGTGGTCGTGACCGATTATGAGTTTGAAACATTGCAGTATGAGCGCGAAGTATTGCCGGCCAGCCAGTTTGAACTGGTTGAAGCGCAATGCACGACAGAGGAAGAAGTGATTCGGGCGGCGCACGATGCGGACGCGTTGCTCAACCAGTACGCTCCGATAACCCGCAAGGTGATCGAGCGGTTGGAGCGTTGCCAGGTGATCGCTCGCTACGGAGTCGGCGTCAATACGATCGATTTGCAAGCGGCAACGGACAAAGGCATTTATGTGGCCAATGTGCCCGACTACTGCCGCGATGAGGTGGCTGATCATGCGTTGGCGCTGATGTTGAGCTGGTTGCGGAAAATCGTTGTCGCCCATCAGGAAATTCGCGGCGGCCGTTGGGATTTTAAAGCGACGCGCCCGATTTATCGCTTGCGAGGACGGACGCTCGGACTGGTCGGGTTTGGCAACATCCCGCGTGCGCTGGCGGAGAAAGCCAAGCCGCTTGGCCTGCAGGTAATTGCCTATGATCCGTATTGTCAGCCCGACGCCGCCCGGGAGCATGGGGTTGAGCTTGTATCGCTGGCGGAATTGTGCCGGCGGGCGGATGTGCTTTCCGTCCACGCTCCATTGACCGATGAAACACGCGGGCTGATCGGGCGCGAACAATTTCAGCTGATGAAACGGGAAGCGTTAATTGTTAATACATCCAGAGGTCCGGTCATTGACGAAATCGCTTTGATCGATGCGCTGCGCGAACAGCAAATTGCCGGGGCGGCGCTCGATGTCGTCGAGCAAGAGCCGATTGATCGGCAAAACCCGCTCCTGGCCATGGATAACGTGATCCTCACACCGCATGTTGCCTGGTATTCGGAAGAAGCGGAACAAGAGATGCGCACAAAAGCGGCGCAGAGCATCCGGGATGTGCTGCTGGAGCAACGCGCTCCTGTGTACCTGGTGAACAAACAAGTCCGAAGCCAATCGCAAGCGGATGTCCATGAACACAAAGCAAAATAAAGGGGGAACACAAATGAGGAAAGCATGGCAAACGATCTCGCTCACACTGGCCGGCATGAGCCTGTTGATATTGGCGGCGTGCGGCGGTGCCAACGGATCAGACGGAGCGACCGGCGCCGGGGGCAATGACGCAACCGCTGGGCAGGCAGCAACGCAGCGGGTGATCAAGGCGGGAATCGGCTTGAACGAAGACCATCCGGAAGGGCAGGGGCTCTTGAAGTTCAAAGAAATTGTCGAGCAAAAAACCGGCGGGAAAATCAAAGTGGAGACCTATTTTGCCGCCCAACTGGGAGACGATCAGCAGATGACGGAAGCGCTGAAGGCAGGGACATTGGAGGTGACTGTTCCTTCTACTTCGCCGCTTGTCGGTACGGTCAAAGAGTTTGGCATTTTCGATTTTCCATTCCTGTTCAACAGCGGAGAGGAAGCGGACGCGATACTTGACGGTCCGATTGGACAAAAAATTCTGGAAAAATTGCCCGAGCACAATCTGGTCGGCCTCTCCTACTGGGAAAACGGGTTCCGCAACCTGACAAACAACCAGCATCCCGTAGCCAAGCTGGAAGACTTTCAGGGCTTAAAAATTCGCACGATGCAAAATGAAGTTCACCTGGACGCTTTTCAAGCGCTGGGGGCCAATCCGACGCCAATGGCATTTTCCGAAGTGTTTACCGCTTTGGAAGGGAAGACGGTCGATGGCCAGGAAAACCCGCTCGCCACGATTTTATCCAACAAATATTACGAAGTGCAGGATTATCTTTCGATGACCCGCCACGTTTATACCCCGTTTGCTTTCCTCATCAGCAAATCGTTCTGGGATCAGCTGACGCCGGAAGAACAGACGATCATCCGCGAAGCTTCCATCGAGGCCGGCAAATATCAGCGGGAATTGAGCCGGAAAGCCGATCAGGAAGCGCTTGACGCTTTGACCAAAGAAGGGATGAAAGTCAATGAGTTGAGCGATGCGGAAAAAGAACGGATCAAGCAGGTGATTCAGCCGGTGATCGACAAATACTCGGAGCAATTTGGCCGCGATTTGGTGGATCAGCTGAATCAACAGCTGGCGGAAATTCGCAAGCAATAACAAGGAGGACATCGCGTGGAAGTGATCAGACAATTGCTTCAGGACGTCCCCGTTCCGAAGATGTTCAAGGCGGAGCAGCATTTTCCCGTACCGGAAATCGCCGATGTTCCGCTCGCCGTACGCGAAGCCGTCGGGCAAGCGGGTGTGCTCGGCAGGATACAGGCGGGGGATCAGGTGGCGATCGCCGTTGGCAGCCGCGGGGTGGCGGACATTCCGCTGATCGCCAGGGAAGTGGTTGCGTTGGTCAAGGCGGCAGGAGGCGCGCCGTTCATCGTGCCGGCGATGGGCAGTCATGGCGGGGCGACTGCCGAGGGGCAGCGCAGCGTATTGGAGCATTTGGGCGTCACCGAGTCTTTTGTCGGGGCGCCGATTCGCTCCAGTATGGAAGTGGTCAAAGTGGGGGAACTGCCCAACGGTTTGCCGGTTTATTTCGATCGGTATGCCTATCAGGCTGACAAAGTCATCGTGATCAATCGGGTCAAACCGCATACCGCATTTCGCGGACCGGTGGAGAGCGGCTTGCTGAAAATGATCACCATCGGCCTGGGCAAGCAGAAAGGCGCGGAGGCTGCTCATTCGTTTGGCTTTAAACATATGGCTGAGCATGTGCCGGCGATGGCCAGGATCGCGCTGCAAAAAGCGCCGATTATATTCGGGTTGGCTACGATCGAAAACGCCCATGACCGACCGGCCAAAATCGTTGCGATCCCGGCGGAAAGGCTGCATGAGGACGAACCGACGCTGCTGGCGGAAGCGAAACGGCTGATGCCGAGAATATTGCTGGACCCGCTCGATGTGCTGGTCGTCGAGGAGATTGGCAAAGATATTTCCGGCGACGGGATGGACCCGAATATTACCGGTCGCTTTGCTACTCCGTACGCCAGCGGCGGGGTTCAGGCGACACGTGTCGTCGTGCTGCGGCTCACCGACAAGACCGGCGGCAACGCCAATGGGATCGGCTTGGCTGATGTGACGACGAAAAAAGTGTTTGAACAGATGGATTTGGCACAGGGCTATGCCAATGCGCTGACCAGCACCGTCGTCAATACGGTGCGCATCCCGATGTTTTTGGAAACGGAAGAGCTGGCGATCAAGGCCGCGATCAAAACGTGCAATGCGACCGATTTGGCCAAGGCGCGGATGATTCGTATCCGCAATACTTTGGAGCTTAAGGAAATTTGGATTTCGGAAAGCCTGCTGGCGGAAGCGCGGCAGCATCCGCAAATCCGCGTCATCGACTGAACTTAAAAAAGTTGGTTGAAAAAAAGGGAGTGAGCTGATGATCTATCCGCGCATCGACAGTCGCGTCAACCCTTATCGGGACAACGTTCAAGGAAAAGCAAACGAGCCGATTACGGTGGCGGGATTGCTGGACAGGGCCAAGCAAATTGTGCAGTCCCACTATCCCGTCGGCACGCCCGATTGGACGCTGGAGGAAATTTACAACCGGTTGGAGGAGAATGCGCCGCGCATTGCGATCATCGGCGGTTCTGCCGATCATCCCGCCCACATCATGGACTACCAGACGTCGGCGTACGCGGCATTGCATATTTGGAAAAACGGCGGCGTTCCTTTTTCCTTTTCCACCCCGGTGATGTGCGACGGGACGGCACAGAGCAATCAGGGCATGAGTTATTCCTTGCAAAGTCGCAATGCCGTGGCGCAAATGGTCGTCAACCAGCTGGAGGCGCACAGCTATCACGGAGCGTTTGTCATTCAAGGTTGCGACAAGCAGCCGTTAGGGGTCGTCAGTGCGTTGGCCCATGTCGACCGTGTCCGGCGCATGAGAGGGGAAGCGCCCTTTTTTGCCACGTTTGCTCCGGCCCATGTGCTGCAGGGAGGCACCATTCCGGCCGAGGTGTATCAGGAGCTGGAAGAAGTGGCAAAGCAGGCAGAAGCAGGCGGAGAAACCGATATCGCCTATGATGTGCGCGACGCCATGGCCTATATTTTGCAATGCACGTCCAATACCGCTTTCCAAGGAGTATTAACCCGGGCGGTTGAACGAGGCATTATCAGCAAGGCGAAGCAAAAAGCGCTGGAAAAACGCTTGGCCGTTGCCACCTGTGACGGAAAAGGCGGAGTCTGTGCCTTCAACGGGACGGGGAATAGTTCGCGCCATCTGGTGGCCGGTTTGGGACTGATTCATCCCCGCCTGGAACTGCTCACCGCTCCGCCGACAGCAGAGCAAGTACAGGCAGCTTTGGATTGTTTGGCGACGATGATCAATGATCCGGTCTACGGCGTGGCCAATCTGGTTGCGGCCAATATCCGCAATGCCGTGCGCATTCACAGCGCATCGGGCGGCTCGACCAATCTGGTGATGCATCTCGTCGCGGCGATGCTGTACGGAGGGTACAAATTCAGCCTGCACGACTTGGACGAAATTCACCATCAGTATCCGATTCCCGATCTGTTTGATTACAGTCTGACAGAAGGCCGCGATATATTTGCCCTGGCGAGCCAATGCTGTTCCGGCACAAGCAGAGGCATGGAGACATTGTTTTACGAACTGCTGGAAAACGGAGTGCCGATGGACGTGGACGCCCCAACCGTGACCGGGACGACATGGCGGCAGCGGCTGGCCGATCGGCGCTCCCTTTCTGCCGAGAATGTCCGGCATAACCCGATCATTTTGGCCAAACCGCGCCGCAGCTTCAGCGGTGTCGACGTGCTCACCGGCAACTTCTTTGAAACAGCCGTGGTGAAGATCAGCGGCATGCCGACCCATCAACTGGAGCAATTTGATGAAAAGGTCGCTTTTGTCCTTTACTTCGAAAACGAGCATGCGGCCAATGACTCGCTGCTGGACGCCGATCTGATCGATAGGCTGAAGCGAGCGCAGGTTTTTCCGTACGCGCATTTGCAGAGCATGGTCCGGTGTAATTGCCCGCAGGAGTATGCCAGTTTGCACGCGCTAGAGTATGAACAGCTGTTTGAAGCGATGCTGGCCAAAGAAATATTAAAAGTCGCCGTGGTGATTGCCGGGCAAGGTCCTGTTGCGTACGGGATGCCGGAGATGTTCACCCCGATGCAGCATATCAATGCCAATCGCCAGTTGAAACGGTTGGTGACCGTGATCAGCGACGGCCGTTACTCCGGAGTTACGTATGGAGCGGCGATCGGACACATGACGCCTGAAGCGATCGAAGGAGGAGGAATTTTGTATTTGCAGACGGGCGATTTGCTCCATCTGCGACTGCGCAAGGGCGAGATTCACCTTTTGGATGAGCAAGCTTTTCGCCGGGGCGAGCTCGTCTGCGAATTTGCCGCGGTAAAGGCGGCGCGAAAGGCGCTCGCGGAACAACGGCTGTCCGCGATGAAACGACGCCAACGCGATGTTGCCGCCAGCAACCGGATTTACGGTCATACCGATGCCGCCAACGGGGTTGTGCCGATTCCGATTTATGAGGAAGCGGTGCTGGATTATCGGACAGCAGTGGTGTATCCGGACAAATCGCCCGAGGGGGAGTGACGAAATGGAACAGTCGAGAAAATTGCTGCGGGAGTTGGGCTTTCCGGATCGGGATTGCGCCGAGTTGCCCACTTCGACCAAAACGTTTCCCGATGGCGCGCAGTACCGCGTGGAAATTCCCAGCGTGGAAGGCCCGGCCTGCTTTGCGGCGGTCATGGAAGCGTGCGCGCAATACGGGGTACAGATTCACCGCATTTCGCAAGGAAGCGGCATCATGCTGTTGACCGATGAGGAGCTGCGGGCGATGGCGGACATGGGCCGCAGCGAGCAGCTGGAAGTGAGTTTGTTCGTCGGGCCGCGGGGAACATGGGATATCAATGCGATGCAATGGGCAAGCGGCGGCAAAGTGGCCGGTTTGCGCAGTGCGGGAATCGACCAGCTTGTCTACGCGCTCGAAGATATCAAACGGGCGTGCCAGGCGGGGATTCGCAGTATATTGGTCGCGGATGAAGGATTGCTCTGGCTGGTCAACGAGGGCAAGCGGCGAGGCGAACTGCCGCCGGATCTGGTCGTGAAAATTTCCGTCCAGATGGCCCATGCCAATCCTGTCTCCATTCGCTTGCTGGAACAGATAGGAGCGGGCACGTATAATGTCCCGAGCGATCTGACGCTCGCCCGTTTGGCGACAATCCGGCAAGCTGTCGATCTGCCGCTCGATATTTATGTGGAAGTGCCGGATGACATGGGAGGGTTTATTCGCCATTACGAGATACCCGAAATTATTCGGGTGGCGGCACCCGTTTATATTAAATTCGGGCTGCGCAATGCCCCCAATCTTTATCCCTCCGGAACGCATCTCGAGGCGGTGGCTGTTTCGCTCAGCAAAGAACGGGTGCGCAGAGCCAAACTGGGATTGGATATGATCCAAAGATATGCGCCGCATTTGAAAACATCGGAAACGGGGGCAGCCGATTTGGCCGTGCCCGTCTTGCCGGCAAAGCGCAATTCGGACAGCTGATGCCAGTTCACAAAACGGCTTGTTTTGCCGAAGCCAACGTCCAAAGGAATGAATTCGATGCCAATCATCCAATCTGTCGAGCGGGCATTACAAATTTTAAACCTTTTTGACGAACATAGATCCGAACTGAAAATTACGGAGATCAGCAGCGAACTGGGGCTGAATAAAAGCACGGTCCACTCATTGCTGAAAACGTTGCAAAAGTATCAGTATATCGAACAGAATCGGGACACCGGCAAATATCGCTTGGGCCTGAAGCTGTTTGAACGAGGCAATACGGTGATCAACAGCCTGGATATTCAGGCAATCGCCAAAAAACATTTGCAGGAATTGTCGGTGAAAACGGGGCATACGCTCCATCTGGTCGTCTTAAGCGGGCAGGAAGGCGTTTATATTGACAAAGTGCAGGGAACTTCCGCGACGATTGTCTACTCGCGGATTGGCAAGCGCGTGCCATTGCACTCGACCGGTGTCGGCAAGGCGCTGCTCGCTTTTAAAGCGGAAGCGGAATTAAACGAGATTTTAAAAAACTATCGCTATATCAAACAGACGGAAAATACGATTGCCAACGAAGCCGCTTTTCGCCGTGAACTGCGCAAAGTGAAACAGCAAGGCTATGCCGTGGATCAAGAAGAAAACGAGCCTGGCGTCGTTTGCATCGCCGTTCCGGTCTGGGACTACAAAGATGAAGTGATCGCGGCGATCAGCCTGTCCATGCCTGCGCCGCGCGCCAAAACCGAGTTACCTGACATGATTGTCCACTTGAAGGAATTGGGGCGAAACGTCTCCCGACAGATGGGCAATCAAGCGTAGGACAGCATGCGCATTGCGGCATAAGCAAACACGGTTTTATCATTTCAAACGGAAATGGGGGAAATTATGCGAGTAATCCGGTATCTCAACAAGGAGAAACAACCTCGGCTGGCGGCAGTAAATGATCGGCAGGAAGTCTGCGATCTGCCCGATGTCGATTTCCTTGGGCTGGTCGAGCGGGCGAAAAGGCTGGGGAAAACACCGCTGGCGATAGTCGAGGAGCATTTTGCGGCGGCCGCTGTCCGAAACAGCCTGGATGAGTTGACGTTGCTGGTGCCGATTGAAGCGAAGGAAGTCTGGGCGTGCGGAGTGACTTATGAAAGAAGCAAGGAAGCGCGCAACTATGAGGCGACCAGCGGCAAATTGGATGTTGCCACTTTTTACGACAAAGTATACGAGGCAACACGACCGGAGCTGTTTTTAAAATCGACGGCTGAACGAACGGTTGGGCCAGAGGTGCCTGTCTATTTACGGAGTGATTCCCGCTGGCAAATCCCGGAACCGGAGCTGGGGCTGGTTCTCGACGGGGATGGGACCATCCTTGGCTATACAATCGGCAATGACATGAGCTGCCGCGATATAGAAGGGGAGAATCCGCTGTATCTGCCGCAAGCGAAAATCTGGAAGCATTCGTGTGCGATCGGCCCGGCGATTCGCTTGGCGGAAACGGTGACGTCGGCCTACGATTTTCAAATCGTTTGCCGCATTTATCGCGAGGAGAAACTCGCCTTTGCCGAGCAAGCGCCGGTAAGTCAGCTGAAACGCACGTTGGATGAACTCGTTGCCTATCTCGTAAAAGAAAACATTGTTTTTCCGGGGACTGTGCTGTTGACCGGCACCTGCATTGTCCCGCCGAATGAGTTTACCTTACAGTCCGGCGATCGCGTCGAAATCGAAATACCCGGGATCGGCTTGCTGCGCAATCCGGTGGAAAGCCAGTCCTAGGCAAACGATGCGGTTCGGCCAACTGAGCGGAAGGAGGAAGCGGATGGATAGCCGCAAGCAAGCGCTCATGCTAAAAGCGGCGGATTCGGTGGCTGTCGCTTTGCGAAAGCTGGAAAAGGGAAGCGTTGTCTCCGTTTTTTTCCAGGAACGGATGTTCCAGATTGTCCTGAAAGATTCGATTGAGTTTGGCCATAAATTTGCCGTCGTGCCGATGCGCAAGGGAGACGATGTTCGCAAGTACGGTGAAGTGATCGGCATGGCTTCCCGGGATATTGCCGTCGGTGAGCATGTGCATGTGCACAATGTCGAAGGGAAAAGAGGCAGGGGGGATAAAATTGGCCGCAGAGAAAATGGAACCGCTCATGGGCTATCGGCGCCCTGACGGACAAATCGGGATTCGCAATCATGTGCTGATCTTGCCGACGATCACGTGCGCGACGCAGACGGCACAAAGGATTACGGAGCTGGTCGATGGCACTGTCACCTTTATTCACCAGCATGGCTGCGCTCAGGTAGGGGTCGATTATGAACAAACGTTTCGCACGTATGTCGGATTGGGCAAAAACCCCAATGTGTACGGTGTCGTGGTGCTGGGACTCGGCTGTGAAACCCATCAGGCGCGCAGCGTGGCCGGCGAACTGAAAAAGGCGGGCAAACCGGTCGAAGTCGTCTCGATTCAAGATTATGGCGGCACGTTGTCGGCGATTGCCGAAGGGGCGAAAATCGCGGCGCAAATGGTGCAGGATGCCTCGGCGCAACAGAGGGTTCCGTTTCGCTTCGACGAATTGATCATCGGCACAGAATGCGGCGGTTCTGACGCCTGTTCGGGACTGTCGGCCAATCCCGCTGTGGGAGCAGTCAGCGACAAAATCGTCGATCTCGGCGGGACGGCCATTTTGGCGGAAACGACAGAGCTGATCGGTGCGGAGCATCTGCTGGCGCAGCGAGCGGCCGATGACCAGGTGGCGAAGAGGGTCTATGAAGTGATCCAGGCCATGGAAAATCGCGCATTTCAGATGGGGGTGGACATTCGTACCGGCAATCCGAGTCCGGGCAATATGAAAGGCGGGTTGACCACCCTGGAAGAAAAATCGCTGGGGGCGGCGGCAAAAGCGGGAAGCCGCCCTTTGCAGCAACTGGTCAATTATGCGGAACGGCCGACAAAGAAGGGACTTGTCTGGATGGATACGCCCGGACATGATATCGAGCAATTGACGGGCATGGTTGCCGGCGGCGCCCAGTTGGTTCTTTTTACAACAGGGCGCGGAACACCAACCGGTTCTCCGATCGCGCCTGTTCTGAAAATCGCGACCAATACGGCGATATTTGAACGAATGCGCGAAAACATCGATATCAATGCCGGCACGATCATCGAAGGAACCGAAACAGTGGAAGAAGTCGGGCAGCGGATTATCGATGAGATTGTCTTGACCTGTCTGGGCAAAAAAACGAAATCGGAAATTTTGCGGCAGCACGATTTCGGTCTCTGGCGCATTGGTCCTACTTTCTGATCCATGCTATACTTTAGCTATCGCAAAATTCGCAAAATTATGGAGGGAATCAATTTGAGATCGGTCACTTTTATCAAAGATCAACAAACCAGGCTGGGCATCAAAACCGAGCGGGGCATTCTTGATGTGGAGCGGGCGATGCAGCGCTATTCCCGGTATTCGTTGGCGCCGGCCAGCACCAAAAGGTTGATAGCGGCAGATGAACAGGAGCGGCAAGCGTTGCAAGGGCTGATTCAGACGGCATTGGAGACGGAAGATGCGGACTTTTTTTATCGGGAAGAGGAGCTGGTGTTTGGGCCTTGCGTCGATCAGCCGGAAAAAATTCTCTGCATCGGCCTGAACTATCGGAAACACGCTGAAGAATCGAACATGGCGATTCCTCAGGAGCCGATCGTTTTCAGCAAGTTTCACAATGCTTTGTCCGCCCATCAACAGCCGATTGTCATCCCGACGCTGGCCCGGCAGGTTGATTATGAGGCAGAGCTTGTGATCGTCATGCAAAAACAGGCGAAGAACGTCGCCAAAGAAGAGGCGCTCTCCTATGTGTACGGGTATTGCGCGGGAAATGACGTTTCCGCGAGAGATTTGCAGTTTAAATCCAGTCAATGGCTGCTCGGCAAAACATCTGACGGATTTTGCCCGATCGGGCCTTATTTGGTCAGCAAGGAAGAAATCCCCGATCCGAACCGGTTGCGCATCATGACGCGGGTCAATCAGGAAGTGCGGCAAGATTCCAATACCGCCGATATGATTTTTTCTTGTGCAGAAATTGTTGCTTATTTGTCCCAATACATGACTTTGCAGCCAGGAGATCTGATTATGACCGGTACACCCGAGGGCGTCATCATGGGGCAAGCGCCGGAACAACAACGTTGGCTGTCGCCCGGAGATGTCGTGGAAGTGGAAATTGAAGGTTTGGGCACGTTGACCAACAGCTTTTGCAGCGAACAAACCTCCACTGTCGCTTTGCCGTCCGGGATGGAAGGAGAACGTGCGAGGTGAAACTCACCGCGTTCAAACTTTATCAAGTGCCGCCGCGCTGGCTATTTTTAAAACTCGAAACCGATGAGGGGATCTGCGGCTGGGGAGAGCCGATCGTGGAAGGCAGAGCCGAGACGGTGCAGGCGGCCGTCAAGGAACTGGGCAGCTATTTGCTCGGCAAGGACCCGCTGCGGATTGAAGACCATTGGCAGACATTGTACCGCTCCGGTTTTTATCGGGGCGGCCCGATTTTGATGAGCGCGATTGCGGGGATCGACCAGGCGCTTTGGGACATCAAAGGCCAGTATTATCAAGCGCCGATATATCAACTGTTGGGCGGAGCTTGTCGCGATTCGATCAAAGTGTATACATGGATTGGCGGCGATCGTCCCGCAGACGT
This sequence comes from Brevibacillus fulvus, assembly GCF_016908525.1. Lineage (GTDB taxonomy): Bacteria > Bacillota > Bacilli > Brevibacillales > Brevibacillaceae > Brevibacillus_G > Brevibacillus_G fulvus. The sequence continues at coordinate 120,013 of NZ_JAFBEB010000003.1, forward strand.
GGGCGCGGCGGCGAAAGCAGCGGTTGCCAACGGTTTTACCGCCGTCAAAATGAATGCCACCGAAGAACTGCAGTATATCGACAGTTTGGCCAAAGTGGAAGCAGTGCTGTCGCGAGTGGCAGCCGTCCGGGAAGCGGTAGGGAGTCAGGTCGGCATTGGCATCGATTTTCATGGCCGCGTGCACAAGCCGATGGCGAAAGTGTTGGCCAAAGAACTGGAGCCGTTGCGCCCGATGTTTATCGAGGAACCGGTCTTGCCCGAGAACAACGAAGCGTTGAAGGAGATTGCCCGCCATACGACGATCCCGATTGCGACCGGCGAGCGCATGTATTCGCGCTGGGATTTTAAAAAAGTGCTGGCGGACGGGTATGTTGATATTTTACAGCCCGATTTGTCCCACGCCGGCGGCATTACAGAGTGCAAAAAAATCGCCGCCATGGCCGAAGCTTACGATGTGGCCATCGCTTTTCACTGCCCGTTGGGGCCGATTGCCTTGGCTTCGGCACTGCAAGTGGACGCAACAGCGCACAATGCCGTCATTCAGGAGCAGAGCCTGGGCATTCATTATAATAAAGGGAGCGATTTATTGGATTACCTGGAGGAACCGAACGTGTTTGCCTACGAGAATGGTATGGTGCAGATTCCCCAAGGCCCCGGCCTCGGGATTGCCATTGACGAGGAGCAGGTCAAAAAGATGAGCGAGCTTGGGCACAACTGGAAAAATCCCGTCTGGCGGCATGCCGATGGGACGATTGCCGAGTGGTAAAGGAAGCGGTGCTCGCGCGATAGGCAGACTGGCGGGGAACCAGGAGAAAACTGGCGGATACATTTCATCCTCCCGCTTGGCAAACCGCTGGTAGCAGCAAGATAGTATGCCAAAACAATCCGCCGGGGTGGAGGCAAAGCGCCGAGGCAACGCTGACATGGCTGGCAAGCGCAGCGAGACGGGTTGCCGCCTTTTCCCCGGTGTGTCCGCGTTTTGGCATATGGTCGGTTTGGAATAAAGGGAGAGCGATACGGCCAAAAAATGGCTGTTCAGACGTCAGTAAAGCGGCGTTGCCACGATAACGACTGTCTTTTTCTAACCGGCCACCTCCACCTGTCGTTCCTGAAACACACGCTTCGCGACAAACACCGCATTCAGCACACGCGGAAAGCCGGTGTAGGGGATGCAGTGGGTAATCGCTTCGATAATTTCCCGCGCCGACAGTCCGACATTCAATGCGGCATTGATATGCACATGAAGCTGCGGTTCACAGCCACCCTGGGTGGTTAGCGAAGCGATCGTCACCAACTGGCGTTGCTTGATGTTCAAACCGTCTCGGCAGTAAATCTCGCCAAAGGCAAATTCCACTATGTAGCGTCCCAGATCGGGAGCGATCTCTTTCAACGAGTCAATGACCCGCTGCCCTCCTTCCCCGTCGACTTCCATCAGCTTGTCCCAGCCGCGTTTGTAACTGTCTGTACTCATCGTTATCCTCCTCAAAGTTAAGCGGTTTTTCGTACCTGTCAAAAATCTTATCGTTTCGAGCGCGCTCTAATGCAAATGTTTTTTTCTGTGGTAGAATGAAAGATATGGAAAATCGATACACGATTCAGCAAATTTCAACCATTACCGGATTGACCGTCCATACGCTGCGTTACTACGAAAAAATCGGGCTGCTTGACGCCATTGCCCGCGATGAGCACGGCTACCGGCTCTATGAACAGGCCGATCTGGCATGGCTCGCGTTTTTGCTCCGCCTGCGCGCTACGGGCATGCCGATCCGCGAGATGAAGCGCTTTTCCGACTTGCGCAGTCAGGGGAAAGCGACTGTTTCAGCCAGACGAGCTATGCTGGAGGCGCATCAAGCCCAAATCGTGCTTCAGATCGACATGCTGCAGCAAAATTTGCGAAGCATTGAGGAGAAAATAACTCATTACCGGATACTAGAGGAAGAAGACCAATAGATCAGTGTAATACGGCAGCAATCGAGTAACAACCGTGTCTGACGGCTTCTTGCCGAAAAGAGAGGTTTTTGGCAAATGGATATGAACGCTGTTTTTGCACAATTCCCTAGACTGGAATCGGATCGGCTGCTGCTGGAACGGATTGATGAACGACATCTTGACGATCTCTATGACATTTACAGCAATGACAAAGTTTTTGCGTACTGCGGAATTATCCCGAAACATAACAAACAAACCGTGAAAAAAATGATCGGCCATTTTGACCGGGATTACCGGAAACAATCGCGAATCAAGTGGGGGATTCTGCTCAAACAGGAACGGGAGAAGCTGGTCGGCATTATGGAGGCGTTTGATTTTCAGCCAAAGGTCGAGATGGTGACAATCGGCTACTTTTTGGCGGAAGCGTATTGGGGACGCGGAATAGCCCGTGAAGCGGTGCAAGTGGCGGTCGACTTCCTGATGAAGGAAGCGCAGGCCAACCGGATTCAGGCGGAAGTCATGCCCGCGAATGAAGCCTCCCGGAAAGTGTTGCTGGCAAACGGGTTTCGGCACGAGGGGACGCTGCGGCAGGCAACGTTCTGGACAGGCCAAGGCATCGTTGATTTGCAGATTTATGGCCTGCTTAAGGATGACGAAGCTGTAGCATCAAAAGAAAACAGCCTGACGGGCAAATAGCAAATAGCGGAGAACGGCCAGACAAGAGGGCGAGCCTTTCAAGGTTCGCTCTGTTTTTTTGGGGGCAAGCATTGAAAAAAATCGAACGGTCTCCCCGTTTTCAGCCAATATACAGTGTATGACTGGAGGGGGAGTGAGGATGCATCATCATTCACATGAACTGAATCAACTGATCAGCTTGGCGGCTGAGGGAAACCGTGACGCTTTTGCGGAGCTTTATGAACAAACGATTGACACGGTCTACAAGACAGTCCATTACTTGCTGGAAGACAAAGCCGATCTGGAGGATGTGATTCAGGAGATATATCTGGAGTTGCACAAATCGCTGAACCGGTTTGATCAAACCCGCTCGGCGCGCGCTTGGCTGATGGGGATCGTAATCCGGCAGGTGAGCGCCCATCGCCGAAGAAAATGGCTGCGGATTCGGCTGCTCCATAAAAGTTTGCTGCACCCGCCAAGCGAGACGGAACCGGATTTTTCCGAAGGTGTGGTGAATCAACTGGCAAGCCAACCGCTGCTGCGGGAAATTGAACGGCTGTCGTTCAAATTGAAACAAGTGCTGATCCTGCATTATCTCAATCAATATACGCAGGAGGAGATTGCCAAAATTCTCGAAATTCCGGTTGGGACGGTCAAGTCGCGGATCAACGCGGCCTTGACAAAGCTGCGGCAGAAAAAAGGGAGTACGCGGGAGTATTGGGGAAAGGTGGAGAGTCAACATGAATTTTGAAGAGCAACTTCGCGTCGCCTTGCAAGAAGATGCGCAAACTTTGCAACCGCCGGAGGAATGGAAAGAAAAAATCGTGAGCCGGGCAATGGGCAAACGGAAAAGAGGAAGCTGGAAACGACAGCTGGCGGCAGGCGTATTGGCAGCGGTTTTCCTGATTCCGACGGGAGCCTTTGCCTACGCTTATCTGGCCGACCAACTCTATGGCTCCTTGGATGCCATCAAGCATCTCGGGGCAACGCAAAGGGAGTACGACCATCTTGAATCCAAACTGCAGCAAGCAAAGTCAACATTGAGCGCAAAAGAGTTTGCCGAATTCATGTTATTGTTGAAAGATATGGCGTATTACAACGTGCAAATCGCCGATATACACGGGAACTTGCATCCAGAGCGTCTGAACGCTGCCGATCGGGAAAAATACGAACAAATCCTCAAACAATTACAGCCATACTTCGACAAGTTGAACAGCAGCGTTGATTAAATTTTTGGAAGGCAAGCCAAACAAAGGAGTTGCGGACAATTTCGGCACGCAGCTTCTTTGTTTATTTTTGGTTTCATAGCAGCAAATTGTCGAAGAATGGCATGAATTGTTGGAAAATATCAAGAATGTATACTACCATACAAGTATACTAATATGGTAACATGTGGGTAAGGGGGGCGAGAGATACGTGAACTTTGAACTGAACAAAAGACCCGGCAATTCGATCCGCGATCATATTTATCAATTGTTGCGCGAAAATATTATGAGTTTGCAAATGCGGCCCGGCTTAAATATTTCTGAAAAAGACATTTCAGCCCGGTTGGAAGTAAGCCGAACGCCCGTGAGAGAAGCTTTTGTCAAACTGGCCCAGGAAGAACTGTTGGAGATTTATCCGCAGAAAGGTACGTTTGTTTCGCTGATCGATCTCGGCCAAGTCGAAGAAGCCCGTTTTATTCGCGAACATTTGGAGCGGGCAACGGTCGTTCTTGCGTGTGAAAAGATCGATTCCGAAAGCTTGCTGGAATTGGAGTCCAATCTGCTTACCCAACAGCTTTGCGTCCAAGACAAGAACTATACGAAGCTGTTTGCATTGGATGAGGATTTTCACGCCACAATTGCCAGAGGGTGCGGCAAGAGCAGGGTATGGTCGGTGATTCAGCAAACCAATGTTCACCTGAATCGGATTCGTATCTTGCGATTGGCTGCCAATTACAATTGGGATACCATTTTGCAGCAACATCGCGAGATTCTCAACGCGATCAAAGAAAAAGATCAGGAGAAGGCGGACCGAGTGATGAAGGAGCATTTAACGCTGGTCATTTCCGAACAGGAAGATTTGAAAAAAGCGTATCCCGAATACTTCAAATAGGCCCAGGGAGTGTGCAGCAATCGGGCTGCCTTTTCCCAGACGGAAATGAAAGCGCTTAAATAACGGCGGATTGTTGAAACAACAGCCGCATTTCTAAAAAAGCGAGGGGGATAAAGATGAAAAAAACGGTTTGTGGATTGCTGCTGGCTTGTTTGCTGGCGTTCTCTGCAGGCTGCGGGCAGCAGGCGGCCGGCGGCGGGGCAGCAGGTGATACAGCGAATGGCGATGGACAGGTTTACACCTTGAAAGTAGGAACAGCACTTACGGAAACCGATCCGATTTATCAGGGATTGCAATCCTTCCAAAAGGCGGTGGAAGAGCGGACCAATGGAAAGGTAAAGATTGAAATCTATGGCAGCGGTTCGCTCGGAGAAGACAAGGATATTATCGAACAAGCGAAAGTAGGGGCCAACGTAGCGGTTTTGGTCGATTCGGGCCGCCTGGCGGAAATGGTGCCGCAGATGGGGATTTTGACCGCGCCGTATATTGTGGACAGTTACGCGGAAGCCCGCCAAGTGGTAATGTCCGACTTGTTTAAAGGGTGGGAAGCAGAACTGCAAAAAAATCACGGCGTGCAAGTGCTGTCCTTCAACTGGTATCAGGGAGACCGGCATATTTTGACGAATAAGCCGATTTTAAAACCGGAAGATTTGCAAGGAGTCCGATTGCGCACACCGGGTGCTCCGATTTGGCTGGAGACGATTAAAGCGCTTGGAGCCAGTCCTACCGGTATGGCCTGGTCGGAAGTATACCCCGCGATCCAGCAAGGAGTAATTGACGGAGCGGAAGCCCAGCATCCCGCCACCTATGGAGCGAAATTGTATGAAGTGATCAAGCATATCTCCAAAACAAAACACTTTCAATTGTTGACCGGCATTATCGCCAGCGACAAATGGATGACTCAACTTCCGGAGGAATATCAGAAAATTGTGAAAGAGGAGGCGCTGAAAGCTGGCGACGAAGCTTCCAAAAAGACGGAAGAATCGTTGAACGATTTTGAACAGAAGATGATCGAGCAAGGCGTGGAGGTACATGAGGTTGACGTCAATTTGTTCAAAGCGAAAACGGAAGTTGTTTACGACAAGTTTGAAGGTTACCGGGAGCTGCGGGAACAAATCAATAAAATTCTCGGAAAATAGGAAGTGGTCTCTTTGGAAAAGCTAACCAGCCTGTATATTCGGGTCGAACGCTTCGTCACGAATTTGCTGATGTTTGGCGTCGTGTTGTTTGTCTTCTTTGCTGCGGTCATGCGATGGGTCGGCTATCCCATCGCCTGGTCGGTCGAATTTGCCCAACTGTTATTTGCCTGGGTGATTTTTTTGGGAGCCAACCGCGCGTTACGAGAGAACAGCCACATCGGTGTGGATATGCTTGCCAAAAGGTTGCCTGAAAAAGCGGCTTTTTGGCTGGATATTGCCATGAAGCTGCTGATGCTGTTTTTCCTGATCTTTGTTGGCGGTTACGGCTTGCAATTGACTTTGGAAAATTCCGGGAGACTGGTAAACAACATGTCGATCAGTTATTCGTTCATCACGCTGTCTGTACCGATGGGCTGCCTGTTGATGATTGTGACACTGCTGGCCAAGTTGGTCAACTTGCTGCGGCCTGTAAGGACAAAGACGGAGAAGCCTGATGCGCAAGCAAACCGCGCGCTGCATTGATTGTCCGGTGCAAAAAGGGGGGATTTTATGTTAACGGTTGCGATCATTTTTCTTATCCTTTTGTTTCTCAACATGCCGGTTGCCTTTGCGATCGGAATCGCCAGTTTGAGTTACTTCATGGTGGAGCCGAACTTGCCGATCTCGATTACGACGCAAAGGATGGTGGCCGGGACTCAATCGTTTCCTTTGTTGGCCGTGCCTTTCTTCATTCTGGCCGGCAACCTGATGAATTCGTCCGGCATTACCACCCGGTTGATTCGCTTTTCCAATGCATTGACCGGACATTTGGTCGGCGGATTGGCCCACGTTTCCATCCTGCTAAGCACAATCATGGGGGGGATTTCCGGTTCGGCAAACGCGGATGCGGCGATGCAAAGCAGGATACTGGGCGTGCAAATGATCAATCGCGGGTATTCCGGCGGCTATTCCGTCGGGGTAATCGCGGTCGGCTCGCTGATTACAGCGACGATTCCGCCCAGCATCGGCTTGATTCTCTATGGCTTCGTCGGCGAAGTGTCGATTGGCAAGCTGTTTTTGGCTGGAATTGTTCCCGGAATTTTGATGATGTTCATGCTGATGACCATCAGCTATTTGATTGCCAAAAAGCGCGGCTACGATGCCACCAACAGGGTGCGCAGAGCGACGTTGAAGGAAGTGCTCCTGTCAGCGAAAGAAAGTTTTTGGGCATTGCTCTTTCCCGTCATCCTTGTGGTGGGAATTCGTTTTGGCATTTTTACGGCATCGGAGGCGGGAGCTTTTGCGGTCGTGTATGCAATTATCGTTGGTTTTGCCATCTATAAAGAGATGAATTGGCATACGTTTATTAAGGCGATTGAGCAATCCGTCATCGACAACGCCACGATCTTGCTGATTATCTCCACTTCCTCGATTTTGGGCTATCTGATCACCTACGACCGTTTGCCGCAAACGGTTGCCGAACTGATGCTGGGAACGACAAGCAATCCGACGATTTTGCTGCTGCTCATTTTGCTGTTTCTCGTTGTGGCGGGCATGTTCGTGGAATCAACGGTTCTTGTCCTGCTGCTGACGCCGATTTTCCTGCCGATCATTAAGCAGATTGGCGTTGATCCGGTTCACTTCGGTATTTTGATGATGACGATCGTCACGTTGGGGGGAATGACTCCGCCGGTCGGCGTAACGATGTATACGGCTTGCTCCTTAACCAATGTCTCCGTCGAAGAGTATATAAAGGAATCGCTTCCTTTTATCGCGGGGATTCTTGTTCTGGTCTTGATTTTGCTGTTTGTGCCCGAGTTGGTCATGTTTGTGCCGAATTGGCTGATGTAAGGAACAAAAGGGAGGCGTGAAGCAATGTATTCATTTGCAGGCAAGGTGGCTTGGATCACGGGGAGCAGTTCAGGGATTGGCCGGGCGATCGCGCTGGCGTTCGCCGAGCATGGAGCTGATGTGATCGTCCATGGCCACTCCAACATCGCCGGTGCTAAGCAAGTCATGGAGGAGGTTCAACGGCAAGGACGCCGAGCGTTGCTGGTGCAGGGCGATGTTGCCAATGCGGGGGATGTTCACCGGATGACGGCGGAAATTGAACACTCGTTTGGACGGTTGGATATTCTCGTCAATAATGCCGGTACGCTGCTCAAACGCTGCAAAATTGAAGAGATGGATGAACAACTGTGGGATCAGGTGATGAATGTGAACCTGAAGTCCGCTTTTCTCGTGACGAAAGCGGCATTGCCGCTGATGAAACGGCAAAAGCAGGGACAGATCATCAATGTGACCTCGATTGCGGCGCGAAACGGCGGCGGATTTGGCGCGGTAGCGTATGCGACAGCCAAAGCGGGCTTGAGCACACTGACCCGCGGCCTGGCGAAAGAGTTGAAAGAATACAACATCCGGGTCAATGGGATCGGACCTGGTGTGATCGCCACCGCTTTCCACGATCGCTTTACCCCGGAACCGATGCGGCAAAATAATTTGCAATCAATTCCGCTCGGCAGAGAGGGACAGCCGGAAGAAACGGCGGGAGCAGTGTTATTTTTGGCTTCAGACTATGCCAGTTATATTACGGGGGAAATTATTGAAATTAACGGCGGTCAGCTGATGGATTAGCACGTGCACAACGGTTGGGGGGGAGTGTAGTGAAACCATTTTTGCATGAAGATTTTTTGCTGGACAGCGAGACCGCCAAAAAGCTGTATCACCAATACGCCAAGGATATGCCGATCTTTGATTATCACTGTCACCTGAGCGCCAAAGAGATTGCCGAAAACCGGAAATTTGCCAATATTACGGAAGCCTGGCTTGGCGGAGATCATTACAAATGGCGAGCGATGCGCAGCAATGGCGTAAGCGAGGAATATATCACGGGGGAGAAAAGCGACAAGGAGAAGTTTGTCAGGTGGGCCGAAACCGTCCCGTATTTGATTGGCAATCCGCTGTATCATTGGACGCATCTGGAGCTGCAACGATACTTTGGCATAACGGAGCCATTAAGCGCCGAAAATGCCGACAACATCTGGGAACGGTGCAACACCTTGCTGCAAGATGAGGCGTTTACGCCGAGAGCTTTGCTCAAACGGTCGAATGTCGTCGCCTTATGCACGACCGATGACCCGACAGATTCGCTTGCCGATCACCGAAAGCTGCGGGACGATCCCGCTTTCGATGTGCAGGTGCTCCCCACGTTTCGCCCCGATCAGGCGTATCAGATTGAAAAGGAGACGTTTCCTTCCTGGGTGCAGCAGCTTGAGCAGGCAACAGACATGGCGATCGACACGTATCACGATTTTCTGACGGCGCTGGCGCGGCGAATTCAATTTTTCCACGAAGCAGGCTGCCGGTTGTCCGATCATAGCATCGAGTCGTCTTTTTATCGCGAAGCAACGGAGGAGGAGCTGTCCGCGATTTTCCGGAAAAAGCTTGACAGGAAAATACTAGGACCCGAAGAAGCGGCGAAATTTCGCTCCGCGGTGTTGCTGTTTTTGGGCCAGCGGTATCATCAGTACGGATGGGCAATGCAATTGCATATTGGCGGATTGCGCAATGCAAACACCAGAAAGCTGCATTTGCTTGGTCCCAACACCGGATACGACTCGATCGCCGATTTTTGTTACGCGGAAGATCTCGCCCGCTTTCTCGACGCTCTCGATCAGCGCCAATCTTTGCCGAAAACGATCCTGTATTGTCTCAATCCGCGGGACAACTATATGATCGCAGCGATGATCGGCAATTTTCAGGAAGGCGTCCCGGGCAAGCTCCAGTTTGGCTCCGCCTGGTGGTTCAACGATCATCACGATGGCATGAAGGAACAGATGAAAGCGCTGGCCAATGTCGGACTGCTTTCCCGCTTTATCGGGATGCTGACCGATTCGCGAAGCCTGCTTTCTTTTACCAGGCATGAGTATTTCCGCCGTATCCTGTGCAATTTGTTGGGAGATTGGGTAGAGCGGGGCGAGTATCCCGCTGACTTCGCGCTCTTGGAGCAAATTGTCCGGAATATTTGCTTTGAAAATATCCGTAATTACCTTGACATGGAACTTTCGAACGACTAGACCAACGTTATTGGAGGCTGCGATATTGAGAATGGTATTCCGCTGGTATGGGGAAGGGAATGATCGCATTCCGCTGCGCCATATCAAACAAATTCCAGGTGTAGAAGGTATTGTTTGGGCATTGCATGATGTTCCGGCCGGAGCAGAATGGCCGATGGAAAAAATTTTGCAAGTAAAGGAACAGGCCGACAAGTACGGCTTGCATATCGATGTGGTGGAAAGCGTCAATGTTCACGAAGATATCAAGCTGGGGTTGCCGACAAGGAAGCAATATATTGAAAACTACAAGCGGACGATCGAAAAGCTGGCAAAGGTCGGCGTGAAAGTGATTTGCTACAACTTTATGCCCGTTTTTGATTGGCTGCGCACCGAACTGTACAAAGAGCTTCCCGATGGTTCAACCGCGCTTTTTTACGAACATGCCAAAATCGATGCCATCGATCCGATGGAGCTGGTCAACAAAATCGCCGGAAATCCGGAATTTACGATGCCCGGCTGGGAACCGGAGCGATTGCAGGATTTGACGAGTCTGTTTGCTGCTTACAAGCATGTCGGCGAAGCGGATTTGTGGGAAAATCTGAAATATTTTCTGGAAGAAATTATTCCCGTAGCGGAGCAGAACGAGATCAAGATGGCGATCCACCCTGACGATCCCCCCTGGCCGATCTTTGGGTTGCCGCGAATCATGACCAGTCAGGAAAATTTGCGCAAGTTCCTCCAACTGGTGGACAGTCCGTACAACGGCATCACTTTGTGCAGCGGGGCGTTGGGAGCCAATCCGCAAAACGATATTGTCGAGATGGTCAAAGAATTTGCCGATCGCATTCCGTTCGCTCATATTCGCAATGTGAAAGTGTATGAAAACGGCGACTTTGTGGAAACTTCGCATCGCTCCCAAGACGGGTCGCTCGATATTTGCCGGATCGTCAAAGCGTATCACGATATCGGCTATACCGGTTACGCCAGACCGGATCACGGCCGGCACATTTTTGACGAAGAATGCCGCCCCGGTTACGGTCTTTATGATCGGGCGCTGGGCATCATGTATCTTTGGGGAATTTGGGATACGCTGCAACGAACGAAGGAGGGGGAAAGCCATGCTGGCCATCAATGAAAGGTTACGAGGAAAAGTTGCCGTCGTTACAGGCGGCGGCGGGGTGCTCTGCAGTGCGATGGCACGGGAATTGGGCAGACAGGGCGTCAAGGTGGCGATCCTCAATCGTACGGCGGAAAAAGGCGAAAAGGTAGCAGAACAAATCCGGCAGGCAGGCGGCGAGGCGATGGCGGTCGCCTGTGACGTGCTGAATGCAGAGAGCGTCAAACAGGCGGAGGAAATCGTTTTTGCCGCATACGGCCCCTGTGATATTTTGATTAACGGCGCGGGAGGAAACCATCCGAAAGGTGTGACTACCAAGGAAATTTTTGAACAGGGCGATTTGGCCAACCCGGACATCGCCACCTTCTTTGATCTGACCGAAGAAGGATTCAGCTATGTATTCAATTTGAACATCCTCGGGACATTGATCCCGACACAAGTGTTTACGAAAAAGATGATCAACCGGCAGGGAGCGATTGTCATCAACATCTCATCGATGAGTGCTCCTTCTCCGATGACAAAAGTTCCGGCTTACAGCGCTGCCAAGGCGGGGATCGAGAATTTTACGAAGTGGTTGGCGGTTCATATGGCCGAGGCCGGCATCCGCGTCAACGCAATCGCCCCCGGTTTTTTCCTGACGGAGCAAAACCGAAATCTATTGACGAACGAGGACGGTTCCTTGACGGAACGCTCTCATAAAATTCTCACACATACGCCGATGCGCAGATTCGGCAAACCGGAAGACCTGCTTGGGACTGTCATCTGGCTGGCGGATGAGCAAATGTCCGGCTTTGTTACCGGCATTACCATACCGATTGATGGCGGATTTATGGCCTACGCGGGCGTTTAACGCTCAAGCCGGCGGTCCAGGGGCAGCGGCATTGGCAAAGCGGAGCGAATGCCGACATAAATGCAATGGTCTTTCCCGAAAAGATGAAACATCCGTTCAAATGAAAATCCGATTCGTTCGGCGACGCGGATCGACGGCCGATTGCGCGGAACAATAATGCTAATCAAGCGTGGCAAACCGAGTGTTTCAAAACCGTACTGTTTGCAAGCCAAGGCGGCCTCGGTGGCATAGCCGTTTCCCCAATAGGCTTTGTTGAGATGGTAGCCGATCTCCACTTCGGTCTGGTCAGCCAAATTTTGCTTGATCAAACCGCAGTCGCCGATCATAATGCCGCTTTGTTTCAAACAAACAGCCCACAGGCCAAAGCCGTCTTTCGCATAACGTTCGCGGTTTCTGCTGATCCACGCTTTCGTATGCCGGCTGCTGAAGGGAGCGGGATAAAACTGCATCGTTTCCGGATCGGCGAACATGGCATGCGCGGCGGCAAAATCATCTTCCTGATACGGCCTGAGGATGAGCCGGGGAGTTTCGATCATCGCGATCACCTGCCTTTCTGCGAAACTGAATACAAGATCATTGTAGCGAATAGGTTGGTTGTATGCTATTTCGCCGGTCGTTTTCCAATCAACAAAAAACACCTTCATGTTAGGATCTGCCAGTACATTATGTTTTGGCGGCATCTTATGAAGGTGTTTTTATTTATTCGTACTATGATAAAATGGTAAGTGCCAAAAATAAAGTAAGAAATGAAATAAAAACAATAAGGATGAAGGAAGATTTGGAACATACAATCATTATTGCAGGTATCATCGTTCTTTTGTTACTCTTGACGTTACGTTTTTTTCACAGACTCCGACCCAAAACTGTTGCTTCACCTAACTACTCAGGCGTAGCATTGCGAGACATTACGATTCAAGACATCGACAGGATGGAGGGGCAGCAGTTTGAAGAATACATAACCCGGGTTTTGCGGGAAGCAGGGTATGTGGACGCCTATCAGACTCATGTCACGGGCGACTACGGTGCCGATGTGGTATTTACGGATCGATCTGGCCAACGAAACATTATTCAAACAAAACGATACGACACAGACATTCCCGTAAATTTGGAAGCGGTACAGCAAGTGTATACCGCCAAAAATTATTATCAGGCAAAGAAAACGATGGTCATCACATCTTCTACATACAGGGAGTCAGCGGAAACGCTAGCCGGTGTAAACGGGGTGTTGTTATTGGATCGTCATGACTTGATTCAACTGATCGATGCTTTGCGGAAAAATGACGTCGAATGGGTAAAGAATATTCTTGAACGAGACCCACGAATCATCTACTCTTTTTGGGACGATCCAGAATATACACGCCTGATAAACAAAACCAAGTAATCGAAAAAGGAGAAGGTCGTCAAGCGAACCTCTCCTTTTTTTCGTGTCAAGATGAAAGGTATGACAGAGAAACTTGCCCTGTTGCCTTTGTCTTTTGCCGCTGCTGTGTGATTACTGAATCGTATAAGGCAGGCGGAAAGTCCACAGCTCGGTACCGTTGCCGGGAGACGTGCTGCCTACGCCAAAATCATTGTCGTTGACGATGACCAGCGTATTTCCGTTGACCAGCGAGATTCCTTCGATTTTTTCATAGGGAAATTGGAAACTTGCCGCATCAAGGATTGTCCGTTTGACAGGCGGCATGATGCCGTGAGTTTTCAATTCAGCCATTGTCATTTGTTCCAGAGTTTTGCCCGCCGTCGGATTGTCGTATTCGCCAAGAACGTTTGTCGCCTGGGACAGGTCGATTGAATAGATCCGTTTCAATTGGGCCTCGTCGCCCGCGTTTTTGTCACGTTCATCGATCAGCAAAGTATGTTCATTGACGGCCAACAGATCAGAAATCACAATATCCGACTGCTTCAATCCGCTGAACTGGGACGCATCCTCTGTCAGGTAGACATAGGCGGCAACCGGTTGCAGCGTTTGCAGATCGATTTTGATGATGCGCAGCTGGCGGGAGTTGTCGGTCGACTTGTCCGGATTGCGCAGCGGACTTTGCATAGCCATGAACATGAACTTGCCGTCAGGCGTAATGCCTACCGATTCGGCACCGCGATTTTGCCGCAGTTGATTGTAGACGGCCGGCAACACTTCACGGGCGGGTACAAGCGGAGTGGAGACTTGTGACGCCCAGCCTTTTGGCACGATGCGCTCGATAATTGTGCCGTCTCGTTTGACATGAACGATCGAGGGACCGTATTCGTCGGAAAGCCAGAACGAATCATCTTTGGCGTTGTAAGCCAATCCTTCAATATCCAGGCCGTAGGGATCATAAGCCAATTCTTTTGTTCCTTGCGGGTTAAAAGGGACCTCGTCACGTCCTTTGATATTCGGCAGCCCTGTTACCTGACTGGTGCCAGAGACAGGGTCTTTGCCATTTACCTTTAGCTTAATTTGTTCCAGAATGTTGATTTTTCCATCTGCCAACTCAATTTTATAAATACTCGGTGTGTAATGGGGCAGCGGAAAAGTGCGAACCGTCAGACCATTGATTTCAACTTCACCATTCGGTCCCCGGTCTGCTGTCGTATAGAAAATATTGTCCGGGTCGCCGGGCAAATGGGCCAAAGAGGAACCGACGCCCATTTTGATCCCGTCTGCCAAATCAGGAGCGGACAAGCTGTATTTCGCCAACAATGCCGGCTTTGGCGTCAGCGTAACCGTACCGCGAATTTCATCGCTGTCCGCATAATTGAAGCTGGTGGTGTGATCCAACAGCGCTGCGGAGCTTGTCCCTGAAACCGATGTAAAAGTGAGCGCTGCCAAAGCGGCTATCATCCATTTTTTTTGGTGCATATTGGAGAGTCTCCCTTCCCGTAAGGAATAAGTTCGTTTACAGAGGACATCGTATCAATCAATTGTGAAGTATCTATGAGATTTGTGGGAAATTTCTGTAAAGAACCGGGAGAGTTCCGCTTTATTCACTCTTCAAACGCATGTGCCGCGACAAACTTGGGGTGAAAAAGCTCGCGGATATACAGCAGCGGTTTTTGCTCCAGCCAAATGACATAGTGTTTGAAGGCACAGGTCGATGGTACTGCATCGAAAGTGAATTCACGGGTGCCGTGGCCAAGAAGCTGCCGGTATTGCGGCCATCTTTCTCCCAAAAGCAATTTTCCCAAGGGCAGTTCTTCCTGTTCCATCCCGGTCAACAGACTTTCTGCGATTTGGGTGCGAGCGACTACGTAATTGCGCGAGACCACTTCCTGAGCAGGTGTTACCAATGCGGAATGACGTACCAGCAGCGGCTCTCCGCTCTCTACGCACAACCACTGCAAAATGTCTGCCTCAACTTCATCCGTCCGGACGACTTTCTGGCTGGGTACGGCAACTTGTAACGACGTATTTAACAGGCTTTCCAACAATAGTGTGGTGGAACCGTCGCTGCGAAGCAACATCCGCGTGCCCACTTTGCTGGGCAGTTCATACTGTAACATGACGTTCACTCCTTTTTGTTTTTTTGCAATAAAACAAAGCCCAGCGAAGCAAGCGGCCCGGCAGGCACCAGCAGGACAAAACTTCCTCTGCTGACTTGTTTTCCGGTATCCAGTTCATGCAGGGAGATCAGACAGTCGCTGTTTAGCAAATTGCACTCCGGCAGAAGCTCGCGCCGATAGAGTCGGCAAGCTCCCTGCGCCAAGCAGGCCGTCTCCTGAAAAAAACGCTCACTGAGATGCTGCGGCACCAGCCACTCCAAATCGCGAAAGCCTATGTCGTTTTTGCTGAGAAAATCGGGCAGCAGTGCCGTCAGCTGCTTGTAAAAAGTCGCTTCATGCTGATGGTAGTCATTAATTGTCCAATGATACGGATTAGGGTGATGCAGTGCCCAATGGTGGAATTGACAGTCAAGGATAGTCCATTCCCCCTCATCCGGAGCGACCAGACAGGCAGCAGCGCTGTCCCCTTTAGGAAACTGCTGAAAAAAAGCGCGCGGCTGTGGCGGACAAACTTGGTCGGTGGTCACCAGCAAGGAAGGCAACCTTTCTCCCGCTTGGCCGTCTGTCTGTTCAAGGACGTGCAGCATACGCAAGGCGCTGGCGACGGTTATCGATCCTTGCCCGCAGACGGAAAAGGGAAGAGTATGTTTTAGCTTCAAAATTTTTTTGATTTTTTGTGTGGGCGTAAGCGTGATGCTCGGTTCGAGCGTTTCGTGGCCATAGAGCAAATATTTGACCGTGGGTCGCGTCGGGTTGCATGTGGCAAGCAGTTGGCGTACAGCCGCAAGCGCAAGTTCGGCGCCTCCTGGTGTGAAGGATACGGGCAGTTTGGTATCCCCCCATTCGCTTTCCTTCGCCGAGGGCAATGGGGAACCGTCTAAGGGCAATCCGTACTCCTCGTAAAGGGCATACAATGGATGCTGCAATTGATTTTCCCGCCAGTTCGGGATCGCTTGCCGCCGCTGTTGCCAGAGTTGGCCAAGCGACAGGCGGGTATCCGGCAGCCACACCGATACAGATGAAAGAGACAAGGTCGGTTTGAATTGCAACAAGATCAGCCCATTTCGATTAAAATTGAAAAATGGTGCAGCCAAATGCACTGCCCATTCCCAGCGACAGGGTGGCATAATAATCCCCAGTCGTTAGGAGTCCGTTTGTTTTCGCAGCTTGCAGATTCAACAGATTGTCTACATTTTGCGCATGCCCAACCGTGGACAAGGTCGGATAATAAAACTTCTCGCGGGGAAGATGCAGTGCTTTCGCCACGGTATTCCATGTAACCTCATTAATATTGTTGGGGAAAATCCAGCGCAGCTGCTCGGCTTCAAGCCGGCATGCGATTAAGCTTGAACGGATGATTTTTACCAATCCGAGTGGAAAAGTCGCCTGAAACCATTTCCATTCCTTTGGATCCGATCGTACGCTGTTAAAGACGGTTGCTTCCGTCTGGATCGAGGTGTGCAGTATGCGATGTTGATGGGCATGACGGGAAAGAAAGACCGCGGCCGCCGCATCTCCGGAGATCGTACTGTCTTTTAGATAGCGATGCTTCGGAATAAACACCTTATCTCCGATCAGCAACAGCGCGCCCGGCACGTCCGGATGCGCTTCCAGCCAACGTCTGGCCAAAAACAGCAACAAATCGGAGGAGGCGCAGTTCATTTGCGCGAACGTGATCTTTGGCAGATGGTCCAACCCGTATTCCTGCTGAAGTTGTGTCAAAGGATCGAATAAGTACGGAAAATTGGTCAGGAAAGCATGGGTACACAAGATCGCGCCAATCTGTGAAACAATTTCCGGCCGCTTGTGAAACAGCAGCTGTGCGGCTTGAACCAGCAGATGGTGAAGCTGCCGTTTCGGTTCGACAGCAACGTGAGCGAAGCCGTACTCTTGAAGCCGCGCTTGTTCCTCGCCGGACAGGCTCAATTCGGTTGCCAGTTCTTTGACAGAGCTGCGCTTTTGCGGCACATATGTCGCAAACGCTTCCATCCCAATCATGCAGCCACTCCCTTCCTCTATCCGTTTTCTCCTTACTCATAACTAACAAGTTTCGAGCAAGTTGAACATCATCCAGACGTTATTTTTCCGTCTGCGCTTTTGATACGGTGAATTCACGGTGGATTAATAGGAACATCGCATAGGCAGGAAGTATGCTTAAGCTGTGTATCTCAGCTAGAGTTCGAAAGGAGGCTGCCGATGGGGCGCTTGTCCGCTTGGATCATGCAGCATGATCATCCGCAGAAGATAGCCATTAGCGATGGCACGGAATCGATCACGTATGGTGAATTGCCAAAGTATATGGCCGCGATTCAGCACGCCGTGGCCACGTTACAAGAGGAAAACGGTAAACGACCTGTCGGGGTTGTAGTTGATCAATCGGCAACATCCGCTTTGATTCTCCTCAGTCTGATTGACGGCGGCGTTTCTTTTTTGCCGTTGGACCAACAAACTACGCAGGCGGAACAAGACCGTCTGGCGAAAATGGCTTTCATTCGACGCTGGATCAAGCCAGACGGCGGCGACCGGGCGATCAGCTATTCCCGGTTGCTTGCCAAAGGGGAATCACGGTCGATGGAAACCGGGGCAACGGAAACTGACTTGTCCGCTTCGTCCGCTGTGGTTTTGTTGCCCACCTCCGGCTCAACCGGTCCGATGAAACTTGCTCAACTTACCCATGCGGTTTTGTATCGGGAAGGGCTGGTTTACAAGGAGTGGTTCGACTTTACTGCAGACGATATCGCTCTTACTACCACTCCGCTCAACTATATGTACGGATTGACCGGTTCGTTGATGGGCAGCGTGCTGGCGGGAGCGACCCTGCGCATCTGTTCCGCTCCGACGCCGCGAAAAGTGGCCAGCGAAGCGCTGGCGTCTCGCAGTACAATTTTGTTTGGCGTTCCATTGCTTTACCAACTATTGACGCAAGCGGAGATGATTACATCCAACCAGTTGTCTGCGCTGCGTATGGCCATTTCCGCCGGTGGCCGTTTGGACCCCGCTATTGCATCCGCGTTTCACGGTAAGTTTGGAGCACGTCTTTTACAAGTTTATGGCAGCACGGAAACAGGTGCGATCGCCGCGACCGATCCAACCGGCGCAGAAACGGACGGAGCGGTTGGCTCGATTCTTCCCGAGGTAGAGGTGGAACTAACCGACCAGCAGGTGATTGTCGTGCGTAGTCCCAGTTTGTTTCAGGGATATGTTACAGCGGAACATGGCTTTGTCAGTCCGCTCCACAACGGTGCCTACGTTACCGCCGACATCGGGATGATAAAGGGTCGGCAGCTTTTTTTAACAGGGCGGCAAAGTGAATTTATCAATGTGGCCGGACGCAAGGTGAATGCTAACGAGATTGCGCAGGTGCTCCGCTCTTTTCCGGGAATACTTCAGGCCAAGGTCGTGGGTGAGAACGACAGTCTGTACGGCCAAAAAATAATCGCCTATGTGGTCGCCGAGGCCGCCGTGTCCCCGCAAGACATTCGGTTTTTTTTAGCTCGCCATTTGGCTTTCTACAAAATCCCCCATGAGATAAAGCTGACGGCTGAATTGCCGCGATCGTGGAAAGAACAATATGTCCATCAAGATAGGGAAATGCCGTAAAAAAATGACCAAGGACCACAGATTAGCAAGAAACACTGAGAAAAGTGACAAAAAATGTTGAGATAACCTACCGCAAAAAACGATATTTTGGTGGTGAAAGATAAACACATCAGCCAAGGAGGGGGTTATGAAACGGAATCGGCAAGAAGTGTTCATGGAAATTTTGACTGTGTTCAATGAAAACAACGTAAATACAGATGCGCTCAGCTTCGATGTCCGATTGGATGCGCCTGACTTTCCCATCGATTCGGTTTTGTTTATGAAGCTTTTGGTTGATCTGGAGAACCGGTTTCAAATTGAACTGAACTATCCGGAGGCATTGGGCGCAGAGAAACCTACGCTCGGCAGCTTGACTGACTATATTGAAGGCTGTCTGGCCAGGAAAACGCAATGAGAACCCCGACTGATGATTTTTCCATTCATGATCTGTCTGTTTATGTCCCGCCAAGGCGTGTCAGCGTAGAACGTCTGGCTGCGGAAATTGTGCAGCACGGCGGTGTATTCTCCGGGGAAGAAATCCGACGGTTCAAGACAGACTATCGCTTTTCACATGTGCCGGTAGAGAGAGAGCGAAGTTTGCCGGAGATGTTGCGGGAGGCTTGTCATCCGCTAGTGGAGCGGTTGCGCCGACAAAGTTTGCCGATCGATCGAATTTTGATGGTTCGGACTTCCGAGCTGTCTTGGCACGATGAAAATATGCTTCGTGAAGTACTCCACACGTATGGATTGCAGGAACGGCCATTCCACGCCATCGGACAGCATAACTGCGCTTCTGTTCACCTGGCGCTGCGCATGGCACGCAATCTGTTCCGGACGGACCCGTACACTAGCGGCATTTTGCTTGTCTCGGCAGATAAAGCGATCCATCCTTTTTTTCGCAGACTGCCTGACTCGCTGCTGGGCGATTGTGCCAGTGCCTGCTACTTGATCAGAGGCAGGAAACTCCACCGTACCCTGCTGATTGAAAATGTGGTCGATCCGACCTTTTATGACGGGATCAGTGGCAAAGCGGAGGATTGGAAATGGTTTCAAACAACATATTTCTTTGCGTTGCGCCAAATTATTATGACGACTTTGCGCAAAGCATCGCTCGCTTTTGATGATGTAAGATTGCTGATTGGGAGCAATGTCAACTACCGGACCTGGCAGGTTTTAGCGGAGATGCTCAGACTCCGTCCAGATAAATTTTACACGGAGACCATCGCTGAGGCGGGCCATCTCTATTGCTCGGACATCCTCTACAATCTGCAAGCGGCGGTCGCTGACGGGCGGTTGAGAAAAGGCGATTTGTATCTTACGGTTTCCGTAGGCATCGGCAGTTATGGATGTGCGCTGCATCAATTTTAGGGGGGAGCCGCCCTTGAGCAAGCTATTTCTGTCTGTATTTGCCGCTGTGGCGCCAACCACACTTTCCGGGAGTGACTATCTTTCCTCCTTTTCGGAGGGATATGGGGCTGCCAATCCGCTGTTTTGTCTGTTTGCCGATCGGCAGCTTTCCTTCCAACAAGGAGATTTGGCAGCGGGCCTGTCGGAAGAGCGTGATCATATTCCCGCTTTTCGAGGGGACTTCACCGATGACGCTGTTCGCTTCCTGGCTGAACATGGTCACGGGAAGCGGAAAATTGATCTTTTGTGTTATTGCCATGAAACGGTAGGGGGCAACGCCGGCATGCTGCCAGCGTGGAAAATTCAAAAACGCCTTGGCTTGGTGAACTGCCTCCCGTTTTCTGTCGGACAACAGGGAAGCCTTGCCAGTGTCAGCGGGGTTGAGTTGGTTCAAAGCTTTTTCCGCGCCGAGCCTGTTCAACATGCGTTGCTGCTCACGATCGATCATGTGGTTTCACCATTTTCCCGCAAACGGTTTTGCGGGTTTGCCAAAGGGGATGCCGCCGCCTGGATCCACTTCACGCGGGACGAAGGAACATATCAGCTGTTGTATGCGGGGCAAAGGGGCTGCTGTCTTCCTGTCTCCATGCATCAATGGACGGCGGACGATTACGAACGGGCGGAACGGATGCTCATTGACAAGGCTCTGTTGTTGTTGTGCGAAATCCGGAAACAGCAACGGATCGATTGGACGATTGCGCAGTGTGTCTCGCGCAGTTTTTTAGCCGGCTTGGAGCGAGCGTGGCGGAATTGTGACCAGAAGCTGTTTCAACGCACCCGTTGGGCAAACATCAATTTCCTTGGCAGCGACCCGTTTGTTACCCTGCAAGAGATGGACAGTCAGATAACGGTTCAAGCAGGTGAAACCATCGCACTAGTGTTTGTAAGCCCCGATCATGGAGTGGGGGTTCTTCTCTTGCAAAAAAACAATTGAAAGGGGAATCAAGGCATGATGATTGCTGTAATTACCTCAAATCCGAGTATTTTTAGTTGGGTCAAAAAATCCGTTGAGAACAAAAACTGCACCGTATTGTACGCGACAGGAACAAGCGAACTGTTACACTTGCTGAATCCGGCGGTGTCGGTTCAGGCGGTCATTTGGGATCTCTCTGGCCAAATGCAAGAGCAACTGTTCTTGTTTGAACAAATCACCCGGCAATATCCAAAAGTCCGCTTTATGGTCATGGCAGAAGAACAAGAGTGCGCGGGGAGAGAGCGAGAGCGTCTGCAACGGAAAATCGATGTTGTATGCATGGTGCAAAATGAGGTACAGGTACAGCAAGCAATCAGCCGATTTATTGATACATTGAATGTTCCGGAAAAGTTTTCGGAGGAGCTGAATGCGCAAGATATAGAGATTTGCTCCGGCATTATTTTTAAGCCGCACTTGCACTGTTTGTTGAAGAACGGAAAGCTGGAGCCGTTACCAGATAAAGAATTTCAACTCTTGATGTATTTCATCAAAAATCAGGGACGGTTTGTCACCACCGAACAAATTCTTCATAACATTTGGGACGAATATACCGGACCGGAAACGGCTCGGCAATATATATACAAATTGCGGCGAAAACTGAAAACGGACAAGCATTCTTTCTCGTTGATCTTCTATTTAAAAGGAGTTGGCTATACGCTGGTCCGCGAAGAGAACCACTATTTGACCGAGTTGGCCAGAAGCTACAGTACAACAGCAAAAGTCAAAAAAGTCAACCCGCTGAGCAGTTTTCCTGAACCGGAAAAAAAATGCGCGATGATCCAATGAAGCAACACCAATTAAATGAACAAGAGGTGGGCGTATGAATAACGCAAGAATCACCGCGGAAGACAAGGAAAGGTTTGAACAAGAAGGTTATTTGAAAATTTCCGGACTTTACTCGCAAGCGGATGCAAAACAGCTTATCGAGCAATTTCAGAATATTTGGAGTAATT
Organism: Brevibacillus fulvus; assembly: GCF_016908525.1. Lineage (GTDB taxonomy): Bacteria > Bacillota > Bacilli > Brevibacillales > Brevibacillaceae > Brevibacillus_G > Brevibacillus_G fulvus. The sequence goes on from NZ_JAFBEB010000003.1 coordinate 142,246, forward strand.
TGGTCGCCGATAGAAAAATTGTGCAAGACCCACAGCGACCGGTGGAGAGCTTGTTTCCGCGTCTGCGTGACTATCACAAGGAACATCCGGCGATTTTGCGATTTGTCCTGGAGCAAAAAGCGATCGGTACCGTGGAGGCGCTTCTCGGTGAAGAACCATTGGTCATTTCCACCAGTTATTACTTCAAAGGGCCGGGCACGCGGGGCTTGCCGCTCCATCAAGACAATTACAGCATCGGAGTTGTACCGGGAACAACTTGTTCCGTTTGGGTCAGTTTGGATGCGGCCGACGAGGAAAACGGCGGACTGTACGTTATACCGGGAAGCCACAAGATGGGGTTATTGGCTCCGAAAAGTATTCCGGAAAGCGATACGGAGTATGGCGAAAAGCTGGAGATTCCCGAAGGGGCCAAGTCTCTTTTCATTCAAACGGCACCTGGAGACGCGGTTATTTTTAACGGCAATCTGTTGCATGGTTCCACTGCCAACCTGTCATCAAACCGTTTCCGCCGCGCGATTGTGACCCATTATACCGGGGTGAGCGCAGAGAAGGTCGTGCTGAATTACAATCATTTGCTTAACAAACAGGGCGAAAAAGTCCGCAGAAGATTCAACACAGCGGTCAATTGGGAAACAGCCTCCCTTCGCAAGACAGTTTGGAGCGGGGTCAGCGCCAACAACAATTGTAAACCTACCTAAGTAATAGAAGGGACAAATGAGGATGAGATGAGGTGGGAGCAGTGGGAACTCATGTAAGCGAAGAACAAAAGCGGTTTTTTGAACAGGAAGGCTATCTCGTTGTCAAAGGAGTGTATTCGCGAGCGGAAGTAGAGCAGGTCAACGAGGAATACTTCAAATTTTGGCTTGATTTAATGGCATCCGGGAAAATTCAGCAAGACAGCAAGCGACCGCTGGAAAGCGTTTTTCCCCGATTGCGGGATTACCATCGGGAGAACGAGACGGTTACGAAGTTCATTATCGATCCGCGTTTGATGGAGATCATGGAGTACCTGCTTGGCGAGCCGATCCTGGTTATTCAGACCAGCTATTATTTTAAAACGCCAGGAACGCGAGGCTTGCCGTACCATCAAGACAATTACAGCATCGGGGTAGTTCCGGACACAACCTATGCCGCCTGGGTGAGCCTTGATCCGTCTGATCAGGAAAATGGCGGGCTTAGTTTCGTGCGAAAAACGCAGCAATTTGAACTGCTTTCCCCCAAAGTTGTGCCGGAAACGGTAAGCGTCTATGGGCAGATGATTGAGGTTCCGGAAGGATACGAAACGGTCGAGGTTACGACTGAGCCGGGCGATGTGGTCATTTTTAACGGCAATATTTTGCACGGTTCATCGGAAAATTTTTCGAGGCATCGCTTCCGGCGCGTTCTTGTTACCCACTATGCACGCGAAAGCATGGAAAAGATCACCTTAAACTACAACTACCTGATCAATAAACGAGGCGAGCGGGTACGAAAACTTCTCAATCCGGAACCAAAAGTGTTGGAAACGAAGAATAACATCTTTGAATTCCGCAATGCGACCTATTTTGACCAAATCATCAAGCGGAATGAGAAGTGAAAGGAAGTTGGCGATGAGCAAATCGATTGGCGAGCGTGAGAGAACATTTTTTGCTGAAACCGGCTACTTGGTCATAAAAGAAATGTTTCAACCGGAAGAGATAGCGGCGATCAAAAACGAATACGAAAAAATCTGGTTGCAAATGCTCGCTTCCGGGGAAATCAAACAGGACCCGTTGCGGCCATTGGAAAGTTTGTATCCCAACCGATTTCGCGATTTTCATCGGGAAAACGAGCGAATTGCCCGGTTCAGCCTCGACCCGCGCGTAATTGAACTGCTTGAGGAGTTGCTGGAGGAAGAACCGCTGGTGATCCAGACCAGTTACTTCTTCAAGCCGCCGGGCTCCCGCGGGCTTAGTTTGCATCAGGATAATTATACAGTGGGTGTTCATCCTGGCACGACATATGCCGTTTGGGTGAGTCTGGACGCCACCGACGAGGAGAATGGCGGTTTGCTGATCGTTCCCGGTACGCATAAACTTGATTTGCTTTCCTGCGAGTTTGTTCCTGGCAGCAGTGCTGCCTATGCCGGTGAGATGACGCCGATTCCGCCTGGTTTCAGGCGGGTGCAAATTTCTACACGGCCGGGCGATGTAGTGATTTTCACCGGATATACGATGCACGGTTCGCCGCGCAATCGGTCTGAGAATCGGTATCGTCAAGCGTTTGTGACACATTTTGCCAAGAGCAGTTTGGAAAAAATCACACACAATTACAGCTATTTGATGAATAAAAAGGGCCAACGGGTGAGAAAGCCGATTAACACTTCGCCGAAAGTTGTTGAGATCAGCGGGACTGTCTTTAACTATCAAAACTTGTCCTATCACGACCAAGTTTTTTCCAAGGTGAAGGGATGAAAGTGACCAAAGCGGGGAAACAAAGCTTTCGGCTCTCCTGTCAGTTGATCGGATGGGGAACAAATTGGCAGCAGGGATTGGCGGAGATAGCGGAAAGCGGATTTTCAGCTTGTGAAATTGCAGGAACGACGTTGCTTTCTTTCTCGCGGCAAATGGAAGCATGGCTGGCGATGATCGGCCGCTATCCGCTGACGGTCTCAGCTGCGTATGAAACCGGTCATTTTATGAACGAAAAGAAGCGGAGAGAATTGTTTTTGCGGCATGAGAGCATTGCACGGCTTTTGCAACAAGCCAACATCCCGCAGGTTATTTTGGGACCGGGAATGAAGCTGAAGCGGTCAGTTGAGCAGGATGATTGGCACAAAATGCTGGGCATGATCGAGGAAATTGCCAAACGCTATCGCCATTATGGCATTCGTATCGCTCTGCATCCCCATTTAGGCTCACCGATCTTTACCAGAAAAGAGATCGACATGGCAATGGAACGTGTGGCCGAAGATATTTACCTGGTGCCGGACGTTGGGCATGCGGCGGAAGCTGGATACGACCTTCTGCCGCTGCTCGAAACATATTTCCCCAGAATTTCCTGCATTCATTTGAAAGATGTCAAGTTTGGCTCTTTTGGCTTGAGCAAAACACAGTTTTGTGAATTAGGCTTTGGTGATTTACAACTTGCGCCGATTTTGCAATTTTTGCGCGCAAGCAAGTACGACGGTTATTTGACGATTGAGATTGACAAACCTGCCGCTTCTGCCAAGTCGAGCGCACTGCAAGCGATCCAATATTTGCGCAACAATGGGGTGGTCCTTAGATGAAATCGTTCTTACAAAATTTGAACGAGTCACTGCAACGTTTGCATACTGCCTCCATGCATGCTTTATGGATGGTTCTAACAACGGGGCGGAAGGAGTGGGCAGAGCGTTGCGAGGCAGAAGAAATCGCCTATCAGGAGGCATTGGCCGCAGTGGAATGGCAGCCAGATCAAACGGGAAAGTCTAACAGATGCGAACGACGCCAGCTGGAAATATTGGAGCGGGAGAGGCTGGACAGTCGAACCTCGCCAGAGACGCGCCGCCGGATTTCTCAAGTTTGGAATGAATTAAATGTTCAGTTTGCTGCCTATCGGCCGACAAGCTCCGGGAAGCAACTGACCGAACAACAGATTTTGCGGGAGCTGTTGCATTGCCCCGACCAAACATATCGGAAGCAATTATGGCAAGCGAGCATGGGGATTGGCCAGCACATTGCGCCCAAATTGCTGGAATTGGTTGAATTGCGCAATCAGGTGGCACGACAAAATGGCTTCGACAACTATTATGTGATGAAGCTGGAAAGCCAGGAACTCTCGCTCGATCTGCTTGACAGCCTCTTTACTGCGCTGCGAAAAGGGTTGGACAGCAGTTATCAGTCGATTATGGCGGAAATCGACGAAGAGCTTGCCGCAAAATGGAAGCTTCCGAAAAAGGATCGGTATCCTTGGCGCTATCCGCATCCGTTTGTCCAAGAATATTACAGCGATGAACAGAGTAGCGTACCCGTTGATTTGCAGAGCATCCAAAGCAAGCTGATCGATTATTTTCATAACCTTGGGTTCGCTATTGCCGAGATGTTGGCAAACGCGAACTTGACCAGTCAGGACGGAAAAGCGCAGACCAACTTTTGTTTGCATATTGATCGAGCCGGGGATATACGGATCTCTTGCAATCTCGACCCTTCTGTCAGGGGGATTGCCATTTTGCTGCATGAACTGGGCCATGCTGTTTACGAACAGGGAATTGATCGCACGCTGCCGTTTTTGTTACGGCAGCCTGCCCAGCTGTTTTTGAGCGAAGCGGTTGCAGCTTTAATGGAGCGATTGGCGCTTGATCCCCATTGGCTGTCCTGGTTGCTTGATACCGAGATTGTGCAACCCGACTCCTATCGCCGCAGATGGCAAAACAATTTGCTGGTTCGCTTATATTGGACCATGACCGTGGTTTCATTTGAGAGACAACTCTATGAAAATCCGGGTCAGCCGTTAAATCGATTATGGTGGGATCTCGTCGAAGAGATACAGGGACTTTCTCGACCGCTTGAATGGGATTATCCTTATTGGGCGTGCAAGCCGCATCTGACTACATTGCCTGTGTATTACCAAAATTATCTCCTGGGAGAATGCGCCGCAGCGCAACTGCAAGATTCGCTGAACCAACGCTACGGATGCTGGAATACACGGGAAGCCATGCAGCAAGTACAGGAGTGCGTATTTTCTCCTGGAATCAGTCACACCTGGTCAGATATTTGGCAAACAGTCTGCGGCAGTACGCTACAATCGGAGCCGATCGTTGAGCAACTGCGCAAATAACAATGGTCGTCGCCCAAATCCCCCATCGATGCGGTCGAGATACTTCAATCAGATCACCTATGATGCCAAACGGCAAACTGTCACGAAGCGCAGCCTTGACGAGCAGAAATTATCCGCTGAAATTCGTTGGTACTTGGAATTGCCTGCCGAATTGCAGCGGTACATTCCGCAAATCGTAGATTATTCTCTTCTTTCTCAACAAGTTTTTGTGACAATGGAATATATTCATTTGCCGACAGTCGGACAGCTTTATTTGGACAACGGGTTAACCATGAACGAATGGCAGTCGTTTTTTGGCCATATTTTCGCTTTGCTGCGTGACTTTTCGCGGTATACCAAAGATCATGACGCAATTTCGGCACTTGAGGATATGTATATCGTCAAAACGTGGCAGCGGCTCAGCCGGTTTCTGGAAGAACGCAAATGGGCCAACCGAATCTATCACAAAGGCTGCTTTCAATTAAATGGCCGCCAGCTAGTTTGTCCGGTGCGCTTGCTGGAACAACACGAATTCGTAATTCGTCGCTGCATCTCAACGATTCGCTTTCAGCTTATCCACGGTGACCTCTGTTTCTCCAACCTTTTTTTCGATCCGGAGCGCAATCAACTGCTAGTCATCGATCCACGCGGAAATTTCGGCAATGCGGGTGCATATGGCGATGTTCGGTATGACCTCGCTAAAATGCGGCATAGTCTCAGTGGTTACGAACATATCGTCCGGGATCGATACGAGGCAACTTTGTCGGGGGAAGCGTTGGAGCTGAAGCTGCCATTCACCCCCATCCAAAAGCAATTGCAGCATATGTGGGATGACTGGCTTGGTTCATCGCTGGCGGAAGTCAAACTGATTGAATCGCTTCTGTTTCTGTCCATGCTTCCGCTCCATCGCGATCAACCGAAGCGGCAACTGGCTCTCTATGCCTTGGGTGCGCAGTTGCTGACCGAGGCCATTTCCGGGGAAAAGGAGGACAAGTAGTGCGGATAGTTGTTGATCTGGATGGAACCATTTGCAGGTTAAAGCAGGGAGGAGAGTCATACGGGGAGGTTTTGCCGATTCCGGGCGCGGCGGAGGCTCTTCGGCAGTTAAAACAGGAAGGACATGAAATTATTATTTACACGGCGCGCAGTATGCGAACAGAAGGCGGAAATGCCGGCAAAGTGATAGCCAATGTAGGAAAAACTACGTTGGAGTGGTTGGCGCAGCATCAAATTGAATATGACGAAATTGTCTTCGGCAAGCCATACGGTCAAGTTTATATCGATGACCTGGCGATCTCTTTTACCAATTGGCAGGAAGTTTTGCGAAAGTTACGTCGTGAGGAGGGCTCGGGATGAACATTGTGTTGCCTATGGCGGGTCTTGGCCACCGCTTTCGTGCGGCAGGATATGAGCAACCAAAGCAGTTGATCAATGTTTTGGGAAAACCGATGTTTTACTGGGCACTTGATAGTTTGCGCCCGTTTGTCAGGATCGACAAGATGATTTTTGTCTGCCTTCGGGAACATCTCGAAGCTTTTCCGCTGAAAAATGCGATTTACCGTTATTGCCCGCAAGCCAAGATTGTATCGCTTGATTGTGTGTTGGAGGGGCAAGCGAAAACGGTCTTAGCGGCCAAAATGCTGATGAAACCGGATGAACCGTTGTTGATTTACAATTGCGATACATTTATGTATACGAGAAAGACGCCGATTTGGTCCAGAAGGAATACCGGATCAGATGGAGTTATTTCCGTATTCCGCGCATCTGACGATTGCTTCAGCTATGTTCAACTCGATCCAACGGGGCTGGTCAAGCAAGTAAAGGAGAAAGAAGTGATCTCTCCGTATGCCACGACCGGCCTTTATCAATTCGCCAAAGCAAGGTACTTTGTCGAAGCAGCAGAGGAGGCAATTGCCAGCCACGATCGGATTAAGGGGGAGTATTATATTGCGCCGCTCTACAACCGGCTGATCGACAAAGGGTTTCGTTTTGAGATTGATCCGGTGCATGCTTGCTTTCCGCTGGGGACACCCGAACAGCTGGCGTCATTTGTCTGGTATGTACGCAATCTGGGACGGCAACGGCAGAGGCAGGTTGCCGCAATCTAACCCAAGGGGAGGGATCGACCGTGACGAGACGCGTCTTTTTTGGGCTAAGCGGGGGGCTTGGTCCGGTGATTCGCTGTATGCCAATCGCTGATCTCTACAAGCGGGCCGGAGCGGAAGTAAGCTTTAGCATTTACGGGGAAAATGCCATCGCCTTAATCGAAAATGCGGGCTATTGCCATCTTCGCGATGATGATCCAACCATGCCGGACCCGCTGAAACTGATTGAAAGTTCTCCCGTTTTTTATGATATGGATCATTATTACGCGCAAATGGGGCTGTTGGACAAACGATTTGCCGAAGCATGGATCATTCACCGGATCAACATGCTAAAGCAGCTGCAACCAGATATCGTGTTTGCTGATATGAGTCCGCAAACCGTTTTGGCAGCCAGGTATCTTGGTATTCCGGTGATCGCGATCACGCAGGCTTGTTTTCATCCGCAAGGCCAACGAGTCCGCCATTGGTCTGCTGCTCCGCGGAATTTGCCGAAAGTCACGCCTGTGATCAACAAAGTGCTGGATTTACTGGACATGCCGCGGATTCATCAAATGGAAGAGTTGCTGGCGGGAGACCTCAATATCGTTCCGGGAATCCCGGAATTTGACCCGATACAAAGCGGTCAAGCCTATTATGTGGGACCGCTTGAACAAAAAATGCAAGGCGAGCTGAAAGAGGATGCTCCTGATATATTGCTTTATCCCGGTCGATTGCAAGATTCTGCCGGTTCCTCCGGATTGCAATTGATTGAAACAATGATCCGCGCCCTGGCTGATCAGCCTTACCGTGTCCTTTTGTCAACAAATGAAGAACTGCCCGCGGACGTATTGGCCAGTCTGCCGCCAAACATTCAGCGAATTCGCTTTTTTTCTGCAGAATTGTTGGCCCGCGCCCGCTTGTTCATCCATCATGGCGGACATGGAAGCTGTATGTCAGCGATCATGCATGGTGTTCCTTCGTTGGTGATACCTACCCATTCTGAGCGGGAGTACAATGCGCGAAAAGTTTGGGAGCTTGGTGTAGGCGAATATTTATTGCCAGGCTGCTTTACTGCGGATCATTTGAATCAAATGGCCACTTTTATTATGGAGGACCAATACCGCGACCGTGCCATCGAACTGCGGGAAACAGTCATGAAGCGAAAATATGCCGGGGCGGCGGGGGTTTACCAATTGGCGGAGCGGCACATCGCCCAACAGCATCGTTTTTAAAGGGGGGATTATATGATTTACGGACTTGGTGTGGATATTCAGGGAGTTACGCAAATTTCCTGCATGATCGAACGTTTGGGGGAGCGTTTTCTTGAGAGAGTGTTTACCGAAAACGAAATCGCCTATTGCCGCAAGCACTTGAAAGCGGCACAGCATTTTGCCGCCAGATGGGCTGTAAAGGAGGCTTTTTTTAAAGCGCTGGGCACAGGGGTGGCAAACGGTTACCGATTACTTGATGTGGAACTGGAACATTTACCGTCGGGCCAACCGTATCTTGTTTTTTATGGAAAAGTGCGCGAAGACTGTGCGCGATTTCGACTGCAGCCATATGTCAGTCTATCCCATTCCGAGGATTACGCTGTTGGGCAAGTGATTCTCATTAGCAGTCAAACACGCAATTGAAAAAAGCTCTCTTCCTGGACTGATCTGACGATCCAAGGGAAGAGAGCTTTTTCTTTGGATAACAAGCTTGCTGCGGCCAAACATTAGGCGCGAACGTCGTCAGACAACCGAGATTTCGTTGTTTCCTGTGGCAATCGGCGGAACAACTGCAGCGTGATCACACCGAGAGTCAAGGCGGAGAGAAGGAAACTGAGACAAATGCCGAGCCAGAGTCCGACGATGCCAAAGGTGCTGCCTCCCCATACCATCAAGGGAATGCGGCAAAGCCATGCGGTGAAAAGGGTCGTAAACAAGAGCAGATGGACTTTTTGAAAAGCGCGCAGAATTCCCTCGAATACATTGGCGATGCCGAAAGCAATGTAGCCGACAGCAATGTAGCGAAGATAGGTAACCGCTTGCTGTAAGACGGCGGGGTCCTGGGAAAACAACCGCAACAGATAGGGGGCGGTGACATAAAAGAAAGCAGCGAGAATGATCATAACGAACAGCAACAGACGCAAGCCGATCCGCAGCGTTTCCTTTACACGCAGCAACTGGTTGGCCCCGATGTTTTGCGCAACCATTGTGGAAATCCCCGAACTGATCCCCATGATAAATTGTGTGATCAGACTGTCAAATCTGCTTCCGACTCCCATCCCGTTAATCACGATCGGTCCGTACGAGTTGACGATCGTCGTCGTCGCAACGACTGAGATGCTGAGCACCATCTGATTCAAACCGAGGGGAAGTCCGAGTTTGGAGATGTTGATCATCAGCTTCGGTGCGAAGTGCGCCTGACGTACTCCCGCAAACACTTCAGGGTGGGCTCGCAACGAAGATAAACAAGAGAAAATGAGCCCGCAGATGTTGGCAAGTACAGTGGACAAGGCTACCCCACCGATTCCCAGTTCCGGAAACGGGCCGATGCCGAGTAAAAAACAAGGACTAAACAGCATATTGGCAATAATGCTGAAAATCGTTGCCCGAAACGGAGTCGTTGCATCGCCGAGGGCGCGTTGAATTTGACTGAATTGAAAGAGCATCGTAATGGCGGGAAAGCCGGCCAGATAGACGGCGAGAAACCGATAGGTGGGCTGGAACACTTCCAACGGTGTATTCATCAATTGCAAGATGCGTGTCAAGAACAGCTCGCCTAAGATGGCCGCGATCATACTAATGGTCAACATGAGCAAACTGCTGTTGGCAATCAGTTGAAAAGTTTGTTTCTTGTCTTTTTTTCCAAAACTTTGGGCGATCAGGATCGAACTGGCTACTCCGAAGCCTAACAGCAGGGTGAACAGAAAAAAGGAAACATTGAGGGAAATCGTCATTGCCGCAATGTCGGACGCAGACAAGAACATCCCGACGATGAACGCATCCCAAACTCCATTGATTTGAAAAGCCAGTCCGCTGATGATTGCTGGTGTCGAAAAAGCAATTAGATGTTTTTGCAAATCTCCTTGGGTAAAGTCTCTTTTGACTGAGGTTGTCATACCAAACAAAACTCCTCTCGCACTGGATTACCACTAACAATAGTGCCAATCAGTCGGGAACGCTCGGCTAACTTTGCGGCAAACGATGAGAGAACGTTGAGAAAACAGCAAAAAAAAGCAGAGTGTGTTGGCCAGAGAAATTCGTACAGTAGAGATAATACGGGCACGTACGGAGACCGTAACCAAGAAAAAGGAGTGGTTCAATCCATGCCGAATCAAGTGCAGCTCCCTGTTCACCCCAATCCCGGTTTCGAAACAGAGTGTTACCATAATTTTCGCTTAAGCATCGTGTTGCGCAACGATCAATTGTTGCCCTGGTATTATAGCCATTTCGCGAATCTTGTCCTTATCGGCAAAGAGCCCGACGATTTCCCCATGATCAACTTCGCCGAACATTTGGAAATTTATTCAGAGGTACTGAAAGAGGAACGCATCCCGGATACCCCCGATTGGACGGAGTTGATCCGCAGCTGTCTTGCTCAAGGCGAATATGTGCTCATTTATTTCAATTGGAAACACATCAAAGGTTCCCATTATTATCAAGTCCGCGATTTATTTCACGAAGCGTTGATCTATGGATACGACGATCAAAAGCAAGCATTTCAGCTGTTGGCTTTTGAAGTCGGTGGAAAAATTTATGGTGCACTAGAGGTATCTTACGAGGACTGTCAGCGGGAGTTTGTCCGGCTCCGGCGGGAGGATATGCACAGCCAAAAGTGGTTTGCCTATTTCGGCTTTCCGATCGCACGTATTCGGCTGAAGGAGCAACTGCCGACCAGCATGGATATGCGCCGGCTCTTTTTTTCATTGGATCGCGGCCGGGTAAAAGCGAATCCATCCAGCTATGAAGTATATGCGATGGGCTATGATCTCAATCTGTATTTGGCTCATTACTTTGGGCAGGTCATTACGGGAGAGCGCCGGTTGCCGACCAGAGAATTTACCCGCTGGAATATTATGATCCATAAAATGGCTCATCACAAAAAGTTGATGATGAGACGGCTGGAGTATCTGGATCCAGAAGGCAAGCAACAAATTGTTAGCAAGATTAAAGATTACTATGCGTTCTCCTCCAAAGCGCTTTTGAAAAGCCGCGCGTTGTCTTATCAGTATCAGCGAACCGGCGATGGTGACGCGCTGAAACGGCTAAGTGAACAATTTCAGTATATTTATGAACAAGAAAAACGAGCGACCGCACTGTTGATGGAATTTCTGGTTTTGCATCAATTAAATGGCTGACTCTTGTTCGGCTTTTTGACTCAGAAGGAGACAAGCCAGGCCGAGTATTCCCGGCAGTATTTTTCTAAAATGAGACTAGCAAATGGGAAAGGGTAGTCAGTTGGGGAGGTCATGGCTGATGTCAGTTCGCGAACAGGTGATTCGATTGGTAAGCAATGAGGGATGTGGAGTGCTCCCGGCGGAAGAAATCCATGAGCAGCGGTCGCTCTTGGAAATTGGATTTGATTCACTGCGATATATGGAGCTGGTTGTGCTGCTGGAAGAGACATTTCACATCACATTTCCAGATGAAATGCTGGAAATTTCAGCCGAAACCAACGTTTCAGAAATCATTCGGGCGGTGGAGTCGGCACACGTCTGAAGAAGAAGAGAGGTGAGATGAGTGCTGCAGTTGGAGTTTTTTACCGGTGTCAGTGATTGCAAGAACTCCGCACTTTTGACCATTGTCAAGGCTCATCAGTTCAATACAAACTATCTGTTGTCAGGAAATCTGCGCTTCCAATATCTCCGGTATTCCGAGAAACTCGATGATTTTCAGTTTGACATGATTCCCAGACTGGAGGAGCAACTGGCGGAGCTTTATCAAATCACCCTGCAGGAGATTAATTCGTTTGAGGAAATTGAGCAATGCATTGTCGACGGCAAGTATCCGCTTGTGCAAACCGATATTTACTACTTGCCGCATCGGGAAGAATATCTGGCTGAGATTCACGCAGCGCACTTTGTGATCGGCCAGTCTTACAATCAAGACCTGGATACGTTCAAGATTTTTGACAGCGTTCCCCCGTTTGACGGTGAGATTGACCGGGCGTTATTTGAACAGGCCGCGCTATCGTTTGGCGCTTGCGCCTATTTGCTTGATCGTTCGCGCCAGATTACGCCTGATCGGGCAACGATTACAGCTTTTTTAAGACGGCAGGCAGAACGTTTGTACCATGACTTTTATCTCTCGTCCGATGTGAGCATGGGCTATCAAGGGATGCTTCGTCTTCAACAAGACATGCAGCAGTGGATCGAGGTATCGGTGGAGGAACGGCGACAATTGTTTTTTAAGTTTCTGATTAACAGTTTGGCCGTTGAACGATATCATCACGGGTTTACCCAATATATCCAAGCGGAATTAAAAAATGAACAACTGGTGGAAAAGTGCGAAAGTGCTGCAACAGGGTGGAAGAGAATTCACAATATTATTCGCAAACAAAAACATACAGAAAAGAACTTGGTTCCAAATCTGATCCGTTTGTTTGAAGAGGTTGTGGATGCGGAAAAACAACTGATTGACGATGTGTATGAGTTTTTTCTGAGAGGGGGGATTGAGTAGGTGAAGGAAAAGTGCTATCCTCCGCACTCCCTTGCTGAAAAACTGATTCGACAGTCGCCTCCAGATTGGCGTTTTCCCGATCAATATGGCTTGAGTGAAAGAGCGCTTGACTGTCGCCAATTAGCGATCAGTGAGGTATTGAAGTGGCAGGGAGAGACCGAAGTGATCCCGCTGTTTTTGAATCCGTTTGATTGTTCGGCACACCGGCTGGTTTTGCGGCGCAGTGAACCAAACTTGCAACGTGGCTGGCGAATTGTTCCATACTCAACGCCGAGTGTTCGCGATTTTCGTCCATTGATTCGTTCCTTGCTGGATGAAAAAGGATATGCATTGATCTTTTACAAAGCCTTTTATATGCCGTTTCATTCCTATTATGGCATTCACGATGTCGTGCACTGGTCGCTCGTGGTTGATTCCGATGAGGAGCAGTTGACCCTTGTGGACAGCTCGGGAACAGATGCTTATTTTTCCGGCTATGTTGGTAAAATTCCTTGGCGGCTCTTCCTGGAAGCAAGCGCAATGGGCGGGGCAGCAGGCGCGGCAACAATTTTGCGGCCGAATGGCACACAAGCGTCTTGGCCGGAAGAATTCCATCAGATTGTCAACGCTTCGCTTGCGGCAATGTTGGAGCAAGGAGGTCTCGCACAACTGGCCGAGTTTATCATCGAACTCGAACAAACCTCTACCGGCAGAGTGGTGAAGGAATTGGAGCGGTTGGAGTTTGATCTTCATTATTATCGTCGTTTGCGCGAATTGTGGAAAGTCGCGGCGGAACAGAGGGCCATTCCTGCTGTATATTTGCGGGAAGCGTGGATGGAGGAATTGCAAATGCTTTGCCGAGCATGGTCACTCGTCGTCGGTTTGTTAATGAAGTGGAAACGTCAACCAGAGCGGGATTATCATCAAAAACTGGTCAATTACTTATGGCAAACCTATGCGAACGAACAGCGTTTTTTTGCCGAACTTGGCAAGCTGGCCGGAGGAATTCGATGAAACGGCAAGAGTGGGCACGGTTGGCGGAAACGATCGTCCATCACTCGCTTGGTCTTAAGCGCGGTCAGCGGGTGCTGATCGAAGTGGTTGGTCAAGCAGAGCCGCTGGTTGATGCGATCGTGCATGCCGTTTGGGACGTAGGGGCACACCCGTTTTTCCGTTTCCATCCGACTGAGGAGTTGCGGTCACTCATTTTACACGCCGATTCGCGGCAGCTCCATTTGCTTGCGACTCGCGAAGTAGAGCGGCAAAGAACGATGGATGGATTTATCGGCATTCGCGCAGATGAAAATCTGTATGAGTTCAGCGATCTGCCCAAAGAGCAATATAACCGTTATGTAAAACTTTATATGCAACCGTTGCAAGCTGCGATGGCAGAGCTGGAGAAATGGGTTTTGCTGAAATATCCGACCTATGGCATGGCTCAGCTGGCGAAAATGAGTTTGTCGCAATTGCAGCAAAATTACTTGGCGGCGTGCAATCTCGATTATCAAAAGTTGCAGGAAATGGTTCAACCTTTGGCGCAATGGCTGGAAAAAACCGAACACGTCCGAATTGTTGGTCCGGACACGGACCTCCATTTCTCAATCAAAGGGATTCCCCACTATCTTTGTGATGGCAAGTATAATCTTCCGGATGGGGAGATCTTCACTGCTCCGCTTCTGGAATCGGCCGAAGGGAAAATTACCTTTAACGTGCCGGCTACCTATATGGGTCTCATTTTTGAACAAGTTTCGCTGGAGTTTCGCCAAGGGAAAGTTGTCCGGGTGCGTTCCTCTGATGAGACGCGTCTGACTGAGCTGCTCAGCTGCGATGAGGGGGCGAGACAACTCGGGGAGTTCGGAATCGGTCTGAATCCTTACATCCGGCAGCCAATGTATAACACCTTGTTTGACGAAAAAATGGCCGGAAGTATTCATCTTGCTTTGGGACAAGCATATCCAATGGCGGAAAACGGGAATGTCTCAAACCTTCATTTAGACCTGGTTTTATGTCAGTTGCCCGAGTTTGGAGGCGGATCTCTCTTTTTTGACAATGTCTTAATTCGCAAAGACGGGATGTTCCAGCCGCCGGAATTGCAGCGATTAAACCGATGATAAAGAGGAGGACGGGAATGGCACGAATCGCACTTGTCAGTCAAATCATGCTGGGACATATGATACCCGCTTTGGACCTCGGGGCAGAACTGGCACGCCGCGGGCATCAAGTATCGGTACTGGCACCACGGCAACATCAAGGGTTGATTGAGGAAGCGGGCCTTATCTTTGTAGAGATCGGTTTGTACACCATTCCGCACAAATATATTGGGGAACTGTTTGCAGAGGTTGACGAGTTCATCAAGCGGACGAGCATCGATCTGCTGATCTGCGATTCCGCGTTGGCGGCTCCTGCCTATGCGGCGGAATTGCACGGGATTCCCTGGGTGAGCTTTCAAACGACCGTGCCGCTTCCCGATCATCTTGTACCGGGCGGAGAACGTTTGAACTCAAGATTGCGCGAGTTGTATGAGAAACAGCTCAATACCGTCAGACTGCAGCATGGACTGCCGGCGCTTACGGATAAAAAGCGAACGAGGGGAGACTTCGCCGGCCTTTCCGGGCAGTTGCATTTGCTGATGGTGATCCCAGAAATGATTCCGGATTGGGCCAATTTACCCGAGCCTAGCCGGATTGTAGGCATATGTTCGTATGATGGCGACGAAGAATCAAATTGGATCGACCTCGATTCCGAAGATCCGGTCATCCTTGTCTGCTCATCATCTGTTCAACGCGCTGAATTTGTTCAAATGATTCAACATTATCTTCACACCGCGGTTGAGGCATTTTCCCACAAGCCGTACAAACTGGTGGTGACCCATCACGAACCATACCAGGGGGAGGAACCGCTCCCTGACAACGTATTATGGGTGACAGACTACCCGGTTCACAGCAGGCTGATGCCACAGGCCGATATTGTAATCACACATGGCGGGTGTGGCACTTTGCAAAAATCGCTGAAATACGGCGTACCGATGGTCATCATTCCACTTGGGGCCGACCATCCTTTTTTGGCAGAACATTGCGAAAGTTTAGGGGTGGCAAAAGTGCTCACGCCAGAACAAGTTACCGTGGCAACGATGGAAGCAACAGTAAAGTCTATCCTGGGCGATTCTTCTTATCGGCGAAATGCCCAGCGAATCGCTTCCTATATCTATGACCACGCTCCATGCAAAACAAGCGCCGATTATGTAGAAGCTTTGCTCGGTGAAACAAAAATTGTGGTATGAGGTGATACGATGATACAAACCGAACAGATTTTAGAGATAGTAAAAAAGATCAGCGGCAGGCCGACGGCGGAAATGTCCTCTTCTTTTGCGGAGCTAGGCATGAGTTCGACCAACATTGTGGAAATGTTGATTGAATTTGAGATGATTTTTGATGTCGATGTACTCGATGAAAACTTAAATATTTTTGAACTGCAAACCGTCCAAGAAGCGCATGACTATATCAATCGGCTGGTCGAGAAAAAGGCAAACGGTTGAGCAGTCGCACAGACAGGCGAAGAGGTGAAAAATGAACAAAATTAATTACGGGATTGAGCAGATCGCTGTATATTTGCCCGAGCAGCGGGAAGCGGGTGAAAGGTTATTGCGAGCAGGAGTGCTCTCGCCGAAAGAGTGGGCGGAATTGCAGGCGCAACGGATTACCTCTGTACCGATAGAGCAGGAGCGCTCAACTTTGCAAATAATGGAGTTGACGCTTGACCAGCTGTTTGCGCGTGGACAGCTTCAACCGCAAAAGGTCAAATATATGATCGCTCCTTACCTGTACTACTCGTTTCCCTATTCGTTTGATATTTTCCGTTATCTCCGTCAACGGTATGAGTTAACCGATACCACCTGCTTCGCTGTTCAGGGATTGCTTTGTTCCGACTTTTTGATGGGATTGCAAATTGCGTGGAAATTGTTGCGAAACGGAAGAGAAGCGGACAGCCGTGCCATCATTCTCTCAGTGGAAAGATGCTTGCTGGACGATCAACGGTACGGAGGAAGCGCTTTTCTGACTGGTGACGCGAGTGTGGCCTGTGTAATCGGACAAGGTCCCCAGCATGATCAAATTCTTGCCTGCAAAAATCACATTGATATTCGGACGATACCGGCAGAAAAATTCCGCAAAAAAGAAGATTCGATTCAAGATTATGCGTTTTTCATTAATTTGGCAACGACTTTGCATCATTCGCTCCGCGAGGCTGGCGTAAAACTGGAGGATGTCAAGCTGTTTCTCCCAAACAACACAACGCCGTCTACCTGGCTGGGACTGGCCAAATTGCTGCGCGTTCCACCCTCCCGGTTTTTTACAGAAGGTCATCAGCTGATTGGCCATATGAACAATTGCGATTTGTTGTTGAACTATGATTTGGCGTGTCAGCGAGGGTTGCTGGCAAGCGGCGATGTCTACGTAATGCTTAGTCTTGGAAACGGAGGAGGCGTTGGCTGTGCAGTCTGTCGCAAGGGATAGTCTTTATTTGTCTATGCCAGTCACTCACCGTCAGTATGTGGCGGAGAGGAGTCTAAACTCCTATGAATATAAGTTATATCAGCACATACGCACTCTCTACGGCTTTGATCCCGGCAATCACGAACCTTCGCTTGCGCCTGTTTTTTTTCATGATGAGCCTTGTTTACTGGCCGAGGCACTTTACGAGAAAACGCAATTTTCAACAAAAGTTGATTATTTGCTGTGTTGTTACAAAACATACCAATTAACCAAAAAGGTCAGCGCGCCATTGGCAATCCTAAAATCGCTTGGGCTGAAAAATGTACAAGCGTTTGCCCTGCATAATATAGGGGTATTAAGCCCGCTGATGGCGATCGAATGGACACTGGCAACGGATTCGACGGCGCTCGTCGTTTGTCTGGAACAAATTTACGACTACCAGGAAAGTCAAACCGCTGGCTATCCAAAGGCGGACGCACTTGCGATGTTTCAACTTTCATCAGCTCCAGGGCCGCTGGAAATATGCGGATATGATTGGACGCTTTTTCCGGGTTTGCCAGGGGAAGATGACGAACGGCAGCTTTCCGCACTTACCTGCCAACTGATTGAACAGCAATTGCAGCAGAGTCGGTTGGATCGGAAAGAGATAACCATTATTGCCCATTTGCACAGCGACGCTTTTCTTTATGCGCTGCAGCGGCAATTCCCGCATGTCTATGTGAGAGCCGACAGATACAATCTGCTAACAGCCGATCCGTTTTATTCTTTGGAAGAATATTATGGCCAAGAGAAGAAAGACAAGGAGTATATATTGCTGACATTTGCTGATCAGGCAGCTGGTGTCGGCTGCATTCTGCTACGCGATTGCGCGGTTGAAAGGAGGGAAACGAGATGACTCGTGAACAGGTTTTACATATCGTCAAGACGGCGATCAGCGAGATTGCCGAACTCGCTCCCGAACAGGTTGCATGGGAATGTGATGCATCGCTGGATGATGCCTATGGAATCGGTTCGACGCAGTTGATTGAGCTGATTTTGCTGCTGGAGGAAAAGTTGGCAATTTTGATCGATCAAACCGAGATTGAACCGGAAGATCTGCAGAGTATCAATAGTTTGGTTGCGTTTCTTTGCAGGGTACAAGCTGCGGAAAACCTTTGAAAAGAGGGAAGAGCATGAACAACTTCCTGTCCGCCGCCAGAGCAGCATTTTTGGAGCGAAAATCTGCTCGGCATTTCATCTGGTTGGCAAACTTTGAAGTGGAAGGCGATTGGAAAGACCCGGATATTCTTTCACTTCCTGGACTGGCAAACCGCAATACGTATTTGGTTAACAACAGTTTGGCGGAACAGGCTCTGCTGCTGGCGGAAGCCGATGATCTTGTCCTGTTGAACAAAGCGCCAGACCCTGATTATCTCTACTATTTGCAGCAACTCGGCTTGCCGCAGCCGTCGATTTATATAGCGGGGACCGCCGAACCGCTTCTCAGGTTAACATCGACTTACTTGCACAACGAGCAAGCCGTGGCGGACCTGAAACGTCTTGCAGCTCAGCAGTATCTTCTTCTTCCCCATGGTACTTCACAGATGGAAGAAAAACTGTCCCAACGAACTGGCATCCCGTTAGCCACGGTGAAGGCGCATGTCGCTTCCCGTATCAACAGCAAAGTATACAGCCGCCAAGTATGCGAACAACTCGGTATCCGGCAGCCGTTCGGAGCGGCCATCCACTCGCTAACGGCATTGCAGCAGCAGTTTCGGATGATCAAGGCTGCTTCCGCCGGTTCAGCATTTGTTTTAAAAGATGGCTTGGGCGTCTCCGGAAAAGGGATGCTGCTGATCGACAGTGAGCAACGTTTTGAGCAAGTGTTGCGAATGCTTCAATCGATCGCTGCGAAAAAAGGGCATGATCGTGTCCAGATGGTGCTAGAGGAGTGGATCAATAAGCAAAAAGATATCCACTACTCTTTTCTTCTCACCAAATCGGGCCAAATTAAGCTGGGCTGCATTTTGGAGGCATTTGTCAGCAACGGCGTCCATATGGGACATCTGCATCCGCACAAGCTGACGGAACCAGTCGTAAAGCAAATCGAGGAGACGATTCTTCTGCTGGGGCGGGAACTGGCGAGAGAGGGGTATTTTGGAATAGTAGGTGTAGATGCGATGTTGGCGGAGGACGGCACTTTCTACCCTTGCCTGGAAATCAACGCTCGCTTTAACATGTCGACATACCATTCGCGAATTTTTTCTGAGTGGTTGTCCCAGGAAAGCTTCGTGATCGCTCGCGCCTACCATTTTCGTAAAACGCATTCTATTCCGTTTGCTCGCCTGCGGACAGCGATGGCTGATTTGCTGTTTACCCGCGAGAAAGGAAAAGGCGTGTTCATTAACGGATTCTCCACGGTAAATCTGGAAGAGACGCAGAAGGGCATAAGTTCCAGCAGGTTATATGCGATGCTGGTTGGGAGCAGTCGGGAAGAGTGTCGGGAGCTGCAAGCATCTTTGCTTGCACGATTGGAACAGATGGAGGGGGTGTTGATCGGACGTGACATCTAAAAGAGGAGGGGAAAAGTAACGATGGAGAAAAAAGGGGAACGTCTTACCTATTCATTCATTCGTGAGCTTGCCGCAAGTTACTCGACACCGCTCTATATATACGATCTTGAAACCGTTCAGAGGCAGATTGACAAAATCAGGAGCAAGATGCACCCAAGCATCAAATTGTTTTATTCAATGAAAGCCAATCCGAATCCGACATTGGTTCAACGAATTTATCAAACCGGGGTGAATATTGAGCTTTGTTCTCTGCTGGAGTTGGCGGCAGCGCAAACGGCTGGTGTGGCTGCGGAACGAATGATGTACCTGGGGCCGGGGAAATCTGCTGAAGAAATTCGCACCATCATGGATCAAGGTGTGCGGTACTTTGTTGCCGAATCGCTTCAGGAGCTGGAGCTGATCGAGCAAATTGCTCAGGAAAAGAGGAAAACAGTCCCAATCGGTGTACGGATCAACCCGGAGGTGGCGGTCAGGGGGGCAAGGCTGCAAATGGGAGGGAAAGCCCGGCAGTTCGGCATCGACGAAGGGCAATTTCCCGATGTTTTGCGAAAGCTGCAGGTGCTGCCGCATTTGCGGCTTTGCGGGATTCACACCTATCATGGCACGCGAATATTATCGGCGAATACGATTGCCGAGAATATCCGGTACATCCTGTCCTTTGCAGAGCGAATCATTGAAATGTATGGGGTGAAGCTAAACTTTGTCGGTATAGGCGGGGGATTTGGCATTCCCTATTTTGCTGGAGAAAAGGAACTGGATCTCGACGAGCTGGGACAAGCATCATACGGAACGGTTGAACAATTTCTGCAAAAGCAGCCTGAAACGGAAATTTTGATGGAATCAGGCCGCTACCTTGTTGCCGAAGCCGGTGCTTATGTAGCCCAAGTCAGATACACCAAGCGTTCACAAGGGGTTCATTTTGCGGTCACAGATGGCGGCACCCATCACCATGCAGCGGCCGGCGGCTCAGGAAATGCTTTTCGGAAAAACTTTCCGATTGTTGCTTACGTTCCTGAACAAAGAGCTGAACAAGAATATGAACTTGCCGGTCCGCTTTGTACTCCCAATGATTTAATCGGCAAAAAGGTTCGCCTGCCCGAGTTGCATCCGGGTGACTACATTGCCGTGCTGAAATCCGGGGCATACGGGCTGACCGCCAGTCCAGCCTTGTTTTTAAGCCATCGTTTGCCGCGTGAAGTATTGCTGGAGAGAGGAAAAGTGACGCTGATTCGCGATGTCGATGAGTATATCATTCCCAAGCTGCGCAAAGAGAGCAACACGGACTGACGGAAGGATCGCTTGACGAAGCAAATCTGTGGCAATAAAATTAACAGTAATTTACAAATATAAGAAAGATTAGGGAGTGATTCGTATGTCTCGTCTATTGCAACGTATTGATAGCGTGTTTTTGGTAGTAAAAGAGTTTGAGAAAGCCATTACATGGTATTCAGAGACACTTGGGCTGGAAATCCGTTTTCGCAACAACGCAATTGCCGCGTTTAACGTCGGCAGTTCTGACAATACGGCGCTGACTCTGGTTAATGCCGATGTGTTGGCAGAGGGAGAGGTGCATCCGCAATTTAATTTCTTCACGGAAGATATTGAAGCTGCCCATGCCTATTTCACGGAACGAAAAGTAGACGTGGGACCGATCCGCGACTATGGTGATATGCGGACGTTTGATTTTAAAGACTTGGACGGGCATACCTTAAATGTCGTGACCTTCTGATTTATCGCCAAAACGTCTTTATAAAGTAACAAACCCTTCCGCCACATGTTGGTTGGAAGGGTTTTTGCTTATGATTACGATCGGTACGGATGAATCACCTGTTGGGCTCGGACAATTTGGAGAGAGTCCCGTATTTTTCGTAGGGAAGTTTGTCATTCATATAGTAGCGTCTGCGTTTTCGTTCGCCTGTCCGCGAGACAAGGTCGCGATTGAACATGCTCATTCTCTCGACGCTTTCTGGTACGTAATGCGTCAAGAATACTTGTCGCCAGTCATTTTCGCTGATGTTGTCGTAGGAGCCATGATAAAGATTCCCGTTGAAAATGACGGCATCGCCCGGTTCTGTTGTCAGATCGACTATCTGGTAGCCTTCGGGAACTTCCAGCACAGGGTATAATCCGCTGGTCTCCCCTGTGGGATACTGAATGGCAAACTGCTGTGTTCGCGGGATGACATAAAGGCCGCCGTTTTCCCGGCTGGTATGATCGATGCTGATCCAAACAGAGTAACAGGTTCCAGGATCGGCCGAAATCAAGAAATTATCCTGATGGTTGGGAATTCCCGCTTTCCCCGCTGTTTTAAAGTAATAGTAGGAAGTGATGGCATACATCTCTTCCCCGCTGATCTGCTCTAGGATATCCATGATCGTCGGGTGGATCATATACGGGATGATGTTGGGATTTTTTTGATGAGGGTAGTTGAGACGGGCAAACAGGCTGTCCAGCGGATTGGAGGGATCTTGTACGATGGCCCCTGTTTTCACCTGCTCGGACCATACTTTGCAACACTCGCTTTTTAACGCAAGCACTTCCGAAGCGGATAGCGCTCCTTTTACTACTAGATATCCTTCCCCATCATAAAAGTTTTTTTGCTCCTGCGACAGTTGGTATTGGTAATGTGTCATGCCATCGATCAACTCCATCATTTAAAAATTACAGACATGAAACAGATTTCCATGCAAGTCTCTAAAATCGAAAGCCAGCACCGAACCGTAATCTTTGATTGGCGTTACATCGACGCCGTTGGCAGAGAGAACACGGTGCGCCTTGTATATATCGTTTGCATAAAGATTGAAGACGGGATAGACCCCATTTTTGATCGCGTCTTTGCAGAGCAAGGTGAACGGAGTTTGGCCACCCGCATGAAACGTGCACATTCGTTCGTCTCGCCAGCGAATGGACAGATTTAAATTCTCGATGTACCACTTGATCGATGCTTCAAAATCGGCTGCTTCCAAAAAAACCGTATCAATGCGTTGAAAAAGCTCCGACATGAATCTACCTCCTCACGATATGGAAACGGGGACCCCGCTTTTTACCAAAATAGCGTTTCCGCAAGGGAGAAGCCATAAATTGTTCGTTAACGCCACGTAATCGAGAGAAACCCAGAGAAGCAAGTCAAAAAAAGAAGAGTGCGGGAAATGGGCAGACGGTAAGATGGGAAGTATCTTCGGACGAACATAAGGAGGTGATGGAGATGTCGACAGAACTGCCAAACTTGTCGGAAGCGGTTGCATTAACAGAAACGCAAATCGAAAGCTTTCGTACAAACGGGCATATTTTACTGACGAATGTGCTGTCTTCCAGGGAGATCGCAGCCTATCGTCCGCATCTTACAGAAACAGTAGAGATGTGCCAACGGGAATTAGAAGACAAACTGGCCAAAGGCGAAGTGGACGAGGAACTGCTTGGTCCGATCAATTTAAGGGAACGAAACGAGCGTTATTACCAATTCGTGACCGCCCGTCGTTTCGCTAAACTGGCAGCAGAACTGCTGGGCGTAGAAGGCGTGCGAATTTATCGCGACAACGCCATTTTCAAAAAGCCGGGAGCCGTTTACACCCGTTGGCATCAGGATAGTGACTTGACTGCTCTCGATACCGACCAAATCGTGACCATTTGGATCCCGCTTGTTGATCTTCCTGCAGAGATAGGTTCAATGAAATTTATCTCAGGTTCCCATAAGTTAAACAACCGTACGGAAAGTGCGATGCTAAAGCTGCGCAAAGCGACTCGCCAAAACTTGCCAACTGCGTGGTATGGCGCGATGAACGCGGGAGATGTGACTTTTCACTATGGCTGGACGTTGCACAGTGCAAACGGCAACCCAAGCGAGATTACACGAGAGGTCATAACGATCATGTACTTTGCTGATCGGGCGAAAATCGTTACAGAGGAGGAAGAGATCGGTTTTGACCTAAAAAAACATCTTGCGGAATTTTTTCCGGGAGTGCGACCTGGGGAAGTAGCAGCCAGTCCGCTCAATCCATTGGTTTATACCACAAGTTCGGCTCCCTAGAGGGGGAGCGTTCCTATTGAAATCGGGTTGTCTCAAACGTTTGGGGGGATCGTTTTGCTTGTCATCTGGGAAGTCGATTCAGCTGCCAGCCATCGGCAGGAAACGCTGACTGTCAATCAGCATGAGACGGCTCCATTTGTATATGTGCATTCCTTTGCGGAAGTGAAAAAACTCGTGGAGGAGGGAGAATGCAGCCGGTTATTGATCGTTTGTGCGAACGATACTCTGCCTGACAACTATGATCTAACCGCCTTTTTCGCAAAAACGGCGGTTTATTTATTTACTTCGGCGCAGAAAGAAGCGAAGCTCATCCTCCATTTTTTGCTTTACCAATGGATGACGAACGACTTTTCTTTTATTGCCGTCGAAGAAGAAGGCGAGCGAGTCGATGACCGTACGGATACCGGACAAATCAATTGGAACAATTCCCTGAAATATATTCACGAAAACTTGTTTGACAACAATCTTTGTCTGGAGGATGTGGCCAGTCTCAATTATGTGTGCAAATGGCATTTTTCCAAGCTGTTTAAACGGAAACTCGGCGTTACATTTCGGGAATATATTATTCGCGAACGGATCGAGGAAGCGAAAAGACGGCTTCAACGCGATGACTCGATCACGGATGTCTGTTATGCCGTTGGTTATGGAGACTTGACTCACTTTGGCCGAATTTTTCGCCAACGGGTCGGGATGACGCCTTCCGACTTCCGGCAGAAATATCGGCGAAAACAACGCTCTGGTTAGAAATACCGATTGGGATAAAGTTGCAAGGGGGACAACGGATGTATTATGAAACGTTCTTTGAATTGAGCGATCAAGGCAAACTGGCCGGGATTTTGCATTTGCCTCCACCGTCCATGCGGCCATGTCCGATTGTCATTTATTGTCCAGGGAAAAATGGGGAACGGTATGAAGTGCACCGCTTGGCAGTCAAATTTGCCCGTCAACTGGCGGAGTTGGGCATTGCGTTTCTCCGTTTTGACTATTACGGAATGGGGCTGAGCGATGGCGAATACCATGAGATGACAACCAGCACGAAAGTATCGAATATCAAAAAAGCGTTTCAATACATTCGCTTGCAGCCAGAGATTTTACCCGATGAAGTGGCTTATCTCGGCTTTAGTGACGGGGCACGAATTGCCCTGATGGCTGCCCTTGAGACCGGTGTAGACCGGATCGCTTTATGGAGTCCGCTGTTTTACGAATTTGCCGGAAATCATCCGAACAATAAACCTCCCCGCTTTTGGCGTCACCCGATTTATCCGCGGATGATGGTAATGCCGTGGGCCGGGCTCTGGGTAGGCATGAATTTTTATTACGATTTGAAAACGATCAATATTGAGCAGAAGATCAATGCTTATCAGGGAGAATCATTGATTGTGTATGGCGATGACGATCCGCTGATAGCCGAGGAATTTGTCCATCTCAAAACGGAAGCATGTCACCTCTACCGGGGAGATGATGCCCATCAGGTCTACAAGGTGGCGGGTGCCGGCCACCTGTTTACTTCCCGTGCTTTGGAAGATCGTTTAATGGGATATACCGCGGATTGGTTATGCAAAAAATTTGCGCTTCGGACGAATGAGGGATAACGATGTGGACCCAGAAACGCTTTGGCCCTGATCGGGGCATCTATGCTGTGGTTGAGCAACCGGAGATGTGTACCGGAGCCAAACCGTTGGTTGTTACGTTGGCTGGTTTGGGACAAGCGATGAGTGAGAAAAACTATCTTTTCTCCAATCTTCGCAAAAGGCTGGCGCTGGATGGACATTGGATTGTGCAATTTGACTATCGCGGACATGGTGACAGTTACGGTGAGCTAGGGGAAACCAGCATATCGAGTATGGTGAATGATACATTGACTGTTTTGGAAGAAATCACGCTCGTGGACAAACCGAGCCGTGTGTATCTGATCGGCAATGCGCTTGGAGCCGTAATCGCCCAAACAGTTGCGCTGCATTGGGAAGAGCGAACGAAAATCGAGAGCGTTCCAATACTGATCTCGCCTTTTTTGGATAAGCTGCCTCCCGCGAAGGAAGTGTTTGCCGCGGAAACGTTGGCTCGCCTGGAAAAGGAAGGCGTGATTGATTCACAAATCCTTGTGCCGGGCTTCGATTATTACCAACTCACTGACTTTGATCCGGTGCAATTTGATTACATCACACGGCTGGGTGCCCATCTGCTCTATTTGCACGGACAATGCATCGGCAAACGAATGCTGGACGAGCTGGATGAACTGGAACCGGTTTCGTTGTACAACCAAAATAAGCATGGTCTTCATCTCATTTGTGGGGAACTTGATGTGGAAACATGGGAAAGTGCGAGAAAGCTGGAGCGAGTCAACTTGTATCGTCTTTCCGATGTGACCCACTTTTTTCGGCATCCGGCAGCGATGGACCAACTCATTGAAATTGTTCGAACGATTTTGACAGAAGATTCCCATTACAGAAAGGAAAGGTAGATGGCCGATGGTTGAGTATGACATGCAGGATTGGCGCGAATGGTTTGCCACTCGGGAGTATTTGGAAACATTGCCGTTTGAACAAAACCGCAAAAGTGCAGAGGCATTTCAACCCGAGTGGAAAACGGTCAGATTTCCCCTCGACAGAAGGCAGTGTGAGTCGCAAGCGGATTCATTGTTGTTAGCGGCTTATTTGATACTGTTGTATCGTTACAGCGAACAGCCGGCTATTTTTGTCGTTTTACCGGATTCCTATGTGCGGGCGGAGTTGGGCCATGCGACTACTTGTCAGCAACTGATCGAATTTGTGCAAACGAAAAGATCGGAAAACGCTGATAAGCCAAAGCATTCAGTCGATGAAATCCTCCCGCTTGTTTATGGTGCTGATTCGACGGATAGCGATCAACGTCGTCCTTTTTTGGGGTTCCAAATTTTAGGGGAAGCAAAGGCAGACCTGCCCCATTGCAAATTGGTTTGGCACGTTCGATGGTCGGCCAGTGAGTTGAACATCGATCTGCTATTTGATGCAGCGCTTTTTGCCGCAGAGGATATAGCGCGGATGCCGGTTCATTATTACAACATTCTTAACGAGATGATGCTTGCTCCAGAGCGGAAAGTAAGCGAATTGTCGCTACTGAGCAGACAAGAACGGGAATTAATTTTGGTGGAATGGAACCAAACGGAAAAGGCTTACCCGCAGCAAAAACTTGTGCACGAGTTGGTAGAACAGCAAGCAGAGCGTTATCCCGCGCTCCCGGCGGTTTGCTATGATGGCGAAATGCTCACCTATGAGGAGTTAAATCGCAGAGCAAACCAATTGGCGCATTATTTGCTTGAACGTGGCATCCATACGGAAACACCGGTCGGAGTGTGCATGGACCGGTGCCTTGATCAGATTGTCAGCCTGCTGGCTGTTTTAAAGGCGGGCGGTGTATATTTGCCGCTTGATCCACAGTATCCGTCGGAACGTCTGCATTACATGCTGGAAGCGGTGCAAGCCCCTGTCGTCATCACACGCCATGCGCAACCGATGCAGTTGTCTTTCGAAGCGGCAAACATGATTGAACTTGAACAAGTCTGGCCAAAGATTCGCCAGCAGTATCCGGCAACAAATTTGACTGGCAAAGCTGCCCCCGCCAATTCAGCCTATCTGATTTTTACTTCCGGCTCCACAGGCAAGCCGAAAGCGTCGGCCTGTACCCATACCAGTGTTGTCAACCTGCTTTCTGATTTGGCAGACCGCATGCCGCTCTCGCTGGGGGATGCGTGCAGTTTGTGGAGCAGTTTCAGTTTTGATGTCTCGATTTATGAGATTTTCACCGCTCTCTCGGAAGGCGGTACTTTGCATATCGTTCCAAACAACCGTATCCGCTATGACAGTAATCGTTTGTTTCGCTGGATGCAGCAGCATCAGATCAAAAGCGCCTACCTTCCGCCGTTTATGCTCGGTGATTTCAACGATTGGTTGGCGCAACCGGGCAATCACTCTGATCTCGAACGGCTGGCGGTTGGCGTGGAATCGATTTGGGAGCCGCTACTGGTCGAGATCGAACAGAAACTGGGGAAAGTAAAAATCTTTAATATTTATGGTCCTTCGGAATGTACGATTTACTCAACCTTGGGCTTGCTGGATTCGGCCAATAGCAAACCGCGCAACTTTCCGATCGGCAAACCAATTGCTAATACAAGAGTTTACATTTTGGATTCGCAAATGAA
Organism: Brevibacillus fulvus; assembly: GCF_016908525.1. Classification (GTDB taxonomy): domain Bacteria; phylum Bacillota; class Bacilli; order Brevibacillales; family Brevibacillaceae; genus Brevibacillus_G; species Brevibacillus_G fulvus. The sequence goes on from NZ_JAFBEB010000003.1 coordinate 169,976, forward strand.
CCCTGTTCCAATCGGGATTTCGGGTGAGCTATATATTGGCGGTGTTCCGTTGGGCAAAGGCTACGTGAATAATCCATCCTTAACCGCTGAAAAATTTGTGCCTGATCCGTTTAGCCAAGGCGGAACTGGACGGTTATACAAGACGGGTGACCGCGCCCGGTTTCTCGCCGATGGCACGATCGAATTTTTGGGCCGAACCGATTATCAGGTGAAGATCAGGGGACACCGCGTTGAGCCGGGAGAAGTGGAAACCGTACTGAAACAGCATCAAGCAGTACGGAATGCAGCTGTGGTGGCAGTCCCATCGGAAGGAACCACTATGCACTTGGTGGCGCACGTTGTCCCCAAAAGCCCGCTGCTCACCTCTGAAGAAATTTTCCGTTTCTTGCGGGGACGGTTACCTTCTTACATGATCCCGTCCAGATTGGTTGTTTGCGAATCGTTGCCGCTGAACCCAAACGGAAAACTCGATCGAAAAGCATTGATGCAAACTTGACCAAACAAAGACGAATGCCAGCCAAGCAAAAGCAGAGAGATGTATGAGAAAAGATGAGATGATAAAGATGTTCCCGGGGACAACCAAAAATGAGGAGGAATGTCAAATGAACATTTTATCTCAAAAGAAAGTGAGCATGACTCTGGAGAATTCTAACAGCAAAACAGTGCTGGAATTGCTGGACGGCCGTTCGGAGGAGCTGCAATTCACGCAAGTCGCACCTACCCAATTCACTGTCAACGATTCCGAATTCAGCATCAAATCGGGTATTTCCGTAGAGTTGGAAATCATGAATGTTGATTTGGAAGCCACTTCCCAAGTGTTGTGGCCTGGTCAAAAAATCCGTGTTCGCGGCGGATTGCAAGGTCAGGGGGAAGCAATGAAAGCGGTAGCCGCGATTCCGCTCGGCAAAAAAATCTTTGACGGGGTCCAAGGGGAATCTTGGTTGTATTGGCACCTGGAAACTCCGGAAGGCACTTTCCACAACAAAAAACCGATTCATATGAAGGGCACGTTGAAATCGTTGCCTCCAAAAGATGCAACGTTCTTTTCCGACAGCGTCATTCCGCTTTACAATGATCAGGATGAACTGGTCGGAACTATTTACGGCTGCGTACAATCCAATTAAACGAACGAAGGAGGAGAGGTCGATTCGGCCTCTCCGCCTTTCTAAATACGGATAAAAGATAGTAGGCGATAAGCATGTATGATGTCATTGTCGTCGGTGCGAGATGCGCGGGGGCCTCCTTAGCAATTTTTTTAGGGCAAAAAGGCTATCGCGTGTTGCTGCTTGACAAGTTTTCCGCACCAGGACCGACGCTTTCTACGCATATTATTGGGGAAACCGAGGTTTACGAGCAGTTGCAGGTCAGAAAAAGCATGGAATCAGCCGGGGCACCGCCAATGACCCGCTTTCGCGTCGACCTGGCTGGTCACGTGTTCGAATCCGACATTATCACTACGCCGCGTGCAATCAGCCTCCGCCGCGAATTGCTTGACCGAATTTTGTTGGATGAAGCGGTTCGGCTGCCGACAGTTGAGGTTGCCCTGAATTGCCGAGTGGTATCGGTTTTGTCCTCTCAGAATAAAGTAACGGGTGTTCATTGCCAGCAAGCGGATGGGACGTTTCGCTCCATCTTTGGACGCGTTGTTATAGGTGCCGATGGGCGAAATTCACGGATTGCCGAAGAGGTGGAAGCGGAAACAACTTTTTATACGGAGCAAAATCATCATAGTGTTTACTTCGCCTATTTGTCCGGGATGATCCCTTTGCCGACTCCAACGGTAGAGTGGTATTGGCATGGAGATAGCGTGCTGATTTGCAACCCGCTTGACCGATCATTGCACTGTGTCGCGATCATGCTCCCGCAAGACAGCACTTTATTTGCAGGCAAGGAGATGTCTGAGGCATTTTTGCGCTATCTTTCTTCCGTGAAAACATTGCATCCACGATTGAAGGACGCTCAGGTCCAAGACAGAGTACGGGGCATCCGGCGATTGGCCAGCTTCATGCGAAAACCATATGGAAACGGCTGGGCTTTGGTGGGGGATGCGAGTGCTCACCTTCATCCGATCACCGGGGCTGGGATCGATAATGCTGTCTGTTGTTCGCAATATTTGGCCGGTCAGATTGAGCAATATTTCACGCAAAAAAAGTCATGGCCCGAAGCGATGTCCGATTATCAGAAACTGCGCGATCAGCGAATCGTTCCACAACTGGAAGCATCACTGCAAACATTGGCAAAAACGAAGCAGCAGCCATCCGCAGAGCGGCTCCAATCGCTCGGCATGCTTTGTACCTTTCCCAGTCTGGTGAAACAATTGGCGAATCAGATTGATTCCGTTTTATCTCTATGCAGAGAGGAGAAATCATGTGAGATCGCAAAAGAATGACCGTACTGTCAACGTAACGTATATCGAGGCGCCGCTCGAGAAGGTGTGGTGGTCGATTGCAACGCCGGAAGGATCGGACAGTTATCTGACCGATCGGGTATATACCACCGGCTCCTACCAAAACCCGCAGGTAGGTGATCAATATACGCTTTACTATGGCGATATTATTAATCATTCCACGATTATGGCCTGCGAGCCGAACCGCCTATTCGCCCTGTCCGATTCATATAAATCGATGAATCCTGACGGAACGATCCAAACGTTTGAATTGCGAACAACCTTTACCACGGAACAGATGGAGGATGGGTTTGTCAAACTGACGATCGAAGTGGTCGGATTCAGGTACGACGTTACCGGTCAATGGGTACGGGAATGTTTGGAAATGGGCTGGCGCCGTTCACTGATGAATTTGAAATCGGTGTTGGAGCTGGGGCTTGATCTGCGCAAGGAAATGTTCAGTTATCCGCGGCTGGGCATTGCCAATTGCACGGTAAATGAATTTCAAACCGCTGCGACGGGTGTGCCGGTTGGCCAAGGCAATTACTTGATTGAAGTTCACCAAAACAGCCCGGCTGATCTGGCTGGTCTGCGCCCAGGTGACGTGATCGTAAAAATCGACGGCTGTCCGGTCCCCAATTACCCTGCATTCGTACGCGCCATTTCCCGCTTTTATGATCAAGTCAGACCGGTGCCCATCACTTATCTCCGCGATGGAATAACCTATGAAACCACCGCCGATCTGTCAACTGATGACCGCTTTACAGGCTTGGTCGATTTAACCGCCGATTCCTATGAAAATCTGAAACGGAAACGGGAATATCTGGCTAGCCAGCGCTCCGCTTCAGGGCAAATCTGGAAAAAGCCAACTGAAGATGCGGGGGAGCCGCGATGAGTGAAAAAATAAGGGTGGGAGTGATTGGGTGCGGCAAAATCGCCCAATGGCGACACATCCCTGAATATCAGGAAAACCCGCTAGCAGAACTGGTCGCGGTCAGCGATATTGATCTGGCTCGTGCGCAGTCGATTGCTGCTGCCTGGCAAATTCCTCGCGCCTATGCCGATTACCGGCAGATACTCGATTCCCCAGATATCGACGCAGTTTCCATCTGTACCCCCAATGCCACTCATGCCGAAATCGGACTGTTAGCGCTGCAGGCAGGAAAACATGTCCTGTTGGAAAAACCGATGGCGATCCGTCTGGAAGATTGCTTGGCGCTGGCCGAAGAAGCGGAGCGCCAACAGACAATTTTGCTCGTCGGTCACAACCAACGTTTCATTCCCGTCTATCGGCGGGCCAAGGAACTGCTGGAAGAAGGGAGCTTGGGCAAGATTTGTCAATTCACCTCCCACTTTCACCACGGGGGTCCGGAAGGCTGGAGTATCGATGGGGAACAAACCTGGTTTACGGACAAAACAAAGGCAGGATTTGGCGTTATAGCCGATTTGGGCGTTCACAAACTCGATCTGATCAGGTGGCTTTTGGCGGATGAGTTTTCCCAGCTCACAGCCTTTGCCGAAACGTTTCAACGGAAGCGCGTTGTGGAAGACAGCGCGGTCATGCTTGGCAAAACCGCTGGCGGTATCGTCGGAACGTTTAGCTTTAGCTGGAACAACCCGCTTCAAGACCATCGTATGGTCCTTTTTGGCGAACACGGCAACCTGACAACGGGAGAAACGATGTTCGGGATAAAAGTGGAATATCACGACGGACGTGTGCTGGAGGAGGAACAGTATCCGCTCCGTCGTCAAGACGGCCATTTTTCCTCCGGGGTGATCGAGCATTTTATCGCTTGCATCAAAAACGGGGACAGACCGCTGATTGACGGGTGCGAAGCGGTACGGACCATGCGGACGATCTTTCGTGCCCTGCCGTGGTAGGGGCAGCATCGCCCTGTTCAAACAGAAAATAGTTCTCCCGTAAGATATCGTGGAGAACTATTTTTATGGCGATTTTTTGCGGAAAACCAAACCGGTCATCGTTCACCGTTTTGTTTTCGCCGCTCGCTGGCCACCTCGTCTAACGAAACGATTGTCGGGTCGATCAGTCCGGTATAGTCCGCATGATAGGACAAGACAGCTTCGGTTTGCATCAGCTGCCGCTCGCGATAAAAGGTGATAGTCACCGGCCGATTTTGCCGAGCTGATAGCGCGAGAGCCTGGACGAATGCTTGGTAAGAATCAACCGCTTTGCCGCCAATACAGGTGACGAGATCTCCGGACCGTAAGCCGGCATTGGCAGCAGGGCTGCCCGGAAAAACATCGATCAGGTAATTGCCGCGTATCCTGTCAGGATTTAGCCCCATCCCTGCAATTTGCTGCGGGGATGCGGCATAGTTGCTCACCCCGAGGCGAGGATAGCCAAATACTTCGTTGCGCAAATCCAACCCCAATTCCAAAACACATTTCAAGTTAAACAGCGACTGTCGCCAGCCCATTTCTCCCGATTGTCTGATCCATTGCATCCATTCTTCCTCCGTATAGCCTTCCACTTTGACCGTAACTTTGGTCATCTTCCCTAGCTTTTCCAGAAAAAACGCGGTAGTCAGACGGTACTCCCATGAGCTTCCATCAGGAAGAAGCGGCTGAAACCGATCTGCCAACTGAAAAACAACAGGAGGCTTGCAGCGAACGCAGAGCGCATGATTCACGAGATCACCGATATAAATTTTCAGTGCATCTCCAGCCTGCACCTGTTCTTTTCCGCCAGCCACCTCGACTTTATCGGTCAAATATCGATTCATTCCGTCAGGAGTTGCCAGCAAGCTCCACACCTCCTCAATCGCTGCCTCAATATACTCTGTATTGACCGTAGTAGTTCGGTCGCCATCTAACATCAAACACCATCTCCTTTTTCCCCATTATGCCGTTTGCCAGTGGGACGATCGCTCGGCTTTCCATGCAGGATAAAGGGCAATAAACCACGAGAGGGCGATCCGCTTTCTCTTTATAATGATGGTAAAAATGAACAGGAACAGGGGGAAAAGCGGAACGAAATGAATGTCCAAGATGACGTTACGGTGATTATCCCGGTTTACAATCAGGCCGAAGCGCTATCGCTGACGCTCGAAGGGTTTGCCGGACAAACGCCCCCTTTTCAGCATTCGCGGATTGTCGTGATGGACGACGGCTCAACGCAGCCGATCCGTGCGGTTGTCGAGGCGTTCAAGGATAAATTGCGGATCGATTATGTGCGAATATCGCGGAGCGGGAGAGCGGTCGCGCGTAATCTTGGCAGCTCCCGCGCGGAAAAAGGGCTGCTCGTTTTCTGTGATGCGGATCGTATCCCGGCACCTGACTTTTTAGCGGCGCATTATGATGCTCATCAGCGGGCTCCAGTCGGCCAGAAGCGAGTTGTTATCGGACAAGTGCGTGAAACGTATCTTTCCGATCCGACGAAAAATCGACAGCGAGTCGACGTTTATTTGCGTCAGCAAAAGCATCAAAGGATTCCACAATATTGCCAATTGGTTTATCGACTGTTCGATAGTCGCGGACAAACCGCCTCGCCCATTTGCTGGATCGCCACGTTCAGCGGCAATATGTCGCTGTCGGTTGAAGGATTCCGTCAGTTAGGCGGCTTTGATGAAAATTTCCGCGAATGGGGCTTCGAACATTTTGAATTAGGGTATCGCGCTTATCGGCAAAAGTTTTCCTTCGTCTATGAACCGCAGGCAAGCAACGTTCATCTGGCACATCGAAGAGAAGGCTTTTCCTATGAAGAGAAGATTCGCGCAAGTCACGCCTACTTTTTGCAAAAGCATCCCGATCCGGCGATCGAAAGCTTTCTCCCGTTTATGCTTGGGAAATTGAGCATGAACCAACTGGAGCAGTTGGCTGCATATGGATCTGTGGTGCAGCAGGAAGATCACGCCAGCTTGTATGTGCGAATCACAAACTTTTGAGGGAGGGAGCACGTGGATACAGACACCTTTCTCTCTGTATTGCAGCGGCATCAGGGGATCTGCGTCCTGAATCCGACCGGTGCTGACATAACGTACCCGGAAATGATGCAAGTCGTTGAACGAAACGTCTCCATCTTGGCAAAGCTGGGCTGCGGCCGGAAGAACGGCGGGACGCTGATCGCGGTGGATGTCTCGCTAGGCTGGCGTTGTATTCCGATTTTTCTTGCATGCTTAGCGCAGGAACTCGCCATTTTGCCGATCGCTGCTGCTTCCGGAAGCAACCGGACCAAACAAATTTTGCAGGAAACAAAGCCCGCGCTTTTGTTTGATCGGCAAACCGTGCAGGGGAATGGCGAAATCATCAGCTCGGCGATTTCCTCTGTCGCGGTGGGCCGCCACAGAGAGCTGGCCGATGTGGCGTTTTTGCTCTATACCTCGGGGACGAGCGGTCAGCCAAAAGGGGTGATGCTGACCAGCGCCAATATTTGGGCCAATGTCAGCGATATTCTCGCCTACTCCCGATTCCGTTCGAAGGACAAAATCCTGATCATACGTCCGCTGACGCATTCGTCCGCTTTGACAGGTGAGTTGTTGGCGGGGCTTCTCGCCGGCAGTCAATTGTGCATCAAAGAGGTGCAGATGGGACCGCTCGGATCATTGCGACTATTAAGTCAATTGGGAATTACGATACTAGGCGCCACCCCGACCGTGGCGGCCAAACTCGCCCATTTTGCTCCGCGCTTTGAGACGGCCTTGCAAACCGTCATGATCAGTGGAGAGGTTCCAACCAGAAAGCAACTGGATAGCGTTCGCGCAGCTTTTCCCCAGGCCGGTATCTGGCATGCGTATGGTTTGACCGAAGCCTCGCCAAGAGTCAGCTGTTTAACCTTGCCGTTTGAGCTAAATGGCCATACCTGTGTCGGGCCTCCGCTTCGCCAGGTGCAAGTTCGCATTGTCGATGACGCGGGGAATAGCCTGCCGGACGGGGAAACGGGGGAATTGCTGGTGGCTGGTCCCAATGTGATGAAGGGATACTTCCGGAACGAGGCAGCGACTCACCAAAAAATACAGAACGGCTGGCTGCGCACGGGTGATCTGGCTGCCATGCGAGACGGCCGGCTTTTCGTGTATGGAAGGAGCGACCACATGCTGATTCGCGCCGGAAACAATCTTTACCCGGAGGAGATCGAAGCGGTGCTGCTGCGACATCCGAAAGTGCAGGAGGCTTTGGTCTTCGGGACAAGGGATGGCGAGAAGGGGCATCGGATCCACGCCTGGGTAGTTGGTGAAAAAACATTGAGCGAGCGGGAACTGTGGAAATATGTTTTGGAGACGATCGAAGACGGCAAACTTTGGCCCGATGTGCTTGCGATCAAGCCAAGACTGCCCAAGACCGAATCGGGCAAGTTAATCCGTCCGCGGCCAAGCTAAGCGAAAACGCGGCGGCAATTTACGCAGGAAAGAAGGGATCGCCTTGAAACAATCAGCGAAGGGTTACCGTTTTCTTCATCCGTTTACTTTCATGAACAACCCTCTGCAAGCAACGGCAGAAGAAGTGCGTCAAACTTATCCTTGTTTGACCAAAGGGGAGGGGGCATGGGTCTATGACGATGCGGGAAACCGTTATTTATATTTATCGACGGCTGTTCCCACAGTCGGTCTGGGCAACCGGCGCGTCATTCAAGCGATGACTGAACAATATGAAACGCTTAGCTTTGCCTCGACGTGTGCACAAGGCCATCCGTTCGCGAATCAGCTTAGCGAGCGTCTGACCCGAATCGCTCATCACGAACACGCGATGGTGTTTTTTTCCAATGATGGGTCGGGAGCAGTCGAAACCGCCATGAAGCTGGTTCGGCAATATTACCGCAGCAAAGGGGAGCCGCAAAGAACCCGGTTTCTCTCTTTTGAGGGCAGCTATCACGGCACTACGTTTGGTTCCGGTTCGGTGACGCATATGGGGATAAAAGAATCGTTTGGACCCGGTTTGGAGGGTTGCTTTTCTATCCCGGCACCTCATCTGTATCGTCCTCCGGTTGCGGGAGATGAAGCGGCATTCGAACAATACTGTCTGGAACAATTGGAGAAGACGATACTTACGCTGGGCGCGGACACGATTGCCGCGATATTGATCGAACCGATTCAGGGCGTAAACGGAGTCGTTCTCTTCCCGCAAGATTTCTGGCAAAAAGTACAGTGCATTGCCAGGCGATACGATTTGCTCTTGATTGCTGATGAAGTCGGGACCGGACTAGGACGCACAGGACATTGGCTGGCCAGTCACCACTATGGGATCAAGCCGGATCTGGTGGCCTTGTCGAAAGGATTGACCGGGGGATACTTTCCGATGGGAGCAACGATTATTTCGGAGGAGATTATCGCCGAGTTGTACAAGGAAGGCGGAATTTTTCTGCATGGATCTACTTTGTGCGGCCATCCCGTCGCCTGTGTCGCCGCTTTGACGATCCTGGAGATGATTGAGCAGGACGGACTGCTGGAGCAAGCGCGTCAACGTGGCGAATGGATTTTAAATCGGCTCAAACAGTCGCTTCTTGATCATCCCCAGGTTGGCGATATTCGCGGCATGGGCATGATGCTCGCAATCGAATTGGTCAGTAATCGCGAAACGAAAACAAGCGTGTCGTTTGCGTGGAGCCGGGCATTTACAGCGACCCTTCGCCAAGCGGGCATTCTGGCAAATTTCTTCAATGGCGTGCTGTCCATGTATCCGCCGCTGACGCTTTCTGACGACGAGGCGGATTATCTGGTAACCCGACTGATTGATGTGTTGGCGAAGATGCCGAAGGAGGAGAAACATGGCTGAGCAGGAAAAATGGCAAACATTTTTTGGCGAGGAATATTTATATTTTTCCAATGAAATTCTGACTCCCGAGCGGACAGCCTTTGAAGTGAAGCAAATAGTGGAAATGCTGCAGTTGCCGCCGGGTGCCAGCATTCTTGATCTTGGCTGTGGGCAAGGAAGAATGTCGATCCCATTAGCCCAGCAAGGGTATCAGGTGACGGCTTACGATGGCTCACCGGTATTGCTGGAGGCAGCCAGGAATGGGGCCGAGAGCGCCGGAGTAAAGATCGATTTCGTGCTGGGGGATATGCGCGAGCTTGCTTTTGCCGACACCTTCGATGCTGTGCTCAATCTTGGAACCGCCTTCGGTTATGTGGAGGATGAACAAGCCGATGCAGAAATTTTACGGCGAATTTGCACGGCATTGAAGCCAAACGGACACTTTGTGATGGAAACCGAAAATCGTGATTTTCGCTTGCTTCACTTAAAACCGCGAATCTGGGAGGAGATGCACGGTCAGCCGGTTTGGTCAGAGCGAGGCTTTGATTGTGTCACCGGACGATGGAGGGAGACGATCCGTTGGTATAGGGGTTCAGAGCTCAAGCAATCGGTGTTGGATGTCAGACTGTACACCGCGACGGAGTTGTCCAGGCTGACCTCGCAGGCAGGTTTGCGGGTGGAAGCGATTTACGGCGGGCTTGATCGTTCACCGCTTGTCCCGCAAAGTCCGCGAATGGCGCTCTGGGCGAAAAAGACATGCAAGGAGGATGGCAAAACATGAAACCGCAAAAACATTTGATAATTCCTGCGGAAAAAATGGTATGGAGCGAAGGATTGTATGAAAAAACGGAGATGTGCTACCTGTGGGCGGACGAAGCGACCGGCAAACGGGCTTTTTTGCTGAAAATGCACCCGGGAAGCATGATCCCTCAGCACGATCATCCCCAGCGGGAAATTGCTTGGCTGTTGGAAGGAGAGGTGCGGTTGGGCGAAGATTACATGAAGGCAGGCGACTTCCTGACCGCTGGCCTGGGGGAGTCTCACGATGTGTACACCGAGACGGGCTGTCTGTTTTTTCTGTATATCGATCAGGACAGTACGGGTGCAGGTGATGAAGCTTGAGTCTGGACGAGCTGTTAACACTGTTGCCGCAACAATACCCTTTTCGCTTTGTCGATGAAGTTACGCGATATGTGCCAGGAAGCCTGTTGGAAGCCAAATTTTTACCGGCTCCTTTGCGCCAGTGTTACGGCAATGGAAGATACTTCCCCGAAACTTGCATGCTGGAAGGATTGGCACAAGCCACTGTAATTTTGACACAGCTTGAAACAGAGCCGCTGAAACAGAAAGAACTTCCACTGCTGGGCAGCATCGAGGCGTCCCTGATCCGCCCTGCCGATTGGGACGAGCAGTTAACGTATGTGATTAAGCCAGTGCGAATCGCGCAGAAGCGGGCAATTTTTGATGGCACTTTGGTTGATTCAACCGGACAGCAGATCGCGTTGGCGATGATTGGTGTGGCGATCGCCTATCAAACGTAGACCAGGAAGCGAGGTGAGAATGTGATCCAAACAGATCGAGACAATACGTTGTTTAACTCGGTTTATCACGAAGCATATAACTATGTTTCCGATTATGTCGCTTCTGTGATTTATGACTGTCTGCAAGCGGGCGGCATTCATTTTTCCAGGCATTGTTATCAGCGAAGGGAAGTGATCGAGCAGCTGCGGCCGGTCGAAAAATACCGGTCGCTCGTCTACTGGGCTGTTTCCTTTCTGCTTCAGCAAAATTTTTTGGAAGAGAAGGAAGGGGTACTGCAGACAACCGGTTATGCCGAGAATTTTGCCAAGCAACGGCCTTCGGTAAGCGTGAACATTGAACCGTCTCTGCAACTGATTGATCATGTCGGACGTTCCTGGGTTGAGATTGTAACCGGTCAAGCGCAAGCCCTTCCGGTGATGTTCGGGGCGTCGGGGGAAGAACTATGGGAACGTTACTTCAACAATAGCCATGATTTGTATGCCGTGCATAACCAGTGGGCCGCCGAGACACTGGCAGATTTGATCCAGAAGGGTCGCTCGAAAATTTTGGAATTGGGTGTAGGCTATGGATCCGCTACTCAAGCGCTGCTCGCCGAATGTGCGCTGCGCGAGCTTCAGATCGAATATACGCTGTCGGACAAAAGTCTGTTCTTGCTGCGAAAAGCCCGAAACGCCTTGAAGCAAAGAGAGGAAGCGGTGATAACATCGGTTGCGATCGATATTAACCGTTTGGAGCAACACGCGGAGAAACAGTTTGATCTTATCTATGCGGTCAATGTGTTGCATTGCGCAAGCGATATTGAAAAAACTTTGAGGGATTTGCGCGGGATGCTGTCCACCGGCGGGACGATTGTCATTTCCGAATGTGTACGGTCCGGCTATGGGCACAAGCTGCATCAGGAATTTATGTTTTCACTGATGCCTGGTTTTGAAATGATCAACCATTCACCGGACGACCCTGCCTTCGGCTTTCTAACACCTGCGGATTGGCAAGGGTTGTTGCAACGAGCCGGCTACCGTCATGTTGAGATTTCTGTCAATGCCGGCGGAAACATAAGAGGAGCGATTGCCGTGGGGGTACGCGAATGATAGCGGAAGAGATGCTGGCCAACCGCAAACCTTGGATATTGGTGGATAAGGTTATCGAGTGGAAAGAGGGAGATTTTCTCGTTGCACAAAAAAATATCACAAGCAGCGATTTTTTTGTCCAGGGACACTTTCCCCAACGCAGCATCTATCCAGGCATGTTGCTGGTGGAAGGAGCGAAGCAATCGGCCGAACTGCTGCTGATCGCTTCCGGTTATGAACGGCAAGAGTTTCAACTAACAGAGCTCAAAGCGAAGTTTTTCCGGCCAATTTTGCCTGGTGATGCGGTTCGGTTTCAAGTGAACTGGGTCAATCAAGAAAAGCAGAAAGGGAACTTGGTTACAGTGGGTCTATTGGATAACATTGTCGTGTTGCGATGCAACCTGAAAATTTTGTAGAAAAAGAAAGTCGAATCCTTGTGGTAGCAATCGCTATTGCAAGGATTTCCTTTTTCCGTACGCTTTTTACCCACAGGCAAAATACGACAGGTGGACGGGAGGGGTGTTATCTCTGTGAAAGAGGGCTTATGCAAACGTAACTTTCAATATATGTGATTTTTTTCATAATTCAGTAAGATGATGACAAGGGAGCCCTATCCATAAAATAAAATTTTTGTATATGGAGGTAATTAATTCAAAATAGTTAATCTTATTATAATATTCACTTTTGTCTTATTTTATTAATTCCATGAAACATTGTATGAGAAAGGAATGATTCATTTGGATGAGTTAGTTGTCGTTGTAAACAACGGGAAGTTGGACGATTCGCAGATAGAGTCCATTGAATTAATTTCCAAGAAAGTCAATGTTTTAGTGACAGACGATTTTGTGCAAGTTTGTGAGATCGTCGCGAAACACAAATATAAAATCGTCATCATTATGACGTACGCGGAGTCGTTCCCCGATACCTGGAAGATCAACGAAATCCGCTGCAACAGTCCGGTGGTCATTTTAGCTGGTGCGAAAGATTTTAATCTTTTTTCCCTTCGTTCGTTCATCGAGACGTTTGAAGAAGAGACTGATGTCACCACAGATAATCCTCTCTTTCGCAAATCACTGATGTACATCGAAGAAAATCTGCATGAGAATGACCTTTCGTTAACCAAAGCCGCTTCCTTGGCCTATATGAGCCGCTGCCACTATTCGCGCATGTTTCAGAAGTATCTGGGCACAGGTTTTAAACAATACGTGATGACGAAGCGAATCCAGCGGGCAAAAGCGTTGCTGCAAAAAGGAAGGCTTGTGACAGAGGTGTGCTACTCCGTCGGCTATAACGATCTCACTCATTTTTCACGCGTCTTTCGCAAAAAAGTGGGGGTAAACCCGTCAACTTATCGCTTGCAAAAAGCTGAAAGCAGCAGAGGGAGGTCGTCATGATCAAACGAACCGCAGCCGCATTGACGGTGCTCGCCGTTGCATTGGGACTTGTCTTTTATGCACAGGTTCGGGATGGCTATGAGCTTCCGGCAATTTCCGCAGATGTTTCGGTACAACAGCTGCACGTCAACTTTGCTGACGAGATCGCCGCTGTCAAGCAGGCGGCAAATCCGGAAGCCGCCGCCCGTTTTTCAGGGGAGGCGGAATCAATCACGAAGGACAATGCTCCTGTAGCTTATGCGTATGCCCTGTCTTTAACGGATCACCCGGACAAGCAAATCGGCTATTTGCAAGCAGCTGTCAAGGCAGACCCGGACAATATGGTGTACAGCAATGCGCTTCGCCTCAAAATGGGACAAGCCAATCAAACAGAAGCGTTGATCGCTTGGTTAGAACGGCAAGTTCCGCAAACACGAGAGATCCGCTTGCAAAAGGCACTCGCCTATGTGGACATGCTTCAGCAAAAAAACGTGGGGACGGCGACGCTGGGAAAACGTTCTGCCCTTTCGATCCGTGAACTCGACCTCATCTTACAGACCGAGCCATACGATTGGACGGCTCATTACGCACGCGGCCTCAATAATTTGTACTGGCCGATTGGACTGGAACGAATTGATTCGGCAATCCAGGATCTCGGTTTTTGTGTAGCGGCCTACGAGCTGGCAGATAACAAGACGTTTGCTTTTTGGCCATTGGCCTATGAAGCATATGGCGATGCTTTGGTGAAAAAAGGGGAGGCAAGCGCAGGTTATGCCGTTTGGCAGGATGGGTACCGGAAGTTTCCCGATTCCGCCGAGTTGAAGAAAAGAGTGGAGGCAGGGGAAGAGGGAGCGATAGAGTTGGTCACAGCAGAGCGAGGCATGGACAGTTTTATGCGGCCCAAGCCGGAATTGACTGATCTGAGCATGATCTGGGAGCAATCGCTCGGCAGATAAGGGAGAGGTGAGCTGTGTTGGAAGAGATTATGGTAACCGGCATCGGGACCATCAATCCGATTGGGGGAAATGTTCAGGAGTTATGGGAAGGACTTTTGACGGGCAAATCCGGTGTGAAGCGAGTGAAGAGCTTTGATGTGTCTGGGCACCAGAATAAAAATGGGTGTGAGATTGACACGCTTCGTGAACCGGTGCTGTTCGAGACGGGGCGCACCATGGGGAGGGCGACTCGGATCTTTATGCTAGCCCTGGAAGAAGCGGTCTGTGACGCCGGACTTTCCGCAGAAGAGCTAGCCAGGGAGCGGACGGGGCTTAGTATTGGCACCACGATGGGAGAGATCGAACCGCTTGAGGCGGCATTGATGAACAAAGGGAAAGGTGTGAACGGTGGACCGCACGCGATTGCGGAGAATGTCGCGGATACGCTGAAGCTAAGCGGACCGGTATGGACGATTACCAATGCTTGTGCCGCCGGCAACGTGGCAATTGCACGGGCGATGGAGGAGCTATTGGCCAACCGCGCTGACATAATGATAGTAGGCGGAGTAGATGCCTTTTCCTGGGCCGCTTTTACCGGATTTAGCAGCCTGCGGGCGATGACGCCGGATTTATGTCGGCCGTTCGATATTCACCGCCAAGGTTTAATACTGGGTGAAGGAGCGGGGGTGTTGCTGCTGGAGAGGCAGGAACATCTGCTCAGACGTGGACATCGTCCGCGCGCCCGACTGATGGGATACGGCCTAAGCTGTGATGCCCACCATATTACGCAGCCTGATCCTGCGGCGAGAAGCGCGATTTCTTCAATTGAATCGGCTTTGAAAATGGCGCAGCTCGACAAGGCGAGTATCGGCTATGTCAGCGCCCATGGCACGGGGACACCAGCCAACGACCGAATGGAAGCAAAAGCGCTGAAAGCGGTATTTGGGGAAACAACGCCGCAACTTCCGGTCAGTTCCATCAAAGGGCATATTGGACATACGCTAGGGGCGGCAAGCGCCATTGAAGCGGTTGTCTGTGTGAAGGCGCTGGAGACCGGCATACTGCCACCTACGCTCAATCTCCGCGAACAGGACCCAGAATGTGACATTAACGTTATCGCAAACGAGCCGTTATGCAAACCGGTGGAATATATCCTGTCCAATGCCTATGCATTCGGAGGAATTAATTCTTCCATCGTGATCGGAAAAACAAAAGAAAATTGAGGTGTTTCGATGTTTACCAACTTACAAGCGAAAACATCCCGTGTGATTACCTCCTGGGCGGACTACAAGCTGGACCCCCGCTTTTTTATACTGCTGTTTCTCGCCAGCTTCGCCACCGCCGGTCAACTCTACCTCGGTTTTTACCAAAAATGGGATGCGGTAATCGCCTCGGTTTTGGCCACGACGCTTACAGAATTGGTATTGGTCAGACTTCTGCGAAAAAAATGGCAATTCCCGCTGAGTGCGTTCATCACCGGAATCGGCGTCAGCTTGCTGTTGTCCTCCTTTCAAATCTGGCCCTATGTGGTAACTTCCATCCTCTCGATTGTTTTGAAATTTGCCATACGCTTCAAGGGAGGACATGTTTTCAATCCGAACAATGTGGCGCTGGTGATCATGCTGTTGCTGCTTCCTGAATATGCCGTGAGTACCCCCAAGCAATGGACAAATAGCTATGAGGTAATGGTTGTCATCTTGGTTTTCGGATTTATCGCCGCTTATTTCGCCAACCGACTCGATACGGTGCTGGCATTTCTGGGCAGCTTTACGCTGTTTGCGTTCGTGCGGCACTGGTTCTTTGGCGCTCCGTTGCTGGCTGCGCTCGGCCCGCTGTTGGGGGCTTCCTTGCAACTGTTCACGTTTTTTATGATTACCGATCCTAAAACAACACCAGCCACCAGACCGGCAAGAATCGCGGTTGCCTTTTGCATCGCCATGATCGACGCGATCTTGCGCGTCAATCGTGTGACAAACCCGCAGTTCTATGCGGTATTCGTTGTATGCTTGCTGCTGATGATTCCGTATCGCTATTGGATGGATAAAAAGTTGCAAAATATCCCGGCTCGGGAAACTTAGGTGAAAACGTATGGAAAAAATATATGTAACCGGAACAGGCGTCTTGACCACACACGGATTTGGGGTGAAGCAATTGCCGGAGATTGCGGAATTGGACAAGCTGAGACAGACGCTCATCCCCGCGATTGCACCAGCCGATTATGGTTGGCGGGGGTTGAAGAACTTGTCGCGTTCCGTGCAAGTTGGCTGTATGACTATCGGTCAAGCGTTGTTTCCTGCGGGCATTCCCGGCGGACAGATCAAGCCAAACGGCAAACAAGATCGAGTCGGTTTGCTGATCGGAACGAACCATGGCAACCTCGAGGCGATTGCCAGCTTGTATGATGACTCGCAAAAATACGGTGTACAGAAGGTAAACCCCGGCATTTTTCCGGAAACGGTGCTGAATGTAATCGGCGGTCATGCTTCTATCTACTTTGGCTTCTCGGGGACGAATGTCACGATTTCCTGCGGTCACCTATCCGCAATAAAAGCGCTGGACTACGCTTGCCTGCTGCTCGAGCGAAAGCAGCTCGATCGCGCCATCGTTTGCCTTGTCAATATCATGCCGCCGGATGTCTTTGCACAGACGGTATTCAACACTCTTCCCTCCTTTGAACAAGTGGTCGCGCTCGTCCTGGAGCGGCAAGAGACGTGCCCGCAAGCAAGCATGGCCGTTCAAGTGGCTGTAGAGCTGGTTTCCGATTCGGAGCCAGCGAAAAGTCTCAGTATCCCCCCCGAACATACGGTGTTGGCTGTGGCGATCGCCGAGGAGAAGCTGCGGAATTACCGGGAGAAGCAGTGTTGTCTGCTTGTTTCGTGCGGCCGGGAAGGGAACTATCACGTTCGCTTGACGAGGGAGGGATCAGATGTCAGCCGCTAAAGTATGTGTAACCGGTACGAGTATGCTCACCTCTCTGGGAATCGGCAACGACGAAGTCTGGGAGGGAGTGCTCCGGCAACAGAACGCAATATCAGAGCGAACGTATCATATCGATCACCGCGAGCACATTTGTTACCCTGTCCATCCGATCCAACTGCCTGACCTGCGCGATTGGCTTCCTTCTCCGACGTATAGCTGGATCGAAGAAGCGGGTCTTCATCAGGACGCCGATTTTGTCCTGCTTTTGGTTGCTGCGATGCTGGCGTTGCGCGACGCCAATCTCCAGGTAGATGACTTTTCCCATGTCTCGCTTGTGCTGGGCCATGAAAATTTAGGGGTCGTCAGTCTGCTCGACAAGCTGCTCACTGCAGATGGAGGAAAGGAGGAAGCTTTTACCCTGCGTTCTTTTGCGAAGTATCAGGAAAATTTTTTCAACATTCAATCCTTTCCGCATCTGTTTTATTTGGCCAAGGCGCTTGGGCTGAAAGGAATGACGCTTACGATCAACAATGCCTGTGCCACGGGGCTCTACGGTTTGGAAGTAGGCAGCCGATTGATTCAATCCGGCCAAACCGATGTGGTGATCGTCGTCTGCTCGGATTACAGCCATGTAACCGAATACTTGTGGCTAGCACAGAAAGGATTGATCTCGCCGACCGGAGAGCTTCGTCCATTTGATAAAAATCGGAATGGTTCCATTTTAGGAGACGGTGCAGGCGCATTTGTGCTGGAATCGGCCGAACATGCGCGGAAAAGGAAGGCGAAGGTTGTCTGCAGCTATGCCGGCGGTTACTTCAAGCAGGAATCGTGGAAGATGACTTTGCCAGATGTCACCAACCATGCCTACTCCGAGGTGATAGCCGGGGTAATTGCCAAAAATGGAGCAATGCCTGTCGATCTGCTTGTTCCGCATGGGGCCGGCAGTCAGCTTTGGGATCTGTACGAGGCGGTCGAAATTCGCCAGGCGTTTTCTGCATTGGGCCGCGAAATCCCTCCGGTAACCGCGTTCAAAGGCTACATCGGCCATACTTTGGGGGCGAGCGGTTTGGTGGAGTCTGTTCTGCTTGTGGAGAGCCTGAAACGAAATCTGCTGCCGCCGTCTCTTCACTATCGCCAGCCCGACCCGAAGATCGGACTTCCGCTGGTGACAGAAACGGTTGAGAAGGAACTGCGGACCGTGCTTAAGGCAGTTTCGGCTTATGGGGGATTTTACGCGGCGGTTTTGTTTCAACGGGATGAATAGGAGGAGGAACATGACGGATTGCAAATGGGACTTCAGCGGAAAAGTGGCATTGGTGACGGGCGGATCGCGCGGAATTGGCCGGGCGTGTGTCCAACAGTTGGCTCGCGCCGGTGCGGAGGTGATATTTACTTACGCCAGCCATGAGCAAGCGGCATATGAGCTTGTCGAGGAATGTTACCGGAACGGTTCGGCCAAGATTACGGCCATCCGGGCCAATTTTCGCGAGCAGGCCGATCGCGAGCGTCTGGCGGAACGAATTGCTCAGCAATCGCATCTGCATTTTTTGATCCATAATGCCGGTCTGCTCAGCGATGCGCCGCTGTATAAAATGACGGATACACAATGGGAAGAAGTGCTGCAGGTAAACCTTGATTCCTTCTTTGGCATTGCCAAGGCGGCGATTCGTCCGCTGTCCCGCAGTCAGGGAAGCATCGTTTCGGTTGCTTCCGTCGCCGGCATGGCCGGCGGGATCGGACAAGTGAACTACTCGGCAGCCAAAGCGGGAATGATTGGCTTCACCAAGGCGCTGGCACGGGAAGTAGGAGGATTGGGGATTCGTGTCAATGCAGTCGCTCCTGGCTATGTGGAGACGGAAATGGTATCCGCCATACCCGAAGAGAAGAAAAAGAAACGATATGCCGCCAATGCCTTGAAGAGAATTGGCCAAGCTGATGAAATCGCTGCCGCCATCCTGTTTTTGTTGTCTGAGCAAGCTTCTTTTATCACGGCGCAAGTCTTGGTGGCAGATGGCGGCTTGTTATAAAAAATTCAGAGGAGATGTGGGTGTTGATGATGGAAAATCGGGAAGGAATCAAACAGAGTTTGCTTGAGTTGATTGGTGATCTGATCGAACAGCCGCTCGGGGAGGAAGCGGTGGATGAGCCGTTTGCCGCTCTGGGAGTGGACTCGTTGATGTCTCTGCAAGTTGCCGTCCATCTGGAGCGGGAATTTGGCGTCCATTTTAGCGAAGAAGAGATCGCTGCGGTAAGCAAATTATCCGATCTGCTTGCATTGATCGATGCGAAAAACGAGTAAGGCAAAACCGGGCGACCTTCTTCTCCGGCTCGCATGGCAAAATCCGGATCGGCTGATCAGACGATTTGTCGATCATTCGGCACCGCGATTTTTTCGCGAGCGATTTGCGCGGATTTTGCAAGCTTTTTTGACCGGTTGTAACAGTGTGCTGCATACGCAGTTGGATGGAGAAATAATCCGCTGTCAGCTGGATCAAAGGTTTGATGCCTTTTACCGCGGATTTGCTTTTGAAGGAATCGGCCTGGGATTGGGCATTCGCTCGGCCGTTGTCTGGCGGGGCAAATCGCAATTTGAGCAGGAGATGCAAAGAATCGCTCCGGAATATGTCTACCAGTATTATGTCGGGCTTGGCTGGTGGCTGCACATTCGCTACGGATTCCGCATGGCCGGCTACCGGAAATGGCTGGCGAACTTACATCCGGGTTATCGGCCGATCGTATTTGACGGTGTCGGGTTTCGGACTGGCCTGTTCCTTTACCGGCAGAATCCTCGCATCCTGGAAAAATGGAATGGCTTCGTTCACGATTACCGACGGGTTTGTTTTCAAGGATTGGGGCGAAGTTTCTGGTTTCTTTACCAGTTTGATTTTGCCCGGGTCGCAGCGGAGATCGAGCGACTGCCAGATCGGTACCGGGCGGATACGTACAGCGGTGTTGGGCTCGCGATTGCTTACAGTATGTTTGATCGGATGGATTTTGTCTGTCTTGTTCTCAAGCAAGTGCCGGACAAGGATAAAGCGGCGTTTTTGCAAGGGCTCGCCTTTGGATGGGAAGCGCGAAAGCTGCAAAATCCAATGTTTTGGAAAGAAGTGGTTTCGCGTTGCACCGATTCGCAGTGCCGGATGATGTTACGAGGCATTGAGACGGTTCATCAAGTGCGCTCTTGTTTTGACCAGACCGACCACGACTCCTTTTATCCGAAATGGTTGGATGAAACGAGACGACGTCTTCAACGAATGAAGGGGTGAAGAGTGACCATGCAGTGGAGATCTGTTTCTCGATGGTGTGCGGCATTGTTGTTATTAGTCTGTACGGCATGTTCGGGCAGCAATGGTGAGAAAAAGAAGGATTACGGCTTTTCCTATCAAGATATCACCCAAAGGGCAAAGATCAGCTTTGTCCATGAAAAGCCGGTGTTTGATCAGAAAGTAGCCAATATAATGCCGTGGCTGCAATCAACGGGCGCGGGGGTAGCGGCAGCCGATTACGACCTTGATGGTTATATCGATTTATATTTCGTCAACTCTCGCAAAGGAAGTAAGAACGCTTTGTACCATAACAATGGCGATGGCACCTTCACCGACGTGGCCGAACAGTTGAAACTGGCGGATATTAACCATGACGGCGTTTCCTCGTCTCCTCTCTGGCTTGATTATGATAACTCCGGATATCCTAGTCTGTTTGTTGGACAATGGGGGAAAAGCAAGCTATTTAAAAATAACGGTGATGGGACGTTTACCGACATTACGGAACAAGCGGGCATCCAGGTGAAAGGCTACGTTTCCAAGGCGATCAGTCTGGACTACAATCGCGACGGCAATTTGGACATTTATCTGGGCTGTTATTTTCATCCCAGCCATGACTTGTGGAATTTGAAGACGACAAAAATTATGCACAACGATTTTGAGCGGGCGAGGAACGGCGGAAGCAATATATTGCTGCGCAACAACGGCGATGGCACGTTTACCGATGTTTCCCAAGAAATGAAAGTAGCAGACACCGGTTGGACATTGGCGACCGGATCGGCCGATATCAACAATGATGGTTGGCCGGACCTCTACAATGCAAACGACTTCGGCCCCGATGTGCTGTATCTCAACGATCAAGGGAAAGGCTTCAAACAGCTTGTTCAGCACAGCGGCATAGGTGATGACACATATAAAGGGATGAATGTGGATTTCGCCGATGTCTTTCACGACGGACATCTCAGCATGTATGTCAGCAATGTCAGCAAGGAACGGTATATACTCGAAGGCAACCAGCTTTGGCACGAGCAAGCAGATGGAACGTTTGTGGACCGTGCGGAAGAGATGGGAGTCAACTTGGCAGGATTTAGCTGGGGTGCGCGTTTCTTTGACGCCAACAACAGCGGCCAGCTCAGCTTGATGGTAACGAACGGATTTCTGTCCGCAAGCAAGGAACACGATTACTGGTTCGATCTAGGGACATTGGCGACCACGCCGTCCAATGTCATTGAAGATGCGAAAAACTGGCCCGCTTTCAACGATAAAAGTCTATCGGGTTACGAGAGCAAGTATTTGTTTTTAAACGAAGGCGGTGCATTTACCAATGTCGCCCAAGATGTCGGCATTACCTTTACGGAAGATGGCCGCGGCATTGCCGTCGCCGACTTGTTAAACAAAGGGGTGCTCGATCTCGTTTTTGCCAATCAAGGGGCTCCCGCCCGGGTTTACAAAAACGAAAATCGCACAGGAAACCACTGGATCAAACTGAAATTGACCGGGCGGGCGCCGAGCAACCGCGACGCAGTTGGGGCAAAGGTGATTTTTGAAGTGAGCGGTGTCAAAACGCTGGTTGAACGTGACGGAGGCAACAGCTTTGGCGGGCAAAGCGATCCGCGTATCCATTTTGGATTGGGGAAAGCGGATAAGGTAGACAAGATCACGATTCACTGGCCAAGTGGACGAACAGAAGAGCTGCGGGATATACCGGCCGATCAAATCCTCGAAATTACCGAGGCAGCAGGGCCGATGAAAGAGGAGGAGAGGAAATAAATGGATACACTTCCCCATGAAAAAGCGATTATGGAATGCTTGGTTAACTTTCTTCCACCTGGCGCGGAAGTTTCTCGTACAACCGATTTGCTGCAACTTGGGATCGACTCGATTAACTTTGTTCGGTTGATCGTGATGCTGGAAGAGCGTTTGGAAATTGAGATTGAAGATAATGAGGTACTGCTCGAAAATTTCAGTAACGTTGAAAAAATTCATCAGGTGATCGAGAAAGCATTGGAGGCAAAAGAAACGTAACCAATCGAGAAGAACGGGAACAGAGCAGGGGCAGCTTATGGTATTGCCCATTCTCAGAGACAAATGCTTTATCTGAAGCAGAAGCGCAGGCCAATTGCTGCGCTTCTTTTTATTTGCTGACGGCATTTTTGCACTAGACAGCGAAGGTACCACATGATAATATTCCAGTGATAATGATTTTCATTATCGTTTGGAAAGGAGCGAAACATACGCATGTTACACAAACAAACACAAATGATAGCCAGCATTTTCTCATTGCTCATGCTGCTTGTTTTAACCGCTTGCGGACAGCAAGCCGGCTCAACTGCACCGGCTGCGGGCTCAGAGACCCGCACGGTGCAAACGGCCAAAGGAGAGGTCACCGTTCCGGTCCATCCGAAGCGGATTGTGACCGACTTGTATTTGGCCGACGTGTTAGCGTTGGGCATCAAGCCGGTTGGAGCAAACGAATGGAGTTTGCGCAACCCCTACATAAAGGAACAAATCGAAGGTATCGAAGATATCGGAGCGCCGATCTCCGTGGAAAAAGTGCTTGCTTTAAAGCCGGATTTGATTATTTTACAGTCGGATGAAAACTATGAAAAGCTGTCCATGATTGCGCCAACGGTCGTCATTCCGTATGCATCCGAAGGCGATTTCTACGGGGAATTGCGCAAAATAGCCGACGTCATCGGTCAGCAAGAGAAGACGGAAGAGTGGATTGCTTCATTTGAACAGAAGGCGGCGGAAGCGCGCAAACAGATAGAGCCGCTCGTAGCGGAAGGCGAAACGTTCGGTCTGTATGAATTGGCTGATGGGAAGGTTTGGATGTTCGGCGACAACTGGGGCCGCGGCGGTCAAGTGCTATACAAGGCGCTGCAGCTGTCCCCGCCCCCGATCATGCGCGAGCTGATCAGCCAAGGCACGCAATATAAGGAATTGGCGATCGAATCGTTGCCGGAATACGCCGCTGACAATATGTTTGTTACAACATACAGTGCAGCATCCAAAGGATCGGCTCCGGACAGTTTTGCCGATTTGCAGACAAATCCGGTCTGGAACAGTCTGGATGCCGTCAAGCAGAAGCGAGTTTTCCTGATGGACTTCGCCATGTACTATGCCGATCCGTATGCCTTGGAGAGCCAACTGCAGCTCATGGTGCAAAAAATAACGGAGAGCCACCAGCATTGACAAACCCGCTGATCCGATCAGCGATTTGGAGGATGGAGAGATGAACAGTTTGCAAGGCAAAGCGCTGACGTTTTCCTATGGAGAGACAGCGATTATCAAGGAGCTGGACGTAGAGATACCGAAGGGGAAAATTACGACGATCATCGGGCCGAACGGTTGCGGCAAATCGACTTTGTTGAAAACGTTGGCGCGTATTGTAAAACCAACGCAAGGCTCGATTTATCTCAATATGAAGGAGCTATCGCAAATGTCGACCAAAGAGATCGCCAAGCAGATGGCGATTTTGCCGCAAATTCCCGAGGCGCCAAGCGGGTTGACCGTCTACGAGCTGGTCTCTTACGGCCGTTTTCCCCATCAGAAGGGATTTGGCACCTTGACAACCCATGATCGGCGGATGATTGAATGGGCGCTCCGCATTACCGGGACGATCGACTTTCAGCATCGCACCATCGAAGCTTTATCCGGGGGACAACGGCAGCGAGTCTGGATAGCGATGGCGCTTGCCCAGGAAACCGAGTTGATCTTGCTCGATGAACCGACTACCTATCTCGATCTGGCACACCAGCTGGAAGTATTGGAAATTTTGTATACATTGAATCGGCAAGAAGAGCGGACGATCGTCATGGTGCTGCACGATTTGAATCATGCCGCCCGGTTTGCCGATCATTTGATCGCCATGCGTGACGGACAGATCATCTGCGAAGGGGACCCGCATCAAGTGATGACGCGCGAACATTTGCGCACCGTCTTTCAGATTGAAGCGCAGATCGTGGAAGATCCGCGGCTGAAACGGCCGATCTGCCTGACCTACGACTTGATCAACACTAAAAACAAGCAGCAGCGATTGGGCTGAGGAGGGTAAAAAGATGACAGAGCTTGAGATGATCGTGACGGGCCGCCGGACGATTCGCAAGACAATCGCTCAACCGATTGACCGGCAGCTTTTGCTTGAACTGCTGGAAAAAGCGGCGTATGCCCCGTTTCACAGCAAAACGGAGCCATGGTCTGTTTATATGGCGATCACGGCCGAGGAGAAGGCCTATTTCTTGCAATGTGTCTTGGAGAGCTATGAACGAAACGATATTTTGGCTGAATTTAACGAACAACAATTGGAAAAGATCAAGGAGGCCAATGAGAAGGCATTCTTTCAAACAGGCGCCAACCTGATCGTCGCCGCAGATTTGTTCGATGACGAAAAACAAAATTTGGAGTCGCTGGGGGCAACCGCCGCCTTCATTCAAAATTTGCAGTTGCTTGCCTGGGAAAAGAAGATTGGCGTTGTCTGGAGAACAAATCCATACATTTTCGATCGCCAGTTTGCTGCCGCATTTGGCATACCGGAGACAAAGCGAGTCGTTGGCTCCCTTCATTTGGGGTATTTTGAAGAGAAACACGTTCCAAAGCCGCTCAGTCGGCGGCCGCTGACGGCATGGGTTCGTCCGATCCAACTTGGACATGCAAGGCGGGGAGAAGCATGAACGAAGTAAGCCGAACGCCCATTTTATCGAACCGCAAGCTGCGGATTTCCACAGGATGGTTCATCCTGCTGTTGATGGTGCTGTTCTTTGGACTGCTGCTGTTTTCCATTTGCCAGGGCAATGCCGCCATCGGGTTCCACACGATTTGGACCAGTCTGTTCCAGTTCAATCCAGCGCTCACCGACCAGGCGATTGTTCGGGAGATTCGCCTTCCGCGCACGATCGCCAGCGCATTGACAGGAGCGTTTTTGGCGATGTCCGGCACATTGATGCAAGGGATTACCCGAAATCCATTGGGCGATCCGTCGATTATGGGGATTACCAGCGGCGCTGCGTTCGCCATTTCTTTAAGCTTCGCATTTGCTCCGCAATTATCGACACCCGCGTTGATGGCCTTATCGTTTGCAGGTGCTTGCGGCGGAGCGGCGTTGGTTTTCAGCATCGGGATGCTGTCCAAGCGCGGTCTGACCGCGGTAAAATTGGCGTTGGCGGGTGCTGCCGTCAGTGCGCTGCTCACCTCACTGTCAACGGCGATCTCGATTCGTTTAGATCTGGCCAAACAAATCGAGTTTTATTTTGCCGGGAGTTTTTCCGGAATGAAGTGGGCCTATGTCTATCCGATGCTGGTCATCGGGTTGATCGTGATCGCATTGTTGCTCGTGCTTGGCCGGGCCCTGACGGTGTTGACACTGGGAGAGGAGGTTGCCAAAGGATTGGGCCAGCGGTTGATGCTGGTCAAATGCCTGGCGATTGTCTTGATTTTATTGATGACGGGGATTTCTGTTGCCGCTGCCGGTGTGATCAGTTTTGTCGGCTTGATCGTGCCGCATGTGACCAGGCTGTTATTCGGCCTGAATTATCGCTTGATCCTTCCGCTGTCGGGGCTGCTGGGGGCGATGTTGGTCGTCGCCGCCGACATTGCGGCGCGGATGATTCAGCCGCCGTTTGAAACACCGGTCGGCGCGATCACCACGCTGTTGGGCGGACCGTTTTTTCTCTACTTGGCCCGGCGGGAAGGCAGGAGGTGAGGCTGATGGAACAAAGACGCATGTCTGTGACTACGCTGGCTGGTCTGATTTTCGGCCTGATTTTGCTCCTGTTTTTTGTCAGTTTGAATCTTGGCGTGATTCGCTTGTCACCGTGGGAAGCGCTCCAGACTTTGTTTGGCTCGGGAACCAATGAAAGCAATTTGACTCTCTTTCAATTTCGCCTGCCGCGGATGGTGCTGGCTCTGCTGATCGGCGGCGGACTTGCCGTTGCCGGCGCGGTCTTTCAAAGCGTGACGCAAAATGACCTGGCTGATCCCGGCATCATCGGTATTAATACAGGGGCCAGTTTGGCTGTTGTGACGTTTCTCTTTTTGACCGGCGGGACGGTCGAAGTGTTGCCGTTCACCTCAAAAGTTCTTCTGCCGGTTGTCGCGTTTGCGGGGGCGATTCTCGCCGCCTTGCTGATCTACCTGTTCGCCTGGAATCGGGGAATCTCGCCGCTTAGGCTCGTGCTGGTGGGCGTCGCCTTTAATGCGATCCTGTCCGCTTTGCTGATCATATTTCAACTGCAAATGGCCGACAAAGATTTTGTCAAAGCGCTGGTCTGGTTGTCGGGAAGCATCTGGACGGCCAACTGGGAGTACATTTTCGTTACGCTACCGTGGTTTCTGCTGCTGTTGCCGCTGGTGTTTTCCCGAGCGCGTTCGCTCAATCTCATCCAGTTGGGCGACGCCGTTTCCAAAGGGCTGGGACTGTCTGTCGAGCGGGAACGCTGGCTGTTTTTAATCATTGCCGCCGCGATTACGGGAGCGGCTGTGGCTGTCGGAGGGAATATTGCCTTTCTCGGGCTGGTAGCGCCGCATATGGCCCGCAAGCTGGTCGGTGCGCGCCATCAGCGCTACTTGCCGATCAGCGCCTTGCTGGGAGCGTTATTCCTGTTATTGGCTGACATGATCGGGCGCGTGATCGTGATGCCTTCGGAATTGCCGGTCGGGATCGTTTTCTCTGTTTTGGCCGCTCCGTATTTCTTGTATTTATTGATGAAATCGCTGTAAGTTATACAGAAATTGTAAAATCATGAAACGAAATCCTTCTTCATCCGTATGTCTTATTGTAGGCAACTATCGGAAAGGAGGATTTTTTGCTGAGCGGGGTAGAGCTTTTTTTTCTTGGTTGTTTTGCTTTCGGACTCATTTACGCTCTGCTGCTTTTGCTATTCGGGGATGCAAGTACGGGCTGGGTGGATGGGTTTGTGCTCCCGCCATTGCACCCGGTTGTTTTGGTTGGCGGCGTTACCGCATTCGGCGGCAGCGGCTTTTTGCTTGACCGATATGCCAATCTCGCCTTGATCTATGTTTGCCTGGCCGCTTTGGCGATTGCGGCGGTGCTTTCCCTTTCTGTTTATTTTTTGTTGGTCCGCCCGATGCGGCACGCCGAAAATTCGGTCGGCTACTCAATGAACGATTTGATTGGCAAAATCGGCTATGTATGGACAACGGTTCCGGCTGACGGCTTGGGCGAAGTCGTAGTCACGATGGTAGGCGGAACCACCAGTCATATGGCAGTCAGTGTTGATCGGACGGAAATAGCGGAGGGAACCCGCGTCGTGGTTGTCGACGTCCGCGACCATGTGTTGCAGGTCGCACTTTTTCACTAGGGGGAGATTCTATGGAAAATACGCTGATCTTGACCATGGCGATCACCGTACTGGGGATCTTGGTCGTGCTGGGCATTGCTTTTTGGGCGCGCTACAAAACGGTGGGTGCCGACGAAGCGATGATTGTGACAGGGAGCTTGCTTGGAGACAAAAATGTTTTGACCGATGAAGCGGGCCGCAAGATGAAGATTGTGCGGGGCGGCGGATCGTTCATTTTGCCGATTTTTCAACAGGCCAATTTTATCAGTCTGCTGTCGCACAAATTGGATGTGTCCACACCAGAGGTTTATACCGAACAGGGTGTGCCGGTAATGGCCGATGGCGTGGCGATTATTAAAGTAGGCGGCTCGATTGAGGACATCGCCACGGCGGCGGAACAATTTATGGGCAAGGCGGACGATGCTCTGAAAGCGGAAGCGCAAGAAGTGTTGGAAGGCTATTTGCGGGCCATTCTCGGCAGCATGACCGTGGAGGAAATTTATAAAAACCGGGAGCGGTTTGCCCAGGAAGTGCAGGCAGTGGCGGCAAAAGATTTGAAGAAGATGGGGCTCAATGTGGTCAGTTTTACAATCAAGGATGTTCGCGACAAAAACGGCTACTTGGCTGCGTTGGGAATACCGCAAATCGCTGCGGTCAAACGCGACGCTCTCGTCTCCCAGGCGGAAGCGGATAAGGAAGCGCGGATCCGTCAGGCGATTGCCGAAGAGGAAGCGCGCAAGGCTGAACTGTTGAAAGAAACGAATATTGCGGAAGCGGAAAAAGAAAAAGAATTGAAAGTGGCCGCATTTAAGCAAGAACAAGACCGGGCCAGGGCTGCCGCCGATCAGGCCTACAAGCTGCAGGAAGCGGTGATCAAGCAACAAGTAACCGAAGAAGAAATGAAAATTGATATTGTGCGCAAGCAAAAACAGATTGAACTGGAAGAGAAGGAGATTCTGCGCCGCGAGCGGCAGTACGACGCCGAAGTGAAGAAAAGGGCGGACGCTGACCGCTATGCCGTAGAACAGAGTGCGGAGGCGGAAAAAGCGAAGAAAATGCGGGAAGCCGATGCGCTGAAATACCGTATCGAAGCGGAAGCCAAGGCGTTGGCCGAGCAAAAACGCCTGGAAGGTTTGGCCATTGCGGAAGCCGAAAAAGCTCGCGGAAGCGCTGAAGCAGAAGTGATACGACTCAAGCTGAACGCAGAAGCTGAGGGGAAAGAAAAGCTGGCGGAAGCGTTCGAAAAATTCGGGCAGGCAGCCGTATTGGATATTATCGCCAAAATGTTGCCGGAGCTGGCAGAAAAAGTGGCGGAACCGCTCAAAGCGATTGATAAGGTAACGATTATTGACAGCGGTTCCGGGTCAGGAGACGGTGTTACCCGATTCAGTACCAATGTCACCAAGCTGATGACGCAATTGCCGGAGATGCTCAAAGATGTTTCCGGTCTGGATCTCAACCAGATGATTACATCGTTTGGCGGTCAGCGGGAAGCGGCTGTGGCAACGACCGGCAGCCCGAAGGAAAAGACGGAAGCTTCGGTCAAATCGAATTCTGAACTCGATGACAATCATGCAGCAACGTAAGCAAAGGAAAGAGTGGTTGCGAAAAAAAGCGTTTCCGTTGAAAAAAACGGAGACGCTTTTTTCATTGTCTCAGCATGAAGCCAGCAAAAACAAAAACTTCCACTGACAGCTACTCACGAACTGCTGCCTGCGTGAATAAATGGAAACGAGAGTGGAAAAGTTGTCGTTCGTATGGGAAACTTAGAGGAGAACACGAGAGTTGAGGTTCAATCAGTTCCGTCATTGCCCTCATAAACAATGCGCACGCCCAAATGGCTATATGTTTCTTCCCGATAGTGGCCATCCGGGCATTGCTTTACGGAACAAAGGGCAGTGTGTTCACTGCGCAACCGTTGTCGACAAGCGGGGCATACGGGTGAAAAAAGATGCGTGAAATAAGCAATCATGTTTTAATCACCATTTTCCGATTTTATTACTTGGTTTTATTGTACCCAGATTTGCATCATTCGTATAGCGTGAATGGCAATTATTTTGCGTTTTGCCAAGTTAGGAGTGTAGAGATGGGATGAGCCATGCTTATTTGTATCTGGTCCTGCCGCTGCTCGGCCTGATTGGTTCGTTTTTTTCCGGTTTGTTGGGGATCGGCGGAGCGATTATTAATTATCCGCTGCTGCTGTTCATTCCGGCCATGGTCGGCGTCGCGCAGTTTAGCGGACAAGAGGTATCGGGAATCAGTATGTTTCAGGTCTTCTTTTCGTCTTTGGCCGGTGTGTTGGCTTATCGTTTTCAGCAGAAATCCGGTTCTTCTTTCGTGCATCGCGGCCTCGTTTTGTATATGGGCGGCAGTATTTTGCTCGGCAGTTTGATGGGCAGTGCAAGCTCAAAATATTTATCGAGCGACACGATCAAT
This sequence comes from Brevibacillus fulvus, assembly GCF_016908525.1. Lineage (GTDB taxonomy): Bacteria > Bacillota > Bacilli > Brevibacillales > Brevibacillaceae > Brevibacillus_G > Brevibacillus_G fulvus. The sequence continues at coordinate 199,903 of NZ_JAFBEB010000003.1, forward strand.
TTCATCTATGGCATATTGGCAGTTATCGCAGTGCTCTTGATGCTGATCCCGTCGAAAGGAAAACAGGTCGAGACAAGTGTGCAGGTAAGCTTCAACAAGACGTTGGCCAGTATGCTTGCGTTTCTGGTGGGAATCGTTTCCGGCATTGTTGGGGCGGGCGGAGCGTTCATCTTGATTCCGCTCATGCTTGCTGTCCTGAAGATACCGACTAGGGTGACGATTGCCTCTTCTCTGGCGATCGTGTTTATCTCTGCAGTTGGCGGTGTGACCGGAAAATTAACGGCTGGCCACATCCCGTTGCTGCCCACCGTCCTGGTGGTGATCGGCAGTATTGTGGGCGCACCGATCGGGTCGAGAGTTAGTGCAAAGTTGGATGTCAAGCTGCTGCGTTATGGATTGGTCCTCCTGCTCACGATCACAGCCATCAAGGTTTGGTCAACGATCTTGTAACAGCGTATGAGCGAAATTTGTCCCTGGTGACCCAACCAAATTTTTTTTGACTGCATACCGCAGAGAGCAGCAAGCTTGTGACCAATTTGGAGGCAATGTTATAATCTCCCATAAAGAGTGTTTTTCATTGTTACCCTAAATTCGCAAGCGTCGTTTAAGGAGGATCATAAGCAATGAGTGTCAGCAATCCACGCAACCCTGATTTCGACATAGCCCCGCAATTTATTGAACGCTGGTCTCCGCGGTCTTTTGCGGAAAAGGAAATCCCGAATGATGTTTTGTACAGTGTGTTTGAGGCGGCGCGTTGGGCTCCATCAGCTTCAAACCTGCAACCTTGGAGATTTGTGATCGCCCGTACGGAAGAAGACCGCGAAAAATTCCATTCCTTTATATTGCCCGGAAACCTGGAATGGTGTAAAAAAGCTCCTGTATTGGCTGTTCTTCTGTCGAAGACAACAACCGAACGAGGAGAAAACGCCTGGCATGCTTTTGATGCGGGCACCGCTTGGGGTTATCTTGCACTGGAAGCGCATCATCAAGGTTTGATCACCCATGCGATGGGCGGATTTGAACCGGAGAAAGCCCGCGAAGTCTTGCAAGTGCCTGAAGAGTACGCCATTCAAGCGGTGATCGCGATTGGCTATCAAGGGGAAAAGGATGCTCTGCCCGAGAAATTCCAGGAGCGCGAACAGCCCAACAATCGCCAGCCATTGAAAGAATCCCTCTTCGAAGGCACATTTGGCAGAGCAGCGTTGTAAAGGAAAGGTACGGAAAAAGGCCGCTTTTCTGTGAAGCGCCAGCCATAATGCAAATATAACGAAAGGCAGATTCAACATGCAACTCCGTTTTGTCAAACAACGAGCGTCTGACAAAAGGAGCGCAGCGTGAATCTGCCTTTTTGCGTTAGAAATATGATGTGCCGAAACAAATTGCTTCGGTGATCAAGCGGCTTTCGCCTGGTCGCTTTCCACCGCGGAACTTCTTGTGACCAAACTGACGAGAATCATCGCAATCACATTCACAACCATGGCGACGATCCCGACATTCAGATCTTTCAACACTTGCGGCAGGAACGGAAACATCGTGCCAATCGTACTGTTGCTCACGGTAATGTAGGCAACCGTCGCCACGCCGACGATAATTCCGGCGGCAGCCCCCTGTTTGGTTACAAAATTGCGTTTGAACAGGCTGAACAGCAGTGACGGAAAGAGCTGGGTCACCAAACTGTATCCCATCAACAGCAAGGCAACGATGGCGGCACCGCCCTGGAAGGTGAAGTACAGAGCGATCAGGGCGACCACAGGCACGAGATATTTTGCCAAACGGGAAATTTGCTGATCGGTCGCGTTTGGCGCAAATACTTTGTAAATGTTATTGGCGAGAAGGGTCGCCGCTGCCATCAAAATCATCGAACCTGGCACCAAGGCGGTCAGCAGCCCGGCCGCGCCTATCACCCCGACGAACCAGGGATCAAACGTTTGCGTAGAGAGACGAAGCAAGGAGAGGTCGCCGTTTGCTCCTTCCAATCCCGGCACCTGGAGGATTGCGGCGAACCCGACGAAAAACACAAACAGCAGAACTAACTGGTAGAGCGGCATTACAATGGCGTTTTTCCGAAAAACGGCTTCATTTTTTGCCGAGTAGGCAGAACCGAATGAATGGGGCCACATATAAAATCCGAGCGCGGTCAGCAAAACGGTCGAGACAAACCAGGAAATACTTTGCCCCTTTTCGGGAAGCGTGAGAAAACCGGGCTTGGCTGCATCAATGGCTTCGAACATCGGTTGAAGTCCGCCGTAATAATGAATAGGCAAATAAATTCCGAGAAACAGGACAACGCCGAGAATCATGATATCTTTGACCGCTGCCGTCCAGGCCGAGCCGTGAATGCCGGAAATCATTACATAAACCGTGATCGCCAGCGTGCTGATCCAGATGGCGGCGGTCGGAGAGATCGAACCGTAGGAAGCTTCCGACACGATGCTGCCGAGCCCCTTTAATTGTGTAATCAAATAAGGAACAAGCGCAACGACGCCGACTAAGGAGACCAGCACACCCAAATAGGGGCTTTTGTACTTGCTGACGAAAAAGTCGGATTGCGAGACAAGTTTCTTTTCCTTGGCGTATCTCCAGATCACCGGCAGCATAAAGTAAGACATGATATAGGCCAAACAACCGTAGGCCAGGATATAGTAAGTGGGGCCGCCTTTGCTGTAAGCCCAGCCGCTGCCGCCGAGGAAGGTGAAGGTGGTGTAAATCTCACCAGCCATCAGCAAGAAAACGAACACACTGCCGAAACCGCGTCCGCCGACCGTCCATTGTTCCAGGTTCATATCTTTTCCCTTGCGTGCCTGTATGCCAAGGTACAGAGAGAGAAGCAGGAAGAGAAAAATAATGACCAAGGCGATATTCATTTCGATTCCCCCTCCTTGTTGGCCGGATCCAGCTTATAGATGATGCCCATCAAAATCGATGTGAGGACGACCCACATGACGATCCAGAACAAAACAAACGGCAATCCAAAAACGTAAGGTTCCACTTTATTGGCAAACGGGATGCAGACAAGTACGCCGATAAAGGGAAGAGCGGCCAAAATATATCGGAACAATGGCAATTCCTCCTTTTAGCTTGTAATCAGGATTTTGCGCGCAGCATTGACGAACATTTTCACCCCCACTTCCAACGAAGCCTCATCCACGGTAAAGCGAGGATGGTGATGAGGGTAGACAATTCCTTTTTCTTCGTTGCCTGCACCAATATAGAAAAAGCAGCCTGGAGCCTTTTGCTGATAGGCCGAGAAGTCTTCCCCGCCCATATTTGGCTTCATCGGTTCCAGCCACTCTTCTCCCAAAGTTTCCTGTACGACTTCTTGCAGCAGTTGTGCCACTTCAGCGTCATTAATTACCGGACGATACCCATATACATACTGAAAATCATAGGTTGCCCCATGCGCATCGGTGATCCCTTTGATGACGCGCTCCATCAGCGGCGGAATCGATTCCCGCAGCTTTTGGTCAAAACTGCGAACTGTTCCGCAAATGCTGACCGATCCCGGAATAACATTGTGAGTCGTGCCGCCGACAAACTGGGTGACAGACAACACCAGGTTGTCCAGAGGATCTGTATTCCGGGAGACAATGTGCTGGAGATTGGTCACCACTTGCGCCGCGATGGCGATACTGTCAACGGTTTGATGAGGCAACGCCGCATGACCGCCTTTTCCGATGACAGTAATATAGAAGGTGTCCGGCGCGGCCATCATCGGTCCGGCAATGACGCCGACCTTGCCGTAACGCATCGGGGCCCAGAGATGTGTGCCGATGACGAGATCGACCCCATCCATCACACCGGCTTGCACCATTTCCTCCGCGCCTCCTGGAAACAGCTCTTCCGCATGCTGGAACAGAAAACGCACTTCTCCGCTGAGCTGCTCTTTCAATCCGGAGAGGATTTTGGCTGCTCCGAGCAGCATGGCTGTATGCCCGTCATGTCCACAGGCATGCATGACCCCGTCGTTTTGTGAGACAAATTCAAAATCGTTCTCTTCCGTGATAGGCAAAGCATCCATATCGGCCCGCATCGCCAATACCTTGCCCGGACGATTGCCAATCAATCGGGCCATCACGCTCGTTTTGGTAGGACGGCTTAGCTCAAGGTTGCCGAAGGAAAGCAGCGTATCATAAACAAATTGTGCGGTTTTCTCTTCCTGAAAGGACAGTTCCGGGTTGCGGTGCAGATATCTTCTCCACTCGATCACTTGATCTTTTATTTGTTCAACGGCACTTTCCAGTTCACTTACGGTCATCATGCAAAATACCTCCTTATTTTTCTGTCAAGTTAAATAAAGGTTGATTTAAGGATATGTCCCTAATTTTATAACATTTTGTGTAAATTGAAAAGACAAAAAACACGAAATTATCAAACAATTTAACAATGGCCCAAACCAGCCAAAAACCCCCCTGCCGTTGACAGAAAGCCAATCGCAGGGGGAACAGGCTTGATTTCGACTGAGGAAAATTTAGGATGGAAATAACAGGCGATACAGTTTTCGCGGTCTGCCTCGCGAGTGCGGACTCTCTTCTCCGATCACTTCGGCCAGTCCGTTTGCTTCCAGCTCCATCAGGATACGCCGGGCGCTTCTCGGCAAAATGCCCATATATTGGGCCAGTTCGTGGGCATTCAGCTCCGTTCTCCCCAGTTTGTGCAGAATGGAATTCAGCTTGCTGAGCGTCATGACGCTGAGGGAGGTTTTTTTGCTCAGCGCCTGGAGCTGTTTGGTCGAGACGGAAAAGCTGATCTGTTCCTGTTTTCCCAATGGACCGACGATTGTTTTGTCGTCAAAGAAAGCCATCCATGTGCCTGTGCCAAATTCTTTGGCATGCAGCAGCGCATTGCCGGCGTGAATCTCCGCTTCGTAAGCCGACTTTCCGATGCCGATTCCGCAGGTGACCAGCTGATTGCCGATGCCGTATTGTCCTTCCAGGTCAGGAATCGAGGTGAACTGGTTCGTCATCTCCCGCAAAATCCCGCGGGTGGTAAAAATGACGTAACGGCCAGGGCCGGCCAATTTCAGCGAGCCCTGCAGCTGCTTGGTGAAGGCAAGCAATTTCTCCGTCGCTTTAATTTCCAGCTTGTGCAGTTCGTCCGTAGAAAACGTTTTGTTGATCAATCCGCGAAACGAGTCGATTTCCAGCAACAACACGGCGATTTGCGTATCCTTGAAGCGGTACATTTCATGTGTCCGCAGCAGCATGTTGATCACGGATTGTACGCCGCTGTACGTTGGCAAAACCCGATAAACCGGTACGCCCAGCCGCTGCAACTCCAAATGAGCGGTGCGCAAACAAGTAACCGCCGCTTTCGTTTTGCCGCTTTTCCATAATTGGTAGTGAAACTCGGCTAATTCACTGGCTGTAATCGCTCCTTCGTAAGATTTCAGGTAACGCGGCTGGCTGTGAATGTTTGCTTCCGCCATGATTTGCTTCAGTTCCTCCGGACGGAAGGTGTCGAAACTAAGCTGTTCGACCGCAAGCTTATCTTGATGCGACAAGGAAAATAAGGTCCGGTACAGGCTGGCGCCAATGTGCGGGACGTAGGCCATCGGCTTGTCGGTAATGCCCCATTCCTTCGCCAATGCATAGGGAACCTGGCCGGAAAACAGCCACATATCCGCTTCCTCCAGGCGCGGTGGAAGCAATGTATACAATTCTTCTTCTTTCCAGTAAACAATCGGGAGGTATTCAATTTCAGAAAATTGCGTTACCACCGACTGGATGACAGCCAATGAATCGTCGGCCCCTACTACTCCTAGTTTCAGTTTCAACAGCGATCCCTCTTTTTCTGCAATCTCTTGTTTCACTATACCAAATCGGGCGAGCGGGGGCACGCAATAGCCGGGAAGCGAATTGCGCAGCGTTGAAGGGAATTGGCTGCTATGAAAAGGGAATATTAAAAGGGAGACGGTCGAGAAAGGGGGAGTTTTCAGCATGGTGCTGACGCCGGAACAACGGATCAAATTGCATGGATTCAACAATTTGACGAAGACGTTAAGCTTTAATATGTATGACATTTGCTATACGAAAACGAAAGAGGAACGGGAAGCCTACATCGAATACATAGATGAACAGTACAATGCGGAACGCTTGACCAATATATTGAATGCGGTGGCGGAAATTATCGGCGCGCACGTGTTGAATATCGCCAAACAGGATTATGTACCGCAGGGAGCCAGTGTGACGCTGCTGGTGTCAGAAGGGCCGGTTGTGGAAGTGCCAACGGAGTCGTTTGCCGAATCGCCGGGGCCGCTTCCGGATTCGGTGGTGATGCAACTGGACAAAAGTCATATTACCGTCCATACGTACCCGGAATATCATCCGGATGAAGGCATCAGTACCTTTCGTGCCGATATCGATGTGTCGACTTGCGGGGAAATCTCGCCGCTCAAAGCGTTAAATTATCTTATTCATTCGTTTGATACCGATATTATGACCATTGATTACCGCGTTCGCGGGTTTACCCGGGACATCAGTGGGCACAAGCTGTTTATCGACCATGAAATCAGCTCGATACAAAATTACATTCCCCAGGAAGTGAAAGAGCTGTATGACATGATCGATGTAAACATGTATGACGCCAACATTTTCCATACAAAATGCAAATTGCGAAATTTTGACCTGAACAACTATTTGTTCGGCTATACCAAAGATAGGCTGAGTACTGCCGAGCAAGCGGAAATTACCCAACGGCTGCAGGAAGAAATGGATGAAATTTTTTACGGCCGTAATCTTTACGATTGAGGAAGCGGAAAGAGGAATCTGGCATTGTGCGGCTGCCGGTTCCTTTTTTCATTTGGATTCATAGCGTTGCCTTCTCAAAGAAAATCCGGTTCTGCGGTTAAGATAGTTTGGTATTGGCACACTTTCAGTTATAATAGACGAGAGTATTTCTTAAATTATGGTATAAAGGAGCTTTATTCGTATGGATTACAGTGCTTTTAAAGATATTATTCACGGAAGACGGAGCATTCGCAAATTTACGGAACAAGATGTCTCCATCGAGGATATTGAAGAAATTCTTGACTGTGCCCGTTATGCTCCCAGTGATACCAATTCGCAGACGTGGGAATTCGTAGTGATTAAAAATCGGGAAAAGATCAAAGAAATTCGCGAACTGACGTTGCAGGCTTTGCAAGAGAAAGCGGAGCAAGCGGAAGCGCGAGGATTCGAGAAAGAAGGAAAATTGCTCGTTCGCTCCTTTGGGCCTTATGCCACCGCTTTTGCGGACGCGCCGGTTTTAATCGTCTGCCTTGCTACCCCGTATCAGTCCAAATTCCGCGAGCGGATTTTTGAACCAATCCAATTGGTGCCGGAATCGGTTTGGGAAGAAGAAGGCATTAAGAGCAGTTGTCTGGCCGCGCAAAACCTGATGCTGGCCGCATATGCCAAAGGCATGGGAACGTGCCCGATGACGGGACCGGTATTGCTGGCTGCCGACAAGTTGCGTCACTATCTGCAAATCGAGCCGGAAAAACAAATCAACATGGTGATCGCCCTCGGCTATCCGCAAGAATCTCCGAAAAAGCTGCCTCGCAAAGAAGTCAGCGAAATCGTTCGCTATGTGATGTAAGCATGGCCTAGTGCAAGATCAGGCAAACAGCCAGTCTCCGAAGCTAAATCGGGACTGGCTGTTTTTTTTTTGGCAGCTTCATGTTCCAAAACAGCTGCCGACAACAAGAATGGCGGAGAGTTCAACAGGAAATCGGCTGTACGATTTAGAATTAAACGACACAAAGAAAACTGTGGTCAGTTTGCAAGCTGGCAAACAAGCAGGAAAAGCGAGGCTGTTTTCGTTTTGACGAAAATCAAAGAGGAGGAATCATTTTGCCCAAAATATTGCTGGTCGATGATGAACCGCACATCCGCGAATTGGCCGCGCTGTATTTAAAAGATGAAGGCTTTGAAATTGTGGAAAAATCCAACGGCGCAGAAGCGCTGATTTATGCCGAGAATCATCATGTCGATCTGGTCATTCTGGACATCATGATGCCGGAGATGGATGGCTGGGCGTTATGCGCGAAACTTCGCGAGTTAGGCGAAATGCCGATTTTGATGATGACGGCGAAAGGAGAAGTGGCCGATCGAATTTATGGGTTCAAGTTGGGAACGGATGACTACCTGGTAAAGCCGTTTGATCCGCTTGAATTGGTGTTGCGGGTGAAGGCCCTGTTAAAGCGCTATCGGATTTCCACTTCCAATATGATCAAACTGGGCAGCATCACGCTCGACCGCGCCCGTTATCTCGTTATCGACGAGCAGGGCAAAGCGCTCACGTTGCCGATGAAAGAGTTCGAATTGCTGTACAAGTTAGGCAGCTACGCCGGGCAGTTATTTACGCGCGATACACTGATCGAGCAAATCTGGGGAATTGATTATGAGGGAGATGAGCGGACGGTCGATGTACATATAAAGCGCCTTCGCGAAAGATTTGCTTCGCATGAGTCTGATTTCCGGATTGTGACGATTCGCGGTCTTGGGTATCGATTAGAGGTGAGTCAAGATTAGATCGTTATATACGCGCATTGTGTTCATTTTTGTCGGTATTGTCATGCTCAGTTTGATTGTCGCTTATTTTGTGACTTCCTGGATGTATGAAGATCGGGCGCGTGCCTTCATCCAAAACATGCTGACCACGGACGGCACTCAAATCATCCAGACATTTCAATCGACGCCATCCGCTGAGCTTGTTTCGTTTATGCAAAATCTGTCCGGACTTTCTCTTACGCAAATCCAGCTATACGACCGGAACGGAACAACGCTGCTGGATGCCAAAGAGTGGCCTGTGCAAGTGTCAACCGGTGAGATCGAGTCTGTGCTGAGAGGAGAAAAAGTTGTCCGTGTCGACCAGATCCATACCGCCCAGCCTGTGGTCGGGCTTCCCTTGCAGGCTGATGGACAGCCGTATGCCTTGTTTTTAACCGTGACGAAGGAGGGGACAGACGATGGAGCGATGAATGCCATTCATCTGCTGTATGTGCTGATTTTGTTTATCGGCAGTTTCCTCATTCTCATCGCGGCGCGCTATATCGTCAACCCGATCCGCCAACTGACGGCAGCCACCAGAAAAATGGCGAAAGGACAGTTTGACGTCGAACTTCCGACCAAACGCAAGGACGAAATTGGCATCCTGAGCGTCAGCTTTAACCAGATGGCAAAGGAACTGGCTAAGCTGGATCAAATGCGCAGGGCCTTTGTGTCCAACGTTTCCCATGAGATTGGTTCTCCTTTAACCTCGATTTCCGGTTTCAGCAAAGCGTTAAAACAAAAGCAAATAAGCGAGGAAAGCCGCCTGCGATATTTGACCATTATCGAAGAGGAGAGCGAGCGTTTGTCCCGATTGAGTCAAAACTTGTTGCAATTATCCCATTTGCAGCATAACGATCGTCCGTTACATGTCAGCGCTTACCGGCTCGACGAACAACTTCGCAAAATTGTGATCACTTTAGAGCCGCAATGGGGAGCAAAAGAAATCGCCATCGATTTGAATCTGAAACCCGTGACCATCCGGGCCGACGAAGATCAGCTCAGTCAGGTGTGGATCAACTTGATCAGCAATAGCATCAAGTTTATGCCGGTCCGCGGAGAAGTTCGGATCGAGACGGTCGAGAAAGAGAATCGGATCACCGTAATCATCGCCGATAATGGAATAGGCATACCCGAGGAGGAACGGACGGACATTTTCAAGCCGTTTCATAAGGTAGACAAAGCCCGCAATTCATCTGTGAAAGGCAATGGCCTCGGTTTAGCCATAGTCAAGCAAATTGTCGACTTGCACCGCGGCGATATCGCAGTTTCGGGGCAGCCGGGGAGCGGGGCGATATTTGAAGTAAGCCTGCCGCAATGAGCCAAAGAACATCCATCCTCAAAATGCCGCCACTGAGGCGGCATTTTTTTCGCGAATTTTTCTTCAAGACCGGGGCTCAGTTCATATTGAGTTCAAATAAATGGTTTATAGTGTAAATGCGAAAGAAATATACCGTACAGTGGTATAGTAATTTTTTAAAGTTCGAGGAGGATAAAATGAAGAAGACGTTATTGCGAGCAGCTCTCTATGTATTCAGTTTCGTGATCTTTATGGGAGGGATCGGGTTCCTCGGAATGCTTCATACCCAAAAGGAATTTTACGAAGCATTGCGCATTGAACCTGTTCCTTCGCTGGAAGGCGTAAAAATTCCCGCCTATGATCCGCATAAACCGACGGTGGCAGTCGTTTTGGGAGATTCGTCGATCACGACGGAAGATTTCGATTTCCTGATTCCGTACGAATTGTTCGCGATGACAAACGCGTATAATGTATTCGCTGTCGCTCCGGACAAGAGCGTCAAATCATTATCGGGTGGACTCGATGTCATTCCGCATTATTCGTATCGCGAATTGGATCAGCTCCTGGGGAAAAGCCCCGAGATTATTGTGGTTCCTTTCATGCCGATCTTAAATGAAAAATATCAGCCTACGCGAGAATGGATTCAACAGCATTCCCGCAACAGTCAAACCACTTTCTTAAGCATTTGCGGCGGTTCAGGCAACCTTGCCGATGCGGGCCTCCTAACAGGAAAATCAGCTACCTCTCATTGGCAGGCGATCGGTTCGTTAAAACGGCTCTATCCCGACACGCAGTGGGAAGAGGATGTGCGATATGTGCATCAGGGGAACACTCTGACCTCAGCCGGCCAAACGGCGGGAATCGACGCTGTCTTACACTTGATCTCCCAACAATTGGGGGAATCGGTTGCTGCAAAAGTAGCGAAAGACATCCATTATCCTACTTACGAACTGGTTGCGAACCCGCAGGTGGACCCGTATTATCCCGACTTGAAATTTTCTACCTATATCTTGAATTCGGCTTTCCATTGGACCAAGACAAAAACAGGGGTTTTGCTGTATAACGATATGGATGAAATCGCCTTGTCTTCGATTTTTGATTCGTACGCGGATACCGGAACAACACAGGTACTGACGATTTCGGGCACAGATGCTCCGCTGTCGACCAAACATCAGCTCAATATCGTGCCAAGACATACCATAACCAATGCGCCGAATTTGGATAAAATGATCGTCCCTGGCGATGATGCCAAAACATTGGCTGCAGCAGAAATGGAACTTTGGAAAGAACATGGCGCTGATGTTGAGACGATGCTCATTCACAGTGATTCGCCGAACCGCTACGTGTTTGAAGCGCCGTTGGAGGATTTGGCGAGACAAGAAGACTTGTTCACTGCCGAGCATGGCGTGAAACGGCTGGAATACCGCGCCCGCAACATCAAATTGCAAGGCAAGGCACTTCCATACGAGACGTATGCTCATCTCCTGCTTGTTGCCGCCCTCTCCGTTTTCGTCGCTTTTTGGATCGATCGACGATTTATCATGAAAAAGGCAGGTTTCAAAACGTATCCGAAACGGAATTAACAACGAATCAATCGAGGCCAATTTTTGGCGGTGGAAATGAAACCTGGTTTGTCCGGGCAGTTTGGTCCATAATCAACGTATGACGCAACAACAGGATGGATAAGCGGGGAGAGAGAAAGGAGCTTCATCAATGAAACGACTGTGTATTATTCCATGCGGAGCGAAGAAAATTTGGGACAAACAGCCGGCCGCCGGACCGACCCGGGCGGACCAGGCTTATCTCAGTCCGTTTCATCAGGCTTGTCAGGGCTATGCCCGCGCGTTTTTCACAGATTGGCTGATTCTCTCGGCAAAACACGGGTTTTTGCTTCCGGATGATCAGGTTCCGGGTAATTACGATGTCTCGTTTGGTTCGGGCCATCCGGAAACAATCTCTGCCGAACAGTTGCGGACACAAGCGACGGAAAAGGGACTTTATCAATTTGACCAACTCGTCATCCTGGGCGGAAAAAAGTTCCGTCCGATTGTTGCTGCCGTCTTCCCGCAGACACCGGCAGACTTTCCGCTGCAAGGCTGTCCCGGAATCGGGAAGATGCTGCAGCGGTTGCATCAGGCAGTCGCCAGCGGACAAGAACTTTCGCAAAGCAGGACATAAAAAAAGAGGCGCAACCGGCCTCTTCTTCACAACATGGAGCTATGTATGAGCGTAATTAGACGTTCCCGTTGACTTTAAAGCCAAGCTCTTCCAAAGCTTGCTGCAGGGTACCGACCGTCCGTGTCTGCTGGTTGAATTCAATGCCGAGATTGACCATTGTGTTGGCGATTTCCGGCCGAATTCCCGTAATAAACGGCGTACAGCCCATCCAGGTGATACCTTTGATAATTTTGAACAAATGCTGAACAATTTCTTCATCCAAATAGGCGACCCCGGACATGTCGATGATCAAGGTTTTAATCCGCGCTGTTCCGATTTGCTCCAACACTTTTTGCTGAATGGTGTTCGCCCGGTCGTTGTCGATTGTGCCCATCAAGGGAACGATGGAGATTGTGGAAGACAACGGAATAATCGGTACGGAAAGATCGGCGATCATATCGCGCTGGCCTTTGAGCAACTGATCTTTGTATTCGGTATAGCTCATGAAAAAGTGACGTAAGAATATATCAAGCGTTGTATTGATTTGCCGCTCCAATTGGTAGAAATCTTCCGGTTTATTATGAACTTGATTCAAGCGGTCAAAGTTGTACAAAAAGTCCCATAGAACTTTGCGGATAGCCTGGAACCACTCCAGTTTGATCGCCAAATTGAGGGTGGAATGCTTCGCCCAAATCTGCCCTTCCTGTTTGCCGAAGTTGATAATGTCGTAATCTTTGTTTTCAATTAACATATGGACAAGTTTGTGGGCATTGTTGAGTAAATCAATACTGCCGATTCTTTTTACTTCACTCAACAAGTCTTTCAAATGATAGGCTTCGGCGAGCAAGTGTTGTTCAAACTGCTCCTTATTGATGAGCAGAAATTCCTGAAGGGTTTGATCTTCGGAATACTGTAGGTTCAACTGTTTCACCCTCTTTTCTTTGGCTAGCTCAAGCGGCAACTGTATGGTAAAGGTGGTTCCCTGGTCCTTCTCGCTTTGTACTTCGATCGTTCCGCCATGCTGATAGATGGTGGAAAAAACTTGTGCCAATCCCATACCGGTACCGTCGGTTTTGGTAGTAAAAAACGGGGTACCCAACATGATCAGTTTTTCTTCAGGAATACCGATGCCAGTATCGGAAATGATGATGTAGACGGTAGTGTCCGAACAATACTGGGATATGCGAATTTCACCCTTGTCCGGGATGGCTTCAAAAGAATTTTTTAATAAATTGAACAACGCTTTTTTGATCTGATTCTTTTTTGCAAACAATTCGGTCTCGGTTTGTTTGAAATCCTTGATAATCGTGACGCGATATGTCTGATCTTGAAACAGATTCAAAATCGATTCGATTTCCGTGCAAATTTTAATTTTTTCGAAAGGCTCTTCATCCATGTCCGGCTTGGCCACGTTCAACAAGTTCTGCAATGTAACGATTGCATTGTCCAGTTCTGACTGGGCGATATCCAGATAAGTGTGAGGGGCTTGTTCCTGAAGCAATTGCAAAAATCCTTTGACGGCTGTCAGCGGATTTCGAACCTCGTGTGCGATCCCAGCTGCAATTTGGCCCACGGAAGCTAACCGTGATATTTGAAAGTTTTGTTTATCCTGATTCATTGCCGGCAATCCACCCCATCCTTTTCATTCTTTTTCCCAATATTTTTTCATTAATTAACGAATGAAAGAGACAAAAGAGCAAAAATAAAAATTAGTTAAAGATCAAAGAAATTATAACGAAGTTTTGAACAATATGGAAGATTAGTCCAAAGGCAGGGGGGGGAATATAAGAAAAAAGACCTGTATTTGTTTGCCACGTGTGACGCAGTGAAAAAAAAGAGCCAGACAAAAAGCTGCTGGCTCACTTTCGCGTATATGGACAGGTTGTCCGGCCTTGCGGAACGTAGGTGGAACAATCATTTGCCCAAAGCTATTGGCTTATGTGTGGCGAGGAGATCAGGCGGGCCGAAACCAGGCGTTTGCGTACGAGTACGCCGAGATAGGCAGCTAAAGCCGCTTTGATGACCCCGACCGCCAAAAACGGATAGACCCCGACCGCCAATGCTTGGCCCCAGCCCCAGCTCATCACATATTTCAGCTGAATCCAGCCGAACAGCAAGGTCACCACCATTCCGATGAGATTGGCGAGCAGAGCCGGCCAAAAGGTAAACCGGCTTTTTTCCAGAATAAGTCCGGTCACATATGCCGTTACGACAAAGCCGGTGATAAACCCGCCGGTAGGACCGATCAGAACGGGCAGGCCGCCTTTGGCTTCACTAAAGACCGGCAGTCCGATCACTCCCATTAATATATAGATGAGGATTGCCAGCGTTCCGTAGCGGCTGCCCAGGACAGTGGCGGTCAGACCAACCGCCAAAGTTTGTCCGGTTATCGGGACGAGCGGCAAAGGAATGGTGACTTGGGCCAGGATGGCGATCAAGGCGGCAAACAAAGCAGCCAAAATGAAATTTTTCAACCGACGGTTTGTTTCCGTCATGTGTAGCACTCCTTTCTGTTAACGATTCTTACCAAAAAGATACTATGAAACACCTCATATGTAAACTAATTTTTCTTTTTGGTTTACAAAAAACCGCCTCTGGCTGATTTTTTTGAACAGTGATAGAATCGGAACAATTACATTGTGCAAAGGAGTACCCCAAATGAAATACATGTATACTATGCTGCTGCTGTTTACCAGCTTTCTGTGGGCGGGAAATTTCGTGGTCAGCAAATTTTTGGTTGATTATGCCTCGTCGATTACGCTGACTGACCTGCGCTGGATTATTGCTGTACTGTGCCTGGTTCCGCTGGTGTGGATACGGGAGAAACGGATTATCCCACCGGCAAAAGCGATTATCCCCTTAATTCTGATGGGAATTACCGGGGTTGTCTTCTTTAACCTGTTTATGTTTTGGGCTTTGCAGCGGACAACTTCTTCCAATGTTGGTTTGCTTTCTACCTTGAATCCGGTGTCGATTGCCTTGTTTTCGTTTTTGCTGATCAAAGAAAGGCTGAACCGGTTTCAACTAATGGCGATGGCGATATCCCTGATCGGAGTGCTGATTGTTTTATGCAAGGGGGAGATTGGCAAATTAGTCGCTCTGCAGTTTAACACCGGTGATTTGTGGATGGTTGCGGCGGTGGCCATGTGGGGGTTGTATTCGGTTTTCGGCAAGTGGGCGATGAAATGGGTATCGCCGATGATGTCTACCTTGTATTCCGGTTTGTTCGGGGTACTGCTTTTGCTTCCTTTTAATCTGGGTGATTTCCATGTAACGAAGGTCGATCTCACCTTTTGCCTGTCGATCTTATATGTAAGCGTATTATCTACGGTTGTTTGCATGGTGATGTGGAACATCGGGGTTCAGCGATTGGGAGCTACCACCGCAGGGATGTTTCTCAACTTTAACCCGATTTTTACCGGCATTCTCGCCTTTTTGCTGTTGGATGAACGGCTTACTTGGCTGCAACTGGCGGGCAGCGCTTTGGTAATCGTCGGCTGTGTGTTGTTTTCCCGACTGAAAACGGCAGGCAGACAATTAAGCCATTGAAGCAAACATGACCCGACCGCAAAAAGTACTTGGCGCGAATCAGGTGAGGAGGCCAGGCAACTTTTTAAAGACTGACATAAAATGATTTATTAGGAATAAACCATTAGCGGTTTCGAACGAAAATCATCTTATGTCAGGAAGGGATCGCGTTGCGATGAAAAAAATTGGCATAGTTGGAGCGGGAAAATGGGGAATGAATCTTGTCCGGACTTTCCGCGACCTTGGGGAATTGGCTGCGGTTGCGGAAATGAACGAGGAGCTTCGCCTACAACTGAAAGCATTGTATCCCGAGTTAACGGTCTATGATTCCGTCCAGCCGCTTTTGCAAAGCGAAGTCGAGGGAGTGGTCATCGCTACACCGGTGCAGACGCATTATCAGATTGCCCGGGAAACATTGCTGGCGGGTAAAGATGTATTTGTGGAGAAGCCGATCACGCTGTCGGTGGACGAGGCAAGCGAACTGGATCAGTTGGCGCAAGCGAAGCAGCGGATTCTGATGGTCGGCCATTTGCTGTTGTATCAACCGGCGGTACAGTGGATTAAGCAGTATGTTCAAGAAGGAAACCTCGGCGAACTGTATAGCCTGCACCAGTACCGCAAACAGTTGGGACGGATCAGAACGGTGGAAAATGTGTTATGGAGCCTCGGTGTCCATGATATCGCGGTGTTGTTGGCGATAATCGGAACGACGCCTGAACGGATCATGGCAAGCGGTCATGCGATGCTTCAACCGCAGATCGAGGAT
The DNA here is from genome assembly GCF_016908525.1 of Brevibacillus fulvus. GTDB lineage: Bacteria > Bacillota > Bacilli > Brevibacillales > Brevibacillaceae > Brevibacillus_G > Brevibacillus_G fulvus. Next base: position 216,182 of record NZ_JAFBEB010000003.1, read on the forward strand.
GAGGTGCATCTGCATTTGCGCTTCCCGAAAGGTATCCAGGCCCATCTGCATATGTCTTGGCTGTGGCCGGTACGGGAACGCCGAACAATCTTGATCGGTTCGGCAGGGATGCTGGAATATGATGAGCAGAAGCAAACCGTCATCAAGCATCGCAAGTATGTCGATGGGGCGTTGACGATCCAGGATGAAGGAAGCGAACTGGTGTTTCGTGGCGATCAAGAGCCGCTGACAAGAGAAGCTCTTCATTTTCTGGAATGTATGGCCAATCGTACACCTCCGCAGTCTGACGGAAAGAACGGAATGGCAGTCATCCGCGTTTTGTCAGAAGCGACACGTCTCTTGCAAAAAGGAGGGGAGGTATGAGCGAAAAGGTTTACTTTGTCCATGAATCAGCCGTTATTGATCCAGGTGCACGGATCGGGGAAGGAACAAAGATTTGGCACTTTTCCCACGTGATGGGCGGAGCAGAGATCGGGAAAGGGTGCACATTGGGCCAAAATGTGTTCGTCGCCAATCAGGTAAAGATCGGCAACAATGTAAAAATTCAAAATAACGTTTCTGTCTATGAGGGCGTCGTGCTGGAGGACGATGTGTTTTGCGGACCGAGCATGGTGTTTACCAATGTTTTAACCCCTCGTTCCGCTTTTCCGCGCAATACGAGTACGGATTATATGGCGACGATCGTCAAACGGGGAGCATCGATCGGAGCAAATGTGACCGTCGTCTGCGGCGTGACCATTCACGAAGCCGCTTTGATCGCGGCCGGAGCCGTTGTGACAAAAGATGTGCCGGCTTACGCCAAAATGGCCGGCGTCCCGGCAAGAATCATCGGCTGGGTCTGTGAATGCGGCGAGTCGCTGCAGTTCACCAATCATCAGGCAGTTTGCCCGGCCTGTCAGCGGAAATATGAACAAGTCGATCTGCAAAATGTGCGTAAATTGGTAGAGTAGAGAAAGACAGGCACAGCAAAAACGCAGAGGGCCTCATAAGAGGTGCCCTCTGCGTTTTTTGGTGTTTCGCTTCTTACTTGATCAATCCTTGTTCTTTCAGCCATTGTTCGGCGACGTCGTCTGCTTTTTGTTTTTCCACATCCACTTTTTCATTCAGCATCGCCATTTGCTTGTCATCAATTTTGCCGGCCAGTTTGTTCAGCACATCCTTGATTTCAGGGTGCTGCTGGAGGACGTCGCTGCGCACCAGCGGAGCAGCGTAATACGGCGGGAAGAACTGCTGATCGTCTTCCAGAATGACCAGATTATGTTTGATCAACTGGCCATCGGTAGTGAAGGCATCGACGACATCCACCTCGCCGGCACTGATTGCTGTATATTTAAGACCGGAGTCCATTGCTTTCGTATTCGTAAAGTGTAGGCCATACGTTTTTTCCAGGCCTTTCAATCCGTCATCTCGTTCGATAAATTCCTGATCGCTGCCCAATGTTAAGGAACCGGCGTGTTCTTTCAGGTCAGAAATCGTTTTGAGATTGTACTTTTGCGCGGTTTCCTGTGTTACTGCCAGGGCATAGGTGTTGTTAAAACCAATCGGTTCCAGCCAATCCATTTGATATTGTTTCTGGAATTCTGCCTTGACCGTGTCGTACACTTTTTCCGAATCGCTGTCGGCTTGCATTCCTAAAATATTGACCAGACCGGTTCCGGTATATTCGACGTAAAGATCGGCATTGCCGGTCTTCATTGCATTGAAGCATACATCGGTACCACCGAGAAACGGTTTAATATCGACATCCAAATCTGTGTTTTTTTCCAGCAAAATCCCAACCATGTTTGCCATAATATCTTGCTCTACGAAGTTTTTTCCGACTACGGTAATCTTCTCCGACGCTTTAGAACCGGTTAGAGAGGAACAACCGCCCAGCACCGCCAATGACAGTGCCAAAGCACCTACTCCAATCCTGCCAAGCCATCTCATCTTCACAAAATCCTCTCCTTCACAATCAAATGATTTACTGACAAGCATGTTCTCCTTGTGCGCAATCAGCTTTTGCGGACCCGAAGTCCTTTCGGAGTAATGCGCCAATCTGTCCAGGCAAGAGCCAAATCAAACAAGATGGCCAAGACTGCCGCCGGAATGGCACCGGCAAGAATAATGCCGCTGTCGACCATGGCAATACCGCGCAGGATCAGGTCTCCCAATCCGCCGCCGCCGATAAACGCGGCCAACGTAGCGACCCCAATTGTCATCACGGTTGCCGTGCGTATGCCGGCGAAGATGACGGTTCGAGCCAGAGGGAGCTCAACCATCCATAGCAACTGCCTTTTGGTCATTCCCATTCCGCGTCCCGCCTCCAGCAAGGAGCGATCCACATCCATGATTCCCGTATAAGTATTGCGCAAGATCGGCAGCAACGCATAGACAACCATCGCAATGATAGCGGGCAACGGGCCGATCCCGAAGAACGGAATCATAAAGCCGAGCAAAGCGAGACTGGGAATCGTTTGAAAGACAGACACAATTCCTAACACCGGTCCCGCCAAGAAGCGGAATCGGGTCAGCAAGATTCCGGTCGGCACGGCAATTACGGTCGCCCAGAACAGTGAGATAATCGACAGGATAATATGCTGCCAGGTTGCATCCAAAATATCAGGCCAACGATCGACTAACGCGTTCATCACTTCGTTCATCCGTTTCCATCCCCTCCAAATATGGTTTTGCCAGCACATCTACCAGACTGGCTCTCGTCAACAGACCAACCAGTTTCCCGTTTGCGTCCACAACCGGCACATAGCCGTATGGCGCTCGTTGAACAAGCAAAATTGCTTCGGTAACCGGGGTCCCGGGAGCAACAGTGGTCGCTTTGGTGCGGATGACATCCCGGATCGCTGTCGATTCTTCCTGATAGCGGCTGTAAATGTCAGACGCATCGGCCATGCCGAGGAAGGTGCCTTCCTTATCCACGACCAGCAGCCCGGTTACCCGCTTGCGGTGCATGAGCTGAACGGCTTCCGCTAATCCCTTGTTTGGCGATATGGTTACAGGGGTTTTTAGCATGACGTCATCGACCAATTGGGAAAGATGTCCGTTGAGACGCTTATCGCCAATAAATCCTTTGACAAAGTCGTTGGCAGGGTGACGTAAAATTTTGTCGGGCGTCGCCTGCTGAATCACTTTTCCGCCTTGCATCACCACAATTTGGTCGGCAATTTTCAATGCTTCATCCATATCATGCGTGACAAAGACGATCGTTTTGTTGAGCGTTTGATTCAAGCGGATCAGTTCATCCTGCAATTGCTCGCGTGTAATCGGATCAAGCGCGGAGAAAGGTTCATCCATCAGGATGATCGGGGGATCACTCATCAAGGCGCGGGCTACGCCAATCCGTTGTTGCTGCCCGCCAGACAGTTCGTTGGGGTAACGGTCTCGATACAAATCGGGGTCCAGGCCAACCAGCTCAAGCATTTGGTTAATCTTCGCCATATTTATCGCTGATTTGCCTTGTCGCAATCGTGGGACAAGTGCGACGTTTTCCGCAATCGTCATATGCGGGAACAGCCCAACTTGCTGAATCACATAGCCGATACTTCGCCGCAGCTCAACCGGGTTCATCTCGGACGTATCCTTGCCGTTGACGATGATTCGCCCGCTGGTCGGCTTGATCAGGCGATTGATCATTTTCATGGTGGTCGTTTTGCCGCAACCGGAAGGACCGACCAGCACGACGATGTTTCCTTTGGGAATTTCCAGGTTCAAATCTTCGATAATCACATTGTTTTCATACTGCTTGCGGACATGCTCAAACTTGATTGCATTTTCCAAAAACATCCCCCTCTTCCTATTTGGTAAATCCTTACAGTTAGATGGGTATAAAAATAACCCAGAAAATGGGCCAAAAATGCAGAAAGACCCTAAATCAAATTTAGGGTCAAAAATACAAATATAGAGCTCAGGAATAACAAATTTGACCCATCTAACGGCTGACGAGGTTAGCTGACGGGCTCGGGAAAGATGGTTCCCTACGAAGTATCGACACGCCCCAAAAAAGTGGTTCCCCCGCTTCTCAATTTGTATGATTGAGAATTAAGCGTATCTAAATTATGAACGAAATCAAATCATTTGTCAAACTTTCCAGGGGATTTTTGTTGTTTGAGTTTAGCCCATTTCCGGATTTGCAGGATTCGCCGAATAAAAATTATGACTTTAATCGGCACCGCCCAAGCATTAAAATAAGAGTAGACAATTGATTGGCACTATTTCTTCCGAGGGGGATAATCATGGCTATTTACAAAGCATTAACGATTGCAGGCTCTGACAGCAGCGGCGGCGCTGGACTCCAAGCCGACTTAAAAACGTTTCAGGAACGGGATGTATACGGGATGAACGCGCTGACGGTCATTGTGGCACAGGATGAAAACTGGGGCCATAATGTTTTTCCGGTTGAACTGGATACGATCAAAGCGCAGATTAAAACCGCGCTGTCGATCATCGGGGTAGATGCCTTGAAAACAGGCATGCTGTTTACACCGGAAATTATTGAGTTGGTGGGTGAGCAAATTGCCCATTATCAATTTACAAATGTCGTGGTCGATCCCGTGTTGATTTGCAAAGGGAGCGGAGAATTGCTGGAACCGGAAACGGTCAACAGTTTGCGCAAAGCATTGGTTCCATTGGCTAAAGTCGTAACCCCCAATCTGTTTGAAGCAGCCCAGTTGAGCGGTTTGCCGCAAGTGGAAACGGTCGAACAAATGAAAGAGGCGGCCAAAATAATTCATGAGCTCGGCCCCGCGTACGTGCTGATTAAAGGCGGGCGAATGGAAAACAGTGATAAGGCAATCGATTTGCTTTATGACGGCCAAACCTTTGATGAATATGTCTCGGAAAAAATCGATACACACAATACGCACGGGGCAGGCTGCACGTATTCCGCAGCGATTTGCGCCGAACTGGCGAAAGGGAAATCGGTGCGCGAAGCGGTAGAGCTGGCCAAAGCTTTTATCACGGAAGCGATTCGCCATTCGTTTGCCTTCAACTCTTTCACCGGGCCTACTTATCACGCCGCTTACCGCAAATTTGGGCCAGGCGCGCAAGCCTAAATTATCGCAATAGCGGGACTATCATAAAGACAAAGCAAAAGATCGCCGTTCATCCTGACGTTTGATGTCGGGGGGGAGGCGATCTTTTTGCGCTTAGCCGCGTCTCGTTTGTTTGGATTGCCTGAACCATTTGCGGAAAGGACCGGGCAGTTGCGCCAACTCCTGCCTGCCGATCATTCGTGTGGCGGCCAGCAGAAGCATATAAGCGACAAGCACAAACCCGCAGACGACTACCGCATTGAGCCCCTGGTTCAGCTTCTCTTGCGCAAACGGGTGAAGCTGGTAATGCGCGGCTGTCTCCAGACCAACTCCGAGCAGGATGATCACGGCGGTCACGAACACCAGCTTGAACCAGCGTTTCGGCCGAAAAATGGCGAAGGCGGCCTGTTTCTTCAAAATAACCAGGTTGATCAGCCACATCACAACAAAGCAGAGTGTGGTCGAAGCCAAAATGCCATAGATGCCCCACTCGGGTGACAGCAAATAATTCCCCAGCAGTTTGACGCTGATCCCTGCTGCCACGCTCCCGATTAACACATTCATTCTGCCCATGCCCATCAGGATTGCTCCCGAAGTTTGCATCATGATTTGAAACAGCGAACTGATTGTCACGAAAGCGATGATCGACGGAGCGTACTGCTCGCCAATCGCCGTGCCGCCGTAGTTGAATAGAAAACCGCTGATCGGACGGGCGCCGATGCTGATCAATAAGACAATCGGCAAGCCAGTGAGCAGCGCCAGTTGGAAAACGCGTGAGCTCTGCTGTTTCACTTCGGCAACATCGCCCTTGGCATGCGCTCCGGAAATAATCGGGACAATCGACTGGCTTAAGGCAATCGCCAAAATGATCGGCAAACCGGCCAAAGGCTGGGCCTGTCCGCCAAGGATGCCGTTCAGTTCGCGGGCTGTTTGCAGGCCGATCTGCTCGGATAACAGCGGGATAATCGTCGACGAGTCGATGTTATAGATCAAAGTGACGGCCATCGAATAGATCACAATCGGGATGGAGACGCGAAACAGCGTTTTGTAAAGCGCGAGAAATCCTTTACGGTCAGATGACGCGGCGTTCCCGACAGGGAAATCCGCCTTCAGCCTGGTTTCAGCCAGCAATTTGCGCGTGTAGTACAGCATGACCAGCAAGGCAGCGACACCGCCAACCACGCCGCCAAACGTCGCTCCGGCTGCCGCCCAGTCTGTTCCGTAGCCGATCAGCAGGAAAGCGAGGCCGATTGAGGCGACCAGCCGAAAAATTTGTTCGACCACCTGTGAAACGCCATTGGACAGCATAAATTGGTTCCCTTGGGAAAAGCCGCGCAAAACAGCGATCAACGGGAAGAGCAAAATCGCCGGCGCAATCGCTCTGGTCGCCAAAGCGGCCCGGGGATCACCCGAGGCGGCGGCGTAGCCGGGAGCGAGCAGGAACAGCAAAATGCACATGACGACACCGATTGCCAAGGAAAACAGCACAGCCGCCTGAAAAAAACGGAACGCTTCCTGCCGCTGATTTTGCGACAGTTTTTCCGCGACGGTTTTGCTGAGCGCGCTCGGCAACCCGGCAGTGGCGACAATCAACAAACTGGAATAGAGATTAAAGGCAATCGTATAACTGCTCATTCCGTCGTTACCCAGCAGATGAACGAGCGGAACGCGTTGAAACACACCGATAAATCTCGTGATTAACGCAGCGATGGCGAGGATCGCTGTACCTTTGACAAGTGAATCCTTTGACACTGTTTTTCCTTCTTCCGTAGTAACCTTTATCACACCGATTATATACATATTTGTCCCGCTTGGCGATGTTCAAGACGAAACTCCGCGAAACTTCCGCAGCCGATATTGCAAGCTTTGCCGGCTGATGCCCAACAGCTTGGCTGCTTGTGAAATATTGCCCTGTACGGCGCTGACGACTTGTTCGATATAGCTTTGTTCCAGCAAGGCCATCTGTTCTTTTAACGGCCGGAAAGATGCGCCGGGTTGCGCGGAAGCGGCGTCGACAGCAGGCGATGGCGCAAGCAAGCGATGCTCGGCGGCATTGCCGACAGTGTGCTGCAGCGGGAGATGTTCCATCGCAATCGAACTTTCGCCATTCATCAAATTCATCGCCCCTTCGATAAAATGCTGCAGTTCGCGAACATTGCCAGGCCAAGCGTAATGGTGAAAAAATTGCTCCACTTCCGGCTCGATTCCGTTGACATCCATCTGGAACAGCTGGTTGTACTTTTCGATAAAATGCAAGGTGAGCGGGAGAATATCTTCTTTTCGTTCGCGGAGCGGCGGAACAAACAGACTGACCACGCTCAAGCGGTAAAACAAATCTTTTCGCAGCCGATTTTGCGAAATCGCTTCAATGGGGTCTTCGTTCATCGCGGCAATGATGCGGACATTGACCAATCGATCTTTGGTGTCGCCGATTCGCCGTACTGTTTTTTCCTGCAGGACCCGCAGCAGTTTCGTTTGCAAATGCAAACTGAGCGAATTGATTTCATCAAGAAACAGCGTTCCGCCTTCCGCCTGTTCAAACAAGCCGGGCCGTTCGACCGCGCCGGTAAACGCACCGCGCGCTGTCCCGAACAGGAGACTTTCCACCAAATTTTCCGGGATCGCCGCGCAGTTTTGCGAAATGAACGGGGCTTGACTGCGGGCGCTCGCATTATGAATGCTCTGGACAAAAAGCTCCTTGCCCGTCCCGGTTTCTCCCACGACCAGGACGGAAGAGCTGGTGCGGGCGGCCCGTTTTGCCAGTTCGATCAGTTCGCGGATGGCGGCGCTGACCCCAACGATTTGCTCAAAAGTATAGCGGGTGCCGTTTTTCTCCGGTTCGCGCAGCGATTCCCGCAGCAATCGCTCCATTTTGGTCACGTCATTGGCAATTTCCACCGCGCCGATGATTTGTTCTTTGGCAAACAGCGGATATGTGTGGTTGATTGTCGTAATCTGCTTCCCTTTATCGTTGAAATATGTTTGCCGTGAATTGCGGATACTCTGGCCGGTTCGCAGCACTTGCAGCAAAGTGCTTTCCTGACCGGGGGGGAATTGGAAAATAGCGGAAACATTTTGCCCCAAAACTTCCTGTTTGCTCATTCCTTCCAGGTGGGCCATCTTTTGATTGTAGAGAAGAGAGCATCCGGTGGCATCGATCACATGGATTCCTTCGTTGATCAGATCGAAAATTTGTTCATAATACAACAGCAGCTTGCTTTGCTCAAATTTGTCGAGCATCCGTCTCACCTGCCTTTCAAACGCTCTCATTCTACCATGCGGCCAAAGGTAGGGGCAAAATGATTTTGCGGATAATGCCATATATTTTTGCTTGGTGCAAAACAATTTTGCATAATAGGGTGGCACATGTCCTGAAATCGCGGCGCATCAAGCGGCCGGCAACATTGGCATCATTTGTGAAAGAGAGAGCAGCATCAACAGCTCGAGGAGGAATCCAGCATGCAAAGTTCCAAAACGATTATGGAAACAACCGAAAAGTACGGCGCAAACAACTATCATCCCTTGCCGATCGTCATCTCCAAGGCAGAAGGGGTCTGGGTCGAGGACCCGGAAGGACACAAATATCTCGATATGCTGAGCGCCTATTCGGCGTTAAATCAGGGACACCGTCACCCGAAAATCATTCAGGCATTAAAGGAGCAGGCCGACAAGGTCACGTTGACCTCCCGCGCGTTTCATAACGATCAACTGGGCCGGTTCTACGAAAAATTGGCCAAACTGACCGGAAAAGATATGATTTTGCCGATGAATACGGGGGCAGAAGCCGTGGAAACAGCCTTGAAGGCAGTGAGAAGATGGGCATACGATGTGAAAAAGGTTCCGGCCAATCAAGCGGAAATCATTGTGTGTGAAGGCAATTTTCACGGACGCACCGTGACTATCACTTCTTTTTCTTCCGATGAAGGGTATAAGCGCGGTTTTGGGCCATTCACCCCTGGTTTTAAAATCATTCCATACGGTGACCTTGAAGCGTTGAAACAGGCGATTACACCAAATACAGCCGCCTTTCTGGTCGAACCGATCCAGGGAGAAGCGGGCATTCTCATTCCGCCTGAGGGCTATTTGCGCTCGGCGCAACAAATTTGCCGGGAGAACCAAGTCTTGCTCGTTTGTGACGAGATTCAAACCGGTTTTGGCCGGACAGGGAAACTGTTTGCCAGCGATTGGGAAGAGGTAAAACCTGATATGTACATCTTGGGCAAAGCGTTGGGCGGCGGGGTGTTCCCGATCTCAGCAGTTGCGGCAGACCGGCAAGTTTTGGGCGTTTTTGAACCGGGCTCGCACGGCTCCACATTTGGCGGAAATCCGCTGGGCTGCGCCGTCGCCATCGCTGCGCTTGAAGTAATCGAAGAAGAAAATTTGGTGGAGCGGTCCGCTCGGCTGGGCGCCTATTTCATGGAAAAACTGAAGGAGATCGACAACCCGGACATTCGCGAGCTGCGGGGAAAAGGTTTGTTCATCGGGGTTGAGCTGAACAGCAAAGCGCGTCCGTATTGCGAGAAGCTAAAAGGTTTGGGATTGCTCTGCAAAGAAACGCATGAAAACACGATCCGCTTCGCGCCGCCGCTGATTATTTCGCAGGAAGAGCTCGATTGGGCGATCGAGCGGATCAAACAAGTACTAACCGTATCGGCATAAGCGATACATGAAGGGGGCATTTTCATCATGCCCTCTTTTGTTTGTTCGCATGCATAAAAATTGCCAGATTGGCGCAAGTTTTAGTTACATATAGCCAAAAGCTTATTAGCATTTTCAAAGTCTGACGGCTGCCAGAGGTGTAAAAAAATGGCTTTGCTCTTTATCATCATCTGCATCATCGTCACCTCATTTGTCCTTTGGAGAGGCAGGATACTGTCGGTATTGGAGAATATCGCCATTTTGCTTTTTGCTTCCATCGTAACGCAAATCGTGATGAATTTTATTAGTTACAATATGCAGCTGATCAAGACAACGAAAGTTTTGAGCTTGTATTTGGCTCATTGCCTGTGCCAAATCATCTTGCTTCCTTTGCTCGTCGTGTTGTTTTTTCAGTACTACAGTTTTTTGCCAACACGGTTCAGCAGAATCTTATCGGTCCTCGTCATATCGTTCTTGCTGACGGGACTGGAATACATTGGCGATCGAGGGGGAGTAATTGTCTTTCGGTCGTTCCCGGTTTGGGGGCTGCTTGTTTATTGGGTAGCTGTTCTGCTGATTTGTCTGGCATTTTATAAGTACTACCAGAATTTGCTGCCGGGGAGAGGAAGTGAATAAATGCCTGACATCCAATTCGATAGCAACGAATGGATGGTTTTGATTATCTCTGTGCTCCTGCTCCTGCTGTTTGCCAAGCTTCCGCGCAAAATGCCTCCCGCATTGATCGTCTTGGTGATGCTGTTAGGTTCATTTTTGGGGTTAACGATCGATCGGATTTTGGGGACCGACTATCCTTTTGATTTATACGATACCTTTGATACACCCAAATTTGACTGGATCGATGCGGTTATTTACCTCATTCCTTATCCATTGTACTGTTACTTTTTCAGTGCGCTTTATGATTACTGGCGTCCGCAAGGCTGGGCGCGTTTCGGTCTGGCGTTTATTTTGGCATGCCTGACGGTTTTTTTGGAATGGATTGCCACTCTGTTTGGCGTTTTTACCTATAACCATTGGAAATTGCTCTGGTCTTTCTACTTTTATTTGCCCTTGATATACCTGTATACGCTGTTTGTGGACTACATCAGAAAGCTATATGAAAAGAACAAACGTGGGCGTCCTGAAAAAGATAGACCATTTGATTGAGAATGGTGTATATTAAGGTGTATATACACATTAGTATACAGGGGAGAGTCACAATGAATAAAAAAATTTTGCTGTTGACTGGATTGGGCTGGATGTTTGACGCGATGGATGTCGGAATCGTGTCATTTATTGCCGCCGCTTTGGTTGGAGAATGGCAGTTAACTTCGGAGCAGGTAGGTTGGATCGGCAGCATCAATTCGCTGGGGATGGCTATTGGGGCGATGCTGGCGGGTCTGTTTGCCGATCGTTGGGGAAGAAAACCGGTGTTGCTGGCTTCCTTGCTGATTTTTTCGCTGGCGAGCGGATTGTCGGCGTTGGCTACCGGTCTGGCCATCTTTTTGCTGTTCCGGTTTTTCATTGGTGTCGGCTTGGGAGCCGAGCTGCCGATTGCCTCAACGTTGATCGCTGAACACGAGGCAAACGAGACGAGGGGGCGGGCTGTTGTCCTGCTGGAAAGCTTTTGGGCTATCGGCTGGATTTTGTCCGCGATTTTGGCCTATTTCGTTATTCCCGCTTACGGCTGGCGGGTTGCACTCATCATTTGTGCCATACCTGCTTTATATACGGTATTTCTCCGCAGTTCCTTGCCGGAAACGAAAAGGCAGACAGTCAAGAAGGTCTCCTTCGGGGAAGCGATCGGGCGAATTTGGGCCAAGCCTTACTTGCGGGCGACCGTCGTGCTAGCAATCCTCTGGTTTTCCGTGGTGTTTTCCTATTATGGCATGTTTTTATGGCTGCCGACTGTCATGGTGCTGAAAGGCTATTCCTTAATTAAAAGTTTCCAGTATGTCCTGATTATGACCATTGCCCAACTTCCCGGTTATTTTAGTGCCGCCTGGCTGATTGAAAAGGCGGGGCGCAAATTCGTATTGGTCAGTTATCTGGTCGGCTCTGCAGCCAGTGCATGGGCTTTTGGATCGGCGGAATCATTGGCCGGCCTGATGATCTCCGGAATTTTGCTCTCCTTTTTTAACTTGGGCGCATGGGGAGCGATGTATGCCTATACGCCGGAGCAATATCCCGCTGTGATCCGGGCTACAGGTGCGGGTTTTGCTGCCTCGGTTGGCCGGGTCGGGGGGATTTTGGGCCCGCTCTTCGTCGGATACGCTGTGGCCAGCCAATTTTCCTTTGGCCGGATTTTCGGCATCTTTTTGTGTATTACCTTGATTGGGGCTGCGGTGGTTGGCCTGTGGGGCAAAGAAACCAAAGGAATTTCACTTGATCGGCAGTGACCGCTCAGGTAGGATAAGTCTCAGGAGGGGCTTTCCATGAGCGATCGTACCGAACGTCAAAAAAAACTATTGAACGAGTTGGCATCTGTCGATGGAGCGATTTCCGGTTCCGAATTAGCCGAGCGCTGTCAGGTGACACGTCAGGTAGTTGTCCACGATATCGCCATTCTTCGGGCAGCGGGTGAACCGATTGTATCTACCCCGCGGGGATATTTGCTGCAGCGAAGCCCAAGGCTGGAGGAACGAGTGCTGTCTGTGTACCATCCTCCGGAACTGACCGGAGTGGAATTGCAAATTTTGGTCGATTACGGATTTCAGATAAAAGATGTCATCGTGGAACACCCGTTTTACGGAGAATTGCGCGGATCGCTGCAGCTGTCTTCCCGCCGAGATGTGGCGGACTTTCTCAAGCAGATTGAAGCGAACACCGGGACATTGTTGTCAACTTTGACAGATGGCTATCATTTGCATACGATTCAGGCAAATTCGTTTGCCTACTTGCAAGAAGCGATCGAGCAATTGCAAAAAAACGGGATTCGCGTCATGGCGTAACTGGAAAAGCGCTTCCGCTTCAAGCGGAGGCTTTTTTATGCCTGTTTGCATCTGGGGCTGCAACCTTTACACCTTTTTCCGCAAACGGTATACTATTAATTGAGAATGAAAATCATTATAGTTCGTTGAGCTGCTTTCAAAGGAGAGCGTGTATGACCCCTTCTGCCATCGATCTGAACGATTTGCAAGAAAAGTTTCGCATCCAGCCAGATTCGCCCCCAGCGGAAAGCAAGCAGGTTGTTTTGCTTGATCTGCTTGATTTGCAAACATGCCGAAGTTTTTTGCGCGATGTCCAAAGCGACTTGCAAGCGTCATCCGTTAAAGTGGCGGCATCGGTGTTTTATAAACGCTTACTCCCGCTAATCGCGGGCGGGCTCTATTGTGTCTCACATCATTCATGCGCCCTGGATCTTGCCCCAGGCAACATTACGCTATTCGCTCAGGATACATGGCAGAAGCCGGTTTTTTTCTTGAAGCGGATCGAACAACAGCGGTTATGGCTGGATCGGGATGCATGGCGTGAGAACGTGCTGCGGCAGTTGTTCATTGAGACGGTACAGCCGGTGATCAGCGTCTTGGCAGGGGCCAGCGGTCTTCAGCGCAACGTCCTTTGGGCACATACCGCCTATATCGTCCATCACTACTATTCGTTATGGAGTGGCAAAGCTGTTCAACCGGACCTGCGCCAGCAATCCGAGCGCGATTTTCAACGTTTGCTCAATGCTCCTCCCGCGTTGTTTGGGGAACAGAGCGGCAATCCGTTGAATATCCCGTTTGCGAATGTGCCCCACCCGGTTGAAGCGAACGAGATGATCCGGCTCCGCAAACAATGCTGTCTCGCCTATCGCCTCAGCGGAGGAAATTGCTGCTATACATGCCCGCGTCTGAATGAAACGCAGCGGAAAGAACAACTATTGCGGAAGCTAAAAGGCTAAAGGTTGCCGAGAAAATGATCGCGGCAACCTTTTTTTGTTTGGGAAAGTGCAGCTCAAAACGATCTCATGGTATGATTTGGCTAGCACTGCATAAGTTTATAGATGCCAGCCGTTTTACAACGAGCGAACCTTGAAAGCAAATGAGGGAAATTGGATGAACGAAGTGATTATTGGCAGCACATTATCGGCTTTGTCGACCGGATTGGGCGCCGTCCCCATTCTGTTTTTTAGATCAGTGACCCACAGATGGCGCGATATTTTGCTTGCGCTCACTGCGGGAATTATGGTGGCCGCTTCGATGTTTAGCCTGATACCCCAGGCGTTGGCCGCTTCCAATATGTTGGTGCTCTGCTCCGGAGTACTGTTGGGAACACTTGTCTTGACCGTGTTGGAAATGATCGTGCCGCATATTGACCTGGATCATTCCTCATTGCATGTAAAAATGGATACCCAATCATTGTTGATTTTGTCAGCCATCACACTCCATAATATTCCGGAAGGATTGTCGGTAGGGGTCAGTTATTCGAGTGAGCAACAGGGGTTAGGCGGATTGATCGCCTTTGCCATCGGTTTGCAAAATGCGCCGGAAGGGTTTCTCGTGGCCCTGTTTCTCATCAACCAAAATTTGAGCCGGTTCAAATCGTTCCTGCTGGCTACGTTAACGGGGACGGTCGAAATCTTTTCTTCCCTGCTCGGCTATTATCTGACCAATTTTGTCAAAGGGTTGGTGCCGTATGGTTTGTCTTTTGCAGCCGGTGCGATGCTGTTTATTGTTTACAAGGAACTTATTCCGGAAAGTCATGGCGATGGCAATGCCCGTTCCGCAACTTTCTCGTTTATTATCGGTTTATTGATTATGATTTATCTGATCGAATGGGCGGGCTAGCTTTGGGCGTGGTCCGCTGACGGCATGCATAAAAATTGCTCGTTTGCCTCACTCTACAAGCAGAGACGCATTTAGGAGGCAGCAACGATGGGAAACGCTGAGCAAAATAACAGGCAACAGGTTGCCGATTCGATCGCAGACAAGACATACCAGCCAACCGATTACAAAGGGAGTACCTTTGTGGAAAAAGGGTTGGCCAAGACACACGAGCAAGTCAGCGATGATTATATGGAAGGCACCAATGACGGAAAAATCGAGCAAGCCCAGTATGCCGGAGGATCAGATGCGGACATACCGGAAACCGGTTATGAAGGGATGTTTGAAGAAAACAAACATTGAAATTGACGCAAGCGGAGGAGAATCCTCCGTTTTTTTATTCGCAGGTTTCGACAAAAACCTTTAAAATTTCCAACAAACGCTCACAATTTGCCGCGATTTTTCCGAAACCAATAATAGGGATATTTTTGAACACGTAAGGGGTTGTCTCAATGGAAAAATCAAGCATTTTGGGTGTTGTCCTCGGAATTGCTGCAGTGCTTGTGGGCATGGTGCTCAAACACGCCCATATCTCATCACTGTTAAATCCGGCAGCATTTATGATCATCATCGTAGGGACTTTTGCCGCACTACTCAATGCCTTCCCGATGTCGGAAATAAAAAGGCTTCCAACGCTGTTCAAGATTTTGTTTACCGAACAGAAACTGCCAGACCAACGCGAACTGATCAATCAATTTATGAATTGGGCATCGATCGCGCGTCGTGAGGGATTGCTCGCATTGGAAAACACTTCGGACGAAATTGAAGACCCATTTTTGCGCAACGGGATGAAAATGATCATCGACGGCGGAGAGCCGGAATTTGTCCGCGATGTCCTGAACGAGGAAATCGATGCGATTGAGGAACGCCACCAAGTGGGGGCATCGATGTTTACCCAGGCCGGTTCCTATGCTCCTACGCTTGGGGTGTTGGGCGCCGTTATCGGCTTGATTGCAGCGCTTGGAAACCTTAGCGATATTGACGCATTGGGTATTTCCATTGCCGCAGCCTTTATTGCAACCTTGTTGGGGATTTTTACTGGTTACGTTTTATGGCATCCCTTTGCAAACAAACTAAAACGTAAATCAAAACGCGAATTGGAAATCAAACGGATCATGGTCGAAGGTTTGCTGTCCATTCAAGCGGGGGTTTCTCCAGCGGCAATCGAACAAAAGCTCCTTGTTTACCTTCCACCGCAACAACGGAATGCGCAAAGCGAGAAGAGCGGGGAGGCTGTCGAGGTGAATGGCTAAGCGAGGGAAAAAACATCAACACGAAGAGCATGTTGACGAAACTTGGCTTGTCCCTTACTCCGACTTGTTGACGTTGCTGTTGGCGCTGTTTATCGTGCTGTTTGCTTCCAGTGAAATGGACGCAAAAAAATTCGACCAATTGGCAAAGTCGTTTAATATCGCTTTAAATGGCGGAACGGGCGTTTTGATGGAACCGAGTGCGGTTCCGCTTGACCCCGACATGCAGCAGCAAACGATCAACAACCAGTCTTCCGCTGAATCGGATCAGGATAAACAGAAGCAGCAACAGTTTGAACAAGCCTATCAGAAAGAAACGGAAGATTTGCAGCAGCTGCAACAGCAGCTCGACGGTTATATCAAAGAAAACAAGCTGCAGGACAAGCTGAAAACCAGTTTGACGGAAGAAGGACTGCTCATTACGATCTCAGACAATGCGCTGTTTGATTCGGGCAGCGCGGCTTTGAAACCTGAAGCAAGGAAATTGGCGCATGAAATTTCCGGATTGTTGGTTCCTCACCCGAAACAGGTTACGGTTACCGGACATACGGACAATGTGCCGATTCATACGGCGGAGTTTCCTTCCAACTGGGATTTGAGCACGAAGCGGGCAACCAATTTTCTGAAAGTGTTGCTGGAAGACAAGAAATTGGATCCCAAACGGTTTAGCGCAACCGGAAAAGGAGAGTATCATCCGGTGGCATCCAATGCCACTCCTGAAGGAAGAGCAAAAAATCGACGGGTGGAAGTGGCGATTTTGCGCGATTTGTCAACGAAAAATCGAAATCAAAACTAGGCAGCGGCTGCTGCCTTGTTTTTTTCTTTATTTTAGCACCAGATCCTAAGATCAGCACAAAAAAAGTTGTGGAAATTTTGAAACAACGTGATTATAATAAGAATACTTTCACTATTACATATTAAAAGGAGATCGTAACGTGGGAACAGTCGAAAAAGTCGGTAAATTTGTTGGGAATACTTTTGCTGTTTGGGTGTTGCTCTTTGCGGGATGGGCGTTCTTTTCCCCTGAAACATTTAAGTGGATAAGCGCTTATATTACGCCGCTGCTGGGCATCGTGATGTTCGGAATGGGATTGACGGTTTCGCCCGCTGATTTCAAGGAAGTTTTTCGCCGCCCGAAAGAAGTTGCGATCGGTGTTGTCGGACAATTCTTAATTATGCCATTACTGGCGTACGGGTTGGCAACATTGCTTCATTTGCCGCCTGAGATTGCCGTTGGTGTCATCCTGGTAGGCTGCTGTCCGGGAGGTACTGCTTCCAATGTCATGACCTACCTGTCCAAAGGGGATGTGCCGTTGTCCGTGTCGGTCACATCCATCACAACCGTTTTGGCGCCGGTTGTGACGCCGTTTCTGATCTGGCTGTTAGCCAGCCAATGGCTTCCCGTTAGCTTTGGCGATATGTTTTGGTCGGTCTTGCAAGTTGTTATCATTCCAATTGTACTCGGATTTTTAGTAAAGACATTTTTCAGCAAACCGGCAGCAGCAGCGGTAAAGGCGCTGCCATTGGTTTCGACGATTGCCATCGTAGCGATTGTGGCGGCGGTTGTGGCTGGCAACAAAGAGCATATCGCGACAACCGGATTGGCCATTTTTGCGGTCGTAATTTTGCACAATTGCCTCGGCTTGTTGCTCGGTTACGTTTTCGCCAAAATCTTTGGACTGGATTTGGCGAAGCGGAAGGCAATCTCTATTGAGGTCGGAATGCAAAATTCCGGTTTGGGAGTATCTTTAGCACAACACCATTTTGCCGCATCTCCAATTACGGCCGTTCCGAGCGCTATCTTCAGTGTTTGGCACAATATCTCCGGCCCGATTTTGGCTACTATCTACAGCAGAATGACCGAAAAGCAACAAAGCAGTGAAGAATCAACCCAAAAAGTTTCATAAATGGAGAGAATGACAAAAACGCAGCGAGCCCGGGAAAAGGTACTCGCTGCGTTTTACTTTACTTCTGAAGATGATAAGGAAAGGTTGCGATGCGGACATCGCGCCGCTTGAACAGATAGGCGCGGATCAGCAAGCTCGTTTGATTGTGCAGGATGTTGTGCCACCATTTCTTGGTGATAAATTGAGGGATCAGTACGGTGACATGATCGGTTTCCGCCGCCTTCCACTCTACGGTGTCAATAAATTTCACCAATGGTTTGATAATGCTGCGGTAACGGGAACGAAGCACGATTAACCGTACGCCCGGATTCCACTCTTCCCATCTTGATTCCATTCGCTCAATCGATTCCTCATCAAAGCCAATGTAGACCGCCACGACGTTATCGGTCAACGATTTGGCATAGCCGATCGAACTGCTCACCACTCTGGTAATCCCGGCAACGGGGATCACGACAATGCTGCCTTTGATTTCCGGTTTCTCGCGATATATATCAATGCGCAATTCGTCGGCGATGTCTTGATAATGCTGGTTGATTTTCTGAAAAATAAAGATGACCAACGGCAAAAACAAAAAGACGATCCAAATCTGTGAAAATTTCGTAATGATAAAGATTAAGGCAATCGACAATGTTGTCAGCATCCCGACGGTGTTTACCAAAAAGGGGAGAAGCCAACCGGCCGGGCGATTGCTGACCCATCTTTTCATCATGCCGCCTTGGGATAGCGTAAAGGGAATGAATACGCCTACCGCATACAGCGGGATCAAGTTTTCAGTATCCCCGTTAAAGATAACGATCAATAAGGCAGAGAACACGCCGAGCACAATGATGCCGTTGGAAAACCCCAACCGGTCCCCGCGCACCATAAACATCCGCGGCATAAATTTGTCTTTGGCCAGCATAAACGCCAGCAGCGGGAAAGCGGAAAAAGCGGTATTGGCCGCAAGAAACAAGATCGCGGCGGTAACGGCCTGGATCAGATAGTAAATGATCCCCCGGCCAAACGTGCTGGCTGCCAGTTGGGAGACAACGGTTTCCTTCGGATTGGGGCTGATCCCATACCAGTAAGCCAGCAGGCTGATGCCGATGAAAAGCGCACCGAGGATTCCGCCCATGAGCATCAGCGTTTTCGCTGCATTTTTTTCGGCGGGTGCTTTAAAGTTGGGAATTGCATTGGAGACCGCTTCTACACCCGTCAGAGCAGAACAGCCGGAGCTGAATGCCTTGAGCAGCAAAAACAGACTGATTCCGCCAACCGGCACTCCATACCGCGGGCCAGAAATAGGAACAGCCCCTGTCGCCAACTGATAAAGACCGCTGATTATCAAAAAGATAATCGCAATCACAAACAAATAGACCGGAATCGCCAAGATGGAAGCGGACTCCGTCACGCCGCGCAAATTAAGCAGCGTCAACAAGGCAATGATCAGCACAGCGACCAGCACACGATGATCATGCAGTGCAGGAAAGGCCGAGGTAATGGCATCGGTCCCCGCGGAAGCGCTGACGGCGACGGTTAAAATATAATCGACCAATAATGAACCGCCTGCCACCAGTCCAAAGGGCAAACCGAGGTTTTCTTTGGCGACGATGTAGGCGCCGCCGCCGGATGGATACGTGTAGATGGTTTGCCGATATGAAAGGATCAGGATCAGCAGCAAGCCTAAAACCGCAATCGAGATCGGGATCGAATACCACAGGGCAGCAAATCCGACGGTCATCAACACGATCAAAATTTGCTCGGTGCCGTAAGCAACCGAAGACAGGGCGTCGGAGGAAAGTACCGCCAGAGCTTTCAGTTTTGTCAGTTTCTCCTCTGCCAATGCGGTTGATTTCATCGGGCGGCCAATCAGCAAGCGTTTTAATTTTTCTACCATGATGAAACCTCACTTTGTTTTTAACTAGTCTGCGCTGTTCGCCAAAAACAAATGAGGGTTTACGATGTAAGCATGTCCAATCCTCCTCAATCGACGCTTACGAGGTTAGCTGACGGATTCGGGCAGATTGATTGCCCTACTCAGTAAAGAGATTCACCCCTTCGATCGGGTCCCCCGTTCAAACGATTCAGCGTTTTCAAGATACAAGGTGAAAAATGTTTGATGACGGAAATCATTATACATAGCTGCCGAGAGGGAGACAATATTTATTTTTCGCCAGTTAAACGGCGGAAGCGATTGATTTGGCGTTCTGCCGAAAGAGGAGACGAAGCAGGGCTGCCGCTTGCGGGAGGCAGCCCGCGCGAAAGAAGGTTTTTAGTTCTCGGCCTTCAGCGGGACATCCGGCCGTCCATCGGCATTATTGTACAAGTATTCCGGCACTTTTCCGACGATCAGCGATTCGGTGATGGGGATTTGGGTGGTAACTGTTTTCTCTTCAATGGAAAACGGAATGACGATCTCGAGATTCACCTCAATTGACAAATAAACGGTGGCCAATACCATATTGATTCCGGCTTGCTGCAGTTTTGTTTCCAGCTTCGTTTTGGCCGCTCCGATCGGGATAAACGAAACGGGAATTTGCGGCCCCCAACTGCTGAGAAACGTGCTGTGCGTCGCTACGCCGAGGGGAATATGAAAGTTGATGCCGTCTTGCTCAAATTCCTTCAGGCGAGTTTGCACGCGAGCCGTCGTCTCCCCGATAATGCGTGAATATTCCTTAAAGTTATAATTGATGGCCCGGATATTCCCCCGCTCATCTTTGTCCAGCACGGCGATTTGGCGAAAATCAACGCCTTGTTGGGCAATCCGTTTCGTCACGGCATCGGCAATCGCAACTTTGGCGTATTGTTCCGCCTTTTCCGCAGCGATCACCAACAAAGCGGGCTCCATGCTGCGTTCAATGGAAACCGAAAGAATGATGAGGCCCAGCAGACCGATCAGGAAGAGAAAAACAAAATTTTGCAACCGATAGCTGGAAGTTGCGAATCTTCGCCGGCGTAGAACAAACAATTTCCCCCCTCCTTTTCTGTTAGCTAGTTTATTTGACAGGCAAAATTTTTAGACGCCGTTGACGCCGCTCCGTCTGTGGAAGGCAAACAAAAAAGTTCGCCCGATTGTGTTCGGACGAACTTTTTGTACGAGGCGTTTCTCTGCGTTTACGAGGTTCCCAAAGCAGGGCGATGAAATTCCATAATTTCCGTGCCAAACAGGAAAAAGACGGATAGAACAAGCGCCAATCCGAGATAGGCGGCGAGCACTTTCCATTTTGTACGGGCGGGCGCCTGATAGTAGGTCGTGAGTCTTTGCAGGTCCGTTTCGATTTTTTGAAGCTTCTCTTCTCCCTGCTCAGTTGCCTGCCGCAAGACGGGAGCGGGCAATGGCTGAAGCGGGTCGCCGTCGTTGAAAGCGATCGGGCTTCTTTCCCAGGCTTGAAACAAGTTCCAGGCCAATTCCGCATATTGCAAGTCCAGGCGGGCTTTTTCCCTTTTCAGTTTGGTTTGATCCTGCAACAGCGGAATCGTAAATCCGCGTTTTTCGTGAAAGTGGGAAGCGGCAGACTGTTTGGCAAAATAGAGCTGGGCGCGCACCTCGCCGAAGCTGTCCATTTGCGGCCACAGTTTCAGTTGTGCAAGGATTTCCTGCAATTTATCGCGTTCGTAGGCGAGCAACTCTGCCTGGTATCCTTCCCGTAGATGGTTCCACCAGGAGATCAAGCCAAAGATCAATATCAGCAGGAGCATCGGACTGGGCGAAAAGATCAGCAAAATAGCTAGTCCCAGCAGACCGAAAAACCAGATTTTCGGCGATAAAACGGAAACAATCCGTCCCCCGTCGAGCGGAGAAATCGGCAGCAAGTTAAACAGATTGAGCGTTGCGCCGAGCGAGACGACGAGAATCCAGAACGGATCACCGGTATACCAGTACAAAGGAATGGCCGGCAAAAAGGAAAGCAGTCCGGCAAACGGACCGCCGTATGCCAGGTAGGCTTCCGTCTTTGCGTCGCGCGGTTGTTCTTTCATGGAGATAAACGCGCCGACAAACGGCATGAAGATCGCCGGAGAAGTGGGAATGCCTTTTTGCCTGGCGGCAATCAGGTGTCCCAGTTCATGGACAAAGATCAAATATACCAAGGCAACGGCGAACTTCCAACCGTAAAAGAGCGCATAGGCGCCAAAACTGAGGATCATGGATAGCAACGTTGCGCCAAACTTGGAAAACTTCAAAATACCGATCAGCCACTTCAAATTGGTCAATAAAAACGCACCGACCGCGATCAGAAAAGGACGTGATTGATTTTTCACTGATTTCTCCTCCGTAAGCAGATGCTCCTCATGTATACGGGTGGAACGAATAAAAGTTTCTCTCGGTTAGTCGGCAAGCCGCGGATTTGCGTATTCAAAGCCGTATTCCCCATAGACGGGATTGTAAGTCAGCTTGGCTCCGTCAAAATACCAAAAATCAGCAGGGCGAATCAGAAAACGGAGGCCAGCCACTTCAAAGACAGCATCATCCGGATCGATTTCGTCCTTTTGGATGGCAAATTGCAACCCGCCGCTGCCCGGCCCGCCAGTCCGCACGTATAAGCGCAGTTTGTCACCGGGTTTGAAATCGGCATAACGTTGGTAGGCCAAGGCAAATTCCGGATCGATCTGCAATTGAATGGACATGCGCTTTGCTCCTCTCCAGATGGTTACTTCTTTATTGTAACACACCTTGGAAATGGCAAAACCCACTGTGCGCAGCCAGTGGGTTTCAAGTGGTTGCCTTAATCTCGTCCGTAGCCAACGTCCTTGTCCGGGTGCATGAATGGAGCGCCTTTTGGCGGGATGTCCTCCAGCAATTCCCGATTTTCCGTACTGTTCCATCCGATGTCGTTGGTCGGATGAACCCAGCGGTCGCCTGCCATGATGGAAGGGTCCGTTTCGATGCTCCACTGATTTAAGGGTGATTCCAAAGAGTCATAAAAACTGTCTCCGATCACGACGCCAAACTCATTGACAAACGGCTTTTTCATTTGCCGGGAGGAATCTTTATAATCGGGAGCGGCAATCTGATGCGGCAACGTTCCATCGATTGCCGGATTTTTCAGCAGGTCTGCGGATCTCTTGCGTTGATCAGCCATCGGCTATCCCCCTTTTTGCGAAGATCTCGGTACGAGTATAACCAATCGCACTTGCCGTTTATGCGCCCATCCCAAAACGATCGGGTGTGCATACAATGGGAAAAATACCGCTTTATGCAAGGGAGGACATACGATGTTTGCCAGCGTCGTCATCCCAACTCGTAACGCGGTCGACCGTCTGCTGTATACTTTATTGAGCCTCAACCTACAATATGTTCCATTCGATCAGTTTGAAGTGATCGTCGTCGACAACGCCTCGACCGATGGGTTGGACAAACGGATTCAATCCTTTCAAGCGAATTATCCCCTGCGCTACATTCGACTCAAGACACGCGTTTTGCCTTATCAGGTTTTGAATACAGGCATCAGGAATGCTCATGGCGAAGTCGTTATTTTTTTGGGAGCCAACATGATTGTGCCTCGCCATTTTGTCGGCACTCATCTGCAGTTACACAGCAGAACGGACAGATTGGTGCTGGTCAGTGCGAACTGGAAGAGGGTCTATTCCGTCTGGTACCCGGCGTATTCCCACTGCCAAAAACAGGAATGCCAACGTTGGCTGGCCAATTATCCGCAAATCAAACGTCCCTACACGAAGCAAAAGACAGTCAAATTGCTGGAAGAGTGGCACATCGCCAACGGCTTGTTGTTCGATATCGCTCTTCCCGCACCGCGCCCGAATCCGGTGCCCGCTGCCGAATTGGCCTGGTCGGCTTTTGGCACGCAACATCTCTCCATGCCGCGCAGCGCTTTCGGCAGAGTTGGCTTGTTCCATGGGCCATCCCGGCTGCGTTCCCTAACGGACCGAGAAATGGCCAGGCGGCTGCGCCGCGCCGGTTTCCAGTGCAGAATCAACGACAAAGTAACCCTGCTTTGCCAGGAGCGGCCGCCGCAGCGCACGGCCAAAAAGCGACCGTGGCGGTAAGGGCCCCGTGTGCAGACAAAACCCAATCGGAAGCTGAAGCCGATTGGGTTTTTGGGCTTAACGGTTTTCTTTCATGCGCTCTTGTGGTTCACTATTAATAGAACCATTGGGGCGAATGGCTTCGGATTTGGACTTCGGGCCGCGGATGTCTGCGGTTTTTGCGAAATCGTTCGCTTTATTTCGTACCATGCGTTCTTTCCCCCCTCTGTTAAGACTTTTGCTAGTATGACCGAAATGACCTGAAACCATGGCTAGAAAGGGGAACCATTATGGCTAAAAAACAGAAAATGCGCAAGATGCAACCGGTTGAGAAAGCAACGGAGGAAAAAGCAGGAACGACCCTAAAAGATCTCTTGGGAGCCGATGCTTTGGCCAAACTGAAAATAGTGGAAAAAGATTTGAAAACGCAGCAGGAACTGGCGGCACAGGAAGCGGCCGAACAGGCGCGGCGGGAAAAAGAAGAACGGGAGCGCAACAAAAGTTTTGCCGAACTGCTGGAGGAATACGACAAAAAGGGCGGGGGGAAATTCAGTTGAACAACCAGGAGCGGCCGACGCTTCGCCCGGACACCTCCAAGAACGGGCTGATGAAAAAGCATCAGCAGACAAGCAGTGAACAAACGAAACGGCGTGGACGCGACATTCTTGACAGATTGGGGAAAAAGCAAAAACAAATGAAGTGATATTCTTCTCCTCTTTTCCATAAGAATAATAGGAAGGAGGAGGGAGAAGACTTATGGGGACGGTCTTGTTTGTCATCAGTATCCTCTGTGTGGCTGTCGGGACCTGGAAGCTGTTGGGGATCATCAAGACGGGGAAACCCGGAAGCAAATGGCTGTGGGGCTATGTAACGGCAATGGGCATTTTGTTATTTTTGTTCCTCAAGTTGTGGGAAACAGCTTTTGTCTCCATTTGATCGGCAACCCGGAATACTCGTTTGTACCGAGGTCGGGTTGCTTTTTTGTTGGCAAGAAATTATTCTCTGTTTCTGTTAATATAGGAAGTAAAGCGAAAACTTCTCATTACGGAGGTAGCTATGAGTCAGGCACTAGGATTCGATTATCGCAAGGCGCTTTCCTTTGTTCCCGCCGATTGGCAAGAAAAGTACGCTCCATTGGTCCAGGATGCTCATCAGAAGCTGCATCAAAAAACGGGCCGCGGCAGTGATTTTCTCGGTTGGGTTGATTTGCCTGTGCAGTATGACAAGGACGAATTTGTCCGCATCAAGCAGGCGGCGGCCAAAATTCAAGGGGATTCCGATGTTCTTGTCGTCATCGGGATCGGCGGTTCTTATTTGGGCGCCAAAGCGGCGATTGACTTTTTGCAGCACAGTTTTTATAACCAGTTGCCCAGCGACAAACGGAAAACACCGGAAATTTATTTTGTCGGGAATCATTTAAGCGCGACCTATATCCGCGATTTGTTCGAGATCCTGGAAGGCAAGGACCTGTCTGTAAATGTGATCTCCAAATCGGGAACGACGACCGAACCGGCCATCGCCTTTCGCCTGTTCCGTGAATATATGGAACAAAAATACGGAAAAGAAGGAGCGCGGCAGCGGATTTACGCGACGACCGACCGTGAGCGTGGCGCGTTGAAGCAGTTGGCCAATGAGGAAGGGTACGAAACGTTTGTGATCCCTGACGATGTCGGCGGACGATACTCCGTCTTGACTGCAGTAGGCTTGCTGCCAATCGCCGTGAGTGGGGCGAATATCGAGGAGCTGATGAAAGGCGCTGCCGCCGCCCGTGAGCAATACGCCGCTCCCGAACTGGCCAACAACTTGTGCTATCAATATGCGGCGATCCGCAACGCCTTGTATCAGGCCGGCAAGAAGACGGAATTGCTGGTTGGCTATGAACCGCGCCTTCGCTTTTTTGCCGAATGGTGGAAACAGCTCTTTGGAGAGTCGGAAGGCAAAGAGGGAAAAGGTATTTTTCCCGCGTCCGTGGAATTTACCGCCGATTTGCATTCCATGGGACAATACATTCAGCAAGGGGAACGGCATCTGTTCGAAACAGTGGTGATGGTCAAAGAGCCTCTGGCCGACATTACAATCAATGAAGAAGCGGCCAATCTGGATGGTTTGAACTTTCTCGCCGGCAAAGGCGTCAATTTTGTCAATGAAAAAGCGTTCGAAGGAACGTTGCTGGCCCACGTGGACGGCGGTGTGCCCAACTTGCTGGTGGAAGTGCCGGAAGTTTCTGCTTACCAGCTTGGCCAACTGATCTACTTCTTTGAAAAAGCTTGCGGGATCAGCGGTTACTTGCTGGGCGTCAATCCGTTCGACCAACCGGGGGTAGAGGCTTACAAAGCGAATATGTTCGCACTGCTCGGCAAGCCGGGCTATGAGCAGCAAAAAGCAGAATTGGAAGCGAGATTGCATGGAGATCGCTAAAACATACTTAACGGTAACGGAAGCAGCGGAGTATTTGGACCTCCCTGTTTCCTTTATCATGGAGAAAATTGCCGAACGGCGTATCCGGGCGGTTCACAACGGAGAGGAATACCTGATTTACAAGCATCAATTCGATCATCATCTGGAGCAAATGAAGAAATTAAAAGCTTGGGAAGACGAGCAAAAGTTTGAACCGATTCCCGAAAGCTACGATTATAAAGACGAAGATTAAATTGAAATGCACAACAACTGCTAGGGGAGTCCGAACAGCGGGCTGAGAGGATGGAGAACCATCGACCCTTTGGACCTGATCCAGATCATGCTGGCGCAGGGAAGTGGTGCCGGTGAGCAATCGTTGTTTATCAACGACACCCGCCTTTCCTCTGGATCGGCGGGTTTTTTGTTCGAAACGCCTTCCTGGCAGTGTTTTGCAGATGGGAGGAGAAACATGGCGGATTGTTTGATTATTGGCGGAGGAATTATCGGGTTGAGCTTGGCTTACGAGTTGTCGCGGCGCCAGATGGCGGTGACCTTGATTGAACAGGGGGAATGGGGAGGTCAAGCGTCATCGGCAGCCGCCGGAATGCTGGCTCCTTTGAAAGAGTTTTCCCAACCGGGCCCATTGCTGGACTTAGGCATCGCTTCGTTGGCGGCTTATCCGGAGTGGGTTGCGACGTTGGAACAAACGACTGGCGGTCGCGTCCAGCTGGCCTTGGACGGCTTGCTTACGGTAGCGCTGACGGAAGCGGAACGGGAAGCATTGCAGGCAAAGTACCAATGGCAACGGGCAGCGGGATATGACCTAAGCTGGCTCGAAGGAGAACAACTGCGGGAAGTCGAACCATTTGTGTCCGCAGATGCCCTAGCCGCGATCTATTCGCCGGGCGAGGGACATATCAATAACCAATTGCTGTTGCAAACCTTGCTCGCCGCTTGTTTGCAGCAAGGGGTCATCCTCAAACAAGGGGTGGCCGTAACCGGGCTGATCCAGCCTCGCCGCGGGCAAATCGCCGGGGTTGTAACGACCGAAGGCGAAATGCTGGCCGATCATACGGTTATCGCTGCCGGAGCATGGTCCGGTTTGCTTGTCACGCAACTGGGGCTGTCGCTTCCGGTCCGGCCGGTCCGCGGACAGGTTGCCGCTGTATCGGCAAGCGGGTTCCCGTTGAAAAAGGTGATTTTTGGCGCAAATGGTTACCTGGCCCCGAAAAAGGATGGCCGTATTGTCATCGGAGCGACGGAAGACGAGGCAGGCTATCGCAAGGAAGTAACATTGGAAGGACTGGCCAAGATCAGCAATGGCGTCTTGGCTTATGTGCCACAGCTACGTCAGGCGGCGTTTTTGCAGGCCTGGGCCGGTTTGCGGCCTGCGACGGCGGACGGACTGCCTATTCTCGGTCCCTTGACCGGCTGGGAAGGGATTTCATTTGCCACCGGACACTTTCGCAACGGCATTTTGCTTTCGCCGATCACCGCCCGCTTGCTGGCCGATTGGCTGTTGACCGGACAGCGCGCTCCGCTCGCTCCTTTCTCGCCGGATCGTTTTGCGGCGATCCGCGCTTAAATAATATCGTCCGATTACATTCTGCCGCTTTGCGCAAACTAGAACTAATTGTAAAGAAAGGCGGGATGGTCGTGCAGACGATTGAAAGCAGATTGAACGGTGTCGAAGGAACCTTGGGCGTGATTCTCGAGACATTGGCCCCAGAAGGATTCACGCTGGCAAACTGGGACTACACGAAGGGTTACTTGGATTGTAAGCTCGACGAAAAAGGAATGGTTTTCCTCCGCTTGCCGATCAAGGTGGAAGAGGGCATGTTGGATAATGAAGACGCACTGATCAAGCTGGGGACTCCCTTTGTTCTCAAACATGTGTATCGGGATGGCCTGGAGACGGAAATCGGCTACGATATCGGGGCACCGGTGGCGGCCTTGGTCAATCAATTCCAGCAGCCTGCCGATAAAGACGCACCGGTAGAGCAAAAGTGGATTGATAAAGCGCAAGAGCTTCTGTGCAAAGTGGAGCAAATGTTAGCCTGAATTTCCGCTGTGAGCTTTCCTGGCTACCGCTCGGCGGTCACGAATTGGACGCCGGGTATCTTTTTGCTCATTGGCGAATTTTTACCGGGGTTCCAATCGGGACGATCCGCGCCAGCTCTTCTACATCACGGTTATACATGCGAATACAGCCATGCGAAACAAACTTGCCGATCGAACTTGGATCATTGGTGCCGTGGATGCCGTAATGCGGTTTGCTGAGTCCCATCCACATCGTGCCAAAGGCACTGAGCGGCCCTCCAGGATAGCTGTTTGGATAAGGGACTTTGTTGATGATCGTAAAGTTTCCGCGCGGCGTTTGGGTGGCGATCGTCCCGACTCCAACGGGATATACCTTTCGGACTTGGCCATTGCGATAAAGCGTCAGCCTTCGCTTCGACAGGCTGACTTCGATAGAATAGCTCATCGCAGGTCCTCCCATCATGCGTAAATGGAAATTCGTTTCATGAAAGTGCTGTTTTCTGATAAGCATATGGCAGCCACGATCATTCTGTTCCAACGCTGTCTTGCATTGTGATATATTGGAAGAAATACGTGTATGGTATAGTGAGGGCAGACGTGATGAAAATTGCGACAGTGTTGCGTAACGATGACAATACGAGAGAGGTTGCCCGCCAATTAACGGAAAAAATCAAAGGAAGCGGGAAGATATCCGCCCGCTTTGTTGATGGAACAACAGAGCAGCCCGATTTGGTTGTATCGATCGGCGGAGATGGAACGATGCTGGAAGCTGTTCATCAATATGGTTTTGAACCGATGTATGTGGGCATTCATACAGGACATCTCGGGTTTTATGCCGACTGGCGTCCCGACGAGCTGGATCAGTTTGTCGCGGCGTTGGAAGACGAACAATATTTTACTGTGGAATATCCGACGCTTGATTGCCAATTGGAGACACGCGATGGACGCACGAGGCTGAAATGGGCGCTCAATGAGATGGTGATTCGCAATACATCGCTTTCGACATTGGTAGCTTGCGTCTACATTAACGGCCAAGAGTTTGAAACGTTTCGCGGCGATGGCTTGATCGTTTCGACGCCATCCGGAAGTACGGCTTATAACAAAGCCGTCAACGGCGCGATTGTCCACCCATCGATTGAGTCGATTCAACTTTCTGAAATTGCTTCAATCAACAATCAGGCTTACCGGACGATCAACAGCTCGCTTGTTTTGCCCAAGCACCACCAGATTGAACTGATTGTGATGAATCCGGAAATTATGATCGGCTTGGATCGGGAACAGGCGGTTTGGGAAGATGTTCGTTCCATCCAGTGCAGGGTGGGAGCCAGAAAGATCAAATTTGCCCGTTACAAACGTTTGACTTTTTGGGGCCGCGTTCATAATTCCTTTATATCGGGGGAAACGCTTGGCAGATAGATAAACAATTCATCGAGGGAGAGGAGTGATCGAAGATGAAGAAGATAGGTGTTTTGCAAAAAATTTACCGGCATCCCGTCAAAGCGTTTGGCGGCGAACTTCTGCAGTCCAGTGCAGTCGACCGGTTCGGCCTGTTCGGCGACCGCGGCTATTATTTCCGCGACGAATCGCGTTCCGGCAAATATTTGAGTGCGGACAGGGTTCCGGGGTTGCTTGGGTACAGTGCGGAGTATGTCGATGAACAAAGCGGGGAGCTGTATCCGGCTGTGCGGATTAAAAGCCCCGATGGCAAACTGTACCGCTGGGAAGATCCCGACTTTCAACGTGAAATCGCCGAACTGGCCAAACGTCCGGTCACCCCGATGGTCAATACTCCGGCTCAGGGAGGGGCCAATTGGGAGGACCACCTGCTGCTTGTCACCGATGCTTCGCTGCGGGAAATTGCCCGTCGATGGGGAAAAACGGAAATTGATCCGCGGCGGTTCCGCGGCAATTTTGTCATCGCACTTGATGAAGACAGCCCTTTCGTGGAAGATAACTGGTTTGGACGGACGCTCAAAATAAACGACGTGGAGCTGAAAGTCAACAAACATTGTGAGCGTTGCATGTATATCAATATCGATCCTGACAATTTGCGGATCGACGCCAGTTTGCTGAAAACGGTTGTGCAAACACGAGAAAATCATTTTGGCGTGTATGCATCCGTGCTGCAGACAGGTCGGGTAAGCCAGGGCGATGCGGTTTATCTTCTTGACTAGAAAGGAAGCCTCCGTTTTGCGGATCGACCGCTGCGATGGTTCGAGCGAGTCATTTTTACATACAGAGAAAAGGCAGAGAGCACTGCGGTAAGCTCTCTGCCTTTTATTTGTTTGCAGTAGTTAGCGATGATTGGCGTAGACGTCGGCCAGCGTACGATAACCCAATTGCCACGCTTTTTCCAGATAGATGCCCCACAATTTGGCGGTGGCCAAAGCGTCGTAAAAAGCATCGTGGCGCTTCAGGATTTCAATGGAATTAATCGCGCACAAGGTGTCCAATGTGGCATTGCCCAGCGGTCGGGAGGACAGTTGAATCAACAGCATCGTATCCAGCAGACGATGGTCAAACTGCGCTTGCCTGACTTTTCGGAAGGCCGCCCGGAAAAATTCGCGTTCATGCCGCGAATGATGCGCAACCAGCGGGCGCTGGCCGACAAACTGAAAAAAGCGGCCAAGCGTCTGTGGAAGATCGGGAGCCGTGTTCAAATCGTCGTCCGTAATTCCAGTCAACAAGGCAATATGCTCCGGTACCGGACGGTTGGGCTGAACAAGACTGTAAAAACGTTCCTCCTCCAATACATGTGAACCCCGCATGGCAACGGCCCCGATGGAAATGATTTCATCTCCCCGGTAGGGCTGAAAGCCGGTTGTTTCCAAATCGACAACGACAACTTCCAACTCCTCCAGGGACAGTTCATGGGTACTGGTCGATTGGCGTTCTTTGACCAGGGAACGCAGAAAAGCCAGATACCCCGGGTTGCTGTTCGAGCCGGCGGTGGAAAGAGAATCGGGCAGACCGTCTTCCCTTTGTGATGTGCGGAAGCGTTGAAATGGATTCCAGCCAGATCTCATCCTGTTAAACTCCTTTTTGTCTTTGCTAGCTTGGCGGTCATGCTTTGCAATTCAAGCGCCAATTTCATCGCATCTTTCAGATGGGAACGCACCTCTTTGGGAACACTGTCCAGTTTCAGATAGCTGTTGTCGGCGTAGTTGTCGTCTTCCCAATCCAGCGGAGTAATCAGCCGCAAACCGAGGAGATAGTGAAAATGATCCGAGACTTGCTGACAAAATTGACTCGGCCATATTTGCTTGCTGCGCAAGGCGGCAAGCCGGTTCAGCGTGGAATTGGCCTCGATCCCGTTTGCCAGGGAAAACATCCGCACACAGTTGACAAGCGGCAGATAGACCCCGTACTTGAGATTGATTGCTCCCCGGTATCTCCCGTTTACTTCCGTCAAAATTCGCCCAAACAAACCGAGCGGAACGCGATGATAAAGGGTGTTGCTGACCAATCGCGGGATAATCGCCGGGGTCGCAGCCAACTTGGCAAACAAATGCTCCTGAAAACGTTGGAGCAGAGCCGAATCGCCGGCCAACAAGCGAACGTCGCTGACCAACAGCAAATAGCGAATATTTTCCCAGACAGGTTGTTCCACCCATTGGTCAATCATTGCCGTCCATGTCTCAATCGAACCGTGCCAGCGGCGATTGGAACAGATGACGTTGCCTTGGCAAGGGGGATAACCGGCTTCCTCCAGTCCCTGGACGACCGCAGCTGCCAGCAAGCGAAAGTATGATTCAATTTGCTGAACCTCTTCCGGTGCGAGTTCGGGAGCAACTTGGTAGATCAACCCGTTGTCCTGATCGCTGATTAATCCTTGCTCTTCCCGGCCTCCGCTGCCGAACTGCAGAAAGGCATAGGGGACGGGAGGTTTGCCCATCCCCATCAGTTCCAGCTGATTAATCGACAATTGAACACTCTGCCGAATGATCCGCTCGTGGATCATGTTCGCCACGATCGCCAGCGAAGACAATTCGCCGCCGTTCTGTTTGTTTTGCAAAAAGCGACGATCGAGCATTTCCTGGCGCAACAGGCCAAGTTCCTGAAACGTTTTTGCTTCACTAATGCGGTTGCTTTGCTCAGCCGAGAGTGTGAACGGGTTTACCAGAGGCATCGCCGCCTTCCTGCACCGGTTTGATCCGCTCGGTTGGGTGCATTTCCGGATAACCGTATACCCCATGTTCGCTCAAATCAAGACCAACGACTTCTTCTTCTTCGGTGACGCGCAGTCCCATGACAGATTTCATAATCGCCAAGATGACAAACGAAACGATGAATACATAAATAATCGTGCCAACCAGCCCCAGTGCCTGCACGCCCAATTGATGCAAACCGCCGCCGTAGAACAAGCCAGGCGCTCCGACTCCGGCTTGCTCAACCAAAGCGGGGGTTGCGAAGAAGCCGGTCGAGAGCGTACCCCAAATTCCGGCAATCCCGTGCACGGAAAATGCGTAAATCGGATCATCGATTCCTTTGCGATCGAAATAAATCGACGTATAGAACGTTAGAATGCCTGACACAGCGCCGATAACGATGGCCGCCCATGGTTCAACAAAGGCACAAGAGGCCGTAATCGCCACCAATGCCGCCAATACACCGTTGAGCATGCTGGAGATGTCCGCTTTGCCCATTACAGCCCAAGAGATCAACATGGCGGCAACTGCGCCGGCAGCGGCAGCCAGGTTGGTTGTCAAGGCGACGTAGCCGAAGAATCCGGAGACCGAGCCGAGTGTGGAACCGGCGTTAAATCCGAACCAGCCGACCCAGAGAATGATCACGCCCAGCACGGTGTAGACCTGGTTGTGACCGGGAATCAAATTGGAACTGCCATCCCGATTATATTTGCCAATCCGCGGTTTGAGCAGGATGGTCGCTGCCAATGCCGCCAATGCCCCCTGGAGATGAACGACGGTCGAACCGGCGAAATCTTGCATGCCCAGTGCCGCCAGCCAGCCGCCGCCCCAGACCCAATGCCCGACAATCGGATAAATCAACACGGTGTACAAGACCCCGAACACGAAATAGACGGAAAGTTTGGCCCGTTCCGCAAAACCGCCCCAGGCGATCGCCAGCGAGACTCCAGCGAAAGCAAGCTGGAACAAAAATTTGATGCCGATCGGAATGCTGGTTGCCGAGAGCGATTCATACGCCTGTGCCGCCTGCTCTTCCGTACCGTTGAAGAAAAACCCGCTAAGACCGATGAATGAGTTCCCGGAACCGAAGGTCAATCCAAAGCCAAGCGCCCAGAAGGCAAGCGTGCAGATCCCGAACGTGAGAATCGTTTTGCCAGCGACGTGCCCGGCGTTTTTGGAACGGGTCGAGCCTGCTTCCAATAGGGCAAAACCACCTTGCATAAAAATGACCAAAATTGCCGAAACCATCACCCAGGTCGCATCGATTGCAGTTGCCAGTTGACTTACGGTTGGTTCCATAAAATCACTTCCTTTTCGCGTGAGGTTTATTTACATTTTATTTATACGTCAGATTATATGACATAGAGGTTGGGAATTGCAATTGTTTTCCAAGCCATTTTCAAAATTTTGTTGCAAAAAGGCGCGAATTTGACTTTGTTATGTCAGGAACCGCCGCTTCTCTCGCCCCGAAACAAATGGTCTATGCACAGTCATGGTAGATATGTTTACAAAAAAGCCCTTCTCGTCTAAAGCGAGAAGGGCTGTTCGTCGGAGCCGGTGGATTTCAGGCGATTGTTCACCCAGTAGCCGCTGATCACCATTGCCAACAGCAGCAATCCGTTTGCCAAAACAACGTATGAACCTGCCATGTGCCAAACCAGACGGCTCCCAACAGGCTGGACAGGACGCCGAAGCCGTTTTGCGCCAGCATGTTTACGGAAAAGATTTTTCCTGTATTCGTCGGTTGGACCATTGTCTGAATCGCCGTCACTGTCGGGATGCCCGTCAACGGCCCGCCAATGCCGGCAACCGCAGCGGCTGCAAACAGTATAAACCCGTCTGCCAAACCGAGCGTTACAAATCCAACCGCTTGAGCCAGCCAACCGCACAAGATCACCAGCAAATGCTGCCGATAGGAAAAACGGGTCATAAACAGGCTGCTTACCAAATTGCCGATGCCGTAACTGCCAATCAACAGCCCCAGCGTGCCAGGGTCTCCTCCTCCGATCTGCTTGGCCAAGGTTGGCAAACCGGCGCTCCAACAGACCATCCAGAACAGGTAGCCCATGTTGGCATAAAGCAAGATGGAAAACAGCAGTCGATTGGACCGCAAGTCAGCAAACGATTTGGCGATGTCCCGCCAGTATGCGGCCGCGTTCTGTGGCGCGGACAAAGAGGCATCTGTCTGCGGTTTGTCGTTGCCAAGAGAGCGGATCAATAATGCGGAAAGCAGGTAACTGAACGTATTGATAAAGAACAGGCCGGCAAGCGGGACAAGCCCGCCCAAGACACCGATCGACATTGGTGCCAATATTCGCACGGTTCGAAATGTGCTGTCC
Source organism: Brevibacillus fulvus (assembly GCF_016908525.1). Taxonomy (GTDB): domain Bacteria; phylum Bacillota; class Bacilli; order Brevibacillales; family Brevibacillaceae; genus Brevibacillus_G; species Brevibacillus_G fulvus. The sequence continues at coordinate 250,697 of NZ_JAFBEB010000003.1, forward strand.
AGGATCGCGTTAGCTTCACTGAGCTGTTCAGGCAAAACCATCGCTTTCAATGCAACCGTTTTGGCCGGCTGAAACAAGGTTGAGAAAATGCCAAGCAAAAATTGCGCAAAGAAAAAGAACGGGAATGGCACATCGGAAAAGTATACCATTAATCCGATCGCCGCAACGATGAACAGGCGGGCCAAGTCAGCGCCCACCATCAATTTTCGCGGTTGACAACGGTCGGCCAACACGCCGCCAATCAAGTAAAACAGGAAGCCGGCCACCATATCCGGAATCGTGATCAGACTCAAGGCGGCGGAAGAACCGGTTTGTTGCAAAAGATACCAGAGCAACGCAATACTGTAAAATTGATCCCCTATATTCGAAGTAAGCTGTGCTGTCCACAGTTTGACAAATCGGCCGTTTTTCCATACTGATAGCCCCACTTCCCGCCCCTCCGTGTAAACATGATTGATTAAAGCCGTTTGTTGCCAGTCAGCCGCGAAACCTGCGGATCAAACTGGCTTTCTCATCGTAGCAGGAAGTGGTTGACAAGTAAATATATCTGTTCGGTACAGGAAAGATTGAGCGAAAAGTTGGAAATAATGATAGCGATTGCTCAATTCGGAGGGGTGTAGATGAACAATTTGATCGCCTTTATTCACAAAATGAATTTGCTGGTCTGGATCGTCGGCATTTTTGTCGCACACGCCTTGCTGTATTTGCTGTTGGAAACGCGAAGCTGGCTCGCCACTTCGCTGTTGGCTACCGCCTTTTATGCGGTTGTGCTGTTTGCCTTGAAAAGCTGGGCCAGCCGACAGATCAAAAATCGGGAAGGGAACCGATAAGCCCGGTTTTTTCCATTACATGATACCGAGCCATTGCAAAACGAGAATGAGCGCTCCGATCACCCAGACATAAACGGCAAAGCCTTTCATCGAACCTTTGCTGATCAGCGATATCATCCAGCGAATGGCGAAGTAGCCGGCGAGCGCAGCAGCGCAAGTTCCAATCAACATTGGGATCAACGCGGCGTTTTCCAGCGGTTCCTTTGCTATTTTCACCGCTTGTAACCCGGCTGCGCCGAGAATGGCCGGAAGCGAAAGCAGAAATGAAAACCGGGCCGCATCCGCTCGATCAATTCCCCGCAGGAGAGAGCCGGCGATCGTCAGTCCGGAGCGGGAAATCGCCGGCAAGATGGCGGCGCCTTGCAGTGTGCCGATAATCAGGGCATCGACGTAATTGATCTGGTCCAGCTTGCGCGTTCCGGGCCGCATCGACTCTACTCCCCACAAAATCAGACCGGTTGCCAGAAATTCGTATCCGATCGTGACTCCGGTGGTCGAGATTTGTTCGAAAAAATCTTCAAAGGCAACGCCAATGATCGCGGTCGGGATGGTGCCGACAACCAGCAAGCGGGTGAGTTTGCTGAACGGATGGGTTACCACATAGGCAATTTCTTGCCAAAAGACAACGAAAACTGCCAGCAATGTCCCAACATGAAGCATAGTATCAAACAACAGCCCCACTTCCTGCAATCCAAACAAGCTTCGGAACAAAACCAAGTGACCGGTGCTGGAAATCGGCAAAAATTCGGTTAAGCCTTGGACAATGCCCAAAAAGATATGTTCCAGCAGTGTGAGCATATCCTTCTCTCCTTTCCGGCTATTTTCCAGGCGACAAATCTGGACAACAATATATGTATGTAAAAATCAGACGGACTTGCCTGATTCCTTGTAACCGAAAGTGAATTGTTGCGGATAAGTCTGTTATAATTCTCCTGTTGGACAAATGAGTGTTATAAGGATGTGTGACGATGAGATACCGTCAAAATAATCAGCGTAACCGGCCGCTGACCGGCAAGCGGCCGCTCCCGGCCAGGAAACGGCCTGCAGCCAATCCGCAAGGTCTGCAAGCCGGAATGGTCATCACCATGCCCGTCAAGCGCACCAGTGAATTCGGCTATTTTCTCGCTTATGAAGATGCGGAAGTGCTGCTGCATCGGACAGAAGCGACGCGCGAGCTGGAAATCGGCGAGGAAGTGGAAGTATTTCTGTATCACGACCATGAAAACCGCCTGGCCGCTACGATGCAAATGCCCTATGTCAAAATGGGGGAGTACGGGTGGCTGAAAGTGGAAGAAGTTTCGCCGCGCATGGGGGTCTTTTTATATAATGGCATCAAAAAAGATCTGCTGCTGTTTGTCGACGACTTGCCCAAACTGCGGGAAGAATGGCCGCAAAAAGGGGATCGGCTGCTGGTCACGCTGACACGAGACGAACAGGGGCGCCTGTTGGCCAAACCAGCGGGGGAAAAGGAAATGGTCGCTTTTGCCCAACCGGCAGGCAAAGAGATGCTGAACAAACGCGTGGAAGCGACTGTTTACAAAGTCATTCAAGCGGGAGCCTTTTTGTTTACGGAAAACGAGCATATCCTGTTTATTCATCGCGACGAGATGACAGAGCCGCTGCGGCTGGGTCAAACGGTTATATGCCGGGTCAGCTTTGTTCGTGAGGATGGGCGGCTAAACGGATCGATGCGCCAGCGCAAAGAAATCCAGTATAGCGAAGATGCCGATCGGCTGTTGCAATATCTGGTGGAACGAGACGGGGCGATGCCGTATACCGATGATACTCCACCCGACACTATCAAGCGGCAGTTTCAGATGAGCAAAGCCGCTTTCAAACGGGCGCTGGGAAAGTTGCTCAGAGAGCGGTTGATTGAACAGGAAGAAGGCTGGACCCATCTGAATCGGGACGTTTTGGACAAATATCGGCGGGAGGAAGGGCAGACAGAATTGCCGGACTGAGCCGCCATGTTTCCGCGCGCAACGGACGCGGACGCCCGTCAATGATCCATGAAAAAAAGGCATGCTACGCTTTCGTAGACATGCCTTTTTGGTTGCTGTCAGGCAGCGGTTGTAGTGTTCAGCTTGCGCGACTTCCGATAGCTGAGCGCACAGATGGCGCCGAGCAGTACGAAACCGGCAATATCGGTCGCCAGTCCCGGGATGACGCAAAGCACACCGCCGGCGATCGCCAGCAAGCGTTCCAGCGGATTTAATTTGCTGTACCAGAACCCAATCAAGCCAGCCCCCATCCCGATCATACCGAGGACGGAAGTGAGCATGACCCAAATCGCTTCGCCGACTGTCGTGTCAATCAACAACAATTGCGGGGATATGACAAAGATGTACGGCGCCATAAACGCGGCGATGGACAGCCGTGTTGACTCGACCCCCGTCTGGATCGGCTTTGATTTGGCAATCCCCGAAGCGGCAAACGCGGCCAGTGCCACAGGCGGCGTGATGTCCGCAACGATCCCGAAGTAGAAAGTAAACATGTGCGCCGCGATGACCGGCACTCCCAGTTGCACGAGAGCGGGAGCGGCGATTGTTGACGTAATAATATAGTTGGCGGTCGTCGGTGTCCCCATCCCGAGGATCAGTGAGGCGATCATCGTAAAGAACAAGGTGAGGAAGATTTGTCCCCCGGCCAGATCGATCAAGCCATTGGCCAGCTTCAGTCCGATCCCGGTCAGTGTCACGGTACCGACGATAATCCCCGCACAAGCGGTTGCCGCCACAACCCCCAACGCTACGCGGGCGCCGGAAGCCAACGCTTCCAGGATGTCAGCGAGCGACATCCGCGTTTCTTTGCGGAAAGCGCCGACGACAATGGTCGAGACAATCCCGATAATCGCCGAACGCTCAGCGGAAACGTTCATCATCAGGACGACGATGATAATCAAAATCGGCAGCAACAGGTAAATTTTCTTCAGGACGTCGGCTTTGGATGGAATTTCTTCCTGCGTTAAGCCGCGCAATCCCAAACGTTTTGCCTCAAAATGCGTCATAATCCAGATTCCCATAAAAAAGAGAATCGCAGGCAGCGCCGCCGATTTTGCAATATCAAAATAGGGCACACCGATAAACTCGGACATCAAGAAGGCGGCGGCGCCCATGATCGGCGGCATGATTTGCCCACCCGTCGAGGAGGAAGCTTCCACCGCTGCGGCAAATTCAGGCCGGTAGCCCAACCGTTTCATCATTGGAATGGTGAACGCGCCGGATGTCACGACGTTGGCAACCGAACTGCCGCTGATCGTTCCTTGCAAAGCGCTGGAGAAAATGGCCACTTTGGCCGGGCCGCCAATACGCCGTCCGGCGATAACCAGCGACAAGTCGTTGAAATATTCGCCGACCCCCGTCTTCTCCAGGAAAGCGCCGAACAAAATGAACAGGAAGATAAAGGTGGACGATACGCCTAAAGGAGTCCCCAGTATACCTTCCAACGTATAGTAGCTATGGCCGATGATGCGGCTGACAGTGGAGCCGCGATGTTCAAGAAAGCCCGGCATATGCGGTCCAAAGTAGGTGTAAAGCAAAAACAGAACGGCAATGATGGCGATGGGCAAGCCGACGACTCGGCGGGCCGCTTCCAATACTAACAGAATGGCCAGACCGCCGATGACCAGGTCAAGGTTTGTGTAGTTCCCGGTCCGGGTGACCAAGCCATCGTAATCGAAGACCCAGTAGAGGGACACAAGGATGGAAAGGATAGACAAAATGATATTGATAACGCCAACTTTATTGCTATTATTCCCTTTCCCCGGGCGTCCGCTGTAAAGCAAATAGGTCAGTCCCAAGCCGAAAGCCAAGTGGATCGGGCGATGGATCTGCGGCGGCAAGGGGATCAAAAGTGAGCTGGCCAATTGATATAAAGAGAAAAGAACCAAGATGACAAACGTGATCCATTTCATGGGACCGGTAAATTGACGGTAGGCCGATTCTTTGTCGTATTTTGCAATCAATTGATCCATCTCTTGCTGATTCATAGTCTGTTGAGTCATCTAGTAACCTCCAATCCAGTTATAAATCGATTGCTGTTCTACTTGAATGCTGATGGCCGAACCGGGGTGATCCACCTGTTTTAACGGATATTCCTTGCCTTGAAACAACAAGGTATGGTTGGCACGTACCTGTCCGATGAACAAATGAAGGGCCGGAAACAAGCGATTCATGTTTTGGATATGAAATGAACCGTTTTCCGTCACCATTGTTTCGCCGGGAGCCAATTCGCTGTTCATCCCGATTCCGTAATCTTCAAAAGTCATATCGGTCAATTGGAGCTGAGTACCTTTGACATGGTAATACTCGACGACAGGTGTTCGATGGATCGAATGAATCCAGCGGATGGCAAAAGCGGTATCCTGATGGACCAGGTGCTGCCACATCAAGGCATTGGTCCTGGAATCGCGAATCGTTAATACAGAAAACAAAGGAAGGAAGAAGCAAACTGCCACAAGAGCCAACAGAATAAGAATGGAGAAAAGGCGGAACGCTGTCCGCCTTCTGTGATCAAGTCCAAAGGAAACCATTCGGTTATTTCTTCACGCCTTTTTCGGTAAAGAACTTTTCGGCACCGGGGTGAACGGGCAAGCTGACACCAGACAAGGCATTTTCAATCTTAATGTCTTTGGCTTTGGCGTGGCCCAATTTATCGGTGTTTTCATAAATGGCTTTGGTGATCTTGTACACAAGGTCATCGCTCAAATCGGAACGAACGACCAGCATCGCTTTTACAGCAACAGTCGTAATATCGTCTTTCACAGTGGTATACGTATTGCCCGGAATGGTTTCTTCTACATAATAAGGATATTTGGCAATGATCGCATCGATTTTATCTTTGTCGATCGGAATAACTTTCACGCCTGTAGTCGCGGCCAGTTCAGTGATGGCGGCGGTTGGTGCGCCTGCTGTTTGGAAAGCGGCGTCAAGCTGTCCATCCTGGATTGCTTTGGCCGAATCGGCGAAGGAGAGACGCTGTACTTGCACATCGTCAAACGTTAAGCCATAGGCTTCCAAAATTTGCTGTGCGTTAATTTCGGTTCCGCTGCCGGGAGCTCCGACGGATACGCGTTTTCCTTTCAGGTCGGTGACGGTGTTGATGTTGCTGTTGGCTGAGACAACAATCTGAATGGTTTCGTTGTACAAAGTACCCATGGCTTTGAAGTCAAGGGCACCGTCTTGTTGGAACATGTTGATCCCTTTGTTGCCGTATTCGGCAATATCGCTTTGCGTGAAAGCGATATCAGCTTGTTGGTCACGCAGCAAGCGCAAGTTTTCGGCAGAAGCGCCAGTCGCTTGCGCGGTTGCAGTAACGCCGGCATTTTTGCTGATTTGCTCGGCCATGCCTCCGCCCAGCGGATAATATGTACCTCCCGTCCCACCGGTGGCGATCACAAGCTGCTGCGGATCGTTGGCTGCTGCTCCGCTGCCGCCGCTTGACTCTGCGCCGCTATTTGAAGCAGTATCGCTTGCAGGCGTTGAAGCGGTATTGCCGCCGCCGCTGCCGCATGCCGTGGCAAGAGCCATGGTGAGAAGAAGCGTGATAGAAAGAAAAACATTCCTTTTTTTCAAATTCAATGCCCCCTTATAAATTTCTGGTTATTGAGGTAACCGTTTCTATAAGGAAGATTATACAATATTTGAATTGTTTTTGGCGAAAAAAATATTGTGAATTAAAAGTTTATTTTCGAAATGGTGTCTAGTTTTGCATGATAGGGAGTCTGAAGCAATTTTGTGGTAAAATAGTTCTATTCGATTTCAGAGAGTGAAGGTGAGTGGAAGATGTTTCGCCGATCCTGGCAGTTGATTTATAGAATGTATCGCTATATTAAACCGGTGTTGGAACAGGAATTCGGTACCTGGTACAAACGTGCGGAGCAGATTCCCGATTCTGAACTGAGAAGGCAAGCATTGGCCAGTATGAGTACAAAGAAGTTTCACTGTGAAGGCGGCTGTGTGTATGCCTCGCAGACTCTTTCCTATATAAATGTGCTTGTTCCATTGATTATCGCCTACCAGACGATCAGCGACTATCTGGATAATCTGTGCGATCGCAGCACTTCGCTCGATCCGCAAGATTTCCGGCAGCTGCATTTGTCGATGCAGGATGCGCTTACCCCGGACGCTCCGCTCAGGGATTACTATTTGTATCGGGAGGAAAAGGACGATGGCGGCTTTCTTGCTTCGCTGGTGCGAACCTGTCAGGAGTCGATTCGCCAGCTGCCTTCCTATGCGATCATTCAGCAGGATGTGGTTCGCTTGTCTACGCTGTACAGTGAGTTGCAAGTATACAAGCATATTGCCCACGATCAACGCGAAGCCGCATTATTAAACTGGTGGAAACCGTATCAGGAGAAGTATCCGAACATTTACTGGCAGGAGTTTTCTGCCGTGACCGGTTCCACAATTGGCATCTTTGCCTTGTTTGCGCTGGCGACTGCGCACGATCTGGAGGAACAAACGGTTACAACGGTGATCGAGGCGTACTTTCCCTGGATTTGCGGACTGCACATTTTGCTCGACTATCTGATCGATCTGGAAGAGGATCGGCAGGGTGGCGACCTGAATTTTGTCAGCTATTATGATACCGAACAGGAAGCCATTACCCGCCTGCAATTTTTTATACAGCAGGCCAAGCTCAACGCGAAGAAACTGCCCAACTCCGAATTTCATCAGATGATTGTCGATGGTTTGGTAGCCTTATATTTGGCTGATCGCAAAGTCAATCGCAACCAGCCGGAGATCTACCTGATTGCCAAACAACTGTTGCGTTATACCCGAGGGTTTCCCAGTTGGTTTTTTTACATCAACAGTTTGCTGCTGCGCCGCTAACGCAGATGTTTTCTTTTATAGCGGAAACCGCTGCCCATAAACACGGCGGAGCCGAGCAAACATGCGATGATTCCCGTGATGCTTTGTTCCGCAATCGCCACTCCAATTCCGATAATACAGGCCGCGACACAGACAGCTAGAACAAAGGTAACAACTTGGTAACGAGTCATGGATATCCTACCTCCTGTCATTGACAACGCAACTATTATAACTCATTTTTTTCGAAGTCGCTTTGCTATTCTTAGGCAAACAGTGCCTGGCAAACAAAAACAACGCCTGTCTCATATCCGTTTACGGAGGAATATCAATGGAAAGCGTCATACATTTGAAAATTGGCGAGAAGATGTATCAGGGTGAGGTTACCTATGAGGAAGGGGATCTGCTTGAGGCAGTCTTTCCTGAGCGGCTGCACATAACGATCGGCAATTCATACGATTGTTTGATCTCCCGCAACCTGGATATACTCGATTCCTTTCAAGCGGTATTATTGGCCAAAAAAGATAAGCGGATTGTTTTGTTTCATTCGCCGACGATTGCCGAATTTCGCGAACAACGCCGCAGATACCCGCGGTTCGATGTGAATTTTCGCGGATGGCTGAAAGGTGTTCAGCATGCCGCCGCTCACGGTCCGAAAAGCTTGATGATCGAAGTGATCAATGTAGGGATGGGCGGATTCGCGTTCCGCTGTGAACAAAAGTTGAGCCTGCAGCAGACGTATCACTTGTTTACCGAGTTGCCCGGACCGGGCAAAGACAAAGAGCAGCTGCAGGCAAAAGTGGAAATTTTGCATGAAAGAACAACGAGATCTTTGATGTACGGTTGCAAGATTGTGGGGATTTCTCCGAAAAATCTCCACATCTTGCGCAGATATATTCTCAGCCGCCAATTGCAGCAACTCGATTTCTGCTAGATTTCTGCTGGTTGGCAGGCGGCTATCCCCTTCGCTGTGCTTCACGCAGACTAATGAAGTCCGTACTTGTTCAGTTTGTTATATAAGGTTCCTCGCGATATCCCTAACAGCTTTGCTGCCGCTTTTTTGTTCCCGTAAGTTCGTTCGAGGGCGGCAACGATTTTTTTTCGTTCGAGCTCCGGATCAGCGACAAACGGCTCGAACGGTTGGACCGCCATCATGCCGAAAGCGCTGTCTTGGGCAGAAGGCGGAGCGACCGTCTCATGGTTGAGGCGAATGCCGGACGGCAAATGCTCCAGCTGAATTACACCGTCTTCTTGCAGGATGAGCAACCGCTCGATTACGTTTTTCAGTTGACGTATATTTCCCGGCCAGGGGAAGTTTGTCAGTGCCTGCATGACCTCGGGAGCGATCCGCGGCACCGGATGACCGTGAGCGAATGAGAATTCCTGCATAAACAGATGCACCAGTTCAGGTATGTCCTCTTTGCGTTCCCGCAGCGGCGGAATTTCCAATTGAAAGACGCTCAGGCGATAGTACAGATCTTCGCGAAATGCGCCGCGTTCGACCATTTGCTCCAGATTGCGATTGGTCGCGGCGATGATTCGGGTATTGACGGTAATCGGATCGGTTCCGCCCACACGATAAAACTGGCGTTCTTGCAAGGCCCGCAGCAGTTTCGCCTGCAATTCCAGCGACAGTTCGCCGATCTCATCCAAAAACAGCGTCCCGCCATGGGCCAGCTCCAGCTTCCCCGGTTTCCCTTTCTTTTCCGCTCCCGTAAACGCCCCGCCTTGATAACCGAACAGCTCGCTTTCAAACAGGGCAGCGGGAATCGCCGCACAGTTGATGGCGATAAACGGCTGTTCTTGCCTGCGGCTAAACTGATGAAGCGCCTGGGCAAACAATTCTTTACCGACACCGCTTTCCCCGTACAGCAGCACGGTCACATCGGTTTTCGCCACTTTCTTGGCGGTTTGAATGACTGACTGCAATGGCAGTGAATGCCCTTTGATGATGTAAAAAGGATCATCGGCAGCTTGAAATCGGCTCATTTCTTGCTGCAAATTATGCAAATGGGCGGTTGTATGCGTCAGTTCTTCATGCAAGCGAACCAACTCGGTAATGTCCTGTTCAATGGAGATCGCCCCGATAATCTGTTGCTCCTGTTTGATCGGTGCGGAATTGATCAGCACGTGACGGTCCGGCCGCGGCACATGATAAACCCGTTGGAAACTGCTTCCGGCGGCAAGCGCATCTTTTAAGCGGATGGAGTCGCGGGCAAAGTGTGTTTCCAATGAAGTGCCGATAACTTTGGAACGGTCGAGTTCATAAATTTTTTCGGCGGCATGGTTCCAAAATTGCACAATATTTTGCTCATCCACGATCGTGATCGCTTCGCTCATCGTTTCCAGGATCGTATGCAGGACCACATTTTGCTTTTGCCAGCCATTCAGCAAGTAATTGAGCAAATCGGACACCTTGACCAAACCGGCGGGTCGCTGCCGCTCATCCAACAGCAGAAAATCGGGATACGGTTGCGGCAATTGCCGGAGAGTTTCGCCTAATTGCGACAGCAGAAGGCTTTGTTGAACACAAAGAACGGAAACGGTTTCATTTCGTTCGTTGGCGATGGCTTGGATGACACCATCCCTGATGATGATCGCTTCGGCGGCGATTGGCCGGGCGATCGCGGAGAGCGGTATATCGAGAGAATCGAATGGCATTGCGATCACTTCCCGTATAAGAATAGTCACAAACGATCAGTTGGACAGAAATGTAAAAGGTTAAACACTTTTTAAACACTTTTGTGCAGAATATTCGCTCTCATTATACGACAATTTCTGATCGTCCGGCACTTTTTTTTGCACAACTGCTCTTGCGATGGTTGGCATGTTTCGTGCAATTCATTTTCGTTAGAAGCGAAAGTAAAAAGAGGAGAAGTGAACGGAATGGAAATGTTTCTGAGAAATTTTTTCCTGTTTTTGTCCAAAAACCGCACCTTGAATCGGTCGGCGAAACGTTGGGGACTTCGGTTTGGCGCCAACCGGTTTGTTGCCGGCATGACGATTCCAGATGCCATCCAGACCGTGCGCGATTTGAACCAAAAAGGTTTGGTGTGTACACTGGACCATCTTGGCGAATTTGTCTTTAGCGAACAGGAAGCAAATGAAGCGGCCGATTATTGCATCAAGACAGTGGAAGCTATTCATGCTTCGGGTGTGCAGTCCAACTTGTCGGTCAAGTTGACGCAACTGGGCCTGGATATTAGCCGCGATTTGTGTGTCGCCAATATGCGCCGTATTCTTGACACGGCGAAAAAGTGCGGAAATATGTTTGTGCGAATCGACATGGAGGATTATGCGCATAACGGCGTCACGATGGAAATTTTGCATGAACTGTTGAACGATTATGATAATGTCGGCACGGTGATTCAGGCCTATTTGTTCAAAGCAGCGGACGATATCGAGAGCGTGAAGCAACATCGTGTCAATTTGCGGTTGGTCAAAGGGGCGTACAAGGAATCGGCAGAGGTCGCTTTTCCCAATAAAGCCGATGTCGACGACAACTATAAAAAGATTATCAAACAGCACTTGTTAAATGGAAATTATGCCGCCGTCGCAACGCATGACGACAATATTATTGAATATGTCAAAGAGTTGGAAAAACAATACCAGATCCCGCGGACGCAATTTGAATTTCAAATGCTGTACGGGATCCGCAGCCAATCGCAAATCGACTTGGCTAAGGAGGGATACAAGGTGCGGGTGTATGTTCCGTATGGAGATGACTGGTACGGATATTTCATGCGCCGTCTTGCCGAGCGTCCGGCCAATGTCGCTTTTATCCTGAAAGGATTTTTCACAAGATAGCAGAAACCCCTTCCGCTCGTTCGAGGAGAACGGCTCTTTTGATTGCACACATTTAGGTTTGTCTGCAAACTGACCCTTCGGCTTGCCGGCGGAGGGGTTTTCCTTTATGGTAATAAGAGGAAAGCGGCGAGGAGTGAAATGAAAATGCTGACGTTTGAACTCCCCATCAACCCCCCCTATTCATATGAGCGTTTGCGAAGCAGGCTGGAATCCCATCCGGATCAACAGTTCCAGCTGATACCGGAATGTTCGATGCTGCGGCGAGCTTTCCGGATTGAGACGGAGTCGTTTCTTGTTACGCTGGCATTCAAGGGTGGGCTGGAAACACCTGTACTGCAAGTGCAGACGGACAAGTCGCTTTCGGCGGCGCAGCAGGAAAAACTGCGCAAAACAGTTCGTCACATGTTTCAGGCAGATGTTGATTTGGAACCGGTGTACCAGCACATGCAAACCGACCAACGGCTTGCTCCTTTGACAGAACGATTTCGCGGGTTGCGGTTTTTGCTGGACCCCGATTTGTTTCAATCGATGGTGCGCACGATCATTGGCCAACAGCTCAATCTGGCCTTTGCCGCCACCCTGACGGAGAGGCTGCTTACCTTGGCCGGCGATGTCGTCCATGATGAGCAGGGACAGCCCTTTCATGTTTTTCCAACGGCTGAGGCAATCGCCCGGCTGGAAATTGAGCAGTTGCGCCAGCTTCAGTTTAGCCAACGAAAAGCGGAATATATCATTGATTTTGCCAGGGCAGTTGTCAACAGGCGAGTTGAGCTCGACCGTTTGGAGCTGATGTCCGATGAAGAAGCAATCGGTTATCTGACGGCTTTGCGCGGAATTGGACGCTGGACGGTGGAGTGTCTGCTCATGTTTGGCATGGGTCGGCCCGACCTGTTGCCAGCGGCTGACATCGGACTGCGAAACGGGATTCAGCTTGTTTACGATCTGCCTGAGAAGCCTGATGAGGCGAAAATCAGGGCAATCGGGGAGAGCTGGGCACCCTGGCGCAGTTATATCTCCCTCTATGTCTGGGAAGCGTTTGGAGCATTCCGGCGCGGTGAGTTTGCCCAGCCGTCTGCAGACGCGTAAAACAGGCGGGCAGTCCCCGGACAAAAAAACGCTCTCCGGCACATACGAGGAGAGCGTTTTACACCTTTTATTTCACGACAAGTCGCGCTTATTGTCCGTCGGCAGCTTTGCTTGCTTGACCACATTGGACAGAGCGACTCCGAGAAAAATGAAGCCTGCTCCGATCAAGAACGCCAAGCTAAGCTGTTCCCCCAGCAGCAGCCAGCCGAGGATCGCTCCGACCACCGGTTGAAAGAAGAAAAATCCTGCCCCGCTGCCTGCTTGCAGAAGTTCAAAGCCTTTATTCCACAAGTAAAAGGCAACTGCGGTTGAAATGACTCCGATGTACAAGACGCCGGCCAGCAGTCCGCCGGACCATTCCCAATGAAGCGGGGTGACGGAAAGCTCCCAGAACATCAACGGACTGGAGAAAACGACCCCAAACAGGGCGGCGTATGCGGTGACAGCAAGCGAACTGTAATGCAACGTCGCTTTTTTGCAAAGAACGGTATACATTCCCCAACTGAGGGCAGCGACAAGCAAAATGACATTGCCCGCGACACTGCCGGCGTTCACGGCTTCACCCGGTGTTCCGACTACGATCAGCATGCCGACTGTGGCCAGCACGATGCCGCCGATCTGGGCTATTGTCAGCTTTTCCTTGAGCAATAACACCGCGAACAGAGCGATAAACGCCGGAGAGGCGGAAGTGATCAGCGCTCCCATGTGTGCGCTGGACAGTTTGGTGCCTAAAAATTGCGCGCCTATGGAGATGGTGACGCCGATCAAGCCGATCGCCATAAGCAGCGGCAAACGGGATCTCTCGAGGAATTCCTTGCGCTTCAGCACGATCGGACCAAGCAGCAGAAAAGCGATCAAAAAGCGAATTTCCAGTAAGGTGAACGGTGGAATAACGTCCAGCACCACCTTGCTGACAACATAAACGCCGCCCCAAATAGAGGCAGCCACGGAAAGAAACAAGGCGCCCAACAGCTGCTGACGGTTCATTGATTTCATTGATATCAAACCCTCCCGGATCGGTACTCAACTTTTTTAGCAGGTTGAAATGCCGGGCAGGTTCGTTCGTCCATGTCCCGGCTAGAAGCAAACGCCGGGAACATCCCGTTCAAAGCGTGAATGTTGCATGATGCTCACCTCCTACAAATGTTTGGCTAGCAGCAGCACGGGCCGGGTAAGCCTGCCTACCGGAGCGATGACCTGTCGGTATTGTTCATAGCCCAGCTTTCCCCAAAACAGCAAGGCAGAGATATGATCGGCGACGACTCCGACGTGAATTTGCGTTTTGCTTTGACAACGCACAAATTCCTCCACAAGTTTAACAACCTCCCTGCCAAAACCGCTCCTTTGGAAGTTTGCAGCGAGCAGAAGCAGGCTGATCCAGCCTTTTTGACTCTCAGCTTGCTCAAGCCGCAGATGGCCAATCCCGATCATTCTTTCATCGTCGCGCAGGGTGATCGCCAGCCAATAGCTCCCGGGCAACATTGACAGACTCCGGTATTCTTCTTCCAACTGGTTCAGACTAAAAGCAGCGGACCCGTTTCGCAGTTCATTGTAAGCCGGGTTGCTGTGGTAGATCTGCAAAGCTTCAGGCAAATCAGTTTCTGTCAACGGAGTCATGCAAATGCGTTCTCCGGTCAGCGGCAGATTCATGTAAATGGGTCACCTTTGGTTGAGTCATGTTTAGCCAAAAATCAGTACGTTTTGGATAGCCGGTTTCGTTTTGTACCGGTTTTGGAAAATTATATCAAAAGTCAAAAAGCCGTTCCATAAGAGAACGACTGTTCTAGGTTAAATCGATGGAGTTCAGTGCTCATCAGCTCGGTGGAAAGAAAACGGTTAAAGGAGAAAAGGAGCGCAAAAAGTCGTATGAAAGTAACGCGGGGTTGGTAAAATAGTACTATGTCGTACAATGTTAGTTGTTCGACACCAAGAAAGGAGGTTTATTACAAATGAACGGTTTTTTCCCAGCTCATCTTGTCGAACCAACTTCCCAACTTTCTGATGAACAAATCATAGAAATGTTTCTGGCAACTTATCATCAATCTCGCTATACTCTGCGAAACTATCGAAGAGCCATCGAGCAGTTTCGCAGTTTTGTTCACTACAAACCTCTGAAAAACGTAACCTGGAAAGATATAGAAGCATATAAAATGGGGTTAATTCTGGGAGTTTGCAGTATACAGCGGAAGAAACATCTGCCCGCGACGGTTGCTAGTTTAATCGCTCCTTTGCGATCATTGTACAAATGGGGAAGCGATCCCAATATCGGGATATTTCAACATAATCCCACATCTACTTTGAGAACGCCGAAAATTGCCGTTACCAGCAAAAATCATTACCTGACCAAACGAGAGGTTCACCTCTTATTAAGGGAATTGAAGAGACAAGGAATTCGCGACTACTTAATTGGCCTGTCTCTCGTTCTGTTGGGATTGCGGGTATCCGAATTACTCTCCATTCAATGGGGGCATTTTCATCCAGACCCATCCGAAACTTGCATGTGGCTGACGGTTGTCAATGGTAAAGGCGGGAGACGTCGCGAAGTAAAAGTTCCGGCAGTTTTGTGGAAGTACCTGGAGTTTTATCGCCATAATCTGGGCGTCGATGAATCTGCGGCTTCCACTGACCAGCCTGTATTCACGATTTCCTTAAGGCAGGTTCAGCGTGTCATCAAACAGGCGGCCGCGGGATCGAATCTCAATAAAAAAGTGACCCCGCACTGGTTGCGTCATACCAATGCGACCTTGGCCCTATTGAGCGGCGCTTCTCTTCAACAAGTTCAAGAAAACCTGGGGCATGCTCATATCAACACTACCCAGCGCTATTTGCATACTGTTGAACAATTGCAAAAAGCCGCTCCCGATTATGTGGAAGCTTACTTAGGAGATTTAGTCTAGCCGGAAAGTTGCAAAATTTTTACGAATCATTCTATAATACAAGTGGAATATAATTGTAAAATTTGCTCAAATTTAGGGAGAAAGTGTCGAACAACTAACATTGTACGACATTTTTCCAATCCCTTCCATGGGGGCAAAAATGACAATTTACCTACGATTTTTTATCGATTACGGCGGGAATGACGAGTTTGAGAGGAGTGGACACAGCTGGAGAGCGAAGAAATGGGAAGAATAGATGTTCAAGCACTGATAGAAAAGCAAAACTATTATCACCTGTATCAGCCTCTCTATTATCTTTCCAATTGGTCTCTTTGTGGGTATGAAGCCTTATTGCGAAGTCAGTGTTTTTCCAATCCGGAGTTATTTTTTGGGGTGGCGCGAAAAAAGAAAAAGTTGTTTGAGGTAGACAGTGAAACGCTCTTTCATGCTGCCGTGGAATTTTTTTCGCTCAGACAGGAGGGGCTGTTGTTTTTAAATGTGTTTCCGTCAACTTTGCTGCAACGCAAGTTTTTGAACTTCTTTGAGAAGTTTTTAACCCATCCTGCCATTTGGGGGAAAAGGGTTGTTTTGGAAATCAACGAAGGAGAAGCAGTGGCAGAAACAAAACAGATGCAGCAGGTGATCAATTATCTTCGCATGAACGGCGTCCGGGTAGCGATTGACGATGTTGGCAAGGGTGCGGCAACGCTGCAAAACGTGATCGAATTAGAGCCGGAGTATCTTAAATTGGATCGGTATTTTGCCAAAGGGTTGTCGACGTCTGCCAACAAGCAAAAACTGATCGGGGCACTGGTCGAGTATTGCCGCAATCAAACGCATCTTGTACTCGAGGGGATTGAGCAACCGGAGGATCTGGCTGTGGCCAAACTTTTGGGTATTCAGATTGCCCAAGGCTATTTGCTGGGGAGACCGGAGGAATTGATCGATCAACGCTGCGTCACAACACAAACGGATATGTCTGCAAACTAAAACCGGGGTATTCGCCCCGGTTTTATTGAGTGAAAAAATTTTATGAAAAGTCTTGTCATGAAAATTAAAACATGCTAATATGTTACCCATTCTGCTCCAATTAAAGAATTTAAACAGAAGAAGAAGGTGCAACAAATGGTTAAAAAATTCATAATTTTTCTGCTAATTTTTCTCCCAAGTGCCTCATTGACCATTTTTATTCCTTGGGTGAATCAAATTGAACCGATTTTGTTTGGCTTGCCTTTTTTGCACTTTTGGCTGTTCCTATGGATTCTGTTGAGTCCGGTATGTGTGTGGGCAGTGTATCATCTTCAGAAGTCGCAGGGAGGCATTGAATAATGCAGGGAAACTTTACGTCATTAATGATCACGATCGCAGTTATTGTTGGAGTTGTTTTGATTGGATTTTTGGCTGGCCGGGATAAATCGGTTCGCAATTCCGTGGAGGACTGGTCCGTCGGTGGCAGAAAATTCGGCACATTGCTGGTCTGGTTTCTGGTTGGCGCCGATTTGTATACGGCATACACATTTCTCGGACTGACCAGCACGGCTTACAGTGCGGGCAGCGTCGCATTCTTTGCGATTCCTTATTCCACATTGGCTTACGTCTTCGGCTATTTCTTTCTGCCGAAATTGTGGAAAGTGGCCAAAGTGCATCAATTTACCACGTTGGCGGATTATACGAGAGAACGGTTTGGCAGCACGTTTCTGTCGGCCTTGATCGCCATTGTCGGCGTCCTGATGTTGATTCCTTATATCGATTTGCAATTGAGCGGTATCCAGGACACGCTGCAAGTTGCCGGCACCGGGTTTATTAACGTCAAATTTGTGGTGATTTTATCTTTCTTGCTCGTCGCCCTGTATACATTTTTCAGCGGAATCAAAGGTCCGACTTATACGGCGATCATCAAGGATATTCTCGTTTGGGTGATCATGCTGTTCATGGTTGTCAGCTTGCCGATGATTCATTTTGGCGGCTGGAGCCCGATGATTGATACGATTCAGCAAAAGGCGCCTCAACTGCTGACGATTCCTGCAGCAGGCAGCAAAGGGATTCCCTGGTTCATTACCGCATCGCTTATTTCGGCTTTGGCTCTGTTTATGTGGGCGCACGCCGCAACCGGTATTTTTACTTCGAAAAGCGCCGATGCAATTCGGAAAAATGCCATGTTTCTGCCTTTATACAACATTGTGTTGATATTGGTCGTGTTTTTGGGCTTTGTTGCTTTTCTCGTCTTGCCGGAGGGAATCAATCCGCGGTTTGCATTGCTCAACCTCATTCAAGTTTCGTATGGGGGCGTAACGCAAGGGCTGGCCTACTCAACGATTGCCTTGGCCTCGTTGATTCCTTGCTCGATCATGGCTATCGGCGCTTCCAATCTGTTTGCCAACAATATTTACAAGGATTTGATCAATCGAAACGTGTCCCCGTCCAAGCTGACGATGGTTACCCGTTTGATGGTGTTTGTGGTCATTGGCTTGGCGCTCATTTTTGGCATGGTGTTCCCGGCGGCGCTCGTTTCGCTGCAATTGCTGGGCGTTTCCGGGATGGTACAAATCTTCCCGGCGGTGGTGATCAGCCTCTACTGGCGGAACCAATCAAAAGAAGCGACGATTATCGGGCTGTTGGTTGGTCTGCTGACGACGTTTATCGTCTATTGGACAGGCCAAAGCTACGGGTTGTATGAAGGGTTCTGGGGTTTGGCCGCCAATTTGCTGGCGATGGTGATCGTCAATCCGTTTTTTGCGCAAAAGACGAAAGGAATGCACAATCCTGTAATGGAAACGCTGTTTGGCAAAGCGGGCAGCAAGCAGGATGAATGGAAACAAGGGGCGTAAGTTCGATAAAGCAAATATGAGAGGGGCGGCGTAAAAAGGCCGTCCCTCTTTCTTTTTTACATGCGAACAAGCAGAGAGCAGCTTTCCACATGGGGAGTATGAGGAAACATGTCCAACGGCTGAACTTGTTTCAACGCATAGCTTTGCTGTAAACGCTGAATATCTTTGGCCAGTGTAGACGGATTGCAGGAGACGTAGACAATCTTCTGCGGTTTGACCTGCAGCAGCGATTGGATCAATTCCGCCGCCAAGCCCGTTCGCGGCGGATCGACGACAACCACATCCGCTTTCAAGCCTTGTTTCGCCCATTTCGGCATGAGCTCTTCCGCTTTGCCCACGTGAAAGCTGACATTGGCGATTCCGTTTTTTCTGGCATTTTGCCGCGCGTCTTCCACTGCTTCGGGGATCAGCTCAATCCCGTGAACCTCTTTAGCCGAAGGAGCTAGCCAAAGGGCGATCGTTCCCGTCCCGCAGTAGAGATCGAACACGGTTTCAGTGCCGTTCAGTCCGGCAGCCTGCTTGACCTGGTCATACAGTTTTGCGGTCTGTTCCGGATTCAGCTGGAAAAAGGCGCGGGCCGACAGGTCAAAAGACAGTTCACCCAGTTTCTCGGCAATCGAAGGTCTGCCCCACAGCTGCTTTGTTGTTTCGCCAAACACCAAGGAGGTTTTGCGGGAGTTTACATTTTGGGCGATGCTGACCAATTGCGGCAGTCGATAGCGCAATTCCAGAATCAGCTCCTTCACGCGGGGAATCTCTTGTGTCGCGGTCACCAATGTCAATTGGGTTTCCCCGGTGGCGAAAGCGGCCCGTGCGACGATCGTCCGGATCACTCCGCTGCGCGTCCGTTCGTCAAAGATCGGAATGTTCAGTTTTTCCACCGCTTGTTTGGCCGCTTCCACGATCTGATTCGTTTGCTCATGTTGTACGGGACAGCCGGATAAATCGACCAGTTGATGAGTCCCTGTCCGATAAAGACCGGCAACCAGCTGCCCTTGCTGTTTGCCGACCTGGAACTGGGCCTTGTTGCGGTAAGACCACGGGTTGGCCATGCCGATTGTCGGCTTGACCGGCGGATGCTCCAGTTTGGCGTATTTGCGCAAGGCTTCGATCAGCAATTCCTGTTTGCTGACCAGCTGAGCCTGATAATCCATATGCTGCAGCGAACAACCGCCGCATTGTTCGTAGACAGGACAGGGGGGCTGCACGCGGGCAGGGGAGCGTTGAACCACCTTGACCAGCTTGGCGTGAGCATATTTTTCCTTAACCTCGGTCAGTTCGGCGTGAACGACTTCTCCAGGCAACGCCTGATCAACAAAGACGATCTTTTTCTTGTAATAGCCAATTCCTTCTCCGTTAATGCCTAAGCTGCGAATGGTCAAAGTCATCTGCTGGCCGATCCGCAGCGGTACATCTTTCGTTTGCTTACTCTCACGCATGCAGCGATGTTCACCTCTGATTTGTGTTTCTGTTTATTATAGGAGATTTGGATATAAAAAGCATCGTGTTCCCGGTTTTGCTCCCGGCCGCTTTTTGCTATAATGAGTCAGAGAAAAACGAGGGAGTGTATAAACTGATGCAAGAGCTGTTCGACCAACTGAAAGAATATTTGAATATGGACACAGAAATTTCTTTTGAAGAGTTTGATGCATATTACAAAAAGGTGCTTGATTTCCTCAATGACAAATGGACTACATTAAATGAAGAAGATAGCATGAATATGCTGTTCATTCTCGATAACTTGAAATCAAACAGTGATGATCGCGCAAAACGGCGCGGCAAGGAAACAAAAAAATATCAAAAAATCTCGAAACGCACAGAAATCTGGGCGGCAGCGATCATTAACCGGCTCCGTGAATTCGGGCTGAATGACGAAGAGATCAGCAAACGTTACGAAGCGATTTATGAAGCGGTGTAAGCGCCAGTAGGCCAGACAGCACAACCTGGTTTGTTTGCAAGCAAAGCAGATCCTTTTTTCGGATCTGCTTTTTTATTTGTCTCGCAACAGTTGTATAACAGTCGTTTTATTGTGGGATCAGTTGTAAAACAGCGTCTGTGCAAGCAAACGGATGAAAAACGAAGAAAGGAGCAGGAAAACACCGGATAATGTATTATAACAAAACTTTTAAAAGAAAAACTGTTGTATTACAATAAGTGCAACAACATGCGGGGGGGAATCAGGATGGAACCGGTCGCATATTTTTTTAGCCATCTGCAGGAGAAGTGCTGCAGCGTATGCGGACAAAAGCTTTGGGAACAAGCGGAGTCGTACGCAACAGAATGTCTGGACTGTCATGAGAAACTATTGCACCCTCAAGAAGAAAAGTAAATGGATAGGGCGGAGTGCAGACAAGAGGCTGCACTCTTTTTTCTGCGCGCACACTGTACCAGAAGGACATTGTTGTATATGCTAAAGCTAATCCCACCGAAAATGCAGGGACTGGAGGTAAGCGAAGTGGTTATGTTTCATCCAACCATATTTGACAATATCAAAGTAGTGCTCGAAGGCGCAATTTATGACCAAGACTTTGCGGGAACGATCGAGATTATAAACCGTATGGATCTTCTCGATTTGGCCAATTACAGCCGGCGGTTTGCCGTGGAATTTCAATTGGCAGCGCCAGGCCGCTCGGTTCATCCTGTCACCGCAACGATCCGTCTGGATACGACGCTTGCTGACATCGCCGGCGAACAACTGCAGCAGCAATCGGCAGAGAAGATCGGTTGCACGATCTGCATTGATTTTTGCTTGCGCATCGTCGATATGGAGCGGGAGCCAGCACTGGTCGTTTTGGGGCTGCAGGAAATCTGGGGGAATCGCCCGCTGATCGTACCGACCGTCAGTTTCCGCGCGGATGAACCATACGCCAAACAGACACGGACGGATTACGAGTTGAAGGCAACGCTTGATTTTCAGCGCAAGATTGACGAAGGCAATATTGAGGATATTCACGAGCTGCTTGAACACTGCATCCAATCGCTCGTTCATTTGGACAGGTACCGATAAAAAAAGATCTCTGCCAATGCCGAAGCAAAGGAGAGATCAAAACAAAACTGGGGGTTATAAATTGAAAGCAACAAGTTATGTTCTAAAGATACCATGAAATTGTAAAATGTTTATAAATAACTAATAAATATTGATAAAATTAAACAGAAGGGTGAAAGGGAATTTTGAACGAAAAACAGCTTCCTTCTCCTAATTCACTCACCACATCGATTTGCCCCCCGTGACGTTCGACAATGTTTTGGCAAATCGTCAAGCCCAGACCTGTTCCGCCGCTATTGCGATTGCGTGATTTTTCCCCTCGGTAAAATTTGGTGAAAATTTTATTCAGGTCCTCTTTGGCGATGCCTTCCCCTTTGTCGATCACGGAAAAAAGCAGATGCGTATCCCGTTGGTCGCACGTCAACAAAATGGAACCATCCGGCTTATTGTAGTAGATCGCATTGTTCAACAAGTTCTCCAGAACGCGCCGTATTTTTGCTTCGTCCGCATAGATGTGCAATGCTTCGGAAACTCTGACTTTCGATCGAAAGCCCAGCCCGGCCATCTTCGCTTTTCCGCGGTATTCATCAATGACGCTGCGCATAAATGTGTGAACGTGAAACCTGTCGATGTTCAGCGGTTTCTCATGGTGCAACTGATTAAAGTCTTGCAATTCATCCATCAATTCTTCCAGAGCAGAAGCGCGTTCTTCTATTTTGTGCATGTAGTTTTGCACTCGCGCCTGGTCAGTCACCCGGCCCGAACTGATATAGGAAGCATATCCTTTAATGCTGGTCAGCGGTGTGCGGAAGTCGTGGGCTACAGCGGAGATAAGTTCCTGCTGCCTGTCTTCCGAATAACGGAGCTGATCGACCATGTCGGTGAAAGAATGAAACAATTGGCCGAATTCATCATTCCGTTTATAGGAAAAGCGAATATTGCGTTTGCCTGATTTGATTTCCGACGTAATGCGGGAAAGTTCGTTGACCGGGCGCAATATCCAACGGACTAACAGGGCAACGAAGATCAGGCCGATCACAACAATGCTGCCATAAATGTACATCACCATCATGCTGACGCCTTTGGACGCCAAAATATCCGATTCATCCGTATAAAAACGGATAATCGTCCGTCCCGCATTGGGGGGATCATGCTGAAAATAATACTCGGAGACCGCTTTCATACCGGCTCCCTTTTTTGCCAGGGCCTGTGAGTTTTTGCGATAAATCTCCTTGCCTTCCGAATTTTCTACAATAATTTGATACATCAGATCATTGGGCAGCTCTTCGGAAATAATTCTCGCATCCACCGGGTCCTTGAAACGGGCGTTTTTCATCAACTGATTGAAACGAACGCGCTCTGCCGCTTCTTTTTCCAGCATATACTGCTCGTGTCGATCATTTTTAAGCTGTTCGATGATCTTGTCTTCAAAAACAAATTTGAAGAACAGCAGATTGAGAAGAATGACAGCTATAAAGGAAAGAAACAGCTTTTTCGCGATACTCATCAAGCTCGCTCCCCGATAAATACGTACCCTGTCCCCCATTGCGTTTTAATATAGGTTTGGGCGAATTCCAGCTTTTCACGAAGATTTTTGATATGCACCGTTACGGTATTTAATGAACCGTACCCATATCCCCAAACACGGTCATAGATTTGTTCCCGCGTAAACACAATGCCGGGATTCTCCGAGAGGAAGACCAACAGCTGGAACTCTTTTGTGGACAGGTCGACTTTTTGGCCTTCCACATACACTGTGTATGTTTCTTTATGGATTTCCAATCCTTTAAACTTGAGCACGGTAATTTCCGGTTGGCTGCCGGGCTCATCCATATGTTCTTTCGACTGTTTGCTGATTCGTTCATACCGGCGAATGTGTGCACGTATTCGCGCCAACAGCTCTTCGGTATCAAAAGGCTTGGTAATATAATCGTCCGCGCCGATTTCCAGTCCGACCACTTTGTCAACCGTTTTTCCTTTTGCGCTCAAAAACAGAATCGGCATGTCATATTCACGGCGGATCAGGGAGCAAAGCTCATATCCGCTCATGTTGGGCATCATAATGTCGAGCAGCACAAGGTTGGGCTGCGGCCCTTTTTTCAAAAGGGAAAGCGCCTGCTCACCGTCTTCCGCGCAAGAGACGGCAAATCCTTCATTTATTAAAATATCCTGCAACAGGTCAATGATTTCCGGACTGTCATCAACGACTAAAACATGTTCCTTCACAGGAGCTACCTCCAAATCTGCAATATCTATATTCTCTATCATAACATGGTTTGTGCAGCGATGTCGGAATAGGAAACAATTTCTCGACTTATGACTTAATCTTGGGACAAGGTACTAAGTTACGCCAAAAAAAGCCAGAGACAACGTCCCTGACTTAAATGTACCTGTCGTTCGTTAGTTTTTTTCTGGCGCAGCTTGTCCTTCGTTCAGTGAAGCTGCTTGTACGGCTTGTTTTCCGCTGGCAACCTGCATAGCGGGAATTTCGACGCGAGTCGCTCCGACATATCGTTTTTTCCAATAATACGGGTCCGATAAGCTGGTTTTGACTACACCCCGGCCAGTTTCGGAATGGACAAATGTATTGTTCCCAATATAGATGCCAACGTGGGATATACTGTGACCGTTTGTATTAAAGAAAACGAGATCACCTGGCTGCAAATCTTTGCGTGCCACTTTTTGTCCAATCTTGTATTGCGCTGCGGAAGAATGCGGCAGTTTTACGCCCAACGATTCAAAGACGTAACTTGTAAATCCGGAGCAGTCAAATCCGTTTTTACTCGTTCCGGAAGCCTTGTAAGGGACACCATACAATTTCTGGATCGTGTTCATCAGAGGATTTTCCTCCGCAGAAGCGACACCGGCGACCATTACGAGGAGTCCGAAGATCATCCATGCACAAACTATTTTACGCAAAACTTTCTGCTCCCTTCCAAGCCTACGAGGTTAGCTGAAGGGTTCGGTTGAAAGGTACCCTAAGCTGTGCAAACACAGCTATTCACCCCAAAAACTTGGTTCCCCCGTTTCCAAATCAATGGAACTCGGCTTTTTTCGATTTGTTCCGCATCTAGTTGATACAATTCGCCCTCCTTTGCCAATTTCCTGCTTTTTCTTATTTTCATTCACAAAAAAGTCAAACTTTTTTGGCATGTCACCGACATATAGTTTGAGTGGCTGGAAACGGTAATAATAAAAAATGCAATCGAATTGTGATATGATAGTAAAAATCCTTGGGACATCCGCAAAGGGAGTATGTTTTTTCGGCACTGCCGAAACCTGCGGGGAAACCGGAACGTCCTATGGTATAAATAGTGTGAAGGAGAACAACATCCGGTCTGGTTGTTGATCTAGGAGGTTTTCTGGTGACGGATTTTATCTTTTTTTTACGAAGGTTCATCTCGGCTCCCGGTCGAGTGGGGAGTGTCATACCCAGTTCCCGTTTCTTGGCGGAACGTATGCTGAAGGAGGTCAATTGGGAGAAGACAAAGGCGATTGTTGAATTGGGACCAGGTACAGGGGTTTTTACCAAAGAAATTTTAGAGAAAAAACGACCGGCGACCTCCTTTTTTGCCGTTGAGCGTGATCCGCAATTTCGCCGAATCCTTCAGGCCCGGTTCCCGCCCCTGCGCATTTACGAGGAAGCGGGGCAACTGAGCAAATATTTGCGTGAGCTGGATTTGCCCGCCATTAATGTGATTGTTTCCGGATTGCCGTTCGCCGTGTTTCCGCCGGAGTTGCGTACGGCAATACTCGATGAAGTGGATAAAGTCCTGGCACCAGATGGCATATTTATTACGTTTCAGTATTCGCTGCAAATGCGCGCGGAACTGAAAGAACGTTTTCGTAAAGTCAAAATCGGCTTTACTCCCTTAAACATTCCGCCAGCCTTTATTTACACCTGCTACAAGTAAATGGCCGTTGGCTGAATGATTTATCGCTAGGCTTGGACGAAGGTTCCGCATTGCTTTGTTTTCTGCGGAACACTTGCTCTGCATGCATAAGGATAACCTTTTTTGAATAAACAAGTTGTAAGGGATCGTTAGAAGATTTCGATCTTGAGCAATACGGCAACCCTCATGAAAAAAGGGGGATCCCCACTCGGCCCGGTAATTGCCGAGTGGGGGTTTTTTTACTTTTGATCTGGCAAAGCTAGTATTGATTACAGAAATGAGGGGTTTACTATGAAACAGAAACAGAGACAAAAATTTCGTTCCAATATGGTCGATATAGATCGCGGCACCGATATCGTGGGCGATGTCCACGGTTGTTTTGCGGAATTTATGGAACTGCTTGGCCAACTGGGCTATGTACGAGATGCAAGCGACGATTTGTATCGTCATCCCGCCGGCCGCAAGCTGATCTCGCTCGGTGATATTACCAGCAGGGGACCGGAGTCGTTAAAAATGCTTGATTTTTTTATCCGGCACATCCGTGCGGGTATCGCGGAAATGGTAGACAGCAACCATGGTTGGAAGATCGCGCGTTGGTTGGACGGCCGGAACGTCTCCTTGGCGCATGGCGATGAGAAAGTGGAGGATGAGTTTACACGATACGCAGAGCAGCACGGTGAGAAGATGGCAGCTAGTTTAAAAGAAAAGGCTCGTGAATTGTTGCTGGCATCTCCGTCGCATATGTTGCTGAGAAGAAACGGAAAAGTGGAAGTGGTCGCTGTCCACGCCGGAATCAGGGATGATTATATCGGCAAGGACTCGCCGGCAATCCGCAATTTTTGCCGATACGGTGATGTGGCTGGCATGGGTCCTGATGGTCGACCGATCCGCAAAGAGTGGGCGAGTGAGCGAACAAAGCAGACACCCCTGATCGTTTGGGGGCATGATCCGCGTCCGCAACCCGAGCGGAAAAACGGGTCAATCAATATCGATCAGGGATGTGTGTTTGGCGGGCAGCTGACCGCCTACCGTTATCCGGAGGATGAATGTATCGGAGTAAAGGCCGAAATGAACTACTCAGGCTTGGAGGAGACACCGCTTACTCGCTGCATCCGCGAGCATTCATAGCTCATACATAGGGGATGTTGTCATCCCATTCTTGCTTCGTCTTTTTTTGCTGGAAATGCTGTGCGGTATTTTTGCTGGCGGAATGGATACCGATGGTCGCCAATCCGGCCGAAATACCTGTGAGCAGGGAAGTTCGCCAGTCAAACGTCGTCTGAAACAGCCAGTCGTTCGCCGAATTCAACACAATGACGAGGAGAAAAGCTGTCCAGCTTCTCAGTTTTTTCGGGATTCTAAGCAGACTGGACAAGGCTGAGGTTGCACTTAAGGCGATGGCGATGATCGCCCCCAATTCTAGCGTCATCTTTCCTTTCTCCCCCTTACTCTATTGATTTTGCAGCTTTTGAAACAGGCGGCGGAGCAAGACGGCTTCCGCCCATAGAGGAAGCGGCTCGTCAATGCGATCGCGCCAGTCGTCGCTTGTTAGTAAACCTTGCTGGTAAAGCCAGTCGATCGCCTGTGTTTTCCATTCGGGACTGCTCGGCTCCTGGCCAGATGCCGGTTGAGCGGTTGTCGAGCCGGTTGTCGATGATGCCGGCGTCGGTGTTGGTGCCGGTGAAGCGACGGGAGAGGTTCCGCTGCTCCCAGGGGGTTGATACGCATGACCGACAAACTGACAAAATCCCCGGACAACCGCTTCGGCCAAATCGCGCCAGTCCGTATTGATTTTTTGCGCATCGGTCGTGTTGTCGGCAAATCCGTATTCAAGAATGATCGTCTCGACACTGCCGGTTTCCCGATGCATAAAATAGTAGTCTTTCGTGGGGTTGTTCGGCAGGGTGCGTGTATAGACGCGGCGGCTCGGCATGCCTTCCGTTTCCAGTTCGGCGAGCAATTCGGTTGGCAGTGCCCCCGACCCATAGATGGAGTAGATCGCCTCGGCGCCGTGTCCGCCACCGGCGTTTATATGATTGGAGATGCAATATTTGGCGCCGCTGTTGCGTACGATTTGCGCGCGTTCGCTGCTCGATAAGGTTTTATCACTCGTCCTTGTAATGGCCACATCCACATTAAGCGCCTGAAACCGTTGGTATTGATAAAGAGATATTTGCAAAACCATCTGGCTTTCCTTAAACAATTGATTGCTGCCGCCGCCGGGATCGATTCCGCCGTGTCCCGGATCAATAATTAACAAAGGAGCCATTCTGATCACCTCTCCTACAGATTATGTGACCGGGTGACGATTGCGATAGACAAACGCATAATTTGTACAAGGCCCAATAGACAGGATAAGGGTTTATGGTACAATATACAGAAAGATATATACAGAGAAGGATGGTAATGCACGAATGACAGTATGGAGCTGGGTTATCCCGATACTTACGCTCATTATTGGTTTGGTAGGCGGATTTTTTGGAGGTGCCTACTATTTAAGAAAGCAAATCTCCAACATGCAAATGGATGAAAAACAGCTCCAGGCGATGGCTCGATCGATGGGAATGAATTTGAACCAAAAGCAATTGAAACAGATGAGCCGCAACATGAAAAACATGAAGCTGCCGAACAAGCTGAAGAAATAACACTGGGGGGCTTCCATTGGGTCCGACCCGTTTGCGCTATACAATGCTCGGTTTCATTATTGGCGTATTGATCGTCTGGTTGAAAGAATTGCCGATATCCTCAGGTGTCCGATTTGCCGCTCCTTTTTACGGAGCAGGCATTGGCTTGCTGGTTGACGGGATTATACAGCGAATCAAGCAAGGCAAGGGGAAAAACGAATAATCACAAAAAGAAGTTGGCGCTCTGGCCAACTTCTTTTTGTGTTAGGGTTGGGTGAATAGCAATTCGTAAATCATTTTGCCGATCAAGCTAATGGAGACAAGCAGGAACAGCGGGCGAACGTAACGCACCCCGGTTTTGACGGCCATGCGTGCGCCCAGCGTGGCTCCGGCAATCATGGCAATCCCCATTAACAGCCCCGGCAGGAAAATAAATTGTCCTTCCAGCAGAAAAACAAGCAAGGCAGCAATATTGCTGGCCAGATTCAAAATTCGCCCGTTTCCGGCAGCGATCACGAAATCATAACCGAACAGCAACACCATCAGGAAAACGAAAAAGGAACCGGTTCCCGGACCGAAAAAGCCATCATAGAAGCCGATCAAGAAGGTGAGGGGGATGCCCCAGCCGAGCGTGAACCGGGTGTAGCCTTTAAAATTGACATCATGGCCAAACTTTTTGTTGAGCAAAGTATAAATGAAGATAATGCCCATCATTACCATGACCAGCACGCTCAAGATCTCCTGCGGAACGAACAGGACGGTCCTCGCGCCAATCATTGCGCCAATAAAGGAAACCGGAAACAAGTACAACATAAGCTTTTTGTCAAACTTGCCCATACTAATGAAAGTGATGGAGCTGGTGGCGGAGGAAACCGTTCCCGCCAATTTGTTTGTACCTAAAGCGAGATGAGGGGGAATTCCGATGCCCAGCAGAGCGGGAAGCGAAATCAAGCCGCCGCCGCCGACACAGCTGTCGATAAAAGCTGCGACAAAGCCAAAAAAGGCCAAAAGAAGGACAGTAGTGAAATCAAGGTCCACGAACAGATCACCTGCTTTGGTTTAGTAAAGGAATATAAAAAGTCTAACACGGTATAAGCGCATTGCAAGATGTATATGCTGGTTATAGTAATGACTGATATAATAACGATTTGGTTAGGAAACTTAACAAACCTATTTGTTGCGATAGTAGCATCATTGGTTTATAATGGAGAAGAACCTTTCAATCCAATATTATGAAGGAGGAATACACATATGGCACATCAATTACCAGCACTCCCATATGCTTTTAACGCCCTTGAACCGCATATCGACGCACAGACGATGGAAATTCACCACGATCGTCACCATGCTACATATGTAAATAACTTGAATGCAGCATTGGAAGGCCATGCTGATTTGCAAGCAAAAAGTCTGGAAGAATTGATTGGAAACTTGGACGCGGTGCCTGAAGCGATCCGTACAGCTGTGCGCAACAATGGCGGCGGACACGCAAACCACAGCCTTTTCTGGGAAATCCTCAGCCCGAATGGCGGAGGCGCTCCAACCGGCGCTTTGGCTGATGCTATCAACGCTGCATTTGGCAGCTTCGACAACTTTAAAGCTGAGTTTGCCAAAGCTGCGGCCGGTCGCTTCGGTTCCGGTTGGGCTTGGTTGATCGTAGATGGCGGCAAATTGGCGATCACCTCCACGCCAAACCAAGACAGCCCGCTGATGGAAGGCAAAACGCCGATCCTCGGTCTTGATGTTTGGGAGCATGCTTATTACCTCAAATATCAAAACAAACGTCCTGACTACATCAGCGCTTTCTGGAATGTCGTTAATTGGGAAGAAGTCAGCAAACGTTTTGAAGCAGCTCGCTAATCAGCGGGTGGGCTGAAAGCAAAATTGCAAATGAACAGACATGCTCGTTTTTGGCGGGCATGTCTTTTTTTTGTCTGCGAAAGACTAGGCGAGGAGACCTGTGAGGAGAGGATGCAAACTGATTCAAAAAACCCAGAATGAGGAAAAACTGGAGGGAAAATAAGGAAAAAGTTGGAGTTTCATGCTTTTCAAGATCATGTAAAATTAAAAATTGATTAGCAGGCGAACAGGATTTTATTAATTGACCGGGGGGAACAAAATGACCAGAATCCTGGTTACACCCGAATTGCTGCACAATTTGTCAAAAGATTTTGAGCAGGCGGCCCATCAGTTAAATCAGGTGCGTGACCGGCTGCATGGAACGATGTCTTCGCTAAGTTGGGAAGTAAGACAGAAATTGAGCATAGAGGAGAAGTGGAATGCAGCGCAAAGCGCGGCCTCGAGCATTTCAACGCAAAACCAGGCGTTTTCCCGCAGGCTGACACAATCAGCGGAGCTGTTTCAGACACGTGACCAGGAAGGAGCAAAACTGCTGGGGAGTGCGGTGGCCGCTTCGCTGTTAAGAAGCATGGGGGCAACACCGCTTGGTTCTGCTGCCTTGCTGGCGGCCGGCAGTGTGGCGTTGACACAGTTGCCGCAGGAAAAATGGAAAGAAAAGCTGGCTGAACTGGGCAGGGCCGCGTTAACGCCGGCGGCAAAGATCGCCCTGTTCCGAACGATGCTGACGTTTACGCCGGGCAAAACACCAGGTGTCTATAATGTTTCCACCAAAGTGGCCGGGACCAAATTGGCTTCCCTTTATTATCGCTATGTCGGCACGATGGCTAATCGCTACTTGCCGGCTGGCATCGCCAAAAAAGTGCCTAATACGCTCTCCGGTGTGGTCAAGCAAGTCGTAGGCTTGAAAGAAACGTTTAACCGCGCCTCCTCGGCCGGGATCTCCAATCATTTGCTGAAAAACGCCGTCAAAAAATTTCCGGTTGTCGGTGCGCTTATCGAAGGATTTGGCGCTGTTAAGTCGATCGGCACAGCAGTGGAAACGCATCAAGGGGAGACCCGGGAAGAATATTGGCGCAATGTGGCCCGCGACTCGGCGAGTTCTTTGAACCGTGCCTTTTGGCGTACCCTCGGCGGGTGGGCTGGCGGCGCAGCCGCTGTTGCCGTGACCTGGGAAACAGGACCGGGAGCAGTAGCGGCGGCGATTGGCGGCAGTTACGTCGGCACACAGCTGGGAGACCAGATTGCGGACTGGACGGACAATTTCGCCCGAAAAGGGGGAGAACTTGTCGGCAATCTGATTCCGGACGCAATCGATAAGACAAAAGAGCTGGCCGCTAACGTTGGCAATACTTTCAAAGAAGCCGGCGATGCCATTAAGGATGGCGTACAGGAAATGGGCAAAAAGATTGACCAAGGTCTGAAATCGTTAATCAAATTACCGGAGTTTTTTGGGTGACAGGCAGCGCGGCGCAGCAGTTCCGGGATAGTCGGAGGAAAAAATGGACATTATTCAGCTGATATGGATATGCCTTGTATGGATCGCACGAATCTTTGTCTCAGTGTTTATTCTGTTTGGCTTGTTTTTGGCAATCTACGGGGCGGTCAGCGGCGAATACGGGATGGCGCTGATGTATTTTGCCGGCGCGGCAGGATTGTGCTGGGGTTTTAAAGCTTTTTTGGGTTTTAAGAAAAAAGAGGGAAAAGCGGCGGGAACCGTCCGCAAAAGAGGCTGAAGCGATCAATCAAAAAGGAGGCAAGCCGGTGAAATCCCATCGCGGCACCGGCGAACAGAACGATGGGCAAAGCGAATTACAGTTTATCGCTTGAAGAGCTTGTATTATGCTTGCATTTGCTTGGGCATACCGAGGCGGGGGCAGCGCTGATGCAAACGATTGTTGGCGAACTTCCGGAAAAAGAGCTGGAAACGAGACTGCTGGTAGCAGGCCATTCATTGATGGCAAGAGATTGGCTGGAGCTGATCGTCGATGAACAAGGTGCCCGTCATCAGTTAACAGCGGAACTCGCCGAAGTTGTCGAAATTTTGGCAAAGGCCGATTTTTCCATTGGATTGCAGCAGTTTGACCAGGGACAGGAGAAAAAACTGGTGTTTCACGTGAAGGCCGACAAGTTCGTGGAGCACGACAGCAGCTTGGGCGTCGTGCAAAAAGTTTTCGTCCATGACCGCTATCAGTCGATGGTTGAGCAGGCGGTGGCGGCTTTCCAGCTGCAAGGATATGCCGAGACATCACTGCCGGAAACTGGGCTACCCTCCGACTTTTTGGACAATCTGGCAGCATTCCGGACGATGGAAGCGGAACGGATTCAAACGATGTTGGAAGTATCGGGTGTTCCCGCGGCACTCGCGCAATTGCTGGCCGAAGATTTGCAGCGTCCCCGTCGTGTCATCAACGTAATGCGAATTGATTATGACGAGCAACAAGGTCCTGTTTCCGATGCGGGTTTTTTCATGCTGGCCGGGAATACGCGCCTGTGGATCGTGCTGCAGGAAGGGACAGATGCAGAGATGAAGCTGCGGATCTGTTCCGGGTCGACCACAGCTTTTGCGGCCGAGCTGAAAAAACTGCTCGGGATCGACCGAACGCCAGAGATCAGGCCGGTCTAGCCGGTTGCCGGCACTCGAGTGGGGAAACGTGCGGCCAACGAGGGGGAATACAGATGAACTATCGGATTCAGGCAACGCAAAAAACACCTGCGCTGGTTATTTATGTACTTGATGTGAGCGGCTCCATGTGCCTTCCGATGGGCGACAAACGACGGATCGATGTCGTGATGGATTCATTGACGACAGCGATCAGGCAGATGATTTTTCGTTCAACGAAAGGCAGCCGTCTTTCACCTCGTTACCGAATTGCCATGCTGGCATACAGCGACGAAGTGTATGATTTGCTGGATGGCATCAAAGGGATCGATGAAGTGGCAAGGCTGGGGCTTTTGCCCGAATTGAGTCCGCTGCGCCTGACAGACACGGCCAAGGCGTTTGCACAGGTGGAAAAATTGCTGCAGGAAGAACTGCCTTTTATGCAGGATTGTCCCGCTCCGCTGGTCTGTCATATGACCGATGGTGCCGCCACTGGCCAAGATCCGGAACCGATTGTCAAGCGAATCATGAATATGGCGGTTCCAGACGGCAATGTGCTGGTGGAGAACATTTTTATCTCCGATCAGATCTTGGCGGAGCCGGTTGCCGATCCGAAACGCTGGAGCGGCATACTGCCGGAGACAAAGCTGATCGACGAACATGCCGAAAAGCTGCGCAAGCTTTCTTCGCCAATCCCCGACAGTTATTTGGAGATGATGCGGGAGTCCAGTTACAGCATCGAAAAAGGAGCGTTGATGATGCTGCCGGGAACAACACCGGAGTTGGTCTCACTCGGTTTTCAAATGTCAGCCGCTACTCCCGTTCGTTAGGAAAAGGGTGAAACGATGCGTGACAAATATGTGTATGTCAAAGTGCGGCAGGATGAGGAAACACCGTTGCAAAGACTGAAAGGGCCGTTTTACGGGCGGTTTGCCTATGCCAGAGCGGCGGAAACCAAGGCGCTCGGCGACAAAGGACAGGACTATTTGACGTTTGCGCAGACGGCCGATTCTTTCATATTTGCCATCTGTGACGGTGTCAGTCTCTCCTTTTACGGCGACTTGGCTGCCCGTTTCCTGGGAGACACTTTGCTGGACTGGCTCAGTTCGCCCGTATTGGAGCGAATCGTCGATCAACAAAAGCTGCGCAAAAATTTATACGAACATCTGCAAAAGCTGACCGTACCGGCCAGTCACTTTATCCGCAGCTACAATCTGCCTCCCACGGTCACCGGCTTGCTTCGGGACGTGCTGGAAGAGAAACGGGAACGGGGCAGCGAATCTACCTTTATATGCGGGCGGGTCGACCTCCCGAGCAAAAAGTTTGCCGAAGGACGAATTATTCTCGCCTGGCATGGCGATTCCCGTTTGCGCATTTGGGAAGGAGAGCGTGAGAGGACGGCGATGTTGGGCAGCACCTTTTTAACTTCACAACGCTGGTCGACGCATCGCGGACCGATTGGCGGCATGCCTTCACTGTTTGTCGCCGGCTTGCAACCGGCTGCAATCAGCAGATTGCTGGTTTATACGGATGGATTGGCGCAACTGGATGACAGGACGGGGCCGCCCGATGACCGGGAGTTGCAGCGGCTGATCGATGCGGCCGGACAACAGACTTACAGCGATGACATTGCTCTGCTTGAACTGTCTTGGGGGGGAGCGCCAAAACAGCCCAAGTCTCAGCCCGTTCGCCTGTTATGGCCAGTGAGGCGCACCTTCAGGCAGGGGCTCTCCAAACTGCTGCATGGCTTGATTGGACTGACGGAAGCGATGTTGCATGCTTTGCATAGATTAGAGCGTTATTTGAGGAGGCTTCCATGATTGATACACGGACTTCGCTGAAACTGAATGAGCAGGAGCTGTTTTTCCTGACCATGCTGTTGGGAGCCGATCAAGTGGTCGGTCTGGCTGATCCGTTTCCCGGTTTTCTTGTCGAAGAGATTGAGCAGGAATGGCACAAGTGCAAAACAGCGCTGATTCAAAAAGGTTACCTATACGAGGACGAAAGCGGACTTTTTATCGATGAAGCGGTGGACTCGCTCGTCCGCCCCTGTGCGGCGTCGCTGACTACGGCTCAATGCTATCTTTCCGCGCCCGCCCAGGCGGTGCCGCTTGAGTATTATGTGTATTTTGGTGAAACGTTGGCGGTGGAAAGCAGACGGGAAGAGTCCGGCTATCGGTTAGCCGCATTGGGTGATCCTTATCAGGTAATCGAGACCATTGCGGAGCGTTTTTCGCTGCAGCCGGTACCTGCAAGCAAAGCCGAGCCGATCGCTCTGCCGAATCTGTTTTTTCAGGGACTGCGTCATTCGGCCCCCGAACGTTCCTTGACTGAATTGACCCAACTCCTGGAAGCATATTGCGCACCGAACGAAGCAGCCGATTTGGCCAGCAGCTTGCGAACTCCGACGGAGGAAGGGCAGGTTATTGTCATGGCTCGTCATCCTGTACGGCAAGAGTGGGAAATTGACGGGATCAGCTTTTTTAGCGGAGATCATCGATATTGGGTGATCCGCTTGGAAAAAAACGCCGGAGAAGATTGGGTGAAGCTGAGCCCTGTCTCGGGTGAGGAACTGAAAAGCCGGCTGCGCGCTGCGCTGCTTGAGCCGTTCGCTGCCAGGACCGAAAGCGGCGGGGGGCGTCGTGCATGAGAACGATTATCGCCACGATTGTGACCGGCCCCGATGAACGGGAATGGCTTGATATGGAACTGCCGGCAGAGATTCCGGTTGGCCGTATCGCCGTGTTAACCGCCGACGCCTTGCGCGGAGAAGTAAGCGATCTGGAAATGGTTCAGTTTTCTTTGGAGCAGAAGCGGGCGGAAGGAGAATGGCAGACGCTGGAGCAAGACAAATCTTTGGAACAGCAACTGGTTTGCGATGGCGCTTATTTGCGGGTTCAGCGCGGTTTTTCCACAGTGGACACAGGCAAGCCATTGAATGGCTGGCGCTCCTTGTTCGACACCGTGCGGCCGTTTGCGCTTGTTTCCAGCTTGCGGGATGAAGACACCGAGCCGCAGCCGGGTTACGTTTGGAAACTGTTGGAGTAATGGAAGGAGAATGGAGGGAGCTATGCCATGAAGTCGGAGTTTTTTCAACGCTCACCGCGAATCAAGAAGCAGATCCCGCAAAAACTGATCGAAGTGCACTCCCCGCCCCCCCATCCCGTTTCCCCCAATTTTTCCGTCGTTTCGATCATCGTGCCGCTGATTATGACCGTCGTCACGATCAGTCTGTACATCTATATCAACACCAGCATGAGCAGATCGAGCAATCCTACCTATTTATATTTCCAAATGATTTCCATGGGAATGATGATGGTCTCCTATACCATTCCCTTCTTCGTTTACTTGTCCAACAAACGCGGCTACAAAAAGCAACTGCAGGAGCGCACAAAAGCGTATCGGGAACAACTGGAAAAGCATCGGGAGGAACTGAAGGCGTCCCGGGAGGAACAAAGGCAAATTTTACGGGAAATCGATCCGGACCCGCAGACATGCTTGCGCAAGATTGTCCAGCGGGACAGCTCGTTATGGGAGCGCTCGCCGCGCGATGAGGATTTTTTGTCGCTTCGCCTGGGGATCGGCGAGCGCTTGTCGAGCGTGGCCGTGAAAGTGCCGAAACGGATGGGATACGAACAGGAGCCTTTGCTGGATGAAGCGGAACAGCTGGCGCAAGAGTATGAAATGGTTCCGGACGTGCCGATTCATCTGCCTTTGTTAAAAGCAAGGGTGGTAGGCATCGTCGGTCAACGGGCGGATGTATTGAATACGGTGCGGGCCATCGCTCTTCAGCTGGTCACCCATCATTCACCCGATGAACTGAAGCTGGGCGCGTTTTTTCATTCGCAAGAAACGGAGCAGTGGAGCTGGCTGCGCTGGGTGCCGCATATTTGGAATGACGACAGGACGATCCGCTACATGGCCAACCAGAAAGGACCTGCCCGTCAGTTGCTGGATACGCTGTATGCCGAATTGAATCGGCGGCGCATCAACAAAGGGGAACTAGGTGGCGATAAGCTGCAAATACCGAACTGGGTGTTTTTTTTGTCTGCCCCTCATTTGGTCGAGGATGAACCGATATTGCCGCTGCTGTTGAAGGACGCGGAGGCGGTGGGGGCGTGTACGGTTCTGCTGGCGGACAGCAAAGATTCGTTGCCGATGCATTGCAGCGTCATTGTCGAGGCTGGTTCCAACACGGCCAAACTGGTGGAAACGGAGGCGGTCAACCGACAGGAAGCGGGGGGGATTGAACATCATTTCACCCCCGATCAGGTGCCGTTGGAACTGGTTGATCAAGCGGCGCGCCAACTGGCTCCGCTTCGTCTGAAACGTTCGATGTCGTCCGAGTTGCCCAAGGTGCTGACGCTCTTGGACATGTTTGCGGTAAATCGGGTAGAGGAACTTGATGTTCTCGACAAGTGGAAGAAAAACCGTTATCCGCAGACATTGCCTGTTCCTGTGGGCGTGAAGGCCGGCGGCAAACTGATGGTCTTGAACATCCACGACAAAATCGAG
Source organism: Brevibacillus fulvus (assembly GCF_016908525.1). Lineage (GTDB taxonomy): Bacteria > Bacillota > Bacilli > Brevibacillales > Brevibacillaceae > Brevibacillus_G > Brevibacillus_G fulvus. The sequence continues at coordinate 287,410 of NZ_JAFBEB010000003.1, forward strand.
CGAAAGGGCCATGGCCCACACGGCTTGATGGCGGGGACAACCGGTTCGGGGAAAAGTGAAGTGATTCAATCGATCGTTGCTTCTTTGGCGGTCCACTATCATCCGCATGAGCTGGCTTTTCTGCTGATCGATTACAAGGGAGGCGGAATGTCGAACACGTTTCACGACTTGCCGCATCTGGTCGGAGCGATCACCAATCTGGAAGGCGGTCTGATTGAACGAGCCAAAGTATCGCTGCGGGCTGAACTGGTTCGGCGCCAGCGCATTTTCAATGAGGCCGGCAATTTGCAGCATATTGACGAGTATTATCAATCGCCGTGGCGGGAGCGGCATCCACTGCCGCACCTGATCATTATTATTGATGAATTTGCCCAGTTGAAAAAAGATCAGCCGGAGTTTATGAATGAGCTGATCTCCATAGCCGCGATCGGACGTACCCTTGGCGTTCATTTGCTGCTGGCAACGCAGAAACCGGGCGGCGTGGTCGATGACAAGATTTGGAGCAACTCGCGGTTTCGCATCTGCTTGCGCGTTCAGGATGATGCGGACAGCAGGGAAATGTTGAAATTGCCGAATGCGGCCTGGATAACCACGCCGGGCAGAGGATATTTGCAGGTCGGGAGCAACGAAGAGTTTGAATTGGTGCAATATGCGTGGAGCGGTGCCCCTTATCAACCCGACCGGGCGGCACGGGAACGGCAGCTCAAGGTGGTTAAAGTTGAACTGAACGGCCAGCGCTCGGCATTCGCCATTAAAGGACAGGAACAGGCTGCGGAAACGACTGCCGGAGGGCAAAAGCAGCTGCAGGCGTTAATAGGGCATTTGTCCCGGCTGGCCAAGCAGGAAGGCATTGCGTCATTGCCGGGCCCATGGCTTCCGCCGCTGCCAACGACGCTTTTTTTGGAGGACCTGTATGCCGCTGACGGTTCCGGCTGGAATGGCCGCGGCTGGCGGCATACAGAGCGCTGGCTGGAAGCGCCCGTCGGATTGGTTGACGATTTGGCCAATCAAAAGCAGGAGCCGCTGGTCATCTCGCTGGAGGAAGGTCATTTGCCGATCTACGGGATGCCGGGCACAGGAAAAACGACCTTTGTGCAAACATTGATCTTGTCTCTGGCGCTTCGCTACTCACCGAAAGATCTGCATATGTATGTGCTGGACTTTGGGCGGATGATGCGCGATTTTGCCAAGCTGCCCCATATCGGTTCGGTCATTCAGGATGACGAGCGGGACAAGGTGCAGCGCCTGTTCCGATTTTTGCTGCGTGAGCTGACCAGGCGAAGGGAACTTCTGGCCAACGTGGGCGCCAAGACGTTAACGGCTTACCGGCAGGCAACCGGCGATGAGATACCGGCAATTGTTGTCTGCATTGATGGCTACCTCAACTTCCGCAACGCTTATGAGCAAGAGAACATGCAGCTGGAGCAGCTGCTGAGAGAAGGCGGAAGCGTCGGCATTATATTTGTGGTAACGGCCAACCGGATTACCGATATTTTTGACCGGGTGCGCAGCAATTTTGCTTTAGGGGTTTGCTTTGAACTGGCCGAGCCGGGCGATTATTATTTTGCCGTCGGCCGTCCCAGCAAACCGCCGGTAAATCTTCCAGAAGGCCGGGGGTTGGTCAAAGGAACGGTACCGCCGCTGGAATTCCAAACCGCCTTGCCAGCCAAAGGAGAAACAGAGACAGAGCGGATCGGCGCGATGCGATCGTTGATCCAGCAGATGGATGAAGCGTGGACAGGTGAGCGCGCCGCAGCAATCAAAACCTTGCCTGAGGAGATTTGGCTGGAGGATTTGCTTGCTCCGAATTTGCCAAGCGAGTTTGAACGAACAGCGGGCAAAAGCCGGTTGAAGGTCCCGATTGCTCTCGATATCGATGATCTGACGCCATTTGCGGTTGACCTGGAGGACGGACCTTACTTTCTGGTAGGCAGTCCGCTGGAAGGCGGGAAAACTTCCCTGCTGCTGACCTGGATCTTGTCGCTTGCCACTCACAACTCGCCGCGTCATCTCGACCTTTATTTGATTGATTACCGGCCAACGGCAAAAGGTTTGGCAGCCGTCCGCTCGCTTCCCCATGTCAAAGGTTATGCTGACAAAGAGGAGGAAGTAAGAGAGATGTTGCAGCACCTGACACAGATGGTTGCCGGGCGCAACGCTACGGCGAAAGCGGAAGAGACGGGGCAAAGCGGCGAACTGCACGAGGAGCCGGCCATTGTTTTGGTGATCGATGACGCTGACCTGTTTTACCGGCAACTGACGGATTATCAGCTAAAGGATCAATTAACGCAATTGCTGAGGCAAGGGCGCACCAAGCGAGTCTATGTAATGATCGCCGGTGTTCCCAATGATTTTCCGTACAGCAGCAATGACTGGCTTGCAGATATTAAAGGGATGCAGACCGGTTTTCTGCTGGCAAGTCTGGACAGCAACGATCTGTCTGTTTTCCGCATTCCGTCTACGGAGATGAATCATTATGCAACAAACAGTAAAATTCTCCCTTCCGGCCAAGGCTATTTCGCCAAACGTCGCTTCTGCAGAATCAAGGCAGCGTTGCCTTTTTCCGAGCAGCGTCCTCCTGCCGAGTGGGTGAAATGGCTGGATGCCTTTTGGCACCCGGCCGGGCAAAACGGCTGTATTGGCTTAGGTCAATAGTCGGTTTGCAAAGTTGTCCGAAAAAAACAGATTTGGTAGTATATTCCCATTTTTGGTAATATTTTAAAATTGAATTGAATCTTTTTGTTTCCCCTTGTTACTATTGAACAGAAGGAAAAAAGAAAAAGATGGAGGTTGAAGTATGGCGCAGCGTATTCTTATTACCCCCGATCAGGTGGATGCTGTTGCAGCTCAGTTCAGACAAGGAAGAGAAGAAAGCCAGCAAATCATTGATCGCCTGAACCAACAGGTACAAAATATGGAAGGTCAATGGGATGGGATGACAAAGCAAAGATTCTTCCAAGAGTTCCAGGAAGCAAAAAAATCGATGGACAATTTTACGCAACTGCTGGAGAGCATCTCTCAAGAGTTGACACACATTGCCAATAAATTCCGTCAAGCGGACAACGGTTGATAATAGAAAAGGACTAGGTGTAGGTCTGCCTAGTCTTTTTCATTGCTGTCCGTTATCCCAGAAACTGCAAGGAGTTGCGGGAGGCGTTTTGCTATGGCATTCAAACCTAATGTTGGTGAGGAGATTACCTTAGGGGGGATTACTTATACGGTTGGGGAACATCCAATGGCGCCGGGGATTCCTTATGGACAAGAAGGCCGCCAGGGCACGGTTTATCAGTTAATCCCCAAAATCGAAACAAGCACCGGTTGGAAAGCAATGAAAGTTTTTCGCAGTCATTATCGTCATCCGAAACTGGTTTATTTGTCGGAACAGTTGGGCAAGTATGCGCAAATGCCGGGCTTGTTAGCCTGTGAACGGTTCGTCGTTACCCCGCAGCAAAATGGCGAACTGCTCAGTCAATATCGCGAGCTCATTTATGCGGTTGTCATGCCGTGGATTGAGGGACCGACCTGGATGGACATGATTTTGGAAAAACGGGAGATCAGCAAGCGGGACAGCCTGCTGCTTGCGCGTTCGCTGGCCAAGGTATTGTCCGGAATGGAGCAGCGCGGATTGGCTCACTGTGATTTGTCCGGTGCCAATATTATTTTGCCGCGCATGGTCAAGGACAGCATTGAAGACGGGTTTTCATATGTAGAACTGGTTGACGTGGAGCAGATGTATACACCGCAGCTGGACCAGCCTGATGTGCTGCTGGGGGCATCGCCCGGATATGACAGCATTTATTCACGGCACACGGAACAGTGGAATCACGACGCCGATCGATTCGCCGGGGCTGTCTTGCTGGCGGAAATGCTTGGCTGGTCTGATCCGCAGGTTCGTGATATGGCCTGGGGCGACAGCTACTTTATGCCGGAAGAAGTGCAGGGAGAAAATGAGCGGTACGAGGTTCTCCGCGAATCGCTCCGAACACACTGGGGCGAAGCGGTCGGCTCGTTGTTTGAACAGGCGTGGAACAGCCAGCAATTGAACGAGTGCCCTACATTTGGCGAGTGGTTGCTGGAACTGATGGAACTGGATCACCACAGGCCGGCGCCGTCGTCTTCCACCTCCTCGCCGGCGCAAAGCTGGATGCCTCCGTTGCCGCCCATTGAGCCTGCACAGACTGCCCAGCCCGAACAGCCTGTCAATACGGTAAGCGCTTATTTGCAGCTGGAACAAGGCAAAGAGCTGGAGAAGCAAGGAAAGCTGGAAGCTGCCTTGGATGTGTATCGGTCATTGCAGCGGACGTTGCCGTTCAACCATGCGTTGGCGCAAGATCTGGTCATGATGGTCCATGAGCTGGAAGCGCGGATTGAAGCGAGGCGGCTGTTGGGGCAGCGGGAAGAGAAGCCGCTTGCGGAGGAACCGCCGCAGCGCGGCAAACGCAAGATTTGGCTCATCTCCGCGGTATCCGTTCTGCTGGTGTTTGGCTGTGCCGGTTACGCCTGGTCGCAAATCGAAGCGAAAAAAGCAGCCGAAGCCGCCAAACAGCAGGAGGCGCAACAGAAGTTGCAGGAACTGTTTGCCCAGCAACAGGAAGAAGAGCGAAAACAACAGGAGGCAGCGCAGTTGGCCGCGGCAAGGCAAGCGGAGCAGGCAGCAAAACAGCAGGCCGAACAAACAGCGGCAAGGCAAGCGGCCGAAGCGCAGAAACAACAGCAGGAGTTGCCCGAACAGCAAACACGGACTGCCCAGCAACAGGCGGAGGAAGCGGCCAAACAGGCCGAAGCGGAAGCCCGGAAAAAACAGCAGGCGGAATTGGCCGCGGCTAAGGAACGAGCGCGACAATCGGCGCTTCGTCAGCAGCAACAGAAAAAACAGGCGCAATTGCAGGCGCAAAAACAGGCCGAATTGAAGCAACTGCAGCAGCAAAAGCAGCTGGCAGAACAAAAGCGGCAACAAGAGATGGCCTCTGGGGCCAACCTGATCGCCAAGCAGAAAAGCGGCTTGTGGGGATATGTGAAACGAAATGAGCTGGGGCAGGAACAAGTGGTCATCCCTTATCAGTATGATTTTGCCGCTCCTTTTTCCGAAGGGTTGGGGATGGTCAAGAAAAACGGGCAGTTCGGCTATGTCAATACAGGCGGTCAAGTCGCCATCCCGCTTCGCTATGACTGGGCGACATCTTTTAAGAATGGCCGGGCTACCGTGAAGCAAAATGGAGAAAATCTGGTCATTAATAAAAATGGTGAGGTTGTGAAATGAGGAAACAGAGAAACAAGGTATGGATGATCGTTTTGTTGGTTTTGACGCTGTTGACAAGCTTGAGCAAGGGAGTGCAAGCGGCCAAACTCCCGAATGAGAATTGGGCCAAAGAGTACATTGAGTTTTTGTTTCGGACCGATATCGTATCTGATCCTACCTGGTTGTATCAACCGGATCGTCTCATTACGAAGGAAGAAGGCCTGGCCCTGGTTGGCCGTTTGCTGAAAGTGGTCTATGGTCCCTTAAGCGAGGGGGCATATACGAACCGAACCGACTATCGGGCGGTATACAAACAGGAGATTGATCAACTGGCCGGACAAATCGATATGCTGGTCAATATCGAACAGAAAAAGACAAGCAAACTGCAGCCCGGGGAAAAAATGTTGTACTATTTGCATTTGTCTGCGATGGGGCAGCCGATGAAACAGCCTTTGCGCTACAACAGCGATTGGTGGTTGTCTGCCGCCCACTTGCAGCAAAGCATGACGAGAGAAGAACTAAGCATGGTGCTCAGCCATGTGTTGGCGCCGCAGATCGACCGGGCAGCGAATCGTTCGACGGGAATCGAGCAGTTGTACGACGACCTTTACAACTGGAAAGGAAACAATCTTTACCGCGACACAGTTACCCTGTTTCCGTCCGTCCTGAAAAGCTACAAAATATTTCAAGCGGATGCCGACTTTCAGCCGAAACAAGCGGTGACTCGCGGTCAATACGCCGTCGTCTTGAAACGGTTATATGATTTGCTAACGGGAGAACACCAGCGGATTGCCGGGGGTGTGGCGGAACAAGCCGATCAAATCAACGTGTTGCTAAGCGCGGCCTCTTACGCGTACCAGCGGGGAGATCGTCAGCAGCTGACAAAATTTTTCAGCGATAAGGCGATCAGTCAGTTGGAGAAGATCAGACCGATGCCATTCCATCAATATTACGGTGAATTGACGGTCGGTGAGACGAGCGCAAGCGAGATCAGTTTGAGCGGCTTCTATCGGTCCAGCCAGATGGGGAATTACCAAATCGATTACCGGCTGGTCAAACCGGCAGAGCAAGCTAAGGCGCCATATGGCTGGATAATCGATTCATTCAACTATATCCAACGCTGACCTAAAAACGCTTCCGTCATGTGAACAACGGAAGCGTTTTTGCTGTCTTGTTTTGCTCTCTTGATAGTTTAATTTAACTGAATTTCTTTCTCGGGGTTCAATTTCTTCGCCAACTGTTCCTCGCCGCGATGGAGCCATCCGGTGAAAGAATCCCGAACTTTCATGTTTTTGTCCAGATAAACGGCGGCGATCAATTTGTAGTGGCTTTTTCCTGCTGAACGGGAGCGATAACGCAAATCGATCCAGCGCACTTCATAGCCGAAATCATGTTGCTTCACTTCCGGATGAGCAAACTCGGTGAACGAAAGAAACGATCTGACCTTCTGATCTTGTTTGGCGATTGTGACCACGGCCGATTCCGGTTTGATCGCAAACGTGTCCAAAATGATCGGTTCCCCATGATTCAACTCTCCGACGTACCAATGTTGTTCGGATTTGACCACAAAAGTCCATTGATTCCACGAATGCGTCGGAATCACCGTGTAGGTGCCGCTGACGCCCAATTCTTGCCGGAGCAAGTCACAGGCTTTCTTTTGCGCCTGATAACGCCAAATGTAGTAAAATGTAAGCAGGAGATAAATGAGCAAAAAGGTGCGGCCCGGTTCGGCACCGTAAGCCCACAACAGCAGACCGAGCACATGCAGGCCAAACATCAATGGATCAAAAATAAAGATAACATTGAGCCGAATCCATCTGCGAGTGAACGGATAGAGACCTTGGGTGCCGTAGGAATTGAACAGATCGACAAAGACGTGCAAGCCTACAGCGACAAACGTCCAAGCGAGCAAGTGCGCCCAATGGAGCTGCGGCGAAAGCGCCTGAAGCAGGCCGAAAATGGCAATTGTCCAGAGAAACACAGCTGGAATGGAATGGGACAGACCGCGATGATTGCGGATGTATGCGGCACTTCCAAAAATGCGGGTAAACCCGTCAAGATCCGGAGCTTGGGACCCAATCACCGTAGCCAATAAAACGGCTTCGGACAATCCCGGGGAAGCGGCGACAACCGGATCGAGATGAGCCAACCCTGCCAATGCAAACCCCATCGCAAAATGAGTGGCGGTATCCATGCAGTGTAAATTCTCCTTTCCAAAGGTAGGTTCTATCCATTACCTCAAAACAGGCTGCCGCCTGTGAAGCAACTGACAACTGTATTGTGGTTTTATTTATTATAACGCCTTCCGGAACAGATTTCCTGCCGAAAGTCTGAAAAGGGAAAAAAAGATCATGCAAGGTTGAGTGCTTCTGATTTGGGCAATTCATTACGACAAGACAAAGTGCGCAAGGAAGGATGACGCAGAACAGAATGGCAGAAAAAAAAGCGAAGCAACAAAACAGCAAACTACCTGAAGAATTTGAAGTGTTTGGCTTTGCCAATGATTTGCTGGCCTGGTATGACGCGCAAAAACGCGATTTGCCCTGGCGGATCAACCGAGATCCGTATCGGGTCTGGGTGTCGGAGATTATGCTTCAGCAAACGAGAGTGGAGACGGTAAAGCCCTATTACCAAAACTTTATGGAGAAGTTCCCCACGATTGAAGCGTTGGCGGATGCTCCTGAAGAAGAAGTGTTAAAGGCGTGGGAAGGATTAGGCTACTATTCCCGGGCAAGAAATCTGCAGGCGGCGGCGCGCGAAGTGAAAGAACAATACAACGGAATCGTTCCGGACACATTGGAGGAAATTTCTCGCCTGAAAGGAATCGGTCCCTACACGGCGGGGGCGATTTTAAGCATTGCCTATGAAAAGGCGGAACCGGCGGTTGATGGCAATGTGATGCGGGTTTTTTCCCGATTGTTGCTGATGGAAGACGACATCGCCAAACCGGCGACGAGAGTCAAGTTCGAACAGCTTGTCCGGCAGACGATCCCCGACGGGCGGGCGGGCGATTTCAACCAGGCGTTGATGGAACTGGGCGCTCTGGTTTGTTTGCCGCGTACGCCGCAATGTTTGACCTGCCCCGTTTTTGATTATTGCCTGGCGCGTAAAGAAGGGGTTCAACACGACCTGCCGGTCAAAGGAAAAGCGAAACCGCCTCGTCCGGTGGACATGCTGGTCGCAGTCATCGCCAATGGAGATCAACTTTTAATCAGAAAACGTCCGGAACAAGGGCTGCTGGCAGGCATGTGGGAATACCCTATGGTGGAAAAAGCGGCAAGCCGAAATGAGCAAGATCAGCTGTATGATTGGCTGTTGGAGCGCTATGGGATTGAAGCGGACATTGAGCAAAAATTGACGCGAATCGAGCATACTTTTTCTCATCTGCACTGGCAGCTCGAAGTGTATTGGTGCGAGCCGATTGCGATGGAAGAGCTGTCATTTTGGCCGGATCAAGCAAAATTCGTGCCGTTTTCCCAGCTGAGCGAGTATGTATTTCCGGTTGCCCACGCCAAAATTACCGAATGGCTCAAAAACCACGGGAAGCAAGCTTGAACTTAAACCCCATTCCGGGAAAAGATGATAGCGAGCAGGAATGAACACTGCTCGCTTTTTTATCCTCGGGCAAACGGCTGAAGCCCTACATTCCGGAAAAGTAGCGGGGCAATGAAGCCAGCAGATTGCGCCGTTCGTTTTCCAGTTGCTCCAGCAGTTGCATTTGCCGGTATTTCATGTATTGTTTCTCCGCGCTGACGACGCGTTTATCAATCACGATTGTAAAGAAGATCAATGGAATCACCATGCCATCCATTCCTCCTCGGTTCCCACTCTCATCAGCAAGCATAGTCAGGTGCCGTGTATCGATTTTACCCCTGTTAATTTCATCATTTGTTTTCGCTGTTTGTTGTGCATATTCATCACTCCTCCAGAGCAAGGTATCAACCTTAGAAACGGGTAACAAATTCCGGATACTCAGCCGCTTTCAGCTGTTCGTCGAGTTCGCGCTGCTTTAACAGCGATTCCTGTTGGTGTTGAATCCAGCGCTGTTCGGCAGTCGGTTTGTTTTTTTCGATTTTGACGGTGAAAAACAGTAAATTAACGATCATGCTGCTCCCTCCTTTCCAGCGTGATAAATATATAGAAAAAGGCCGCAGGTTATGCCGAATTCCTGCGGCCTTTTTCCTGAAACTGGAAATCAGGAAGGTACAAAAAGACCGCAGGGAGATAGCACCTGCGGCCTCATTCAACGATTGGAAGCCAAAAATGGCTTTTCAAATCAATTGGAGTTTAGCCAAATAAGGAGGTGCTACCATATGAGTTTGTTTTGCCATCAGCAGTTCTTCTTGGGAATGTTCTCATCATGGTTACGCACCTCCTTTGTAAGTGATTGTTTGATACTATAAGAGTATGGCATTTTTTTCCGGTTGTAAAGGGTTATTTTTTCGATTTGAAATAAAAAGTATTTTCTGATAATAAGCATATAAAAGAAAAAGCAATTGAACACTGCGGTCAATTGCTTTGCGAAAGGAGTGTTTGTCAGCCAGAAGCGGTATTAATCGTAAATAACGGTAGAAGAATGGTCCCATCCACCGGAATCTTGTCCGATCGGGCCGCGCGCTTCCAATTCGTGAATAATTTTGGAATGGATGGATACCCCTTCTGTATTCAAATAAGCCGCCAGCTCCGACATCGCATGATGAAAATAAAGAAGTTCATGAAGTTCCCATTGGTCGACCGGCGTCATGGTCAGTTCGGAAAATTCTCGACCGATATACACGTTACCACCTCTTTTCCAAGCTTAGACATCTTGTAGTATGTTCTGGGGAAAAGGTGTTCATGCAGTTGTAATTTTTTTAACTACTGGTACTGGGCGCTTTTTGGCACAGGCAGGCGTTACGGTGTATAATGGGAGAAGTTCTCGAAATAACTTGATCGCGGGTGTCCATTATTAGCCGTCCATCGAGCGAAAAAACGCAAAGTGTCTGAGCGAGTCATTTCGCACAGCACGATTGGGCGCGATGAGTTCCCGGATGACCGGAGGAAGAGAAGAGCAAACAGCAGACAAACGTCATCAACTGGTGTAAAATAGAATTTATAAGCCATCTAAGGAGGCCTTGTCATGCTTATTCGTTCTTTCCGCCTAGGAGATTATTCAGCCATTACCCGTATCTGGAACGAAACAGGCTTGGAAGAAACCGATTCGGAATCATTTGATGCATTGGCAAAACAATTGGCTTGGGATAGTGACTTGGTAATGGTTGCGGAACTGGATGGAGAAGTCGTTGGGGTAGTCGTCGGCACGGTGGACGGGACACGTGCTTACTTTTATCGATTGGCTGTACTCCCAGGGAAGCAAGGAACAGGCATTGGTCGAAGTCTTGTGGAAGCCTTGGAGAAGCGATTTAAACAGCGCGGTGTCAACCGGGTGCTGATAATGGTGAACCAAGACAAACCCGAAGTTCTGCCATTTTACCATTCCCTTGGGTATAAAGTGCAAAAATATATCACACTTTCCAAAAAGCTCTCTTCCTGAAGTTTATTGTGCCGATCACACCAGTTTGAAACTCGGAGTTTCCATGACTGCGCGGTCAAATCCGATCGTTTCCTTTTGTAAAGAGAAGAGAAGAAAGGGGAGAGACATGTCCTCAGCTCCAGGCACAAACATCCGCATAGAAAGTTTTAAACATGACCATTCCCTCCACCGGATATGGGACAAGACTACGCTCGTTCATATTAGTGATGCGGTTGTTATAGGCGGTAATGATCGTGTCAAGGTAACGGAATCCGACGGTCGGGAGTGGCGGACCCGCGAGCCGGCGATTTGCACGTTTGGCCGCGGCCAATGGTTTAATACGATCGCGATGATCCGCGATGACGGAATTTATTATTACTGCAACATCGGCTCGCCGTTCAGTTTGAAAAATCAACTGCTCAGCTATATTGATTATGATCTTGATGTAAAAGTTTATCCGGATATGACTTACACGATCCTGGATGAAGAAGAATTTTTGTTACATAGCCGGGAGATGAAATATCCTCCCGAAGTCGTAAAGCATGTTCAATCCGCGCTTCAGGAAGTGCTGGAATGGGTACGCCTGCGGAAAGGTCCATTTCAGAGCGGTTTTGTACAGCGTTGGTATGAACGTTACCTAGTGGTTCGAGGCGATGAGGAGTAAATCCCTTTCCCGGTGTTCGGGAAGGGATTTTACTTTATGTGGATAGCCGAAAGTTACGTGGAGGGTTGCAATGCACAGCATAAGACGATATTTACGGTTTGTCAGGCCCTATGCAAAACAGATTTTCCTGACGATTTTGATCGGGATTATAAAGTTTTCCATTCCCTTGTTAATTCCGTTGATTATCAAATACATTATTGACGATTTATTGCCAAGTCCGCTGTCCCCGGGGGAAAAACTGCGGCAATTGCTGTTGTTGATGGGCTTGGCTTTGCTGATTTTTACAGTCGTGCGAGCTCCTGTCGAATACTACCGTCAGTATTTTGCCCAATGGGTGGCGAGCCGCATTTTATACGATATCCGCAATCAGTTGTTCGCACACTTGCAGCGTTTGTCGATGCGGTATTTCAACAACCACAAGGTCGGAGAAGTGATCTCCCGGGTGATCAATGACGTTGAGCAGACGAAAAGCTTTATCGACACCGGGTTGATGAATGTCTGGCTTGACCTGATTACGATTTTCCTGACACTGGGCATTATGGTCTATATGGATTTGTCTTTGACCATTGCCTCTATCCTGATATTTCCGCTGTATGGTTTTTCCGTCAAATTCTTTTACAAGCGTTTGCGGCAACTGACCAGAGACCGGTCTGCGGCGCTTGCGCAACTGCAAGGACATTTGCATGAACGCGTGAACGGCATTTCCGTAATTCGCAGTTTCGCCTTGGAAGAAGAGGAACAGAAACAATTCACCAAGCAAAACGTGCATTTCTGGCAAAAAGCGTTGGCTCATACGAAATGGAATGCCTACACGTTTTCGGTGGTCAATTCCATTACAGACATTTCTCCGTTGCTGGTCATTGGGTATGCCGGCTATCAGGTGATCAATGGAAACTTGTCGGTCGGTACGATGGTCGCATTTTACGCGTATCTGGAGCGCCTATATACCCCGCTGCGCCGTCTGGTCAACGCTTCGACCACCTTGACGCAATCGGTTGCTTCCATGGATCGGATGTTTGAATTTATGGATGAACAATATGATATCGTTGATCGGCCAAACGCGGGCGAATTGCCGATCAATCCGGCCACAGGGAGAATCCGTGGCGAAATTCGCTATGAAAATGTTTTTTTTCGCTATCAGGAGGATGGACCGAATGTGCTAAAGGACATTAACTTAACGATCCAGCCCGGGCAGACGGTGGCGATCGTCGGCATGTCAGGCGGCGGCAAATCATCCCTGATCAGTCTGCTGCCGCGCTTCTGGGATGTTGCCGAAGGACGCATCACCATTGATGGAGTCGATATCCGCGATGTCAAACAACAAAATTTGCGCAGCCATATCGGACTGGTTTTGCAAGATAACATCTTGTTTAGCGAATCGGCCAGAGCCAACATTTTGATGGGCAATCCCGACGCCTCCGAGGCGGAGATGATCGCTGCGGCCAAAGCGGCCAATGCCCATGATTTTATTAGCGAACTGCCGGAGGGCTATGACACGGAACTGGGGGAACGAGGCGTAAAACTGTCAGGCGGGCAAAAACAGCGGATTGCCATTGCCCGCGTGTTTCTGCGGAATCCGGGGATTTTGATTCTCGACGAAGCGACCTCCGCGCTTGATCTGGAATCCGAACATCTCATTCAGGAAGCATTGGCCAAATTAACCAAAGACCGCACCACGATTATCGTCGCGCATCGGTTGAGCACGATTACCCACGCCGATCAAATTGTCGTCATGAAGGAAGGGCAAATCGTGGAAATGGGTACTCATGAGGAACTGTTGGAACAGCAAGGCGCTTATTATACGTTGTGGAACGTCCAAGATTTTGGGCCGGCGGTCGAACAGCCAACACCCTGAGGGATTGAAGCAAACTTCCGAAAATAAAATGGCGGTTTGCTGTTACGTTTCTTGATTTGCTTCGTCTAATGAGTTGCAAGGAGTGATCAGATGAAGAACAAGACGAAGGGTATTATTTTGTTGTTTTCAGCTTTCTTATTGCTTGCGGCAGCCGGATGCGGTCAAAGCAAGCAGGCACAAACCACTGAACAGCCCGCTGCCGCTGAACAGCCGACTGATCAACAGGATCAATCCACTCAACCGCCGACTCCGCCGCAACAAGCCCCGGCTGATGGCGCCGCTGAGCAAGCCAGCGTGCCGCCTGTCACGGAAATGAACGAGCAGGCGGCGGTAAAGTTGGTGACGGAAGGGATGAAGCGATACTGGCATGTCATGTCAGGCGGGGAAGGGGCTGGCGGCACCACAGACGGCGGACCGATTGCGACTGTTACCGTAAACGGACAGGAGTATCGCTATTTGGGGAGCGATCTGGAAACAAAAGAAAAGCTGACCGCCTATCTCGCGCAGGTGTATACACCGGAAGCAATCGCCCAGTTACTCAAAGACGCCAATCTAGTCGAGCATGAGGGAAAGATGGTGCAGCCAAACGCCGATGGCGGGAGCATGCTGCGATGGGAGGATGCGCTGGCCAGTCTGATTGACGGCAATGAAGAAAGCAAGCAGTACGAGCTGAAAGTTCCTTATGGGGAAGGCAACGATGTCGAGTTTGCCGTGGTGGAAGTCGATATGAAAAAACTTGCACAAGGGTGGCTGATCAATACGTCGCCCGCGCAACTGCATTGAACAAACAGAAACGCAAACAAAAGCCCGTCGATCCGTATATCCGGATGGACGGGTTTTTGGTTTGTTTGCTATTTATCTTGGAGCAGACGCAAAACGGCAATAAAATCTTGTTCGCCCAGTCCTGCCTGCAAACCGGACTGAAACGTTTCATAAGCGGCCTGGGCCAATGGAGAAGCGGCGCCTTCTTCTTTCGCCAAGCGGAGGTCTTTGGCCATATGTTTCAGCGCAAAAGCGGCCGGATACTCATTTTGCAGAATCAATGGGGTTTTCATCCGTGAGATGCCGGTGCCCACAGCGCTTTCATTGATAATTTGCAGCATGTCTTCCGCAGCGATGCCATGCTCGCGAGCGAAGAGAACCGACTCGGCAATCGCTTGTCCGGTGATGCCCAACAGCAGATTGATCGCCAATTTGGCACTGCTGCCGGCCCCGTTGTCGCCAAGATGCAACGCCAGTTTACCCAGTTTGGCAAACAGTGGATTTACTTGCGCAAAGGTTTCCTTGTCGCCGCCAACCATGATAATCAAATTGCCCTCTTTGGCCGGCTGAACACTGCCGGACACCGGGGCATCGAGGAAACGCACGCCAGCCTGGTTCGCCTGCTCCGCGATGAAACGGGAAGTCTGGGGAGAGACTGTGCTCATATCGACGGCAATTTTTCCGGCAACGCCGGTTGTTTTCAATACTCCGGTCGCACCGGTATAAATTTCTTTGACAGCGGCATCGTCGCTAACCATCGTAAAAATGACATCATTTTCCGCGAAGAGAGCCGTCGGGCTGTCCACGAAAGCAGCGCCCAATGCAAGCAATGGTTCCGCTTTTTCTTTGGTACGATTGTAGACGCTAACCGCGTGCCCGGCTTTGAGCAGATTTGTCGCCATCGGTACGCCCATGTTGCCTAGACCAATCCAGCCAATTTTCATGTTCCGCCATACTCCTTTTCGTATGTATCCTAATTCTCGTTAAACTGTACCTTTGTTTTCAATTTTAAACTATCATGTTTCGCCTGCGTCATCAAGAATAACTGATCAAAGCATGGCGGCAAGTATTCGGCCATCACATTCAAACCTTCCATGGTGATTCCGCCTTTGGTGGCCACTTGTTCGATCAACTGCTCAAAATGAAGATCTTCCTCAGATAAAAGCATCGCGGTTCCCAGCAAGGTTTCCACGAGCAGTCGTCTCGTCGTCTCCACGGAGAGCTCGGGCGATTTGCGATGGGCCGCCTGTGCGAATAATTCCATCATTCCGGCGATCAGCCCGGGTCCACTGCTGGAGAGGATCGTTGCCGTTTCAATGACCGATTCCTCCACTTCTTCCGCTTTCCCGAGCGCCTGCAGCAAGCGAAGCAATTGTTCCCGCTGTTCACTGCTTACATATTGGTTGCAGGCGTATAAAGACACGCCATGCAAGATTTGCGATGTGACTGTAGGAATCACTTTCGTAATCGCGGTCGCCGACACCGAGGTCAAATCCTCCAGACTGATTCCCGCGGCAACGGAAACGATATGCTGCGTCGGGCGAAGTTGAGGGGCTAGTTCCTGCAATACCGGATACAAGTCCAGCGGTTTTGTACAAATAAAAATGAGTTCGCAAGCTTCGCTGACGTCCTGCAAGCTGGCGCAGATGGTAAAAGGCCAGTCCGCTTGAAATTGCTCGCTCTTCTCCCGGGTTCGGTTATAGACAAATAATTGTGCAGGAGAGGCAACACCACTCTTGCTGAAGCCTTTCACCAGCATTTGTCCAATACTGCCGAGGCCGATAATTCCGATGTTCATTTCTGTCCCGCCTTTGCTTCTTGGATTTCTCCCATTATAACAAGAACACCCAGGCATGAATATAAAGAAGGTGTTTCCAATCAGCCAAAGCAAAAGCAAAAAAGCTTCTGCCGGCAAAAACGGCAGAAGCTTCGGAGTTCTTGTTATCAGGAGTTGCTTGCGTGACGGATTAATCTTCCTCGGAGGCTCTGAAGATCATCACATATTTGACCAATTCAAGCACAGAGATCAGGGCAGCTGCGACATAGGTTAAGGCTGCAGCACCCAGAACCTTGCTGACCGCGCCTTCTTCGTTATTGCGGATAAAGCCCATTTTGAGCATCATCGTTTTGGCGCGGCTGCTGGCGTTAAACTCAACCGGCAGCGTAATCAGCTGGAAGGCAACGGCCGCACTGAAGAAAATGATCCCCAACAGCAGCAAGTTGGCTGCGTGGAAGAAGAAACCGGCCAACAGCAGCAAGGGAGCAACGCCGGAAGCCAGATTGACCACAGGGAAAATCCGGTGGCGCGCAACCAGCATTGGATAAGACACCTTATGCTGCACGGCATGGCCGACTTCGTGGCAAGCGACCGACAACGCCGAGATCGAATTTCCGAAGTAAACGGGGTCAGACAATCTAACCGTACGAGAGATGGGATCGTAGTGATCCGTCAAGGTACCGGGTATATGTTCAACAGGAATGTGGGTGAGTCCATTGGCGTCTAACATTCTGCGCGCTGCTTCGGCACCGGTCATGCCGGAAGAAGCGGCAACGTCAGAAAAGCGGGAAAATGTTCCCTTGACGCGAAATTGAGCCCAGAGTGACAAGCCAAACGCGATCAAAATCAGAAAATCCATCGGATGAAAAAACATTGTTTCTATCACTCCTTAAGGGAATATAAATCACTAGATGTCTTTGCTAGCTTTATACGGATATATAGGTTGGAAGTTTCACTTCTTACAATAAAAATTGTACAATGTCTGACCAACTTTGACAATATCATTATCCGCTTATATGTTGGAAAAGATACTTTGCTTATCAAGCAGATCGGGTCGTGCAAACCTTTTTAAACATGCAAAGGCTCTTCTCCAGCCGGAGAAGAGCTCAGTTTGTGCAACGGTAAGTGTTGAATTGCAGCAGGGCCATAGCACCCATGCCGAGCAACTTGCGCAACGAGCTTCTGCTGAGACAATCGTCGTGTTACTCGGTCGAAACGGACGGGTCCGCTTGTTCTTTTTTCGGACTGATCATAATGAAGTGAGCGGCAGGCTCATCGATCAATTTTTGGATTTTTGCCGCTGTTTCATATTGTTCCGTGTTCAACAATTCTTCCTTGTAGGCGGAGAGCAGTTCGCGGACATCCGCTTCCCCTTGTGGATCGAGATTGTAGAGGAACACCTTTGCTCCTTTGGCGATCCGTCTTTCCAAAGCGGCGCGATCGAAGCCCAGCTCCGGCTGCAGACGGATGTAAACGACACCGCCCGTCATCCCGGCGCAAATCCACGGACCCGGATCGCCAAGCACAACCGCCCGGCCATTGGTCATATATTCAAAGGCAAAGCCTTTCAAATTGGCGCGGGAGCCGATACCTCCCAACTCATCACGCAGCGGTTCAGTAATTTCTCCGCCAAAGACGACATCGGCGCCGGAGAGGCGGATGCAAGCGCGTGAGTCGGCGTTTCCTTGAACGATATAAAGGCCCTTTTGCGCACCGTAACAGAAGCTTTTGCCGACAGAACCGTTAATATATTGGCCGGTTGCCCCTTTAGATTTGAGAATGGCGACGCGTCCGCCAAATCCGGTTTTTCCTACGCCGTCCTGCGCTCCACCTTCCACGCGGATATTCACGCCTTGGGCATTGTAGGCAGCCAGACCATTCCCCGGAACACTTCCACCGGTAAACTGGAGGGAGACCTCAGGCAGCTTCGCGTAGCTTCCGTCCAAATAATCTTTGACCCGTGCGCCCGACCACCGGCTGCCCAACACTCGTTCCCCGGAGAGAACGGAAGTGAAAGTCTGCTGAATGGGGCGGTCCGCACTGAAGTATGGATTGGCCGCAGCCTCATCGGCTACGCCGGCAGCAACCAGCACCCGTTCTTCCGCGTGTTTTTGACGCTCGGCTTCGTTGAACAATGGATGGACGGCAAGCATGGCCGACAAGTCAATTTTCTCAAAAGCGCGCGCTTGTACGAGCAGATCAGAGCGTCCGACCAAATCCTGCGCTTTGCTAAAACCGAGGGCAGCGGTCAGCCGAGCGACTTCCTCGCCAAACAGACGGAAGAATGTTTTCAAGCCGTTGACTGCCAGGTCAAACTGACGAGGAACAAAGCGGCGCAAGCCTTTTTCCTGCGCTTCTTCCAGAGAGTCAATCTGGGTGGCAATTCCAACGTGACAAGTGTCAAGGTGGCATCCCCGGCAAGTCGTACAACCGACAGCGATCATCGCCAATGTCGCAAAACCGATCCGATTGGCGCCAAGCAGCATCAATTTGACTACATCCGCTGCACTTTTGACCCCGCCATCTGCCCAAAGCTCGACTTTATCGCGCAAGCCTGCTTCCAACAGGGCGTTATGCGCAGCTTTCACGCCGATTTCCGCCGGCAGGCCGACATATTGCAAGGCATGAACCCGCGCAGCACCCGTCCCGCCGTCAAATCCGGAGAGGGCAATGTAGTCGGCGCCGGCTTTGGCGATACCGACGGCAATCGTTCCGATATTGGGGACAATCGGCACTTTGACGCACACTTTCGCCTGACTGTTGGCGGTTTTTAATTCCGTAATCATTTGCGCCAAATCTTCAATGGAATAAATATCGTGGTTGTTTGAAGGTGAAATCAAGTCAGATCCGATCGTCGCATTGCGGGCGGCGGCAATTTTGGCGGTTACTTTTGAACCCGGCAGATGGCCGCCTTCTCCCGGTTTTGCGCCCTGCCCAATCTTGATCTCCAGCAAATTCGCGGAATTGGCCAGCTCGATATTCACCCCGAAACGGCCGGAAGCGATTTGCAAACCGCGTGTCCGCGGATATTTGCCCAGCATATCCTTAATTTCGCCGCCTTCACCGTTCATACAAATCATATTCAGCTGATCGGCCGCTTCCGGATAAGCGCGGAACGCCGTTTCATTTTGCGAACCAAAAGACATGGAGGAAATCAAGAACGGCAAGGAATGTTCGCCAACGGACAAATCGACGTTGGCCGGATCGACTTCTTCCGGTTTTTGGGCAAAGACGAAATCGGCGACGTGGCGAATTGCAATCGGATTTTCCCGTTCGTTTTCTTCCAGTTTGGCGGCATAGTCACTATAAGGAATTTCCCCGGCGGCAATTTGGCCGATCGATTTCCAGATCCTCGGGAAAATGTGGAACGTTTTCGCTTCCCGGGCCGAATCGCTGGCGTAGTCGCTGTGGCGTTTCATGCTGTCGTACTGCAAATCGGCGAGAGAAGTTCCGGCTTTGTCAGAACCGAGGAAATTGACGATCGAAAGCAAATCTGCCACTTCTTTGTGCAGGCCGATCGCAGAAAACAGCCGTCCGTAACCGCGAAGTTCGTGAATTCCGATCGTGGAAATCACTTTTTCCAACCCTTTGTTCAGAGCGCTGTAAAGATTGCTCGCTCCTTTTGCTTCCCCTTTGGCAAAAGCAGTGGCGAATGCGACGTACGGCGATACCGCGTCCGCGCCAACGCCCAATGCCAAAGCGAGGTCGTGCAAGGAGCGGATTGCTCCGGAGCGCAAGACGATGCTGCACTGTCTGCGCAGATTCGCTTGCTGCGAGGTTTGCGCCTTCAGCGCCTGATCGACTTGCGCCACAGCCAGCAGCGGGTCAATCCAGTATTTCCCTGCCTGATGAGTCTCCGTGTCGTCAAGGATCACCAGCGCCGCCCCGTTTTCCACGGCCTGGACTGCCGTTCTGCGCAAACGGTCCAACCCGTCTTTCAACCCTTCTTCCTCGGTAAAATGCGTCGATAAAACCGCAATGCTGGACGGATTGTTGTGGAATACATGAATCAACTGTTCCAGTGAAAGCGTGCCCAGCTCGCCGGCGACTGCTTGCAGCGATTGTCCTTCCAGCAACAAAGGGGACGGCAGCTCGATGCGAGGTCCTGTCGTTTCCGCAGCGTTGAGCGGCACCCGCGGGCCAATCACGACGCGAGTGGAGAAATGTTCAATTTCCCGGTCGCGGTCAATCGCCGGATTGGTGACGACAGCCACGCTTTCTTTGATAAAATCGGCCAAGTTTTGCCGTTCTTTGCTCAACGCGGCGAGCGGTCCGTCATGGCCCAGCGAGCGGATCGGTTCCGCGCCATTGCTGGACATTTGTTCGATCAGCTGGATTTGCTCGCGATCCCAGCCGAATGCGCTGTATACGGATGAAGTAGGGACAGCGGTATCCGGCTCACTGGCTGCCGGTTCGACTTTGTAATCGAAGAACAGATGCTGGCGAGCGCCATGGAAGCTGACTTTGTCCGTGAAGCGTTGCAAGACGATCTGCTGCAGCTCGTTATGATAAATCACCTGCGCTGGTTTATCGTGATGAAGGATCACGCCGATTTTTTCTCCAGGGGCAATTGATTTTGGCTCGCTTACCATTTCCGACACGGGAATTACGCCTTGTTCGGAAGAAAAGTAGAGAGAAGCGGCGCTCTCCACCATCCAGAGCGGGCGCAATCCCAATGAGTCGACACTGAACACGCACTCGTTGCCGTAACGGGAGACGATGCCGGCCGGCCCTTGGGCGAAGTGCCCCCATGCCTGTCGCAAGTATGTGTAAAGATCCTGCAATTCTGCTTGAAATCCTTTCATCTCATGGTGAATCGGCGGGAAGACCACTTCCATTGCTTCGAACAAGGAAAGACCGTATTTATGAATAAACGTTTCAATCGTACGGTTCAAGTTTTGCGAATCGCTGCCGCCATCTACCAATGGCACGCCGAGCATCGCCGCTTCTTCTTCCAATTTGCTGATGGTGTTGATTTCACCATTGTGTCCGAGCAAAGAGAAGGGCTGAACGCGGAAGAAGTTGGACAGGGTATTGGTAGAATAGCGATTATGGCCAATTGTTGCCGAAGAGCGGAAAATTTGGCTCGCTAAATCATTAAAGTAAAGCGGTAAAATATTGGCCGCGCCCATCACCTTATAGGAAACCGTATACATGCTCAGGGAAGCCACATGGACATGGAAGCGCTGCTCGATCTCTACATGAAGCGCAAACAGATTGCGGGAGTAGTCTTCTTTTGAAACGTTTTCAGATTCTGCCGGCAGTACGGCGATTTGCCAGAAGGTAGGTTCGTCACGCAACCCGTTCTTTCCCAGGACAGCAGAGTTCACCTGATTTTGGCGCTCTACTAAAATATTCAGACGATAGCGGGCAAACATAGCGCGAATCTCCGCTTTCACCGTTTCTTCGTCATGACCGCTGCGCGGAACGAACAGATGAGCGACGGCGAAATAGGGCGAATAGGCCAGTTGTTTGTCTTGCCCTGCTTCAGCCAGGTAAGCAGCCCACAAATCGCGGGGAATATCGGTCAACACGCCGCAACCATCGCCTTCTCCGTCAATGAAGCCGGAACGATGCTCCATCTGGATCAAGGCGCGAATCGTTTCATCAAGGTTTTTGCGTGTGCCTGTTCCGGATTTTTCAATAATACAAATAATTCCACAACTGTCATGTTCGGTTCTATGGTAGTGGTGGAATTGTTCAATACTTTCCTGTTGCTCTTTCTTTCTCTGCATATACAGTGGCCAGAATGACTGACCCTCCACCTCCTCTTGAATTATCGGAAAGTTCTTTCAATAAAAGTATGAATAGAATATCACGAAAAAAGCTGTGAAACAATATAAGTTTTGTGAATTTTACAATTTTCCAGTAACATATGAAAAAAGCTGATTTCTATAGGTTATTGGTTCATGAACTTGCTGGATAAATGTATAAAAATTCACCGAGAATACTATTTTATGAAGTCAAAGAAAAATGGCAAGAGCGAAAAACGGTAACAGTTAAAAAAGGCTGGTGTCCTTTTGTGCAAAAAAATCCACTGTCAGCCGGAGGAAGGCGAACAGTGGATTTTTTTTGCGGTCAAAGGAGAAAGTGCTTAGTTTTGAGCCAGTTTGGCGAAGGAACGGTCGACGGCAGCCAACGTTTCCACAATATCGGCTTCTGTATGGGCTGTCGTGATAAACCAGGCTTCATATTTGGAAGGGGCCAGGCAGATTCCTTCATCCAGCATGTACCGGAAAAACCGGGCAAACAGTTCGCTGTCTGATTTTTGCGCCGAGTCATAATCGGTGACCGGTCCGGCTGTAAAGTAAACGGCCAACGCTCCGACGACCCGGTTCACCTGGATGGTTAGCCCATGCTTGACAGCCGCTTCGTTAATGCCGTTTTCCAGCATTTCGCCCAGCCGGGCAAACTCTTCATAAACCCCCGGTTGCTGGAGCACTTCCAGACAAGCGATTCCGGCAGAGATCGAGGCCGGATTGCCGGCCATCGTACCCGCCTGATAGGCCGGGCCCAAAGGCGCTACCTGTTCCATGATTTCTTTTTTTCCGCCATAGGCTCCGATCGGCAGTCCGCCGCCGATAATTTTGCCCAGTGCCGTCAGGTCCGGTTCAACCCCAAGCAGATTTTGCGCTCCCCCATAGCAAAAACGGAATGCGGTAATCACCTCATCGTAGACGACGAGCGCCCCCGCTTCATGGGTCAGGCGATTGACTTCTTCCAAAAAGCCGGGTTTTGGCGGCACAATGCCGAAGTTGCCGACAATCGGCTCGACGAGAACCGCGGCTGTTTCATGGCCCCAATGGCGCAATGCTTCCGCATACGCGTCGATATCGTTAAACGGAACCGTGATCACCTCATCGGCGATGCTTTGCGGAATCCCCGCGCTGTCCGGAATTCCGAGCGTGGATGGACCGGAGCCGGCGGCAACCAGCACCAGATCCGAATGGCCGTGGTAACAGCCGGCAAATTTGATGATTTTGTTGCGGCCGGTATAGGCCCGCGCCACCCGGATACAGGTCATGACCGCTTCCGTCCCCGAGTTGTTAAAGCGAATCCGTTCCATCGAAGGGATGGCTTCGCGGATCATCCGGGCAAAGTCGATTTCCCATGGGGTCGGCGTGCCATATAAGGTTCCGTTTTCCGCTGCCCGCGTGATCGCTTTCGTAATATGGGGATGAGCATGTCCGGTGATGATCGGACCGTAGGCTGCCAAAAAATCGATGTAGCGATTGCCATCGACGTCCCAAAAGTAGGCTCCCTGCGCTTTTTCCATGACGACAGGTGCCCCGCCGCCCACTGCTTTAAATGAACGAGAAGGGCTGTTGACCCCCCCGAGGATCACTTCCAATGCCGCTTCATGAAGTTGTGCTGATTTTTCCCGTTTCACTGCCATTCCTCTTTTCCTTAAAAGTCCAATTCTTATCTTAGCATAATTCCCAAACGATTTCGGCACATTTGCTTTTGAAAATTGCTGGAGACTCGGATACACTATTCAAGTGGTAAACCCGCAAATGGTTGGGAAAGGGATGTGAAAATGTGATCAAGATACAAAACTTGCAAAAAGAGTTTCGTATCCATCAGGCACGGTCAGGACTGGCAGGTGCATTTCGCGATCTGTTTCGTCGTGAATATAAAACGGTCAAAGCGGTCGATGATGTCTCTTTTGAAGTAGCGGAAGGAGAGATTTTTGCGCTGATTGGCGAGAACGGCGCGGGCAAATCGACGACGATCAAGATGATGACGGGGATTTTGACTCCCAGCGGCGGAGAGATGCAGATTAACGGCTATGTTCCTTATAAACAGAGGGAAGAATATGTCCGTTCAATTGGCGTTGTATTCGGACAACGCTCTCAGCTGTGGTGGGATTTATCTCCGCTGGAATCATTTCGACTGCTGCGCAGTGTGTATAAGGTGGATGAACTGCAAGGACAGCGATGGCTGGAACGTCTGATTGAGGAGCTGGATATCGGGTCGTTTGTCAGTCAGCCGGTTCGGAAACTGAGCCTCGGCCAACGGATGCGATGCGAAATCGCGGCTTCGCTCATTCACAAGCCGAAACTGTTGTTTCTCGACGAGCCGACAGTGGGGCTGGATGTATTGGTCAAACAGAAAATCCGTGAATTTTTGCGCAATCTGAACGAAACGGAAAACATGACCATTTTGCTGACGACCCATGATGTTTCCGACATTGAAGCACTCTGCAAACGAGTCCTGGTCATGGATAAAGGAAAATTGATCTTTGACGGACAGCTGCATGATTTGAAAGAGACATGGGGGAACGGCACGGAGGTTGTCTTCCAATTTAAACAGCGCACGACGATCGAACAGCTGCAAGCGGCTTTGGCGGAATTGCCGTGCGAATTATTGCGGGAAAATGAATACGCGATTCGGGTCAGAATCGTGCAAAACCACGAAATGCTGCCTTATGTGCTGTCCACGGTGATGACTGCTTTCGAGGTGAGCGATGTGAAAATTATGGAAACAAGCACCGAGGAAATTGTCCGCAATATTTATTCCGCTCCTGTCGAGGTGTCCCATTATGGGTAAGATGTACGCGGAGTTGATCCGCATGCGGTTTTTAACGATGCTCGCCTACCGCGTCAACTATTACAGCGGAATCATTATTTACGCGATCAATATCGGAGCGTATTACTTTCTTTGGGGAGCCATTTACGGCGGACAGCAGCAGATGGCGGGCCTTTCTGCTGGACAGATGACTGCTTATGTGGCGATTGCCTGGATGTCGCGCGCTTTTTATTTCAATAATATTGACCAGGAGATTGCGCAGGAAGTTCGCGATGGGCGAGTCGCCATCGAAATGATCCGTCCGTACAATTATTTGTCGGTCAAAACCGCTCAAGCTTTGGGCGAGGGGATTTTTCGGATGCTCTTCTTTGCGATCCCGGGAATGATTCTGATCAGTTTCTTGATTCCGTTTCACTTTCCCGCTTCGCTGCAAGCGTGGGGGCTCTATTTGCTCAGTCTGTTGTTTGCTTTTGTGATCAATACGGAAATTAACCTGCTCACCGGCGTCATCACTTTTTTCCTGTTTCGCAATGAAGGGATGATGCGTTCCAAACGGGTGGTTGTCGATTTGCTGTCTGGCTTGATTTTGCCGATCAGTTTCTTTCCGGGATGGGCCCAGACCGTGATGGGGTTCCTGCCGTTTCAGGCGATCAATTATTACCCCAGCGTTATTTTTACCGGCGCGGTCAGCGAAGCCAGAGCTTTGCAAATGATCGCGCTGCAAATCGTCTGGGTGCTGGTGATTCTGATTCCGATTACCGTTTTGTGGCAACAGGCACGGCGGAAAATGATCGTGCAGGGGGGATGATGGATGAAAGAGATCATTGGCTTGTTCGCTCAATATCTCAGCCAATATTTTAAAACCAGGTTTGCCTATCGCGCGGATTTTCTGGGGGAGATGGTCTCCAACCTCGTCTCGGAATTGATTAACCTCGTGTTTATTCTTGTTGTATTCCAGCATGTCCCGTTTCTCAATGAATGGAACCGGGATGAGATCATTTTTATTTATGGTTTCTTTTTGGTTCCGTACGCGCTGTTTTCCATGTTTTTCAGCTTTTGGGACTTTAATGAGCGGTATATTATCAAGGGCGAGATGGACCGCATCCTGACGCGGCCGCTGCATAATCTGGCGCAAGTTTGCCTGGAGTCAATTGCTCCTGACCGGATTTTTGGCGTAATCACCGGCTTGATCATTATGGGGTATGCCGCCGTACGCTTAAAGCTGGACTTCGCTTGGTATGACCTGCCGATTTTTATCGGATTGGTGCTCAGCAGCGCTTTGATTTACGGTGGCGTCTATACCGCGATCGCGGCAATCAGTTTCTTTTCCGATTCGCGAACGGGAATTGCCCCGATGATTTACAACATTCAAAACTATGGGCGCTATCCGGTCGATGTGTATAACAAATTGATTCGGTTTGTTCTCACCTGGATTTTGCCGTTTGCGTTTGTTGGCGTCTATCCGGCCGCTTACTTGCTGGGGAAAAAGACGCTTTACGGCTATGCAATGTTGACGCCGCTGATGGGAATCGTCTTTTTCGGCATCGGGTTGGCGATTTGGAATTGGGGCGTCAACAAATATCAGGGAGCCGGTTCCTAGCCCAAAAAACCAAGCAGAATACTAAGCTATTGCCAAAACGAACTGCGCTGCAGTATAATGAGCCACATACAACTTCACATTCCTTCGGGGCAGGGTGAAATTCCCGACCGGCGGTGATCACTGCATGTATAGTGTAAGCCCGCGAGCCTCTGGTTACTTGTAAGCAGAGTGCAGGATCTGGTGCGATTCCAGAGCCGACAGTACAGTCTGGATGGGAGAAGGATGACGACAGTACGTTCGCAAACGTGCTCTCTTCAATGATGCCAAGCGGCGGAAAAACAGGGGCGAATGATTATGGATCGCGACCCTTGCTTTCTCGTTGCCGTCAGGTTATGCATATTTGGAGAAAAAGCCCTGAAGACTTTGGTGTCTTCAGGGTTTTTTGCGTCTGGGCGCGAATGCGAAACTGTTGCCATTCCTCACAGAAGGAAGATCAATGAGAGGAGAGGGAACAGATGAGACAAACCGAGATTCACGTAGAACAGACGATGCAAACCAGAAAGCTGGTGACGATTCCGCTGTTGGCGGCGGTTGGGGTGATCCTGCAGATGCTGGAATTTCCATTGCCGGTGATCCCTGCATTTTTGAAGCTCGATTTTAGCACATTGCCCGGTCTGATTGGCGGACTGGTGTTTGGACCGGTTGCCGGCATGATGATTGAACTGCTGAAAAACGCTCTTCACATGCTGTTACACAATACAGATGGTTTGCTGGTCGGGGAAGTGGCAAACTTTGTGGCAGGAACCATTTTCATTTGGTCGGCCGTATTTTTGCAACGGAAGGGACAAGGGAAAAGCGGATTTGTTCTGGGGTTGGCTCTCGGCACCGTTTTAATGACGATCGCGATGTCTGTGGCCAACGTGTATTTCCTGATGCCGGCCTATGCCGCGTTGTCCCGCTTGCCTTTGGACCAAATGCTGGAAAGCATGCACATTGACAGCTTGTGGTCGTTGATCTTATACGCGATTGCTCCCTTTAACCTCATCAAAGGTTTGGCGCTTTCGCTCGTTGCTTATCCGATTTATAGCAAAATCGCGGCAAAATTGCGAATTGGCGGCTGAAAGTGGACCGCTTGCCGCTGATCCAAAGAAAGGCTTCCGCTTCAGTGATCGCATTGAAGCAGAAGCCTTTTTCGCTTATACGTTCTGGTTGGTTTGTTCTTCTTCTTCCAGATGAATGGTTTCCGGTTGAGTAAGGGGAAACAGGACGTCGTAGAACTTGAATTTCAGACGGTTCTCCGCTTTCGGGAATGATTTGTATTTATGTATCACTTCTTGAATCTCTTTGAGAAATTCGTTGCGCTCGTCTTTGCTTAAATAAAATTCGGCGAGATTGTATCCAAACGTGTCCTGGTATTCTTTTCGCATATCTTCGTTGCTGGTGGCATAACGTTGAAGAGTGCGCATGAGGTCCTGTTCGGTTGTCCGCAGCGGAGTAAACATGATGTCGCTTATCTCCTGCGAATTTTCTTCGATCATCAGTTGCAAGCGGACTTGAATCACTTTGGCGATCGGTTGGTAGTACTTTTCGACGATGGAGCCTTTGATTCGGGTGTCGACCTGTTCCAAGAGGCCGACTCGAACCAGCTCTTTTACATGATAATGCAACCTGGCTGCGTTTTCCCCCAATTCGGTGGCAATCTGCTTGGCGGTGCGAGGTTCCGAATCTTCAAACAATTCCAGGATTTTCACCCGTTCCGGTATTGCCAGGCATTTCATCGCTTCAGGATCCGTTACCTCAAAAAAATCTTTCATTAGATCACCATCCATCTATAATTAAAAATAATTTGCTTCTATTTTTCAATTAATTGTATCGTTTTACGATATTATTAGCAACTTATATGCTTCTCTCGCTGCCATGGTGTATTCGGAAGATTGTCCTGTGTTAAAATGAAGATATAGCATGGCAGAAAGAAGGGATTTGAAATGGTCGACATAGGACAACCTGCACCAGATTTCACTTTGCAAGCAAGCAATAATCAGACGATTTCGCTCCGTGATTTGCGCGGGAAAAATGTCGTTCTTTACTTTTATCCCAAAGATATGACGCCCGGCTGTACGACGGAATCGTGTGATTTCCGCGATTTTCATCCGGAGTTTGGCAAGCTGGATACGATCGTGCTCGGAATCAGTCCTGATGATGTCAAGTCACATGATAAATTCGCGGCCAAGTATGAACTTCCTTTTCCTTTGTTGGCTGACACCGATCATCGCGTAGCGGAAGAGTATGGCGTTTGGGTACAAAAGAAAATGTATGGCAAAGAGTATATGGGGATCGAGCGTTCCACTTTTCTGATTGACAAGGAAGGGAAGATCGCGAAAATCTGGCACAAGGTGAAAGTGTCCGGACACGTTCAGGAGGTATTGCAAGCAGTCAAAGAAATTGGCCAATAAGGCTTTGGGAGAGGGTTCTGAAATGAAGCAGCATATTGACTATATTGTGGAAACATTTACCAAACTTGCCAACATCCCCAGCCCATCAGGAAATACAGCGAATGTGATCAACTGGGCGGAAGGAGAGTTGCACCGCCTTGGCTTGGAAACGGTCCGCACCAGAAAAGGCGCCTTGTTGGCGTCTTTGCCGGGAACGGATACGAAACGGCATCGCCTGTTGACCGCACATGTAGACACCTTGGGAGCGATGGTCAAGGAAATCAAGGCAAACGGTCGGCTGAAACTGGCGATGATCGGCGGATTTGCCTGGAATGCGGTTGAAGGTGAGTATTGCCAGATTGAAACCGCTGCCGGGAAAATTTACACAGGTACAATTCTGACGAGCAAAGCCTCCGTTCACGTCTACGGACGAGATGCCGGCAAGTTGGAACGAACGGAGCAGCTGATGGAAGTGCGGATTGACGAAAAGGTCAAAACCAGGGAAGATGTGCTGGCCTTAGGAATCGCGGTCGGGGATTTTGTCTCTTTTGATCCGCGGGTAACCGTTACGGAAAGCGGCTTTATCAAATCGCGTCATATCGATGATAAAGCCAGTGTCGCCATTTTGTTCGGCGTGTTGAAGCATATCAGCGAAAGCGGCATCACGCTGCCGTTTACCACCCATTTTCTGATCAGCAATAATGAAGAAATTGGCTATGGCGGCAATTCCAACATACCGGAGGAAGTCGTCGAATATCTTGCCGTAGACATGGGTGCGATTGGGGATGGGCAGACGACGGATGAATATTGCGTCTCCATCTGTGCAAAAGATTCCTCCGGACCGTACCATTACGGATTGCGAAAGCATTTGGTCAAATTGGCCGAGGAAAACAACATCTACTATCAGGTTGATATTTATCCATATTACGGTTCGGATGCCAGCGCGGCGATCAGAGCTGGAGCGGATATCGTGCATGGTCTGATCGGACCGGGCGTCGATGCTTCCCATTCCCATGAACGGACCCATCGGGATTCTCTGGAAAACACGGCCAAGCTTGTGCTGGCTTACCTGAATTCAACTGAATTGATGGTGTAGGAGGTGGCCAGATGAGTGCGAACAATATGTACCGCTGGGCCGACTATTATGACTTGACCCAGCGCGGTGTTCCGGGAGATGTGGAGTTTTTTCTCGAACTGGCGAAAGCTGCCGGCGGAGACATCCTGGAATTGGCCTGTGGCACCGGCAGGATTACCATACCGATGGCTGAGGCCGGTCTGTCTGTGACCGGCCTTGATCTTTCTGGCGATATGTTGCAAAAGGCGAAACAAAAAGCAGCGGAACGGGGCGTTTTGGAGCAAGTTCACTTTTTGCAAGGCGATATGCGCAAATTTGCCCTGGATCAGCAATTTTCGCTGATTATGATTCCGTATCGCTCTTTTTTGCACTTGTTGCATATTCAGGAACAGATGAAAGCACTCGCTTGTATTCGCCGTCACTTGACACCGGGCGGAAAGCTGGCGCTAAATGTTTTTGTTCCGCATATCGCGCATCTATATGAAGAAGCCGAGAAAATGACCTTCCGCGGCAGCTATCGGCTCGAATCAGGCGAAGAAATCGCGATGTGGGATTACACCAGATACGATCATTTTCAGCAGTTGGCGGAAATTACGAGAACGTATGAAAGGATCAGTCCGGAAGGCGTTGTTACGGAAAAGGTGGTCGGTCGGTTTACACTGCGTTACATATTTCCGGCAGAGCTGCATCATCTGCTGAGATTGAATGGCTTTAAAATCGTTGAACGGTATGGTTCCTTTGATCGCAAACCATTCGATGCCAAAAGTACGGAATTAATCATCATCGCTGAAGCGTTATAGTAAAAGTTTGTCGAATTTCCGGGGAAATAAAATTTCGGGGGGAGTCAGGTGAAAATTTATACGAAAACAGGTGATCAAGGGAAAACGTCCTTGGTTTATGGCCAGCGCGTGTCCAAACACGATGCCCGCGTGGAGGTATACGGTACTTGTGATGAGGCGAATTCAGCCATCGGACTGGCGCTGTCTTTTTTACCGCCGGGAGAGGAATGGGTGGAGATTAGACGATCGCTGGAAAAAATTCAGACGCAACTGTTTCATGTTGGAGCCGAATTAGCCACTCCCCCTGGAAAAAAAGTAGGCTGGCCGATCAAAGAGGAAGATGTGGCATTTCTGGAGCGGCAAATTGACAGTTGGGACGAGCAGCTCCCGGAACTGCGCCAGTTCATTCTTCCCGGCGGGCATTCCGCGGCTGCATCGCTGCACCTGGAGCGTACGATTGTGCGGAGAGCGGAAAGGCGGCTGGTGGAAGCGATGGAGCGGGAGAGCATCTCAAGCCTGGTGCTCATCTATCTGAATCGCTTGTCTGATTTTTTGTTTGTTGCGGCCCGCTATGTAAATTGGAGAAGCGGGATTCACGAACCGCTTTTGCACGCAGAACAAGATAAATAACGCGTTATTTGAGCTATTGTTTGATCCCTTCCGCAAACGGAATCACGGGCAATGCAAATAATTCCGCAAAATGGCAGAAGCTAACTTCCTCTTCAAACATTCGACATATACCGTATATAATGGAGACATCATGAGTCAAACGTGCAGGAGGATGGCTATGAAAAAACTGACAACGAAACGTTTTTTGCAAACATTGAGCGAAATGTTTCCCGATGCCCATTGTGAACTGAATCATCGGAATGCTTTTGAATTGACGATTGCCGTCCTGTTGTCTGCACAATGCACCGATAAAAAAGTGAACCAGGTTACGGAGCGTCTCTTTGAAAAATATAAAACACCGGAGGATTATCTCGCCGTCTCTCTGGAAGAACTGCAAGAAGACATCAAACAGATCGGGCTATACAAAAACAAAGCAAAGCATATTCAGGAACTGTGCCGGATGCTGCTGGAGCAGTATAACGGAGAAATTCCCGACAAACATGAAGAACTGGTCAAGCTGCCGGGGGTTGGCCGAAAGACAGCTAATGTCATCGTCTCGACCTGGTTTGGCGTGCCGGCGCTGGCTGTCGATACCCATGTGGAGAGAATCGCCAAAAGGCTGGGCTTTTGTGAGGAGACAGATACTCCTCTGCAAGTCGAAAAAACCTTAATGAAGAAAATTCCTAAGGCAGAGTGGACGAACAGCCACCATCGCCTGATCTTTTTCGGACGGTACCACTGCAAGGCGCAAAATCCGCAGTGCGCGGTCTGTCCGCTGCAGGATGCTTGTCCCGCATTTCAGCGAGGGTTGAAAAAAACGAAAAAAACGGCAATCAACTGACTTATATGACCGGTTATTCCTTAAACAATAGGAAACGGTCTTTTCTTTTTTGCCGGAAACATTTTCCCGCTATGTGCGTCATACAACTATATCCAATACGAGCTTACGTAAAATGAGGGATTAAGATGGGGAGAAAACAACTGATACTGACCTTGGTCTGCACAGTCAGCGGCCTTTTTGTCTGGGAGGGGCCAACCGGAGAACTTTCTGCTGCCACCGTATATGCGGCAGAATTGCCGGACACACAAATTGATGCACTTGTCAAAAGCGCCTTTCAGCAGTATCGGGAATCGTGGCAAATTTCTGCCGAGTTGGGAGCGCAATTGGATCAGCATCACAAGCAATTGCTTGCCGTCGTAGACAAAGGCATTTCAACGAATGGTTCGGTCCTTGCCGAACGAGAGGGAGCCGAACAAACTGAGCCCGCGATTGAATGGAATTTTTGGCTGAATCTTGCCAAACGACTCAATGATCCGAGTTTGCTGCCGGCATTGTACACATGGCTGTCAGCATCGGAAATCCCTGATCGTTATTTGTATCAAGAGACGTTGCTGCAATTAATACCGCAAGGCAAAGAGCAGCAGCTGCTTTCCTATCTCCCTGAAGCCAGCTCCGACGGCGCCTTTACGATTTTGATGACTTTATCGGAACGGGAGAAAATCACCGACAGTCAGCTTGAACAATGGTATTTACCTTATCGGGACAAACCGCAATGGGAGGGCTTCATCAACTTTCTTTCCGCCAAGTCCGATTATGCGGATTTATTGGCCAAATGGTACGATGACCCAGCGCTGTCGGTTGAACAGCAGAGACAAATCGCTCAGGCTTTGTTGGGCGATGATCACCTCGATTTGCTTCGCGACATCGCCATGTCTACGAAGGATATCTATACAGAACAACTGATCGACGCTTTTTTGTTACGCAATCATGGTGACCGGAAAGCAGCCGAGCGGTTGATTGCCAGTTCGGAGCAGAACGGGTTCCTCGTATCGGTGGATGGATTAACAGAAAAGACGTTGGCCGAACTGTATCCCGACAGTATGTTAAGCAAAGGGATCGCGGAGTACCGCAAAATTCGCGGACAAGTTTATTTTTATCAAGAAGCGGAAGGGGATTGGTACGCCTACCAATCTTACGGCGAGGATTTTGCCCAACCGGTGCAAGCGATTGCAAAGTGGACGGCATTTCTCAACAAGTTTCCCCTGCATCCCGCAGCAGACGATGCCGCATATCGGCTGGCCCGTTGTTATCAGCAAACAGGCAATTTCGCGCAAGCGCTTCACTGGTTTTTGCAGGCGCAAAAATCGGGTGATCGCGATCTGTCCTATGACGCCTTTGGCCAATTTTTGTATGTGTTGGATACAGAAATGGCGGATGGGCGTGGTGTCCATTCTGCCGATGTGCAACTGCCGGCCTGGACGAAAGCGTGGATCGACTATTCGCAAGCGGTGGAACGTTTGCGACAAGGAGCGTATGCAGAAGCCAACGAGGCGCTGAAACAATTCCTTGCCCAATATAAAGGGAAAGATCTGTTTCAACCGGCTTTGCTGTCTGCTGATCTGAACAGCACTGTCGCAAGCAGTGCCGAACGTTACCCATTTTGGGAGGAAGTCAGCAAGCAGCAACGGTTGGCCAATGAATTGGCCAATTTGCGCAGTCAGGCAACCAATGCGACTGGTGAAGAGCGGGCAAGGCTGCAATACAAACTGGCGGCCCTGATTTATCGCGAACCGCTGCTGTTTTACAATCATTTATGGCTTGGCGGCCGGCAAAGCTTTTTCTGGTTTGGACAAATCAAGACGATGGATTACAATGAAACTTTGGCTGACTACATCGGTCGCTTTAACAACTATTCGCAAGCGATCAAAGCCTTCTCCACTGTCGATCTCAACGTGGCCGACCCGGAAACAGCGGCGAAGACGCTTTATTCTCTTGCTCTCAGCAACAGCAAGTTGCTTGAATATGGGGAAGAAGTGCGCTATTACGCCAGCCGCGTCGAGTTGGGAGAACAGTTGCTGGGTTATTGCCATACTTTGACAGAGCGCTACCCTCAATCCGCTCTGGCGGATGATGCCTTATTGCTGGCTTATTATTACAGTTTGGATCGGGCATATTTACAGCAAGTTGTTCAAAACTATCCGCAAGGGGATATGGTGACGACTGCCAAGGAATTGCTGATTGCCAAACAAGAGAGAGCAAACGATCCGCTTCGCTCTTATCTTCCTTATCAAACTGTCGATGTAACGGATTGGCGGGTGCCGTCGGACATCAAAGATTGGGTGGAACAAAACAAACAAAATCCGCAATACCGGGATTGGAAGCGATCCGGGGACTGGGCGTACATCTATATTGCTTCCAAGGAGACGGAAGGTGTCTATTTTCAAGCAGCGGCTGATCGCCAAGGCGTAACGTTCGGTTTTTCGCGCTATGCGTTACCCAAAGCCTGGCAGAAGCAGGAGCAGGTGATTCGGCTACCTTACCGGTTTATTCAGCAGAAATCGCTTGTTTGGGAGCAAAATTGAACACATTGTTAAATATTTTCCACACAATGGTTATTGACACGGCCTACTAACTAGACGTACACTTATTTATAACAATTCTAATAAAAGGCTCATTATTATTTTGAGCAACGTTTTTTGTAGACGGAGAGGTGCATGACAAAATGACGCAGCGAGTGGAAAAGGCGGTCGAAATCCTGAAAAATACAGGAGTAAGGATGACACCGCAACGTCATGCGATATTAGCTTATTTACTTGAAACCATGTCTCATCCGACAGCCGATGAGATTTACAAAGCGTTGGAAGGTAAGTTTCCTAATATGAGCGTGGCAACGATATACAATAATCTGCGGGTGTTTAAAGATGCTGGCCTCGTACGCGAATTGACGTACGGAGATGCTTCCAGCCGGTTTGATGCAAATGTCGCCGAGGATCATTATCACGCCATTTGCACCAAGTGCGGTTCCATCCAGGATTTTCATTATCCATACCTGGAGGATGCCGAAACCGCTGCCAAGTCGATTGGGTTTCAGGCTACCGGGCATCGGATGGAAGTTTACGGTATCTGCGAGGCTTGCCAACAGAAACATTGAAAGCCGCCATATTTTCGATCAGCTCCAACCTGGTTTGTTACAGGGAGGAGCTTTTTGTTTGACAGAAGGATGTAACAATTTGGACGCATGTTTCGTCATGTTTATTAAGTATGATGGAGTAGAGAGAGCTTTGGAGAAGGTTGTGGAAGCGAGATGTGGTTTGCTGGATTTGAAACAAAGTATGCCATCCTCCCCAGCCGACAGGCAGTGATTCCGATGATGGGAGGGTATGTGGATGAATGTTCCATTGGGGATGGCCTCACGCAAGCGGCGCAAACGGAGCCCGCGCTTGTATATGGTCATGATCTTGTTTTTGTTGTTGCTTGCCTTTATTCCGATCTGTTGGTGGGTCGTCACGCAAATTCCCTCCGGCGAGCGGGTAGCTCCTTATGAAGGAAGAAAACAGGTGATCGTTTTTCAAGGCAAGCCCTACGAAAAGCCTTTCGCGCAAGAGAACGAGCAAGTGCTGTTGCCGTTTGATTTTATTAAGGAGCATCTCGACCCCCATATTTTCTGGGACGAGCCGAGCAACTCGATCATTGTCACGACAAAGGACAAGGTTTTGCGAATGGAAAGCGAAAAAGTGGTGGCATATCTCAACCGGACGCCGGTTGACCTGAGCGTGCCGGTCAAGGAGATAGACGGCGTGCGCTTTGTCCCGTTTTCCCCGCTGGAAAAGTTGTATCCGGTCACGGTCCGTGTCACCGAGAGCGGGATGTTGATTGTTGAACAGGACGGGTATAGCGTGCAAAGCGGTGAAGTGATTGCCGATGAAGACCAGCCGGAATTGATGCGGCTTGGTCCTTCGATCAAACAGCCGATCGTCGCTGAGCAGCCCGCCAAAGCGAAGGTAGACATTTTGGGTGAGCGGGATAACTGGTATCAAGTTGAGACGAGCGACGGAATTGTCGGTTATTTGCCGAAAGAATCTGTCCGTTTGCAGGAAATTCGAAAAGTCACCCTGCCGCAAACGCCTGAACAAGCCAAAGCCGCCCCGATCAAGCCGCTTGAAGGCAAGGTTAATTTGACGTGGGAGCAAGTTTCCAGCCGAAATCCGAATCTTGCCAATATACCTGCGATGCCAGGACTAAATGTTATTTCGCCTACGTGGTTTGAGTTGAAGGATGAACAAGGGACTTTGAGCAATAAGGCTGATCCTGCTTATGTGGAATGGGCGCACAAACGCGGCTATCAGGTATGGGGGCTTGTTTCCAACGGGTTTAACCCGGATTGGACACAGGCAGTGTTGAAAGATTTCCGCTTGCGTGAAAAACTGGTTGGGCAAATTTTAAACTATGCTGATTTGTACAATCTTGACGGTATTAACCTCGATTTTGAAAACGTCTATCTTGAGGACAAACAGAATCTTGTCCAGTTTGTTCGTGAATTAACCCCATATTTGCACGAGCAGGGGTTGATAGTATCGATGGATGTCACGATCAAATCAACGAGTGAGCGATGGTCGCTCTTTTATGATCGTCCTGCTCTGTCTCAAGTCGTTGATTATATGATTGTCATGACTTATGACGAGCATGCCGCTGCCAGCCCGGAAGCCGGATCGGTTGCCTCTCTGCCGTGGGTGGAAGAAGGACTGCGCGGAGTGTTGGCGGAAATTCCAAACGATAAGCTTATCCTGGGCATGCCGTATTACACGCGGCTTTGGAAAGAAGAGAAACAGTCCGACGGCACAATCAAAGTAAGCTCCAAGGCACTGACCATGGAGACGGCTGAAGCGTGGATGAAGGAGCGCAATCTCAAGGCGCAGCCTGATGAGCAAAGCGGGCAGCTTTTCGTGAGTTACACTGACCCGCAGGATGGGGCAACCTACAAGATGTGGCTGGAAGAAGCGGGCTCTATTCAAAAACGGGTCGAATTGGTTCATAAATACGCGCTTGCCGGCGTTGCTTCCTGGAGGCGAGGCTATGAAAAGTCGGGAATTTGGGAGACTGTTCAGGAAACGTTGAACAAATCGGGCAAGCCATGAAAAAGAAAAACCCACTCGGTGCAAAAAGTCCGAGTGGGTTTTTGACTTACGCGTTGGTACCTTGCCTGCTGTCTTCTTCAAGGAGCAGCGGTTGTCCGCAAAACATGCAAGCATCTTCTTTGCCAAGCATTTTCGTTACTTTCCTGCAGGCCGGGCATTCTACTTGTGGAGCAGTGGTTGATACCATGCCCGAAACCATGAAAATAACCGTAGCACCCATCGTTAACAGGAAACCGATTATCAACAGGAGGGTCATAAACCAAGCTTGGCCTTTTAGCCACGGACCCAAATAACCGGCAAAGAAAGCGTAACCAAGATACATCAGCAAAATTCCAATTCCGATACTCCAGTTTCCCCAAGTGCGCAACCGCTTGATCTTGCTTAGACGGTCCAGATTTTTCATGAACATTCCTCCTGAGCAACAGTATAGCATAGAACCATTTCTCTGTTTACAAGCAGGAAACAAAGAGATTCTGTAGAAATTTTAAGCTTACGAGAATCGGGGGGGATGAGCGATGGAGCATGTTCACACATATATCGAGAATATTGCAAAATGTGAAGATGTTTTATCTGTTTTAGCGATTACCCAACCTGAGCAAAATGGTTTGTTTGCGGATGGGGCGCACCGGATTTATCTTGTTATTTCCGATCGGCCGGGAGCAAACTGGAGCACAAACTATTTTGTGTTCGCGGGATGCCCGATTGTCGAGCATCGGTTTAGCCGATGGCAAATTGAAAGGTGGGCCATGCATGGATTAGATGAACAGATGGCAAGATTGTTCGCCTCTGCTCGTATTGTTCATGACGATGGCGATTATATGAAAAGGAAGCGGGAACAGCTGCTCAAACTGCCGTCTCATCTGCAAAAACTGCAAATATGCAAAGAATATTCGCTGTTTTTGCGGTTTTTTACCGAAGCGAAAGAATTATTTCGCAAAGGTCATATTCTTGATTGCTTTTTGTCATTGCAGCAATCTCTTCGCCGCTGGGCAAGGTTGGTTGCTTATGAGATGAATGAATATCCCGATCATTCGGTTTGGATGCAAATCAAGCAGTTCGACTCCGCGGTCTATAAATTGTATGAGGAACTGGTTATCGGCAACGAGCCTTTGGCCAAAAGGATCGAACTGCTGATGATCCCCATTGAGGTCGGCTTGTTGGCGAAATTGGAGCCAAGTTCACAATATATTATAGATATTCTCGGTACACGGAACAAACCTTGGCTGCTCTCCGAGTTGTTTCGACTCCCGCAAATTGACGGAAGCGGGATCGAACTTCATTTGTTATTGGATAAAATGGTAAAACGATCGTTGGTTCAGGAGATCATTTTATCAGGTGCTGGAGATTATAGTGAGAAGGCATATTTATTGTCTGATTAAAAAAATGCAGAAAAAGCATTGACATCTTTTTGATTGATGTGCTATATTAATTAACGTTGATTCGATATTGAACGAAACAACGAGTGAAATACTGAAATTTACCACTTGAAATTATGTGTGAAAGTGTGGTAAATTAAAAAAGTCGCTTCTGGGCGATCGTTTAAAAATGTTCTTTGAAAACTGAACAGCGAAACGTTTGAAGTGATCAAATCACAAGCCAAGCAATTTCTTTTTGAACCAAAGATCAACACTTAACTTTATTGGAGAGTTTGATCCTGGCTCAGGACGAACGCTGGCGGCGTGCCTAATACATGCAAGTCGAGCGAGGGTCTTTAAGACCCTAGCGGCGGACGGGTGAGTAACACGTAGGCAACCTGCCCGTAAGACCGGGATAACATAGGGAAACTTATGCTAATACCGGATAGTGTATT